>NZ_JPRD01000016.1 GCF_000817815.1 Vibrio owensii CAIM 1854 = LMG 25443
CTTATTTAGGACGGTACAGAGATATCTAAAGAGCCTCGCACTGCGGGGCTTTTTATTTGCTGATGCTTCACTTGCTTCCTATATATAAAACCAATAGTCTTGTGTGGTTACTTCTAAACCACTGAATCGCTATGACTCGTCCGTATTGCTTTGTCCTGCAACATGACTCCCCTATTTCTTTCTATCCTGATAAAAATCAGTTGACGATTGATGGTGAGGAGATTCATTTAGAACCATTGCAAGCAAGATTGCTGAGCTACTTTATCGAGAACCGTGGGAAAGTACTGAGTCCCCAGCAAATCGCAGCCGATGTCTGGCAAAGGACGCAAGTTTCCGACAACTTGGTGAGACAAGTCATTAGTCTACTGCGCAGTCAGCTTCAGGACAAAACGCGTCCGTATCGCATCATTCAAACCATTCCTAAGCAAGGTTACTTATTTGATATAGAAGTGACTGAGCCAAGCATAACGCACACTCCAATCCCTGGAGGATCTACTCCTCTTACTCGTACCGCCAAGCCTAAAAACAAGCGTATGGTTCTAGCTGTAACGGCAATCCTAACGGTTGGGCTTATTGTGGCTTGGGCAGTACAAAATGGTGACATCACTGATGACACAACGGTGATAACAGCGCAACAAAGTGACGTAGTGCCCGTTTATATTCATGATATTACGCTTGATTCCACCAGCAACTTTGAAATGGCAGAAAGCGTATATAACTACCTCTTCTATGGGCTAAATTCAGCCAAAAACCTCTCCGGTTACCACTATTCTCAGCTATCCAAACAAAGTAAGCAGTCTCTTGCCAACCACGGTGTTGAGCTCAAAAGTTGGATTAAGAAAGCAGATGGCAATTATGTGCTTAGCGTCTTGGTGCAAAACAACCATCAACCCAATCAGAGCCAAAAGGTAGAGAAGACGTTTAACCAAGATAACTTCTTCGATGCTATCGGCGATGTGATTTTAGAAATCAAAGCCATCATTGCACCAATGAGTTCCGATTACGAAGTGGCTAGCCACCGCGTGACGTCCATCAGTAACTATGACGATTGGAAAGTGATCTCTGAAGGGATTTCTCTTTTCTATCAAGGTAAGGGTGGTCCCGCTTTTTCGGATATTGCTCAGCAGCTAAATACGATTCAACAACAAGGGCGAGACAGCTATTTGGTTAGTGCTTTGTTGTCTTACTCTGAATCTTTAGCTTACTTACGCGAGCACAAACAAGAAGACCGAGAACAGGCACTTCACTCAGCTAAGCAGGCGTTCGAACTGAACCCACGTTGTGATATTGCCAACCTCACTTTGGGGCTCGCTTTGCTTATCAATCAGCACCCTAATCAAGCCTTCCCGTACTTGTTTTATGCAGCAGAAAGCACGCCAAGCCCAATCAGTTTTTACTTACTCAGCGTGGCTGACAAACTCGCAGATAACCCGAAAGGCTCGCAATACAATTACCAACGCTATACTGAGATGAAAAAAGAGCATAACGGCCAACTGTTTGATCTTATTGAATCTTCACAAAAAGCAAACCTATTCCAAACAGCCAAATAGCCTCAAATAAAGCGGAGTGAAAAAATCGCTGCTCTCGCCTATTGTTAAGTCAGCCTCCCCAATGCTGATGGGTATTCTGGATGTTTGATTTTTGTTTGGAGTTCAACTCGCTTGCCTTGCATCAAGCGTAAAAAACGCGCCTTCCACATACTTGTAAACCAAATCATTCATTTCTTGGGATACACACATGTTGAAGAAGTTTGCCTTTCAGATCATTCCAATCCAGATCTTTCTGTTCGTCTTTTGGTTCAAAAATGGCTTTATCGATAAAGTGATGGGCGTGCTACTTGGTATCATCACGCCTGACACCGCCTATGCAGGTGATACTTGGGCTGGCTGGAAAGGCTATATCGTTGGGACATGGGATAAGAGCCAAGTCGGTCATGCACTGCTGAGCCCAACGTTTGACTTTATGTTCCCGATTCTCATTGCTTTGCAGTGCTTACCGTTTTTACTGGTGATTCGCTCAGTGCTGGCAGGTGAGTTTATGGCTGGTAAAGAACGTCCGTGGCTACTCTATGCGGCTTTTGCATCTCTGTTCGTAACGGGTTGTATGGCTTTCACCCAAACCATTACAGGTGCAAGTGATGGACAATATCTATGGCAATTTATTGGCTTTAGCATGGTTGCCATCATGTATCTGCGTAACGAGCAAGGTAAATAGCATTACCTCAAAAGCCCCAATCAAATGGGGCTTTTTCATGGTGTTTAGTCGGTGTTAAGCATTGATGTTGTTCATACAATGCTCACATAGCACAGGCTTTTGCTCTGCAGACTTCAAGCGAAAACGCTGCCAGAAAGCAGGCTCAGCTTTAGTGACAAAAATACCACCCAGTAATGGCAGTAGTAGAGCGACAGAAACCAACGACAAACTGTTACCCGCAATCCATGTTGAAAGGCTAAGCGCAATCAACGGGAAAAACAGAAAACAGATCGAGGCGGTAAACGGCGTCGACACTTGTCCAAGCTTAAAGTACGCCACAATGCCACCGACGCTAGCAAACATACCGAGATAAATCACAGCGGTAATCGAATCCATCGAGAACTGAGAAAGATCCGGCTGTTCGACAATCAGTGAGGTAGTAAAGAGCAACGCAGAGGCAACAAAGCTTGGAAAGGCGTTGTAAGTCAGCACTGGAATGCCTTTACAGAACTTTTCAACAAACACGTACATCACCGAATGAATCGCGACCGCCCCACCTAAAGCGAGAAAGCCCAGCAGGTAATCCTCTCCACCCAAACTCATCTCTTTCGCTAGAATCAAAACTAAGCTCAACACCGCGACTAAAAGACCAGCAATCTGAGATTTACGTAACCTAAGTCCAAGGAACAGGCTTGATGTCACCATCACCGCAATCGGCATGTTGGCGAAGATGATCGATGCAAGACCCGATGAAATGTATTGTTCACCAAAAATCATCAAGGTAAACGGAATCGCGAAATAGAAAATCGCGACGACGAACATCCAGAACACTTTGCCTTTCGGGAAGAACAGAGGTTGTTTGAGGTGTTTCGCCAACATGATTAATAGCGGCGCAGCTATTAGGAAGCGCAGGCCGGTCGCAAAGATGGGCGGAATAGTTTGCACCGCCACTTCCATCGCAAACCACGTGGTGCCCCAAATCAAGCACACAGACACAAACAAGATAATTGGTAGATGCTTATACGTCATGGCGACCTCCCGCTTGTCGGTTGATAACAAGGTTTGGTAGGCACGCAGAAAGGAGCTCGGTACGAGCAATTAGATTGGTTTTCATTTTTCATTCCCATCACAGGATGGTGCAAATAGAAAGCTATTCACACGCATAACAAATTCACACGACAATTCGTGCAGTAACATTGTTGGCAGCGAAACGCTGCGAGATAGGAATTAAGCTATCGGAGGGCGATAGTGAGAGTGCATGTCTGCACTGGTGTAGAACGCGGCTTTGCTTACCGCCAACTCATCTCGGAATGGAGCTTCATAAGATCTTGGCTGAGTTTCGACAACAGCCGTACCCGATGCGTGACCATGGGAACAACACTGCTTCTCAAAGCATGTTCCGCCCGGCTCACAACACCCCGGCTCACTCTTTTCTTCCGAGCTAAAGGTCAAATCACAATAACTGATATGCAAAGACTCTGTTACTGATGTCATGTGATTTGCTGCGATTGATGGCACTTCTGCACGAGCAATACCGCTTGAAAGCGCAAATGCAATCAAGACACTCAGCAGAAAATACATTGTCGATGTGCGCTTCGCTAGCATCACAATCTCTCATCAAAGCAGTTAGAAAAGGTTAGCGTGAAGATACTCATCAACAAGGTAAGAAACAAGATGGCTTGAGATGACTTTACACTTTTTTACCCCTAAGTCATTGGGATGTGATTTCCCTTCACACAAAAACAAAGCCTCGCATTGGGCGAGGCTTAATGTTATTCGTCTTTTTCAGCGGTTTGATTATCTATATACGGCCAATAATGATGACCTACTCGAATAACCAAGGTTGCCGCCGCCAAGATAAACGCAGCTAACGAGAGCCATACTATCATCACGGAGTCGAGTTCTTTCATACCAAGCGTGATGTAGCGAGCAATCGCCATCATGGCAATGTAGATCGGGTATCGAACCGGTATCTTACCGTTCATCACGAACTGCCCAACCATCGCGAGCACTTCCAGATAGATGAACATTAATAGGATGTCATCGAGTGCAACACGCTTCTGGACGTAAATGTGGACAAACTCTTCCACCATCGCCCACACAGTTGCCAGAGTAATGGCGACTAAAAGCACAGCTTCGAGTAGATGAAAGACTTTCAGAAAGGGACGACTGAATGATTTAGGTAAATGCGACGGCATGGTCAACTATCCAAACAAATCAAGGGAATAAGTTTGCAGTGTAGCACGCTATTTTAAAGAAGCTGAAGACAGAAAATCATCGGAAATAAAAACGCTCCAACTAAGTGGAGCGCTTTTATCTTTTAAGTTGGTTTTATTTGGATGGTGGCGTTACGCCACTTGCTGCTTTTTTTCTGCCAAGCGCTTTTTCTTACGATACTTAGGATGCGTGATTGGAATCGCCGACAACAGCTTCTTGGTGTAATCGTTCTGAGGATTCGCGTAGATTTCTTTCGCGTTGCCCGCTTCCACGACTTTGCCAAAGTACATCACCGCAACCTTATCAGATACATGCTTCACAACAGACAGGTCATGCGAGATAAAGATAATCGCAAGGTTCATCTCTTGTTGCAGTTGCAATAGCAGGTTTAGGATTTGCGCTTGAACCGATACGTCCAACGCTGATACCGACTCATCACAAATCAGCAATTTAGGCTTAAGGGCAATCGCACGAGCAATACCAATACGTTGGCGCTGACCACCGGAGAACTCATGTGGATAGCGGTTTACCGCGGTTTCTGGCAAGCCAACTTTAACAAGTAGCTCTTTCACCCACTGTTTGCGCTCTGAAGACGTACCGATGTTGTGAATCACATACGGCTCTTCGAGAATCATGCCAATCGTATGGCGTTGGTTTAGCGATTCCATTGGGTCTTGGAAGACAATCTGCATGTCCTTACGCAATGAGCGCATTTGCTTCACAGACAATTTGGTGATGTCTTTGCCTTCAAAGAAAATTTTACCTTCAGTTGGCTCGTACAATTTCAAAATAGTACGACCTAGGGTACTTTTACCACAGCCTGATTCACCTACTAGGCCAAGAGTTTCCCCTTCACCTACTGATAGCGACACACCATCAACGGCTTTAATGGTGTAGCCTTTCTTAAACAGTCCCTTACCAGATACAAAGTGCTGCTTAAGATCTTCAATTCTTAATACTTCTTTTGCCATAACATCCTCTTTTATGACTTGTTCACTTTGCACCAGTTAGCTAGCAAACATACTGGCATCGATCGGTTTAATGTCGATCATCTGCTTAGGCTCATTATCTAAACTTGGCATCAAGCCCATCAAACGCTCTGTATATGGGTGCTGTGGGTTATCGAATAGCTCGAAAATCTCGGCCTTTTCAACAATACGACCACCGTACATCACGGCTACGTCATCACACACTTCTGCAACCACACCAAGATCGTGAGTGATGAAGATCATCGCCATGCCCGTTTCTTCTTGAAGCTCGTTCATTAATTCAAGAATAGACGCCTGAACCGTTACATCCAGTGCAGTGGTTGGCTCATCACAAATTAAAATGTCAGGTTTACACGCCAATGCCATCGCAATCATCACACGCTGACGCATGCCGCCGGATAGATTATGCGGGTACTCGTTCAAGCGTTTCTCCGGCATCGGAATTTTTACTTTCGCCAGCATTTCAACAGCGTAAGATTCGCGCGCTTTTTTATCCAACTCAGGACGGTGCAGCTCTAGCACTTCGCAAAGCTGACGACCAATAGAATGCACTGGGTTCAGCGCCGTCATTGGGTCTTGGAAGATAATTGAAATGCGGTCACCGCGCATGGCGTACATTTCTTCCGCTGGTAGCGTGACCAAGTTCGTGCCGCGGTAATCTATCTCACCATTGACGATATTACCGTAAGGTTTCGGTAGCAAACCCATGATAGACATGGAGGTAACACTCTTACCACTACCGGATTCGCCCACAAGGCCGAGGGTACGCCCAGCACGAACATCAAAGTTCACGCCATGGAGCACTTTTACCGGTCCATCGTCCGTGGTGAACTCAACTTCTAGATCTTTAACACTCAGGATTACATCGTTTTCCATAACACATCCTTACAACTTGTACGTGTCATCAACGACAACAACCGGTTCAAAAGTCTTACCCGACTTCATTGCCTTCTGGGTTTCTTTCTTGATGTCTTTATCAATCCAGTACGTACCATCACCAATAATGCCGCCGCTAAATAGTGCTTCGGTCATACGGTTCATTGGCTTCTCTGGCAATTTCAACCAACGCCAATGGCCGTAACGAACGTAAGGCACCATGTAACCCGGAACAATCACATGTGCATCAATAATGTCACGTTGGATTTCATGGCCCAGTTGGATCTTCTTATCCATGTCCATGTTGAAACGGTACTCAATGATTTTCTCATCAAGTTCTGGCGTGCTGTAGTTCGTGAAAGAGTTAGTTTGTGGCTTATTGGCATTCACTGAGTGGAAGTATTCCCAATACGTTGGAATCTCAGAAGTGCCCATATCTAGGAACGCTAAATCGTGCTTTTTCTCACGTACGTATTTAAACATTGATGAGCCATCGATGAGCTTAAGTTCGATGTCCAAACCGGCCAACTTCGCTTGTTCACGCACAAATGCGATACGAGGCGTGTGCACTGGCGTTGCGTAGGTCAACTCGAAACTCAAACGCTGACCTTTGTCGTTAACACGGATACCGTCGGAACCAATCTTATCGAAACCGGCTGCTGCAAACGCTTCAGCCGCTTTTTCTGGATCAAACTTTGGTGCTTTCGCATCTGGCAGGGTGTACTTACCATGCCCGTAGCCTGTTGGGTTTGGCTTACGACTGTAGTCACCGCGCATGATGTTTTCGATCATGCCATCAAAGTCGATCGCGTAAGTGATACCTTTACGAATGTTTAAGTCATCCAATAATGGCATTGCGGTATTCATCCAAACGCCGCCAGCACCTACAGGGTATTGGTTGTAGCCCCAAAACTTCTGAATGTAGCCCTTTTGGTAAGGCGCAGTATCAGACTTGTCGTGCCAAAGGTTAGGTAAAACCAAGCCAAATGAGTCTAGGCTACCTTTTTCAAAGTGCTTCTTGGCAATGTCGTTGTCACGAATAACCGTGATACGAATCTTGTCGACGTTATAACGGTTCTCATAGTACTTATTGGTGTATCCCCACCAATCTTCGCCAACGTGCTTAAAGGTAACACTCTTACCTTTTTTGATATCAGCTAAGTAGTATGCGCTAGTGGTTGGCTCACTTTTGAAGTTGTAGTAACGAACAAAATCATCATGAATACCATCGCCGTTTTCGTCTTTCTTCGGGTTGGCATAGAAGTGAGCAGGACGAGGACGCAGCGCCCCCATTCTTAACAACAGTTCTTCAGGGTTAAGTTCTTTCGCCGCTTTCACCGCAAACGTTAGATCATCGAACTTAATCACATCTTCAACAGTCTTGTTGTAGTAATCGTTGTACCAAGGCTCGAGAATGTCTTTCGAGCGGTAGAACTTCAACATAAAGACAAAGTCGTCGGCAGTAACAGGTTTACCATCCGACCATTTTGCTTCTGGATTCAGTTTGAAATAAACGGTTTTGTTATCACCCGCTAACGCCCACTCATTCGCTAACTCAGGGATGAATTCCAGTGTATCTGGATGACGTACCACCAAGCCCGGCGTTTCATCCAATATATAAGAACGTAAACCTGAGTTCGCATCAGGGCCAACGCTGCGCAAAGTCTGCGGAAAGCTAGACATATACGCTCGGAAAGTACCACCGCGCTTTGCTTCAGGAGAGCCGTATTGAGGCTCATCCCAGTTTGTTTGCCAGTTTAAGTCAGTCGGAAGCGTTGCTGACATCGCACCAAAACTTAGGGCGCTCAGCGTGGACGCTAAAAATAATTTTTTCATAAAACTTCCCTTTTTTATGTTTTGCTCACAATGCTTGCTTAAACATAGCGTGTGAATTTTTTCGGGTCGAAAGCTGCTCGGATTGCTTCACCGATAAAGGTCACCATCACCAGTACCAGTACAATTGAAGCCACTACTGAAGACACAATCCATGGCGAGTCTAGGTTTGACTTACCTTGCTGCAGCAGTTCACCCCAACTTGGTGTTGGTGGCATCAGACCCAGGCCAAGGTAATCTAGCGCGGTCAGTGCCGTGATATTGGCCGCGATAGTAAATGGCGCAAGCGTCACGATCATCACCATGGTGTTTGGTAGGATATGATTAAACAGAATACGACCTGTTGATGCCCCTAGCGCACGCGCTGCCATCACATATTCGCGAGCCGATTCTTTATAGGTCATGGTACGCATGTACCAAGTCATCCCCATCCAACCAAACAGTACGTTAATGGCGACGAACAAGGTAAAGGTGGGTTGCACAATGGATACCAAGATCATGATGACATACAAAAACGGCACCATAGACCACACTTCGATCAAGCGTTGAACAAACAGGTCGAACTTACCACCCCAAAAGCCCATCGCACAGCCAACGGCGGTACCAATCGCGTAAGAGATTGCCATTGTTAGCAGCGCAAATCCCATCGCAGTACGGAAGCCGTAGACCAATCTAGCCAAAATATCACGACCGATTACATCCGTACCTAGGTAGTGTTTATTTTCAGCATCGGGGGCCGTTGGAGGGAAATCACCACTAAAGTCTTGCTCGTATGGGTTCCAAGGAACAATCGGTAGAATCACGAAGTTATCGCCGCCTTCAGCTTCAAACACTTTCTGCAGCTCTCGATAGTCGGCTTCACTCGAAGAAGCTTGGCCAAACTCGCTACCTAAACGTACATTACTGACGACTGGGAAATAGTAACCGCCATCGTATTTCACCATTAAAGCTTTACTGTTGATCAACAGCTCCGAAAACAGAGAAAGGATCAACATGGTGGATAAGATCAAAAACGACCAGTAGCCACGTTTGATTTCTTTAAAGTGACGGATTTTCTTTTGAGTTAATGGGCTAACTTTAATCATATTACGCTCCAAACTTCACACGTGGGTCGACTAAAGCAACACAGATATCTGAAATGATATTGCCGATAAGTAGCAATACCGCGTTGATAGCTACGATGCCCATTACTACAGGGTAGTCACGCTCCATGATGGATTCATAACCAAGCAGACCGATACCATCAATATTAAAGATTACTTCGATAAGGAAAGCGCCCGTCATGAAGAACAACAGCGAGTTACCAAAGTGGGAGGCAATCGGAATCAAGCTGTTACGCAGAGCATGTTTACGCACTGCTTTCTTAAATGGTAGACCTTTAGCAATCGCGGTTCGGATGTAATCAGATGACAAGTTTTCCATTAGGTTATTTTTCATTGTCATCGTTAGCGTAGCGAAGTCACCAATGAGGTAACAGATCAACGGCAATACTGCGTGCCACATGATGTCTTTTGCGCGCTCGAAGAAGGTTTCATAGTCATCAAAGTCGTCTCCGACAAAGCCCCCCATCGGGAACCACTCTAGGTGATAACTGAACAAGGTAATAAGCAGGACACCAACGACGTATCCGGGTAATGCGTACCCGACAAAGATGAGAATAGAAGAAGCGGAATCAAATACGGAGCCGTGTTTAAGCGCTTTATAGTAGCCGAGCGGAATCGAAATAAAGTAACTGATAAAGAAGGTCATTCCGCCATAGAACAAAGACACCGGTAAGCGCTCTGCGATCATGTCAGATACAGGTTCGTAGTATCGAGTCGATTCACCTAAATCTAACGTCACCAAACGGCTTAACCATTCTACGTAGGCTTCCATCACGGGTTTATCCAGTCCGTAAAAAGCGTTTAGCTCTGCAATTTGGTCATCAGATAAGGCGGTGTTGCCACCAGCTGATGTCATAGACGCGGCACCATCACCTTGCGCCTGCATTTGTGAAAGCATGCGCTCAACCGGACCACCTGGCACGAATCGAGTGATAGCAAAGATAAGAATGGTAATCCCGAGAAACGTCGGAATAACCAACGCTAAACGGCGTAAAAAGTACGACAGCATATACAACTTGCTCCTTGTCTACTGTCCATTATTAGGCGGGTTTGGAGAGGAGAATTCCGGCCCAAAATGGTGCATCTCTATCCCGTAGTAACTAAAGCTGTTGAAACACACTCCCTGAGTTTCAAAAGCTAGTTTTTTCCACTACTGCAATAATTTCAGCGTCATATTTATCTTGAATCCAAGTAAGCTTCAAGTGTTTGAATCCAAAACATGACAAACTTCCTCCGATGTCCAAAAACAGAAATGTTTTTGTAAATAATTATAAAAAACCACAAAACCAATTCATACAGAATATCAATCTAGGCACTTTAGAGCCAAAACCCTATATAAACATGCATATATGCAGAATAATTAGACACCCCCCCCCCACTACCATTTGACCTCAAAATACGAGTGAGCCCTTTTATAACGGTGGGTATCATATTCTGATACCACCTTGTGCGATCGAGTTAACATGCCCAGCATTCCATAAAAACCCTCAAGCAGAACAATCATCTAGATTAACGTTTAAATTCAGTGCCAATCGCCCACTTAAAAAGCATAGGCGATATAAGTCATTAGACTTTACAAGAAACACAAAATACGGTGTTTTATTAAAATTTAATCTCAATTTATAAACGTCATGCAGTAAATTATTCTGTGATTTATGTCACCTTTGGTTTTTTACATCTTTTTTACATTTCTTTATCTCTGTTTACCACTGGTTTGACTTCCTTTTTTCATCTCAGGTATACATGTCCGGAACGTTAACGAAATATTAACGTCATAATTGGCCATTATGGCCAGACATAGGAATAATAATAATCGGAGCAACAAGGATGTATAAAAACACAACCGCTTTATCTGTTGCGATCAGCCTTGCACTGGGGACGGCAGCAGTGGCCCCTCTAGCAGCGCAGGCAGAAGAGCAGCAAGTTGAAAAACTACAAAAAATGAAAGTTACTGGTTCGCGTCTAACGCGAGCATCTATGGAAGGAAGCACCCCAGTAGCTGTTATCGGCCGTGCAGAAATTGAACGAGCTGGTGACGTATCTATCGCTGATGTACTACGTAAATCTTCATTTAACTCTTTTGGTTCACACAGCGAACGTTCAGGCAGCTCGGCACAAAGCCAAGCAACCATCTCTCTACGAGGTCTAGGTTCTGAACGTACTCTAGTTCTAATTAACGGCAAACGTCTTCCTGGCTCAGCAGCTATGGGTGGCGGTGCTGCCAACATCAACGTAATCCCTTCTGCAATCGTAGAACGTGTTGAAGTAATGGCCGACGGCGGTTCTGCTGTATACGGTTCAGATGCTGTTGCAGGTGTAGTTAACATCATCTTGAAAGATGAGTTCGACGGCATCAACGTTACGGTTGGTTCAGGTATACCTAGTCAAGAAGGCGGCGATGAGCAGAATGTTGCTTTCGTAATGGGTACAAATGGCGAGAAAGGCAACATCATGTTCTCGTTTGAGCATGATAGTAAAGACGAAATCTACCAACGCGATCGTGACTACCTAAGTTCAACCAATACTGGCTCAGATAACTACTTTGATATGTCTGGTGTAAGTATCTACGGCCGAAACGTTTACCATAACGGCGAGCTGAAAGCGCTGAAAGGTTACGATACAGACGCAACTTGTGATTCATCAAAAGGCTTTGTTGGTCTAACCAACTACCCAGGCCTAGGTGATATCTGTGGTTACGACTACACGTCAGAAGCGGCACAAACAGCTTCACTAGAGCGTAATACTGTTTTTGTTAACGGTAATATTTTCCTAAATGACGACACAACGTTCAATGCACAAGTGCTTTTGAACCGCAACGAAAGCTTCGGTCGTTACGCTCCTGCAGCAGGTTGGTTTGAAGTTGACCCAACAACGTCTGGTGGTTCTGATTTCTTCACAGAGAATGGTCTAGATCCAGCAGCAGGCCCAGCTCGTGTTTACTACCGTTTCAACAACGTAGGTACACGTGACAACAACGTAACTGACTTCCAAGCTGATTTGAAGGCAGGCCTAGACGGCACACTTTACACAGATAGCTTCGGTGATGTGGTTTGGGAAACAGGTTACCAGCTTAACTTCTCGAACAGTAACGAAATTGGTACAGGTTACGTGTTCCGCTCACCGGCTGAACAGCTAGCGAACTCAGGCGAGTTTGTAAACGGCGAGTTCAGTGCTGATGCAACGAGCGACCTAGCAGCCGGAACAAGCCGCGAAACGCAAATGGAAATGCACAACTTCTACGGTGGTCTTCAGTTTGACCTAGCAGAAATCGGTGACGTTACCATCCCTGTATATATTGGTGCAGAGTTCACAACTTACGACTACTTTGACCAATACGATCCACAAAGTGAAGCAGGTAACATCATCGGTAGTTCTGGTAACTCAGCAGGTGGTGACCGTGAAACTTACGCGCTTTACGCAGAGTCTCTGATCGCGTTTACCGATGAGTTAGAGATGAACATTGCGGCACGTTACGACCACTACAGTGACTTTGGTAGTGAGATTTCACCAAAAGCATCATTCCGTTACCAACCTCTTGATAATCTAATGTTCCGTACAGGTGCGGGTATGGGCTTCCGTGCGCCAACATTAGCAAACCTTTACGGTGCGGATAGCTTCTCTGCCGACGAAGCAAAAGACTACGTTTACTGTCAAGCAAACGGCATCTCTGACGCAGACTGTCCAGAAACTCAGTACGATGTAACTCGTACATCAAACGAAGATCTAGATGCTGAAACGTCAGTTTCATTTAACTTCGGTGTAAGTTACTCACCAATCGAAGATCTAGATCTAACACTTGATTACTACAACATCAGTATCGATGACGTAATCACGCTTAACTCTCTACAAAGCATGATCGACCAAGAGCGTAGCAGTGGTGTTGCTAACCCGAACATCGAACGTGATGCAACAGGCCGTATTACACACGCAACAGCAGGCCTAGAAAACTTAGGTACTCTAGATACTTCAGGTCTTGACCTGAAAGTTGGTTACCGTTACGACTTCGACTCAGCCGTTCTACGTTACGACTTCATGGGTAGCTATGTTCTTGACTACAGCGCACCTGAATACGTGAATGGTCCAGTGAACAACCAAGTTGGCCGTAATGGTCTACCTGAGTACCGTTTCAACACAGGTGTTGGTCTTAACTTCCTAGAAGAGCACGATGTTTACCTATCAGCAGACTACATCGCGTCACAAGCACAAGACGTTGATGAGAACTACAACAAGACAGGTAACATCCCATCGCAAACAATCTGGAACGTAGCATACAACTACCTAGCTCCATGGGATGCGAAGTTCACTGCAGGTGTACGTAACCTTACCGATGAAGACCCAGCGTTTGAGTCTGATGGTGTGACTTACGATGCTGACCTATACAGCATTCAAGGCCGCGTTTACTTCGTGAAATACTCTCAAAACTTTTAATTAAAACCTTTGGCGCAGGAGCTTTTCCTGCGCCCCTCTCGACTGACTTTTATACACTGACAAGGATGCAACTATGACGTTAAAGGAATTTGGCGTAAGTGCAGTTACTGCCGCGATACTAACGGTAAGTGGAGCAGCTGTTGCTGCGGACTCTGGTACCGTTGTCGCTAACCAAGCAAAGACAACGAAGTCTTCTCAGGCTTCACAACAAAAAATCGATACCTATGCTGAAAGCACTGAAGGCATGTTGGCTGAATACAAAGGCCTACTGCGTCAGATCGACAGCATGAAAGTCTACAATGAGCAAATCAACCGCATGGTTCAATCTCAGCAGGGAGAGCTGGATTCATTGAACAGCCAGATTGCTCAAATCGACCAGACAGCAACAGAGGTTGTGCCTCTTACGCTAAAAATGATCGATGCCCTAGATGAATTCGTTACTCTGGATCTACCATTCCAAAAAGAAGAGCGTACTAAACGTGTCGTTGAGTTACGTGACCTAATGGATCGCGCAGACGTAACAACTTCAGAGAAATTCCGTAAAGTGATGGAAGCCTACCAAATCGAAGAAGGCTTCTCTCGCTCAATTGAATCTTACAAAGCTAGCCTAGAGCGCAACGGTGAAACCGTGACTTACGACTTCCTACGTATTGGTCGTACTGCGCTTCTATTCCAATCTCCGGATGGCGGTGAAACAGGCATGTGGAACCAACAAACTCGTCAATGGGAATCACTACCGGAGAACTACCGTATCGCTGTACAGCAAGGCCTTCGTATCGCTAAGAAACAAGCGCCACCAGCGCTGATCAAACTGCCTGTATTTGCTGGGGAGGAATAAGAAATGAAAGGATTCAAAACTCTAGCCGCTGGTTTGCTAGCGAGCTTATTCATGATTTCTGGTGCACAAGCTGAAGCACCTCAGAACCTATCTGAGCTACTGAAAAACGTAAAATCAGAAAGTATCGTTGAATCAAAAGAGAACAAAGCTCGTGAAGCTGAGTTCAAAAACAACCGTGACCAACAAGCAGCACTTCTTGAAAAAGCTCGTGCAGAACTTGCGGCGCAACAAGCACTTGGTGATGAATTAAAAGCCACGTTTGACGAAAACGACAAACAGCTAACCGAACTGACAGAAACACTGCGAGTTCGTTCAGGTACTTTAGGTGAGATGTTTGGTGTGGTTCGCCAGTATGCTGGTGAGTTTAAAGGTCTATTTGCCGCTTCGCAAAATGCCGTTCTTTTCCCTGAGCGTGATGCACTGCTGTCTAAACTAGCAGAAAGTAAAGAGCTACCATCAACGCAAGAGCTTGAAGCATTTTGGCACACGATCCTACAACAAGTCGTAGCTTCAGGCGATACAACAACAGCACCAGCAACCGTTGTATACGGCGAAGGTAAAGAAGCGGTCCGTGACGTAACCCTAGTTGGTGAGTTTAACGCAATTGCAGATGGCAAATACGTAACTTACGTACCTCAAACAGGTAAGTTCGAAGAGCTATCACGTCAACCAAGCAAAAACATCACTCGTCTTGTGGGTGGTTTTGAATCAGCAGACGGCACATACGAACCACTGTTTATCGACCCATCTCGTGGTGTGATTCTGTCTCTATTAGTACAAAGCCCTACTGTTCAGGAGCGTATTGACCAAGGTGGTATCGTTGGTTACGTCATCCTAGGTATGGGTGCAATTGGTGCACTTATCGCTCTCGTTTGTTACCTACGTCTATTGGTTATCGGTGGCAAAATGCGCAAACAAGCGAAATCTGACACTGTTATCCCTGGCAATCCATTGGGTGAAGTTATCCAAGCTTACCAAGAACATAAAGGTGACAACCTTGAAGATCTTGAAGCGAAACTGGATGAAATCATCCTGCGTAACGCACCGAGCATTGAACGCTTTATCAGCTCAATCAAACTGTTCGCTTCTGTAGCACCTCTTCTAGGCCTACTAGGTACGGTTATGGGTATGATCGGTACGTTCCAAGCAATCACACTATTTGGTACAGGTGATCCGAAGCTAATGGCTGGCGGTATCTCAGAAGCACTTGTTACTACGATGCTTGGTCTGGTTGTCGCAATTCCTCTGCTGTTCCTGTACACAATCGTACACAGTAAAGGTCGTCGTTTGGTTCAAACTCTTGAAGAACAGAGTGCAGGCTTCATCGCTCGCTATCAGGAAAAACTACATAAAGCCGAAAGCTAAGGAGGCGTTATGTGGTGGTTAGTTGGAGAACTTGAATCAATTAGGCGCTTCTTGGGAATGGGTGGTGATGTACTTGTCGCCATCTTTATCCTCAGCTTCATGTTATGGGCAGTCTTACTAGAACGTTGGTTTTACTTCGCTGCCGTCGCTCCCAAAGCAATGAAAAAAGCCGTTAGCTTTTGGGAAGAGCGTTCAGAACATAAAAGCTGGAACGCAAAGATGATCCGACAAGAAATGGTTTCTCGTCAGGATATTGAGAATAAAAAGGGACTGCCAATCGTCAAAGTATTGATTGCACTTTGTCCCCTACTTGGCTTGCTCGGCACCGTTGTCGGCATGATTCAAGTATTCGACATCTTAGCGGTAACAGGAACAGGAAGCCCTCGAGCAATGGCCTCGGGGATCTCAAAGGCAACAATCCCAACACTAGCGGGAATGGTGGCTTCACTATCAGGACTTTTCTTTAGTACACGTCTTGATCATTTAGCCAAAGTCACCACGCAGAAGCTTGAAGACAAGCTAAAGCACATTGCCTGAGTAAACGGAATTAGAGGTATAGGTCATGAAGAGACGCTATAGCAATGACAGCAGCGAAGAAGCTGCTATCGATATGACCCCGATGCTAGACATCGTGTTCATCATGTTGATCTTCTTTATCGTAACAACATCGTTTGTTAAAGAAGCAGGTCTTGAAGTCAATCGTCCGACGGCGAGCTCAGCGCAAACCGTTAAGAAAGGTAACATCATGGTTGCCATCGGTGCAGCGGGTGATGTTTGGGTTGATAAACGTCGTATTGAAGTTGACGCCGTACGTGCCAACATCGAACGTCTACGTGCAGAGAGCCCAGATGGCGCGGTTGTTATCCAAGCGGATACGGAAGCTAACGCTGGCGTAGTCGTGAAGGTTATGGACCAGATTAAGATGGCAGGTGTAGAAAGCATCTCCATTGCCGCAACCAATAAGGATTAAGCCTATGCGGTATCTGGCCTCAATTGCACTGGCGCTCATTGTCTCCCTCGGATTGTTCTGGGGGATGGACAAGCTAGTAAACAAAGAGCGCCACGAGCTAGTGTCGAATGATGACCTACGTATGGTTGAATTCATTCGCATTAAACCGGACGAAAAAATACAGGAGAAAAAACGCGAACTTCCGAAACCACCACCACCGAAGCGTCCGCCACCGCCACCTGAAATGAAGGTGACGTCAACGGTAAAACCGGTGATGGATCAAATCCCAATGGACATGCCAAAACTTGATCTTCCAGTTAACGTAACCGGTGGTTCAGTACTTGGACACTACACCCAAGGTGGTGGTGCTAAGTTGGCAGGTAGCGGAGGCCCAGTTCCTCTTGCGACTTTCCAGCCTCAAATGCCTCGTAAAGCAGCGAGATCGGGATTAGAAAAAGGTATCGTACTCGTAGAGTTTACGGTTAACGAACGTGGTGGCGTACAAGACGTCAAAGTCTTAAAAGAATCTCCACGTAAGTTGGGCTTGGGTAAAGCGGCGAAGAAAACTGTATCAAAGTGGACTTTCAAACCAAAAATGGTTGATGGCCAAGCGGTTAGCTCTCGTCTTTCTCAGGAAATCGAGTTCTCTACGAACTAAGGAGTCGCAATATGAAAGCATATACTAAGTTGTTGGCTTCTCTGGTGTTTATCTCAGGCGCGTATGGCGCGCCTGCTTTTGCCAATACTCCTGAGTTGTCTGACAGAACATTCCGAACCGTGAACAAAGTTCAGGAACTGATTGCAACTGAAAAATACTCGGATGCAATCTCTAAACTGAACTCTGCCTTGGGAAGTACCAAGAAAAAGAAATACGACCGCGCCGTGTTACTTCAACAGATGGGCTTTCTGTATTCTTTAAAGGACGATTACCCAAAAGCAGCGAAATACTTTGCTGAAGCACTCAAGTTAGATGCTTTACCAGTACTCGTAGCTCAACAGGTTCGTTATAGCCTTGCACAGCTTTATCTAGCAGAAGGCAAATTTAAGCAATCCGTTAATACAATGAACGAGTGGTTCAAGATTGCTGAAACAACAGAGGAAAAACCTCAAGCACATGCTTACATCACATTGGCAAGTGCTTACATTCAACTAGAAGATTACCGCAACGCAATTCCGCCAACCAAAAAGGCAATTGCAATGACGAAGAACCCTAGTGAATCTTGGTATCAACTGTTGATGTCTGCTCACTATGAATTAAAGCAATTCAAAAGTGTTGCTGGCGTGCTAAAGATCTTGACTACGAAGTACCCGCAAAATAAGCGTTACTGGACTCAATTGTCTGGTATTTACATGGAACTCAAACAAGAGCGTAATGCCCTTTCGACTTTAGAAATGGCTCATAAAATGGGTCTTTTAGAGGGAGAGAAAGAGTATCTACGTTTAGTGAACTTCCAAGCTTATCAAGGTGTACCTTTCCGTGCGGCTAAAACAATGCAAACGTCGATGGAAGAAGGTCATGTTGCGCGTAATGCTGAAAACTTAGAGAAGCTAGCGTCTTTCTGGCAACAAGCTCAGGAACTGGATAAGTCGATTGAGACCTATGTCGCGGCTTACCAATTAGCACCAAAAGCCAAAACGCAGATCAAGATTGCTCGTTTGATGATCTTGGATAAGCAGTACTCTGCAGCAACCAAGTTTGCGAAGAATGCAGCTCCAGACGCCAAACGCGATGATAAAGGTGAACTGAACTACATTCGAGGCATGGCTTATTTTGAGCTCAACCAGCCAAGTAATGCACTTAAAGCAATGAAGAGTGCTGCTCAATCACCTGACATGAAAGCAGTAGCTAGCCCTTGGATAAACTTCTTAGAGTCACAAGGCTAGTCACTGAAAAGCAGTAACGTGCAACGGTAAAGTTGCTCCGAAGATTAAGTGTGAGTCAGTCGCACGCCTGGGGAAGTGAAAGCTTCCCCTTTTTTCGCCTCTATATATAGAGGGAGAAGTCATCCCACACGTCAAAGATCAAAAAGATCGGCTAGCAACCACAGGGAGTTCATGATACTCTTCGCCTCCATTTTTCTGGCGGGTTTATCACCAATCCTGAGTGGTTTGGTGGAGAAATCATCAACGTCAGTGCTATCGTTATACCAATCTCGCTGATAAGCATCATTGGCATAACTACAAGGTCGAGACTTCTTTTCGGCATTCACTCAATCCAACCAAAAGTGGAACAGTACAATGGGCAAAGGTACTCTCTATATCGTATCTGCACCTAGCGGCGCAGGTAAATCTAGCTTGATCTCAGCAATGTTGGAACGTAACCCAACATACGCAATGAAAGTGTCTGTGTCTCATTCTACTCGTGGCATGCGCCCTGGCGAAGAAAACGGTATCCACTACCATTTCGTCGCAAAAGAAGAGTTCGAAGCTCTGATTGCACAAGGCGACTTCCTAGAATACGCGGAAGTGTTTGGTAACTACTACGGCACATCACGTGTATGGATTGAAGAAACGCTAAACAAAGGCATCGACGTTTTCCTAGACATCGACTGGCAAGGCGCGCGTCAAATCCGCGAGCAAATGTCAGAAGCGAAAAGCATCTTTATCTTGCCGCCATCAAATGGCGAACTTGAGCGCCGCCTAACCACTCGTGGTCAAGACAGCGATGACGTTATCGCAAAACGCATGGCAGAAGCAAAGTCAGAAATCTCGCACTACAACGAGTACGATTATGTGATCGTAAACGACGATTTCGATACAGCATTGATGGACTTTAAAGCCATCCTACGTGCGGAAAGATTGAAGGAAGAAAAGCAAGCTGCTAAATATAAAGGTATGCTTGACGCACTTCTAGCAGAGTAATTCTGCGCAGAAACACAAATTTTCGCTTCTTTATTACGGTAAGGAAGCTTATATTGCTTATATAGAAAGTCATTGTTGTTGCACGTCTTATCGCTAGTAAATATTACGCTGAGACTGTATACTTTCTCGTCATTCAAAATTTAGTTAACTATTTGGAGTCCTCATGGCACGCGTAACTGTTCAAGACGCTGTTGAAAAAGTTGGCAACCGTTTCGACCTAGTACTGATTGCGGCTCGCCGCGCTCGTCAAATGCAAACTGGCGGTAAAGATGCACTAGTGCCAGAAGAGAACGATAAGCCAACGGTTATCGCTCTACGCGAAATCGAAGAAGGTTTAATTACTAAAGAAGTTCTAGACGCTCGTGAACGTCAAGAACAGCAAGAGCAAGAAGCGGCAGAGCTAGCGGCAGTAAGCAGCATCGCTCACAACCGTTAATTCTGACTTTAGAATTCAACAACCTCCCGGGCCTATAATTTGTATCTATTCGATAGCCTCAAAGACGTTGCCCAAGAATACCTAACAGAGCCTCAAATTGAGGCTCTGCGTCAATCTTATGTGGTAGCAAGAGATGCCCATGAAGGGCAAACCCGCTCAAGCGGTGAACCATACATCATCCACCCAGTCGCTGTGGCTCGAATCTTGGCCGAAATGCGCCTCGATATCGAAACCCTCCAAGCTGCTTTGCTGCATGACGTCATCGAAGACTGTGACGTTACAAAAGAAGATCTCGAAGAGAAATTCGGCAATACCGTCGCTGAGCTGGTTGATGGTGTATCTAAACTGGACAAACTCAAATTCCGCGATAGGAAAGAGGCTCAAGCCGAGAACTTCCGTAAGATGGTTCTGGCGATGGTGCAAGACATCCGCGTTATCCTGATCAAACTGGCTGACCGTACGCACAACATGCGCACGTTAGGTGCCCTGCGCCCTGACAAAAAACGCCGTATTGCTCGCGAAACACTGGAAATCTACGCGCCACTGGCTCACCGTCTTGGTATTCACAATATCAAAACGGAACTTGAGGAGCTTGGCTTCGAAGCGCTTTACCCGAATCGCTACCGCGTTCTAAAAGAAGTGGTAAGAGCGGCACGTGGTAATCGTAAAGAGATGATCCAACGTATTCACAGCGAAATTGAAGGTCGACTCGAAGATGTTGGCTTGAATGCGCGCGTGTTAGGTCGTGAAAAAAACCTGTTCTCCATCTATAACAAGATGAAAACCAAAGAACAGCGTTTCCACACCATCATGGATATCTACGCTTTCCGAGTGGTTGTTGATACTGCCGATACTTGTTATCGCGTTCTAGGCCAAGTACACAGCTTGTATAAGCCGCGTCCTGGTCGTATGAAAGATTACATTGCGGTACCAAAAGCGAACGGCTACCAATCGCTGCATACTTCTATGGTTGGCCCACATGGCGTGCCAGTTGAAGTTCAGATCCGTACCGAAGATATGGATCAAATGGCGGACAAAGGTGTCGCTGCGCACTGGTCATACAAAGACAAGGGCGATAAGTCTGGCACAACAGCGCAAATGAAAGCTCAGCGTTGGATGCAAAGCCTGCTTGAGCTACAACAAAGCGCCGGTAACTCATTCGAATTCATTGAAAACGTAAAATCGGATCTGTTCCCAGATGAGATTTACGTCTTCACACCAAAAGGTCGTATCGTTGAATTGCCATTAGGCGCAACGGCTGTCGACTTTGCCTATGCCGTACATACTGATGTCGGTAACTCTTGTGTTGGTGCTCGTGTTGACCGTAACCCTTACCCACTAAGTAAGGCACTGAAGAACGGTCAAACAGTAGAAATCATCAGTGCACCAGGTGCGCGTCCAAACGCAGCTTGGTTGAACTATGTCGTGACTTCTCGCGCTCGCACTAAGATTCGTCAAGTATTGAAGACCATGCGTCGTGAAGAGTCGATTACCTTAGGGCGTCGTCTACTGAATCACGCTTTAGGTCGTCATTCGATTGATTCAATCTACCCAGAAAACATCCAAGAAGTGCTGACTGATCTGCGCCTAGAAAGCGTCGATGATCTGCTAGCAGCCATTGGTTTGGGTGAATTGATGAGTATCGTCATCGCGCGTCGCTTACTAGGTGACACTGATGAATTGACCACCACAAGCTCAATTCCAAACGAGTCTAACAAGAAACTGCCAATCCGTGGTGCAGAAGGTCTGCTACTGACTTTCGCAAATTGTTGTCACCCTATCCCGGATGACCACATCATTGCTCACGTATCACCAGGTCGTGGTCTTGTCGTTCACCGTGAAACGTGTCCAAACGTTCGCGGATACCAGAAAGAACCAGACAAATACATGGCAGTCGCTTGGTCTGAAGAGTACGACAAAGAGTTCATTGCTGAACTGAAAGTCGATATGCTCAATAACCAAGGTGCGCTAGCGGAATTGACCAATGTGATTTCGAAAACCGGTTCGAACATTCACGGTCTTTCAACCGAAGAACGCGACGGTCGTTTGTACACCGTTACCGTTCTGCTAACCACCAAAGATCGTGTTCACCTTGCTGGCATTATGCGTAAGATTAAAACCATGCCACAGGCGACTCGAGTCAGACGAAGAAAGAACTAAACTCTATCGCCACCCACACTCTGGGTGGCGATTTTTTTATATCCCTATTTATTATGAATTTAGAACGTTACAACCGCATTCATCAGGTGCTAAAAGCACGCCAAACCGACCTCACTCTGTGCCTTGAAGAAGTTCATAAGCCGAACAACGTTTCTGCCGTGATCCGCACAGCAGACGCAACAGGCTTACACAAAGTTCATGCGATTTGGCCCGACAAAATGCGCACACTGACCCACACCTCAGCAGGAGCTCGCAATTGGGTTGAAGTGGATACCCACGATTCGATTGAAACTGCGATTACCGAGCTCAAAGCACAAGGCATGCAAGTTCTGGTCACTAACCTTTCGGACACCGCGGTCGACTTTCGTGAAATCGACTACACCAAGCCAACGGCTATCATTCTGGGTAGCGAAAAAATTGGTGCTTCAGAGCAAGCGAAGAAACTCGCAGACCAAGACATCATTATTCCAATGATCGGTATGGTGCAGTCTTTGAATGTCTCAGTCGCCAGTGCTGTGATTCTTTATGAAGCGCAGCGTCAGCGTGAAGCCGCTGGCATGTACGAACGTGAAGAGAGCGCTCTACCAAAAGAAACCATCAACCGCATTTTGTTCGAGCGTGGCCATCCTGTCTTAGCAAAGGTAGCGAAGCGCAAAGGGCTAGAGTATCCACAACTTGATGACGAAGGCCAAATCGTGGCTGACGAATCATGGTGGAAAGAGATGCAGAAAAAATAGATAGACTCGAGAGGCGAGAACGCTTTGCTTCGAGATAACCTCATATCACAAATCGCTATGGTTCTTTCTCGCCTCACTGGTTAGGTTTGCTTCCGCGCTTTCGAATCTCGGAGCGTAAGCGTTCCCATATCCCTTCCTCTAACTTAATCCTGTACAAAAACACAGCTTAGTGGTTAACATACTGCTATGTTAACTACTTTCTTGAGCCCACTATGTCTGCCCAAATGTTATCTGCTGTTCCTTTAACCTCTCTGTCTGGAGTTGGCGCCAAAGTCGCAGAAAAACTCGCCAAAGTTGGTTTGCATAGCGTTCAAGATCTACTGTTTCATCTTCCTCTTCGTTACGAAGATCGCACTCGCATTTACCCAATCGCCAAACTGCATGCCGGACTTTGGGCGGCGGTACAGGGCAAAGTTATGGCTGTCGATACTACTTTCGGCAAACGCAAAATGCTGACGGTAAAAATCAGCGACGGCAATGGCACGATTACTCTACGCTTTTTTAACTTTACTGCCGCGATGAAGAACAATTTCTCGAATGGTAAGTTAGTACACGCTTACGGTGAAATTAAGCGTGGCGGTATGGGCTTAGAAATTGTTCACCCTGACTACAAGTTTTATGTAAGTGAACAAAAGCCGGATGTGGAACAAAGCTTAACCCCCGTTTATCCAACCACCGATGGATTGCGTCAAATCACTTTGCGTAATCTGACGGAACAAGCTTTATCACTCCTCGATAAAGCCGCAGTACAAGAATTGCTACCTTCTGGTTTGTACAATCACCAGATCACTATGTCGCAAGCGCTGCATACGATTCATCGTCCACCTCCAACTATTAATTTGGATGAGTTTGATGAAGGCAAGCACCCTGCTCAAATTCGTTTGATCATGGAAGAGTTACTGGCGCAGAACCTCTCAATGTTGGCAGTGCGCAGCAAAGGACAACAAGACGTTGCATTACCTTTAGCGTCGTGTGACTCGCTGAAAAAGCAACTACTAGCTCAATTGCCCTTCTCACCGACCAATGCTCAAGCACGAGTCGTTAAAGAAATTGAAGCTGACTTAGAAAAAACGCACCCAATGATGCGCCTTGTTCAAGGTGACGTAGGCTCGGGGAAAACTTTAGTTGCTGCGCTTGCTGCCGTCAGAGCCATTGAACACGGCTATCAAGTCGCTTTAATGGCACCGACCGAGCTGCTCGCCGAACAGCACGCGATCAACTTCGCTAATTGGTTTGAGAAAATGGGTATTCAGGTCGGTTGGCTAGCTGGAAAATTAAAAGGTAAAGCCAAAGAAGCCGAATTGGCGCGTATTGCCAGTGGTGAAGCGCAAATGGTCGTGGGTACTCACGCTCTCTTCCAAGAACATGTTGAGTTCCATCATCTTGCTTTGGTCATTATTGATGAACAGCACCGCTTTGGTGTCCACCAGCGCTTAGAGCTACGCGAGAAAGGCGCAAAACAAGGCGCTTATCCGCACCAGCTCATCATGACAGCAACGCCAATTCCGCGAACATTAGCCATGACAGCTTATGCTGACTTAGAAACGTCGGTGATTGATGAGTTACCGCCAGGTCGAACACCAATCCAAACCGTCGCGATTCCAGACACCAAACGCGATGATATCGTCGAACGAGTGCGCAATGCCTGCTTAAACGAAGGCAAACAAGCGTATTGGGTATGTACCTTGATTGATGAGTCCGAAGTCTTGGAGGCTCAAGCCGCCGCTGATACCGCAGAAGAGCTGCAACGTAAACTGCCTGACGTAAAAATTGGTCTCGTGCACGGACGAATGAAGCCCACTGAGAAGCAAGCGGTGATGCAGGATTTCAAAGACAACAAGCTGCATTTACTGGTCGCAACGACAGTGATTGAAGTAGGCGTAGACGTACCCAATTCCAGCCTGATGATTATCGAAAACCCAGAGCGTTTAGGTTTGGCTCAGTTGCACCAGCTTAGAGGTCGTGTTGGTCGAGGTTCAGTGGCGAGCCATTGTGTATTGCTGTATCACTCGCCACTATCAAAAACCGCCCAAAAACGTTTAGGCGTATTACGTGAAAGCAACGACGGCTTCTTGATTGCACAGAAAGACTTAGAGATTCGTGGACCGGGTGAGCTTCTAGGTACCAAACAAACTGGCTTGGCAGATTTTAAAATTGCCGACTTAGTGCGAGATCAGCGCTTAATTCCGGAAGTTCAACGTATTGCGCGTTACATTCATGACAACTACCCAACGAATGCGACAGCAATTATTGACCGTTGGTTGGGTGAGCGTGACATTTACTCTAAGGCGTAAGCGCTTCTATTCTCACCGACCCTCACTCCATTAATAAACCTCCTTACAGACACTGTTCTGTAAGGTCGGTTTTGCATACATTCATTGCACCAATGAATCTCTCATTTAATAAAAGCCAACTCGACTTTATTCAATAATTACGACAAGTTAGAGCAAGTAAACTCTACATAAAGTTAATACTCCAAGCGGATATAAAAAACGTCATAAATACACAATGTCATCAAGGATAGATGCATGAAAAAACGTACCTTGCTTGCGGTCACAGCAGCATTAGTTGGCTCTGTACACTCCGCCCCCATAGCAGCGCAAGATAAACAGAGCGCGATTCTTCAGTCGGCAGAGCTTTTTGCCAAAAGTTCGGCTTACTTTAATCCCAAAATATCACCAGATGGCAAACACTTAGCCTTTGAGTCCAGCATCGATGGTAAAGATGCTTTGGTTATACTCGACAGTAAAACCATGCAGCCGAGCAGTGTGCTGCGCTTCTCAGGTAACGAGCAAGTGGGTGATTATTACTGGGTCAATAATGAACGTGTTGTCGCATCCAAAGAATATTTAAAGAGTTGGTCTACCGCTCCTCGCTACTATGGCGAACTCGTCTCGGCCAATGTGGATGGAAACAAATACGCTTATATATTTGGTTATAACCCTCCTCAAACTAGCCGCCTAGTGCGAGCATCCTCTATCGTAAGAGCTTACGGTGATGTCTTAGATATTCTGCCTGAAGACGACCGCCATATCTTAGTTTCTGCTCTTCCTTTCGGTGAATACAGTTTCAACTTGGAAGCGCCAAGAGAGGTGTACCGCGTCAACGTATACACCGGTAGACGCTCGAAGATAACGACAGCACCCATCCCGTTTAGTCGGTTTCTCACCGACCATGATGGTGAAGTTCGCTTTGTTTCAGGCTTGAATAGCAATAACAAAGTCGAGCTTTATTATCGCGTCAACGATCAATGGAAAAGCTCCGATAAATTGGCGGCTTTAAAAAATTTCAAAGAGTTCTATCCTATCTCCTTTGCAGAGAATCAAGATTCCGTTTATGCCGCGATTAGTCAGTCAGGTGAGCCAAGAGCAATCCATCACCTCAACTTAAAAACCGGTAAAAGTACAAAAGTTGCTTCGGATGATACCGTCGATCCGAAGGAGTATTGGTTAGATCCAGACTCAAAACAGCTTTACGCGGTCGAGTTTGAAAGTGATTACCCTACTTATGCCTTTGTTGATCCAAAAAACAAACGCAGCGAATACTTAAAGCAAATCCTAACTTCTCTACCTGGTCATCAAGTTCGCCTAGTCAGTGAGACAGAGGCTGGTGACGCTTACGTCATTATGGCCTTTAACGATAGAAACCCTGGGGATTACTACTTATTTACCACCGAGCCAAAAGAAATCCGTTATCTGTTCTCGGCACGAGAGTGGTTAGACCCAGAGAAAATGGCTGAAGTGAAGCCTTTTGAATTCACTAGTCGCGACGGGAAAACCATCTCAGGTTATCTGACATTGCCACCAAATATTGAAGCAAAAAATCTCCCTCTTATAGTCAATCCGCATGGCGGTCCTCATGGTCCACGAGATTGGTGGCGTTTTACCGAGGAGAATCAGTTTCTCGCTAACAATGGCTATGCTGTGATGCAAGTAAATTTCCGTGGCAGTGGTGGCTTCGGTAAGCAGTTTGAAGAGGCTGGCTATCGTAAATGGGGAACGAACATTCAATATGACATCATCGACGCCACCAAACACATTGTCGCAGAAGGAATCGCAGATAAAGAACGCATCTGTATTTCTGGCGGAAGCTTTGGTGGATACAGTGCATTGCAATCCGCCACCCTTGCACCTGAGTTGTTTCAGTGCGCCGTGGGCAGTGCCGGTGTTTATGACCTTGAGTTGATGTTCACCGAAGGTGATGTGCCCGATAGCCGCATGGGATTAAGCTTTTTGAAAGAAGTACTGGGAACCGACCCTAAAGTCTGGAAAGCCATGTCTCCAACTCATAATGCAGACAAGTTAAAAGCTTCTATTCTTCTCGTGCATGGGGGAA
Source organism: Vibrio owensii CAIM 1854 = LMG 25443 (assembly GCF_000817815.1). GTDB lineage: Bacteria > Pseudomonadota > Gammaproteobacteria > Enterobacterales > Vibrionaceae > Vibrio > Vibrio owensii. The sequence continues at coordinate 27,322 of NZ_JPRD01000016.1, forward strand.
AAGATCAACGTGCGCCTATTGAACATTATGAGGCAATGGCTAAAGCACTCGACAAGCTCAACTACCCATACGAATCTTTTGTGTTAGACGATGAAGGACATGGCTTTTACAAAGATGAACACCGAGCTAAATATTACGCTCATGTGTTAGGCTTCTTCGATAAGCACTTAAAAAACTAGCCTCCCAAAGTAAAACCTCAAGGGCGATAACCATTCCGTTATCGCCTTTTCTTTTCAGCTCAAAGCAAACGTTTGCTTTTTGGATAAATCCCTCTATAATCGCGCTCAAAATTTATGGTGTGCACCTTGTCACATCAAACCAACCTGAGTTGACACTGATTAACAGCAATCACAGGTCATAACGTCAACTCCACCCAGCACTCCCATTCAGCGAGCTCTGGGGCAAGAATTATTGCGACTAGCGAGACAAACATGACAACTTCAAACCGAACTTCGGAACTGGTCTATCAGTTAAACGATCGTCCACCACTACCTCAGACCATTTTTGCTGCACTTCAGCACTTATTGGCGATGTTCGTAGCCGTTATCACCCCTTCTCTGATCATTTGTCAGTCTTTGGGTGTGCCTGCTGACCAAACCAACACCATCATCAGCATGTCGCTGTTTGCATCTGGCGTGTCTTCCTTTATTCAAATTCGTACCTTTGGTCCTATCGGCTCTGGTTTGCTTTCAGTGCAGGGCACCAGCTTTAATTTCCTTGGTCCAATCATTGGTGCGGGTCTTTCTCTTAAAGCCGGCGGCGCGGACATTAGCACCATGATGGCAGCGATTTTCGGTACTATCTTGGTCGCGTCTTTTGCAGAAATCCTGCTATCTCGCGTTTTAGAACACGCACGCCGCATCATCACGCCATTGGTATCTGGCATCGTCGTGACGCTTATCGGCCTGACGCTTATCCAAGTGGGTTTGGTATCAATGGGCGGAGGCTATGCTGCAATGGGCGATGGCTCTTTCGGTAGCCTAGACAAGTTAGCTCTCGCTGGCACAGTACTTGGCTTGATCGTAATTCTTAACCGTTCAAAGAACCCTTACCTACGCGTAGCTTCTATCGTGATTGCAATGCTAGTTGGCTATGTCATGGCGTACTTCATGGGCATGGTCGATACCTCAACACTGGGCGAAACTGACCTCATCGCACTGCCGATCCCAATGCAATACGGCTTAAGCTTCGACTGGTCGCTGTTTATTCCACTGGTTCTGATTTTCTTCATCACAGCACTAGAAGCAATTGGTGACATCACCGCAACGTCTGAGGTTTCCGGTGAGCCAGTGAAAGGTCCGGTTTACATGAAGCGCATCAAAGGCGGCGTATTAGCTGACGGTCTGAACTCAGCGATTGCAGCAGTATTCAACAGCTTCCCGAACTCTACCTTTAGCCAAAACAACGGCATCATCATGCTCACTGGTGTAGCAAGCCGTTACGTGGGTTACTTCATTTCAGGCATGTTGGTGATTCTGGGTCTTTTCCCAGGTGTGGCAAGCTTTGTTCAGCTGATTCCTGAGCCAGTGCTGGGCGGCGCGACTATCGTGATGTTCGGTACCATTGCCGCAGCGGGCGTACGCATCATCTCTCGTGTCGACCTCGATCGCCGCGCAATCCTAATTATGGCGCTGTCGTTCTCAATGGGTTTGGGCATTGCACAAAAACCAGAAATTCTGCAATTTATGCCTGAGTTTATTAAGAGCATTTTTTCCACGGGCGTGGCAGCAGGCGGCATCACCGCTATCGTATTGAACCTACTGCTTCCAGAGAAACTGGAAGAGGAAGATGAGCTGGTTGCTCAAGAGGTAAAAGAATCCTAACCTTGCACTAGGATGATCGGAAAGCCCAACCAAACTTTGGTTGGGCTTTTTTATTGGAATCGATTGAGCGAAGAACGCTTACTTGGTTGGGAAGCTGATTTGCGCGCTTAACCCGCCTTCACTGCGGTTACGTACCACAACCGAACCAGAATGCTGGCTAACGATACGCTTCACAATGGCCAAACCCAAGCCTGTCCCTTCACTGCCTCGCGCGGTATCACCACGAGTAAAAGGTTCAAACAGCTTGGCAATTTGAGATTGCTCAATGCCCGGGCCATTGTCTTCAACGCACACCCAAACCAACTGTTTGTCAGCGGTGACGCCCGTACTGATTTTCACCCAGCCATTACCATAACGCAGAGCATTGACCACGAGGTTACTCACCGCACGTTTGATCGCGATTGGGCTGCCTTTTGCGGTTGGCATCGTTGGGTTGAGGTCCGTTTCAATTTCGACTTCATAACCCCCTTCCGACGTTGCGACATCGCTAGTGATGGTGTTGATGTCCACCTGCTCAAACGACTCTTTATTTACTGGCTTGAGGTAGTCCATAAACTGACTGATGATCTCGTTACACTCTTCGGTATCACTGATGATGCCTTCGGCTAGGTAACTGTCTTCTGGCGACATCATTTCTGTCGCAAGACGAATACGCGTCAGTGGCGTGCGTAAGTCGTGACTGATGCCTGCCATCAATAGCGCACGATCTTCTTCCAGTTCTTGAATGCCTTTCGACATCTGGTTGAATGCGCGAGTGACAGAGCGGATTTCTGAAGCACCTTTCTCCGGCAACGGCGGTGGAATTTCACCTCGACCGACTCCTTTCGCAGCTTTTTCTAGCGCAATCAAAGGTCGGTTTTGCAAACGGATAAACAACCAGCCACCAGCAATAATAAGAAGCGCCATGATCAAGCTATTACGAAACAGCGGAGCAAAGTCCTCTTCTTGCAGTTCAGAAAGCGGAATACGGATGATGGAGTTAGGCAACTGATCGATGCGCATCCACAGAATGTAGCTTTCACTGCCAAGCAGCAAACGTACTTCTGTTGGTGAGCCGAGCTCTTGCGTCATCTCTTCCGACATCAAATCAATCGACATCGCATGATTAAACTCATTCATCATCTCGCTATCAACGCTATGTACCGTCACACCCAAGTTTTCCAGCAGTTGGTGGCGCAGTGGCGCATCAGCCTTGAGTAGGCCATCTTCATCGAGAACCAGATTCAACTCGTGGGCGAGAATTTTGTTGAACTGCTGCAAACTTGGCATCAACGCGTAGTTAAAAACGGCGTAGTAAGAAAAGACTTGGCTAGCGAGAAGCAAAGAGATGAACAGCAAAATGGATTGTGTAAATGAACTTCGGATTCGCATGGAGGATCCCTAATGGACTGTTCCTAGTGAACAACATTAATTGCGAGTTTCCAGCCCTCAAACAGGAAGGAGGCTTGAGGGTGGAATATGAGCAGCCGAGTATTATCGGCAGGCCTTAGAAGGTATTACGCTTCTTTGCCGTCTGGAACGAACACGTAACCCAAGCCCCATACCGTTTGGATGTAGCGTGGCTTGCTTGGATCGTCTTCTAGCATGCGGCGTAGACGTGAGATTTGAACGTCGATAGAACGTTCCATCGCTGAGTATTCACGACCACGAGCCATGTTCATCAGCTTATCACGCGACATCGGCTCACGAGCGTTGGTTACTAGCGCTTTCAGCACTGCGAATTCACCAGAAGTCAGTGGCATCGCTTCGTCACCACGGAACATTTCACGCGTACCTAGGTTCAGACGGAAGTCACCGAATTCAACCACTTTCTCTTCCGTGCTTGGCGCACCTGGTAGTTCAACCGTTTGGCGGCGAAGTACTGCTTTAATACGAGCCAGCAGTTCACGCGGGTTGAACGGTTTTGGTAGGTAATCGTCTGCACCCACTTCAAGGCCAACGATACGATCGACTTCATCGCCTTTCGCTGTCAGCATCAGAATAGGTAGCATGTTGTTGGCATGACGTAGACGACGACAAATCGATAAGCCATCTTCGCCCGGCAACATTAAATCCAACACCATAAGGTGGAAGTTTTCACGGGTCAAAAGACGGTCCATCTGCTCGCCGTTAGCGACACTTCTCACTTGAAAACCTTGCTCAGAAAGGTAACGCTCCAACAGAGCACGCAAACGAGCATCGTCATCAACCACTAATATTTTATGATTTTCCTGCATTGAAACATCCTTTCAGAGGCATCTATAGTCAAAAATGTATCACTGTTTTTTCAAACGTGCTTGTTCAAATTGTTACTCTTTTTATCTTAGCCACGGTTTTGATGAATTATTTCGATGTTTCGCATTATTTTTCTCCTCATCACAACAATTTACAGTCAGACAAAATCAAGGCTAATATGATTGGCAGAATCCAATAACGGCTGATTTACTTCTAATGAAAACCAATTTAATTACCCGTGAAGGCTACAATCGCCTAAAAACAGAACTCGATTTTTTATGGCGAGAAGAGCGCCCAGAAGTCACCAAAAAAGTCACTTGGGCAGCAAGCTTGGGCGACCGAAGTGAAAACGCTGATTATCAGTACAACAAAAAACGTCTGCGTGAAATTGACCGTCGTGTCAGATACTTACGAAAGCGTCTAGAGCAAGTCAAAGTGGTGGATTACTCACCTCAACAAGAAGGCAAAGTGTTCTTTGGTGCTTGGGTGGAAATTGAGAATGAAGCGGGAGATGTGAAGAATTTCCGTATCGTTGGTCCCGATGAAATCTATGGTGATGCGAAAGGCTATATCTCGATTGATTCCCCAATGGCTCGTGCGCTACTAAAAAAAGAAGTCGATGACGAATTCGCAGTAAGAACGCCGGAAGGCTACAAAGAATGGTTTATCAATAGTATTCGCTACCAAGCCGAAGAAAACTGATTGAATGACCCGATAAGAAGAAAGCCGCACTCTTTAGTGCGGCTTTTACGTTTTGGATATCAACCTTGAAGGTTACTCTTCGTAATCAGGCTTCTCGGTCACAATGTAGTTGGTATCGCTGGCAACGATCGCACCGTGCTTCAAGAAGTTCTTACCCAGGATCATGCTGTAATGGAAGCGGCTACGGTCTTGCAAGTTAACACGAATCTTCTTCTCTAATTCACCAAGCTTAACGTGCATTTCCACTACAGGGCGTACGTTGGCTTTCTCACCTTTCTTGGCTTTAATACGCATCACGTCAACAACGGGCTTGGTAAACTCTTTCTTCATACCGCTATCGTTCTCGTAAGTGAAGCTCACCATGTCTTTGCCATCTTTCTTGAACTGTTTGATGTTCTTGGCATTAATCGAGCTCACATCCGCGCCCGTATCCAATTTAACAGGGAAAGACATGCCTTCCACTTCCGCTACTTCAATGTGGCCAGCTTTAAACAGTGGACGCGCATCGAGTAAGTGGTCTGCGCGAGTATTTAGCAGCACACCACCTTTCGCCATGTTGTGGCCGAATACAAAGAACGGTTGCTCTTGGTCATCTTTCTCTAAAACATCAATCGCGAAGTCGATGGTCTTCTCTTCATCACCAAACAGGAATTCCCCCTCAACAACTGGGCGAACCGAATCTCCTACTTTGAGCTTCTTCAGTACGCGTTTAGTGATTTTCTCTTCCTTGCCTTTTGAGCTTGGCAGGTAGAAGGTCACGACTTCTTTTTTGTCTTTCTCGGTCAGTTCAAAACCATCCACACGCAGCAGCGGAGTCTTCACCGCAAAAGTTGGATAAGCAGATAACACGTGACCATCGATATTCACTGTCTCTTCAGGAGAGATAACAAGAGGCTTCGATTTAAGCGCGCTCTTGAATGATTTCTCGACCCCGCCTAGCAAGTTCTCTTTATCGGTATCAATCACGAAGTGCTGACTTGCCACGTCTTTGCCCAAACGGATTTGCGAACTAAAGCCGCTGCGATCACGCAGATAGACCAGCCATTGTTGAGTCTCGGTTTCACTCACTTGCACTGGAAGGTAAACCAAAGGACGCTCACTCTTGCTGGTTTTCAGCATGCGAACAAGTGGCAGTGTCATTGGGTGACGCTTACCGTTTTCGCCTTCAAGGGTGAAAGAGACTTGTTTTTTCTTCTTATCGACCTTGATGTTCAGCGCATGCACGTTGGTGTAGCGACTGGTAGTAGAAATACTGATGCGATATGGCACGCCTTCAACATTCACCGTTTCTTTCTTACCGATCATTTGTGCATTTGGCTGCTCTTGCAGGTAATCATAACCAGCAAACACCCACGCGTTGTTATCGAGGTAAGTTTTACCAATCAAAATCGGCGCTGAGAATTGAGTACGCTTGGTTAGGTTCACTACCGTATCGACCGTGTGCCCTGCAATGGTCATCGGCATTTTTACCGTCGGGCGCAAAATTGGTTTTTCACTGGTACGGCTACGGATCGCACTGATGCGTTCAAGATCATCGGTGATCTTAATTTCTTTCCCCGTATACGGATGATGAATCGTAAAGCTCACGGTAACTTGGTAGGGTTTGAAGCTGTCTGAATCCCACTTGGCTTTCGTCCCCCCAAGGTCATCGATGATCGCCCACATCAATTTATCGTCTTTCAGACTTTTGTATTCAGGGTTGCTACTGCTGACGTGGATGTTTTCAGCGTGCATTGACGTGGTATCGGCACCGGTATCAATCTTACCGATAAATGGCACATCGCTTAGCTCAGGAATGTCGCTGTAGTAAACACTTTCTACACGACCTAAAACCAGTTTGTCATCAAGTTGATAGATAGGATCTTGAGTGGTCGCAGAAAGGGGTTGCGACCAAGCGAACGGCGTCGCTAATAAGGCACTAGAGAGCGCCAAAGCCAAAGACATTTTCTTCATCATTGTTTTCCGTATGAGCTAAGGTACAGGGGTTAGTCGATAACCAAATGTATAAGTTCTCAATTTAATTACAGTTTTGACACAAATCTGACTGATGTCCACCAGCGCTCGGTAAATTTTTGAGTTACTAGTTTAAAACATTGCAAATTCCATGAATGACCCCAATGTTCTATACACAACCAATACCCAAACAGAATTAAAGAGAATACACGGATGAGCCAAGCTATCTGTCGCATGATTGCTCAAGAGCTGAATGTTCGCCCTGAGCAAGTCAACGCTGCTGTAACCCTTATTGATGACGGTAACACGGTCCCATTTATTGCACGTTACCGTAAAGAGGTGACGGGCGGCCTTGATGATACCCAACTGCGTACTCTAGACAGCCGTCTGTCTTACCTTCGTGAACTAGACGATCGCCGTCAAACCATCCTGAAATCGGTCCAAGAGCAAGGCAAACTTACGCCAGAGCTAGAACAAGAAATCACTCAGGCAGACAGCAAGACTCGTCTTGAAGACTTGTACCTACCTTACAAACCAAAGCGTCGCACCAAAGGTCAGATCGCGATTGAAGCCGGTCTTGAGCCACTTGCAGACCAGCTTTGGAATCATCCGCAAACTGAGCCAGAAAGCGAAGCAAGTAAATACCTTGATGCAGACAAAGGCGTGGCAGACACCAAAGCCGCACTGGATGGCGCTCGCGCGATCATCATGGAGCGTATCGCGGAAGACGCAAACCTGCTAGAGAAAATCCGTGGTCATCTAAACCGTAATGCGGAAATGGGTGCTCGCGTCGTTGAAGGCAAAGAGCAAGAAGGTGAGAAGTTTAAAGATTACTTCAACCACAACGAGCCATTAAGCAAAGTACCATCGCACCGCGCACTGGCGATGCTACGTGGTCGTAACGAAGGCTTCCTGACATTAGCAATGAATGCCGACCCCGAACAGGAAGAGGGCGCGCGTCAGTCTTACTGCGAAACGATTATCGCTGACCACTACGGCGTGACACTTAGCAGCGCACCTGCGGATACGTGGCGTAAGCAAGTGATCAGCTGGGCATGGCGCATCAAAGTATCGTTGCACATGGAAACCGAGCTAATGGGCGCAATGAAAGAGCGCGCAGAGATCGAAGCAATTGAAGTATTCGCTACAAACCTTAAAGACTTGTTGATGGCAGCACCGGCAGGTCCTCGTGCAACACTTGGTCTCGATCCGGGTCTGCGCACGGGCTCGAAGATCGCTATTGTCGATCCGACTGGTAAAGTGCTTGCAACCGAAACCATCTACCCTCACCCACCACAAAAGCAATACGACAAATCAGCGCAAATCGTTGATCAGTTGGTGCGCAAGTACAACGTCGATTTGATTGCTATCGGTAACGGCACGGCTTCACGTGAAACCGACAGCTTTGTCGCAGACGTCATCAAACGTGGCAACCTGAAAGTTCAGAAAATCATCGTGAGTGAAGCGGGTGCATCGGTTTACTCAGCATCCGAGCTTGCAGCGAAAGAATTCCCGAATATGGATGTGTCTCTGCGTGGTGCGGTGTCGATTGCTCGTCGCCTACAAGACCCACTGGCTGAGCTAGTGAAAATCGATCCTAAATCAATTGGTGTGGGTCAGTACCAGCACGATGTTAGCCAATCAATGCTAGCAAAACGCCTAGATGCGATTGTGGAAGACTGTGTAAACGCGGTCGGTGTTGATGTGAACACTGCTTCTGCGGCGCTACTGACGCGCGTAGCGGGCTTGTCGAGCACCATCGCGCAGAACATTGTCGATTTCCGTGATGAAAACGGTCGTTTCGAAGCACGTACAACCTTGAAGAAAGTACCTCGTTTAGGTCCTAAGGCATTCGAGCAGTGTGCGGGCTTCCTACGAATCATGGATGGTAAGAACCCACTTGATGCATCTGCAGTTCACCCAGAAGCGTACCCAGTGGTAAAAGCAATCTCTGAGAAGAACAACAAAGACATCAAAGCACTGATTGGCGATTCAAGCTTCCTAAAAGGTCTGCATGCGGTCGATTACACCGACGATAACTTCGGTGTTCCTACCATTACAGACATCATCAAAGAGCTAGATAAGCCGGGTCGTGACCCGCGTCCAGAATTCAAAACGGCAACGTTCGCAGAAGGCGTAAACTCAGTTTCTGACTTGGAACCGGGCATGATTCTAGAGGGCGTGGTATCGAACGTAGCCAACTTCGGTGCTTTCGTTGATATCGGCGTTCACCAAGACGGTCTCGTACACATTTCTGCACTGACAGATCGCTTTGTGTCGGATCCACGTGAAGTGGTGAAAGCAGGCGACATCGTCAAAGTCAAAGTAATGGAAGTGGACGTGCAGCGTAAGCGTATTGGCCTATCGATGCGTATGAACGACGAACCGGGTCAAGACAACCGTAACCAACGCTCATCAGCAGCGCCGCGTCGTAATGACCAACCGCAGCGTCGTCAGCCTCGCCGTGATGACTCGTCATCTAACAGCGCAATGGGCGGTGCTTTTGCAGCAGCGTTTGCTAAAGCGAAAAAGTAATCTCGTCTAAGCTTCACCACTAATAACGAGGCTTCACCGCTAACGAGCTTTCATAGCTAAAAAGAAAACGCTCCAATCAGTTGATCTGCTTGGAGCGTTTTTATTTGAGTAGGATATTGAGTCGTCATAATACTGCTATCACTTCTGACGGTGTATGGGGCGCGACCGAGTGACCATAATGAAACTTAATCACCTTCCTGCGCTTTTCCATCAATCCCTCTTTGACCGCAGCATCCAAAATGCGCTTAGGTAGTCGAAAGCGTATCGCGTAGCCCTTACCCTGATCTTCGCTGTAACTCTTGAGCGCAAGCAAACCAAAGAGACGTTCTAGCGTGTCTTCCGGTTCTTCGTGATAACGGGTATCCACCTCGGGTTCCACTTCGTAGTCAGGATGCTCCGATGGGTCCCACGAGGATTGGCGTCGCCGCTTCTCATCACTTTTTACTTTGCGCTCCGCATTGGTTTTCGCCAGTGCGACTGTTGGCGTCACAGGTTCTCGGACTTTATTGTCACGAGCAGCTTGTTCCGTCTGCACATTAACGGATGGGGCGATCAGTGGCACGCTTACGTTAGCCGGTGACACAATCATTGCGAACCCTCCTCAGAGTCGCCCAACTCGTCAATACAGCAAACTCCTCCCACAAGAAGAGTCCGCTAAAACTTATATCGACCAATTTTTAAACAGCTTTAGGGTTTTATTCGCTTAGATTTGTAGGCTCGCTAATTAAGCAGCAAATTCTCGCACTTGGAGACAAAACGCTTCATGTTCGGTCATGAACGGCGCATGAGAGGATTGATTGAAAACAAACTGCTGAGTCGTTGGCAATTGCTCACTTAAGTCACTTGCCACTTTGATTGGCACTAAGCCATCAAGTCGACCATAAAGGCGCAGCATCGGCATCGAAAGAGAAGCCAAAGCATCGCGCAAATCCACATCGGCAAGAATATTCAAACCAACCAACAATGAATCAGGATTCGGCTGCGGACGAGATAGCACCGCTTGTTTGAGTTGTTTAACGTCTTTGCGCGCAGACGGACTGCCCATCGCTTGCAGCGCCATAAAGCGCTCAATAGTGACCGAGAAGTCTTCCAGCAATTGATCGGTGAATGCGGTTAACACGTTAGGTTGAATGCCACGCCAAGGGCGTTCAGCAGCAAATTTTGGTGAACTGGCTACCGTGATTAACTTGCTCACACGCTGCGGAGCATTAAGTGCAATGTGGGTTGCCACCAAGCCACCTAATGACCAGCCAAGCCAGACAGCTTTTTCTGGCGCGTCTTGCAGAACAAGGTCAGCGATTTTGGCTAAGTCTTCAGCGTGAGTTTCAGCACTGTGTCCGTACCCCGGAAGGTCGACCACATGAACTCGGAAATAAGGTTGAAGAGACTCGACCGTCTGCTGCCATACCGCACCATTCATGCCCCAACCATGAAGCAACACCAAATCCGGTCCTTGACCAAATGACTGCCAGTGTAAATTCGTGCTCATGCTCTCGTTCTCTCCCACTTATCTTATTCCTTACCACGTAATCCAAGCTTTACTCTGATGGCTCGCTCACCTTGGATGGATTGTATGTTATCTCATCAATGGCAAAACATCATGCATCGCGTACTTGGCAGCCAATGTGGTTTGTGTCGATTTCCGATCTCCGCTGAACAGAAACCAAACCCAATGCGTTGGTGCGACAGTTGTTTTGAACACCTCACGCCCATCAAACGCTGCACTCGCTGTGGTTTAAAAATGACAGAAGAGGAATCACAAACCTCCACGGAGTGCGGTGAGTGCCTGAAAGAGCCACCGCCTTGGCAACGTTTATATACGTTAGGGGATTATGATTTCCCTCTGTCTAACCAAGTGCAACGCTTTAAAGATCATGGTGAGGCATGGCATGTCGGCGCACTCACTCAATTGCTGGCCGAACGAATTGAACAGCAAGCTCTAGTGATTACTTGTGTACCAATACATTGGCAACGTTATTTAAAACGAGGATTTAACCAAAGCCATATCTTAGCCAAACACCTCGCCCATCATTTAAATGTGCGATATGAAGATAAGGTATTCAAACGCGTCAAAAGCGTCCAATCGCAACGAGGAAACAAAAAAGCCAGTCGTGAACAGAATTTAAAAGGGGCGTTTACCCTACAAGGTGAGGTGAACTTTTCCCACGTCGCGATTGTGGATGATGTGGTTACAACAGGTAGTACGGTCCGACAATTATGTCATTTACTACTTGAAGTTGGCGTAGAAAGCATCGATATTTACTGCATCTGCAGAACTCCTGCCCCGGGCTCACTCTAGATCGCTTCGCCATGTCTTAGCATTAAAAAGACTAGACCGAGCCGTCAACAGGAGTAGAATAGCAGCAATAGCCTACAAATTTACTCAGGTATTCGTCGTGTCAAATATTACTATTACAGAAACTGCGCAAACGCATTTCGCCAACCTTTTAGGTCAACAGCCTGAAGGCACTAACATTCGAGTCTTCGTTGTTAACCCAGGAACACAAAACGCAGAGTGTGGCGTGTCTTACTGCCCACCAGAAGCGGTTGAAGGCACTGACACTGAAATCCCTTACAGCGGTTTCTCTGCATTCATTGATGAGCTAAGCCTTCCTTTCCTTGAAGACGCTGAAATCGATTTTGTTACTGACAAAATGGGTTCTCAACTAACGCTAAAAGCGCCAAACGCAAAAATGCGTAAAGTCGCAGATGACGCTCCACTTGTAGAACGTGTTGAGTACGTAATCCAAACTCAAGTGAACCCACAACTTGCAGGTCACGGTGGTCACGTAAACTTAGTTGAAATCACAGACGACGGCATCGCTATCGTTGCATTCGGTGGTGGTTGTAACGGTTGTTCAATGGTTGATGTGACTCTAAAAGAAGGCATCGAGAAAGAGCTTTTGAACCAATTCGTTGGTGAGCTAACTGCTGTTCGTGATGCTACCGAGCACGACCGTGGTGATCACTCTTACTACTAAGTCGCTGATGACTTACTAGCAATGCATATCGACGAGAAATGGGAGGCACTTGCCTCCCATTTTTGTTTTCAATTGCGTTATGCTGAATCATCACGCTAGAAACTCGAGCTTTCTTCTCATATATTAAGAAATCTCATTTCCTCGATGAGTTAACGATACTAAGGAGCCAGCGTTATGTCGAAAAGGACCCCACCAGAGATCCTCTCTTGTCAGACGGTCGCACAATCTAAGCTGTTTGCTGTGGAAGCCCTCGACCTTCGCTTCTCTAATGGCGAACTACGTACTTATGAACGCATGAAACCGAGTGGGCGTGATGCCGTGATGGTTGTTCCTGTGACTGAGCAAGGCGACTTACTCTTGGTTCGTGAATATGCCGCAGGTACAGAACGCTACGAACTCGGCTTTCCAAAAGGCTTGATCGACCCAGGTGAAACACCACAACAAGCGGCTGACCGAGAGTTAAAAGAAGAGATCGGTTTTGGTTCTAATGACCTGACACCACTCAAACAAGTCATTCTTGCTCCTTCTTATTTCTCGAGCAAAATGACACTGTTTTTGGGGCAGAACCTTTATCCAGAAAAACAAGAAGGCGATGAGCCTGAGCCACTAGACATTGTTCGTTGGCCACTCGCTCAAGCAGAAGAGCTTTTAACACACTTGGATTTTTGTGAAGCAAGAAGCATCACAGCGTTGATGTTGGCACTAAGACACTTACAAAACACCACTCACAACCAATAACAGCCGAAGAGCTGATTAATAATAGTGAGGAAGGACCATTACCCATGCCAATGACAAAAGATTTATCTCACCTGCTCCCGCAAGTCATCGAAATTGCGCGCAGTGCAGGTCAATTGATTCTCGATATCTACGAGAAAAAGCAGTACGAAGCCTACACCAAAAGTGACGAGACCCCTGTCACCAGCGCTGATATCGCGGCGCATAAACTGATTACTGAACGCTTGAGCGAACTCACCCCAGATATCCCTGTACTCTCTGAAGAAGCGGCGGATATCAGCCTAGAGCAGCGTGGGCAATGGGAACGTTACTGGCTCGTCGACCCGCTAGATGGCACTCAAGAGTTCATCGCACGCAGCGGTGACTTCGCGACTATTATTGCGCTAATCGACAACAACAAACCAACCATGGGTGTAGTTTATGGCCCGGTTTCTGGCGTGACTTACTACGCATACAGCGGTAAAGGCGCTTGGAAGATTCCAGACATGTCAGAGAGCGTGAAAATCCACACTCATAAACATGAACAGCCTGGACAAAACATCGCCATCGCAATCAGCCGTCGCCAAGACATCAACCGCATCACGAGCCGCATGAGTAGCGCTTGGAACTATGACTTGATTCCTCTTGGCTCTGCCGCACTCAAAGCGTGCCTTGTTGCTGAAGGTGCTGTGGATTGTTATTTACGTCTAGGTCCAACTGGCGAGTGGGATACCGCTGCTACACAATGCATTGTTGAAGAGGCGGGCGGACGTATTCTCAGCACGCAACTTGAGCCGCTTTCTTACAATGAGCGCGAGACGTTGGAGAACCCAAACTTCATCGTACTGGGCGATGCGGATTTGCCTTGGGATGAGATTCTACAGCGCAAAGACTGACCCTAATCCAATCTGCATTGCTAGATTTTAAAAAGGCCACGAATCGAATTCGTGGCCTTTCTTTTTTCTTCTTGTACAGCGTTAGGAGTATTTGACCTACCATGTTCCAAATACTCCCATAGCTGTACGAATTTAAATTATTCAATAAAAATCAAATATTTATTTAAAAAACAATAATCCTTGGATTTCTTGTACAGCAAATAGAGGGTTTGGCCTACTATGATCCAAAAACAAAAAGAGCTGCACATTGGCAGCTCTTTAAAGATGTTGTGGTTTCTGAGTGTGGCTAAAAACGCCCTTTATAGTCAAACTCGTATTGACCTTGAGCGTTTGGATTGCCCAGCCATTTAAGTTGCTCGCTCATGCCTGATGGGAACTCTGCACCCGGCTTAAACCACGCTTTGGTGGAGTAACGTTGATTTGGCATTAGCTCAGCAGAAAACGCCGCTGAAACTTGCTTGCTCTTTTGCTCACCCGATGCCGATAGCACGCTGTCTTTACAGTTTAAATCAGCAATGACAGGCCCAAGTTCAAGACTACCAAGTGGGCTTTGAATGCCACTCGCACTCCAAACTAACGTACCTTCTGCTGTCTTACACCAAGGCGCGGCGTAAGTCGCATGACGGATGTTCAACTCAAGTTGACCTTCAACACCAACCGGTACAGGAAGACGTGCTTGCTCCACCACTTTTGCCGCAGGAATCGACGCGACTAAGTTTTCCGCGTATGGGCCGCCAGTTAAGCTGTAGCCAACCAAGCCACGACCACGTACGTCCATATCGCTCCCACGACCAAAACGGACGGCGAATTCAGCTTTACCAGTAAACAGACTGGAAAGTTGGAAATCCCAGTTCACCTCACCTAAGTTCTGACGCTGCCAACGTACGCTTGATGCACGACCTTGCCAAACAGTGCCTTGTGCACCTTGAATGTCGAGACCTCTCACGCTTGGCACTTGCTGTAGCACCCAAGAAACTGGCAAACCAGCAATCAAACTGGTTGAGAAAAAGGCAATAAAAATCACCACATAAAGAACGGCTTTCTTCACCTTAACCTCGCTTAAATTGCAGGCGGTTTACGTCGATCATACCGGCTTGATCGGTACGGTCGATGTCTAGGAATTCCACCTCAATCCCTTGTTGTTCTTTTAGATAACGCAGCCAATCAACCATTTGGTTGAATGCCAAAGGCTTAATCCATACTTGAACACTGTCATTACGTGGTTGTACACGGATCAACTCCACCTTGTAACGACGAGCGGATGAAGACACCACTTGGTTCAATGGCTGATTAGAAAAGCTTACACCGCCACTTTTACGCAATGCGCTGATATCATCGGCTTTATCTTGTACCCAAGTCAGCAATTGTTTTTCAGTTTGGATTCGGGATTGAGCTAGCTCTGCGCGTTGATTCATTGGTTGTAATACCCCCCAATAAATCATCCCGATAATGGCAATAATGCCACCACCCATCACCAAACGTTGCTCACGTTGTGAGATGCTGCTCCACCAAGTCTGAGCTTGTGCGATTAAATTCTTCATCATCACCTCACTGACGCTTCAACACAAAACTGCCCATCACAACATTGCCGTTGCGGTTCAGTTGGCCTTGTTCAACGTTAAACTTCTCCGCCAATTTGACTCGAGCTTGCTCGAATGGCTGGAAGTCAGAACTGCTCGCTTGAATGCGAACCTCACCACGTTGACCGTCGTATTTGAAACTGGTGATTTGTAGGTCATTAACCTGTCCCAATGTCGCTGGCAAAGCCGCGATCCAAGACAACATCGCCACATCACTTGATCCACCAGACAGACGACGTTCTTCATCCGTCATTTGGCGCTTCAAGTAGCTAACTGTTGGGATGCGTCGTTTGTCTGGGAAGATTTGACGGAAGATACGCTCACTCTCTTCACGATAAGCTTGAGCTTGAGCTTCGTATTTATGCACCATTAACAGTTGCTGACCAACCAAAACAACCAGCAACACACCAGCGGCTATTGCGGCTTTCTGCCAAACCTTAACGTACTTGCCCCAAGACGATTTAGGCTTAAACGCGCCAGAAAGTAGGTTAACCTTGCTTTCCGTTGTTCCCTTTGCCAACAATGCCATTGTCATTTCTTCAGGCTTTGATACCCAAATGTCTGGCACGCTTGATTCAGGCAGCGAACTGTAACAGTCCAGCTTCCAACCTTCGTGGCTTTGTAAGTAGGCAGATAAGTAAAGGTCTAGCCATGAAGCATCAACCACTGCACCTTGAGTCTGAGAGTGGCGAATCAGCCATTGCTCACCCAACAGTGCTGCAGAGCTCGCTTCTGCGTCCACTGGCATAGCTAATACGTCAGGTAGCATTCGCTTTATTACAAGACCTTGGCTGGCAAAACGCTGCAAAATGGTTTGAATCCAAGCTCGCTCCACGGCACACACTTGTGCGCTTTCTGCTTGCTTATCTAAAACGGTGAAATGCAGGTTGTCCACGTCTTGCGCGACTTCATCTTCCACCAAGTAAGGCAGCATACTGTCAAACTGACGTGCAGCACCCGGTGGGATATCCACTTCTGTTAACACAACATCATGGCTTGCTAATAGCGCGATAATTTGTCGCTGATCGGCATACGCGACCAGTTCATCCAGATGTTCCCATCCGGCAATCTCACCACTGGCAATCACTTCTTGCTGTTGTGTCGACCACACCAACCATGGAATGGTACTTTGTTGTTCGCTACTCAGCCGAACGGTCAGAAACTCGCTCACTGATTCCTCCAAAACGACGGCGAACGACAGTCACCGTTTCTCTATCTGTACTTTGCAAAAGGCTTCGGATACGTACACGGGATTCATCCACCAGCACTTGTGCATCCAATTCAAAAAAGGAGCTATCGACTCCTAAGTAGCCTCGGGCATTTTTCTTTACATCATCGCTCAGGCCAGCTAATTCTGACTCTGACAAAAATTCATCGACGCTTTCCCAGCCATCGAAAGGACGCTTTTCTATCAGCTGAACAGCATCGCTGCTGCTCAAGCCTGGGGTAAACATGGCAACCAAAATAGGCGCTTGCTCGACTTCTATGGTATTGACGTTCAAGCGCCAATCGTCGCTCGGAAGCGCACAAATCATCGGAGCAATTTTTTGGTAGATGTCCCCACTAACTTGGTACACCGCGCGCAGTTCACTGGCATCCGCCATCCAACCGTTGGGTGGCAAATACTGCGGCTTCATCGCTTCGTAAGTACTGTCTTCCACACCCGCGGTTGAACGCACGGTACTGTCACTATCAACGTATTCCCACGTCGAATCGGCGATCACTTCAGCTTGGTAAGGCTCCACATCCATTTCTTCCATCAAACGTTGGAACACTTGCACTAAGTATGGACGCGTCGTTTGTTCACCCGCTGGCTGCACGCTCTCGAGGACGTTCATATTGAAGCAGGCTTGCTTATCAACAATGCGGCCTAAAGCCTGTCCGTAATCAAGCGGATAAACTTGTTCTTTGATTGCCCAAGGCTGACTCAGGTTAATGGTATCGTCGTCTTCATAACTTTGTTCGATACCAATCTCAGCCAACGCCTCCACCCCCAAGCTATACCAATAAGCTTGTTGGTAGTTAATCTGGTTCGAGCCACGCTGGAACTGCAAAAACAACCGCTCTGACATACTCGCAGCTACTGTTGTCATAATCGCAAGCAGCATCAGGACAATTAGGAGCGCAACACCGCGCTGACGATTAGCCATCATTGCTGCCCCCTGATGAGTCATTGCCCGAAGCATCATCTTCTCCACCCGGATTGAGCTTGCCATCCGGCGTCAGGTAAGTGCGAGTAATCTCACCATAATCTTTCAGCTTCAATATCACGGAAACAGCTTTTGGCAGTTCACGGCCGTTTTCCCACGTTTTCTTCCACGATTTTCCGTCAAAGAAGCGCATATCAAATTCTTCGACCTGTGTTAACAGTGGTGTAATCACACCTTCTTGCCCTGTTGGTGTGTCAGGGTATCGCCACCACACACGCTGCAAGACTTCATCTTTGATGCGATAACCAACCTTAGTCACCTCTCCGCGTGGAAATTGCTGCTGTGGGTTATGCCAGCCCAAACGCGCAAACATCACGCCTTTCGCATCAGAATCGAGCAAGTAATCCGACCAAAACAGCAATTGACTTGAAGGCTCTTCACCGTTAGTACGCATTTGACGCATTGCCATTTGACGGAAATCGTTATCCATCATGACCATCGCGCGCTGTAGTTCATTGAGACGTTGGGTTCGCTCTTGAGACAACACATTGCTGCGCTGCACTTGCGATACCACTTGGTAAGCGGCGACACTCATGCTGGCAAAAATCGCAATCGATACGAGTACTTCAATCAAGGTAAAACCTCGATTGAACTTTGAGCTGCGAGCTTTATATCGCTTGTTATTCAGCAACATAACTTCTCACCGTGACAACTGGGCTCGCTTTTTTATCTGTCGCGACACTGACATCAAATGCTTTCAGCAATGGCTGCGCAGTGGCTACCGGTGTGACTTTCCAATACCAAGTGCGCCCTGCTAATTCTTCTGTACCGTTTTTCGCTTTAAGCTTTTCGGTCGAGAGCATCACATTTGCCATTTGGTTATCCACAACCATGGCTGCAAACATTTTTTCTTCTAAATAACTGACAGTATTGATGTGCTGACTCACTGAGCGAATCACACTGATCGCTGCCGTTGCGAAGATCGCTAGAGCGACCAACACTTCAAGTAATGTCATACCTCGCGTGTTGCGGTGCGACGAGCCAATACGGCTTGGCTTAGAATATCGAATTGTCATCGTCTTCCGCTTCTTCCCCAGGCGCTAACAATTTGATTTCGCCTGTTTCTTTACCAATGATTCGCCAACCATCGTTGAATGCATCCCCTTCTTCAGGAAAGAAAGATAGGGAGAATGGCGTAATCTCAGCACTTGAGAAAATGAACACTTGAGGTGGTTTCACTTTCTTCTTCTCTTTGTCCTCTTCCTCGGCAAACATGTCTTCATCAAACAGAGAGCCAGGCTCAAACAATCGATCGTCTTTATCCCAAGTACCACCGCCTAAATCCAATTGCAATGAAATATCCCCTTCGAGTTTTGTCTCACTTGGAATTTGCTTTAACTCAAGTGGCTGCCAACCATCTTGGGTCAAGCTCAACAAGGTGTAGGTGGATTTAACATCATCAACGCGCAGACCAAAGTCTTTGCCACTTAACACGGCTTCTTCATTAAGCAGTTGTAAGCGTTGAAAAAAACTGTGCGCGTATTGTTTGGAAAGGTCTTTCTGACTAGTAGGCAAGGTAGCGATCACCGCCACGGCGGTAAGAGATAACAAAACCAGCACCAATAGAATTTCTATCAATGTAAAACCGAGATGTTTTTGCATTTGCTTCATTAGTGCTGGTTTCAGCTAGCGCTTATTGGAAATCTTGCATGTTCCAGTTGCCGATATCTGCAGCTGGACCTTCACCGCCCTCTTGGCCGTCAGCGCCTAGAGTAAAGATATCAATCGTGCCATTGTCGCCAGGGCTTAGGTATTGGTACTCGTTACCCCATGGATCAGATGGAAGACGCTTGATGTAACCACCGTCACGGTAGTTGCGCGGCTCTGGGTTAGACGGTTTGTTCACCAATGCATCTAGACCTTGGTCAGTCGTTGGGTAAACGCTGTTATCCAACTTGTACATGTCCAACGCGTTTTCCAATGCCACGATGTCTGTG
Organism: Vibrio owensii CAIM 1854 = LMG 25443; assembly: GCF_000817815.1. Classification (GTDB taxonomy): domain Bacteria; phylum Pseudomonadota; class Gammaproteobacteria; order Enterobacterales; family Vibrionaceae; genus Vibrio; species Vibrio owensii. The sequence goes on from NZ_JPRD01000016.1 coordinate 46,867, forward strand.
ATCGCTTTCTGTTGGTCTGCTTTTTCTTTGTTACCTAGCAAGTTAGGAACAACAACACTCGCCAAAATACCTAGGATAACCACAACAACCATCACTTCTAGAAGTGTAAAGCCTTGTTGCTTACTGCGTTTAAATTTCATTATTTTCTCCGAAAGTTAGATTCAAGCCATGCCTTCAATAGACACGTCTTAACTCGAATTCTATCCGCTCATTAAGTTATTCATTTCCAACATTGGCATCAATGTCGCCATTACGATGAAAAGTACCAAGCCTGCCATCAGTGCAATCAATACTGGAGTAAAAATGCCAAGTGCAATGTTGACCGTAGATTCAAAGTTTTGGTCTTGGTTGTCCGCCGCTCGCGTCAACATGCTTTCAAGCTCACCACTTTGCTCACCACTGGAAATCATGTGTAGCATCATTGGTGGGAACAAGCGAGTTTGATCTAGGGCTTTACGCAGACTTGCACCTTCTCGCACGTTGTCTGCCGCAACTAAGACCTGTTGTTTTACATAACGGTTCGACATAACGTCGACCGCGACTCGCATCCCTTCAAGAATAGGAATCGCACTTGAGGTACAAATCGACAAGGTGCGAGCAAATCGTGAGGTATTCAGACCGCGAGAAATCTTACCAATTAAAGGCAGGCTGAGAATCTTTTGGTCCCAAGCCAAGCGAAAATTTGGTTTCTGTAATGCGAGTTTAAGGCCATAGAAGAGCACCACCACCACGACAAAGATGATAAGTCCCCATTCTTGGACAAACTCACTGGCAGACAACAAGAATTGCGTCGATTGAGGCAACTCTTGTCCCATTTGAATAATCGGTTCAATGATTTTAGGTACGACAGAAGACAGCAACAGAGAGACGATACCAACGGCAAACACCACCAATACCACAGGGTAAATCATGGCTTGCAGCAACTTAGAACGCATCTTTTGGCGGTTTTCTACATAATCAGCCAAGCGTTCTAGCACTGTATCTAAGTGACCGGATTTCTCACCCGCTGCCACCATCGAAAGGTAAAGCTCATCGAAGACATGCGGGTAATCACCCAAACTATCGGCCAGAGGGTAACCCTCGGTGACTTTTGAGCGCACCGCGGCAATCATCGATCGAATACGTGGCTTTTCAGCTTGCTCTGAAACGGCCTTCAAACATTCTTCCAGTGGCATCCCCGATTGAACCAAGGTCGAAAGCTGACGCGTAATCAACGCAAGCTCTGCGGTTTTGATGCCTCGTTTGAACCCAACTGACCCGCCTGAAGACTTAGCGGCTTTCGCTTTGGCTTCCATCACCTCGACAGGAATCATACCCTGCTCTTTTAGGCGTTGGCGCACCTGACGAGCGTTATCCCCCTCGATGGTGCCTTTCTTCTGCTTGCCTTTCGCGTCCAGCGCTTTGTATTCAAATGCTGCCATTACGCTTCCTTGGTCACTCGCATGACTTCTTCAAGAGAAGTGATACCACGACTGACTTTACTCAGGCCGTCGCTACGAATACTTGGCGTATGCTGGCGAACGGTTTTCTCAATCTCTTGCTCACCCGCTTCGCTGTGAATCAGCTCTTGGACTTTTTCATCCACCATCAAGAGTTCGTGAATACCAGTACGGCCACGGTACCCTTTGTGGTTGCACACTTCACAGCCTTTCGCTCGATGCAAAATGAGCGATTCATGTTCTTCCAAACCAAACAGTTTCTTCTGCTCTTTGTCCGCTTCGTATGGTTCTTTACAGTCAGAACAAAGCGTACGAACCAGACGCTGCGCAAGCACGCCCAGTAGTGAAGAAGAAATCAGGAATGGTTCAATACCCATGTCGCGCAGACGAGTAATCGCACCCACAGCCGTGTTGGTGTGCAGTGTCGACATAACCAAGTGACCAGTCAAAGAGGCTTGCACCGCAATCTGTGCGGTCTCTAAGTCACGGATCTCACCGACCATCACTACATCCGGGTCTTGACGAAGAATCGCACGCAGACCACGCGCAAAAGTCATATCGACTTTCGGGTTTACCTGCGTTTGGCCGATGCCATCAATATCAAATTCGATAGGGTCTTCAACCGTTAGAATGTTACGTTCGTTGCTGTTGATCTCTTGCAAGCCCGCGTACAAGGTCGTTGACTTACCCGAGCCTGTCGGACCGGTTACCAAGATGATGCCGTGAGGACGCCCAATCAGGTGACGGAAGTTGTCATGCACTGAAGGCGTCATACCCAAACTATGCAAGTCAAGACGAGTAGCGTTCTTATCCAATAGACGCATTACCACACGCTCACCATGCGACGAAGGCATGGTAGATACACGAACATCTACCGCACGACCACCGATACGCAGAGAAATACGACCATCTTGAGGTACGCGTTTTTCAGCAATGTCGAGTTTCGCCATAACCTTCACACGAGAAACCAGCAAAGGTGCCAACTTACGGCTTGGGGTTAGAACTTCACGCAGTACACCATCAACACGGAAACGAATCGAAAGGGTTTTCTCGAACGTCTCGATATGGATATCCGACGCCCCCTCTTTGATCGCTTCACCCAGCATGGCGTTGATCAATTTGATGATTGGCGCATCATCTTCAGATTCCAGCAAATCTTCGTCGTGAGGTAGTTCTTCTGCTAACGAGAAGAAGTCATCGCTGTCTGCACCAATGTCTTCCATCAACTGACGAGCTTCAGAAGAGTCACGTTGATATGCTTCAGTGAGCTTTTTATCGAACGCTTCTTTGTCCATCACTTGAGGAATAAAGTTTTGTTTCAGTACTCGACGTACTTCAACCAGAGCCGCAGGGTTAAGCGGCTCTACGTAATACAGAATTGGAGGGCGCTCAGGGTGCTCCGTCTCCAAAACCAGTTTAAAGCGATTGGCAAAACTGAATGGCAGACGACGCATACTTGGCGCTGTGTCTAACATATCAACCATTATTCTTTACCATCTGATCAATGAACGCTTGGATTTCAGCAGGATGCTTACGATCTTGGCCAAACTCAGGAATCACTGGGATATTTGAGTCATCCATTAGCTTCAAGCCTTCTTGTGCTTTGTAAAGCTGTTCAGCACGGATGAAGTTGTATTTGCGCTGAGTAATACCATCTGCCGTCATACCATCACGGATGATGGTTGGCTTGATGAATACCATCAGGTTACGCTTCTCAGTTTGCGTGCTGGTTGATTTGAACAGTTGACCAATCACTGGGATATCACCCAGTAGTGGTACTTTAGATTCACTCTCCAGTGCACGCTCATCAACCAAACCACCTAGCACTAGCATTTGACCATCTTGGATCATCACAGAGGTGTTTAGCTGACGCTTAGCAAAACGTACGTCAACCGCACCGTTTGCACCTAGAACGTTAGAAACTTCTTGCTCGATGTTCAGCTGAACCGAGTCGCCTTCGTTGATTTGAGGCACAACTTTCAGTTTGATACCGACTTCTTTACGGTCAACCGTTTGGAATGGGTTATCGTTGTTCGAGCCTGCAGTCGAGCCTGTAATTACCGGTACTTCTTCACCAACGATGAAGGACGCTTCACCGTTATCCATCACTGTAATGCTTGGAGAAGACAGAATGTTTGAATTTGAATCCGATGACACAGCAGTAATCAATGCTGTCCAGTCACCCATCATGATGCTCATTGCTGCGCCGTTAACACCACCAAGTGCTGCCGCTAGAGTCGAATAGTCACCTTCCTCGGTATAGCGACGAGTTTCGAAACCACCAGTTCCATCCTCACCGCCGTTTGCATTCCAGTAACTCTCTTCTTTAGTTGTATCTTTTGCTTCTTCAAGACCAACCATTACGTTACCAATTTGCGCACCAGTGTTGCCGTATTGGATTACCGCACCTGTTTCTAGGTTACCCCATTGAACACCAAGGTTAATGCCATCACCTTCTGACATTTCAACGATAAGCGCTTCAATCAGAACCTGTGCACGACGGATATCCAGTTGAGAAATCACATCTTGCAGCGCCATCATGATATCTGGCGGAGCAGTCAGAACTAGCGAGTTGGTTGCTTCGTGAGCCGCAATCACTACTTGACCACGTTGTGTACTTGATGCGCCTTTTTGACCCGCTTGCTTCTCAGCTTGCAGGTTGTCAGATACGCCTTTTAGTACGTCAACCAAGTCTTCTGCTTTCGCGTACTTTAGGTAAACCACGCGGTTATTGCCTTTGGTCGCCATTTCCACATCAAGCTGACGAATCAAACGTTTCAAGCGCGCGCGCACTTTAGGGTCGCCAGAAATTAGGATTGAGTTAGTACGATCATCCGCAACGATTTTTGGCTCTAGGAATTCAGGCGTGCTCTTTTGATTGGTCGTTTTGTTCAGGGCATCAACGATACGCACCATTTCAGACGCAGAAGCATTTCTCAGCTCTACGACTTCAATTTCTTTATCACCCGCTTGGTCAACACGTTTGATGATTTCAGCCAAACGATTTACGACCGCTGCACGGCCAGTGATCAAAATGATGTTAGCTGGATCGTAGTGCACCACGTTACCCGCACCCGCGTTGTCAATCAGCTGACGCAGTAGCGGAGAAAGTTCACGAACCGATACGTTACGCACCGCAACCACACGTGTAATCACGCTGTCGCCTTTTGCGCTGTCATCACCCAAAACAGGAATTGCAGAGGTTTTTGAATCTTTCGATTTGATGACTTTCAGTACACCGTTATCCATTTCAACAACAGCGTAACCGTACACTTCTAGTACGTTTAAAAAGAAGCTGTAGTATTGCTCTTCGTTTAAAACGTCATAGCTGCGCACGTCGATCTTGCCGCGTACAGACGGGTCAACAATGATAGTCTTCTCTAAGTTACGACCTACAATGTTGATGAATTCTTGAATGTCAGTGCCTTTGAAACTTGCACTAAACTCGTTCGCCATCGCACCCGGAGCGCAGAGTAGTGTCCCTGCAAGTAACCAAGCACTTTTGCTAAACCAATGTTTCACGTATGTCTCCCTGAACTTACGCAGCTTGCCTAAGTATTACAATTGGATATAGATGTCGTACTGCTGGCCGTCGCGCTCAACAGTCAAATTCAGTTCTTGCGGATCGTTCATCACTTGCATCAGTTCTACTGAAGATGAAGGATCACTTAAATCGATCCCGTTTAATTGCACCGCAATATCACCAGGTTTTAGACCGACATCATTAAACAACGCCGCATCACGACCTGGTGAGACGCGATAGCCGATGATTCCTCCGTCTTTCTTAACCGGAGAAATGTTGATGTACTTGAATACGCTTTGCGGATCTTTGGCAATTTCCGCACGAATTTGGTCGACCTTTTCACTCACTGCGGATGAGCTATCCGCTTTCGTCGCTTTTGGTCGAGTTGCCGGACGACTCTCAGACAACTTGCTGTACTCGATGCCTTCCAACATAAGGGTTTCATCACGACCTTGGTTATCAATGATTACACGATCAACCAAAACCGCTTTTAATTCTGCACGTGTGCCGTCAATTTCTTCACCGATGCCGTAAGTTGCCTGCTTACCTCGGTTTGCAATCACCGCTAAGCTCGTTTTTGCGTTGCTGCTCGCAACAGCACCAACAAGTGTTAGGTTTAGGCGGGTTTTAGGCGCATCTTGCACGACAGGTTGTTCTACTACGACCGGCTTTTGCTCGGTGTACTTTCCGAACAAGTTGGCATTTTGGAGGGCATTGAAATCAATCGCGTCTTTTTTATTGGTTGACGCAACAGCGTTTGCTGATGGCTTCCATTGAGTCACATCAGAGGTTTTAGGCATTGCTAACCACACCACTTTACCAAGTATCCAACCTGTCATTGCTATAAATAGACAAGTTAAGAGCAAACTTAGTTTCGCTTGAATGACGTGATTGTTGGACTTAATCTGAGCCAGTAGCGGGCTGCTTGATAATCCTGCACTTAGCTCTAAACGCTTCACTGAATTGATTCCTTTATTCTTACGTCCGTCGACTTTCACTATGAATGAAAGCGTGTCGACTCTATCTTGCTAAAATTGCAATAAAATTACTACTCAACAAAGAGCAGTGAACTATATCACAAGTTCCTTTTCATACCTTTTTCTTATGCAGTTTTTGCCAACTCCCTTGAAAAAAAACAGCCTTGGCTCCATCTGTAGGTGAATAATCCACCAGTCACTGCATCATTCTTGCAGTGATTAGATAGTGTAGAGTCGTATGAGTTCCACAAATGAAGCCGTAAGGCTAGATAAATGGCTATGGGCTGCCAGATTTTATAAGACCCGTTCCATCGCACGCAATATGGTCGATGGCGGTAAAGTCCACTATAATGGGCAACGAAGCAAACCAAGCAAAATCGTTGAGCTGGGCGCTGAGATTCGTCTTCGTCAAGGTAATGAAGAGAAGACGGTGATCATCGAGAAAATCTCTGATCGTCGAATGGGCGCACCAATCGCTCAAACGCTCTATCGCGAAACTGACGAAAGCGTCAGCCAACGCGAAGAGTTCGCGAAACAGCGTAAACTCAACGCCCACAACCCTAGTCCGGAACGCCGCCCAGACAAAAAGCAGCGCCGCGACATCATTAAGTTCAAACACCAATAAAAGCCGGAATTACCGACGAGGAAAGCACTCCATGGCAAATAATGTTTTAAACCGCTACCTATTTGAAGATCTTTCTGTACGTGGCGAGTTGGTTCAATTGGATGAAGCATACCAACGTATTATCTCCAGCAAGGAATATCCGGCAGCACTGCAAAAACTGTTGGGTGAGCTACTCGTTTCAACCACACTTTTAACTGCAACTTTGAAGTTCGAAGGCTCAATCACTATCCAACTACAAGGTGATGGCCCTGTATCTTTGGCAGTCATCAACGGCGACCACGATCAGAAGATCCGTGGCGTAGCGCGTTGGGAAGGCGATATTGCTGATGACGCAACGCTGCATGAAATGATGGGTAAAGGTTACCTAGTGATCACCATCGAGCCGAAAAAAGGCGAACGCTACCAAGGCGTGGTTGGCCTAGAAGGTGAAACACTGGCTGACGTTATCGAAGGCTACTTCGCAAACTCAGAGCAGCTAAAAACGCGTTTGTGGATCCGCACTGGTGAGCACGAAGGCAAAAAGCATGCGGCAGGTATGATGATCCAGGTAATGCCAGACGGTACAGGTACACCTGAAGACTTTGAACACCTAGAACAACTAACAGCAACGGTTAAGAACGAAGAGCTGTTCACGCTACCAGCAAATGAACTGCTTTACCGTCTATACAACCAAGACTCAGTTCGTCTATACGAGCCTCAACCGGTGGAATTCCACTGTGGTTGTTCTCGCGAGCGCAGTGGCGCGGCGATCATCACAGTTGATAAAACTGAAATTTATGACATTTTGGCGGAAGAAGGCACAATTTCTTTACATTGTGATTACTGCGGCACGTCATACACGTTCGACGAACCAGAAATTACCGAACTGTATACGCAAGCAACTTCCGGCAATAAAACCGTGCATTAATTTTCATAGCTTAACAAGCATGTAATTTACCTATCAAAAGGCCAGCATCACGCTGGCCTTTTTGTGATCAAACCCTCGTATACCTTAGCCTCCCACGTAATAAAGCAACCGCTTAATTTTAAATAATTAATAATTCTTTTGCCCTAGCGCAAAGGTTTGCGGCCACGATAAACTATTCGCACCAATATGTGACGGGTTACCTAAAACCACACTGAAATCATGGATAATTTTTGAACTATATCCCTGTTTTCTCCCCGCCCCGTTGCTAGCATGGTGAGCAGATAAAAATTAAAACATTCTTACAAAATCCCTACAAAAATCCTTATAAGGAGCACCTATGACCGTTATGGAACATACAAAGGCTGCAACACTTGATCTAACCAAACACGGACTGCATAACGTTAAAGAGGTTGTTCGCAACCCAAGCTACGAAATGCTGTTTGAGGAAGAGACCCGTGCTGACCTAACAGGTTATGAACGTGGTGTGGTTACAGAACTCGGCGCGGTTGCCGTAGACACTGGTATCTTTACTGGTCGCTCACCAAAAGATAAGTACATTGTTAAAGATGCAACGACAGAAGAGCACATGTGGTGGACTTCTGACGCAGTGAAAAATGACAACAAACCAATCAACAAAGAAGTATGGGACGACCTAAAAGAGCTAGTGACCAACCAGCTTTCAGGCAAGCGTCTATTTGTGATTGACGGTTATTGTGGTGCAAACCCAGACACTCGTTTGAGCATTCGAGTGATCACAGAAGTAGCGTGGCAAGCGCACTTCGTGAAAAACATGTTCATTCGCCCAACAGAAGAAGAGTTGGCAACGTTTGAACCTGATTTTGTGGTAATGAACGGTGCGAAGTGCACCAACGAGAAGTGGGAAGAGCATGGTCTAAACTCTGAAAACTTCACTGTGTTCAACCTAACAGAGCGCACTCAGTTGATCGGTGGTACTTGGTACGGCGGCGAAATGAAGAAAGGCATGTTCGCAATGATGAACTACTTCCTTCCGCTAAAAGACATCGCATCAATGCACTGTAGTGCAAACATGGGTGAAGAAGGCGATGTTGCGATCTTCTTCGGTCTATCTGGCACAGGTAAAACTACCCTATCAACTGATCCTAAACGTGCACTGATTGGTGATGACGAGCACGGTTGGGATGACGACGGCGTGTTCAACTTCGAAGGTGGCTGTTACGCGAAAACCATCAAGCTATCAAAAGAAGCAGAGCCTGATATCTACAACGCCATCCGCCGTGATGCACTACTAGAGAACGTAACAGTTCGTAGCGATGGTTCTATCGACTTTGATGATGGTTCTAAGACTGAGAACACTCGTGTGTCTTACCCACTGCATCACATCGACAACATCGTTAAGCCAGTATCGAAAGCTGGTCACGCAAACAAAGTGATTTTCCTATCGGCTGATGCGTTCGGCGTACTTCCTCCGGTTTCTAAACTGACTCCTGAACAAACTAAGTACCACTTCTTGTCTGGCTTTACCGCTAAACTAGCAGGTACTGAGCGTGGCATCACTGAACCAACACCAACGTTCTCAGCGTGTTTCGGCGCAGCGTTCCTAACTCTACACCCAACTAAGTACGCAGAAGTGCTAGTGAAACGTATGGAAGCTGCGGGCGCAGAAGCTTACCTAGTCAACACTGGTTGGAATGGCAGCGGCAAACGTATCTCTATCCAAGATACACGCGGCATCATTGATGCGATCCTTGATGGCTCAATTGAAGAAGCGAAAACTAAGCACATTCCAATCTTCAACCTAGAAGTGCCAACTTCGCTACCAGCTGTGGATCCAAGCATCCTTGACCCACGTGATACCTACGTTGACCCACTACAATGGGAAAGCAAAGCGAAAGACTTGGCAGAGCGCTTCATCAACAACTTTGATAAGTACACTGACAACGCAGAAGGCAAATCACTAGTGGCAGCAGGCCCTCAGCTAGACTAAGCCACTCGCCAAGCCTTCGTGACTTAGCTACAAAAATAATCTTCAAGCCCCTCTTTTGAGGGGCTTTTTATTGAATCCAACCAGAGATTGATACAAGCTTAAGCCTATCTAAGTAAGTCGATACTCACTTACTCCAATTTACAGACAGGTTTTGGCAGGGATGAAAACAGCAGGTCGAACTCTACTTCTTATCGTCATACTGGCAATCGCGATTCCAGCCGTCTTTGTGGGCATGCTGACCACCTCTTACTCTCGTCAAACGTGGAACCTGCTTTCTGATCTCGTCGACTTGCCACTGCAAGCAGACAACGTTCAATACGAGTTTCCCTACCACCTAACCCTTAGTGGGATAGCGACCAAACAAGACAAATTGCCGTTCATAGAGCAAGTCGACCTATGGCTAAACCCTGATGTTCGTCGCGATGGGAAATGGATTGTCGATAGCCTGTTGATTGATGGACTGAGCCTACAGCAAGGTATGCCAACAATGCCAAAGCTCAACAATGTCTACTTCCATCAAATCGCCTTGAAGAACATCGATTACGCCGATGATGCATTCAGCATTAATGGTTTGAACGTCCAAATCCAAGACCCTACTTGGTCGAGTGACACGCAGCAAATGCCTTATGGTGAGGTTCAGCTCTCTGCCGAACAATTGTATTGGAATGGTGAAGCTTTCAATAAACTGCTTGTCGATGTGGACTACAAACCGCAAGACAGCACACTTTATGGCGCATCGTTTAAATGGCGTGGCAGTGAAGTCTCTGGTCAAGGCGAACAATACCCACAAGGTTGGTCGTTGATTAACGTGACCGTTGATAAGCTGAAAATCGACAATCTACAACTGCAATCCTTACTCGCCAAACCATGGCAAGCGTTGCCCGTTAATATTAACCATATCAACAGCCTCGATCTGCTCAATGCGGATATCGAATACGGAGACTGGCATTGGCAAAACCTTGAGTTATCGGTAGAAAACGCTTCGCTCCCGCTGTCATTGTGGAGCACAACGGCGCAGATTTCCCTGCAAGCTGACAGTGTCAGTTTCCAAGACCAAACCGCGGTTGAGCCTCGTTTAAACGCCCAACTCAAGCCAGGGGCTGTCAAATTGCAAGAACTGAGCTTGAATTGGCAGCAAGGTAGCGTTCAGGTATCTGGTGACTTCGAACCTGACCATTGGAAAATCAACAATGCGACCATCAGCGGCTTGAAATGGGCTATCCAACCAGATGACAAGGCCGACTGGTGGCAAAAAGCCACAGAGAAGCTCCAGCAAGTCGATGTGAAGCAGTTAGAAATAAAACGCAGCCAAGTCATCCAGTTATCCAAACAACCTTACTGGCAGCTTTCTGGCTTGAATTTGGAAGGTGACCAGCTCGAAGTAAAACACAACAACGGTCACTGGGGCATTTGGAGCGGTAAGCTTGATGCCAGCGTTGTCAACGCGAGTTACGACCAAGTCATCACCTCACACGCAGCGATTTCAACCCAGAGTGAAAACGGCTTCTGGCAACTAACACGTTTATTTGCCCCTCTGGAGCAAGGCTATATTGAAGGCTTAGGTCAAATCGATCTCAGCACCACCAGCCAACCTTGGGCGCTTAACCTCAATGCGGATGGTATTCCCCTGCAATTACTTCATCCATACTTACCAACGGCACTTGCGGTCAATGGCTTCTCTGACTTAAGTCTTGATTTAAAAGGCTTGGCAGGCGATCAAAACATGCTTGCTTACAGCTTGTCAGGAGAAGTGGAAGCTAACCTACGCGATACCACCTTGAAGTCACAAGCAGATGATTCGCTCAAGGCAATTACCTTCAGCCCATTGCGCTTAGAGGCTCAGCGCGGCGAAGTGAAGCTAGAACCTGTGACCATTTCAGGCAAAGCTATCTCAGGTAAGCTATCTGGAGAGTTTGATATGGCGAACAACCCACTGAGCGGTGTGAGCTATCAACTTAAAGAATCGTGTGGAATGATTAAAGGTGATGTACTGAGTGGCGAAGTGGAAACAAATGAGTGCTTAAACAAACCAAAGCAGGCAGAGCCAGTGGAACCAGAACAGAGCGCTCCCGAAACAACCGGCGTTACAAACATCGACGCAATCAACATCGAACAACCTGAAGAAGAGTTAAGTGAGGAAGTGGCAGAAGAAAAAGAGTCGACCACTGGTGCGCACTCTGAAGAGCAACTTATCACAGAACAAAAAGACTCTGACCTTGTAGAAAAATCATCGAAAGAAAGCGAAAACTCAGCTATCAATGAAACCAAGGCAGAACAAGGCGCACCTGAAAACCAAGATGCGCCGCAAGAAATACCAAATTCTGAGAATCTAACAGCTGAGTAATTTAGAGTAATTCGGCAGTAGCATGTACGTACCGACAAAATCCACCGCTGGCACATCTCCACTGTAAATCACTACGTGGATAACGATACGCGCTTTACGCCCTGAAGCGAGCCTATCCAAGTCACCACTAATGCCATCTAATGACGTGCTCGCGACTGGGTTCTCTTCAACAGGATGGCGATAACGAATCGAGCTATCCGCCAACACAATATCACCGTGCAAACCGCGTTCTTTCATCAGCAACCACGTCATGCCCCAACCAGTTAGCGTTGCTAAGGTAAACGCAGAGCCTGCAAACATGGTGTTATGCGGGTTCAGGTTAGGGTTGAGCTGCGCGCTGCATTCAAACTGATAACCAGTGTACTGGTTGATTTTGATGCCCATTTTGTCTGCAATCGGGATCTGCGCCTCCCAACGTTGCTGCAGCTCAGTACACCAATCTGGGCGACGCAATACATCGGCCATCGGATCAAGCTGTTTGACCATTTGTTGGTGACGCACAGGGCCACGCTCGTCGGTCAGTTCGCCGCGACGCTCAAAGCCATTCTTTTCATAGAAAGCAATCGCGTCTTCACGGGCATTGCATACCAGACGCTTCGCCCCTTCCTGACGAGCTAACGACTCAAGCGCCACCAGCACTAATGAACCCATGCCTTTGCTACGACGATTGTTCTTCACCGCCATGTAGCGGATCTGACCATCATTATCTGGGGTAATGTATAAACGACCAATCGCCATCGGACGACCACGACTGTCGGTAATCATACGGTGATGGCTCATGCCATCGTACTCATCACGCTCGGAGCCTACTGGCATACGCCAAGGTTCGCGCAGCAACTGCCAACGAAATTGATAGTACTTGTTGAGCTGATTTTCTGTTTTTGGAGTTATGAGTTTGAACATATCAATCCTTTGAAAGTACAAATCAAATGAAAGCCTTAGAGGAAAATACCCAAGCAAATTCAATTTACTTGGGCTTAAAGCTTAGACCATGATGTTGTGGTTGCCAGATTAGACCTGTAGCCAAAAAGTCACTGGACCGTCATTAATTAATGACACTTTCATATCCGCTGCGAAGCGGCCGCGTTGTGTTGGCAGTTCTTGCTCACACAAGTCAGAGAAGTAGTCATACAGACGTTCTGCATCCGCAGGGTGCGCGCCTCGAGAGAAGCCTGCGCGAGTGCCTTTTTTGGTATCCGCTGGTAACGTAAATTGAGACACCACCAAAACCTGACCGTTCACTTGTTTAACGTTAAGGTTCATTTTGCCTTCATCGTCTTCAAACACACGATAGGTAGTTACGCGCTCCATCAAACGTTTTGCTTTTGCTTCATCATCGTCCTTTTCTACACCAAGTAGAACAAGTAGACCTTGGTCGATTTCACCGACAACTTCACCGTCTACACGAACGGCGGCTTCACTGACTCGTTGAATTAGCGCTATCACGACTCTCGCTTCCTTCATCTGTTAATTGCAATTCAGCGGTCGAGTGTATCATTTCTAGGTCGTCACTCCAGTGCTCTCTTTCGCCAAGAGCAGCAGTCACTTCTGCGCCAATCAATACGATCAGCCAACACAAATACACCCACACAAACAGGATAGGAATCGCAGCGAGCGCACCGTAAATCAGCTGATATGACGGGAATTGAGTAATATAGAAGGCAAAGCCTTTCTTACTCAATTCAAACAACACAGCGGCAATGGCAGCGCCAACCGCGCCATGGGATAGATAAACCTTTTTGTTTGGTACTAAGAAGTACAGCCCCATGAACGCAAAGAAGGAAAGCAGTAAAGGTAACCAACGTAAAAACAGGTTATACGCGCCAGATAAGGTTTCGTTTTCAATCAGCTTTAGCGATGTCACATAGGAAGTTGCAGCAATACTCGCGCCCACTAAGATAGGGCCAAGCGTCAACACCATCCAATACATAGAGAAAGAGAACACAGGACGACGTTTGTCTTTCACTCGCCAAATGTAGTTTAAGTTTTTGTCGATATTCGAAATCAGCATCAAAGCCGCAACAAACAAAAATGCACCACCCACGGCGGTCATTTTGCCTGTGTTTGAGACAAACTCTTGTAGCGCAGTTCTTACTGCATCTCCAGAAGCTGGGACAAAGTTATCAATGATGTAGCCTTGCAAGGTTTCACCTGCATTCTCAAACACCGGAAACTTCGACAATATCGATAAAAGTACCGTCAACATTGGCACAATAGACAACAAAGTGATGTAAGCTAGATAGCCTGCATTAACGTTAACGCGATCGTGCGTCATACGCTTGAGCAAATATTTGAAAAACGCGACGCTCCCCGGCACGAGCTTGCTCAATCTCACCTTGTAACTCTCTGATAACTGGTTCATAGTTCATCCCATAAATTAGCGTCGAGGACATAAGAATGCCTTATTTATTAGCAATTGTACTATCAATTTTCACTTTGACAGGATGTCAGTCCGCATATTATTCAGCAATGGAACAAGTGGGTTACCACAAACGTGACATTATGGTTGATCGCGTAGAAGACGCCAAAGAATCGCAACAAGACGCACAAGAAGAGTTCACCAGTGCTTTAGAAGCCCTTTCTGCTCTAACCAACTTTGACAGCGGTGAACTAGAAAGCGTCTACAACAACATTAACGATAAATACGAAGACAGCGAAAAAGCGGCGCAAGATGTGCGTGACCGCATTGCTGCAATTGAAGATGTGTCGGATGCTCTGTTTGAGGAATGGCAAGGCGAATTAGACCTGTACACCAGTGCGAAACTACGTCGCTCTAGCGAACAGAAACTGCGTGAGACAAAAGCATCTTACAAAACCATGCTTAGCGCGATGAAGCGTGCGGAAGACAAGATGACGCCAGTATTGAACACACTGCGTGACAACACGCTTTATCTAAAGCATAACTTGAACGCAAGCGCGATTGGCTCATTGAAAGGTGAATTCTCTAGCCTAGAGAAAGACATCCAATACGCGATTAAGCAGATGAATGCTGCGATTGCTGAGTCAGATAAGTTCTTGCAGCAACTGAATCAAAAGTAATTCGATAAAGCCTCCTCCTCGTGAGGAGGTTTTACTATCTAGCGACCAAAACTCATTTCTTCGCTAGGTGTGCTGAATACCTACCGAGCTCTAATCACCTTTCTCACCTTCCACCTCGGCCACTAAGCCCATTACTTGTCGAACAAACGCCACTCGTTCTTCCACACTTCCCCATGGTACTTCGACTACTTCGTAACCCAGTTCCACATAGGTATCGACTAGGGTTTGATGGATTTGCAAGGCCTCTTCAAAGCTATGTGGGCGCACATCATCTTGAACATAGATAGAGGCCTCAGGCCGACAAGTAAGCACCTTACTTTGGAACCCAGTACTCTCGGTCAAGAAGGCTTGCTCCACAGGACAGCCGCCTACTTGTAGGTATGCCACGATGTCTGGGATAGCACGGTCAACAAAAGCGACCGGATGATTCAGCGCTTCTCGCTTTTGCTTGCCCATTAACTCAAGGCATAAGTTGGCAAACTCAGGTAGGTTGGTCCAAGGCAAGACGCCGTTGTCCAACTGACTTTGCTGCTCAATTAAGGTGCGAGAGCCCTCAGCAAAGATGGCGTACCCCAACTCTCCCAACGCATTCAATAAGGTGGTTTTGCCCGCTCCGGGACCACCCGTAATCACGATTGGCTTCATAGCCTCATTCCTTTAAATACAAAAAAACCCGAGCGAAACTCGGGTTTTTCTAAATAGAATCCGTTACAGCAGATTATTTTGCTGAACGTGAAGCACGCTTACGATCGCTTTCCGTTAGGAATTTCTTACGGATACGGATGCTTTCAGGCGTTACTTCTACTAGTTCGTCATCATCGATGAACTCTAGTGCTTGCTCAAGAGTCATCTTGATTGGCGGAGTAAGAACCTGTGCGTCATCTGTACCAGATGCACGAACGTTAGTTAGCTGCTTACCTTTCAGTGCGTTTACTGTTAGGTCGTTGTCGCGGCTGTGAATACCGATAACCATACCTTCGTAAACTTCAACACCGTGACCGATGAATAGACGACCACGTTCTTGTAGGTTAAACAGTGCGTTTGTTAGCGCTTTACCCATCGCGTTCGCGATTAGTACACCGTTAACACGTTGACCGATGTTACCGCCTTTGTGTGGGCCGTAGTGGTCAAATGTATGGTATAGAAGACCAGAACCTGAAGTCAGTGTCATGAACTCAGTTTGGAAACCGATAAGACCACGTGATGGCATTTCGAAGTCCATACGTACACGGCCTTTACCATCTGGAGACATGTCTTTCAGCTCACCTTTACGTAGGCCGATGTTCTCCATGATGCCGCCTTGGTGCTCTTCCATAACGTCGATCGTTACAATTTCGAACGGTTCCATTAGCTGACCATCTTCTTCTTTGATGATTACTTCTGGACGAGATACAGCAAGCTCGAAGCCTTCACGACGCATGTTTTCGATAAGGATAGAAAGGTGAAGTTCACCACGGCCTGATACGCGGAATTTGTCTGGATCGTCTGTTTGCTCAACACGTAGTGCAACGTTGTGTACCAATTCTTTCTCTAGACGCTCAAGGATGTTACGTGAAGTCACGAACTTACCTTCTTTACCAGCGAATGGAGACGTGTTTACTTGGAACGTCATCGTTACTGTTGGTTCATCAACAGATAGCGCAGGTAGTGCTTCTACAGCGTTTTGTGCACAGATAGTGTCAGAGATTTTTAGCTCACCAAGGCCAGTGATTGCAACGATATCACCTGCGTTCGCTTGCTCAACTTCGTGACGATCTAGGCCTAGGTAGCCCATTACTGTACCCACTTTACCGTTGCGAGTTTTACCGTCAGCACCGATAACTGTTACTTGTTGGTTTGGCTTAACGCTACCACGAGTTACACGAGCAACACCGATAACACCAACGTAAGAGCTGTAATCTAGCTGAGAAACTTGCATCTGTAGAGGACCGTCTAGGTCAACTTGAGGTGCCGTTACTTCTTCAACGATAGTTTGGAACAGTGGTTCCATGTTCTCGCCAGTTTCGCCTTCTTCTAGCGCAGCCCAACCGTTAAGTGCTGAAGCGTAAACTACTTTAAAGTCTAGCTGTTCGTCAGTTGCACCTAGGTTGTCGAATAGGTCGAATACTTGGTCCATAACCCAATCAGGACGAGCACCAGGACGGTCAATCTTGTTGATTACAACGATTGGCTTAAGACCGTGCGCGAATGCTTTTTGAGTTACGAAACGCGTTTGCGGCATTGGGCCGTCAACTGCGTCAACGATAAGTAGTACTGAATCTACCATCGACATGATACGTTCTACTTCACCACCGAAGTCCGCGTGTCCCGGAGTATCTACGATGTTGATGCGGTAGTCATTCCAGTTAATTGCTGTGTTTTTAGCAAGAATGGTAATGCCACGCTCTTTCTCAATGTCGTTCGAGTCCATGACTCGCTCTTCAGCTTCACCGCGAGACTCTAGCGTGCCTGATTGTTGTAGCAGCTTGTCAACCAACGTTGTTTTACCGTGGTCAACGTGCGCGATAATCGCGATATTTCTTAATTTATCAATCTGTGGAGTAGCCATGGATATTGATTCACTTAGATAGATGAAATGCCCCCATGCCGAGAACGGGTGCTCTCTGGCGACATTTGCTGATTAAAAAAACGGCCATAATGTACCAGATTTTAGCAAAAAGCCTAGAAATATGTGATCTACTCCTTAGCTTTTCTATCAATTTTACGCTTAGCGCCCACTTTCTTCCGTTACTCGAATTGATTCAACGCAATTTTATTCCAATCGTTGCTTATTACAAATTGACTCTTGCTCAAAATCTGGGCTAGATAAGCAACGTGATTGTCACATTGTGGTGCAATAATTTAAATTAGCACCAACATGGTGCAATCAGAGATCATTTTGGTGCAAACGTTTGCACCAAACTAGCATCTAAAAACTTAATTACTTGAAATTAATGGAATAATTTTTTTGGCACGGTTTTGGCTTTAGAGAAACCAGCATCGATTAATAAAATGTCAAACAGATTAATCAATGCTGGATTTAATCAAATTTTCATAAATCGAGCTTACCGCTTTATTAACACTGGAGGTTATCCAAGATGTCAGTAGAAAACGTTTTATCACTGATCCAAGAAAACGAAGTTAAGTTTGTTGACCTACGCTTCACTGATACAAAAGGTAAAGAGCAGCACATCTCTATCCCTGCTCACCAAATCGACGCAGACTTCTTCGAAGAAGGTAAAATGTTCGATGGTTCATCAGTTGCTGGCTGGAAAGGCATTAACGAATCAGACATGGTTATGATGCCAGACGCATCTTCTGCAGTGCTTGACCCATTCACTGAAGATGCAACGCTAAACATCCGTTGTGACATCCTTGAGCCTGCAACTATGCAAGGCTACGACCGTGACCCTCGCTCTATCGCTAAGCGCGCTGAAGACTTCATGCGTTCTACTGGCATTGCAGACACTGTACTTATCGGTCCTGAGCCAGAGTTCTTCCTATTTGACGACGTTAAGTTCGCGACTGACATGTCTGGTTCTTTCTTTAAGATTGACGACGTAGAAGCAGCGTGGAACACAGGTTCTGATTACGAAGAAGGTAACAAAGGCCACCGTCCAGGCGTTAAAGGTGGTTACTTCCCAGTAGCTCCAGTAGATTCATCTCAAGACATCCGCTCTGCTATGTGTCTAGTAATGGAAGAGATGGGCCTAGTTGTTGAAGCACACCACCACGAAGTAGCAACTGCGGGTCAAAACGAAATCGCAACTCGCTTCAACACGCTAACAACGAAAGCTGACGAAATCCAAATCTACAAGTACGTTGTACATAACGTTGCTCACGCGTTTGGTAAGACGGCGACATTCATGCCTAAGCCACTAGTTGGTGACAACGGTAGCGGTATGCACGTTCACCAATCTCTAGCAAAAGACGGTGTAAACCTATTTGCTGGTGACAAGTACGGCGGCCTATCTGAAACTGCACTTTACTACATCGGCGGTATCATCAAGCACGCTCGCGCAATCAACGCATTTGCTAACCCAGCAACTAACTCGTACAAGCGTCTTGTACCAGGCTTCGAAGCACCAGTAATGCTAGCTTACTCAGCACGTAACCGTTCTGCTTCTATCCGTATCCCAGTGGTACCAAGCCCTAAAGCGCGTCGTATCGAAGTTCGTTTCGGTGACCCAGCGGCTAACCCATACCTATGTTTCGCAGCAATGCTAATGGCTGGTCTTGACGGTATTAAGAACAAGATCCACCCAGGCGAAGCGATGGATAAAGACCTTTACGACCTACCAGCTGAAGAAGCAGCAGAAATTCCAACAGTTGCATACTCACTGAAAGACGCACTAGATGAACTAGATGCTGACCGTGAGTTCCTAACAGCAGGCGGCGTATTCTCTGACGACTTCATCGATTCTTACATCGGTCTTAAAGCTCAAGACGTAGAGAAAGTAAACATGACAACTCACCCACTAGAGTTCGAACTTTACTACTCTGTATAAGGTCTCAACTGTGTAAAATGTAAACACAGAAACAAAATATTAGGCTCGCCTCGCAGGCGGGCCTTTTTTGTATTCGCTCGCCCCATATGGGCGTTTAACATGGAGGGATAACTAAAATACGCTAAAACTCTTTTTCCTTATTGGTCAAAGAGCTAAGCACTCAAACGTGAAATCATCTATCAAAAGAAGGTGAGCAATGAAAGTTCAGCTTTTACCATCGCTATGCGCCTTAAGCGGCCTTTTAATGGCGTCCGCTGTCTCATCACAAGTTGCCTATACTTGGGTGGATAAAGACGGCGTTGTGCATTTTAGCGATACTCCAAACCAAGGCGCGAAAGCCATCTCTCTACCTAACCTTGAATCCAGTGCCCCAGCGCCAAGAGTGGAGAGTACCGAGTCTCTCGCCCCTCAAGCCAAAAACACATCAGAACCTCAAACTGATGAGAAACCAAAAGCAGACAAGCCTCTTCCGCTCTCGTTATCCATGCTGACACCGCAGCATGACGAAACCATTCGCAGCAACCCTGGCTCCATCAATATCCAACTCGAAGCCAACCGCAAGCTAGGCATTGGTGAACAATTGCAACTCTTCCTTGATGGCAAGCCATATGGGGCACCACAAAGCCGGTTAACTTGGCAATTGAATAACATCGACCGTGGAACTCACACCCTTGCGGTACAAGCTAAAAGAAGCGGCAAGCTTATTGCATCTACTAGCCCTATAACGGTGCATTTACATAGAGCGAGTATCAAGCCGACCGTTAAAGGGGCAAAGTAGAATATTAAGTGAGAAAAACCGCACTCTAACGGCGCTTTTTACTTTTTCTTCTAAGGTTTATTCGCCATACTTACGTTCTATTGCACCAATATAGTGCAGCGCACAATCACAACGCAAACAAGGACGTAATGTGGATACTAGTCTCTCCAGTGCCATTCTCAATAACATGGTGACAGCGACGCTAATTCTTGATGATGGATTAGCCGTGCGCTACGCCAACCCAGCGGCTGAACTCTTGTTCTCGCAAAGTGCTAAGCGCATTGTTGAGCAGTCGTTGTCTCAGTTGATTCAGCATGCATCATTGGATCTTGCGCTGCTCACTCAGCCATTGCAGAGTGGACAAAGCATCACAGACAGTGACGTAACCTTTGTCGTCGATGGCAGACCTTTGATGCTAGAAGTGACAGTCAGCCCTATCACATGGCAGAAACAGTTAATGCTGCTGGTTGAAATGCGTAAGATTGACCAACAACGCCGACTCACTCAAGAGCTTAATCAACATGCCCAACAGCAGGCGGCGAAGCTTTTGGTGCGTGGTTTGGCGCATGAAATCAAAAACCCACTTGGCGGTTTACGCGGCGCAGCACAGTTACTGGAGAAAATGCTGCCCGATCCTTCTTTGACGGAATACACCCACATCATTATTGAACAAGCCGACCGCTTGAGAGCATTAGTCGATCGCTTGCTAGGACCTCAAAAACCGGGCAAAAAGACCCAAGAGAACCTACACCAAGTGCTTGAAAAAGTGCGTCAATTGGTTGAGTTAGAGTCTCAGCATTCGGTTGTGATTGAGCGCGATTACGACCCGAGCTTGCCAGAGATTTTGATGGATGCTGACCAAATCGAGCAGGCGATGCTCAACATTGTTAGCAATGCGGCGCAAATCCTCTCTCACCAAGAGCATGGCAAAATAACCATACGCACCAGAACGGTGCATCAAGCCAATATTCATGGTCAGCGTTGCAAACTCGCGGCGCGCGTTGAGATCACCGACAACGGTCCGGGTATCCCGCCAGAACTACAAGACACGCTTTTCTATCCGATGGTCAGTGGCCGTGAGGGCGGAACAGGACTTGGCTTGTCTATTTCACAAAATTTGATCGACCAGCACAACGGCAAGATTGATGTCGAAAGCTGGCCGGGTCACACCACTTTTACAATTTATTTGCCAATCTGACTTGATTAAATGGCTTTTCGATTCGTCAGTTTTTAGGCTTTTGCTGCAAGGATTTATTACATGAGTAAAGGATATGTTTGGGTCGTCGATGACGACAGTTCGATTCGCTGGGTAATGGAGAAAACCCTCTCCTCTGCCAACATAAAATGCGAAACCTATGCGGACGGAGAAAGCGTGTTAATGGCGCTAGAGCGTGAAGTACCAGACGTTTTGGTCTCCGACATTCGCATGCCCGGTATCGATGGCTTGGAGCTACTAAAGCAAGTTCAGCGTGACTACCCTGACCTTCCCGTGATCATCATGACCGCGCATTCCGATTTGGATGCGGCGGTGAACGCTTACCAAAAGGGCGCTTTCGAATACCTGCCAAAGCCATTTGATATTGACGAGACTCTAACGCTTGTCGAGCGTGCGATAGCCCATAGCCAAGAGAACAAGCGCGAGCAGCTTCTACCAGATGATATTCCAACCGACACGCCTGAAATTATCGGTGAAGCCCCTGCGATGCAGGAAGTGTTTCGCGCCATCGGTCGTTTATCGCGTTCTTCGATTTCCGTTCTGATCAACGGTGAGTCCGGTACTGGTAAAGAGCTGGTTGCTCATGCCCTACACCGCCACAGCCCGCGCGCCAACAAACCTTTTATTGCCCTCAATATGGCCGCGATCCCAAAAGATTTGATTGAATCGGAGTTGTTTGGCCACGAGAAAGGCGCGTTTACTGGTGCGAATAGCGTCCGCCAAGGTCGTTTTGAGCAAGCCAATGGCGGCACCTTGTTTTTGGATGAAATCGGTGACATGCCACTGGATATCCAAACGCGTTTGTTACGTGTTTTGGCGGACGGTCAGTTCTATCGAGTCGGCGGCCACTCACCAATTCGCGTGGATGTTCGCATCGTGGCGGCTACCCACCAAAACTTAGAGAAACTGGTTCATGAAGGCGATTTCCGTGAGGATTTATTCCACCGTTTAAACGTCATTCGTGTGCAAATTCCAGCGCTTAGAGAACGTAAACAAGACATCGAAAAGCTGACGCAGCACTTCTTGGTTCGCGCTGCTGATGAACTTGGTGTCGAAACCAAAACACTGCACCCTTCTTCGGTCGAAATTCTTAACCGTCTCGATTGGCCGGGTAACGTACGTCAGTTAGAAAACATCTGTCGTTGGCTGACTGTGATGGCAAGCGGTAGCGAAGTCTTGCCAAGTGACTTGCCTGCAGAGCTGCTGGAAGAGAAGAAAATCGTCACCGAAGCCACCAGCGGCAGTTGGCAAGAACAATTAGCGGATTGGGCTCGCCATGCGCTAGAAGCTGGGGATAAAGAACTGCTTTCCTACGCTTTGCCAGAATTTGAACGCATTTTATTGGAAGCGGCGTTAGAACACACTAAAGGTCACAAGCAAGATGCCGCTAAAGTACTTGGATGGGGACGCAATACCCTAACCCGGAAATTAAAAGAATTGTACTGATCTCGAACGGTTACGAGTTTGACAAATGGTTATCAAGCGCACACTTTTTCGCTCGCTTGGTAACCTAAGTGTCAGTACAATTATGGTACGACACCCCTTATGTGACTAGGCAATGTCAAACGCGACAACTCAAATTACACTACGCACTGCTGTTCTCATCCCATTTGTGATGATTTTTTTGCTGGCTATCGGTGTGATTGTCTACGTCCAAAAACAGAGCTACGAAGAAGTCGTCACCGACATCAGTGACAAACAGCTTTCTGTCCTCACAGAGAGTGTTCACGACCACCTTAATGACTACCTGCGCAAGCCTTTCACTACCGTTAATGCTCTAGGGCATAACGTCAGTTATCACAACCTTTACCACCCAAACGACACCAAAGACGTTCAAGCTTATCTGCTTAGTGCCTTCAAAGACTTGTACCACTCGATGCCACAACTGGATGTGATTGCCTTTGGCTCAGAAACGGGGGACTTTACCGGCTTTCGACGTGAGTCAGCTGACGCCTATACCCTAATGGTGCAAGACCACCGAACCGATGGCAACTTAGTGATTTACGGCAGTGAAGAAATCAGTGACGATATTCGCACGGTTATTGCGTCGTATGACCCTCGCACTCGCCCTTGGTATCAGCCTGTTGCTCAAGATAAAAAGCCACATTGGTCACCAATTTACGCCAATGCAGACGAGCGCCAAGACATTACCCTATCTGCCATGACTCCGGTATTTGAGCAGGGTAAATTTGCTGGTGTGTTAGTAACCGATGTGCGCATTAATACCTTCAACCAGTTTCTACAAGAACTCAAACAAGAGACCAACGCCTCTGTTTACATCATGGACCAAGCACATCGCTTAGTCGCTCATTCAGGGCAAGGCAGCGTGATCTCATGGGGAACAAAGTTTTCAGACAAAGGACAGCGCCTGTTAGCAGAAGAAAGCATCGACCCGATTATTCAAATGAGCGCTGCACGTGTAAGTGGACAATCACTCACTTACAGCGACCAACCCTACACATTCGAATTCGATTTTAATGGCCAACGTACCTTTAGCCGCATCACACCGTACTACGATGCCAATGGCTTAACTTGGTTTATTGGCACTTCAATCTCAGAAACAGAGCTACTCGGTACGCTTCCAAAAAGCCAACAAAAAAGTTGGATAGTCGGCTTTTTAGTCAGCTTATTTGGCATCGTTATTAGCATGCTGATATTCAATCGGGTTACTCGCCCGATCAATGCCACTGCAACCGCCGCACAGCATTTAGCCAAAGGGGATTGGGATAGCACCATGCCTAAGCCGGGCTACGTGTACGAAACCACCGTCCTGGTACAAGCCTTTAATGAAATGAAGGGAAATCTAAAAGCCTCATTTAAAGCGCTACGTGAACAGCTTGAATTTGATTCTCTTACCCGCTTATACAGTCGCCAAGGTTTGATAGAAGTGAGCGAAACGTTGACTCACTCGGGCCAAGGTAGTTTGTATCTTATTGGGATCAACAAATTTAGGGATATCAACGACAGTATCGGCCATCACAACGGCGATCAGTTGCTAATTCATATTGCAGAGCGACTCAAACAGCAACTTCATGACGAAGCGACACTCGCTCGAATTGGTGGTGATGAATTTGCGGTATTCATGCCAACGACACACTCAGATGAAGACATCAGTTTAATGGAGCGACGCTTACAACAGCTGCTGGCAGCCCCATTCATGCTTGATGGTGAAACAGTGGTCATCAAGATTTCTGTTGGTGTCGTTCGCACACAACCAGAGCAAACCATGTCGCTATGGTTGCGTAACGCCAGTATTGCGCTCAGCTATGCCAAACAGGATTCCCGTACCAGCGTTTGCCATTACAGTCCTGAGATGGCGAGTGCTTCTAAGTTCAGAACTCAGATGCTGGCGAAGATCCAGACGGGTATTGATAACCGAGAGTTTGTGCCTTTCTATCAGCCGATCATTGACCTCGCGACGGGCAATATATGCGGAGCAGAAGCTTTGGCACGCTGGCACAGTGAGTCTGGCATGATTTCACCACTCGACTTCATCCCTATCGCAGAAGAAAGCGGCATGATCAAAACCATTGGTCAGCAAATCCTTTTCCAAGCTTGTAGTGACACTCGTAAAGCCATCGACAGTAAACAATGGCCGCAAGACTTCCAACTGCACGTGAATGTGTCAGTTCATCAGCTGTCGAGCCCTAACTTCGTCGAGTCCGTTGCGAAAGTTCTGCACACAACTGGCCTTTCAGCAAACAACGTGACGTTAGAGATTACCGAGTCGCGCATCATCGACAGCGCACCAACAACGTTGGATAACCTTCTCAAACTAAGAGAGATGGGACTGGGTATTGCGATTGATGACTTCGGCACAGGTTACTCGTCATTAGCTTACTTACATGCGTTGCCGTTTACCTGCTTGAAGATAGATCGCACCTTCATTAATCGCCTTACCAAAGAGAACCTCGACAGCTCTGTGGTTGCGGCGATCATCAACATTACCAAGGGCATGAAGACTAACGTTGTGGCAGAAGGGGTAGAAACCGCTGCGCAAGCACAATTGCTCAGCTCGCTTGGATGCAATCAAGTGCAAGGCTTCTATTACAGCCGTCCTATGCCGATGGAAGAGTGGCCAACACATTTGGTTAACATGAAGTAGAAAACAACGGAAATCGTTGAATTCCTAGTCATCCTCTACTGACAATCTACCTAACTGTTATTTATACTTAACTGCAAATCTTCCCCATGTATTGTCATTGATAATGTTTGGGCTGAGTTCCTGTTCACAACAAACAACCCGGATCGACATAATGATAACTAAGAATCTTCCCCTAACTGATTTGCACCGTCACCTTGACGGTAACATTCGTACTAAGACTATTCTTGAGCTTGGTCAGCAATTTGGTATTGCTCTACCTGCTTACGATATCGAATCGCTAACACCACACGTTCAAATTGTTGAAGCTGAGCCATCTCTTGTAGCCTTCCTTTCTAAGCTTGATTGGGGTGTGGCGGTACTGGGCGATCTAGACTCATGTCGCCGCGTTGCTTACGAAAACGTAGAAGACGCACTGAACGCGCAAATCGACTACGCCGAACTTCGCTTCTCACCTTACTACATGGCAATGAAACATAAACTGCCAGTGGCAGGCGTTGTGGAAGCCGTGGTTGATGGCGTGCAAGCGGGTATGCGCGACTTCGGTATCAAGGCAAACCTAATCGGTATCATGAGCCGTACTTTCGGTACTGATGCTTGTCAGCAAGAGCTAGATGCAATCCTTAGCCAAAAAGACCACATGGTCGCTGTTGACCTAGCTGGTGATGAGCTTGGCCAACCGGGTGATCGTTTTGTTTCTCACTTCAAGCAAGTGCGCGACGCAGGTCTGAATGTGACCGTCCACGCTGGTGAAGCGGCGGGTGCAGAAAGCATGTGGCAAGCGATCCAAGAACTTGGTGCAACACGTATCGGTCACGGCGTGAAAGCAATTCACGACCCTAAACTGATGGACTACCTTGCAGAAAATCGCATTGGTATTGAGTCGTGTCTAACGTCTAACTTCCAAACTAGCACGGTTGAGTCATTGGCAAACCACCCACTGAAACAGTTCCTAGATCACGGTGTACTTGCGTGTCTAAACACAGACGATCCAGCTGTGGAAGGTATTGAACTGCCTTATGAATACGAAGTAGCTGCACCAGCAGCAGGGCTGACTCAAGAACAGATTCGCCAAGCACAAATCAACGGCCTAGACATCGCTTTCCTATCAGACGCAGAAAAAACTGAGCTGAAAGAAAAAGTGAAAGATCGCGTTTAATTGCCACGAAAGACATAAAAAATGCCAGCATCTGCTGGCATTTTTTGCATTCGAAATCTAATGAAAGATTAGATAACGCGAGAAAACTGCTGCTGACGCGCTTTCGCTCGTAGGTACTTATCGAAACACATACAGATGTTGCGAATAAGAAGGCGGCCACGCAGGGTAACGCGAATTTCGCTGTCATCCACTTCTACCAACTGATCATTGATGAAGGTTTGCAGTAGACCTAAGTCTTCTTTGAAGTATTGATCGAACTTCACGCCGAACTCAGACTCAATCGCTGTCTTATCCAGCTTGAAGTTGCAGATAAGCTGTTTGATCACTTCACGACGCAACAAATCATCCGCATCCAGTGATACGCCTTTCCACAATGCATGGCGAGATTCATTCACTTGTGCGTAGTATTTCTTCAACTCTTTTTGGTTTTGTGCGTACGCATCACCAATCATTGAAATCGCAGAAACGCCAAAGCCTACCAAGTCACATTCACCTTGCGTCGTGTAGCCTTGGAAGTTGCGATGCAAAATACCTTCACGCTGAGCCACAGCAAGCTCATCATCTGGCATTGCAAAGTGGTCCATGCCGATGAACTGGTAACCAGCGCCTGTTAGCGTTGCGATGGTGTCTTGCAGAATAGCCATCTTCTCTTCCGCTTTTGGCAAATCGTCGTCTTTAATCTTACGCTGCGCAGCGAACAATTGCGGCATGTGTGCGTAGTTAAACACAGACAAACGACCCGGTTGCATTGCTAGCACTTGCTCTAATGTTTTCGCAAAAGACGCCTTAGTTTGTTTCGGCAAGCCGTAAATCAAATCAAGGTTAGTCGAGCGGAAGCCAAGCTCCTTCGCACGAGCTACCATGGCAAAGATAAATTCTTCATCTTGCTCACGGTTCACAAGCTGCTGAACTTCTTTGTTGAAGTCCTGCACACCAATGCTCAGACGGTTGAAGCCTTCACCACGAAGGTGATCCAGCATGGTTAGCTCAATTTCACGAGGGTCAACTTCAATACTGATTTCCGCATCCGCACTAAAGGTGAACTCTTGGCGTAGCAAGTCCATCACACGTGTGATTTGTTTTTCAGATAGGAAAGTTGGTGTACCACCACCAAAATGCAATTGAGTCACAGTGCGCTCACCCAATAACGAAGCGCGTTGGCGAATCTCGTGCTCAAGCACATCTAGGTATTCGTCTGCTTTGTGCGAATGGCGAGTAATGACTTTATTACAGCCACAGTAGTAGCAAAGCTTATGACAGAACGGAATGTGAACGTACAGAGATAGCGGGCGTTCTGGGTAATGAGTGCATGCCATATCGTAGTCCGAGATGGTAAACGCTTCATGAAATTCCAGCGCAGTCGGGTACGACGTGTAGCGCGGACCAGAGTAGTTGTACTTATCCAACACCGCTTGATCCCAGACGATTTGCTGTTTCGATTCAGTATGTTGATTCGACATGGTGGTACTTTCCGTTAAATGCTAGGGAGACGTATATCGCCACCCGATATTCAGAAACCGCTATTTTGCCATACGACGATGGCAACTACGGTAGCCGTTGGCGGCTTTTTAAGTATAAAACCAAAGAAGTGCTAGCGTGATCACGATACCCCCAATGGTGATAAGGAAACCATCAGGGGTACGAATTAGATCATCTGAATATTGATTTGGTTATTCAGTGGCTGGACGTTTTTTTGCAACACTTTGAGTTCTTCTATGATCGCATCCGTTAAGCGCTGCTCCGCTTTATGGCGATCTAAGTTTTGTTGCATACGCTCTTTCTTAGCAAGGTTCTGACGGTCTTCACCGCGCGCCATATCTTTCACAACATGATACAGCTCAGAAATCGCAGGGTATGTTTTATCAAAATCAACACGGTCTTCACCCTGAACATAGTCCATGATGTTGTAAACACGGATACTGATTTCAGACAAATCACACTGACCTTGGATACCTGCCTGACATAAGGTATGCACGTTCTCAAAAATGTTGGCGTTACGTTTATCGATCGCCAATTTTTTGTGCTTCAGCTGCAATTCCTTTTGCTTTTTCAATTGAAGCAGAAGGTAACCTGCATAAGAAGCCAGCGCGATAATGATCACTGCACCTGCAATCGCTAATAAGGTTACGTTCATGAGTTACTTATCCTTTGTAATCGTCGAAGTTGATGTCATCGAAGTCTGCTAGCAGGTCATCGTCGTTACGAGTACCTTTAGGAGCGGTAAAGTCTTCCTCTTCTTCCGGCTCAAGCAGACCCAGTTGGTCCATCAGTTTTTCGATACGATCTAGCTTCTCATCTACGTATTTTTGTAGACCTGTGCCTAGGTTCTCACCCGCTTCAATGCGATCCAACAACACGTTCAATTGCGCATCGTTTTCTAGCATCTCTAGCTCTTGTGCAGCTGATAGACGACGCTCTTGCTTCGTTTGCTTCTTCACAGGCTCAACGATCAGAGGAATCTTCTTCTTACTACCCAAACGCGGATCGCGATTTTGTGCAGCAGATTGCTTCTTCTGTTCGTTTACTTCTGAGTTACGGTTACCGGTCTTCAAGCCTTTACGCTTTTTAGCGCGCTTGCGCAGACGGCCTTGAACGTCAGATTCTGTACGGTTACGAGTTACAACAAACTCAGGTGCGCCAGCGGCACCTGGCTTTCTAGATTTTTTACTACGGCTCATTACTGGGCTTTCCTCAGTAAAATTACATCATTACCAATAAATTCGAGTTCGAGCTTATCCCGCTCAGCTAGGAACTGGAACGTTTCACGGCTAAAGAACACCACATGAGTTGGATCGTTCTTGTAGTGCCATGATTGAAAGGCTTCAACATCGATGACCATTTTCGTCATCAGGCCTATCCAGCCACCTGGCTTAACTAAATTCAACCATTGCTTCCACACCATATCAGGGTGGTAGAGGTGTTCGATCACCTCTGTTGCTGTCATGAAGTCATACTGCCTTTCTAGCACCGATGTATCAGGGTGATAGTAAAGATCATACAACGCCATGTTGTGCCCCGCCTCTTCTAACATTAATGAAAGCGTTGGGCCTGGACCACAACCAAAGTCGATTCCGTTCGATTGTGGTGAAATTCGCTCTGCGATTGGGTCAGCAATTCGCGACAAAAAATGTCGATATCCCATATCTTCGGGATTGTTCTCATGCAGATCATAGTGAGCTTTTTCAGTTTCCGCATCCAAACGTTGGTCTGGATTGACGAATACCAAACTGCACTGCTCACACTGAAGATACTCGCGTCGCTTGTCTTCAAAAAATTGGTGAGTGCGCTGATTCTGGCATAAAGGACAGGTGTGCATGCTGACTTCCTCAAACAGGGATGCGAAACATACCAGAAAGTGGACACAGATTGGAGTGTTGTTGGATACTTTTTCAGCAGTTTTTGTTAAAAAACTTTGATTGGCAAAAATGAATATAAAAAAAGCGACAGTGAGACTGTCGCTTTCTGAATGCCACCAATAAGTGGCGAAACTGTGTTGCACACATCTGGTGCACCAAGAATCCTTTTGTTTTTCGAGCTTTCCCTGCCAAAAAGTGTTGTTCTTCATCGTCCTGATGAGTTTTGGCTATCCTTTCACTTCCTGTTGACTGAGCTACTTCCTGAAGCCTGATCCGTTCCGCTGTCTTAACCGTTAGACTAGATGACCATCCATATCTGATAGGCTCCTTGCCTATCTAAGTCCCTTTTCCGACTACCAAACGTCCTTCGTTTGCGTCCTTGGAGACCTTATATCCATGGTCTAAATTCCTGTGATTCACTCCTTGTGAACAGCTTCTACTTTACGGATTGGATAAAAACCAACAAGTCATTGAAAGAAATTATTGATAGGATTTTTTCTCCAAAAATAATTAACTATTTTTATCAATAACTTAAAAACAAAGGGAGAGATAGTATCGACCAAGTATGGCAAATGTCTCACAAAGCACCGAGCTAACTATCTCTTCATACCCAAAAACCATGTGTGATTGATATCACTAATAAATAGGTATTAAGAAAATAAGACCGTGATTAATTAAGGTCACTAACAAAAATGCCCCAGCGAAAACGCTAGGGCATATTTGTGTAACTGTGCTCGAACTTTGTAGGGGTTTAGTGCAGACCGCCAACGTATTTCGACAGAACTTCGATGTCTTCGTCTGTCATTTTCTTCGCGATGTCACGCATCATGGCATTCATGTCGTTACCACGGTTACCATCACGGAACTTTTCTAGCTGAGCTTTGATGTAGTCAGAGTGCTGACCAGAAATTTTAGGGAAACCTGAAAGCTCAGTGCCGTTACCACGAGGGCCGTGACATGCGATACATGCGGTTAGACCGCGCTCTGCATCACCAGCGGTGTACAATACTTTACCTTTCTCAACAACGTCTTCTGGTGTTGAGCTCTCTGAGATAGGTAGAGAGGCGTAGTATGCAGATAGATCAGCGATGTCTTCATCGCTCAGTGGCATTGCCATACCACTCATTACAGGGTCGTAACGACCTTGTTTACCACCACTAGTCATACCTAGTTTTAGATCTTTTAACTGCTTCTCAAGATACTTAGCGTGTTGGCCTGCAAGTTTCGGGTACATTGCGATTGCACTGTTACCGTCCGCTCCGTGACAGGCGACACAAGTTTGTGATTTTGCTTTACCAGCTTCAATATTACCTTGGGCCCATACTGAGCAACTGGCTAAAAGACTCAAAATTAGCGCTAATTTCTTCATGACATTCCATTATAATTATCAAGCTTCCAGTACCACGGAATGTGAACATACCGCGTACACTCATGGTACAATAGGCGACCTTATGCCGAGCACGGTTATTTTACACAATTTCACAAAAAAGTAATCAATCGACTACACAAAGTCGAGATGGAGTTAACAGTGAGCGTAAAAATTCATTACCAAAACACGCATTTCATCACCAGCGCACCCGATATTCGTCACTTACCTGAGGACGAAGGTGTCGAAATTGCGTTTGCAGGACGCTCAAACGCTGGTAAATCGAGTGCACTTAACCGTCTTACTAACCAAAAAAGCTTAGCGAAGACATCAAAGACCCCAGGTCGCACTCAGTTGATCAACCTTTTCAAAGTGGAAGAAGGTTGTCACATTGTCGATTTGCCAGGATATGGCTTCGCTCAAGTACCGATTGAGATGAAGAACAAATGGCAAAAATCATTAGGTGAATACCTACAGAAACGCGAGTGCCTAAAAGGCTTGGTGGTTCTGATGGATATCCGTCACCCAATGAAAGATCTCGACCAACAAATGATTTTCTGGGCGATCGACAGCCGCATCCCTGTTCAAGTTCTTCTGACTAAAGCAGACAAACTGAAAAGCGGTGCTCGCAAACAAACGCTACTGAAAATCCGCAAACAAGTAGAAACTTTTGGTGGTGACGTATCGGTTGATGTGTTCTCTTCACTAAAAGGTCTAGGCGTAGATCAGCTACGTGCCAAACTCGACACGTGGTTTGCACCAGCATTTGCGCACTTGCTTGAAGAAGACGAGCAAGACGCTCACGAGAGCGGCGAAGAATAATTAACAAAATTTGTTAAATTTTTTCGACACAGCCCTACCTTTTGGTGGGGCTTTTGTTTATCCGTCACCCAAAACCGTGAATTTCAGGCAATAAAAATCCCCACCTTCCTGGCAGGGATAACGGGAGAGAAAAATTGGTAATTATTGTTATGTGGCGAAGCATTACTGAACTGAGATTCGATTTCAATAGGTTAAAAAGCAATCTTATTTCCTGCCCACCGACAAACCGTTCCTTCCAAACCTATCAATAGCTTTAATATTCAGACAGTTAAGTTAAACAAAGCATCAAAAAGACGTAACTTAGTTTCTTTCAAGAAAAAATAATAGTGTGACTGGCGTAAATTTACAGCATGAATAACGCAATAAATTTGAAGGAAAAATCGAGATTTTGCAGTGACTTAGAGATGTCAAAAGAGAAGATTTTTGAAGACTTAGTTTAACTTACTGTTCCAAAAGAAAAATTTTCTTTCGCCCAATAAAAAACGCCCCAGTCAAAAACTGACTGGGGCGGCTGAATCAGCCTAATCCAATAACGTGAAACAAAAGGTCTGAAAGATAGAACATCTTACCTCTGTACCCTACGAGAGATAATGTACAACAATTGGTCAGATTTGCAAAGAACTTTTGTAGTTTTTTTTCATGAAAGTTTTATTAAGCAACATTAAATCTAAGATGTGATTTGCTTTTTTAATGACACAAAAAAGCCAGCGTTTGTGCGCTGGCTCATACTAAATAGGCTAAATTGACTTAAAAATGACTAGTGTGCTTGATCCCAGTTGTCACCATGACCCGCTTCCGCCACTAGAGGCACTTTCAGTTCTGCTGCAGATTCCATCAAATTCTGTACTTTACTTTCAATTTCGGACAAAGACGACTCTTCAACTTCAAACACCAGTTCATCGTGTACTTGCATCAGAAGTTTCACTCGACCGTTGCCTTCTTCTTGAATCCACTGATCAACCAGTAACATCGCCTTCTTGATAATGTCCGCTGCGGTGCCTTGCATCGGTGCGTTGATCGCTGCACGTTCTGCCGCTTTACGACGCATCCCGTTACGAGATTGAATTTCAGGAAGGTGCAAGCGACGACCAAAGATGGTCTCGACGAAGCCTTGCTCTGAAGCCGCACTGCGCGTGTCTTCCATGTACTGCATCACGCCTGGGTAGCGCTCGAAGTACTTGTCCATGTAGGCTTGTGCTTCACCACGAGGAATACCCAGTTGCTTCGCCAAACCAAACGCACTCATGCCGTAGATTAGACCGAAGTTAACCGCTTTCGCACGGCGACGTTGCTCACTTGAAACGTCTTCAATAGAAACGCCCATGATTTCTGCTGCGGTTGCCGCGTGGATATCTTTGCCATCACGGAACGCATCAAGCAGCGCTTGGTCACCTGATAGGTGCGCCATAATACGTAATTCAATCTGAGAGTAGTCGACTGCCAGAATCTTATAACCCGTAGGGGCAACGAATGCCTGACGAATACGACGACCTTCTTCATTACGAATTGGGATGTTCTGCAAGTTAGGATCGGTTGAAGATAGACGACCCGTTGCAGTCACCGCTTGGTGGTAAGAAGTATGCACACGACCCGTTGATGGGTTGATCATCTTCGGTAGTTTGTCGGTGTACGTTGATTTTAGCTTCGCCAGACCACGGTATTCCAAAATCAGTTTTGGTAGTGGGTAATCCAGAGCCAGCTCTTGCAGCACTTCTTCATTAGTCGAAGGTGTGCCTGATGGCGTCTTCTTGATAACTGGTAGACCCATTTTTTCAAACAGAAGTGCTTGCAGCTGCTTCGGTGAGTTCATATTGAACTCTTGTTCTGCAATCTCATAGGCTTTCTGCTCAAGCTCGTCCAGACGTGCAGCAATTTCTACAGATTGCGCGCTAAGCTTCATGTCATCAATCAATACACCAGTACGTTCAATGCGAGACAGCACAGGCACGAGAGGCATTTCGATTTCTTCGTATACGGTTTTTAGCTTTTCATCTTGCTCGATGTTAGCAAACAAACGGTTATGTAGACGAAGTGTCACGTCTGCATCTTCTGCAGCATATGGTGAAGCTTCATCCAGATCGATTTGGTTGAAGGTCAGTTGGTTTTTACCTTTACCTGCGATTTGCTCGAATGAAATGCAGCTGTGCTGTAGGAAGCGCAGTGCCAAGCTATCCATATCGTGCTTGCCGCCTACACTGTTGTAGACGTAAGACGCTAACATGGTGTCGTGCTTGATGCCTTTCATCTCGATACCGTAGCGAGCCAGCACAGACGCATCGTATTTTAGGTTTTGACCGACTTTAGCCTGAGCATCATCTTCAAGAATCGGTTTAAGCTGTTCTAGCACCCAATCACGATCCAGCTGCTGAGGCGCATCTAGGTAGTCATGAGCCACTGGTACATAAGCCGCAATGCCTTCATCAGTTGCAAATGACAAACCAACCAAGTTTGCCACCATGTAATCTAGGCTGTCAGTTTCGGTATCAAACGCAAATAATTCAGATGCTTTTAGTTTGTCTAACCAAGCATTAAATGAAGCTTC
The DNA here is from genome assembly GCF_000817815.1 of Vibrio owensii CAIM 1854 = LMG 25443. GTDB lineage: Bacteria > Pseudomonadota > Gammaproteobacteria > Enterobacterales > Vibrionaceae > Vibrio > Vibrio owensii. The sequence goes on from NZ_JPRD01000016.1 coordinate 81,494, forward strand.
ATCTAGGATGGTTTCGTATTGGCTACGGTCGATTTTTACTGCTGAGGTGTCCATATCTGCTTTAGATGAAGCAGAACCTCCACGCGCTGCGCCGGTTGATTCATCCGCTTCAACTACACCTGTACCGCCTTCTAATAGCTCATTCAACCAAGACTTGAACGTCAACTGACCGTACAGTTTGATCAGTTCATCTGTGCTTGGTTCTGCTTTTAGCAATGATTCTGGCGTCTCTTCCAGTTCCACATCCAGCTTGATGGTGGCAAGCTCGTAAGACAGCATTGCGTTGTCTTTGTTATCGACTAGCTTCTTAGCCATGGTTTTTGAACCACGGAAGCCAAGCGCAGCGATATCGTCGAGGTTTTCATACAGCTTTGTCAGGCCGCCAATACCTTGTAGCAAAGCAGTTGCCGTTTTATCACCCACACCCGGAACGCCAGGAATGTTATCGACTTTATCGCCCATCAACGCTAGGTAGTCGATGATCAATTCTGGTGGGATACCAAACTTCTCAACCACACCTTCACGATCCATCACGACGTTGGTCATGGTGTTGATCAACGTAACGTTATCATCCACCAACTGCGCCATATCTTTATCGCCAGTACTGATCAAAACAGGCATGCCTTGTTGCGATGCTTGATAAGCCAGAGTACCAATCACGTCATCGGCTTCTACGCCTGGAATACAGATCAATGGCAGACCCATCGCACGAATAACGTTATGCAGAGGTTCAATCTGGCAACGAAGATCGTCCGGCATTGGTGGACGATTCGCTTTGTATTCCGGGTACATATCGTCACGGAAGGTTTTACCCTTCGCATCGAAAACCACTGCGATACGATCGGAAGCAAACTGACGCATCATGCTGCGTAACATGTTCACTACACCGTAAACTGCGTTAGTTGGAATTTCACCGTTACTCATCGTGCCTGGGTAAGCGTGAAAAGCGCGATATAGGTAAGAAGAGCCGTCGATCAGAATCAACGGATTTTCAGGAATACTTGCCATAATTGTCTGTATCCAAATCAGTACTTAATAGATCTGCTTAGAATGCCATGACTGCTGATCCGAATCTATCTTGTTCGCTCGATCGAGGTCGCGGAAATTTTCCGATGTTATTCACGAAATTTGCACCTTCTTGTGGATAACTCTGTTTATAGAAATTATCCACTGGTTATCCAACGGAAATGAAACCTTCAAACCACAACCATAAGATACTGTTATTAAAGAAAATAAATACCAACAGGTGAGAAGATCAACGATCCTAAAATGATCATGACATGTGGAAAAGTTGCCAAGAGAGGCGTCAATTAGAAATCTCAGAAAAGAAAAAAGCGACCCAATTGGGTCGCCTAGCAGAAGTGGTGAAGCTATTTCCATTTGTATGGCAGCTTTACCAAGAAGCTATAAATTACACTGGAAGCAATGTGAGCAATGTCGTGTCAAAAAGAATTCGTGCAAGTTCTGGGGAAAATGTTTCATTACCTTCTCAACACTCAGTTAATAAACCGCAGTTAATTAGCAATTCAACGTCCTTGTGAACTTTCTTCATTCCCTAAGACAGGTTTAATAATAATGATTCTCATTTGACAGTCAACACCTAAATGAGAAAAAATCTCATTTATTTTTTATAGTGCCTTAATGAAGTGCACACGAGACTCACGTAGGTTCGGTTTTTCTTCAAACTTTTCAATGATGTATTCATTTCTTAGCAACAAGCGAAGCATGGCTGGAAATTGGTTACGAGATTTCACTTTTAACGTTTTGTAGCCTTGCTCAGCGACCCAATCTTCTTGTGCTTCCAATAACATCTGCGCCACACCCTCATTACGCGCTTCTGGGGCCACGCCACCAAACCAGCTGTAGAAGGTGTAATCATCTAATTCGTAGCCAATTTTAAAACCAAGGATCGCCCCAGCTTTCTCAGCCACTAAGATTAGGCTCTTATTCTCTCCAAGGCGCTCAGCCATGGATTCAACCGTCTCACCACGTGCAAACTCAGTAACACGAGCCACCACTTGGATCGCTTCTTCCAGCGTGCCTTCACGAATCAGCATTGTCATTGTCTTACTCTCCAGAAATAAATATACCCAAGTAACTTCAAGCCGTGTGTATTCCGTCTTGAGGTTACTTGGGTATATTCAGACCGACAACAATTGTCGGTCTGGTTTTTCTCATTGAGCGATAATTACTCGTCTGTCGCTTCTTGAGTCTTTACTAGGTGCTCAGCAGTTTGTGCGTTTTCTTCTGCTAACCACTCTGCCACATCTTTCGCGAAGTAAGTCAGGATGCCATCCGCGCCTGCACGTTTGAAGCAAAGCAGAGATTCCATCACGGTCTCGCGCTCTTTTAACCAACCATTCATGATGGCTGCTTTATGCATCGCGTACTCACCAGAAACTTGGTAAGCGAACGTTGGAACTTGAAGCTCAGTCTTAACACGACGAACCACATCAAGGTAAGGCATACCTGGCTTAACCATCACCATGTCTGCGCCTTCATTGATATCAAGAGCCACTTCATGTAGCGCTTCATCTGTGTTCGCAGGGTCCATTTGGTAGTTTTTCTTGTTGCCGCCTTTTAGGTTCGCTGATGAACCAACTGCATCACGGAATGGACCGTAGTAGTTTGATGCGTACTTCGCAGAGTAAGCCATGATTTGAGTATGGATGTGACCCGCTTCTTCTAGTGCTTCACGGATTTTACCGATACGACCATCCATCATGTCTGATGGTGCAACCACGTCTGCGCCCGCTTCTGCGTGAGACAGCGCTTGTTTTACAAGTACTTCAGTTGTCTCATCATTCATCACGTAGCCATCTTCATCGATGATGCCATCTTGGCCGTGAGTAGTGAACGGGTCGAGTGCCACATCTGTGATCACACCGATTTGAGGCACGTGCTCTTTTAATGCACGTACTGCGCGCTGAACCAAACCTTCTGGGTTGTATGCTTCAGCAGCACATAAGCTTTTAGCGTCTTGGTTTACGACAGGGAAAAGCGCGATTGCTGGTACGCCTAGGTTTGCTAGGTATTGTGCTTCTTCTAGCATTAAATCAATCGACAAACGTTCTACACCCGGCATCGATTCAACACTTTCACGACGATCTTTACCCATCAGAATGAACATTGGGTAAATTAAATCGTTTACTGAAACTTGGTTTTCAGCCATCAGACGACGACTAAAATCGTGCTTACGCATACGACGCATACGGCGTGCAGGGAATGGACCTTGAATTGATACAGACACCACTTTCTCCTTGTCTGGAAGGTTACGATGATCAAATCATCTGGTGGCAAAATCATATCACTCTTGATGCACCTTGCGAGCAGCAATATGGAAAAACGGCATGAAAAAAACCGAAAATGACCCCGCACTCACACTCAAGTATACTTCTCACTAATTCCATACACCGATGAACCATAGAGACCAACCATGATCGATACTCACGCTCATATTTACGCTAGCGAATTTGATAACGACCGCGACGAGGTAGTGAAGCGCGCTTTAGAACAAGGCATTGATAGAATCCTGCTGCCGAACATCGATCTTGAGTCTATTGAGCCAATGCTAAAAACTGAAGCAGCTTACCCTGAGGTTTGTCGTTCGATGATGGGTCTGCATCCGTGTTACGTCGATGGCAATGTCGAGCAAACACTGGAAATCATCCGCGGCTGGTTTGAAAAGCATAACTTCATTGCAGTGGGTGAAATCGGTATCGATCTGTACTGGGATAAAACTTTCCGCGCAGAACAAGAGATGGCGTTTGTGACTCAGTTGAACTGGGCAAAAGAGATGAATTTACCTGTCGTTATCCACACTCGTGACTCAATTGAAGAAACGCTGACTTTACTTCGTCAAGAACAAGACGGCAGCTTACGTGGTGTATTCCACTGTTTTGGTGGCAGTGTAGAAGAAGCGCAAGCAATCAATGAGCTAGGCTTCCACTTAGGTCTGGGTGGTGTCTCTACATTTAAAAATGGTGGTATGGATAAGGTTATCCCACATCTGGACATGAGTTGGGTGATTCTAGAAACAGACTGCCCTTACCTTGCGCCAGTACCGCATCGTGGGAAACGTAACGAACCAGCTTACACTTCTTTAGTGGCGGCGCGCGTGGCGGAACTGCGTGGGGAAAGCGTTGAAATGATTGATGCTCTAACGACCAAAAACGCAGAAACGCTGTTTAACTTAGACTAAGATCTGCACTTATATAAGTTACAATCAAACATTCTCTTATATTTCATAGCATTATATTTGAAAGTATAAATAACGTGCTATTGAGATGTAACTCCTGCCCTTCTTAAAATATTGCCCACACATTCGACAAGGTGGGCAATCAATGAATACTTGCCAACATGGTATTTACTTAAAACGTCAAAAACGCACTCTAGTGCAAAAGCTTATGGGCATCAAAGAGCTCTACGTGTGCACTAAATGCGGATATATCATTAAAGTGAAGTAACAACGAGACAATGGTTCAGAATTGTTATGTAAATTAGTGACAAACAAGACACTTACACAAAAACATAATGAACATCGCATACGTTAAGAGAGAGTCTTAACAAATTCCTCAGTCTCGTAAACAAGACAAAATCTTTACCTATACTTGCTCACGCATACTCATAAAAATGAATATGGAAGTCATATAATGTGTGAACATGGAATCTACCTAAAACGTCGGCAACGAACTTTTCTAGAAAAAATCTTAGGCATTAAGGAAGTATATGTCTGCTCTAAATGTGGGCATGTCCTTAAGCTGAGATAATTGGCTCAGTCCAATCCAACCGCAATAAGGCGACTCTTCATGGGTCGCCTTTCCCGCTCTCTCACACCTTCAATAATTACAAGTCGTTACACAGTCAAACTCACTCCACCTAACAACCTTTCAACTCGTTTCAAACGTGCACCATACTTCCACTCAAGTTAATTAGAACTTTATTCTGTTAAATGTGATCGTATTGATTTGGTAGATAACCTACTGAATCGCATATAGAAGCCTCATTTAACATTGGAACTAACATCACATAAAGTTTCCCAAGTAAACAACAATAAAAATAGGGATATGTATGTGCAAACATGGGGGTTACTTACAACGTCGTCAGCGCAGGCTTTGGGAGAAATTATTGGGGTTTAAAGAGGTGTATGTTTGCTCACGATGCGGATACATAAAGCGCGTGAGATAACTTGGCTAGGTTTTAAAAACACAAAAAAAGCGGCTAACAAAGCCGCTTTTCTATAGTACGAAGCAAAAGTTACTCTTCAGCTTCCGTCTCTTCTGCTTCATCTTTACGTGTGTAGAAACGAGCGAAGAACAAACCCACCTCAAACAGCAAACACATCGGGATTGCCAGTAGAGTTTGCGAGATCATATCCGGCGGCGTGAGTAACATACCGACAATAAACGCACACACGATGATGTATGGACGCTTCTCTTTCAGATCTTGTGGTGTGGTCGCGCCAGTCCAACATAGCAAGATGATCGCCACAGGTACTTCAAACGCAATACCAAACGCCATAAACAGCGCCAGTACAAAGTCGAGGTAACTTGAGATGTCGGTTGCGAACTCTACCCCACCAAGAGAGATAGCAGTAAAGAAACCAAACACCAGTGGGAATACCACGAAGTAAGCAAACGCCACACCGCAGTAGAACAACAATGAGCTAGAGAATAGCAATGGCATGATCAATCGACGTTCATGCTTGTACAAACCTGGCGCTACAAAGGCCCATACTTGGTACAAGATAAACGGCACCGCAATAAACACCGAAGCAATCAAGGTTAGCTTCAAAGGTGTGAAAAACGGTGAAGCCACATCAGTTGCGATCATCGTTGCACCTTCAGGTAGGCGTTCTACCAAAGGTGCTGAAACAAACTCATAAATGTGGTTAGAGAAGTAAATTAGTCCAACAAACACCACCAGTACTGCAGCAATGGCTTTGAGCAGTCGGTTGCGAAGTTCTAATAAATGACTAATTAAAGGTTGTGTCTGCTCGACGGTAGACATGGCAAACCTCTTTTTTAAAACCTGATCAAAAAGGAGCTACCAATCACTAGTAGCTCCTCCTAATGAGACTATTCGGCTTTCTTATCTGCCGCTGTAACCTTAATCTCTTCCGCTTTCTCAACGGTTTCAGTCGCAGGCGCCTCTTGTTTAGGCTCCGCTTCTGATTTGGTTGGTTCCGCGTAAGGGCGGTTTACAGATTGCGCCGCTTTCTTCAACTCTTCGACCGAAGATTTCAGCTCAGGAGACAGATCATCCATCCCCATTTGCTCAGCTTTGCGCAAGTTTTCTTGCAGTTCTTGAACTTTCAGCTCGTGTGACAACTCGTCTTTGACGCTATTTGCCATACTCTTCGCTGCTCCGACAAAACGAGAGACACTGCGGATGGCATGTGGCAAACGCTCTGGACCAAGAACAACCAGACCAACAACAGATATTAATACCAGTTCCCAAAAACCGATATCAAACACGTTTTACGCCTGCTCTTTGTCTTTTTTCGATTCAGGAGCTGCTTCTTTCTTTTGCTGCTCTTCTAGACTTTTTGGCTCGAAGTCTGCGTCTTTGTCGTCTTTCTTCGCAGGCTCATCTTCGCTCATTGCTTTTTTGAAGCCCTTAACGGCACCACCCAGATCGCCACCGATACCGCGTAGTTTCTTAGTTCCGAATAGCAATACAACAATTACAGCAATGATTAGAAGTTGCCAAACACTGATACCACCCATTCTTTTTACCTCGGGTCTTTAAACAAAATTATTTCAAGAGTTTAACGTCTATCGACGATAAGCTCGCCAACTAAACAACCAAAATGTGACCCCTGCGATACCGCTAGCGATCGATAGCTGCTCATAAGCGTTATCCACCAATATTGCCGAGCATACGACTAAAGTGGCTCCAACGCCAAATAAAAACTTTCCTGTCGCCTGCTGACGCTTGCTGTGACGGTAACCTTGATAAAGCTGATCCATGCGTTGATTCATGGCTTTACCTTGTTTAAGGCTATCGTAAAGCAGCTCCGGCAGTTCCGGTAACTTCTCTGCCCAAAACGGTGCACGGTCTTTAATGGCATTCACTAAAGCTTGCGGACCGACTTGGTTCATCATCCATTCTTCAAGGAAAGGTTTCGCGGTCTCCCACAAATCTAGTTGCGGGTATAACTGGCGACCCAGTCCTTCGACGTACAACAGCGTTTTTTGTAGCAATACAAGCTGCGGCTGCACTTCCATATTGAATCGACGCGCAGTGTTAAATAGGTTCAACAGTACGTGACCGAAAGAGATTTCACACAGTGGTTTAGCAAAGATTGGCTCACACACAATGCGAATCGCAAATTCAAATTCATCGACATTGGTATCGGCAGGTACCCACCCCGAATCAACGTGCAATTCCGCTACGCGGCGGTAGTCACGATTGAAGAAAGCGAGGAAGTTTTCCGCCAGATAGCGTTTGTCTTCACTATTAAGTGTACCAACGATCCCGCAATCCAGCCCAATCCACATCGGATTCTCTGGATGCTCCGGTTTAACGAACACGTTGCCCGGGTGCATGTCGGCATGGAAAAAGCTGTCTCGGAACACCTGAGTGAAGAACACACTCACACCGCGTTCCGCGAGCAATTTCATATTGGTGCCATTAGCTTCCAAGCCTTCAATATCAGAGACTTGGATGCCATATATTCGCTCAGAAACCATGACAGTTTCATTACTAAAGTCAGGAAAAACTTCTGGTACGTAAAGCTCTTCACTGCCTTCGAAGTTGCGACGCAGTTGAATCGCGTTCGCCGCTTCACGACGCAAATCGAGCTCATCAAGTAAGGTTTTTTCGTACTCGCGAACCACTTCAACTGGTTTCAAACGACGTGCTTCAGGCATCGCTCCGGCGACTATACGCGCCATTCGGTGCATCAGTTTTAGATCTGAATCAATGACCGGACGAATATCTGGACGGATGACCTTTAATACCACTTCTTGGTTAGTGTCTTTTAATCGCGCTGTATGCACCTGAGCAATCGACGCAGACGCTAACGGTTTGATATCAAATTCAGTAAACCAGTTTTCTAATGGACCGCCCAGAGCGAGTTCCATTTGTTCTTTCGCTAACTGCCCATCAAATGGCGCAACTTGGTCTTGCAAAAGCGCAAGAGGATCAGCGATATGCGGAGGGAAAAGGTCGCGACGAGTCGACATCATCTGACCGAACTTAATCCAAACCGGACCAAGTTCTTGTAGAGCGAGACGAAGGCGTTCACCCAGCGGTTTTTCTGGGTGCTTGTTCTTCATCCAGAATAGGCTTTTGCGCATCAAAAGCGGCGCTTTGGTCAGTTGATGATCGGGCAACAACTCATCCAAGCCATATTCCAGCTGAACTTTAATGATGTGGTATAAGCGCTTTATTTCTGCTGGCGTCATGAGTTCTCCAGCGCAGGCTTATCCGAATCGAACTTTTTTAGTAATGCGTTTAGACGCGCTTCAACGCGAGAGGCTTGGCTACGAACGTCATCCACTTGGTCACAGAAGTGGGCAATTTCTAGCGGTGCTGGCGCCAGTTTCCACTCTTCTGTTACCACTTGAGCAAGATGACGCTGGTGTTTTTCTGCTTGAGAAGCAAAGAAACCGCCGACGTTCTTGGTACCTTGCACAAAAGTATGAGCCACGACATCACCTGTCACGCGAGACAGCCACTCTTCGATATCGGGTTTGCAATCCACCATCAATTGAGAGAATTTCTGTGCCAATTGAATGTCACCTTCAAGCTCAAGTTTATCTTGCTTGATAAGGCGAGTGATGTTGGCTTGATCGCGTAGCTCCGGCAGTACGCTTAGATTCAGCGACAGATAACAATCTGGCTGACCTTCGTAATTACCCAAAACATCAATTTGCTGGCTAAAGATGAACGTCAGTGTCTTATTGATTTCTTTCAGATGAATTTGAATCACCTGACCTTTAAGACGTGACAAACGACGACCCAATTCAGGATCGTCTTTAATCAGCGTATTTAGCGTCGTTTCAATAACGGCAGTGATAAGAGGTTCAAATGGCATACCGCTTATCCTTAGAATTTATAGCCGCGATGCAGCGCCACAATACCACCCGTTAGGTTGTAGTATTTGGTGTTTTCGAAGCCCGCTTCTTTCATCATGCCTTCCAACGTATCTTGGTCTGGGTGCATACGGATAGATTCTGCTAGGTAACGGTAGCTGTCTGCGTCGTTCGCTACTAGCTCACCCATTTTTGGCAATAGGTGGAATGAGTATGCGTCGTACACTTTTGATAGTGGGTCCAGGATTGGTTTTGAGAACTCAAGCACCAACAGACGACCACCTGGCTTCAATACGCGGAACATAGAGCGCAGCGCTTTGTCTTTATCGGTCACATTACGTAGACAAAAGCTAATCGTGATCACGTCAAAGTAATCATCTGGAAACGGCAGTTCTTCTGCGTTCGCTTGAACGTAATGCACGTTACCCACAATGCCGTTATCACGCAGTTTGTCACGACCGACATTCAGCATTGAGTTGTTGATGTCCGCTAGGATCACGTGACCTTGGTCGCCAACAATGCGCGAAAACTTCGCCGTCAGGTCGCCAGTACCACCACCTAGGTCAAGAACACGTTGTCCCGGACGAGCGCCACTGCAATCAATAGTAAAACGCTTCCAAAGGCGATGAACGCCACCTGACATCAAGTCATTCATGATGTCGTATTTTGCTGCCACTGAGTGGAAAACTTCGGCAACTTTGGTCACTTTTTCGTCTTTTGCCACTGTGGTAAAACCAAAGTGGGTAGTGTCGTTATCTAACGCTGTATTTGATTGCACACTTGTGTCCGTCATTCTGATTCCTCTTGGGCAGCACTTTCTCACTACGGGGCGGTTGATAACAAATAGGGTCGCCCTCTGTACTGCGGGCGATTAGTTTACTTTATCCTCAGCCGGATGTCTTTCTACTAAAGAAGCATTTTCCGAAAATGACTCTGTCTGCGCCAACTGAGCAAGATCTGGCGAGATTGGACGTTTTACTTCCACTCCTAATTGCTTGAAGCTTTCCGCCTGACGAATCACGTTGCCACGCCCTGTTGCCAGTTTATTCATCGCCCCCTGGTACGTTTGGTTCGCTTTGTCTAATGCGCCGCCCAGCCCTTCCATGTCGTCAATGAACAAGCGCAGTTTGTCGTACAACTTCGCCGCTCGTTCCGCGATCAATTGGGCGTTTTCGTTTTGGCGTTCGTTGCGCCACAAATTATCTATCGTACGTAGCGCCACCAGCAAAGTGGTAGGACTGACCAAAATAATGTTTTGTTCCATCGCATCTTTAACCAAACTTGGGTCAGCTTGAATCGCGACTTGGAATGCAGGCTCCACCGGAATAAACATCAACACATAATCTAAGCTCTGGATCCCTTTTAACTGGTGGTAATCCTTAAGACTCAAGCCTTTGATGTGGGCGCGCAGCGCGGCTAAGTGATCGCTCAGCGCCTGCTCTCGTTGAATGTCGTTCTCCGCGTTGAAGTAGCGCTCGTACGCCACCAGCGCCATTTTCGAATCGACCACCACTTGTTTGTTTTGCGGTAAGTGAACAATCACATCCGGCTGATAGCGCTTGCCTGCTTCATTTTGCAAGCTCACCTGAGTTTGGTACTCATGCCCTTCACGTAAGCCAGATTCTGCCAATACCCGAGCCAGAACCACTTCACCCCAGTTGCCCTGCTGCTTGTTGTCACCTTTCAGAGCTTGAGTCAGATTAACCGCTTCTCGGGTCATATGCTCGTTCAAGCGTTGCAGGTTCTTCAACTCATGCACCAAGGTGTGACGCTCTTTGGCTTCTTGACTAAAGCTATCGTTGACTTGCTTTTTGAACCCTTCCAGTTGCTCTTTAAGTGGAGACAGCAAACCTTCCAAACTCTGACGGTTTTGTATGTCGACTTTGGCGGTTTTCTCTTCAAACAACTGATTCGCTAAGTGTTCAAATTGCTGCTTCAAACGCACTTCTGCTTGCTCAAGAATTTGCAGCTTTTCGGCATTGGCTTGGTTAATTTGCTCGTGGCGTGCTTGCTGCTCACCAAGTTGTGTTTCAAGACGCGATTTGTGCTCTCGCATCTGCCCTAGCTCATCAAAATACTGCTGACGCTCTTGCTTCACTGCTTCGAAGTAACGCAGCTTTTCCATCGCCGCCATCAATTTACCGTGAGTTTGGCGCACCTCGAAAGCCGCTTTATCTCGCTCATCATCAAGCTCATCCAATTCTTGCTGTGCTTCGGCGAGGCTTTGCTTCACCTGTTCAAGTTGTTGTTGATGAAGCTGTTTTTCAGATGAGAGCTGCTGTTCGAGCAATTGAGTTTGCGTGGCAAAGCGTTGTTTAACCCACCAACCCACTGCAACACCGCTGATGGTCGCGGTAAAAAGAGAAGACAGAATGAGAGATTGATGCTCAAGAATCCATTGCATAATAGCGAGTTAGCCTGTGTTTTTTATCTTTAATAATGGTATTTACATACTGGATAAATGTCCAGTTTGTTGGATGAAAAATCCTCGCATACACTAGGCGCTCCGTACAACATACACACACCTGCTCAAACCAACAGCGATGAGCGGTACATCATCACACAGAGGCATCATGAACGAGCGTCGCGCCCTAGGATTTGGGCTATCAGCGGTATTACTTTGGTCAACAGTAGCGACCGCATTTAAATTGACTTTGGCGGAATTCTCACCGATTCAGATGCTGACCATGGCGAGTATTGTCTCGGCTATTGCGCTCATCGTGGTATGTGGCGTGCAAGGCAAGTTGAATCAGCTCAGTTCAACGTTTCTTGCCAATCCTTGGTACTACTTACTGCTCGGATTGATTAACCCACTGGCGTACTACCTCATCTTGTTTAAAGCATACGACTTATTGCCAGCCTCCCAAGCGCAGGCGATCAACTACAGTTGGGCGATCACGCTCACCTTGATGGCGGCGGTTTTCTTGGGGCAGAAGATCCGCAATAAAGACTGGATTGCTTGCGGCTTTAGTTACTTGGGTGTCATCGTAATTGCCACTAAAGGTAACGTGTTGGGAATGGAATTCGAGAGTCCGCTTGGTGTGGGATTAGCGCTACTTTCAACATTGCTGTGGGCAAGTTACTGGATTCTCAACACGAAAAACAAAGCCGACCCTGTGGTGGGCGTGCTATTGGACTTTCTGGTTGCGATTCCGTTTGCGATTGGTTTAAGCATTTATGAAGGCGCAGACTGGAGCCAAATCACCGCGAAAGGTTGGGCTGCAGTGACTTATGTTGGTTTGTTTGAGATGGGCGTAACCTTCGTGTTGTGGCTAACGGCACTCAAGCTCACCGAGAACACCGCACGCATCAGCAACCTTATTTTCGCTTCACCATTCATCTCGCTCATGCTGCTTGCCACCATCATTGGTGAAGAGATTCACCCATCCACTTTGATTGGCTTAGTGCTGATCATCAGCGGCTTGGTGATTCAACAAGTAAAGTTCGGCAAAAAGCAAAAACAGACGAATACCGCTCAATGATGACGTCCGAAACTATTGCAAAAATGAGACGCGATTTATAAAAAAGAGAGCTAGCTAACAGTTTACTCGATTAATGAAGTGTTCCTTGCTTGGATTTGTTCGGGCTTTGGATACGATATAGCTAAAGCCCGATATGAACGCTGAGTCAGATGTTCACCATACTATTCCAAGGGCGTTTCAGGATGCTTTATTAATTATGTTTCGCTTCGCTATCTCCCCTGCATTGATGACAGACTGGAAACAGGCTCTGCAACAATGCTGTGATGCCACACAGGCGCACGGTCAGCTTTATACTTTCAGCTACACTCGCCAATGGCGCTTGAGTGAGGTGGCGACATCTCCGCAACATCATCGTGAAGTCGTCACGATTCTCGAACCTGCCACTGAGCACTTTATCTATCCTCAGCTTGTTGTTGAACAAACGCCCTTTCAAAACCAAACCTTGAGTTACTGCCCGGTATGGCTCCCAAGCGGTGAGCTGTTTGCTGCCTTCGCGTTGGTTCATTCAACTGAGCAAGATGCTGTCATTTCTGGGTGGTTAAGCGCATTGGCTGGACGTGTAGGCTTTGATGTTGCTCAGACTTATCATCAAGAGCAGCAGCGTCACGATGTTCAATTGCCAGATTTACTGCCATCCCTACAAGAATTCATTGATTGCTTAGAAGACCACACGTGGATAAAAAGCACCGATGGTCGCTACGCGATGACCAACCGCAGCGTTGAAGACTCTTGGCAAATGACGGGCAGTGAAATCGTCGGCAAGAATGACTTCGAGTTGTTCAGCAGTCGTCGAGCGAAGAAGTTCATTGATACCGATCAGTTGGTGATCGCCACAGGCAGCCAAAACACGGTTGAAGAGTGCACCCTAATTGATGACAACAACAACCCAACCTGGTTGGAAACCATCAAGTCGCCAATCCGCAATCAAACCGGAGAGCTGATTGGTATTTTGGGTATGACACGCAACGTCACTCGTCGAAAAATGGTAGAGACTCAGTTGTCATTGGCGTCGAAAATCTTCGATAACTCCCATGAAGGGATGGTGATTACTGACCGCAAAGCCAACATTCTTGATGTAAACAGCGCCTTCACCCACATCACTGGTTATGCAGCAGAAGAAGTGATCGGTAAGAACCCGAATATCTTGCGTTCTGGGCATCACGACCGCGAGTTTTATCAACAGTTGTGGCGTCAGCTAGAAAGCAAAGGTCAGTGGAAAGGTGAATTCATCAATCGCAAAAAAGATGGCAGCATTTACCCACAACTCGCCACCATCAGTGCGGTAATGGACGATAAGAACCATCTGATCAACTACATTTGTGTGTTTGAAGACATCTCGGTACGTAAAGCGCACGAAGAAAAGCTGCAACGCATGGCGTTTTACGATCCATTGACCAACCTTCCTAACCGTACCCATTTGATCAGCTTGCTAGAACAGCACATTGAGAATGGTCAGAAGCATCAACACGCGTTTGCGACCCTGTTCCTCGATATCGACCACTTCAAGCACATCAACGACAGCATGGGGCACTTCTGTGGGGACCAACTGCTGACTAAACTCGCTGAACGCCTGCAAGATGTGCTGCACTTACGCGCTCATGTGGCACGTATCGGTGGCGATGAGTTTGTCATCATATTGCCGAATATCGAATCGGATTCGCAGCTGATCGACACTATTGAGGACATACTCTGCCTGTTCAACCGTCCTTTTGAAGTCAGCAAGAACGAATCTCTGCGCATCTCCACCAGCGTGGGCGTGGCTCGTTATCCTCAAGACGGACAAGACAGCGAAACCTTGCTCAAGAATGCCGATACTGCCATGTACTTGGCGAAGAAAAACGGTCGTAACGGCTACGCGTTCTACTCACCGGATTTGACCGATAAATCCGTGTCTCACGTGCGTATGCAGTCTGCTCTGCATGAGGCGATTGAGAAGAACCAACTTCATTTAGCTTACCAACCGCAATACAACTTAAGTGCAAACGAACTGGTTGGCGTAGAAGCCCTGCTATGCTGGCAACATCCCGATCTTGGAATGATTTCTCCGGCAGATTTTATCCCGATTGCAGAGAAAACGGGCCTGATTCAAAGCATTGGTAAATGGGTCTTGGAGCAAGCTTGTTTGCAAGGTCGTGCATGGCTGGATAACGGCATTGAATTTGGCAAGCTTGCGGTGAACGTATCGGCTCTTCAGCTACAACAATCAGACTTCATCAGCAAACTTGGTGTGATTCTCAAAGAGACCGGATTCCCGGCGCACCGTCTAGAGCTGGAAATCACCGAAAGCTTCTTGCTGATTGACCCACAACAAGCTATCGCATCACTCAACTTGCTTCGCGAGCTCGGTATTGAGATCTCTCTTGATGACTTTGGTACCGGTTACTCGTCACTGTCTTACCTCAAAGGTTTGCCAATCAACAAATTGAAGATCGACCGCTCTTTCGTAAGCGATGTGCCAAGCAACACCGACAGCAACGCGATGGGACAAATCCTGTCATTGAAAGTGGTCGCCGAAGGCATCGAAACCGACGAACAAGCTCAATACCTATTCGAGCGCGGCTGTATCTACGGACAAGGCTTCCGCTTTAGCGCCCCAGTTCGCGCCGAGAAGTTATTTAAATAAAAAAGACCGAGCACTGGCTCTAATGCCGTTCACTT
>NZ_JPRD01000017.1 GCF_000817815.1 Vibrio owensii CAIM 1854 = LMG 25443
GTTTAACTGATCGGCATTAACCTCGTTGGCTCCCCTTTCTATTTCTTACATCAAAGATGCGTATATCTTACAGATGCTTAAGCCTTACTGAGCTTTCTTCTGTTCTGATTTGCAAACAACCGCAGTGAAGATAACATCTGTTGAGCTGTTTAGCGCTGTTTCAGCCGAGTCTTGAATCACACCAATGATGAAGCCAACCGCTACAACCTGCATTGCTACGTCGTTTGAGATACCAAACAGACCACATGCTAGTGGGATTAGTAGTAGAGAACCACCTGCAACACCTGATGCGCCACACGCTGATACTGCTGCAACAATACTTAGTAGTACCGCTGTCATTAGGTCAACGTCGATACCCATAGTGTGTACCGCTGCTAGCGTTAGGGTTGTGATAGTGATTGCTGCACCCGCCATGTTAATGGTCGCACCTAGTGGGATAGACACTGAGTACGTATCTTCGTCTAGGTCTAGCTTCTTACATAGGTTCATGTTCACTGGAATGTTCGCAGCGCTTGAACGCGTAAAGAATGCCGTTACGCCACTTTCACGTAGACATTGGAACACCAATGGGTATGGGTTTTCTTTCGTTTTGAAGTACACGATCGCCGGGTTAACCACTAGTGCAATGATAAACATTGAACCCAGTAGTACCGCTAGAAGATGAGCGTAGCTCGCTAGCGCGCCAAAACCAGTTGTTGCAAATGTAGATGCAACCAAACCGAAGATACCGAAAGGCGCAAGACGAATGATAAAGCGAACAATGTGAGAAACACTGTGGCTTAGATCTTCGAATACTGCTTTCGTCGTTGCTGATGCGTGGTGAAGTGCAAGACCAAGACCCACACCCCAAGCAAGAATACCGATGTAGTTCGCTTCTACTAGTGCGTTTACTGGGTTATCAACCAGCTTGAACAGCAAGGTTTGGATAACTTCTGCAATGCCTTGTGGTGGCGTTGCACCTTCAGCGCCCGTTACTAGCGTTAAATTGGTCGGGAAAAGGAAACTTAGTACTACTGCGGTTAGCGCCGCAAAGAAGGTACCCGCTAGGTAAAGAATGACGATTGGACGCATGTAAGTGTGTTGGTTTTTCTTTTGGTTGGCGATAGAAGCCGCAACCAAAATGAATACCAAGATAGGAGCAATCGCTTTAAGAGCACCGACAAACAGACTACCCAACATACCAACGCTTTCAGCGTGGCTTGGTGAGATAGTCGCAAGCAGAATACCCAAAACAATACCGACGAGGATCTGGAGAACGAGGTTACCGCGAGCGTATCGGGCAACGAGACTGTTGTGTTGCATTTGCATACATCATTCCTGCAATTTTTGCCTCAGCAGCAGCGCAAGTTTCAGTCATTACACGGCGTAATGTTCCCTCGTATGAAGGGGCTGAACCTTGTTGTTGTGTTGCTAAGACGTCCTGATTATCAATTATCCTGTTTTTATAAATCCAGCTATTTTCTTGCTGAATATCACATATCTTAGCTTGGTAATATTTTGTGTCTAGTTTTAGTTTGTTCTTAGTTTAAATGTTTGCACAATGTTGCTGTTATTGGTCTTTTATGTTGATTTGTGTCGCCAAGTATGAATGATGGTTTTTCACTAAGTTATTAAAAAAGGAGGCGTTAGCCTCCTTTGTTCTATTGATTACGCAAATGCAACAAGTTAATAACCTCGTTGGTGTTTGCGCTTTTCGCCAACGATACTGCGTACCATTTTTCCGAACTGTTTACTCTGAGCTCGTTGCTCTGCGAGAGTCGCGCCGTTGTGGGCTTGTTCTCGCAGTAGCTTTTGGTAGTTAGTAAAGCGGCGCATCTCTAATGTGCCATCTTCAATTGCGGCTTGAACCGCGCAACCCGGCTCCGTTTGATGCTGACAATCGCTGAATCGACAGTTTTCTGCTAACGCTTCAACATCAGCGAACGTTTCACTTACACCAGCTTCGCAATCTGCCAATTGGATCTCTCGCATTCCCGGTGTGTCCATTAAGATCCCACCGGAAGGCAATAGATGGATTGAGCGCGAGGTCGTCGTATGTCGACCTTTGCTGTCATCTTCACGAATTCCACCAGTTGCTTGTTCTTGCTCGCCAAGTAGGGTGTTGACTAAGGTCGATTTTCCTACCCCAGAAGAACCGATAAAGGCGACGGTTTGACCTTCACCACACCAACCCATCAACTTGGCAACGTCTGATTCGTCCAAGCCATTAACGCTCTCTACCATAAGCAGTGGATCGAGCTTTTGTACCTGAGCTTTGAGCTCGTCAGCGTCGTCACATAAGTCTGCTTTGGTCAGTACAATCACAGGTTCTACATCGGCTTCATTGATGAGTGCCAAGTAGCGCTCAATGCGGCTGAGATTAAAGTCGTGATTGAGTGAACAAACGATAAAGACCGTATCTACGTTGGCGGCAATAAGTTGTTCAGCGACCTTGCTGCCAGCGGCTTTACGGCTGAATAAGCTGCGGCGCTCAAGTAAACGAGAAAACTGCTGCTGGTGGTTGAGTATCACCCAGTCACCAACGGTCATGCTGGGTAACGAGGTATGGATAGGTAAGTGAGTTTCACCTTGTTCGCTAACCACAACGTAACCACTACGATGGTGAGCAATCACTCGCGCGAAAAGCGTGTTCTCGTAATCGTCTAACGTCAGTTGTTGTTGAAAAAACGGTTTCCAGCCTAATAGCTTTAATGGGTTAGGTTGAGTTAGTAGTGTTTCACAAAAAGAATGTGTTTTATTCATTGTTGAATTATCCCAGACGCAACAGAGCGCCTTAATACAAATCGCATTAGGGTCTAATTCGCATAGAGCTGACCCCGGTGAAAACCGGGCAAGGAAGGGAGGAGTTGTGGCTTAGCCACGAGAAAAAGTTGGACGTTTACCCTTTCACTGCCCAGTTAGTGTTATTCATTACAATCATCATATTTCCTCTTAGTTGGTGAGTTAACGGCCGGAGTATAGCGGCTGTGATTCGATTCTTACAACTCCTTCGCGTTTTATATGTGTTTTATTCGACGTTCTTCCATCTCTTGTGAATAGGTATTGGCTTTTACGCCGTAGATGATTTGGATATGGCGTTCATCGATGATCACCACGCCATGTGCTCCGTGTGCTTTCAATGCTTTTTGATTCACGATTGCAGTGTCTTTTAGTGTGAGGCGTAGCCTTGTCGCACAAGCTCCGGTTTCCACCAAATTATCCATGCCACCGATAGCGTCAATGATGGTGTCGACATCTTGTTCCAGATTTGGATTCACGTGCGTCAGCATTTTGAAGACGCGAGAAAGGACTTTTAACATCGCGAGAAACTCGTTTGGCAGCAAAGCCTTGTTTATATCTCAGCTTTGGCTGCTTCGCTCTGATTTAGGACACAAAATCGTGCATTGATAGCTTGGCGAATACTGCTTAGAGAAAAGAGAGAGGAATAAAAAAGCTCCTCACGTTGGAGGAGCTTTGAATCGATGAAGTGAAGAAGCATTAATGATGATGTTCGTGCTTTTTCATTCCAGCCATGACTTTTTTGACCGGAGCGGTAAAGCTTTGCTTTTGGCCGTTGTCGTAAGTCACTGTCACCTCGATTTCGTCGCCTTCATTAAGCGGCTTTTTAAGGTCGAATAGCATGATATGCAGGCTGCCCGGTTTTAGCTCGGTAGTCTCTTTTGCAGCTAGCGTGATGTGGTCTACCTGACGCATCTTCATCACATCGCCTTCTTTAATTACATCGTGCAGCTCGACTTTGCCTGCAGCAGTGGTTTCTGCTGCAACGATATTGATGTCTTCTTGGCTTCGGTTAGCAAACGTCACAAACACTGCGCTTGTTACAGCACCTGGCGCCATGGCTCGTGCATACGGCTCATGTGGCATGACATTGAGGTTTGCTTGTGCCAGAGGGCTTAGAAGTAGGGCGGAGAGGGCTAACGTTTTGATTGCATGCTTAGCTTTCATTGGTTTTTCCTTCTGCAGTCAGTTTGGTTATCGCCTCGACAATTGGCGCAGGCGTTAAGGTATGTGGCACTTTAGTGATGAGTGTGCCGTCAGGCTTCAAGAAATAAAAGTAAGAGCTGTGGTCGAGTGTGTATTTTAGCTCTGAGCCTTCTAGCTCCGTTTTACGGAAAATGACACCGTACTTGTGAGCAAGTGGGGTGGTCACATCAAGTGGCGCTGACAGACCTTCAATCATCGGGTGGAAGTAGTGGGCGTACTTGGCGGATGCATCTGCTTCGTCGCGTTCTGGATCAAGCGAGATGAACATCGGGCGCAACTGTGCTTTTTGCGCATCGTCGATTTGATTGAGTGCGCCTGCTAGCATGGCTAATGAGGTCGGACACACGTCTGGGCAACGCGTAAAGCCAAAGTAAACAATGCGAATGCGATCATCGCTGGTATCGAAGATATCGACAGGTTTATCGCCTTCGCCGAACAACACGCTTTGTTCGGTCGCGACTTGTTGTTTTTTCTCTACGTCTTTTTGTCCATCTAGATACGTTTTGGTACCAAAGCCGAGGACAAAAGCAACCACGAGAAAGAGAGACCAATTACGGCTCATATCAATTCCTTATCTTTGCATTTTGAGGGCTGGGTAGATGGTGTCTTTACCGTCGGAAAGCTCACCAACCCACGTCATCGAATCTTGTGTACAAACGGGCAATGTCACATCGCCCACGAATTTACCCGGCGCCACTTTCTTCAGCATGAATTTTGGCTCGCCCATTTCCATTTCTCGACCAACCAAACTTAATACAAGCTGATCGGCTTCGCTGTCTTGCCATTCGACTTCGAGCTGAGCTGGGATCAGAGGTTGAGCAGTATCGACGCTAAGCGTCATCGCAACATCATGTTGGATGCAAGGTTCAGTAGAGAGGAAACAGTACTCATCGAGCGACTTAGGCTCGGGCGCTGAAGAGAAGTTTTTGATCAGGGTAGGCGCGTAAAAGCCTGCAACCAGTGCAACGGCTATCCCTGCGATTTGTAACACTTTCATTAAGATTCAGTATTTATCACTTAACATTGTCTGCATCCTAGCACAGATGGAATGTACGAAAACTCGTAACTTCAACAAATTGTGCACTATACCCAAGTAACCTCGAGATGCTTGGTTCAGCGAGAATGATTTGGTTTGTAGACGCGGCGCCGATTTAAAGGTTTGGTGGGGCTAAATCAAGAATCGACAACAAAGTATACAAGCCAAAGCAACTCGCCCTTTGGGAGCGTGTCATTGACCCGATTGCTGCGTCAAACAACTTGGAAATAGCTGGCTATTACGCTGTGTTGTTTTCCTTGCCCTCGAATCAATGACAACGCTCTGAATCCTGCATCTTGAAGTCACTTGGGTATATTCCTATCTATTTGAAACCTATTGTTTGTAAAGCGTAAATAAAAAAAGCGGAGCCAATGGCTCCGCTTCTTAAATGATGGAATTGTGGTTCAGATTTACTTGTTTGAATCCGCAAACTTTTCTAAACCAAGTACCAGTACGATAGCAGCTAGCATCATGATCACAGCTAACACCAGTTGCGATGGCTGAGATGTGATGTGCTCAAACTCAAACGGTGACAGGTTTTGCTCTAGCAATGGCACTTGCTCGCCTTTCGAGTTCGTACGCCATGTCAATGTTTCCTTCCAAGGCCAGATCTTTGGTAGCGTACCGATCATCAAGCCTGTTAGGAACATCAATGTTAAATCGCGGAATTTGCGCAGTAACCAAGATAACAGGTGAGAGAAAGACAATAGACCAGCCACACAGCCAACAAGGAACAAGGCAAGGATATCAATTTGGAAACCTTTCACTGCGCCTAACACTGGAGCGTACATACCGATCAACAGCAAAATAAAGCTGCCTGAGATGCCCGGTAGAATCATTGCACAAATCGCAATCGCACCTGCAAGAATGGTGTTGATTGCAGTTGGCTCCATGTGAAGTGGTTTGAGTACCGTGATGCTGTAGGCAAAGCCAATACCAATCAAGAGGGCAACAACGCGAATCGCATCGCGTTTTTCTACTTGGCGAATGATGTGGTAGACCGACACCAAAATCAGGCCGAAGAAGAAAGACCAAATTGGAATCGGGTGAGTTTCTAATAGCCAACTGATCAGTTTTGCCAATGTTGCGATACTAGTGAAAATGCCCGCAAACAGTGAAATCAGGAAGAAGCCGTTAATATGGTTAAATGCGGCTTTGAAGCCATCTTTTTTCCAAATCGAGAAAAGTGATGGGTTAATACGTCGAATGCTTTCTAGCAGCGTGTCGTAAATGCCGGTGATGAATGCAATGGTGCCGCCTGATACGCCAGGGACAACATCGGCTGCACCCATGGCCATTCCTTTAAAGTAGGTGATTAGATAGTTCATTTCTCAAGTACTAAGTCATGTTGATGGCAGTGAGTATACAAACATTGATGTCAAAAAAGTATGAAATAGTGTTTCGGAAGATATCGAAATGATTGCTTATCAGAGAAGCAGAAGAGCTTTAGTGATTTCCTACAAATAAAAACAGGGCGATAAACGAGATTTGATAGGGTGAAGAGAGTGAAATATAAATCGCTCAACACTGTCTAAATTAACCTAATTAAACAATAAATCTCGTGAATCTGGCTAATTGATGATTTATTTATCACTTATGTGACTAGATTGCGTCTTGCAACTGCGTTTTGCATTCTGGCTTTGCATAATGCAAAAATTAAGGCTGTAACAAGATTTGATATGAGATCTTGTGCCCAAAAATAATGCTTTTCAAATTGGCATGATTAATGCATAATTCTTTTCGACCCTTCTTAAGCCGAGGGTCACCTAGCCAACTGACGTTGTTAGTGAATACACATTGTTCACATCATACATAAGCCAATCGCCTTAATTGCGGTTGGCTATTTTTTGTCTGTAATATATGTACAACGTTTCCTACGTGCTTTGCAATTTGCACTTTTCAACGATGAATTAGTAATAAAAAAGGGCTGACGCATGACGCCAACCCTAGTATTTAGCACTAATTTATTTAGCCAGCTCAGTAACCCATCAGCTGCAACAAGTTCTCTGCTGTGACGATTGCTTCCTTACGGTTGGCAATGTTGAGCTTCTGGTACAAGTTACGAATGTGAGTCTTAATCGTTGTGCCTGCGACATCCAGCTCTTGTGCGATTTGCTCGTTACTAAAGCCAGAGTAGATCAGACCAAGCACTTGCCATTCACGTTGAGTCAGTGGGCTAGTACGAACCAGCTCAGGCACATTCGGGTGATTGACTAGCTTCTCGATAAAGTCCTCATCGAAGTGAATAGAGCGGCTACGCTGATTAGATGAAATGTCTTTCATTAACTGCTGAGCACGGTGACGTTCCAAATCGCCTAACTCATGACGAAGGCTTAGCTTCTCTAACAACCCGCCAATGGTTGCACCATCGATTAAGAAGTTACCAACCATACCTGTTTGGTTGGTCATCACTAGTGCTTCTTTTAGCAATGCTTTGGCTTGCTCTTCATCTTTCTGACGCGCAGCAAATACCGCTTCTACGACTAAGTTGCGGTTTGTGTCTGTTACTAGGTTAGTACGTCTCGCTTCGCTTTGTAGGAAGTCCAAAGCTTGGCGTGCTTCGTCGTACTGACCAAGGTTGATATGAGCACGAGCAATGTTACGCCATTGCAGTTGCTGGAAGTGGTTACACGCTGATTCAGGACGAACGGCTGTATTCAACCATTCTTGAATCGCTTCTGTGTTCCCACGTGCTTGCCAGAACAAGATCAGAGAAAGTGAGGCATTGGCTGTCCAATCAACGTGGTAAGTCGATTGCTTCATCAAATGCTGGATGTGCTCAATAAACTTGCCTGCTTTATCCAGTTCACCACGACCAATCGCAATACGAGCCAACATTGAGTAGCTATGTAAGTGCTTGCTCGGCGAGTGGTTTTCTAGAATTTGCAGACCTTTGTACGCACACTCTTCTGCTTCATCCAAACGGTTCCAGCACCACAATACTTGAGCGCGAATGCGTAGCAAGAATTCGTGAAGAGGTACGTGCTGAAGCTGCTGGTCTTCGATCAAACGAAAGCCTGAATCTTGCAGTTCAAATGCTGCTTGAACGTAACCTTGCGCGATCATGATTTCGCTTTGCTGCAAGATGGCCCATAACGCTTGGTGGTAAACTTGATACTGGCGAGCCAGTTTTTCGGTTTGTTGCATCATCGGCAACGCGCGGTCGAGTTTACCCAATACGTGGTTAACTTCACCAACGACCGACGTAGCCACGATACGGCTGCGGTAGACGGTTGGGTCAAGTTGGCTAAGCGCGAGCTCGGCAAGTTCTAATGCGTGCTCTGGTTGGTTGCTGTTGATCGCGACCTGAGCGAGTAGGGCATTAGCTTGTCCTTGGTAACCAGTGTCGAGTTCGATATTACGCTTTTTATGCTCTTCTTCTGCTTCTGCTAATAGCTTACCAACTTGGTTGTAGCGGTGTTGGCTCTGTGCCAGCCAAGCTCTTAGCATCGACAATTTCGGATGGCTGAACAGCAGATCTTTATCAAGTTGGTTGATGGCAGACTCTAGCGTTGTTAACTCGCCTTGGTTGAACATCTTCCAACCGAACTCATTCAAAATTTCAACGATTAAATCGGTGTCGTTAGATTTCTGAGCGTGGTGGATTGCTTGATGTGGTGCTTTCTGCTTTAGCCAAGCAACCGCGGCATTGCGATGAAGGTCTTTTTCTTGTTGAGGAATACGCGCCTGACGCTCATGCGAAAGGAACTCGCCGAACAAGTTGTGGAAACGGAACCAGTTTTGCTCACCTTCCAGTGGGTAGATGAACAAACCGTAGCGGTTGAGTGATTCAATCATGCCCAGAGCGTCTTCACGCTGGGTTAGTGCAAACACTAACTCATCGTTGAAATGATCCAGTACCGAGACCTGCATCAAGAAGTGACGAGTCTCTTTATCCAAGAGATCAAAGACTTCCTCGACCAAGTAATCCCAAAGGTGAGCGTGATTGAATTGAGAAACAGATTCTACGGTTTGCGCCAATGTGCGGTTTTGATGCTGAGCTTGCAGCGCAATAAGCTGCAGCGCTGATGGCCAACCTTCCACATAGGTGCGTAGGTTGTTTGCCATGTCTTCATCGATGCCGTCGGCAATGCGTTGATTGAAGAAGCGCGTAGTTTCTTCAGTATCGAATGCCAACATTTCATTGCCAATTTCGATCATCAAATCGCGTACACGCAGGTTCGCCGTCCCCAGCGGCGGAGCTGCACGGCTTGTGACAACAACAGTTAGGTTGTCTGGCATGTGCTTTAAGAAGAAGCGCATCGATTCATGGATTTCGTCGTTGGTGATCAGGTGATAATCATCTAATACGACGTAACACTCGTGCTGAAAATCCGCCATCTCAGCGAAAACTTCGCTGAATAAAGAGCGTAAAGAAGAGAACTGACGTTTCTCAGCCAATTTCTGAGCGTTAGAGCAGTTGTAGTTGGTGGCTTTGTTTAAAGCTTGCAGCAAATAGTTAACGAAGCGAAAACCGTCGTTATCACTGTCATCAATGCTGTACCAACCTACGTTGGGTTTATCTGACAACCATTGTGCTGCCATGGTGGTTTTTCCGTAACCAGCAGGCGAGCGGAACAATACCAATTTGTAGTAAGGCGCTTGTTGTAGTAAGTCCAACACTCGCGGACGGACGATCGCATTATGCAAGCGGCCAGGGCGAGTAAGTTTAGATGGAATCCACATTATTAATTCTGTCCTTAAATTTTTTGAGCTAGCGAAACTAGAAACTGACTCACACCACTAAATTCTAGTTTGTGTAAAAAGTGTACAGGCTGGTGAGTCGTTTGCGATGTTACGACAACAGAATCGGTTGTTACTTTGATCCACTTCCTAATTCTCAAGGGTTGCTGCAAATGCCACCAACTACGCCCTGTATTTGTGATTTTGGTCACTTAAAAGCCGGTGGTATTGATTCCATGTAGAAAGAGTTGCACATCTATTACGGAAAATTTATCGATGTTAAAAGGCTTAATGTGATCACTAAGACAGTTTTTACATCAGATTAGAGTTGTCGAATAAAAAACGTCATGAACAAAATTTAACCTTTCTCAAAGTTGGCTGTGATCCGAATCACTAAGAATAGGGTTATAGGCTGCTGTGTTGCGATTTGGATCACTAAGTTTGCAACCTTACGCCCTCTACGCCCTACCCCCTCCTCCTTGTAGGGAGGATAAATGGGAGGATGTTTATTCACAGAGGGAAATGCACGATGTATGGCAGATGAATTACTAAAAGACGTGAGAATTTCTTAATGAAACCTACTCAACAGAAACAATTTGACAAGAAGTCGTTCCAAGAAAGCGTAAAGAAACATCTATCTGTGACTTACGCTCACACAGTTGAAAATGCAGATAGCCGCGCATGGTACCTAGCAATGGGTCGTGCATTGGCTGAGTTTACGACTTGTGATTTGCTTGCTACTGAAGCAGACGCTCGCATCCAAGAAGCGAAAAGCGTTAACTACCTTTCACTAGAATTCCTTATCGGTCGTTTGACTGGTAACAACCTAATCAGCATGGGTCTCTACGAAGAGATCACTGAAGCTATGGCTGAGCTAGGTCACAACCTAACAGACCTTCTAGAAGAAGAACGCGACCCATCACTGGGTAACGGTGGTCTAGGTCGTCTAGCAGCATGTTTCATGGATTCATGTGCGGCGCAAGAATTCCCAACTGTAGGTTACGGCCTACACTACGAATACGGTCTATTTAAGCAATCGTTCAAAGACGGCCGTCAACAAGAAGCACCAGACGCATGGCGTGGTGTTGAAGGTTACCCTTGGGAAGTAGCTCGCCCTGAGCTTGCGCAAGAAATCGGCTTCTACGGTCACGTTGAAGTGGTAAACGAGAACGGTAAAGAAGTTCGTAAATGGGTTCCTGGCATGTCTGTAAAAGCAATGCCTTGGGATCTGCCTATCGTAGGTTACGAATCAGACACGGTTTACCCTCTACGTCTTTGGGAATGTCAGGCTATCGCACCATTCTCACTAGAAAGCTTTAACAATGGTGATTACTTCGAAGCTCAGCACGCTCTGATCGACGCAGGCAACATCACTAAAGTGCTTTACCCGAACGATAACCACGAGAAAGGTAAAACACTGCGTCTAATGCAGCAGTACTTCCACTCAGCAGCATCTGTACGCGACATCCTACGTCGCCACGAAGCAGCAGGTTACTCGCTAGCGGATCTACCAAAGCAAGAGACTATCCAGCTTAACGATACGCACCCAACAATTGCTATCCCTGAGCTAATGCGCATCCTAGTGGACGAGAAAGGTCTTTCTTGGGAAGCGGCTTGGGAAATCAGTTCTCAGACATTCGCGTACACTAACCACACGCTACTTCCAGAAGCACTAGAGACATGGCCAGAGTCGCTAATCCAGCGTCTACTTCCACGTCACATGGAAATCATTTTTGAAATCAACCACCGCTTCCTACAAGAAGTTCGTAAGATGTGGCCTGGTGACGGTGAGAAGCAAGCGAAGCTTTCTATCATCCAAGAAGGTTTCAACCGCATGGTTCGCATGGCTAACCTATGTGTAATCGGTTCTTACGCAGTGAACGGCGTAGCAGCACTTCACTCTGAATTGGTTAAGAAAGACCTATTCCCAGAGTTCCACGAGATGTACCCAACTCGTCTACATAACGTAACGAACGGTATCACTCCTCGTCGTTGGCTGAAGTTCTGTAACCCAGGTCTATCTAAGCTAATTACTGAGAAAGTGGGTCCAGAATGGCCTGCGAAACTAGAGCAGCTAGAAGGCATCGCTAAATACGCAACAGACGCGAAATTCCAAAAAGAATTCATGGCTGTTAAGAAAGAAAACAAACAGCGTCTTGCTGATTGGGTTCTAGATAACATGGGTATTGAGCTAGATACTAACGCTATCTTCGACGTTCAAATCAAGCGTCTACACGAGTACAAGCGTCAGCATCTAGATCTGCTACACATTCTATCTCTATACCACCGCATCCTGAACGAACCTGGTTTCGAGTGTGAGCCACGCGTATGTTTCTTCGCAGCAAAAGCAGCACCGGGCTACCACCTAGCGAAAGAAATTATGTTCGCAGTGAACAAGGTTGCAGAGAAGATCAACAACGATCCTCGCATCGGTAACAAACTGAAAGTGGTATTCATCCCTGACTACCGCGTGAGCATGGCTGAGATCATCATCCCTGCGGCAGACGTTTCACAACAAATCTCGCTAGCGGGTAAAGAAGCATCTGGTACAGGTAACATGAAGATGGCTCTTAACGGTGCCCTAACTATCGGTACGATGGATGGTGCTAACGTTGAGATTCGTGAAGAAGTGGGCGACGAGAACATCTACATCTTCGGTCTTGATGTTGAAGGCGTGAAAGCGGTTAAAGCAGCTGGCTACAACCCTTACGACTACTACAACGCAGATCACCTACTGAAAGCGTCTCTAGACCTACTAACAGGTGAAGAGTTTACGCCAGGTCAACCAGGCCTACTACGCGCTACATTCGATAGCCTACTAGATGGCGGTGACCCATACCTATGTCTTGCTGACTTCGCATCTTATGTGAAAGCGCATGAAGAAATGGGCAAACAATACAAAGACCAAGCAGGTTGGGCTAAGAAAGCGATTCTTAACACTGCCCTAGTTGGTAAGTTCACATCAGACCGCTCTATCCGCGACTACGTGAACAACATCTGGAAACTTGAAGCGGTGAAACGCTAATAGAACCCAGTTAAGACCAAGGTAGCCGAGCGCTACCTTTGGTCATTTTCAAAGATTAGTTATTGATAACAATAAAACCCTACATGGAAGGTGTTGGTATTACCTTCGGAGAAAGCGATGAAAGAACAAACAGCACTAAAGAAAGTCGCAGACATGGCGCGATTAGCTGATAGCTACGTCAGCGCGTGGGGAGACGAGGCAAAAGTTTCTGAAGAAACACTGCGCCGCTTGCTCACTTCACTTGGCTACGATACTAGCAGCGATGAGAAGCTATTGGCTTCTGCTGAGAAAAAACATAAGAAAGACGTACTAGCCCCTGTTCTTGTTTTACGCGACGGCGAACCAGTCGAAGTGGAACTAAACCTAGGTACGAGTGCTCGCGAGAGCGAATTTAGCTGGCGTTTAGAAACAGAACAAGGAGAGGTACTTGAAGGCTATCTTCAGTCGCAAATTGTTCGTGATGAACGAGCTGAGGGTGGCCCTCTAGTGTTTGCATTGCCAAAGAACTTGGCATGGGGTTACCACAAACTGATCATCAGCCGTAAGCGTCGCAAGACCCCTTACGAAATGTCGCTGATCATCACACCTAAAGCGTGTTTCAAACAAGAAGACCTAAACCAACACAAAAAGCTATGGGGCCCAAGCATCCAGCTTTACACACTGCGTACTCAGCACAACTGGGGTATCGGTGACTTCGGTGACCTGAAGCAGTTGGTGAGTGACATCGCATCTCGTGGCGGTGACTTCATTGGTTTGAACCCAATTCATTCATTGTTCCCAGCGAACCCAGAAGGTGCGAGCCCATACAGCCCGTCTTCTCGTCGTTGGTTGAACATCATGTACATCGACGTAAGCTCTGTGCCTGAGTTCGCACTAAGTGCAGAAGCACAGCAACGTGTTGGTAGCGCTGAATTCCAACAACGTCTACAAAAAGCACGTGAATCACACTGGGTGAACTACACCGAAGTGTCTGAGCTTAAGATGAGCATTCTTCCGCTGCTATTTAGCGAGTTTAAAGCGCGTCATCTAGACAAGAACACAGACCGTGCTCGTGCGTTCCTAGAGTTCGTAGAAATTGGCGGCGAGAGCCTACTTCACCAAGCAGCATTTGATGCGCTGCACGGTGAGCTACACGCAGAAGATTCAAGCGTATGGGGTTGGCCGGTATTCCCTGAGAAGTTCCGCACGTTCGATGCAGCAGCAACTCAGAAGTACATCAAAGACAATGCAGACCGTGTTCACCTGTACATGTACCTACAGTGGATTGCAGACGATCAAATCAAAGAAGCGCAAGCGCTAGCTGAAGAAAAAGGCATGACAGTTGGTCTGTATCGCGACCTTGCTGTAGGTGTTGCAGATTCAGGCAGCGAGACTTGGGCTGATGACGGCGCGCTAGTATTGGATGCAAGCATCGGTGCGCCACCAGATGTTCTTGGTCCACTAGGTCAAAACTGGGGTCTACCACCGCTAAACCCACAAGTGTTGGAAGCAACTGGCTACGATGCATACATCAAGCTACTGCGTGCAAACATGAAACACTGTGGTGCGCTGCGTATTGACCACGTTCTTGGTCTACTTCGTCTATGGTGGATTCCAAAAGGCGAGAAAGCGACAGAAGGTGCTTACCTGTACTACCCAGTTGAAGACATGCTAGCAATCCTAGCGCTAGAATCTCATCGTCATCAATGTTCTGTAATCGGTGAAGATTTGGGTACAGTGCCTGATGAAATCGTAGATATCCTACGTGACGCAGGCGTTCACTCATACAAAGTGTTCTTCTTCGAAACATCGAAAGACGACGGCGGCTTTATTTCTCCGAAGCACTACGCTGAGCAGTCTATGGCGGCATTGTGTACGCATGATATGCCAACACTACGCGGTTTCTGGCACTGCGACGACTTGAAGATGGGTCGTGAGATTGGTCTGTACCCAGACGAGCAACAACTAGAAGGTCTGTTTGATGACCGTCTGAAGTGTAAGCAAGGCATCCTAGACAGCGTTCGTTGGCACGGTTACCTACCAGAAGGCATCGGCCATGACGCACAGTATGTTCCAATGGATTGCCACCTAAGCGAAGCGCTTCAATTGCACGTTGCTGCGGGTGACTCTGCACTACTGAGTGTTCAGCTTGAAGACTGGCTAGAAATGGACCAACCGGTCAACATTCCTGGCACGGTAGATGAGTATCCAAACTGGCGTCGTAAACTGTCGATGAACCTAGATGAAATCTTCAGCCGCGAAGACGTAAACCGTATTTCTAAGCGCCTCACTGAAGTGCGCGCGAAAGCGAGCAAATAAGGTGGAATGAGTGATGTAGGAATTCGCGAATTTAATTGCGCCAAGGTACGAAAGTACAGCCTAGGTCACTCATTAAATCGGCACAATCCGTTAGGATGAAGTACCGTTATTATGCCCGCAACAATAGCGGGCATTTTTGTTTTTTGACGCCGTTTTATTCAATGTTTGAATAGGATTGGGTCTTTTATAATTGTGTGAATTCACAACGTTTGGCTGAGGAAATCCGATGTTCAAAAACCATAAGGAGAATATCGGTGCTAGGGAGAAAGATTTGAAAACCAAGGTAAAGAAAAAATACGAACGCGCCTACGAATTATTAGCTGAGGCGGCTTACTCAGACCCGTTTGCGTCACTTGGTCCATTCATTGCTGACGGCGAAGGATCGTTACGTGTTTGGATGCCGGGTGCAGACAAAGTTGAATTGGTTATCAGCGGCGAACCTCGAATTGAGCTAGAGCGTGAAGATGAAAGCGGCTTCATCTTAAAAGACAAGCGCGATTTGCATCTAACGCATTACCAACTTGCAGTAGACTGGAATGGTGTAGAACAGCTCATTGACGACCCTTACCAATACCACAACATCTACCAAGAATACGAACACCTACACACACCAAAAGACATGTACCGCTACATGGGTTCACAATTTGTGACCATTGAGCGCGGTGGCGAAAACATCTCTGGTGTGCGTTTCCTTGTTTACGCACCTCATGCATCTGCTATCAGCCTAGTGGGTAGCTTTAACCAGTGGGATGGCCGTCGTCATCCAATGCAACGCCTAGACTATGGTATCTGGGGCCTATTCATTCCTGGTTTGGAAGAAGGCGTACAATACAAATTTGAACTCAAAGGTCCGAATGGGGAAGGGCTTCCTCATAAACAAGACCCTTGGGGCTTCTACTCAGAGCAATACCCGTCATTTGCATCGATCACATACGATCACAACCGTTACCAATGGCAAGACGCAAAATGGCAAAACCGTCCAGTGACGCAGAAACGTGATGAAGCGCTGTCTTTCTACGAACTGCACGCGGGCTCTTGGAAACGCAACGAAGAGGGCGACTTCCTAAACTACCGTGAACTGGCCGCTGAATTAGTACCTTACCTTGTAGACATGGGCTACACCCACGTTGAGCTTATGCCTGTTTCTGAACATCCGTTCTTTGGTTCTTGGGGTTACCAACCTGTTGGCTTGTTTGCGCCGACCAGTCGTTACGGCTCTCCGGATGATTTCAAGTTCTTCGTTGATGCGTGTCACCAAGCTGGCTTGGGTGTGGTACTGGATTGGGTACCTGCGCACTTCCCATCGGATGATCATGGCTTAGCGAATTTTGATGGTACGCCACTGTTCCACGATCCAGATCCTCGCCGTGGTTGGCACCAAGATTGGAACTCTTACATCTACGATCTAGGTCGTGAGCATGTGCGCCGTTTCCTAGTGTCTAACGCACTGTACTGGTTCGAGCAATTCCATATTGATGGAATCCGCGTTGATGCTGTTGCGTCGATGCTCTACCTAGATTACTCACGCAGCCACGATCAATGGATCCCGAACGCAGATGGTGGCAACGAGAACTATGATGCGATCGCAACACTGAAGTGGATGAACGAAGAAGTGTACAAACACTTCCCGAACGCAATGACCATTGCAGAAGAATCGACTGCATTCCCGGGTGTATCTGCGCCGACCTTTATGGGCGGTTTAGGTTTCGGCTTTAAGTGGAACATGGGGTGGATGCACGACAGTCTTTCTTACATCCAAGAAGATCCTATTCACCGCAAGTACCACCACAATACCATCACGTTCCCGCTTGTTTACGCACACAGCGAGAACTACGTACTGTCGCTTTCTCATGATGAAGTGGTGTATGGCAAAGGCTCTATCCATAACAAGATGCCGGGTGATGAGTGGCAACAAACGGCGAACCTACGTGCTTACTTTGGTTACATGTACGGTCAACCGGGTAAGAAGCTAAACTTCATGGGCGCAGAGCTTGGCCAGACAGCAGAATGGAACCACGATGACCAGTTGCAATGGTTCTTACTAGAGTTTGGACGCCACCAAGGCGTACAAGCGCTGATTCGTGACTTAAACCACTTGTACCGTAATGAAGCGGCGATGCACGACCAAGATTGTGTGCCTGCTGGCTTTGAATGGCGTCTGCAAGATGAAGCCGATTCGAGCATTCTTGCACATGAACGTATTAGCCAAGATGGTGAGCGTGTATTGGTGATCAGCAACTTCACACCAGTGCCGCATGAGCGTTTCCGTTTGGGTGTTCCGATGGAAGGTAAATACGAGCTTCTGTTGAATACTGATGATGTGAAATATGATGGAAGCGATTTTGAAGTGCTAACCAGCGTAGAAACAGAAGAAGTAGAGAGCGAATCGCTGCCTCAGTCTCTTGAGCTGCGTCTACCGCCACTATCAACCGTATTCTACAAACTGGCAAAGTAAGTTGAGTTCGTAAAACAAACTTAACTAGCCAAAACACACAATCAATACAAAGCCCGCTTTACAATGTAAATCGGGCTTTTTTTGACCAAGTTTTCACTAACGATAAACAGACTGCATACTCTATACTTGCATCATATTGTTTTATGAAATCAAGCTAGGTCGGACTTTGAGAAAGATTAAATCCCTTCTGTTCAATATCTTATTGGTGCTTTTGCTTTTACCAGTGATGCTCGTTGGCATAGTGAAATACGTCGATCCACCAATTTGGGGATGGAAGATCAGCCGCATGATTTCTCCTCCAGAGGGATTCCCTGAAGAGAGTCAAAATGAATGGGTGCCTTTGAGTGACATTTCTAAGCACATTCAATTGGCCGTGATTGCGACAGAAGATCAAAAGTTCCCGACTCATTACGGAGTGGATTTTGATTCATTATTTAAAGTGATCTCAGAGTCTGGCGAGAACGGCCCTTCTCGCGGTGCGAGCACGATTACTCAGCAAACTGCAAAGAACGTGTTTCTGTTTCCTTCACACTCTTATGTGCGCAAAGCGTATGAACTTTATTTTGCTCTGCTGATGGAAGCGATGTGGAGTAAAGAACGCATTCTCGAAGTGTATTTGAATGTGGTGGAGTTTGGCCCAGGTATTTATGGCGCGGAAGCCGCTGCGCAAAACTATTTTGGTATTCCAGCTAAACAACTTTCAACACGCCAAGCTGCAAGGCTTGCGGTGGTGCTGCCAAATCCGTATCGCATCAAAGTCTACCCTCAGACTTCTTACACCATCAGCCGCGTCAATTGGGCGATGAGACAAATGCGAAACCTTGGTAGCGTTCAGCTTTAAACTCCCTTTTACCCTGCTCATAAATAGAACTACGCCCCAATAAAAGCAAAATGTGAAGCGTCACAAGCTTTAGGGCGTAGCCTTTCAGAATGATGTGCTCAGTTTTTCATCCATTTACTATTAGTGTGAATAAAACTACAACACGAATACTGCGTCTATGCGCAACCAATGGACTGAACGATGAAACTGAATCTGATTACGACTACCTTACTGCTTGCATCGGCAAGTGCCATCGCCGAGCCAAACATCACCATTTCTACCACAACCAACAGCCGTGACTTTCCTTTAAGTACAGAGCAGCCTCTAGTTGTGCCCTTAACCAAAGATGGCTATACGCTTAAAATCACTGGCGTTGAAGGCGACTGTGTCGCGCCTGATGGTCAGAAGGTCAAATTCAACAAACCTATCGCGCTGAACTGCGGAAAACCAACAGAACTGCCGTTAAAAATCCGCTTTACCGGTGATTACTCTTTTGCTTTTGATGCGGAAGCGAAAACACTGCGCTTCAAGCGTGAACCTAAGAAAGCTGCTAAGACTGAATTCAAACGCCCAATCCCACAAGTGCAATGTGAGGTTTACCAAGGTGGTGAAGTCACCATTGCGTTAGGTGACAGTTTCCCCGATGGCACCAAGTTGCGTGATGCCTATTCTGGTCAAATTGTCGAAGTAAAAGATCAGCAAGTATCGCTGACACCAAGCAAAGATTCAGGCGGTTTGGTGCTACTAGAGCCAGTGAAGAAAACCAAAGAAGCAGTACCGTTTGATTACCGTAATGCCAACATTTACTTCGTGATGGTCGACCGTTTCAACAATGCCGATACCAGCAATGACAACAGCTATGGTCGCAAGAAAGACGGTAAAGAAGAGATCGGCACCTTCCACGGTGGTGATCTAAAAGGCGTGATCGAAAAGCTAGATTACATCAAGAGCCTAGGTACAGATGCGATTTGGTTATCGCCAATCGTTGAGCAAGTACATGGTTTTGTGGGCGGTGGCGATAGCGGCTCATTCCCATTCTACGCTTATCACGGTTACTGGACGCGTGACTTTACCAAGATTGATGAGAACTTTGGTAACGAAGATGACCTTAAAGTGCTGGTGGAAGAGGCGCATAAGCGTGGTCTCAAAGTCTTGATGGACGCAGTAATCAACCACACCGGTTACTCAACGTTAGCCGATTTGCAATTTGACGGTATTGAGGTGTTAAAACCAAACGTTGATTTACCGAAGAAGTGGGGCGACTGGCAACCAAAAGCGGGTGAAAATTGGCATAGCTACCACCAGAATATTGATTACCAGAGTTCAAACTGGGCGAAATGGTGGGGCGGTGACTGGGTAAGAACAGGTCTACCGGGATACCCAGCTCCGGGCAGCAGTGATATCACTATGTCATTGGCGGGTTTGCCTGACTTTATCACCGAATCAGACAAAGCCGTGAAGCCTGCGCAGTGGCTATTGGATAACCCTGATACTCGCGTAGAGGCGCGTGACAATTACACCGTCTCCGATTACTTGATTGAGTGGCAAACTGATTGGGTGAAACGCTTTGGTATTGATGGTTACCGTGTTGATACGGTGAAGCACGTTGAAGGCGATGTGTGGAAACGCTTGAAAGAAGAGGCTTCAAGCAGTCTTGAGCAGTGGCGTAAAGAGAACGGTAAGTCAGGTCAGCCATTCTGGATGATGGGTGAAGTATGGGGGCATACCGCTTATCGCAGCCCTTACTTTGACGATGGCTTTGATGCGTTGATTAACTTCGACATGCAGAAGAAGTTAGACAAAGGCGCGGCGTGTTTCAGCCAAATGGCAGACACCTACCAAAGTTACGCAGACACAATCGCCAACGAGAAAGACTTCAACCCAGTAAGCTACATGTCTTCTCACGATACCGAGTTGTTCTTCTCTCGCTTCAAAGACTATGGCATGCAGCGTAACGCCGCGAATGCACTGCTTCTAAGCCCAGGAGCGGTTCAGGTTTACTATGGTGACGAAGTGGGTCGTAACATTGGTCCTTACGCGGATGATTTCCATCAAGGCACACGGTCTGACATGGTATGGAAGCTATCTGATGAGAAGCAAGCGCTGCTCAAACACTGGCAAACTCTTGGTCAGTTCCGTAAAGCGCACCCGGCGATTGGTGCAGGTCAGCATCAAGTGATTGAACAAGAAGGCGCGTACGTGTTCTCTCGTTCGCTTGGCAATGACAAAGTCGTTGTAGCGTTTGTGGGGCGTGACAAGTAGTTAGAACTTCGTTTTAAGCTTAGATAGAAAAAGCCCTTCCTTGAGTTCTCAGGGAAGGGCTTTGTTGTTTTTGATGTTTACTTACTATTTCAATAGCTATCTATTTCGATAGTTATTTCTTTAGCTCTTGGTCGATAACTTTCTCAAGCTCCTCGAAAGGTACATAACCCGGAATGACTTGGTCATTAATAATGATCGCTGGTGTGCCTCGTAGACCTAAGCGAGTGAAGTACTCGTAGTTTTTATCCAACAACGCTTTGGTCTCTTTGTCGTCGACAAGCTGTGCTTCTGTGCCAGTCTTCTTAGCGATTTTTTGTAGTGAACTTGCATCATGTGGCCCCGGCTTCTTCACCAACAAGTCGTGCACTTCTTTGTACTTGTCATGTTGGTTCTGCCAAACATTCAATGCGTAACTTGCCGAGTTGTAACCGTTCTTCTCGTACTGTTCTTTGAACGATACCGTCATGTTCAGCACTTTCACCTGCGGGTATTCTTTCTCTACCTTCACTAACTCACCTTCAAGACGCTTACAGAAAGGACAGCTGTAATCAGTCACGTTGATGATCGTCAGTTCAGGGTTCTCTGCACCGAAGTAAGAGTGCTTGCCGTCGTTAAGATAGGCGCGCGCTTCATCCAAAGTCGCGTTAAACGTCTTTTGATAAGCGACGTAGTCTTGTAGGTTTTGATGCAGTGAATCTAGGATCTGCGGGTTTTCTTTCAGCAGTTGAGTAATTTCTTGCAGCTTCTCTTCTGACGTTTTTTCTGCTGCGTGTGAAAATAGAGGTACCAGCGCGATAGCCACAGTTAATAGTGTGCGTGTGAATTTCATGATATTTCCTAAAACTCTCTTTCTTCGCGGTTTTTGTCGCGAAGTGATTAAAAATAAAACAATTGATTTGGGGATGAATAGCAATCGGGTTTTATTCTCTAAACACACATAACTTGAGGTGCACCCGATATTTGTCGGGTATCGGCTCGGTATGATGGCGGAGAGCATTACGGTCGGTGCTGGTGATAGACAGCAAGACAAACGCAAATAGGAATAAGGGAACAATGAAGCTGTCGAGATGGTTTTGTGAAGCCTGAATCAGCTTTTCAGACAGTTCACACTGCTTAGTCAGCCCTTTCTCGCTCTTTTGTTGCTGCGCAGCAGCGTGTTCAGTTGTCACTTGCACGCCAATCAGAGGGCAAGATTGGTAGAAGCCTGCATTTTTACTTAAACAGATCACGATAACCCAAGCCACAAGGGCGAGTGTCCATCGAGCGATGTTGGATTGTGATCGAAGCAAAAGGCAAACCCTGAGTAAGTCTCTAAGTAATGACCGAACCACCCTAAAATAAATTACACAGAACTTTTGTTAATTTTTGGTCAAGAAATCTCAAATAAGCAACAAACCATGAAGCACGTCGAAGGTGTGGCTAATAACAAACTTGTTCATAATTTTGGTTTGTTTTGTTAACGGATGGGATTCGCTGATAGTTAGATAAATCTACCTTATCTTGGTCATAAATATTTATTATCTTTTAAATGTGATTCAAATCATAAAATAAAACTTCATAATTGAGTGACATGATTGTTCGGTAAATGGATTGATTTTGATCATCTCTCTAGCACGTCGTTCAAGGGATCATCTATGCGTTCTGTTCCACATACATAGGTGAATTTATGACAAGCCCTGTTCATGCTGAACGCAAGGTGACGATCGGGTGTTACATTGCACTCGCGTTTGCGGTTGTGTTCTTTTCTGGTCTGATGCAATCCAACGAATGGTACGGTGTATTCGACTTTACAACGCTTAATGGCTCTTTCGGTAAAGTGGCTTACGGCGTAACGGAAGGTGCGGATGGCGCGGTACAAGCTGCGACTACCTCTTTCCGTGGTACTGGCGGTAGCGGTGCTCGTGACGGTTTCATTTTCGCACTTACTTTGATTCCAACCGTTATGTTCGCATTAGGTATGATCAACGTACTTGAGCACTACGGTGCACTTGAAGCTGCTCGTAAGCTTCTTACTCCTCTTCTACGTCCTCTAATGGGTATCCCTGGTAACTCTGGTTTGGCTTTGATTGCTTCTCTACAAAGTACCGATGCCGGTGCGGCAATGACGCGTCAGCTAAAAGATGAAGGTCACCTAACTAAGCGTGAAACGGATGTATTTACTATGTTCCAGTTCACTGCGGGTGCAACCATCGTGAACTTCTTCTCATCGGGTGCTGTTCTGTTCACGCTGACGATGGCTGACGGCTCTCTAGCGGTAACGTCTTCTATTGGTTTAGCGGTTGTGGTGATGTTCGCATTTAAGATCATCGGCGCGAACCTGTTCCGTATCTACCTAAACATGACGGAAGGTAAAGAAGACAAACAAGACCAAAACAAATCAGAGAACCTAAAAGAGGAGACGGCATAATGGGTGACGTTAAAGCGAAAAAACCAATGGTGACGGATATCTTCGTCGAAGGTGCTAAGAAAGGTTGGGTAATTGCGACGACCTCTACGGTTCCTAACGTATTGATGGCGTTCGTTATCATCAAAGCGCTGCAAATCACTGGTGCGCTGGATCTGATGGGCACTGTGTTTTCTCCAATCATGGCGGTGTTTGGTCTTCCGGGTGAAGCAGCAGCGGTATTGATCGGCGCTTGGATGTCGATGGGTGGCGCGGTTGGCGTAGTAATCACGCTATTTGACCAAGGCATCCTGAACGGTACGCACATTGCGATTCTTGCGCCTGCTATCTACCTAATGGGCTCTCAAGTTCAGTACATGGGGCGTATCATGGGCCCAATTGGTACTGAAGGTCGTTACATCCCAGTTATGATTGCAATCTCAGTATTGAACGCGTTTGGCGCAATGCTGGTGATGAATCTGTTTGTCTAGGAGTGAGTCATGCAATTCTCTCTAAATGAATATCTAGAAGAGCTACGTCCGCTAATCAATGTGGATTGTGGCACTTACACGACTGATGGTATCGAGTTCATCGCTTCTCAATTTGAAGAGAAGTACCAAGCGATGTCAGGTTGGAGCGTAAAACGCATCGACTGTGGCAGGGCAGGCATCGGTCTTGAAGTTCGAAATAAGCCGGAAGCTGAGCAAATCGACGTGATGCTGATTGGTCATATGGATACCGTGTTCCCTGTGGGTACTGCTGAGCTTCGTCCGATGTCTCAAGATGCAGAGAAAGCTTACGGTCCGGGCGTCTCGGACATGAAATCTGGCTTGCTGAACATCGTATACGCGATGCGCAATCTAGACCAAGCGGTGTTGGATAAGCTGTCTATCGCTATCTGCATGAACCCAGATGAAGAAACGGGTTCTCTCGATTCTGTGGATTGGATTCAATCAGTTGCGAAAAACGCAAAGAATGTACTGGTTGCAGAAGCAGCACGTGCAGATGGCGGTTTAGTGAAAGCGCGCAAAGGCATGGCTCGCTACAAAATGACCTTTAATGGCGTTGCAGCTCACGCAGGTAACGAGCCAGAAAATGGTCGCAGCGCAATCACTGAGATGGCGAATTGGATTCTCGCAGTCAATGCAATGACCAACTTTGAATCTGGTACTACGTTGAATGTGGGTATTGTCTCTGGTGGTAACGGTGCGAACATCGTCCCGGAACATGCTGAAGCGATCGTGGATGTGCGTTTCTGGAGCAACGAAGAATACGATGATGTTGATAGCAAGCTAAATGGTATGCTGGAAACACCGTTCGTTGATGGTATGAGTATCGAATTGGTTCGTGAAGCTTATAAGCCTTCTATGGTGCCAAGCCCACAAACAGAAAGCCTGATGATGCTAGTTGAAGAAGCGGCAAGTGAACTGGCGATCGACATCAATTGGAAGGAAGTGGGTGGCGGCTCTGATGCAAACAACACGGCGATTCTTGGCGTTCCAACTTTGGATGGTCTAGGACCTATCGGTGCAGGCTTCCACAGTGACCAAGAGTACTTGTTGCTTGAGTCTATTGAACCACGTATCAAAATGCTGATGCGTGTATTGGAGAAGATTGCTCAATAAGGCATTCTGCTTCTAAAGCTTGGTTCTCAAAGCTGTTGGTTTCCAAGACTTCTGGTTTCAAAACCTTTTGGTATCCAAAGCAATAATCCCCGGACTTCGGTTTGGGGATTTTTTTATCTAGCCATTTTGTTTCCTTTCTTCATTATCATTACTCGCTATTAATCCTACGTTCAGGTTCATCGTCTTAATATCTTTGCCACAGTCATAAATTTAGGAGGCACGATGACCACAAGCATGTCTGTAAATTCGGCGTCCGATGACGTCTTAGACCAAACGATGCAAGCGCCAGATGAGAAAACCTTTTGGCGTAAAATGAAAAACTCCGTCAAGAAAGCAGGTGAAGAGATTGCGGTTATGGGCATTAAATCAT
Organism: Vibrio owensii CAIM 1854 = LMG 25443; assembly: GCF_000817815.1. Taxonomy (GTDB): domain Bacteria; phylum Pseudomonadota; class Gammaproteobacteria; order Enterobacterales; family Vibrionaceae; genus Vibrio; species Vibrio owensii. The sequence continues at coordinate 24,942 of NZ_JPRD01000017.1, forward strand.
GGCTCGCGATGGCAGATTCCAATACCTCCGTTCGCCACAAGGCTATCTTAGGTGGCGCGCTGGCTTACTTCGTCCTACCAACAGATATGGTGCCAGACGTACTCGCTGGTGTCGGCTTTACCGATGACATGGCAGCATTGACTCTAGCAGCGAACTCGGTCGGCAATGCCATCACTGATGAGCATGAAGAACAAGCGAGAGAAAAGCTGAGTTCGATGACGGAATAGGGTTATTACCTATTCTTCAGATTTCAAATAAAACAAAAGCCCCGATGTTTCCATCGGGGCTTTCATTTAGACAGGACAATTGAGTTTGGAAGGTTTAAGCTTCCGCGCGTTTCAGATGCACCTCTTCTTCTGCGACCCCAGCTTTTGGATCGTTGAAGCGAGTTTCATCCAGTGCACCTTCCGATTTCGCAACAATGATAGTCACTGCGCTGTCACCGGTGATGTTAACTGCGGTACGAATCATATCAAGTAGACGGTCAACACCCATGATAAGTGCAATACCTTCTAGCGGCAGACCTACTTGATTCAATACCATTGCTAGCATTACTAGACCAACACCAGGAACACCTGCGGTACCGATAGACGCCAATGTTGCCGTCATGATAACCATTAGGTAGTCACCCATAGTTAGGTCGATGTTGAATGCCTGTGCGATGAACGCTGTCGCCACACCTTGCATGATCGCCGTGCCGTCCATGTTCACGGTTGCACCTAGCGGTACTGTGAACGATGATACGCGGTTCTCAACACCCATGCGGTGCTTAGCCGTTTCCATTGTCACTGGAATGGTCGCGTTCGATGATGCTGTAGAGAAAGCAAACATGATTGCGTCTTCCATCTTACGTAGGAACGTAATTGGGTTTAGACCAGTGAAGCCTTTGAGCATCAGGCTGTAAGTCACAAGGCCGTGCAGTAATAGCGTACCTGCTAGTACAACGAAGTATTCAGCAAGGTTAAAGATTGCGCTTAGACCAAGACCTGTAAACAGCTTCGCCATTAGGAAGAACACACCGTAAGGCGCAAGGTTCATCAGAATCGCAACCAATTTCATGATTACTTCATTCAGATCAGAGAAGAATGCTGCGATACGCTCGCCTGGCTTACCTGCTGCACTGATCGCGATACCGAATAGGACGGCGAACACGATAACTTGCAGGGTTTTACCTTCTGCCATTGCGCTGATTGGGTTAGTCGGGAACATATCAATGATCACCTGACCCAAAGATGGCGCTTCTGCTGATTTGAATGAACTTGCTGCGGTTAGGTCTGCACCAGCACCTGGCTGGAATAGCGTCCCCATGGTTAGAGCAAGTGTGATTGCGATAGCGGTTGTTGCTACGTAGAAAGCAAGGGTTTTACCACCCATGCGACCCAATGTAGATAGGTCTTTTAGAGAGCTGGTACCACAAACTAGCGAAACAAATACTAGCGGTACAACAAGCATTTTTAAGCTGGCAACGAAGATCTGTCCACCAACTTCGAATAATCCATTAACAATGTATGCGTCGACAAATCCGTTGTCGGCAAAAAGTGTGCGAATTGCAAATCCTGTCAAGATACCCGCTACCATACCCAAAATTACGCGGCTGGTGAGCGACATCGGTTTCTTGGTATTCATGAGAACACTCCTTATAGTTATGCACCTTGAGTTCACTTCAAGGCGGCGTGCAGATTAGCAGCGGAGTGCGAAAATACGAAAGAATAATCCTCTGAATGGTCGATAGATGTGAAGTTAGTCACTTTAAAAAATAGAATATTAACCAAATTGTAACGATTTGGCTGGTTAAAAAGTTTGCTGATTAACAAATTTATCGAATTTACAACCGATAGAAATGATTTCTTACATTCTCAAATGGTAGAAAACTGGATGCATAACGATGAGATAAAAGACGCCAAGTGCATAACTAGGCATCTTTTATTCACTTGCTGATTGCGAAATTACTTCAGCGGTGGGCGAGTCTGTTCGTCGATGGCACGAGCAAAATCTGAAATCTGCTGATAATCTGCGGGTGTCCAAATTGATTTTGAGGTCAATGACTTAGGTAGTGCAGAAAACGCTTTTTCATTGTCGCTTGCTCTAAACTCGACACTCATCCATTGGTCGATTGCTTGTTGATCATCAAAGGTGTTAGACAATGAAAGTTCATGGTTTGCGCCTGGGTAGTTTGGCGTCAAACTCAATGCCATATGATAATCGCGGAAACGCACTACCCACTTATCCGGTAGGCGTCTTGAACTGTCCCACCAATCGCCATCAAGCTGCTGAATTTTCTGTTTAGCGACGGATTTCGGCTGTGCTTTTAACTCTTTTAAGGCTTGTTTAAAAGCGCTATCCATGGCTTGAGAAAAGCCCTTTTGATCGAGTTCTGGATTATCCAACAGTACTTGCTTGGCTAAGTTGGCACCAAGCATGTTGGAGTAGAGGTCTTCGGATGAGAAGGCGGACGCCAGTTCTTTAAAGCCACTCACCGACACCATGCCAAACCACTGCGCGATCTCGTGCCATTGAGCAAGACGAAATGCCGTTAGCGCTGCTGCCTGAGCGCTGCGGTCGAGCTTCTCTTCTTCACTGAGCTTCTCTTTTTGTTCATACCAACGAATGCGGCGAATACGAAGTTCTTCTGGTAAATCCAGATGCGCTGCGCGGCCGAGATAATGTTGGTTGAGAGTAAACAAATAGTAGGTGTAATCAGCCGTGTCACGAACGTGTGCCGTATCAATAAACCCACCAAGCTCAGTAAAGATTATTCCATTCGCTTCTTCATTTAATCCAAGCAGACTGCCTGGCACCGATTCACTGCCATCGTTATAGTGGTGAGTACCTACTTCGGTGCTGGACAAGACATTCTCAAGGGAGAAGAAAGGAACAGGTACGCTTCCTAGTTGCGCTTTGAGGTCTACACCGAAGGCACAGCATGGCCTGACGCCAACCGGTGCTTTCAATTCTTGTGCTTGGACAAACCCACTACAAAGGCTTAGTAGTAATAGTGCTGCTTTCTTCAAACCCTACTCCTAGAATGCTTCATTAATTTGGAAATAAAAACCGGTGCTGTCTTTACCTACCCCTAAATCGACGCGCACGTTAATACGTGCCTTAAAGGCAAATCGATAACCAACCCCGACAGTTGGTAGCCAACTGCTTACGAATAAGTCGTGATAAGTTGGTGCGATATTGCCTGCACCCAACCAACCCACAACACCATGACGACCAGCAATGGTGTGGCGGATTTCTATTTGTGTGGAGAGTTGATGTTTGTCGCGATATTGTCCTTGGTAGTAACCACGCATGCGTTGGTCATCACCTAACTGGGCGTAATCAAACCAAGGGGCATTACCAAAAATCGATTGCGAGTAAACTTCCATCGCGATGATGGTACTGTTTGACCATTGTTGATAGAGACGATAGTTGGCCACGAGATTGTCGTAGTCTTCATCACTACCTAGTGAATCGCGGTTGGCAATCCATTCAATATCAAGAAACTGCCCTCGCATTGGGTTCGGCTCGAAATCGCGCGTATCGTATTCCATCCCGAGTAACACACCGCTGCTGGTGGCATTGGTGACTTCTGAAGGCAGAATATCGCCATCGACACCGTCTACTTTATTGAATGATTGCCACTGCCAGCCGAGTTTGGCGTAAGTATTTGGCGCAATTTCTACGGCGACTTTTGGGCTCAGCTGTAATCGTTGGCCTTCGTATTGCACTTTTTTACTGTCGTTCTCAGCAGCTTGGCTGCCGATACCCCAATAGTATCCGGGAGTATGGCTGATCCACGCTTCACCAAGTAGACGTACTTTGTCACCCTTCAAATAGGTGCGGTTGTTTAACCCCAAGCCGTAAGAGCCGGAAGTTGAACCGTAAGATGTGACGGTGACGGTTGAGTACGGATCGCCTTTCTGCCAGTCATAAGGGGTATACAAGCCCACCGCGGCAACGCCGATGCCAAACCCTTGCTCTGGATTGACGAATGGTCCCGGTAAGATGCCCCAGTCGATCAATTTCGATTCATCCACGGTTTCGCTAGAGCCTAGTTTGGTTAGGATGTCATCCACCAAACTGCTTTCGTCTTGCTGCATAGCAAAAACGTGTGGTGTGCAAAACAGTGCTGCAATGACTAGGGGATAAGAAGCTTTCATCTTCTCTTTACCTTAGAAACGGCGATCGAGAGAGAAGAAGATACTTTGACGGTCGCCAAAGCCAGCTTCGCCCAATAAGTACCAGTCTTCATTAATCTGGTATTGCATGCCGGCAAGGGTGTTCCACTCAGATTCCAAGCGTTGCTTAACGTCAAAGCGACCAGAGAGATTGATGCCAGCTTGTTTTAATGTTCCCGATAATTCTTGTTCAACGTTTTGGTACATGGCACCGACCCAGAAACGCAAAGGGATGCCATTTTTATGGAAGTCGTAACCGACTCGTGGAGACACGACTATCGCATCGATAGCGCCATCGATAACATTCAAATTCGTTTGGGTGTAACTGGCATCAACAAGAGCAAACAGTTGGTCGTAGCCTCCCGCTAATACGAAGCCACCACCATAGGTGTAACCATCGAGATCGAGACGGAAAGGGAATTCGCCCAACTGCTTGCCAAGCAGGCTGACTTTAACATTGGTTTCTGAATAGCCATCTAGCGTACCCACCAAGCCATAAACATTTAAGAATGGGAACAACCAAACGTCACCACGAAGTGTCATGACATCGCTGGCTTGTTTACCCCCGCTGGCTTCCATTTTTAATAGTTTTTCTAAGCCATGTAATCCACTCAGAGAAATGGAGTCGACGTTGATGCCTTGTTCCATACTCATATAGCTCAGGTTGACGCCAAAGGGTTTTGGTAAGTCATAACCGAGTGCTTCTGCTTTATCTTTCCAGATTGGCAGAGAAATCGAATCAGCGTTTGCCGCACCACTAAGTATGCAGGAAACGGCAACGAGCAAGGAGCGTAATTTCATAAGTTACTTCATTAAACGTGACGATCACAACAACACCAGGGGCCTTGTAATAAGGGCATCGACTCTGGAGTTTGTGTCACGGAAAAATCACAGCTTTATCTGACAGACAAAGCGCCACAGCGTGAGTTAAGAGTGATTCTATTTTGAAATTTTTCTTAGGATCTTAACTTCGGCGAGCGCATCTTACTCCTAAAATTAAAAAAGTAAACTTCAAAGTATACTTTTGATTATTGTGCGCTATACTCTGCGTCCACTTACATGAGGTTGGTGAATCTAGAGCGATGAAACTGTCAGAAAAAAAACGCTTAGCGCTGATTGAAGCGGCTCAACAGGAGTTTATTGAGCACGGTTTCAGTTGTGCCAATATGGACAGAGTATGTGAGCGAGCAGGGACGTCAAAGCGCACCTTGTATCGCCATTTTGAAAGCAAAGACGTGTTGTTTATCGAGTCTATTCAAACTGTGCTCGAAACTCAGCGTGCGCGTTTACAGCTTAAGTACACATCAGACATTGATGTCGAAACCCAGCTTAGAACTTATCTGCATGCAAAACTGGATTCCATGTATGAGGACTTCGGCTTGCCATTGGCCAAAATGGTCATCAGTGAATTTATGCGCACACCAGAGCTGGCAGAGAACTACTTACATCAACTTCAACGCCAAGATGAGCTGTTGGAGAACTGGTTTACAGAGGCTATTGCGGATAACAAGGTCAAAGCGCTCGACCCAGCATTGATGAGCTGTATGTTGATGTGCTTATTAAAGGGGAACTGCTTGTGGCCACAATTGGTTGCCAATCAAGCAGTGCCTAGTGCCGAGCAGCGCAAGAAAATCGTCGAAGATATTCTCACGCTGTTTTTCGATGGTTACCGTTGCTAGCTTCTACGCTTCATTACCTAAGCCGTGATTAAGTGATGTAACGATGAGAGCTGGATGTGGTTCCATGTCCAGCCGCTATTCACTTGATTATGGATTCCGCCTACCCAGTAATCTTGTAAGAAAATTGAGTGTCCATTAAGGCATTCACGGCCGTTCTCGCTGATATTCACTTGTTGTTCCCACCAATTCTTATCCAATGAATCAACAGTAAACAGTGGGTTTTCTGCTTGCGCGAGTGGTAGCAGTAATGCATAGAACATGACATCACCAAGAGTGGGGATTGGTTCTTGTTGTTGGTACTTATGAAACCAATCTTTCACTTTGATTGGTTCATTTTGCTCGTTCAATATCTGCAAAGCCAAATGTTGTGTGAAGCTTAATCCTGATTCTGAGTGCGGCAGTTCTTGAAGATGTCGTTTCATCACTGCTTTGATGTTCGGCAAACAATCTAGTTCATGTTGTTCCAATAGATTAACGAGTGGTTGTGGTGTTGGCGCTTGCAAGGCTTGCCAGCAGCGTTTGGCTTGGCTAAAAAGCTTCGCTGTCACTGGCTTTCTATGCTGCCAACAGGAGCGAATCGCTTCAGCAGGGAGTTGCCCGAAGCCAATAAACCGCTCAGTTCCCGGAAACTGATTGAATTCGATGATCTCAATGATTTTGCTTTCGGTTTCCTCTAGCAGAGAGAGCCCTCGAAGTAGCATGAATTGGTCGTAGGCATCATGTTCGACCCAAAAAACGATACGTTCGTATTGCTGATCGAGCAGGGTATGGATGTTGCCTTGCTCAAACTGCGCCACCTCTTGCACCGAGTCTTTTCTCCCCATAACAGGCAGTAATGCGTCCACAACATATTGTGCTCGAATAGCGACAAAGCCTTTTTCATTGCTCGGAATGGGACCGATGCACAATGGATCAATCATGGGTAAAAAGTCACCTTCGAACCCACATGTCTTCAGTTGCTGCTGAATGTCGTGCCCCCAGCGGACATGCAGCGTGTTTAGTTCAGCATCAAGTGGATTTGCTTGGTTATTGATGGCGAGCTTGTGACTTTCTAGTTCTTCCACATGAGCTTTTAACTTGCTCCAACTGGGTAAGCCAAGCTCTCTAGCTAGGGCGTGTTGAACATCTGCAAGTTGGATAGACTCTGGCGTGAGGGCCTCTGGTTTGGAATGAAACTGTTTAACCTGTTCAAGCGCGTTGGTGTCATTGTGGCGAATTGCTTTTAAGCGCCTTTTCGCGACAGACTTTTGTTGGTTAAGGTTAATAGAGAAGCTATTGTGAGATTGCATTTTTCACCTTTCTTATCTCTTCCACACTCGCCTTATTAGAAGTTAAAAAGAAGGTAAAAACAGATTGTTCCAGCTAACGAAAGCAGGGAAGTTGAGTTGCCATGAACCGAGTTCTTTCCGCGAGTGTTGGGTGCTTTAGGCTTGAGCTGTTTCAATGGTATGTAATCGAAATGGGGTTCGCAACTTAGAATCATATAAACAAGCAAAACTGCTTTTGATCTCACATAAAAAAGCCCCAACGTTTATGTTAGGGCTTTAAAGGATTGTTTATGCAAGCTCAGTGCAAGCTGTTTGTTGAACTTGCTTGTTTTCGCGCTTATCTAACGCGCCGCTTAAGCGAGTCAATAGAAGTGCAGAGATAACAACTACACCACCGACCCATGGCGTATTCATTAAGCCAGCTCGCTCTACGATCAAACCACCACTCCATGAACCGAGCGCAATACCTACGTTAAAGGCGGCGATATTCAAACCTGAAGCAACATCAACGGCATTAGGTGTGTATTTCTCTGCCAGTTTTACTACATAAACTTGCAGCCCAGGTACATTACCGAAAGCAAATGCACCCCAAACCAAAATAGTAATCACAGCAGCAATTGGGTTGTATGCGGTAAAGTTGAGTACAAACAAGATCGCGGCTAAACCAGCAAAGATGATCGTCAATGCTTTTACGGGGCCAAATTTGTCTGCCATTTTGCCACCTTGGATGTTACCCACCGCTACGGAGACACCATACACCAGCATGATCAAACCAACCGCACTTGCATCAAAGCCCGATACCTGCTCCAAAATTGGCGCAAGATAAGTGAACGCGGTAAAGGTGCCGCCGTAACCTAGCGCAGTAATGGCATAAACCAATAACAAACGAGGTTGGGTGAGTACTTTAAGCTGATCTTTTAAAGAAGCCGTCGCGTCTTGCTTCAAGTTGTTTGGAACAAGTAAAGCGCTACCGACTAAGGCAATCAAACCAAGAATGGCCACAATCAAGAATGTGGTTTCCCAACCAAAATGTTGCCCGATGTAAGTACCCAGAGGCACACCAGTCACTAGAGCAACGGTTAGACCAGTGAACATAATTGCAATGGCACTTGCCGCTTTTTCTTTGGACACCAAACCAGTGGCGATCGTCGAACCGATAGAGAAGAACACGCCGTGAGCCAAGCCCGTTAAAATACGTGCGGCAATTAGAGTGTTGTAACCCGGAGCTTGCCAAGCCAACAGGTTACCGACAACGAACAAGCCCATCACAGCGAGAAGCACATGCTTGCGATTCATCTTGCTCGTAAGTGCAGTTAATACGGGCGCGCCAATAGCCACGCCCAATGCGTACAAACTCACCAGCAAACCAGCAGAAGGTAAAGAAACGTTAAGGTCTGCTGCCATGGTTGGAATTAATCCAACGATAACAAACTCAGTTGTCCCTATTGCAAAGGCGCTTAGGGTTAATGCTAATAATGCGATTGGCATAATTTACTCTCTCATTTTGTTCAAGCGCACGTCTCAGGAGCGCTATCAGTGAGGGAGAGTATGAGGAAGTTAGCCTTTGCGAAAAATAGCACTTAACACAAATGACTTTTGTGGTTTTGACAATAGTTATGTGGCCAGTTAAATGCGGTCTTTTGCACTATCAAGTAGTGTTTGATAGAGGGCAAGAGCGGCTGGTCCACTTTTCGCCCCTTTAGGTAGTGTGAGGTGCAGTGCGACTTGATATTGGTTTGAGTGTTCAAGGTCTAATACCTTAATGCCTGCACTGTGGCGATACTCTACGAGATGTTTAGGGAGTCGGCAGAAGCCAACGCCTTGTTCTACCGCTCTAAAAGCATGGTCGAAATTATCCACCGTGATTCTTTGACGTGCGCGCAACCAGCCCACGTCTCGTTTTGCCTTGTCTGACTCACCTAGATCTCGAACCACAATTTGGCTGGTGGTCGCAAAATCAGCCAGTGAAACGTGCTCTTTCTTTGCCAATGGGTGCTCAACTGCAATAACGGGCACCATGGTTGTTGTGCCAAATGCTTCGGCTGGGTGGTTGGTGATCGGAAGATTGATAATGGCGATATCTGCTAACTCATTGACCACCATATCGGTGGTTTTACTTAGCGAAGTTTCCACGACCTGAACGGAGGTAGTGCTGTTTTGTGCCAAAAATTTACTAAGTGGTGCATAGAGCCAACTTGGATCGCACAGATGATCGATCGCCACTGTAATTTGCGATTCCACACCATTACTTAACTGTTCACTGATCATTTCCAGTTCATGAGCTTGTTCGAGCATAGACTGCGCGCGGCGCAACATAGTCTTACCGTGTTCGGTTAATCCAGCCTTTCGACCCTTCACTTCTATCAGTTTGATGCCCAGTTGGTCCTCGAGCTTTTTCACTGAATAGATCAGCGTAGTGTGGCTTTTATTGAGCGTCACTGCGGCTGACTGAATACTTCCAGCTTGTTCAATCGCTTGTAATGTTTGCCACTGCTCTAGGGTTGTTTTGAGTCTCATTGGTCAGTTTTTTCGACAGGTAATGGCAAAATTATGAACTTTTTTGTCAGTTTTATAAAGGCAATAATCCTCTCATCGAAAGCGAGTCAAAAAAGAAGAGGAGACTCAAGATGGCGAAATTACTGCAAGTTGATTTTGAATTTCATGGCCCATTTGGTGAAGAGATGTCGAACGCACTGGTAGACTTAGCTCAGTCAATTAACCAAGAGCCAGGCATGATTTGGAAGATCTGGACGGAAAGCGAGAAAGACAAACTTGGCGGCGGCATCTATCTTTTTGAAGATAAAGCAACGGCGCAAGCTTATCTCGAAATGCACACTGCTCGTTTGAAACAGATGGGTGTTGAAGAAGTAAGAGGGCAGATATTTGATATCAACGCACCACTGAGCACTATCAACCAAGGTCCAATCGGAGAGTAACATTATGACTAACCGCACCTTTCTAACCGTTCATGGTGTCATATATACGGTATTCGCTTTTGCACTATTTTTTGTGCCAACCATGATGTGGCCGATGTATGGCGTACAAATTAACGACCAATATGCGCTGTTTTTATCGCAGCATACGTCGATCTTTTTAGGTGGGATTGCTGCGGTCAGTTTGATGCTGCGTGATGTTGAATCTGGCAACATGGCGAAACAACTGTTCAAAGCGCTGCTGGTCACGAATCTCTTAGGCGTGGTGATCACCACTTACGCTGGTATTACAGGCGTGTTCGTTGGTTTTGGTTGGAGTGACCCTGCTTTTTTCTTGCTATTGAGTGTGCTCACTTTTCTTCAATGGAAGAAGCAATAAGAATAAAATCGGTTCCTGCAGCACAAATAAAAAAGCCCCGCGATAATAGTGGGGCTTTGTGTTTCTATTTAATGGCTATACACAATTATGTTTAAATTATTTGAGCGTAACGCTATTACTCGCTCTTGTAGGCGTAGTTGTAATAACCATAACCGTATGAGCTTGCGGCTTTCTTCTCTATTGCATTTAGAATGACGCCTTTCACTTCGACACCCGATTGTTCAAATCGGCTACGAGCGACTTCTAGCTCTTTCGATGTCGTTTGGTCAAATCGAGCAACCATCAGAGTGGTACCTGCAATCGCACCAACGATACTAGGGTCAGTCACTGCCAATACTGGCGGTGTATCGATGATCACTAGGTCATACTCTTGCGACGCTTTTTCTACAAACTCAACAAATCGTGGGTGCATCAAAAGCTCGGAAGGGTTTGGTGGTACTTGACCACGAGTAATAACGTTCAAGTTTTCAACTTTAGTCTGTTTGATCACCGTCTCTTGAGCAATCTTGCCGCTTAAGAAATCAGAAAGACCGTTATCAGCCGTCAGACCAAAACATTGCTGCAAGTAACCTTTACGCATGTCTGCATCGACTAGCAGAACCTTTTGACCTGTCTTGGCCGCTACTGCTGCAAAGTTTGTCGATACGAATGTTTTACCAATTGAAGGCGCTGGACCAGAGATCATCAGTACGTTGTTTTTCGCTTCCATCATCGCAAAATGAAGGCTAGTACGAAGTCCCCGTAATGCTTCAATCGAAAGATCTGCGGGGTTTTCTTCTGCTAGTAGCAGTAGGTCTTTGTTACTCTTGCGCTTAAGCTTGTTAGCGACTTCCAGCTGTTGTACAGACTTAGGAACACTTGCGTAAACGGAAATCCCCGTTTGTTCAATCTCATCTGGGGAAGTGACGCCGCGGTGGAAAGCAGTTTTAACCAGAACGAAAGCAACGGCCACCATTCCGCCTAATAGTGTTGCTAGAACAACAATAAGAGGTTTCTTAGGCTTCACGGGAATGGCGTAAGACTGTGCACTGTCGATAATACGTACATTACCAACGGTACCCGCTTTGATAATGTTCAGTTCTTGAACCTTGTTTAGAAGCTGGATGTAAATTTGTTGGTTCACTTCGACATCACGCGTCATACGTAAGACTTCACGCTGTGTTTTTGGCAGCTTCTGAACTTGGCGGTTCAAATGATCTTTTTCTTGTAGTAATGTCTGGCGCTTATCCAGTAGTGACTTGTATGCTGGGTGATCCTGCGTGAACTTCTGGCTGATTTCACTTTCTTTGAATGTCAGTTCGTTCAGTTGCGCTTCAAGAGCGACCATCACTTTGAGTGTCGATTGTGCTTCAAGGTTTAAGTCGATAGACTCGTTTTCTTGTCTAAATCGATTCAGTACATCTTCTGAGCCATTTAGCTTATCTTTGATTTCAGGTAAGTGATCTTTGAGGAAGTTTAAACTTTGTTCGGCTTCTGCTGAGTTTCTTCTCACATTCTGCAGGAAATAGTTTTGAACAACATCGTTCAAGATTTGCTGGTTACGCTCAGGGTATTCGCCTTCGATACTCAGTGACACAATACCTGTTTTGGCACCACGCTCTGAAATTGATAGTTGTGAAGCGAGTCTGTTGATGGCATCAAGCTTGCTGATTTTACTGATTGAAAAAGTGTCTTCGTTTTGTGCAACTAACTCACGAACTTTTATGTGGTAACCATTCATTTCTATAGTCTGGCCAACAACGCCAGAAAGCGCCACTTGATCTTCAATCATCAGATCAAAAGTACCTTTCTTAGCATCCGTTACCACAAGGTGATGTTTGAAACCTTGTGCGGTTCGAGGGATGACGAAACTTGATACTGAAATGTAATTCTGAGTGCCATTGATTCGAGCGAGTCCTTTGCCTATAAAAGGAAGATATTCCGGAGTGGCAATCGTTGTTAAGTTAAACTTGTCAACGGTATCGCCCAAGATCATACGAGACTTAATGATTTCAATCTCTGTGGTCGCTGAAGATTCTGCTGCAAATAGGTCACCCATGTCCCCGACCATTGCAGAAATGCCACCAGAGCTTTTCTGTTCAATTTGAATCAACGCATCCGCTTTATAAATTGGCGTCGATAGCAACGCTACGGCAATACCCATCGTAGCAAAGAGAAGCGTAATGCCAATGATGAACCATTTCGCATCTATTAATATGCCAAACAGTTTACCGAGATCGATTTCATCATCGGTTGGTGCAGATGAACTTATAGTTTGGTTAGCCATTGTTTTTCTATTTCGCCAAATAATCTGAAGTTATAGTTTTTTTGCCCAAGCCTGAGCGGATTGCTCAATCAGAGAATATGCATGATCAAACGCTTCTCTACTTTGTCTGTATGGATCTGGAATGTCGACAGAGTTCATCCAATGCCCAAACAACATAGTTTTGCCTCTTGCTTCTGGAACGATCTCAGTTAATGCATCGATATGACCATGTTCCATTACCAAGATAAGATCTTGTTTTACACAGAGCTGCGCAGTAAGTTGTTGCGCTTGGTGATTCTCGAGAGAGAAACCTTTTTCTGACGCGATCAGTTTTGCTGTCTCATCCGCTGATTTTCCAGTCAGGCGGCTTTTCTCAACGGCAATACCTGCTGAAGAAATAGTTTTACTAGGAAGAAGTTGTTGAAGTACCCGCTCTCCCGTCGGAGAACGGCAAATGTTACCTACACACACAACAAGAATGTTTGAAAACATGATTAATTCCCTATCAATAATTTTTCGACAAGGCTTATCTGTTCGGGATAAGCCCTGTCAAGAATACTTGAACTAAGGCCAATTTCTTACACGAAGGACACCTTCTGTAAGCTCGTTGAAGCCTGAAATCGTCGGTACTAGTTGTGCAATGACACGGTTCCAACGGCTGACTGGTGCCGCAGTGACATAAACAATGTCATAAGGCTCTAGGTCGAATTCAGTACCAATCACTAACGCTGCTGCGTCAGAGACATCAAGTTGGTAAATGTCGCCCATTGCTTGATGGTCTTGAGATTTTCTGATGACAAAAACGCCAGTTGCATCCGCAGAAAGTTGGTTGATACCACCAACATTGCTCAAAGCTTCGGTCAAACTCATGCCTGCGCGATCCATTTTTAGTAGCTTCGGATCGTTGACTTCACCCATAACGAACACTTTTTGAGTGTCATTTCTTGGTACATGCACAATGTCACCAGGTTGAAGCAATCGGTTTTCAGTAAGGTCACCCTCTTGTATTAGTGCATAGAGAGAAATGTTTTCGACTTTGCCTTGGTGTGTCAGTGTAACGTTACGCCAATCCGCTTCTTCTGCTAGACCGCCTGCGCGGTTAACTGCATCAAGAAGCGTGAGTGGGATATTGGTGATCGGTTGTTGCCCTGGCTTGTTTACTTCGCCAGTGACGTAAGATTTTTTTGAACGAAATGCGGCAACACTGACATCGACTTGAGGACTCTCGATGTATTTAGCCAATTTTTTGGAGATATCTGTTCGAATTTGGCGAACGTTTTTTCCTGCGACTTCAACGATTCCTATGTAGGGGTAAAAAATGGTGCCATCTGTATGTACCCAGTTACCAGCTTCCGCAGAGCTGCGATAAGAACCAGCAGGAATAGTAAGTTCAGAGTGATCCCAAATAGTGATATTTAGAATATCGCCAGGACCAACTTCATACTCGTAAGCCGCGAGTTGATGGTCAAGCGTTGGGTTCGCTTTGGTTTCGATATCCGAGCTTTTTAACTGTGAGACTTTAACAAGAGTCAGTGGAAATACATTGAAGACGGCAGCTGCATTGGTGCTGCCGTCTTCAATGATGTGCTTACCACTCGTGGATAAGTGACTGCCCGGTACTGTACATCCAGTAAGAAGCACAGAGGAAAGGAGCAAACTGCCTAGCTTTGTATGGTTGACGTTCATTCGTTTTTTCATTCATCTGACGTAAAAGAGGATGTTGCTGAGGCAACAATGTTTTCATAGGAAATAACAACACGATTACTCATTAAGCTTTATTATTTATTTTAATTTATAGAATGCTCAATAGAAAACGGGTTGCATCCGGCGAGCGCACTCTAAGGAAATTCGTTTGTCGGGGCAATAGACGATAAATTGATAAAATGCTAGTGATATATAGCTATTTTTTATGTTTATGAGGTCTGGCGGGGTTTATTTGATGAAGAGCTTTATTAATTGGCTCTGATTTTTAATATCAGCTCACAAATTGCGTGTTTTCGTAAAATTCAATTAGTTATAAATGCGGTATATCTAAAGATAAAATTTATTTATTTTGTCGTGCATTGTGATTTAGATCTTGTTTTTTCTTCTCAGTCAATATGGGTTTGTTATGGTTTTGACAAAAATAAAACCGAAGATGGTCAGACTTCGATGCTAATGCCATGTGTGGAAAATGGCATGAATGGTTTCTAGTGAAAAAGGCCTCATTCGAGGCCTTTTTTGATCTTTGATTGATTAAACAAACTTTCTCATTATCGCTTAGCCAATCCCTTACTATTTAGATAAGGCAGGATGTGCGGGCGAGACTCACCAGATAGTTTTCCGGCGGTTTCTTGTGACCATGCACTCTGCTTTTGATTGCTTGTGCGGCTCGCGTAGTACTCTTGCATGGTTTGATCGTAGGCTTGCACATCGTCTACATTCAGCGCTTGGTATTGGTTTTCGTGGACAATAACGTTAACGGGTAGGCGTGGTTTTACTTCAGGGTTTTGATCTGGATGACCCAAACACATACCAAACAGGATCGCGACGTTTTTAGGTAAACCGAGTAGCTCATCGATCTGTGCAGCACTGTTTCTTAAACCACCAATGTATACGCCACCTAAGCCCATAGACTCGGCGGCTAATAAACAGTTTTGCGCCATGATGCCGGAATCTACAGCGCCAATCAGGGTTAGTTCAGTAAAGTCGGCTTGAACGTCTGGGTTGATGGTCGTGTGACGCTGGTAATCAATACAAAACACTAAAAATTCTGCGGCACTTTCAACATAAGCCTGATTGCCCGCGTATTGTGCTAGCAGTTTGCGCTTTTCTGCGTCTGTCACACGAATGACAGAGACCACTTGCAGCATGCTAGAAGAAGAGGCGGCTAATCCAGATTGGAGAATCGTTTGTAGTTGTTCACTTGCAATAGGCTCAGAGGTGAACTTACGAATAGAGCGATGACCGAGAATGGTTTCAATCGTACTGTTCATGATCAATCAACTTCCTTAGTTTGTTCTTAGTATTGGCTGAATCTTCACCATAACGCTATTTATATTGAGCGTAAACTAGCATGCGCTCCAAACCGTGGCGGTGAGCAAAAGGTGAGGCGCTTGGAAAGTACAGTGAACATAAAGTGACGTTATTTATAAAGTTGGGTATATAATGATTTTTAATAATCAATAACTTACCAAATGTAGAAAACATGAAAGAACTGATACTTCATACTGTCACTGTATTCATGGGCTTTTTTGCCATCATGAACCCAATCGCAAATATCCCTATCTTCTTAAGCCTGACAGCGGATGAAGACAAGCAAACCGTGCGCTCAATTGCGTTTCGCTCTGTATTTATCGCCTTTGTTATCGTTGCAGTGTTCGCTATTGCTGGCAAAGTCATCTTCGACCTATTTGGTATTACCCTTTACGCACTGCGCATTACTGGCGGTATCTTGGTATTCCTCATCGGCTTCCACATGTTGCAAGGGGAATCGACACACAAGAAGACCAAGGAAAAGGCTTATTCACCGGAGCAAGAACAAGCCGCGTTGAGCATTGCCGTTTCACCATTAGCAATGCCGATATTGGCGGGGCCAGGAACACTTGCGACGGCGATGAATTTTGCAACAACGGGTGGAATCACCGAAACCATCATTACCATTGCTTCATTCGCAGTCCTTTGTGTGATGACTTATGTTCTGTTTTTGTTTGGTGACAAATTAGTGAAAGCCGTTGGTCCAAGTGCACTGAATGTGATCACTAAAATGATGGGTTTGATCCTTGCGGTGATTGGCACACAAATGTTTATTGAAGGTGCTGCCGAGGCGTATAAAACCGTCTTTGCGTAATCTCTGATTGAACGACTAAAAATCCACATCAACGCTTTGGTTGATGTGGATTTTTTGATCCTAAGTTTCCACTTAAAGTGCAAGAAACACATAGACTTCGCCTATCTCAATAATAAGAATAACCGATTGTTGCTGTAGCACGAATTTCAGTAATCTTTTTAACGTCTTTATTGGGGGGGGAAACATGGCAACAAAAGCAATCGTAGTCGAAGGTGGCGCAATGCGTGGCGTCTTTGCCAGCGGCGTATTAGATGCATTCTTAGAGCAAGACTACAAACCATTTGATTTTGCGATTGGCGTATCAGCTGGGGCTTCAAACTTGATCGGTTATCTAACTGATTACCCGCACCGTAGCATCAACGTCATCACTAAATTAGCAACCAGCAAACGCTTTTTCGATCCTACCCGCTTTTTGAAAGGTGGAGATTTGATCGACGTGAAATGGTTATTTGAAGAGTCAAATCGTTTGTACCCAGTCGATGAAGCGAAACTGTTTGAAGGCATTCCTTTCTTAGCGGCAACGACGAACATCAATACAGGTAAAGCGGATTACTACCGAGTGAATCGTCATAACTTCCACAATGCGATGGAAGCAACAACCGCTCTGCCTATTGCTTACAAACATACTCCGTGTTTCTCCGGTGGTTGCTATACCGATGGTGGTGTGGCGGATTCCATTCCTGTACGAGAAGCCTATCGACGTGGTGCTCGTGATATCACGGTAGTTCTTTCTCATCCTTTGGCTTATGAGAAAAAGCCAGTGAAGACGCCTTGGTTAATGAAGAAGTTGTTTGCTGAACATCCTCAAATGGCAGAGGCTATGCTTCATCGCTCAGAGAACTATAATGAGTCGCTTGAGTTTACTCGCAATCCTCCCAAAGGTACTCGTGTTCGCGTGGTTGCTCCGCCAGATGAATTCAACGTTCAGCGATTGTCTATGCGTCAATCTGTCTTGCTCGAAGGCTATGAAATGGGGTTGGAAGCAGGACGCGCTCACCTTACCAACCGGGCTGGTGAACACGGCTTAGACAGAGAAAACTGCCATTTTTGTACTTAGTTCTCGAGTATGAGGAGTTAGTCCAAATCGACTTCAAGCGCTCCCCAAGATGAAGGTTCTCCTTCTCTTGTTAATGGGAACAGACGAGAGTCAGGTTTGGCATAACTTAACCGATGTAGGCGCTGTGTCACGTGGTAGCTGTCTAGCCCGGAAATGGTCACCAAGTCGAGCAGTTCCAAATCAAGATAACCATCTGGCATGATCGCTCTTTCCGGTGCGTGCACCATTAACACTTCACCGATCAGCATCTCTGTTTGATTACTCTCAATTCTGATGTGCTCTCTCAAAGCCAGGCCCATCTTGAGGTTACTTTCAAGAACAAAAGGCGCAGGAAATACATCATCGTAATAAGGTGTGAGGCCTACAGCTTCAAACTCTGAGATATGCTTTGGGTAGCGCGCGGAGGTTTGATGGGCTTTTTGCACAAAGTCGACGCCGATAGCGTTGATGGTGAAATGCTTGGTATCGAGGATGTTTTCTAGCGTGTGACGGCGACTTTTGCGTGGACGAACGATAAAGCCAAAGAGAGGTGGATGCGAGCCCAAATGAACCACCGAGCTCACCACAGCAAGGTTCTCTTGCCCCTGCCTGTCCCTTGTGCCGATGAGGTTAGCGCTTTTGTATCCCGCGAGAGAGTTAATCAATCGGGTGCGTTGGCGTTGCTCCATCGCTTGAATGTCGTGCTTCGAGAGTTTGATGTTTTCCATATCCTTGAAAGGGGCGGGTGAACCCGCCCTCCTTGTTGATTTTATTTCGGCATGATGACTTCATCAATTACATGAATCACGCCATTCTTTGCTTTGACGTCGGTAGCAATCACGGTAGCGTTATTGATCATCACGTTATCGCCCATGGTTTTGATCATCACGTCTTGCCCTTGGACTGTCGTCGCTTTATCCATTTTCACTACGTCTGCGGCCATCACTTTCCCCGGAACCACATGGTAAGTAAGAATCGCGACCAACTTGTCTTTGTTATCTGGCATCAGCAACATATCCACCGTGCCATCTGGAAGCTTAGCAAATGCTTCGTCAGTCGGTGCAAACACAGTAAATGGGCCTTCACCTTTCAGTGTATCCACTAAGCCTGCGGCTTTGACTGCTGCTACCAGAGTATTGAAAGAGCCATTTGCAACAGCCACATCAACGATGTCTTCTTTCATCATTCCGTGTTCGTGGGCTTTTGCTGGCAGTAAAAATGAAAAGGTGGCAAACAAAACCGTGGTCGTAACCAAAATACGTTTCAACATAGTGCATTCCTTTCGTTGTTTGGGTACCGCTCTCTCCCTGATAAAAGTCCCTGTTTGTACGCAAGCTTTTTTCTAGACGATCAACTGGCTTTCTTTTTGTTCGAAGGCCGAACGTGTTGTGCCAAAATTCTCGCCCCTTCTACTTTCACTTCTGTGCGTTTGCGCCATGCCCACAATCGCTCTCTTGCTGCTTTTGCGCTTGCCTCTACATTTACGACGGGCGCGAGATATCGGGAATCGGGATCCAGTTGGTACATGACGGTTTCCATTGCGGTCATTTTCCATGGTTCAAACAACAAGGGAGTAGGAACCATTGCAAGTTCTGGAATCCATTTATGAATGAACTCACCGTCAGCATCGTGCTCTTGTGCTTGTTTCGTCGGATTGTAGATGCGAATCGTATTGGTGCCGGTCACTCCTGCTTGCATTTGAAATTGTGGGTAATGGATACCCGGTTCAAAGTCGAGGAACAACTGAGCTAAGTGAGTGACGCCATCGCGCCAATCCATGTTCATATGATGCGTTAAAAAACTCACCAACATCGCGCGCATACGAAAGTTGATGTATCCGGTGTGATGAAGGCAACGCATGCAAGCATCGATGAGTGGAATCCCGGTTGTGCCTGACTTCCAAGCGTCCAAGAGTGTTTTATCTCTGACGCTTGCTTGCTGTAATAAAGGCTCATAAGCCTTATTGACACAACGAGACTCCATTTCGCATTCGGATTCAAACTTCTGCATAAAGTGACAATGCCAATGCAATCTCGAAGACAGTGCTATTAAGCTGCGACGAAACCCAGCCACTTGCCAATGTTGCAGCAGGTATTGGTACACTTCTCGAAGCGATATATTGCCCCATGCAAGATAGGGAGAGAGGCGAGTGCATGCAGTTCGAGATGCCGTCGGGCTGGAAATACTTCGGTAATAATCTCGTCCCCGACGTTGAAAAAAGTCTTCCATGGTTTGCCAAGCGAGCGAACTTCCGCCCGTTTGCATCCCTTTTATTTTTTCCAACCAAGAGGGTGGGGGCGTAAACGAATAACCAAGAGCTTCGGCATCGAGGGTAACAAGAGAAGCACTTTCAAGGTCTATATCTTCAATCTCTGCTCGCATAACCGTATCCCAATGCTTATCCCAGCCGAGTCGGTCTATTGCTCCTCGAATGACGGCGCCATGTTCAAATTCGCGCCACGGAACCCCTTGTGATTGAAGCCATTCTGATACTTGTTTATCTCGTTCAAACGTACAATCCAATCCGATTTCTTGGTGGGAGAAAATAGCATTGATGTTGAACTGGTTCTGAATCGCGCTGAGGCAATCTATTACGCTACCCGACATTACGGACACTTGATGGCCACGAGCCGAGAGTGTTTCGTTCATATCTTGGAGTGATTGCCAAATAAAACGCCAGTGACGAGCAGAGTAATGTGGGTCATCCAGTAACATGGGTTCGACAATATAAAGCAGCACAGTTGGATGTTCTGAAGATAAAGCGTGTTGTAAAGGCGTATGATC
This sequence comes from Vibrio owensii CAIM 1854 = LMG 25443, assembly GCF_000817815.1. Lineage (GTDB taxonomy): Bacteria > Pseudomonadota > Gammaproteobacteria > Enterobacterales > Vibrionaceae > Vibrio > Vibrio owensii. The sequence continues at coordinate 45,258 of NZ_JPRD01000017.1, forward strand.
GGTCAGGCGTAAATCGCGTTTTAACCACACTAAGTTGATTGTTTGCATTGTGCCCCTCGCTTGTTTTTTCGATTTCTACGTATTTGCGGGGCATATTTCTCACTCAGTGATCGATTTTATTGATGTTGACGTAAAGGCACGGAGCAAGGAGGTGCTTTATGTCTATGCCACTCAGTAAATTGGAAAAATTCTTCTATATCGACAAGCTTGTTATCCACTCTCTCGATCTCGCTCTGTATCAAGTATCCGTCTTGGTCGATGGAGAGGAACACTTTGTTACCGACGATAAAGGCAAATTTTTAAGAGCGCATTCGATACTGGAGTTGCAAAAGCAATGTCGTCACTTGAAAGCGAAAAAGCAGGTGCTTCGCCAACAAAGTGCCTATGACGAAATGGTTGGACAGTCATCCAAAGATGGTACTAATGAATTAGAGGTTCCTCTGCGTGATAACCAGCTTTACTGACTGAGAAATAACCAAAAATTGAACTCGACGCCATGTGATGCTTGCTAGACTGACATAAAGCATCACACGGAAACGGCTATGCAGTATTACCCAACTCAAGACATTATCTCTGAGCAGCGGTTCGGTTTTGGGCCCCTTTATCAACACAGTTCGCCAAGTTTAGAAAAGCAACTAAGCAGTAAGACTTATTGGCATGAAGCAATAACCAAGTTACCGAGTACAAACGAAGTGTTGTTGGAACTGAGAAAGCTCAATGAAACCAAACGAGAGCTCAAACAATCCCCAACCAAAAAGCGTGAAGTGCAAAAGCAAATCGGTGCGTTTTTTCGTGAGCAATATTTGCGACAAGTCGAGGCTCGCAACCAACAGACGTTGCACACTCCATATGGATTTCAGGAACGCTTAATTCAATTTTGGAGCAACCATTTTGCTATATCGGCAGACACCCGAAAGGTACGTCCGATTGTGGCAAGCGTCGAAAATGAAGTGATTCGAGAACACTGGAATGGCAACTTTGTCGAGATGCTCTTAGCGGTGAGTCAGCACCCAACCATGCTGATGTTTCTGGATAACAACTTGTCGGTAGGGCCGAACTCCAAGCAAGGGCTCAAACAGGGTAAAGGGCTCAATGAAAATCTCGCGCGAGAAATCATGGAGCTGCACACGCTTGGTGTTGATAGCCAATATACACAACAAGACGTGATTGAACTGTCAAAAGCCATTACTGGCTGGAGTGTTGGATTCAAAGCACCAAAAGTTGGTTTCCAATTTAATTCAAGAACCCATGAGCCAGGCTCGATAACCCTGCTTGGCAAGCGCTATTCTCAGCAAGGTATTGAACAAGGACGAGCGTGTTTGAGAGATCTTGCGCTTCACCCTGATACCGCAAAACATATTGCACGTAAGTTGGCACAGCATTTCCTAGGGCCGTCCGGTGAAGGCTTGGTTGAACCGCTTAGCCAAGCTTACCTAAAAGGTAAAGGGGATTTGCTTCCGGTTTATCGATTGTTGATTCAAAGCGCTTTGAGCCAATCGGCAGAAGCGGTGCGTTTTCGCACTTCTCAAGAGTGGTTATTCGCGGTTTTGCGCAGTGCTGATGTCCGTTTTACCGAATCGAATGACATGCAAATGAGCAAATCGGGGAATAAATTACTTGGTGCGCAAAGAAGCTTAGGTCAGCCTCCTTTTATGGCGGGTTCTCCTGCTGGTTGGCCAGATAAAGACGCGGATTACAACAGTCCTTCGGCGCTAACTCAGCGGTGGCAGTTAGCGAATCGAATCGCTCGGTTGGCGGTTAAAAGTGCCAAGTCCCAAGGTGCGAAACCACAAGCTTTTGTTGAGCAAATTAGCCAACAACTCTACGGCAATGCGCTAGATGAACACACAAGGTTGGTGATGAACAAAGCCCCATCGGCAGAGATGAAGCTTTCTCTACTTTGGCTTAGCCCGCAATTTCAGTATCGATGAGGTGAGTGATGACAATAGATAAACAAACGAACTTAACATCGACTCGTCGACAATTTTTAAAATCCGCTTTAGCCGTGGGCGCAACAAGCTTGTTGCCTAATGCAGTCTTTGCTCAATCTAGCTCTCCAAATATCTTTGTTTGGATTACTCTGCGTGGTGCGATGGATGGGTTAAACGTTGTGGTTCCTTATGCTGATAAGCAGTATTTAGCTCTCCGTCCGACGATTGGTTTAGCAACAGAAAAACTGAATAAACTCGACGATTTTTATGGTTTGCATCCGGCGATGAAAACCAGCTTCGAGTGGTATCAAGATAAGCAGATGGCGATGGTGCACGCTTGTGCCACCGCGTATCGTGAGCGCTCTCATTTTGATGGGCAAAAGGTGTTAGAAAACGGTACAGACAATCCGTTACATCGTGATGGGTGGTTAAACCGATTGCTGCAACTGGATGTCAAGTCGAAAGGTTTGGCGATCGATTCAGGGTTACCTTTGATTGTTCAAGGAGAGAAGGCAGTCAGCAGTTGGTATCCAAACAATTTGCAAGCGAGAGACAGCCAAGTGGAGCTGCTAGAGGCGTTGTTTCAAAGTGATGAGAAGCTTGCGAGTAATTTTGAAGAAGCGCTGAAGATTGAAATGATGTCGAATCGAAATCGTCCCGGTAAGCAGTTTCCTGTGTTGGCGTCTCAAGCGGGAACTTTTCTCTCAGCTGAAGGCGGTCCAAACATCGCGGTATTGGAACTGGGAGGGTGGGATACTCATGCTGGCCAAGGCGCAGAAACAGGGAGGCTTGCCAATCAATTGCGTAAATTGGATAACGGTCTTGCCAACCTAAAGAAAGCGTTAGGGGATAACTGGTCGAAAACCGTGGTGATGGCGGCAAGTGAATTTGGACGCACCGCAGCGGAAAACGGAACCAAAGGCACCGATCATGGAACAGCAAACGCCATGTTTATTGCTGGTGGAGCCATTGAAGGAGGCAAAGTATTGGGAGAATTCCCGGGGCTTGCCCAAGCTGAGCTCTATGAAGGGCGTGACTTAGCCCCTGCTAATGATATGAGGGCGGTGATCAAAGCCGTTCTACAGCAACACATGAGCATAGAATCGAGTGCGCTAGAAAGCGTATTTCCTGACAGCGGCTCAGATAAAGCTTACGCAGGCCTAATCAGAACATCTTAGTTTTTACCTTCCAACGATAACAAAAACGCCCCCGTCTCTAAGCCAGAAACGGGGCGTTTTTGATTAATGTGTTTGAATCTTACGCTTGTTTGCGTTGCGCGTCTTTCTTTGCCAGTTTTTCTGCGCGTCGTTGCTCACGTTGTTTGGCACTCTCACCGCCGACGTGTTGCTCGCCACGAACCGCAGCTAACGACACTTGCTTTTCACGTTCGCGGAAGCGTGCTACCTGTTCTTCACTGTGTTTACCAAAACACTTCGGGCAGCTTACGCCTTGCTCAAACTGCTCTGATTGTTTGTCTTCTTCTGTGATGGGTAGTCGGCAAGCATTACACAAGTCGTAGTCCGCTTTTTCTAGTTGGTGGTTCACCGCAACGCGACCGTCGAATACATAGCAGTCGCCTTCCCACAAGCTTTCTTCTTCTGGTACTTCTTCAAGGTATTTCAGAATACCGCCTTCTAGGTGGTACACCTCATCAAAACCCTGCTCTTTCATGTAAGCGGTCGACTTTTCACAGCGAATACCACCCGTACAGAACATCGCGACCTTTTTGTGTTTCTCTGGATCCATGTTTTGTTTTACATAGTCAGGAAACTCGCGGAACGTGTCAGTATTTGGGTTAACTGCACCTTTAAATGTTCCGATCTCAATTTCATAGTCATTACGAGTATCAACCACAAATACTTCAGGATCAGCAATCAGATCGTTCCAATCTTGCGGCTTCACGTAGGTGCCAACGACATGGCGAGGATCGATGCCTTCAACGCCCAATGTCACGATCTCTTTCTTTAGCTTTACTTTGGTGCGGTTAAACGGCTGAGTATCTGAGTACGACTCTTTGTAAACAATACCAGTAAGGCGAGGCTCGGCATTTAGCCATGCAAGCAGTGTATCAATACCTTCGCGTTTCGCTGCTACCGTACCGTTAATACCTTCACTCGCCAGTAGCAACGTTCCATGTACACCGTGGGCTTCCATTAGGGCAAGCAATGGCTCGCGTAACTCTTGGTAGTTTTTCAGTTCCACAAACTTATACAGGGCGCAGACAACATACTGACTCATGATTATTCCTTACTTTAAAGGGTCAATGGTTCGACGGCTCGATACCTAACAATTTTAGCGGCTCGGAGTATACCTGAGTAATTTAGTCGGAAATACGGACAAACTATGCGGATATTTTTAGTCACGTTGCCCCAGCGATTTTTTCAACAAATTTCAGCGCGTAGCATTGGAAATTAAAGGGTATGAAAATTTGAACCAGATCACACTTGTTATTCTTTTCTAGAAATTAACTAAGTTAATGAAAATTAAAGCTTTGTGGAAAAATTCATCACTTTATCAGGTTTGTGGTGCTCGTCTCTGATTGCAGTTCCTGTCGAGCTTGGTGTCGGTGTCAATATGTTTCCTTACCCTCTCTATCGTCAGTTCTAACTTTTAAAAAACATACTTGTAATGATAACTATTATCATCTAGATCTATTGCGTACATATGGTGCTCAACATTTAAACTACACACAAGATATAGATTATGGACGTTACAAAACGAGATGGACGGAAAGAAAAAGCCAGTCTAGATAAGGTGACTCGAAGAGCCGAAGCGCTGGCTGATGGACTAAAAGTTGAACCTATTGCGGTTGCACAACGCGTGGTAAGCGGTTTGTACGACGGCATTAAGGTGACGGAAATCGATGTGTTCCTCGCTGAAACGGCAGCAAGCCTTGCGACGGAACATCCTGATTATGCCAAGCTCGCTGCTCGCGTGATGGTGAGTTCTCTGCAAAAAGAAACCAGCGGATACGCCACTGCAACACGTGAGCTCTCTGAAATCGGTATTCTTTCCGATGCTTACGTCGACTTTGTTGCCAAGAATCAGTTTGCGCTCGAAGACATGATTGACTACAAACGCGACTATCAGTTTGATTACTTCGGCTACAAAACTCTCGAGCGTTCCTACTTGTTGAAAGTAAAAGGTGTGGTGGTTGAACGACCACAAGATATGTTCATGCGTGTAGCGGTCGCTGTCGCGGGTGACGATCTTGAAGAAATTAGAGAGCTATACGATTTGCTCAGTCTTGGCTACTACACCCACGCTACACCAACGCTGTTTAATGCTGGCTGTAAGATGCAGCAACTGTCTTCGTGTTTCCTATTAGCGATGCAAGAAGACTCCATCAACGGCATTTACGACACCCTAAAAGATTGTGCGCTGATTTCTAAATCGGCGGGTGGCATTGGGCTACACATCCACAATATTCGAGCGACTGGGGCGCCAATTATTGGTACTAACGGTGTGTCGAATGGCATCGTGCCAATGCTGAAAGTCTTCAATGAAACTGCTCGCTATGTCGACCAAGGTGGCGGTAAGCGCAAGGGTTCGTTTGCGGTTTATCTGGAACCTTGGCATGCGGATATCGAATCCTTCCTCGATTTACGTAAGAACCACGGTAAAGAAGAGTTCCGCGCACGTGATTTGTTCCTCGCTCTATGGGTGCCAGACTTGTTCATGGAACGTGTCGAAAACGACGCGGAATGGACTCTATTTAGCCCTCACAATACCAAGGGCTTGTCTGATTTATATGGTGCTGAATTTACTCAGAAGTACCAAGAATACGAGCGTATGGGCTTGGGCGTGAAGACCATCAAAGCCCGCCAATTGATGACGCAAATCATTGAGTCGCAAGCTGAGACGGGAACACCGTACATGCTCTACAAAGACGCGTGTAATGAAAAGTCGAATCAGAAAAACCTCGGTACCATCAAGTCGAGTAACTTGTGTGCAGAGATCATGGAAGTCTCGACGCCAGATGAAACGGCGGCTTGTAACTTGGCGTCTATGGCATTGCCTAAGTTCGTTACAGACACGGGTTTTGATTTCGATAAACTTCACCAAGTCACCAAAGTCGCGATTAAGAACCTCGACCGCGTTATCGATGTGAACTATCACCCAACCGATAAGATTGAAAAATCGAACCACGCGCATCGTCCGGTTGGTTTGGGTATTCAAGGTTTGGCGGATGTGTTCTTCAAAATGCACCTTCCATTCGATAGCGAAGAAGCCTTGCAGCTAAACCGTGACATCGCGGAAACCATGTATCACGCCTCCCTTGAAGCGTCTTGTGAAATCGCGGTGCAAAAAGGCGCGTACTCCAGTTATGACGGCTCACCGATCAGTCATGGTCAGCTCCAATTTGATCTGTGGGGTGAACAACCAAGTAGCCGCTGGGATTGGTCACAGCTCAAGCGCGAAATCGCAGAGCATGGTGTGCGTAACTCGCTACTGATTGCTCAAATGCCAACGGCGTCGACAGCACAAATTTTAGGTAACAACGAAGCGTTTGAAGCGCAAACCAGCAATATCTACAAACGCCAAACCTTGTCGGGTGAGTTCATCATCATCAACAAACACTTGGTAAGCGATCTGGAACAGCGCGGTCTTTGGACGAGCAAAATCCGTGACGCCATTATTCTCAATAACGGTTCAGTACAAGGCATTGATGCCATTCCAGACGATCTTCAATCCGTGTATCGCACCGTGTGGGAAATCTCTCAGAAAGTGATCATTGATATGTCGGCAGCTCGTGCCCCGTTTGTTTGCCAATCGCAAAGCCTCAACTTATGGCTCGCATCACCAACATTCGCCCAAATCAATGCGATGCACTTCTACGCGTGGAAACATGGTCTAAAAACCGGCATGTACTACTTGCGCTCCAAGCCATCGACGAATGCGGTGAAAGTCACCGTTGGTCAGCAAAGCGAAGATGAAGAGTGCCTAAACTGCGGCGCATAAACCTACCTCGTCAATTAAAAGATTCACATCAACCGAAAGTAAGGAAACGGTATGATTGTTAAAAACAAATTTAGCTTGTTCCCCATTCAATACGAAGAGATTTGGCAAGCGTACAAAACGCACGAAGCGGCTTTCTGGACGACAGAAGAACTCGATTTTGCTCAAGATCTTGTTGATCTTGCCAAGCTTACCGAAGGCGAAAAGCACTTCATTCGACATGTGTTGGCGTTCTTTGCTCAGAGCGAGGGGATGATCAACGAGAACTTATTGACTCGATTTTATGGCGAAATTGAAATTGCAGAAGCACGCTGTTTCCTTGCTTTGCAGGCATTTAATGAAGTCATTCACGCAGAGACTTACGCACTGCAACTCGAAACTTACATTCCCGATGTTGAAGAGCGTGAGCGCTTGTTCAATGCGATTGAAAACGTCCCGACCGTGAAGCGTAAGGCGGAGTGGGTAATGAAGTGGATCTCTTCCGATAAACCATTGGCAATGCGCTTGATCGCCTTTGGTCTAGTGGAAGGCTTGTTCTTCGCTGGCAGCTTCTGTGCCATTTATTACTTCCGTAAACGTGGTTTGCTAGCTGGTTTGGCAGCAAGTAATGACTTGATTGCTCGTGATGAAGGGTTGCACTTTAGCTTCTCTGCGCTGCTATTCAAAACCTTAGGTCAAGGCAAGGTGACACAACAAGAGTTTGAAGAGATTTGCCGAGAAGCGGTTTCAATTGAGAAGGAGTTTGTAACGGAAGCCTTACCAGTGGACTTGATTGGTATGAATGCTGAGTTGATGTGCCAATACATTGAGCACACTGCCGATGTTATCGCTGGCTTGTTTGGTTTCAACCCGATCTTTGGTGCTGAAAACCCATTTGATTACATGCGTTTGCTGGACATGGAAGGAAAAACCAACTTCTTCGAAAAACGCGTTACTGAGTACAAACGACCTCAAGATCGCCAGTTGAGTTTTGATGCAGATTTCTAACGGTAAGGAATAGCAGAGAAGAGTGATGAAAATAGAAATGTACAGCAAGGAGCAGTGCTCCCAATGTGAAACCGCAGCAATGTGGTTACAAAATCAGGGCTTTAACGTGGCAACGCTCAAGTTAGATGTGGAGTTTGATCGGGAAACTTTGTTCGAGTTATTCCCAACCGCAAGAAGCTACCCACAGTTTATGCTTGATGGCGAACCGATTGGTGATTTCAGTCGCTTAAAATCGGCACTCGCTTTTGAGCAAAACGCTGCTTTCTAAATTAGGTATCGAATCCCCTTTTATTGAGAAAAGGGGATTTTTATTTCCACTTAAATTTTGTGGATGTTCAAATTATCAGTAAAAACTCGTAAAACTGTTGAAAACGTACTCGACATAAATGGTCGAAATTTGTACTGTTGATTCGCTTCACATTCCTAAAACTTCTTATCCGATAATCAGTTGAAGCAAAGATCTGTGCTTGATACAGGTCGGTTGGCAAAGGAATTCAACATGCAACAGTTTCATATCAGAAGACTAAGAGAAGAAGACGTCCCACTGTTGAAAACGCTCTTGGTCGAACTCGACACCTCTCATTATAATGCTGAGCCAGATTTCTACCGTTCTCCGGAAGAAATGGCGCAGTTAAGGGAAGATCGCAACATCTTCGATAAATATTTTGATGGCAGCATCACGGCTTTTATCGCGTGTTCTAACCGACAGGTGGTTGGTTTTATCTCTGGCACCGTGCGAGAGGTCAACTCGATTCTCTCTCCAGAAAGACGCGTCGGTTATATCAATGAATTGGTGGTGTCTGAAAGCCATCGTAACTTAGGTATTGGCTTGTCTTTGATGGATAAAATCGAGAGTGATTTGTGCAGCCAAGACATTGAAGAGCTCGGTTTAACCGTGGCGTCATTTAATCACGAAGGCGAAGATTTCTACCATAAGATGGGTTACCGCGTGATCACCAAAATGATGACTAAACGAGTCAAAGACTAGCGCTAATTTAAACCTGAATCGAACCAAGAACGCCTCTCTATCTTGTGATAAAGAGGCGTTTTTCTATCTAGGTTTTTAGCGAATTCTGAGCGCTAGCCGTTTATTTTAACGTTGCTGCGGTTTGTTTACCCATCGCAATTAACTTGTCGAGAATGCGCTCACCATCTGCACGAAGACCGTTATGCTCATATTCGTTGGTGATCCACGCTTTTGAGTTCGGCATTGCAGCGAGCGTTTCACGGCTAATGTCCATTTCTACAAACATATCGTCGGCATAGACCGCACAGCTCACAGGCACCTTATTGTTTGCCAGTTGCTGGGCATCGTATAACGGCGTCCAATCGGCTTTCTCTGCCAGTAATTCCGCGGCTTCTTTCAGTGGCTTTAAGTTTACGTATTGATCGAACATCCAAGGGAAGACCATTTCTCCAGTAAAGAAGAACGGCTTACCTTGTTCGTAATTGAATGCATCATGCTCTTGGTGCACTCTGTGAGCGCTCCATTGAGAAGCAAACCCTTGGCAGTAAATCGACTCGTGCAGAATCGCGTAAATTGGATTGGTCTGGAAGTTTTGCTGCGCCAGCATGTCGTTGAGGAATTCATAACGAAGCTGAGGCTTACCGTTCACTTCAATCAAGGCACTTTCTAGCCAGTAGTAAGTTGGCAAGAAGGTGTCACTGACACCAAAGTTAATCCCAATTTGTTGGAACTGTTCGATAGTAAAGCGCTGACCATTTGGCAGAAACTCTTCGTGCTCCAACAGGTGATCAGCAATGCTTTGGCATAGTTGCTGCGCTTGTGGGAATTGCTGGAAGAAGGCTTGGTTCTTCTCCATGGTGCGCTTAAAGGTTGCTTGATACACATCATCCGCATGACGAGAAACCGAAGGCACACCACCCGTAATGTAGCTTTGCAGAAGGCTGTTCGGGAACAGCGATAGATAAGTTAGTGAGCAGAAACCACCAAAGCTCTGACCCAAAATCGCCCACTTCTCAACGCCAAACTGTTCACGGATAAATTCCGCATCGCGAACAATGTTATCTGCGCGGAAGTGGCTTAAGTAGTCTGCCTGTTGCGTCGGCGTGAGGTGCGCAAGCGTCTGGTGATTAATCACGCTGCTGTTGCCAGTGCCGCGTTGGTCGAGCAGCAAAACACGATACTCACTCAGTGCGCGTTTGATCCAGCCGTTGTTTCCGTTTGGACGAGGAGAAGGGAAGCCCGGACCGCCCTGAAAATACACTAACCACGGTTTATCTGAGTCTTCATCGCCGACTAAATAAACGGAGCGAGCGAAGACGTTGATCGTGCCTTTACTTAGATCTTGGTAATCCAGTGGCACGGTGAACGAGTGGGGTGTGTAATGCAGTCCTGCGTCGATAAATGATTGAGCGTTCATTGTTATGGTCTGTCCTTGTTTATAGTCGCTTTACGATATCGAATTCCTTATTAGAAACAATAGATTTGTTGTAAGAACTCGATTTTTGAAGCCTGAAAGGCAAGTAATGGCACTCAAAACAGAAACTCTTCGATCTTTCCGTGTTGGTATGCACTGAGTGAACTATGATCTGATAGGTGCAGTTTAGACATCACTGTCTTACCGTTTTTATGAAACGAGACATTTGGCGGTCATTGACCATGGAGGATGCTTGATGAACACGTCACTAACCCGAATCACGCTCACTTGTTTATTACTACAGACCATAAGTGCCCCTGCATTGGCGGTCGTGACGCCGAATCCGCCTCAGTTGCAGGCGAAAGGCTATGTGTTAATGGACTTTCAGTCCGGTGCCATTATTGCGGAGCAAAACGCGCGTGCCGGATTAGCTCCAGCCAGTTTAACTAAGCTGATGACCGCTTATGTCGTAGGGCAAGAAATCAAATCCGGGCGGCTCCAATGGGATGATAAAGTGACGGTGAGTGAGAATGCGTGGTCAGCCAAATTCCCAGACTCCTCCAAAATGTTTATCCAACCCAAAGATGAAATCACCGTCGCCAACCTAATGCGTGGTGTGATCATTCAATCTGGTAATGATGCTTGTGTGGCGCTCGCCGAACACGTTGCCGGTAGTGAAGGGGCGTTTGTCGCCTTGATGAACGGTTGGGCAGATAAACTCAGCCTGAACGATACCTACTTCGTTAACTCGCATGGTCTGGATAGCGAGGGTATTCAAACTTCTCCTAATGATATGGCGACGCTGATGCAATCCATCATCAATGACGTGCCTGAAGTCTATGCGCTTTATAGTGAGAAGGTATTTAAGTGGAACAAGATCACCCAATACAACCGTAATAAACTGTTGTGGGACAAATCGATGGATGTCGATGGCGGTAAAACGGGCTACACCAGCAATGCAGGGTACAGTTTGGTGAGTTCCGCTAAGCAAGGAAAGATGCGATTGATCTCGGTAGTGATGGGAACGCCAAGCAAACAGTCGCGTATTAGCCAGTCTAAGAACCTGCTTAGCTATGGCTTCCGATTTTATGACACCAAACAAGTGGCAAAACAGGGAGAAGTTCAGGCGAGTGCAAAAGTCTGGAAAGGCGATGTCAGTGAGATTGATTTGGGCTTCGCTCAAGATGCGTACCTGACGCTGCCTCGCTCTCTAACCGCTGGTTTAGATAAAAGCGTGGTCGTGAATGAGCCGTTGATTGCTCCCATCGCAAAAGGGGATGTGGTTGGCAAAGTCGTGTGGAAGAGTGACGATAAAACCGTGGCGAGCTATCCGTTGGTAAGTAACCAAGCGGTGGAAGAGGGCTCGTGGATTGGGAAGTTATGGGACAGTTTAGTGCTGTGGGTGAAGTCGTTGTTTAACTAGCGCAAGGACAAGTTTCGCAATAGTGATTTCAGAATTTCAGAAAAAGAAAAGCAGCTCGAAGGTGAGCTGCTTTTTGTTTTTTATAGTTGAAACGACTTTTGCGTTTATTGCGGGTTCAGTGATTATTCAGACAAGGTGATGATTGGTAAGTCATCCCAAATCTTGCTTTCATCTGATGCGCCGCCAGAGAAATTCCAAGGACCTTTGTCTTGTTCAAGGGGACGGTAAGTGGCAGACAATCCATCCAAGTCCCAAGTTGTCACATAGAATCGAATGCCATCCAGTGAATCAGGTCGACCTAGTGCGTCACTCGCGAAGTCCATCGAAATGGTGTTGTTGGCTTTGTCTACCGTCACCATTGGTGCCGGTGTTACGGCTTCGCCCCATGTTGTCGCGTTTGCTCCTTGGGTGTTGTAAATCGAGCTTTGCCAGCCGAAGACTACAGCGTTGCGACTCCATGTTCCGCTTGGCATAGAAGCGTTGATCTTAGGCAGTTCCGTTAGGTTGGTTGCTGCTTCTTCCGGTAAATCAATGAAGATGGTGAAACCAACGTGGTCAAAGCCGTTTGGCGGCAGCCAAGTATCGGTGATCTTGTCCATAGTGAAGGTCAAGCGCACGTTACTGCCAACGGTAAATACCTCGGCTTTGTTGATTGCGAGTTGGCTGTTGTCTTTATCGAACGTTGGATCCGTTGGTAGCGAGTAGTTACCGTTAGGACCGCCCATACCATCTTGTGCATCACCTGCGTCATCAATAGTGTCGTCTGGCGTGTTTGACCAGCTTAAGTCCGACACAAAGTTCACATCTTCAATACCTGCTTTTTTCTCAGTGGAGTAAATCGCGAAGCGGTGTTGCTGTTCGCCAATCGCAAAGTGACGGGTAGATAAAGTCACGCTAAATTGACCGTCAGCACTTACGGTAATGGCTTGTGCGGTTTCTAGGTTACCGTCTACGACAAGGTTCAATTTCTCGTTTGCGTTAGCAGTACCAGCAATCACGATGTCATCAGTGATGGTTTGTCCTTCCCAATCTTGCGCCAGTTGGATGTTGAGGTCTGGTGTATCTACCGATTGGGTGTCGTTAGTTTTCGAGTAAATCACGGCAGCTTTGGCTGGTAGCTCAAGGGTTATGTGACCGTTTTCATCTGCGATTAACTGCTCCGGAGCGTCTGCCCAGTTCGACATGATTTGTTGTTGGAAGACGGTGCCGCCCGCTTGCTCTACATCGAGTTGGTTCATCAACATCGGGGAATTCGATGTGTTCATTACCACCAAGACTTCGTCGTTATCCAACGTTCGGGTAAAGGCGAACACACCGGCGCCAGCTTTATCGCTGCCAATCACTTTCATTTCGCCGCGAGTCATGACTTTGTTCTCGGTACGCAACTTAGCAAGCTCTTGGATGAACAAGTACATCTCGCTGTTTTGGTCGAATGAATCTACGTAATCGCCGTCTTCACGGTAACCGCCAGCAAACATTGCATCGCGCGCCGCTGACATTGCCTGTTCAGTACCTTGGTAAATCACAGGGATGCCCGGTACCGCCATCATGGTAATCAGCGCTTGTTTCATATCGTTGACGCTGCCTTGCGATAGAAAACGCGGCATATCGTGGTTATCAATGAAGTTCGGCATGATGTATGGATTCGGGAACATCTCCATCATTTTCTCAAGACGGAAGCGTAAGTAATCGGTCGGTTGTCCTGCTGCAAACACGCGCGTCATGGTAGCTTGCAATGGGAAGTTCAGCACCGAGGTTAACTGTTCCGGTGAGCCGCTTTCGCCGATGTAAGTCAGCATCTTCTCTTCGCCTTCGGTGTTGTAAGGCGTAGATGTTTCGAACACTTCACCAAAGGTCAGGAAGTTATCGCGACCGGTATCAACGGCTTGAGTCATCACACCATCGTCGGCATGCAGGAAGTCGTTCCAGAAATCGTGCTCAACAAACTTCACGGTATCGATACGGAACCCGTCAACGCCCACTTCGCGGATCCATTTACGGTAGCTCTCTTTTAGATAAGCGCGTACTTCAGGATCGGACGTATTCAGGTCATCCAGATCCGACAGTTGCCAGATTTTTTCTTGGACGGGATCGTTGTGGTCGGTGATGCTTGGTGTCCAGTGGTAAATGCCAGTACCGTCTTCTTTACACTCATTCATGTTGAGTGGATAAGGCAGTTCTTGCCCTGCTGGCAGCGCATTTTCAATCAAGCGAAAACCTTGGCAAGGAAGGCTAGGATCGTAATTGTATGGGTCATCGTAAGTGAAGAAGTTACCAACGTGGTTGGTCACGATGTCTTGAATCAAGAACATATTACGAGCATGTACTTCTCGTGCTAACGCTTGGTAGCTTTCCATGTCACCAAAGTGCTCATCCACTTTTTGGAAATCACGCGCCCAGTAGCCGTGGTAGCCGCCGTAGTTTTGTTCGGCATCCCACCATTGGTTTGCCACTGGCGGCGTAATCCAGATAGAGGTTGCGCCTAGGTCTTCGATGTAACCCAGTTTGTCACTGACACCAACAAGGTCACCACCACTGAATTTTTTGTCTGAGGTAGGATCGTATTCATTCTGACCTTGATCGTTAAGCGTGTTGTCGCCGTCGTTAAAACGGTCGATCATCAAGAAGTAAATGATCTGGTCTTGCCAATCAGGAGATGCCACGTGGTTTCCTGTATCTGCTGGTGTGGTTTCATCGCTACCACAGCCAGAAAGAGCTAAGGCGATCGCTAAAGGTAGTATTTTTATTTTATTCATAGGGTTAGGTAAGGTTTCAAACACGGTTTTTGTCTCCGTTATGCAGCAATGCGGAAACGATAAAGCAAAGGTTTGAAATTGAGAGTGTCATTTCGCGCCAAAAGAGACGTGAAATGATGTCACGAAGAGCTGAATTTGAACTGTGCTACATATTTAACTGAGTGGTTGCACAATTGGGTATTGAATCGGGTAATGATCTTTGGCTAACTCATTACCAGAATGATCATAGAGTCGGAATCGGCACTGTTTAACCGTTTGGGTTAGGGGCAGTTGCAGCGCCCAGCATGTGTAATCTTCTGCATTCTGAGTTTGCCTCATTGTGTGCGGAGATGGCGCGTCACCCACGTAGCAATCGATCTTCGCCACGTCTTTTAATCGACACGCGAGTTCCACAAACAAGGTGTACTGAGTGCCGAGTTGGATAAGTTGTCTTGTCGGGACAATGTATTCCGTTGCGCCAATTAAAAGCCCTTTAGAAACCACGTAATCGCGCTGGTGGTTGTTATCAATGTAGCGTTCACCTTCGACTTCATAACACAGTCTAAACGTCAGTGGATGAGCGACAGGAAGCTCTGTTGTCGCCCATAGTTCGGTGCCATTATTCAAAAAACGCTCGAAGAAGGCTGGGTAGCGACGCCATGCACCATCACGGTCTCGACACTCAACGGAGACCACTTTTTCAAACGCAATATTATCCACTTCCATCCAGATTTTACCGACGGGTTGGTCAATGTCGTGATCGGCTAGAGTATTGGCTTTGGCATAGTACAAGCGGATGGGGTGGTTATTGAGATGAGTGCGGTTATCCAAACACTGCTGGCGATATTGCATTGGCGAAAACGGATACCAACGGCGAAAGGTTCTATGGAAGTTGGAAGGCTCTTCATAACCCAACTGATAAGCGATTTGCTGCGTTGTGAGTTGAGTATCTGCAAGTAGGGCTAATGCGTGCTTTTTCTTGGCGAAGTCGACGCATTGCGAATAGCTCATTCGTTTTTCTTGCAGGCGACGTTGTAAGGTGCGCTTGGATACGCCCAGTTGTAGCGCGGCTTGTTCTAGTTTCAGTGCGTAATTGCTGTTTTTGACGAACAGAGCATTAAGCACGCTCAACAATTCTGGCTGTTCAATTGGCTGGTGAGACAGCAGCAAATAAACATGTTTTACCAAGTCGAACACGACCGAGTTCTGCTTCGGGTTGATGTCTTCTTCTAGCTCGAATTGAGCAGAGTAAAGGTCATGGTTGCGAAGATGAATGCGCACAGATTTATTTAAACCTAGCTGTTCCAATTGCATCAGCAGCAAGTCATAAACCGATTCTGCCCAGCTTGGCATTTCGGTAGCTCTGCACTCTAGCCGCATCTGAATCTGGTTATCACTGTGTTCGAAAACAATGTACAAGCGACGGTCGAATAGCGAAACACTTTTGCTCCACCACAGCAAACCTTCACGTAGCGTCGGTGCCTCTTGCAACATCATACATTGCAAGGCAACCAGCTTTTCAATGTGCCAATATTCGCCAGCAATTCTTAGGTGATTATGCCCAAGTTTTTTGCAGAGAAAGGGCGTGATGATGTTGTCTTGAGGCAGCATGAAAGTGGTTCGGTAACAGAGCAAAGGCGACATTATTGCTTAAACCAGGTGTTGCTTCAGTGAGAGTGCTCAAAGCTTGTTACATCGGCGATTTTCAAATTTATTTTGAAGATGTTTTTAACTGAAATCGGTTTTTCCCTGTAACTCATAAGGTTAAAGTGATAACCAGCATAAACTACTCGACTGGAGAACCCGATGGACATCGTTCAAGCTGCTAAATCCCGCTACTCAACCAAAGTCTTTGACCCAACTCGTAAGCTGCCGCAAGAAAAGATCGACGCAGTCAAAGAGCTGATTCGTTTTAGTCCATCGAGCGTGAACTCTCAGCCGTGGCACTTCATTCTGGCAAGCACAGAAGAGGGCAAGCAACGTATCGCAAAAGCAGCACAAGAGAACTACGCGTTCAACGCTGCGAAGATCTTGAATGCGTCACACGTGTTGGTGTTCTGTGCCAAAACGGGCATCGATAACGACTACATCGAAGCGCTATTGGCGCAGGAAGAAAAAGACGGTCGATTCCCAACCGAAGAGGCAAGAGCAGCGGTACGTGGCGGTCGTAGTTACTTTGTAAACATGCACCGTTTTGACCTAAAAGATGCTAATCATTGGATGGAGAAACAGGTTTACCTCAACGTGGGTACATTGTTGCTGGGTGCTTCAACGCTAGAAATTGATGCGGTGCCAATCGAGGGTTTTGACCCGAAAGTGTTGGATGAAGAATTTGGTCTACGTGAAAAAGGCTACACTGGTGTTGTGATTGTGCCACTTGGCTACCACGCGGAAGATGACTTCAATGCTAAGACGCCTAAGTCACGCTGGGAAGCAGAAACTGTATTTACTGAGATTTAATCAAGATGATCCATTTAGTTGCAGAAATTAAAGCCTACCCAGATAGTATCGACAACGTAACCAACTTACTTTCTGGTCTACTAGAACCTTCTCGTGAAGAAGACGGTTGTTGCCAATACGAACTGTATTTGGATCAAAAGATCGAAGGCTTGTTTATGTTCCAAGAAATTTGGGCATCGCAAGAAGCGTTAGATAAGCACCTACAAAGCCCACATATCGCACAGTTTATCTCGACGCTAGAAGATAACGATTGGGTTGAATATTCTCAGATTCGCCCAATGACGTTTGTCGGCTAACCTTCTGAGCAGAATGTTGCCAGCACTTTCTTACGTTGCTGGCAGCATTTTTCATGAATGAATTCACGGAAAGTACGAATGGTTGGCGTCAGCAAACGACGATCGGCGCACACCATGTATAGCGGTACCGGACCACAATCCCACTCAGGCAATACTCTTACTAATCTTCCCTCAATCAAATCTTGGCTGATGTCCATCAGTGATTTGTTGGCGATGCCTTTGCCTTTGATTGCTAAGCGATGGGATAAGTCACTGTCGTTGCTAAGTAGCTTGCCACTCACAACAACCTGTTCTGTTTCGTCACCGCGAGTCAGCGTCCATTTGTTGTAAACCGAATCCGCCACCATGTAACACAAACAGTTGTGTTGGTTTAGATCTTCCGGTTTGGTCAGCACAGGATTATTTGCGACGTATTCTGGAGAGGCACACAGGATTCGCTCATTTGCACCACACAACGCCAATACGACGAGGTTAGAGTCAGCAGGTTCACCGTAACGAATCGCGATGTCGACGGGTTTGGTGTACATATCGGTTAAGCTGTCAGACAGCTCTAACTTGATAGAGACGTTCGGGTAAACATCAATAAATTCATCAACCCAATCAAGCAGCATGTTGCGACCAAAATCAGATGGCGCAGTGATGTGCAGCTGACCTGATAACTCGCCACGCGCGCTTGATATCTGATCTAACCCTTCTTGCAGCATTGCGAGCGCTTGGGTGGTTTTGTCTAAGAACAACTCACCTTCCGAGGTTAGGCGAAGGCTGCGAGTGGAGCGTACAAACAGCGGAAAGCCTATTTGTCCCTCAAGACGTTTGATCGATGCACTGATGGCTGCTGGTGTCATGTCCATGCTGTTGGCGGCTTTCGAAAAACTGCCTTGGCGTGCGGTTTCGACAAAGATATTCAGATCGTTGAGGGCTTTCATAATGAAAAGGGCTTTTAAGAAGTTTGGGCTACTATAGGGGAGAGTCGCAGGGCAATTCAAGGTTAAAACATTAGGTTGCACGGCGAGTTTGAGTTAGATTAGCGCGCAACTTCACTTTACCGGATCAATAGCATGAGCCAACAGCAGCCGAATAACCCACTTCACGGGTTGAGTTTAGAGAAAATCCTTACCCGTTTAGTTGAGCACTTTGGGTGGAACGGAATGCATGAGCGCGTTCGTGTGAACTGCTTTAAGAAAGATCCTTCAATCAAATCTTCGTTGAAGTTCCTACGCAAAACGCAGTGGGCAAGAGATAAAGTAGAAGCGCTGTACATCGAAACGTTCTGCTAATCGGATTTGGTGCACGTTTAAATGAGAGATTCCGGATGGCTCGCTGAGGCTCGTCCGGAATGACGCTGATTTCTTGTTGCGTTGTCGGTTATTTAGACCTTAATCTCTCGCATCTCGCATCTCGCATCTCGCATCTCGCATCTCGCATCTCGCATCTCGCCTCTTTATTACTCCAAATGATGCGTACTGCCCACGGTACCTTCCAAGTCTAAAATCGACTGGCGGACGTGGTCTGGAATCGCGGCTTTCACATTGTTCTTAAAATCAAACATCACACCAGTAGCGGTCGCAATGGTCGCAATCTTGCCCCACTTCTTACTCAGCACTTGGTATTCCATCGTGATGCGATCTTCTTGCATGTCGATTACGCGTGAGCCAATTAAAAGCGTATCTGGAAACGTAACGGGTAGCTTATAGCGGCATTGGGTTTCACTTAGAACCGGACCGATGTGAGACGTCTGCAAATCTACCAACAGATTAATCTTGTTGAAGTAGTCCAAACGCGCAGTTTCGAAGTAACGAAAATACACCGCATTGTTGACGTGTTGCAGGGCATCCATCTCTCCCCAAGCGACTTTGATTTCCGTAATCACTGGGAATTCTTTTAATAACGTATCCATTACTCATGTTCCTTTTTCATCGACGTTGCCGCAATTTGCAAAGCGACTTATCACTTTGAGTATTTATTCTAGATGGAACTGATTAAAATGTAATAAAATTGTATGTAAAATGTGAAATGAATTAGATGCTTATTTTTGTAAGCTAAAAACTTTACATAGTCAGTTGTGAGGCGTAGGTTTAAGTAAGCGTAACCAAAAGGAGATGTCCAATGACAGAACTGAAAGGTTTCAATCTTGCCAAAGTAGAAAAACGAATCGACTGGACAGGTGAGCTGTTCAGTTTACGAGTTTCCGGTGCGCCTCTCTCCTTCAAAGCCGGACAATTTACCAAACTCGCCTTGCTCGACGAACAGGGCAATCCCATTAGCCGCGCATACTCGGTGGTGAATGCGCCCAGTGAGCAGTTCGAGTGGCTCGAATTCTTAGTCGTCGCGAACCCAGAAGGGCAATTGACCCCAAGGCTGCAACAGCTTCAAACTGGCGATAGCATTTATGTTGGTGAAACTGCTCATGGCGATCTTATCCACGATACCATTCCCAAACATGCAAACGATCTATGGCTGCTTTCCACGGGCACAGGCATTGGTCCATTTCTCTCTTTGTTAGACGACATTAATCTACTCCCACACAGCGATCACATTGTGCTGGTACATGGTGTGCGTTACGAAAGAGATTTAGTTTACAAATACCTGATTGAGCAACTCCAACAGCGATATGAAGGTCGTCTTCGTTATGTGCCGATTGTCAGCCGTGAGAGTATTCCGGGTAAGCTTCAAGGCCGCATTCCAGATCTGATTGCGTCGGGAGAGCTCGTTAATCGTGCGGACTTACCGTTTTCTAAAGAAAGCAGCTTTGTGATGATGTGTGGCAATCCTGAGATGATCAAAGATACCTCTCCAGTACTGCAAGATATCGGCTTGGAAAAGTATCGTGCCCGAACGGGTGGCAATATCATTTACGAGAGATATTGGTAAGCGCTGATCAATTTTTAGACCATCTCACTTCTGAGAGAGGGTCACAAATATGACTTCTCTTAATTGAGCACACTTACCCTCATCCCTAGAATGCATCAGCTTGCATTTGAGGGGATAAGGTATGTGGTGTTCAATTGCCAATAGAAAACGAAGGATGATTGGTGGTCTTATCGATCTGATGATCGTCACGGGGTTAGTACTGCTGATTGCGTTGACCATCAATTCATTTGTGAACGACTTTGAACTCTCTGTGAGTGAGAATCTTCAACTGGTAAAGGATACAAAGGCGAGCTACGTACTTACCATCCCCATGTTGATGCTAGTGAATTGGAATTTACTGCGCGAAGGGCAAACGATCGGTATGCGTTTAGTCGGGATTAAAGTGGTGATGAAGAACGGCCACGACACGACGAAAGTCACCGCTTCACTTCGATTGTGCATCAGCTACTTAATTGAAATGCTGATTCCATTTACGCCACTAGTGAACATCATTTTGCTCTTTTGTCACCCAGAACGTCGCTTGTTACACGACATGCTCTCTGGCACCAAAGTCGTCAACTGCTAAATTACTCGCTGTTCTTGTATTAAAGCTGTTGTTTCACTCAGAGTTGCGAGCGAGTCAACTTTCCATATTTCTCTTCTTACCACTACACTTACTTCAGACATAAATTCAATCGCTTAGGATTCAAGGATGATGAACAAAGCTGGTTGGACAGTGTGCCTTGCCACGCTTACTTCCTTTACCACTATCGCTGGTGAGTGGGAGATTGAAGCGGGCGGATTTTTCTCTCGCACTGACACCAAACTTAACGCTTACGACCCTTATCTCGATCAAATACGCACTATTGATTTCGAATCGGATCTCGATTTGAAAGAGTTTACTGTGCTGCCGTATGTAGAGGTTGAGTATTACTTCAATAAAAAACACAGCGTCTATGTGGATTGGCGAAGCCTACACCGAGAAGCGACCCGCACCGCAGTGACTAAGCCTTTTGAGGTTACGGTAGATGGAACGACTTACGCGGTTCAGGCGGGCTCAAAGCTGACTACAGAGCTCAATATCGATATTGTGCGCCTAGGTTATGGCTACCAGTTTTACACCAGTGACAAGTGGGCAGTCGATGTGTTGGCCGGATTACACGTGATGTGGCTGTCGCTGGGCTTGGACGGCAAGCTTGGCGCTAAGGCAAGTGGCGTTGATGAGTTTCCGGTGATGTTTGTGGACGAGACGGTACTGAGTGATGTTACGGCACCTTTGCCTGATTTAGGTATTCGGGCGGAGTATTCGCTTAATCAAGATTGGATTTTGAAAAGTCACGCCCAAGTCTTTTATCTAGCAGTAGACGATATTGAGGGATACTTGTTAGAAGTCGATTTTGGCGCGAAATACCTCTTCACCGACCAATTCAGTATGACTGGGTCATTCAACTATTACGAAGTCGGGGTGGATTATGAAAGCGACAATTCAGCGCTCGATGTTACCTATCGATTCTATGGACCGATGCTGACTTTGGCGTATAAATTCTGATAATAAAAAAGCCACACTTGAGTGTGGCTTTTTACATCTAGTCTTTACGACTAAACCAACGGGATTATTGCTGGTTGATGTAGTCTTTAAAGCGCGCTTGTGTCTCAGCGTCTGCTTTTTGGTACCAGAAATGCAGCATTTCTTCAGCCGTTGAATCTGCTTTCATTGTCGCAGGCTTAGTTTGCTTCATGTCTGCTGGGATCTTTGCAGGAAGTGTTGCTGGTTGGATAACCGCTGCACTTACAACGCCAACTGCCGCAACGCCGCCAGTCTTGTTGTAGTCTTCCACTTCACGTACGTAATCACGACCGATTTGCATGCCAGGCTTGATTAGCTTGTCTTGCTCTACCGCAATTGCGTTGCCAGAAGCATCAACCAGTTTCCAATCTAGGTCTTTGATTTTGTCTTCTGCTTGGCGAAGGTCGCGATATTCAGGAACTTGTAGGCTTAGTTCCGCGTCTGTTGCGTCAAAGCGAGTTACGATAACGTCACTCTCAACGCTTAGGCGATCATTACCTTGGCTGAAGTAAGGTGCGTAGCGAAACACAACTTGGTTTACGCCGTCAGGTAGCGTGAATGATTTTTCTGAAGCAAAGAAGCCGCCAGATAGTTTCACCTTCTCGCCGTTAGCCGCCAAAATAGAAACGTCGTCAGGAACGGTTACTGTCACATCCGCAAATGCCATGCCACTCATAGCCAAAGCAAGCGCGCAAGTTAAAGGCTTGATCAATTTCATTGTTTTTATCCTAAGCACTGAATTAGTGGTCATCGAGAGTGCATCGTTCATTGTCCGATTGCAACTCCCGAATGTAAGAAGATTGAAAATTTAACAAGAACGTCATTTTAATCGGATACCAAACTATGAAACTGTGAGCTAAATAGCTCAAACCGCTGCAAAGGGCAGCGGTTTGTTTCAATTGATAGAACGATTAGATACCAGCGCCATGTCCAGCTTCGTTTTGTTCTGAAGCTTGTTCGGCATTTTCCGCTAACGCTTCTTGCTGTTGTTGAGCTTTTTCAATGTTCAACCACCACACAAATAGCTCGTACCAAATCGCAAGAATAACCGCACCTAAGAACAGACCAACGATGCCGTAGAACAACATACCACCGATGGCACCTAGCAGAATGACTGGCATTGGTACATCAACACCACGACCCATTAACATTGGCTTGAATAGGTTTTCAGACAGTGCTGCAACCACAACCCAAACCGTAAACATGGTTGCTGTGCTGGTGTCTTGCGTCATGTACATGTAACCAATGACTGGCAGAACGGCCAATAGAGCAGGTAGCTGTGCGATACAAAGAATCATCAGCACTAGCGTTAGTAGGCCTGCAGCCGGAACACCAAAGATGAAGAAGCCCGCACCAATCAATAGTGCTTGAATGGCAGCTACACCAACTACGCCAAGTAACACACTCTTAATGGTCGCAGCAATAAGCGTTGTCCAACTCTTCGCGTTATCACCTGCCGTGCGAATAGCAACGGTTCGTAAGCCAGAAGCAATTGACTCCGAGTAAGTCATAAAGCCAGCAGCAATCGCTAGTGAAATGATAGAAAGTAGCAAGCTACCTAGAGCACCACCGACCATACCAAGTAGAGACGTTAGACCCGACTTGATTTGTGGCATAAAGGTTTGAATTGCCTTCTCTAAGTTAGTCGCAAACAGAGTCCATACTTCGTAAAGCTTATCACCGACAAGAGGCCAATCAGCAACAGAAGGTTTTGGACCAGGGATTTTGATGTCGCCACTTTGAAGAACGTCTAGTGCGTGAGTTGCACCATCTACGATAGAGCCCGAAACCATAACAAGAGGCGCTACCAGAAGTGCGATACCCAGCAAGGCGATTGTCGTCGCCGCGAGGCCACGTTTACCACCATACACTTTTGCCAGCTTCTTACAGATCGGCATCAGTGCAACGGCAATGATGGCACCCCAAATCACAGGAAGAATGAAAGGCTTTATGATGTCGTACGTAAACATCAGCAAGATTAAAATCAAGCCGATTCGTATAGCAGATTCCACCATGTTACTGATGAAAATCTTGCTCTCATTTTTTTCCGATTGTTTATCCATTTTTGTTTACCTGATGTTCAATGTTGGAACTGACGAGACTTGAAACAACAATCGCCATATAAAACACGCCTACAATGGCCTCTAAATACACAACGACTTGTGCCAATGGTGTTAGAGGGCTGATGTCGCCATAACCGAGAGTGGTTAAGGTGACGAAACTGAAATACGCTGCATTAGAGAAGTTCTGACCCCAAGAGATGGCTTCCATCCCGGTGAATGAGTTTGGAGAGAACTCAAGAAGAATGAGGTAGGCAATTGCCCACATCAGTCCCAGCAGCAAAAATAGAGCAACAGAGCCAATGACTTTGTTGGTGTTCACATGCCCAGTGAACAGAATCTGCCTTGCGATAGACTTAAATGTGCCGAAGAAGAACGCGAAGGTGAGGGCGAGCATCACTACGTCCATTTCTTTGATGCCTAGCACGGCTTTGATACCAATCACCACAACCCAAGTACCCAATAGGGTATAGAGGAAACGTGACCAATTTTTGTCAAAGCGCAAGCTCGCCATACAGACGATGAAGGTGATGATGGTGAAGCCTTGCAGCAAGTGCTCCATCGCACCTTCTCCAACGACCTGTACAAACGCACCGCCGATCAAAAGCCCGATGAGCGCTAAGGTCAGATAGAAGAAGTTGTTTTCTTCATTGATGTTTTTGAGTTTTTTTCCAATAACCATGGTTATGCCTGTTTAACTCCTACTCTTGTTCTTGTGATGAGTCCTTCATCACCATGATGGAAGCAGAAAGCCCGAATCGAAGATCGACACCTTCTGGCAGTTCATGCAGAGAAACGCGAACCGGAATACGTTGCGCTAGGCGAATCCATTGGAATACTGGATTCACGTTCGGCAGTAGGTTGTAGCCCACGGTGCCGTCTTTTGGTGCGATACCCCAACCAATAGAGTCCACCGTTGCATCGATTGGCGTATCTGGATGAGACATTAAGGTCACGCGCGCATCGCTACCCGGAGCAATTTGTGCCAATTGGTTTTCACGGAAGAAGCCAAAGACCCAGAAGCTATTTTTGTCGATAAGTGCCACTAATGGTTGGTTTGCAACTGCCTGTGTACCGTCACGGATATCTAGGTTTGACACAAAGCCATCAACCGATGCGTACACTTTGGTGTAACCAAGATTCAGGCGTGCGGATTTAAGTTGCTCTTCTGCTGATTTGATTTGCAGTAGTGACTCTTCGTAAGTGATCTCACGACGAATCAGATCTTTGTGAGAGACAGCTCCACGGTCTTTCGCTCGAATGTCTTTCAAGCGATCGTATTCGATCTTTTTACCGCGAGAGCTAACGATGGCTTTCTCTAACGCCACTTCGGCTTGTGATAGGGCAACTTCGTAAGTGGTTGGGTCGATCTCAAACAGCAGATCACCTTTCTTCACTTCTTGGTTGTCCATCACCGCAACATTGACGATAGGGCCAGACACACGAGGTGCGACCTTGATAACGTTCGCACGTACCTGGCCATCGCGGGTCCATGGGTTATTAAAATACTCTTCGAACTTCTGATAGCCGAACCACGCCGCGCCACCAAGAATGACAAGATTGAGTGCAATAACGAGTAGTTTTTTCATCTTGTTGGGCACCTAAAACTGTATATACAAACTGTCGATGGCCACCATGTAGAACACCATGATGGCAATGAATGTCAGAGACGGAAACGCAATGAAACGAGACAAACGTGTCTTGTTCAAAATGATCACCGTTATCCATGTAGCGGTGACTGCAAGAATCAGCACCAAGAGCAGCGGTGAGAAGTAAACGTCACCCCAAGAGAGTTCGTGTGGCATTACTGCACCTCCCCATTTTGCTCGGCATTGTTTTGCTCATCACTTATTTGCTCAGGACTGTCCGCTTGCGCTTTGTCTGATGTTTGCTCAAGAAGCAGTGGCGGCAGAACGCGTTCTTCTTCGTCTAGCAAATCATCCCAATCGCTGCGGTCTTGCATCTGTTTTGCAACGGTTTCTGATAAGAAAGGCTTACCAGTTTGGGTTTCCCAACCGCCACCGAGTGCTTTGTAAAGGGCAACCACTTGGTTTGCGACGTTACCTTTGATGGTGGCGTAGCTGTCTTCTGCGCGAGTCATCTTCTCTACTGAATTCAGTAGACGCTCAAAAGAAATCTGACCGTTTTCGTACTGGGTCATCGAGATGTTGAACGCACGGATGGATGAGTTCACCGATTGCAGACGCAACGACTTTTGCTCCAAGTACAAGTCGTAAGCTTCCAGCGCATTGGTTACTTCATTAACCGCTTGCAGCACCTTCTTGTTGTAGTTGGTGATGGTTTCTTGGAAGCGAGCATCTTCAAAGCGGATGTTGTTCTTCACTCGGCCGTACTGGAAAATGTTCCAGCTAAAGCTTGGCCCCGCGACCATGGTCAACGAGTCACTGAAGCTAAAGCTGCTGCCGTCCGGTACTGTGCTGTCGATACCAATCGAACCGAACAAGGTGAAGCTTGGGTACAGTGCTGTTTCTGCAACGCCAATCTGAGCACTTTGCGCTCGTGCTTGCATCTCTGAAACCTGCAAATCAGGTCGACGCATTACTAGATTCGCATCCACTTTGTCATCCAACAGAGGAGGGCGAGGTACGATGGAACGTTCATCATTCCCAGACAAAGCAGGTTTTCTGCCTGAGGATTTAAACTGGTTTTCGTAATCTGCCATACGCTGGGCAAAGCCATCAGATTGCAACAGCTTTTCAACGTCTTCTGGCAGGACACCCAACAGCAATGCCAATGCCGTGCGCGACTGCTTCATTGCAATTTCAAGCGAAGGTTGCGCCGCTTTAGTATTGAAGAGCTGGTTCTTCGCTTGCTGAACGTCGAGCTCGGTTACGTTACCCGAATCAAACTGCACCTGAGTAATATTCACCACGCGCTCTTGGATCTCGATGTTTCGACGAGAAAGCAAAATACGCTCTTGGAACGTGCGGTAGTTGATGTAGTTGCGTGCCACCTCAGAGGTGATGGTCACCATGATGTCGTGGTATGACGCAATCGATGCATAGTAACCAGCCTCAGCCGACTCAATGCCACGTGCGTATTTGCCCCAGATGTCCATCTCCCAGCCAGCGTCAAACGACAACGCAGCGTTATTCACACCTTGGTCGTTCACATAAGCCCTAGCTAAGTTACCGGAGACCGTTTGCACTTGTGGGTATTGCAATCCTGTGGAGATCCCCAATAACGAACGTGCTTGAACGATACGCAAACCCGCCGCCTCAAGATCGAGGTTTTGTTGGCTCGCCATCTCAACCAGTTGGTTCAGTGTTGGATCGTTGAACTGCTGCCACCACTGCTGCAGTTTTTGCTCGGATTGTTGTGTGTCTTGCGCCGCTTTTTCTACCGACCAATCACTTGGCAAGGCGGTTTGCTCTGGATGGACGTAGTCCGGACCCAAAGTCGTACACGCACTCAATCCGAGTACAGAGAGTATGGCGAGGCTTGGTTTAGTTAGTTTTAGAAGCATCATATCCTCACCTTTAAAACCGCTTCTGACGTAAGTTCACCCAATCGATATCCTCGTAGGTTTGCTTGCATTGGTTGATCGCTTCGAACACGTTCCGTTTTAAATTCAGCAAGATATAAAAACCAGCAATCTCTGAATAAGCGTAGTCAGATAAATCCAACTCACTAAAGAAATCTTCCAGTTTATTTTCAAAGGATTGGTAATCCTGGCTGTATTTTTCGAACACAGAATCGAGTTCGTCGGTCGCCTGATGGCTTGCGAGTGCGCCAGCCATCAGAGGTAATATGGAATCGGTATGCTTGCTGCGTAACTGCTTGATAAGGGGGTTACTTAATAGCTTTTGTTCGGCAGCAATCAGAATGTTGACGTGGTTGCTCAGGGCGTCACAAGACTTGCTGAATGCCCCAATCGCTTCTGGCGGTGTCTTGTCGAACAGCTTGTGGTTGATTTTAGAACCCCACACTTTGAGCTTTTTAGAAGAGACGTTCAGTGTGACCAAGTGCAGTGAACGTTTCATCTTCTTGTAAGTCGATTCAGACTGTTCGTAGTAACTGGAAAACAAATCGCCCACATGCCTGAAATACCGCTCCTTCATGGTCAAGAACAAGTGCTCCGGACGGGAGTTGAACGGGAAGTAGTGAGCGAAAATGATCATGAACACCACCATGTAGAACAAGGTCATGATCGTCATCAGAATGCCAAAGTGATAGGTCATGTTGTTGTCGAGGCCGAGGACAAACAAGCCAATCATGTAGAAGATGGTCACCGGCCCTTTAAACAAGTAGAAGCCGATAAAGGTGTAGATGAAGATGAACAACCCGAGCTCACCACCGAGTTCTAATCCCGGCAAGATGAAGACGTACGAAGGCACCGCAAATAGGAAGCCAAACGTAAACAAAATCAGCAACATGAATGGGTGAACAGGTACGAACGACAGCAGTGACATAAAGATGGTCGAGAAGGTAACAAACGAGTAGCCACCCGGTGGATTGAAGTAAATCCAAATCAACCCAGCCACCCAGTAGGTGGTGAAGGTTTTCACTGCGGTTTTGAAGTTTTCGGCATCCCACCAAAGGAACTTGCTCTTCTGCTTTGGTAATTCTTGTTTGAACGACACATTGTTGGTCACCGAATCAATACAGCTGATGCTCTCTGCTAAGCGAGATAAGCTCTGGTGCATTAATTTAAGCAAGTGACCAAGCGTGAGTGCGGAGCCTTTTGCAAGGTGTGGGGCGTTAGATAAAGCCTGCTGGTTGTAATCAACTTTAAATTCCTGTGCGCGATAGGCAGGGCCTTCGTTGTCCCACATCTCTTGGCAGGTTTTGAAAAGAGTTTGAATTTCTTCGACGGCTTGATCGAAGTTGTTGATGCAGCTTCGGTCTTGCTGGTGGCTAAAGTGACTGTGTGCTGCCACGCTGAGCTCTTGGGTGATTTGCTTGTTGAAGTGGACGGCAAGTTGCCACTCTTTCATGTAGGCCGAGACATCACTGCACTCGACACTCACGGTTGCGAAGCGTTGCTCTAACGCGTTTTGCGCGGCAAAGACTTTGTCTAGCAACTCATCGATAGTGGGCTTTGGTTCTTCGTCTTCCTCACCGTCCTGCGTGCCCGAAGCCGGAACTAACCCTTGGTGTTGAGCATGCCTTTGTTCGAAGTTCTGTAAAATCGCTGCGAACAACGCTTGCTGAGCTTGGTTAAGTTGTTCAATAAGCTGACGAAGGTTTTGCTCTGTCTTTGTTGGCCATAAGAATGTGCCTACCAAGGTGTAAAGCACCACGCCAAAGATGGTCATGTACGCTCGGTCAACGCCGTACATAAACGCGCCTTCTGCATCGCCACCGTTAGACATCATCAAAGTCATTACGCCGGTTAGGGCAAGCAGCGTTGGGTCTTTTTGGTAAGCGTTACGGAAATAGAAGATAAAGGACACAACCACAGAGACACTGAGCATGTACATGAAGCGGTCTTGAGCAAACATTCCAACTAGCAGCAAGCCAATCACAGCACCGACCAAAGTACCCAACACACGCAATGTGCCTTTCGCTAGCGATTCACGGCGGCTGCCTGTTGAAGCGATCAACATGACTGTCGTTGCTGCCGTCGACGCTTGCGGCCAACCCATGGCAAATGGGATCAGATAAGCCAGAGTCAGGCTAAGGGCTACTTTTGTGGCGAATTTGCTTTTATCGTTCATAGTCTCAAAGTTAGCTCAGGCTTATGTTTGTAAGTGGATGAATTTACTCAATCAATAGTCAGAATTTCGTTCTGAAAAAATTGCGGAGGCGGAATATAGCGATTGAAAAGAGGTGGTTTGTAAATCCTTTGTCAAAACCAAATTGGGTCAAAATGCTCAAATCGCCGTTCACACCCCGTTACCTATGGCGTGAGGGAAAAATGACCAAGAAAACGTTTAACTAGAAAATCTCATTACTGATACAGTTTTGCAGGAGTTACCAAACCAAATTTCTATTCAAGGCTCATCGCCAGCGTGTTAGGCATTGCTCACGTCCAAAGTGCTGTGAAAACAAGTGCCTAACAAAAAGCATAGATGATGGGAGATAAGTTGAGAGGAAAGTTTTTATTTTTTATTGGCTTGCTGGAGTCTTTGTCGGGTTTTGGGAGCGAGATAAAAATACTAAAGCGATACCACCAAGGATGATGGCACTGGTGATGATTGAATGGGTAGTGAGCGGCTCACTTAACAACGCACTTCCTAAGACTAACGCAATTGCAGGGACAGAAAGTTGGCTGACCGCTGCTTGCAGCAAGGTCAGTTTTTGCATCACTTGATACCAAAGGACGTACCCGCAACCAGAGGCGATGGCGCCGGATGCAACCGCGAGCATTACGCCTTGCAACGTAACGTGAATGGACTCTAGTAGAAGAGGAGAGAGTAAAAGCCCAAAGATAGAAGCGGTAATGAATCCACAAGTAATGCCGCTGCTAGGAGTGGGAGCTTGCTTACCCAAGGCGGTAAACCCTGCCCAACAAATGCCTGAAAATACCATTAACAAAGCTGACCAAACATCAGGACGTGTTGCCGATGGCAGCATTAACCACGCAAACCCAAGCAAAGAAACCGCAATACCAATCAGTTCGAGTCTTTTAAACCTTTGCCCTTGCCACCAGTAGAGTGCGACCAAAGTTAGCTGTACGGCACCAAAAAGTAACAAGGCTCCAGTTCCAGCTGCTAGTTTTACATAAGCGAAAGAGAACAGTGCCGCATATCCAAATAAGGCCATCCCAGCGAAAAGACTAAATCGAGTTGTTGGGATTTGGCTGCGCCAGTTGCCACGCAAAAGCATGATGGCGATGAGAGTCACGGCGCCAGAGAGTAAACGGATAAGAGTGAAGCTGCCCGCGTCAATCAAACCTGTTGCCAATGCCAAGCGGCACAACAGCGAATTGGCGGCAAACGCCAACATGGCAATCGCGGTCAGTAAAAATGTCGACATTCCTTATCCTCAAATCTCATTAAGAGTCGCAGTGTAGCGCTAAATCGAAAAGGCTAATTAGTTGATAAAGTGATTAGTTATAGCTGAAACCATAGCGCAACGCTGAGTGGAAAGAACATCACTTTGCGAAATTGAGCGAGAGCGGTAAGTGTTATAACATAACATTTTATTTTTAGACTCAACATAAAATGAGGAATTCAGATTGAATCTATTTGTTAACGATCTCACGGTTATTGATGCTTCGTACTTGTGTGAAACACGAGGCATGGTCGGCGAGAGTTGGATTCTGGACGTAGTAATGCACGGCGATCTCAATGAGATGAGCATGGTGCTGGATTTCTCGAAAGTTAAAAAACAAATCAAACAGTTGGTCGATCAGTACGTTGATCACCGCTTGCTTGTCCCTGTAAAAAATTCCGCAGTCGAAAGGGCGAATACTAAAGCCGGTTATACTCAAGTCGATCTCATGCGCGGAGAAAAGAGCATTCACCTGCATTGCCCAGATGAAGCCTTTTGCTTCGTGGATGCACAAGAAATCTCAATAGAGAGTGTAACGCAACACATCCACCAAGTTCTGCAAGGTCATTTACCAACTAATGTGGCATCGATTGACGTGACCTTGCGTCATGAAAAATTCGATGGCGCTTACTATCACTACACCCACGGTTTAAAAAAGCACGATGGCAATTGTCAGCGTATTGCACATGGTCATCGCTCGCCTATCCAAATTCTGGTTGATGGTCAGCGCGATGCCGCTCGTGAGGACGCTTTTGCGCAGCGCTGGCAGGATATCTACCTCGCTTCTATCGAAGATCTGGTTGAGATCAGTCATTTGGAACTGAGCGAACATGCGAGCCTCATCAACTGCGATACGCATTTTGGTTTCCGATACACCACTTCACAAGGTGACTTCCAACTTGCTATTGCGCACAGCGAAACCGAAGTATTGAACACCGATACGACGGTAGAGTTGTTGGCTGTGTTTATCGCCAATGAAATTGCTCCTTCACTGGAAGAAGGGCAGTCGTTACAAATCATCGCTTATGAAGGCGTGGGGAAAGGAGCAATGGCGTTTCGCTAAGAGGGCGCTGCTCAATCTCAATCAAAACTCACTTTTACTCAATATTTGGAATATCACTTTTATGGACAAACTTAATCGTGTTCTGCTCGTGGCAGGTACGCATGGTAATGAGCTTTCTGGCATTTATCTTCAAAAGCTGATCAAAGATCGTCTTTATGTTGCCGATCGTTCGACGTTCAATACTCATTGTGTGCTTGGCAACCCCGAAGCGGTAAAGCAAAACGTTCGTTATGTTGAAACCGACCTCAACCGTGAATTTGCCTTGGCGAATCAATCATTACCTGCGACTCAGCAAGAAACTGAAATCGCGCAGCAATTCACGCAAGTACATGCTCACCAAGAGAAGCAATTGATCGTTGATCTGCACAACACTACCAGTAACATGGGTGCGACCTTGATTTTGGTTTCTAATGACGTGTTCTATCGCAAGATGGGGGCGTATGTGAAGCAACGCATGCCAGAAGCCAACATCTTGTTTGAAGACAGAAAAGCGTGGGATGACCAACCTTATTTGTGCACCACAGGGCAGCATGGCGTGATGATCGAAGTTGGAGCTCAAGCACATGGCTCACTGAAGTACGACACGTTAGAGCTAATGAAGAAGATGCTGACTATGGTGCTCGATTACCTTGAGCAGCATAACCTTGGGCAAGTTGGTGAGTTGAACGACTACGATGCGTATTTTTACACTGAAGAAGTGATGATCCCTGTCGATCACGATGGTATGCGTGTCGCGACAGTACACCCTATGATCTGTGGACGAGATTTCGAGGTAGTCAAACCGGGCGAACCACTACTCGCGACCTTCTTTGGTTATGACATTTTCTGGGAAGGCAAACAGGATATCTATCCGCACTTCATCAATGAAAGTGCATACAGCAAAGCCAATATTGCCATGGCACTTGCTGAGAAAAAGGTTGTGAGCGCGGAGTGATTGAAACCGAGCTTAGCTTGAATGTTCGCCCTCAATTTTGAACTGTTTATAGTGCTCTTCAAATCGGTCACTTATCCAGTCCATGAGCATTTTGACTCTTGGCAGTTGATATTTGACTGGCGGACAGACGAGCGAAAGTAAGGTTTTTTCTGACCACTCAGGGAGCACTTCAATAAGTCTCCCTGATGTTAAATCAGCATGGCAGTACACATCGGTTAGTCGCGTTACCCCTAACCCAGAAATCGCCGCGTGGCGCATGGTTCTGCCAGTAGCTGCTTTAATACCTTGCCCTACGTTGATAATGCGTTGCTCTTTATGATTCTTCATGATCCAATGATCAACACTGCCATGAATCAAAGGCAAGGCTTTAAGATCTTCTGGGACGAGGATGTTCGGGTGTCGTTCCAGAAAATCTGGACTTGCGACATAGTGTGTGCGGAGTGTGGTGAGTCGGCGCGCGATGAGAGTGGAGTCTGGCATCTCGCCGACACGAAGCACTAAGTCGTAGCTATCTTCAATGAGATCGACGCGATGTTTTGAGAAATCGAGCTCTACTTCAACGTTCGGGTAGGTGGCTTGAAAACTCATCACCAATGGTGCAATAAGTTCTTCGCCAATCGGACCTCCAACACAATTCATATGAATCCTGCCCTTAATTTCGCTGGTGGCTTGCTGCGCCCACTCTGCGGCGGCATCCAGTTGTAGCATCGCTTCTTTGCACTTGCGAAAGTAACCATCGCCAATTTCAGTAAGGCGGAGCTGGCGTGTGGTTCTATAGAGTAACTGAACACCTAGCGAGGATTCTAATTCACTCACGAGCTGACTTACGTTTGCCTTTGATGCGCCCATCGCTTCGGCTGCGGAGGTGAAGCTTCCACATTCCGCGACATAAATAAACGCGCGAATGCCTCGCCAAGATAGATTGTTCATATAAACCTAACAGTGTTTTCATAATGCCTATATATATCCGAATAATAGCGCTCCTTATACTTGTTTAAAAGAGAAAAGCAGAGTGCAAATGTTTGTGAATGCTCGTCTTTATCGTCTAAAAAACCGTTAAACATAGAGAGTGAATCGAGTGACAGTAACAAGATATGAGGCTTCATTTTTCAGCAATGGCAACCGACTTGCAGCGGAAATTCATCGTCCATCCAAAGTCGAAAATCCTTTACCAGCGGTTTTGATTGCTGCGCCGCAGGCGGGAGTAAAAG
The DNA here is from genome assembly GCF_000817815.1 of Vibrio owensii CAIM 1854 = LMG 25443. Lineage (GTDB taxonomy): Bacteria > Pseudomonadota > Gammaproteobacteria > Enterobacterales > Vibrionaceae > Vibrio > Vibrio owensii. The sequence goes on from NZ_JPRD01000017.1 coordinate 79,075, forward strand.
AGCAGACGGTAAGAATCTACGCCGAGAAAATTGCAGCCAAGGGATTTGTGGTATTAACGTTTGATCATGCCAGTTTTGGCGCCAGTGAAGGTGCGCCAAGATTTCATGAGAACCCATACAATAAAGCGGAAGATTGCCGCAACGGGGTCACTTATTTACGTTCCTTAGCGTATGTAAACATTGAGCATATTTATGGGGTAGGTGTTTGTTCTGGCGGTGGATATTTAGCTCATGCCGTTGCGACAGATAGACGCGTAAAATCACTTGCGACCGTGAGTGCTTACTTTGACCACAGAGGCTTTTATCACAACGTAATTGGTCGAGAAGGTTTGTTAGATTTGCTACTTAAAGGTAATAAAGCGAGAGAACGATATCTTGCTACTGGGCAGATTGATTTTCTGCCTCACGCACCAGCTGAAGACAGTGAAGAAATGCCACGTCTGTTCCGAGAGTTCTACCAGTACTACATGACAGAGCGCGGAGCAAAAGGCTTGTACGAGAGCAAGTTTTTGCCTTGGTCTTATGAGACGTTAGCTAACTTTTCAGCTTTGGATATTGCTGCAAACTTGACGCCGACACCACTACTGATGATTGTCGGTACAGAAGCGGATTCTGCATACGAAAGCGAGCAAATGTTTGATGCCGCTTCGCAGCCTAAACAGCTGATTCGAATTGAAGGAGCGAATCACATCGCGCTGTATGATGAAGACGAATATGTTGATCAAGCAATCGAGCAGATCATCGAGTTTTTTCATTGATCATGCGTGGTACACATGAAGCCGCTCACATAATCTAAAATATAGGGAATGCGTAGCAACACAACAGCTAACATTGATATGAAAGCATAAACCTATAAAAGGGAGGTGGGTCGATGGCTTGCTCTAAAACGCATTCACATTCAAACCATGCTCATGGTCCAAATTGTGGGCATACGGCAATACGTCATGATGGTCATGTTGATTACTTAGTGGATGGAACCTTGCATCATCCACATGGTGATCACTGCGATGAACATGTTATTGGATTGAGTGATACCAATCCTGATGGATGTCATCCTGTGCACTCTTGCGGTGGGCATGTACATGGGCCGGGTTGTGGACATGAGGCAATACAACATGGCGATCATGTGGATTACATTGTCGATGGTCGGCTTCACCATCAACACGGCGACCACTGTGACGATCACGGACCGGTTGAGTTGGTTCATGCGTAACAAATGCAAATAGCGAAACACGAAAAAAGGGGCGAGAATATCGCCCCTTTTGCTATTGATAGCAGTGTCGCTCTAGCTTGGATTGGTCATTATTTATGACGAATCACCACCGCCATTTCGTCACCATCTACGAACGGCTTTCCGCGCAAGTCGCTGTAGGTTGCTTGAACTTCTAAACCATGCGGCGCAAGTTCTGCTTTAAGCATGTCTAAAGTGAAATGTTGCAGCCAGTTATAGACTGTCCATTCTCGTTGCGCTTCGGTTATCACGTACTTGTCTAGCGTGACAAGGTCAGTTTCGTATTTGAATGAAGACTGAATACACCAGTAATCTTCTGCACTCCAAAAACCGTTCATGGCATTTTTATTGAGTGTCAGCGCTTCAGCTTGCTTGTTAAAACGTGTTTGTGTGTACACGTCTAATGCAATCGCACCATTCTCAGCCAACAGTGTTTTGAATTTAGCAAACAATGTGGCTCGTTGAGTTGGATTGAGCGCGCAAAGGTCGCACATAACAAGCGTGATCAAATCAAACTGTCGTGTGTCACTGAACTCTAGGTAATTGCCTAAGTGATACTCAATAGCGAGGTTCGAAGACGCTGCTTGTTGAGTCGCATATTCCAGTGAGTTTTGCGAGAAATCCAATCCGAGCACAGTACCTACACCACGCGTTTTTAAACGTTGGGTGTAAAGGCCAGGGCCGCAACCAAAATCGATGGTTTTTGAATCTTGGTTGAGACCAAATTCAGACACCAGCCAGTCAACAGATTCATCAATGAAGTTGAATGAGCGCGACGCGGCTTCGATTTCTTGGTTTAGGTGGAAGCTGAGCATCTGTTTCGCAATGTGGTTATCTGTCCACAGTACGTCTGCAGTGTATGCTGACCAAACGGCTGGCTTGGCGGTTGCTTCATTCAGTTTTTTAAACATAGTTGTAATTCCGACAATAAGTTAGCTTGTCGTCCTTACTTGAATTTAGGGGTTTTAGTTATCCTAAAACAACGTAAGGACGTTGATTAAAATGAGTGTGTTGAAAACGAATCATTGGAAATACCTCCTTAATAATAGGGTTAAAAACGCGCGAAATTTATCAGTAATGTGTGGAAGAAGCAATCACGTATTGCTGCTACTTTTCTCTCCATACAGCGATTTCATGGTGTTTCTCAACCACACCAGTTTGGGATTGTACGCATTACGTTTGTGCCAAATCATGGTGAACGGGATCAGCAGCTTCTCTTGCTGTGGCTGTTCTAAAGGAATGGGTAAGCACACCAAATCTGGATGTAGCTTCTTGGTGTAACTCTCACAGTACTGCGGCGCAGTGGTCAGCATATTGTGGTGTGGTTGCGCGGCCATAAATAGAGACTGTTCGAAGCTCGACATAGTTAAGCCAATGGAGCGCTGTAAACCAAGTTCACTCAACACTTCGTCCAGTGCCCACGTCTCACTCTTTTCCCAAACAATATTGATGTGTTGGTAACTCAAAAAGGTCTCAAGGTTCCATTCCTGCTCCAAAGCGGGGTGATCCTTGTGCAGGTACACCATAGGTAAATCTGAGAACAGCACTTCGAAATCAAGAAAGTAGGGAAGCAGGTCGAGTGACTCTTTTGAGCGGGGATGGCTCTCTCTGCCGGTAAAGCCGATGTCTGCCTCTCCACGTACAATCGCGTCGAGTGAATCGTAATCCCAGTTACTGGTTTTGACTTTCGCATCTGGGTAGCGCTGGTGGATGGCAACAAGAAGATCATCAAGAATTGTCAGCACTAAAGGTGACTCAATGGTCAGATCAAAGCGTACGCCTTTGGGGGCTATGTCGCTGCGTTTCTCCGCAATTTGACTGCCAATTTGTAGCCATTCTGCCAGATCTTGCTCCATGCTTTGCGCTAAAGGAGTGGGTGCTAATCCCTTTGGTGTTTTCACAAACAGAGGATCATCAAACCAGTCACGAAGCTTATTAAGCGATTTACTTACCGTTGACGGCGTGACGTTTAATTTCTTCGACGCTTTGGAAACACTCTGCTCTTGCAGCAGCAATTGCAGAGTGAACAGCAGGTTGAGATCAAGACGGGCTAGTGATTTCTTCATAGTGGCTTTCATGAGCAGGCTTAGGAATAAATAGTATTAGAGCCAAGCTGATTGCGCCACCTATAGCTAACACAAACACCAACATATTCAGCGCATTAACGCCGATGAACCCCATAAACCAGATGTAGAGGGCAGAGCAACACACTTGAGCGATGCCCAGTAGTGAGCTTGCTACACCAGCACGCAGAGAGAAAGGGCTGAGCGCTTGACTCATGGCCACGCCAAAGCCAATCGAGAAGCCAGCGCAAATCAGCCCAAATCCGAATAAGTAAAATGGGATTCCCCATTGGTTTAGATGAGCAAAACCAATCACCATCGCGGCACTGACAAGCAAGGTTTGCGAAGTCAGCATCAGAGTACGTTGCTTAAAGTAAGACAAAGCCAATGGCGCAGAGAAAGAAGTGATCATACTGACTAATGCAGTGCCTGCCATGACAGAAGAATAGCCGCCACGGTCAAAACCAAGTTCGCCCATCACCAGCATTGGAGAGACATTCACGTAGGTAAGAATGGTGGTCACGCCGATGGATGTAATGATGAGTCGGCTGATGAAAAAGCGCTCCGCGAACGTTTCTTGGGTAGAAGCTGAAGCGGTGCTTTGTTGTGGCAATGCACTAGGCTTTGATTCTTTCAGCACCAAGGTCGAAAGCAAACAAACCACCACACCCATGCCTGCCATTGTGGTGAACAGGCTTGGCCAAGGGAATTTGAGCATAATGAGATGGCCAACAACGGGTGCGATGACAGGAATGATGCAGGTAATGCCGTTAAGCATCGACAGCACCTTAGCGCGGCGTTTGTCATCCAATGTGTCGCGCAAAATAGCAAAAGCAACCACATAGCAAGATCCAGCCCCAATACCTTGTGCAAAACGTGCGATTAAAAACGTGTTGGATTGTTCTGCCATTCCGCCAAGCAATGATGCTGCAATAAAAATGGCCGCACCTAGCATCGCCACCGGTTTACGGCCAACGGAGTCGGCGATCTTACCTGCAAACAGCATGGTGGTTGCCATACCAGCAAGGTAAATAGAAAACGCGATGTGTAATTGTGATTCACTGGCGTTTAAATCCGCGGCAATTTGAGGCAAACCTACAAGATAAAGATCAATGGCGGTAGGATAGAGTAAAACAAGAGAGAAACTACAAAGCAGAAAACGAAACATGACAACCTCACTAACAGTTGATGAGGATAATAGTGTGCTAAACGTTTGCCTGCGAGTGGGAAATACGACAGCAGGTTTTTCCATTTACGACATACCCTGTATGAAATGAGTATAAAAACAGCAAGGATGACTATGATTACCATTGAAAAGTACACGCCATGCCGTCATGAGCAAACCCTTGAGCTGCAAGTCTTAGAGAATCAAGTCCAATACACAGTCGCAAATATTCCTGAGTTATTGGAAAGTCTTAAACCGACAGAGCTAGCGCATTTGATCTTATTGGATGATCAAGTGGTCGGCTTTTTTGTCTTCGATGCCGGATACAGTGAGAATTACGACTTCTGTCCGGAAAAGAGCTTAGGCGTGCGTTGGTTATTGTTGGATCATCGTCACCAAGGCAAAGGCATTGCCAAGCGAGCCATCAGCCAGTTTGCTGATTATGCGAAATTGCATTTTCCGAGCTTTGATTTTCTCTATTTGACGGTTAATTGCCGCAATGTACCGGCTTATCAGTGCTATTTGAAAGCAGGTTTTGAAGACACTAATGAGCTGTATCATGGTGGTCCGGTTGGGCCTCAGCACATTATGCGACAAGCCTTGTAATCAGTTTTCCGGACACTAAAAAGCCGCCTAGTTCTACACTGGGCGGCTTTCTTTTAGGTGTATTGAGCGATTAGCGCACAAAGGCTTTGCGACCAGCGAACACCGCCATTGAGCCTAACTCGTCTTCAATGCGCATTAGCTGATTGTATTTTTCGACACGTTCACCGCGACATGGCGCACCTGTTTTAAGGTGACCAGTGCGAAGTGCAACAGTCATATCGGCAATGAAGCTGTCTGTGGTTTCACCCGAACGGTGAGAAACAAACGCGCCCCATGCAGCGTGATGACACATTTGAATCGCTTCAATGGTCTCGGTTAGCGAGCCAATCTGATTCAGTTTGATCAATGCTGAGTTAGCAGCATTCATGTCGATCGCTTTTTGGATGTATTTGGTATTAGTAACCAGAAGATCATCACCAACAATTTCGATCTTACCGCCGAGCTTCTCATTCAATAGTGGCCAGTTATCCCAATCGTCTTCGGCAAGTCCATCTTCGAGAAGAACCACAGGGAAGTCTTCTACCAACTTCTCATAGTATTCAATCATCTCTGCGGAGGTCAGTTCACGATTCTCTGAGCGTAGCTTATATTTACCATTCTCATAGAACTCACTAGAGGCTGGATCCATACAGATGCCGACATCGACACCGGGTTTCAGTCCGGCTCTCTCAATGCCTTTGACAATCAACTCTAACGGCTCGCGGTTGGACTTCACAGCTGGCGCAAAGCCACCCTCATCACCCACGCCAACCGAGTGATTGGACTCCAACAGAACTTGGCGCAATGCATGATACACCTCGCTGCCCCATTGCACCGCCTGTCTGAAGTTTTCAGCACCGTATGGCGCAATCATGTATTCCTGAAAATCCGGACCTTGCCAACGAGCATGCACGCCGCCGTTGAGGATGTTCATACAAGGCACAGGCAGTAGGTTAGCGCCTACACCACCGAGATACTGATACAAAGGTACGTCAGCAGTTAGTGCGGCTGCGCGAGCTACGGCGAGGGAGACACCAAGAATGCCATTCGCGCCGAGACGGGATTTGTTTTCGGTACCATCTAGCTCGATCATAATGCGGTCAATTAATGCTTGATCGCGCGAGTCCAAACCAACAATGGCTTCGAGCACTTCGGTATTGATCAGTTGAACGGCATTGAGTACGCCTTTGCCACCAAAGCGGGTGTCGTCATCATCTCGCAGTTCTACCGCTTCTCGTGAACCAGTACTGGCACCCGAGGGCACCGATGCTCTTGCTGCAATGCCACAGCCGAGCGTGACTTCGACTTCCACAGTCGGATTTCCGCGTGAATCCAAAATTTCGCGCGCCAGAATATCCTCAATCAAGAAATCCATAGTATGTCCTCAATGATCAGTTAGGTGGGGAAATGACTTTAAGAGTGTAGACACAGATTTTTGATTACGATGACTCTTGATATCTTTGATGTTGAAGACAGTTGTTTATGTGGCTGTTTTCACATAAATTCCAGAAAGGCCATTGGTTATCAAGGAAGAGTCGTGAAGATAGAAGTCGACAATTTAGAAAGAACGGCAGTCATTGCATTGCTAGAAGAACATTTGCAAGACATGTACGCCACGTCACCACCAGAGAGCGTGCATGCGTTAGATTTAGATAAGCTCAAAGCACCAGAAGTGACATTTTGGACCGGATGGAAGGGTGAACAACTGCTTGGGTGTGCTGCGATTAAAGAGTTGGATGGCCAACACGCGGAGCTGAAATCCATGCGCACCACGCCAGCGGCAAGAAACCAAGGTGTGGCCTCTCAATTATTGATTCATGTGATTGAGCAAGCGAAGCAAAAAGGCTTGCAGCGCTTGAGTTTAGAAACGGGCTCGATGGAATTTTTTAAACCTGCGCGCCTGTTGTATGAAAAGCATGGCTTTGTGTACTGCGAGCCGTTCGGGGATTACGAACTCGATCCAAACAGCCAATTCATGACCCTAGAACTGAGTTAGGGCCATGAATTTTTAGAAGCTAAATCCAATCGATTTAGAAATTCAGATTCAAGTTGATGGTTGGCGACAGGAGGTCTGAGCGCTCGTCAGCCAATCGCTTTCTCTTCTCTTTCAGACGTTTGGCATTGTCTTTGTCTGGGTTGCCATCAAGTTGATTATCGATGACCGAGATTTCAGTATCGATCTCTTGGATGCGTTGCTGGCGTTGATATTCTTGATGACCTAACTGGTAGTTTTCAATGAATTCTTTGCTGCTGCACACACCGTAGTATTCCTTGCCCTCGATACCGACAGTGTAACCATTGTCTGGTGAGCAATATTGGATAGTGCCTTTATCAAAACCTTCTTTCCATTTCGCTCGGTCTGGTGTCACACCCGCTTCACCACAGTCTTCGGTATAGCTATTGATAACGTTTGGAGCGTTGCCGTCTCGGCCATCTTGATAACCTACCTTGTACCAGTTCGCCGTCTTGCACTCATCCGGAGACATGCTGGCGCAACCAGAGAGCAAAGTGAGTAAAGCTAGGGGGATTAGCGCTCTTTTCATCAGTTACTGTCCTTTAAACAAAATCGAATTGATAACTCGAGTGTAAAATGAACACTGTTCATATCAATGGTTGAAATCATTGTATTCACAATTGTAGTGACTCATCAGTGTGAGTGATAAGTTCACCACGCTGAATGAGAGGGTGTTTGATTAATATTATTCACGGATTTTGCCTTTGTGGTATCAATTCGATAGCCTTTGCGCCAAAGTAAGTGAAAAAGATGTGCATCTAAGCAAGTATCGTCAGTGAGGTTAGAACATTGAGCGACCAATCAACCGTCGTCATTATTGAGGATGAATCTGCCATCGCAGAGAACCTGATTCATGTATTAGAGATGGATGGCTACCACGCAGAGTGGTTTGCAACGGCAGGAGAGGGCTTAGCTTTTTTGCAGCACAACTCCGCAGCGTTACTTGTGTTAGACGTAGGCTTGCCGGATGGCAATGGTTTTGAATTGTGCAAAACCATCCGTGAGTTTTCTGATATTCCCATTATCTTTCTAACCGCAAGAAGCGATGAAATTGACCGAGTGGTAGGCTTGGAGATTGGCGCGGATGATTACGTGACTAAGCCATTTAGCCCGCGTGAAATGTTGGCGCGCATTAAGCTTAGAATCAAAGCCAAAACGCCAATGAAGGAGCACAAGCCGGAACCTGTAGCTGTTCCAGAACAGCCTCAATTGAACCATGATTTGGTTGCGCAAAACTTCGATTATGGTGTTGGCGGGCAAATGCTTGGGTTAACGGCGGTCGAATTTAAGATTCTCGATAAACTGATTTCCGTCTCTTCCAATGTATTGAGCCGAGAGCAGCTCATGGTCGCGGCAGACATGGCACCAGAGGCTGCATACGAGCGCAATATCGATACCCACATCAAAGCTATTCGCCATAAGTTGAAGCCGTTTGAGATGTCTGAACGCATCTGTACCAAGCGTGGCTTTGGTTACTTTTACTGCATTAAAGGTGAATGATGAATCGCTGGCCGAAGATCCCACTTGGACTCAGACTGTTTTTTCTCTACTTCATCTTAGTCGGGATGACGGCTTACATGGTGAGCAAAACCGTTGTCCAAGAACTTAAGCCAACCGTACGTCAAACCACCGAAGAGACACTGGTGGATATGGCGAACTTGCTTGCGGTATTGGCGGAAGAAGACGTTGCAAACGGTAAGTTGTCTGAGAGTCGCTTCTCCAAACTATTAACGGCTTATGGACAGCGAGAGCCTCAAGCGCGCATTTGGGAAATTGGCAAAAAAGCGATTAATCATCGAATTTACATCACCGACAAACAAGGGATTGTGATTGCGGATTCTTGGCAGCAAGACGTTGGCAAAGACTACTCGCAATGGAATGATGTGTATCTCACGTTGCGTGGTCAATACGGTGCGCGCAGTACCATCGAAGACCCGAAAGATCCGCTTTCAACCGTCATGCACGTTGCTGCGCCCATCTACCACAAAGGCGAAATCATTGGCAGCGTGACGGTGGCAAAATCCAATCGCTCAGTACAACCTTTCATCGATCTTTCTAAACGCAATGTGCTGTTTTGGATGGTGTGGATGAGTGGTTTAGTGCTATTGGCAGGGGCATTGTTTGCTTGGCGAATTCACTCGGCACTGAACAAGCTAGAAGACTACGCGACCAAAATGGGTGAGGGTGAAAAGGTCTCTAAGCCGACATTTCGTATCTTCTATGAGTACGGCACGCTAAGCGACGCATTGGAGAAAATGCGCAACCAGCTCGATGGCAAACAGTATGTGGAAGAGTACGTACAGACGCTGACTCATGAGCTGAAAAGTCCGTTATCAGCGATTAAAGGCGCGAGTGAAATATTGCAAATGCCGTTGCCTGAAGAAAAGGTCACGCGCTTTGCTGGCAACATTGAGCGAGAAAGCGATCGCATGCAGTCATTGATTGATAAGTTGCTAGAACTTGCTCGTCTTGAAAAGCGCCCTGAGCTAGAGCAAGTCGAAGCTATCTCGCTAAAACAAATGGTCAATGAAGTGCTTGAATCGGCGGATGTGCGTTTGAGTGCTAAGTCGGTCACTGCCAACATTCAAATTGATGACCATCTCTCCGTGCTTGGTGATGCCTTCTTACTGAAACAGGCCGCTTTTAACCTGATGGACAATGCGCTGGATTTTGTTGATTCGGAGGGATGCATTGAATGGAAAGCTGAGGTCGCGAAAGAGAAAGCGTGCCTGTCGATTTTCAATTCAGGTCCTCACATTCCTGACTATGCGATGCCTCGTTTGACCGAGCGCTTTTATTCCCTCGCTCGGAAAAATGGTGTTAAGAGCACTGGGCTCGGGCTGAATTTTGTTGAGCAAGTGATCAAGCTGCACAAAGGTCAGTTACAAGTCGAAAACGTCGATTCTGGCGTGAAAGTGACCCTGATTTTACCAACTCCATAGAAACTCCACATTAGCTCCATTCGTTCTCCAAATTGCTGATTTAGATTACTCCCATCAGCAAATGGAGAATGAAACATGAAAAAGATCCTCAATAACCAACTCGGCACGAAGTTCGCCTTCGTGCTGTTTTTGTTTGTCTTACTGCAAATCCCGCTTTCAATGGTCACAGGGTTGATCTCAGAACGCTCATATCGCCAAGATGAAGTCAGAAACGACATCGCACGCAGCAGCAGCGGCGAACAGCGCATCATTGGTCCATTCATCATGGTTAACTACACCGAAACCAGTTACCGAGATGACAAAGTACAGATTAAAGAGCGTCGTAAATTTCTTTTACCTAGCACTTTTGATATGAGCGCGAATCTGGACAGTTTTGAAAAGTACCGAGGCATTTACCGTGCGCGTTTATACAAAGCACAAGTGGCGCTGAAAGGTACTTTTGATGCAGACGATCTCTCGGCATTGCAGGGGCTTGATATTGAAAACATGAGCCTAGTGGTTGGCATTGAAGACAGCCGTGGATTGATTCGTTTGGATGACATGACCATGGCGAGCTCTGATATCGACGTCGCACCGGGAACGGGGTTAAATCAGTTACCACAAGGCTTCCACAGTGATCTGACACTTGCAGACCTAAACCCAGCACAACCTTTGGCTTTCGATCTTAACTTCTTGCTGCAAGGGATGGGTCAGCTTCAAGTCACACCAATCGGTAGTCAAACAACGGTTGAGCTCTCTTCAACATGGGCTCATCCAAGCTTTATCGGTGATTACTTACCGGTGTCGTCAGAGGTATCCGAAGATGGATTTAATGCACAGTGGGCGAGCAATAATTTCTCTACCAATATCGCGCAGCTGTTCCAAAGCTGTTTGTCATCGAGTCACGCTTGTCACGAGCTTGAACAGCGACAAATGGGCGTAGATTTGATTGATCCCGTGGACCACTATTTGAAGTCTCATCGAGCTGTGAACTATTCACTGTTGGTTATCACATTAGTGTTTGCGAGTTTCTTCTTGCTGGAGCTGTTCCAAGCGCGTCCGGTTCACCCAGTACAATACGGTTTTATTGGTCTGGCTTTAGCGCTTTTCTATCTATTGCTGATTTCGATGAGTGAACACCTCGGCTTTAACTGGGCGTATGTGGTGTCAGCAGTCGCATCGACGGGGCTTTTAAGTGTGTACGTGAGCGGTATGTTGAGCAACACCAAACACGGCGCGATATTCGGAGCGTGTTTACTTACTCTCTACGGATTACTGTTTGGCTTGCTACAAGCAGAAAGCTACGCATTGGTGATGGGGACATTACTGTGTTTCGCGATTTTGAGCTTCACTATGGTCATTACACGCAACATCGACTGGTACGCACGAAATAAGAAAGCGGAAGAAAGCGCAAAGGCGAATCATGAAGATGTTTAAACGAGCAATTCTCACTGGGCAGCCAAGCAATATGGTGGAAGAAACGTCCGCTATCCACCTGCGAGTATCTGCAAAAAATGGACTGAAAAGCTTGGTGTGTTTTATCGCATTGGTCGTTATTGCGCTCTATGTTCGAGACAGCTTTATTCGTCCGACATTTGGCGATGTTCTCGTTGTGGTTTGGCTCTACTACTTTCTTGCAAGCTTGTTCTCCATGCCTGTTAACTGGCTGGTTTCACTGGTGGTGTTGATTGCGTTTGCTGTTGAGTTAGGGCAACTGTTACAGGTTGCAGTTTGGCTTGGTATCGAATCTTCATCGCCTCTAGCTGTAATTTTGGGCGCTACATTTGATTGGAAAGATCTGCTGGCTTACTGCATCGGAGGTCTACTGTGTTGGTGGATGGAAAAGAAATGAAAAACGAGATGAAAGCCATTGCGCTACCAAACCGACTCCGCCATTCCAAACGAGGTATTCGTAAAAGGATCAAAATCAGTTTACTCAAGCGCGTGTACCTTTGGTCACTGACCAATAGAGAACTACTGTAGCGCTACTTCTCTATCTGAAATACAAAAGGGAATCTTAACTCACCGGCGCACAGGTGAGTTAAGACTCCCTTTATTATTCATTGAGACGTCTAGCTGCTACTTTTAATTAGCTTTCAAATGAAAGTTTCTCGCCGAACGTCTCTTTCCAGTCTTTATCGAACTGCTCAACCGCCGGTTTTACTGCTGGATGTGCGAACATTTGTGCTGCCACATCGGTTGGCAATGTAATGGCTTCGATGCCTAGCTTCATCACTTCCATCGCTTGTTGAGTGTTCTTGAAGCTGGCTGCCAAAATCTTCGCTGGTAGTTGGTTTTGATCGAGCAACAATTGAAGATCCGCGACCACTTCAACACCGTTGCCGTTCATCGCATCAATGCGGTTTACGTAAGGTGCTAGGTAGTCAGCACCGCACAGTGCCGCTAGGAAACCTTGTTGAGCTGAATAGATAGCGGTAGCAAGAACCTGAATTCCCTCTTTTTTCATTAGCTTAATTGCAGCTAAGCCTGTTTCTGTTGCTGGCACTTTTACCACCATATCGTAAGGCAATTCATTCAATTGGCGTGCTTCTGCCACCATGCCTTCGACGGTTGAACTCACGACTTGAGCATGAAAGCGAGGTGTACCGCCAAGTGCTTCTTGCATGCCTGCTAGGGTTTCATTCAGTCCCTGTTTTGACTTCGCCAAAATGCTTGGGTTTGTCGTCACGCCTTTTAGCGGTAGGCACTGGTTAAAGCGTTTTACTTCTGCCACATCAGCAGTATCTAAATAAAGTTCAATCATGGTTTCTACCTTAAACAAAATCTTCGTTTTGATGATGGGATCACTATAGATCTGACAATCGAACGAGATCTTGATTTTGATCAATTGAAATTTCATTTGAAACCATAATAATTTCATTAAATGAAAGTTAAGTGAAACTTGTAAACGCTCAAATGAAGCTTTCAGTTAGAAAACACAAAAGCTGTTCATAAGACTCAACGAGCAAAAGAAACGAATTAGGTACACAGCGGTAGCACAGACCAAGAGGCAAGCAGAGATGTATTTCAATATCCAACGATTCTCTACCCATGATGGCGATGGCATTCGTTCCATTCTTTTTCTTAAAGGATGCAGCTTGTCTTGCCCTTGGTGTCAAAACCCAGAAAGCCGCAGCGAAAAGCATTCACTGTTGTTTGATCAGCGAAGCTGCATGGAAGATTGCCAGCTGTGCGTTTCTACGTATCAAGCTACAACTCAAACCACGGCGGGTAGTGAAACGGCGAGCGATGGTATTCAACGCATCGACAATCAAATCATCATCAATCGCAAAGCCATCAAAGAAGACCAACTGATCGCGCTGCGAGACGTCTGTCCTACGCAAGCACTGACTGTCTGCGGTGAAGAGGCAAAATCAGACATGCTGTTCGACACCTTGATGAAAGACAAACCTTTCTACGATCAAAGCCAAGGTGGTGTGACCTTCTCCGGTGGTGAGCCACTCATGCAAGCGGATTTGGTAGCAGAACTCGCACAGCGTCTGCATGACAACCAAGTCTCTACCGCTATTGAATCGTGCATGCATGTGCCGTGGAAGAACGTCGAAAAAGCCGCGCCGCATATTGATTGCTGGTTGGCGGATTTAAAACACACCGATGAAGAGAAGTTTCTTAGCTGGGCGAAAGGTTCACTAAAACGCATCAAAGACAATTTCCGAAAACTGGCACCTATCGCGAAACGCATTGTGATTCGCGTTCCAGTGGTGCCGGGGTTCAATGACACCATCGAAGAGTTGAAAGACATCATCGATTTTGCGGCTTCACTAGAAAGCTGCCAAGAACTTCACTTGCTGCCGTACCACACGCTCGGCATCAATAAATACCGTTTGCTCGATATGCCTTACGAGTGTTCTGACAAGCCACTAAACAAACCAGAACTGCTAGAAAGCGCCATGCAATACGCAAGCGAAAACACCCAACTTAACGTGATTGTAAGAGGTTAACTATGGACCTGAATTACCTTCCTGAGCGTATCAAAGCGCACAAATTGGCACTGGTAAATATCGTAACGCCACCCGTCTGTACCGAGCGTGCAGAGGCATACACTCGTGCTTATCAAGCAAACGAAGACAAACCTGTGATTGTCCAACGTGCGCTAGCACTGCAAGAGCATTTACGCACTCGTACTATTTGGATTAAACACGATGAGTTGATCGTCGGTAACCAAGCGAGCAAAGTGCGCGCTGCACCTATTTTCCCAGAATACACTGTACGTTGGATTGAAGCGGAAATTGATGATCTAGCCGACCGCCCAGGTGCAGGCTTTGCCGTTACCGAAGAAGATAAGCAAAGCATTCACAGCATCACACCGTATTGGCGTGGTAAAACCGTTCAAGACCGTTGTTACGGCTTGTTCACTGATGAGCAGCAAGAAATCTTAGCCAGCACCATCATTAAAGCTGAAGGCAACATGACTTCGGGTGACGCGCACCTTGCGGTGGATAACGAGAAAATCCTTAAGCTAGGCATGAACGGTTTGTTAGAGGATGTTCGTCAGCACCGTGTTAACAATGATGTTTCGACCTTTGAAGGCTTGAAGAAAGAGCAGTTCTACAAGTCGGTCGAAATCGTGCTGCTTGCGATTCAAGACCACATAGTGAGCTACTCTGAATTGGCGGCAAAAATGGCGTTAGAAGAGACGCGCCCGCTACGCAAAGCTGAGTTAGAAAGCATTGCGGCAAACTGTCGTCATGTCGCGAGCCACGCACCAGAAAACTTCTGGCAAGCACTGCAATTGAGCTACTTCGTTCAATTGATGCTACAAATCGAATCGAATGGTCACTCGGTTTCTTTCGGTCGTATGGACCAGTTCCTAAACGAATTTTATGTTCGTGATATCGAAAACGGCACAATTGAGAAAGACTTTGCATTAGAGCTTTTACAAAGCTGTTGGTTGAAGCTGCTTGAAGTTAACAAGATTCGCTCTGGTGCGCACTCTAAAGCCTCCGCAGGTTCTCCGCTGTACCAAAACGTGTGTATCGGCGGTCAGAAGTTGAATGAAAAGGGTGAGCCTGAAGATGCAGTGAATCCACTTTCTTGGGCGATTCTGGAATCTTGTGGTCAGTTACGTTCGACGCAACCTAACTTGAGTGTGCGTTACCATGAGGGTTTAAACCAAGAATTCCTGATGGGTTGTGTTGAAGTGATTAAATGTGGCTTCGGTATGCCAGCGTTCAACAACGATGAGATTGTTATTCCTGAATTCATCAAGCTTGGTGTAGAGAAAGAAGACGCTTACAACTACGCATCTATCGGCTGTATCGAGACCGCAGTTCCGGGCAAATGGGGTTACCGTTGTACGGGCATGAGCTTCATTAACTTCGCTCGTATCTTGCTAGCTTCATTGAACGAAGGTGTGGATGCAACAACGGGTAAAGCTTTCTTGCCACACGATAAGTCATTAGCAAAAGGCAACTTTGAGAACTTTGAGCAAGTGACCGCTTCTTGGGCAGAGCAAATCCGCTACTACACCCGTAAATCGATTGAGATTGATACAGTCGTCGACAGCGTGCTTGAACAGCAGGCACAAGACATTTTCTGTTCAACGCTGGTGGATGATTGTTTAGCTCGCGGTAAAACCGTGAAAGAAGGTGGTGCGAAATACGATTGGGTATCTGGTTTGCAAGTCGGTATCGCCAACTTGGGTAACAGCCTAGCAGCAATCAAACACCTTGTTTTCGATGACGCGCAGATTACTCAGCCAGAGCTGGCAAAAGCATTGGCAGAAGATTTCGATGGTATGGAGAACGAACAGCTTCGCCAACGTCTTATCAACTTTGCACCAAAATACGGTAACGATGATGACGCGGTAGACCAACTGCTCGCAGACGCGTACCAAGTGTACATTGATGAGCTAGAGCAGTTCGTTAATACGCGTCATGGGCGTGGTCCAATTGGCGGCGGTTACTACGCAGGTACATCAAGTATCTCGGCAAACGTCCCATTCGGTGCTTCAACCATGGCAACGCCGGACGGTCGTAAAGCGAAAACGCCATTGGCAGAAGGTGCAAGCCCGTCATCTGGCTCAGACCGTTTAGGTCCAACGGCGGTGTACAACTCGGTCGGTAAGATCCAAGCGAATAAGATCCTTGGTGGCGTGCTGCTTAACCAGAAGTTAAGCCCGGCAGCGGTTGAGTCTGAAGGGGATAAGCTCAAGCTTTCTATGTTGATCCGTACCTTCTTCAACCACCACAAAGGTTGGCACGTGCAGTACAACATCGTTTCTCGTGAGACCTTGTTAGCCGCGAAGAAGAACCCAGAGCAATATCGTGATCTTGTTGTGCGAGTTGCAGGCTACTCAGCCTTCTTTACCGCGCTATCACCAGATGCGCAAGACGACATCATCGCACGTACTGAGCACGAGCTGTAAGTAGACTGACTAAGTAAAATAAAAAGGCACCGGTTGGTGCCTTTTTCATTATTAAATCAATCAGTAAGTACAAAAACAGAGCAACTGGATTCGAGATAACGGTTTTGTTTTATAAAACACAGCAAGGCTCGCATTATAAATAACGCTTTTCATATAGTTTCACGTGATATTACTGGGAGTTTACATAAACTTAGCGAAAAAACTGGTTTTAAGGTTGAGATAACAAGAAGTGGAAGCTTTCAAGTAAGAGGGTAATCACTTTATATAACAATGACCTTTCTAGTGTGAGAAAGCTAGCAAATAGATACGTATAGAGAATTACGATGGAATTGATACAGAAGAAAGGATCGAATAAACATACGTTTACTTTCCATGATGATTATTTCAACTACGCCATAAAAGACAAAAATGGGTCTTGTGACGAAAACTTTCGGTATGTCGATTTCCCTAAAAAGTCATCGGTTGTCATTGAACGCAATGAGTGGTTGAGAAATGTAGGCGCGTTGTGGATTGTGATTGGTCTCTTTCAAATTGGTCACGCTATGTATGCCGGCGCGCCTTTGAGTGGTAAAGGCTTTTGGATGGTAATTGGTCTTCTGTGTATCGGTTGGTCATACTTATCCACGGTAAGATACAGTGTGTTTTCAATGGAACCGTTGAAAGTCTATGTGATTCAAGAGCGGTATCATGATGTCATCATCGAAGAGATCAAAGGCAGACGTATTCAACAGCTTTTGAAATACTACGGTGACGTTGACCCAGAGAATGACCCGGAAAACGAGATTGATAAATTTCATTGGTTACAAAAGGAAGGCGTGATTAACGAGCAAGAGTTAGAGCAGAAATTAGCCGAGATTGAGTTTCTAAAACATGATGTCCAACCTCAATATTTTAACTGATTCCTCTCAATTTGGTGTTGAAATATGAATACTAAAAAATTTCAAAAATGGAAGAAAACGAGGGAAAAAGGATTTGTTCGGTTTACCACAATTTATGGTTCAACCTTCGGGCTTGTATACTTTGCAGGAATAAAGTTATTTTTCGAATCTGACCGTATCGCTTATTTGACTGCCAGTTGGCAAACGCAATTAATTCAGTTTTTAGGCTGTATGTTGATGGGGTTTGTTATTGTGTGTGGAGGTTGGTTCGGCTTTGAACGCAAATACCAAATAGCACTGAGATCAGAGTAGAAACAAAAGGCACCGATTGGTGCCTTTTTGCGTTTTGGTCTGAGTTTATTTACCCATATGCTCGTGGCGCATTTTACCGCAAGATCGGTTACGCCCTTTCAGTCTTGAGATTAGCTTTCTTGCTGTTTGACGAATTGTCCCGGCGTCATGCCGAAATGGTTTTTGAACGCTCGAGTAAAGTGGGATTGGTCATTAAAGCCAAGCTCGTGCGCCGTTAAAGCAATATTGACTGAACCAGAAGAAAGAGCCACTCGTGCTTGTTCCAAACGCTTGTTCATCAGGTACTGATAAGGCGTTACGCCGATGAGCTTTTTGAATTCCCTCAGAAAGTAAAACTTACTGCAACCGAGCAAGTCTGCGAGATCATCGACCGCGATGTTGTTGCCGATGTTTTCTTCTATGTATTGGTCAATCTTATCGACTTGGTGTTGGTCGAACTTAGAGGCAGCAAGCTGGTTGTTCTTAAGGTCAAAGTAGTTGGAGTAGTTTTGAATGTAGTGGGTTGCAAGGAGTGAAACCAAGTTATTGAGGTAGATTTTGCCATTTCGTCCTTTGGCTTTCGCTTCCAACATAAATAGTTCAATGATGCCTTTGATGGTCTCATCCAACACGTTGTAGTTGTTCAAAAATTGCAGCTCAATTCCCTCTAAATTGAGCGGGCAGTGTGAGAAAAACTCTTGTTCTTCAATCGCCAAAATCACGAAGTAACAAGGCTCTGCCACATCATGGGTAAACGGGGTTTTAGGCGGATTAATCCAAATGTTGCCCGGGCTGGTTTTTAGATCGGCGAACGTGCCATCTTTTTCAACACTCCAATTCAAATCTTTTTCTAGTGCCAATGCAAAGTAGAAGTAAGGGGTGTAGACATTCTTCGGATAGAAATAAGGGGACGTGCCTTTTTCTACCAATACGCCCGACCAATCTAATCCATGGTTTGAAAACTCAATATCCAGCACGTCGCCACAGCTTGATAGCACATTAGATTCAGAGTCATAAAACTTAAGCTCGGACTTCATTTTCTTTCCTTTGTTCTCTTCCACTTGCTAGCTGAAATTAGCCGAGTTTTGCACATTTCGTCAACTTATAGAGGGGGCAATAAAGTACAAAAACTTGGGCAGGAATGTTCAATCTTCTCTCGCGGTGCAGCGCTAATCTATACCCAAGTTAGCCGGACAGTTAGACAAAACATAAGACAGAGAGGATGCCATGTTTAAGAAATCGCTTTTACTACTATTAGGTAGTTTGCCGTTCACCACCTTTGCTCACTCAGTTTCTGCAAATGACAACAACACGAATCTAGCTTTAGAGGACACCACCATGAAACACATCGAACTCAATACTCAAGTTGGTCAACTAGCTGCAAACCTTTACCTACCAAAAGGTGCGAAAAATGCCCCAGTTGTTATCGTGACGGGCGCGTGGACAACAGTGAAAGAGCAGATGTCGGCGGTTTATGCTCAAGCATTGGTAGAGTGAGGTTACGCTGCATTGACGTTGGATTTCCGTGGTTGGGGTGAAAGCAAAGACCAAGTGATGTACTTAGAAGATCCTGCACGTAAAACCGCAGACATTCGCGCAGTGATTGAAGCAGTGGGTCAACTCGATGGTGTTGATGCATAACGCATCGGTGGTTTGGGTATCTGTGCATCGGCGGGCTACATGCTAGATGCGGTTGCCGGTAATGACAAAGTAAAAGCCGCGGCAGTGGTTGCTCCTTGGTTGCACGATAAAGCGATGGCGACTGAAATTTATGGTGGCGAAGAAAGCGCGAAAAACTTACTCGCAGCAGCGGAAGAGGCCGCACATTCAGCGACTCCGGTTTACATTGAAGCGGCAAGCACAACCAATGAGAACGCATTGATGTTCCAAGCGCCTTACTACACGGAGACTGATCGTGGTTTGATTCCTGAATATGACAACCAATACAACGTTGCATCATGGTCTGGTTGGTTGAACTACGACGCTCAAGCGAGTGCAGCAACACAAGATAAACCAGTGCTAATGGTGGCATCTGAAGCCATGGCTCTGCCTGCTGGTGCGCATCGTTACATCGAGAATGCTGGTAGCAACGTTAACGCAGTATGGCTATACGGCATCAATCAATTCGATTTCTATGACCAACCAGAAGCAGTAAAACTGGCTGTCGATGAAGTTGTAGAGCACTTCGAAGCGAACCTATAAGGAATCACGTGATGAAGCTTAAACAACTGTGGTTGCTGTTTATCGGAGTGATTGCCATGAATGTGAATGCTCAAACCATGTCCTTGGACGAAGCGAAAATTCGTAGCAACATTAACAGCTTCTCGGCTTTGGCAGACCAAGGCGCATTTGAATACTTAGGTCGACTGTTCGCTCCAGAATTAACGGTGGATTACACCACGCTGTTTGGCGGTGAAGCTCAACAAGTCAAACGCCAAGATTTAATGCAGCAGTGGGCGGGATTCCTGCCTGGGTTTGATGCGACATTTCATGACTTGAGCAATCTGAACGTCTCTATTGATGGCGATAAGGCGAGTGCGACAGTGGATTTCACTGCAAGTCATTGGCTCGGTAAAGAGGGTTTCTGGGCGGTTTCGGGTGAATACGAGTTTGGGTTGCAACGAGCAGGCGATAACTGGCAAATCACCTCAGTGAAACTGAATCGAAAAGCAGAGCAAGGTAGCCGAGATATCCTGGCAGAAGCGCCCAAGCATGCGGCGCAAAACCTAAAAGCGCGCGAAGCACTTAAAGTAACGTACTAATAAACGCGTCAGAGCGTCACAAAGGCACCAATTGGTGCCTTTTCTGTTTGAGCTTTATCGTGTTTGGCAACATAACCATTTGATTAATCGAGTGGTTTCAATAGGGTAGGAGAAAGTTTCAAAAAGAAGGGTAGAAGAACGGATGTTTTTACTCGTCGCAGTCTTTGCTGGTTTGGCAGCATTAGTTTGGTTTTTCCGAGAAGGGCAATCCATCGGTTTGCACCGTATTCTTGGTACACTTTATTTCATTGTTTATACCGTGGTGTATTTGTACGTCCCGCCATTTCTTGAAGTGGGGCATCAATACATTGCTAAAACCTACGAACTCATTCCCATCGTTTGTTATTACTTCATCCTGCAACCAGATCCAGAAGAAGCCAGTGCAGAGCAAAAAGCGAAGATCTTTTTCGCATGGTGCGGCTTAATTTTTATTACCTGCTTCTTGTTGTATTTCAAAATGAATGTCTGGTGAGGAGAGCGAGCATGCAAGTAGTTAAAGCCAACCTCAGCCATTTAGAAGCATTTGAGCAGTATGTTGAAAAGTGTGCTCAGGTGGGAATGGAAATGTACGTCGCCGCCCAAAGTGACAGTGAAGCGCTGCTGAAAAAACGAATTGGATACGCGAAAGGCGAAGGTTTGCCGGAAGATTGGACGCCGTCTTCGACATACTTCTGTATCGAAGAAGGGGTGATACTTGGTTCGATTCGAGTTCGTGAAGGGAACAACGACTACCTTGAAAATGTGATTGGGCACATTGGTTACGAAACCGCACCAGATGCTCAAGGTAAAGGCATCGCCACATTCATGTTGAATTGGGTGAAAACCGAAATCATTCAGGACTTTGCTATCGTCACTTGTGATGTGAACAATACCGCATCAAGACGCGTGATCGAAAAAGCGGGTGGCGAGTTTCTCAATACATTTTATTCAGAACAAGACCAATACGAAGTGCGCCGCTATCGATTGCTGCCGGGTGATACCTCGTTGTCCCTACTTAACAACGTAAGGATTACGGAGTGATTGAAAGAAAGCGCGGTATTTATAACTAAGTAACCTCGAGGTTCTTGGGGCTGCGAGAACAAGAATTAAATGAATCTGGTTAAAAGTGTTTTCGGCCTGCTCTACAAGAACAATCAGGGCATGCATTGTCGCTTTACCATGAAACCGATAAGCTGTTTGGCATCTTGTCAAAATAGCAGTATTAGGAAGCGCATCATGGATCTCGATATCTACCAAGTGGACTCTTTCACCACCGAACCTTTCAAAGGAAACCCTGCTGGAGTCTGTCTCTCACAAGAACCGTTACCAGAAGCATTGATGTTCTCTATCGCTGAAGAAATGGCGGTATCAGAAACCGCTTTTCTCTGTTTGAAAGACATGCGATTGCGCTGGTTCACACCTAAGGTAGAAGTGGCGCTATGTGGTCATGGCACATTAGCCACAGCGCAAACCTTAAAAGAACAAGGATTAGCGAAGGTTGGCGATACCATTGCCTTTCAAACTCTCTCTGTTGAGCTTCATGCAAAAGTAAACGAGTCGACAATTGAGCTCGACTTTCCTTCAACTCAGCTTGAAATGGGTGTTGAACAAGATGCTACATTGCTAGCGGCACTTGGATTGAAAGCAGAGCAGGTGGTTTCTTACGCTCAGTTTGACAGCAAAGGTTTT
Source organism: Vibrio owensii CAIM 1854 = LMG 25443 (assembly GCF_000817815.1). Classification (GTDB taxonomy): domain Bacteria; phylum Pseudomonadota; class Gammaproteobacteria; order Enterobacterales; family Vibrionaceae; genus Vibrio; species Vibrio owensii. The sequence goes on from NZ_JPRD01000017.1 coordinate 101,041, forward strand.
ATTGAAGTCGACAGTGAACAAACCGCGCTGGATCTCGAGCCTAACTTTGACGCATTAAAGAACATTCAAGGGCGTGGCGTGGTGGTCACTGCTCAATCGAATTCCCCAGACCTCGACTTTATCTCGCGCTACTTCGCCCCTTGGGTGGGCGTGAACGAAGACCCTGTAACAGGCTCAGCCCATTGCGCACTGACTCAGTTTTGGGCGCAGAAGCTCGGTCAAAATCAGTTTAAAGCTTATCAAGCCTCAGCACGTGGCGGCCACTTACAAACCGAACTACTTGAAAATGGGCGCATTAAACTAATTGGCTCCGCAAAGACGGTAATCAGCGGAAAACTAAAGGTATAACGCGATGAAACAATCCATTATCCATATTGCTTTGGTCGTAAAAGATTACGATGAAGCGATTGATTTTTATGTGAATAAGCTGAGGTTTGAGCTGGTGGAAGATACTTACCAACCAGAGCAAGATAAGCGCTGGGTTGTGGTTTCTCCACCGGGTTCCAATGATGTGACATTATTGCTAGCCAAAGCGTCTAAGCCAGAGCAACGTGACTTCATCGGTAATCAAACCGGTGGACGTGTATTCCTATTTTTGAATACCGATGACTTCTGGCGTGACTACAACCGAATGGTAGAGCAGGGCATTAAATTTGTTCGCCCGCCAGCAGAGCAAGACTACGGCACAGTCGCCGTATTTGAAAATCTCTATGGCAACCTGTGGGACTTGCTAGAGATGAGTCCGAGTCACCCAATGGCTGCGCGTTATTAAGTTGGTATTGATTGGTGAAGGGTATGATTCTCTCTAGCAATGATATTGTAATTTAATTGTTATAAATCAATTAATTATGCACATTTCATTTTCCAGGATAATAGTGACATTTGTTTTGAGATAATCGTATACATCTTTTATAAAATTTTATTGAACCAATTGCTTATCAGTTTACTTTGATTAATGAACTTGTTTCATAAACCAGAGGAAAAGCAAATGGATATCTATCCTGTAAGTGTTCCAGAACAAAGCTACTACTCACCAATTCCGAGTTCTATAACTATTTTTGAGCAACAAATAAATACCAGTTGCTAGTGTTGAACGACAGGTATTAACAGGTGTCTCAGCTATTGAGTCGGGTAACGGCTACTTTGTTATGTATCTTAATGATGTCGAAATAGGCAGGTTTGTTTTTGATGGCTCAAGAGCTTTTTTCATGTGTCCCCAATGGGGCGCCTCACTCGCTGCAAACATTCCTCACACTCTAAGACTAGAGTTTATTCACACAGCAACGGGTGTTACGACAGAGGTTCACATCCAATCTCACACGGTCGCTAACATCGTATTCTAAGCTAAATACTCAATCGTGTTTAAACAGTAACAAGTATACTCGGTGGTGCAAAACTCTTTGCATCATCGAGTTCTAGTTAGAATATCTAATCGTGTCTATTTAATTTTTACTGTTTTCATTAATCACTTTGCCTATCAGCTTAATTCTCAAAATGAGAATGATATTTAAATCAATATAACTCTATGTTTTTAAATGAGCTAATTTCGGCATCATATTTGCGTTAACCCTCTACGACCAACGATTCAGTTGATGAGGGGAATAACATGAAAGCAGGGAAACTTATTGCGCTAACCAGTTGCTGCGTATCGATGTCCGGATACGCGCTCACTACCAGTGATTTATCGTTCGAATCAGGCAGTGACAATGCAAACTACACCATCAAAGGTAAACCATTAGAGACCACTTCTATAGCGGAAACCTTACCTCAGGATACGCTGACCAATGTGTACTCGATGCTTCCTGAAGGGACTTACGTTAACAGTGCGTTTATTGCACCGGAACGCTATTCAAATATTGATATCGATGACGAGCTTGATGGCGCTGAGTACGCGACGGCCTCAGTGACGTTTCTTAATGAGGGGGCTGGCTATCGAAATTCGCTAGGCTATTTTGTCTACGACACTAACAATCCACCAACTAGCAAAGACGATATCGAAACGCACATGGTTATTTTCCCAAATGTTTCGAAAGCGCCAGATGGTGACATGCAGGAAGGTGACACTATCGATCTCGATGTGCAGTTAACCGCCGGTCAGACGCTTGCGTTTTTCGTCATCCCGAATGGTTGGTATGTCAGTACCTATAACAACATTCCTTACCTTGGTCCTTGGAACACACCTTTTTACAGCTTATCCAGTTTGAATCCAGAGACGACCGCTAATTACCGCCGCCACAACGTTGCGTTCTTGGATACCGAGAATGAATTTTTGGTGCTTGGTTTTGAAGACATTCGCCGTCCGAGTGGCGATAACGACTTCAACGACTTGATTTTTACCGTGGACATTTCACCTTTCTCGGCGGTGGATGGTGTGAACACCGATGGCACTACCGACTCGAAATACGAAGTGTTGGTCCAAGAGAACAACCCAGAGGTCACAGTGACGTCGGTTTACCCAAGTTCTGATACGTATGCGACGATGGCATTCGAAGACCGATGGCCGTTAATGGGTGACTACGACTTCAACGATGTGGTGTGGCGCTATCGTGTGACCGAACTTTTGAATGGTCAACGTGAATTGAAGACCATTACTGTTGATTACACCCTACAAGCAATGGGGGCGGGTTATTCCAATGGTTTTGCGGTGAAGCTGCCTAATGTGGATTCGTCCAACGTTGCATCGGTAACGGTGACCAAAAATGGTCAAGCAGTGGAACATACCGTGCTTCAATCTGGCAGCGAAACTGTGTTGGTGGTATCGGAGGATTTAAGAGCAGAACTGGATGCGCTTGGTGTTCTGACGTCTGGTTGTACTTATTACCGTACTCAGAGCAATTGTTTGAATCAGCAAGCGACCGACATCCTCAGCTACCAGATGGTCGTCGAACTGACCACGCCAGTCGCACGAGATCAAATCGGCTACCCGCCATATGACTCATTCATCTTTGCGGCAGAAGGTACCTACCACGGGGACTTTGTTGCGACTTTCCCTGGCATGACATGGCAAACCCACTTTAAGACATTCTCAGGCACTGGGGATATGAATAACGCATTGTTCAATCTGCATGATGATGACACAGGCGGCTCGGAATACTTCCTAACCAGCAACAACATGCCATGGGCAATCAACATTCGTGATGAATGGGATCACCCAACCGAGAACACAGATATCAGCCATGCCTACACAGGGTTCCCAACTTGGGTAACCAGCAGTGGCGAAACGGACACCAGTTGGTACAACGCGCCAGCGAGTGGCAAAGTTATCTCAGCAACGGAATAGCAAGGAGCATCACATGAATACTTCGACAAAACTACTGACCATCATGTTTGCTTCAACCCTAGTCGCTGCTTGTGGAGGCGGTGGCGGCGGAGGTGGCGGCTCTTCAACCCCAGCTCCTGCGCCAGTGGTGGATGAGACTGATGACACACAAGACATTGTGGCACAACGTGACTTTTCCTTTGATGTTGGCGAGACCATTACCTTGTCTATGAACTACCAAGGGGCTTCTGATGGGGCATTGCATCTCTACACCAAAGAGGCATTTACGGCGGAAAACGGCGATGTGATTGCAGACCCAATGTCACGCATCACTACCATTTATCCAACCCGAACCAATCAGGTTGAGTTAGAGGTGAATGGCAATTGGACCAAGTTGTACGCGCAATGGGTCCCAATGAATGCTGGTGAATCTGAGAAGAACTGGGTGATTTCGTTGAATCAATCCAACAACAATTACCATCTCGATTTTTAATCCAAGATGTCGTTAATAAGCAAAGCGTGGTTAAAGCCACGCTTTATTTTTGATAAAAATCCTTCGCAACATTAGCGTGATCTATATCACCTATTGAACGAATCAGATAGAATGGCGGCCACTTTCAATATGCCCTTTTCTAACCGTATCTCGAAAGTGAATTAACAACTTGTTATTTAAAAGAAATTTCCTTCGAGGACGCCGCTATCATTAGTACAAACAATATCACCATGCAATTTGGTGCCGAGCCACTGTTCGAAAATATCTCTGCTAAATTTGGCAACGGCAACCGTTATGGTCTGATTGGCGCAAACGGCTGTGGTAAGTCGACATTTATGAAAATCCTGAGTGGGGCACTTGCGCCAAGCTCGGGCAACGTTTCTATTACTCCGGGGCTGAAACTGGGCGTATTGAGCCAAGATCAGTTTGCGTTCGAGCAATACAGCGTAATTGATGCCGTGATCATGGGCGACCGCAAGCTTTGGGAAGTGAAGCAGGAACGTGACCGCATCTATTCATTACCAGAAATGAGTGAAGAAGACGGCATGAAAGTCGCTGAGCTGGAAAGCGAATTCGCAGAAATGGACGGCTACACAGCAGAAAGCCGTGCTGGCGATATTCTGCTTCAAGCGGGTATTGAAGAAGAGCTGCATTTTGGTTTGATGCAGCAAGTTGCTCCAGGCTGGAAACTGCGTGTACTTTTGGCGCAAGCTCTGTTTGCTAACCCAGATATTTTGCTGCTCGACGAACCAACCAACAACTTGGATATCCACACCATCAACTGGTTGGCGGAAGAGTTGAACCAACGTAAGTGTACGATGATCATCATCTCGCACGACCGTCACTTCCTAAACTCTGTGTGTACGCACATGGCAGATATCGATTACGGTGAGTTGCGCATTTACCCTGGTAACTATGAATACTTCCTTGAAGCATCTGGTCTTCGTCGTGAGCAGTTATTGGCTTCTAACGCGAAGAAAACCGCTGAAATCAACGAACTTCAAGAATTCGTAAACCGTTTTGGTGCGAATGCATCGAAAGCAAAACAGGCCAGCTCTCGCGCTAAGAAGATGGAAAAAATCCAACTTGACGAAGTGAAAGCAAGTAGCCGTGTTAGCCCATCGATTGATTTCGGTGAGGGCAAAAAACTGCACCGTTTAGCCTTGGAACTGCAAGACCTTGGTCACTCGTTTGGTGATGAGCTGTTGTTTGAAAAAGGCAACTTGTTACTCGAAGCAGGCACTCGCCTTGCGATCATCGGTGAAAACGGTGTGGGTAAAACGACCTTACTGCGTTGTCTAGTGAACGAACTAGAGCAAACTCAGGGCGTCGTAAAGTGGTCTGAAAACGCTTCAATTGGTTACTGCCCACAGGACAGCAGTGCAGACTTCGATAACGATCTGACCATCTTTGAGTGGATCTCTCAGTGGCGTACCGTGAAGCACAATGACCTAATGGTGCGTGGCATTCTAGGTCGCTTGTTGTTTACCGCTGATGATGCCAACAAAAAAGCGAAAAACTGCTCGGGTGGTGAGAAGAACCGCCTGCTGTTTGGTAAGCTAATGATGCAAGACATCAACGTTTTGGTTATGGATGAGCCAACCAACCACATGGATATGGAAGCGATTGAAGCGTTAAACAGCGCATTAAAAGACTACACGGGCACTTTGATCTTTGTTAGTCATGATCGTGAGTTTGTATCGTCATTGGCGACTTCAATCATTGATGTAAAAGACAAACAGTTGGTGAGTTTCCAAGGTACATTTGAAGAGTACATGGCACACCAACGAAAGGTGCTTAGCGCTGCGTAACCAAGCGCCGATCATCGTGAATAATTGGACGTAAAGTTCGTCTTTGAGACGAAGAAAACAACAGATTATTTGCAATAGTGATTTAATCTAAACCTAATAGAGGTAAGGTGGTGAGTACAACGCTCGCCACCCACAATTAAGGAGCCGTTCATGAGCCATGAATTTATGACCGACGAAGAACGTATTGAACTGCAGAAGAACAACCCTCTGCACGGTCTTAAATTAGAAGACATGTTGCAGCAGCTTGTTGACCATTACGGTTGGGAAATCCTCGACACAGCAATGCGTATGAACTGTTTCAACACTAAGCCAAGCATTGCGAGCAGTGTTAAGTACCTGAAGAAAACAGAATAGGCTCGCGAGCGTGTAGAGAACTTCTACCTATACCGCTACAAGCGCATGCCAAAGGCATCTGAATACGAGTACAACCTGCCACCACGCGCACGTACCTTCCGTCATGGATTGGAACCGCGTGAGCCAATGGAACTGACGGTTGAATCGATTCTGGCTTCACAAGCTAAGGCTGCGTCTGCGCACAAAGAGCGTTCAGCAAAGCAACGCACAGATCGTGCTCGCTTTAATAACCGTCGTCGATAAACTTTCAATTCTCTTGTTCCTGTAGGCTTGATGCCTAGGTACAAGAGTGATTTTGATGAAAAGCCAAACTACCCAGTTTGGCTTTTTTATTGTCTTTTCTTTGGCTAAACCTCGTTATCAAGACCCTAGCTTGATAATCGAAGAGTACATCTGCTGCGGATCGGACTGATGGCTGAATCGTGCTTGGAAGCTCTCCACCACATAGTCAATAAAGGCTCGTAACTTTTGCGATTGCTCTTTGTGGTAAGGGTAAACGATATACAGCGCGTGCTTTTCCATCTGCCATTCAGGGGTAATCTCAACCAATTCACCTGAAGCTAATTGAGGCTCAACAAAGAAATCCGGTAGTAGTGCGACACCGAGTCCGGCACATGCCGCTTGGGTAAGCGCAAGACCACTGTTGACCATATAAACACAAGGCGGAATCGCAACATCTAAAATCTGATTGCCGTTATTGAAAGTCCAACGACGTGAGGCTGATGACAAGCTGTAACTCAGCAGTCGATGATTTACCACATCGCTAGGAGTGAGGAAGGGCGCTGATGCCTCCAAGTAATTCGGAGAGGCACAAAGCACACGTCGAATGTCTAACAGCTTTCTCGAACGTAAAGTTGAATTTCCAAGCTCTTCTCCACCACGAATGGCAATATCGACCCCTTGTTCAATCAAATCGAGGTGCTCGTCACTCATGATTACCTCTATGGAAAGTTCTGGATGCAGCTTCATAAACTCGCAAATGATAGGGTTTAGCTCAATCAACCCCAATGACATCGGCATGCTGACTTTTAGCGTGCCCTTTAATGTGTGCGAAGACTCGATCACTGAACGATCGGCATTGTTGAGTGCATCGAGAACCTGACACACTTGCTGATAATAGAGCTGACCATTATCGGTAATGTGTAAATTGCGTGTAGTACGGTTAATCAAAGGGCTTTTCAAATAGCTCTCTAATTCATTGATGTTCTTACTTATTGCGGCTTTTGAAAGATTTAAATCTTCTGCAGCCGCGACGAAGCTACCGAGCTCCACCACTCGACGAAATACGGTTAATGCTCTGATCTTATCCACGCATTAGTTTCCTCATGTTTTTATTGTTCACTCATGGTGAACTATATAGCCACTATTATAGTGTTTATTCACTGGTGGGAGTTAATTAATATCACCTCATTCACTGAGTGCCCGACATAAGTAGGGGCAAACGTAATTAGGATTCCACTATGAAAAAGATCGTCGCATTTACTGGTAGCAACAACAGCCAATCAATCCACAGCCTGTTGGTTCAAGCGTTGGCAAACCAAGCTACACATACAGAAGTAAACACCATTGACCTAAATGACTTTGAATTGCCAATGTACGGTTTGGACGTTGAAGGTCAGGGCGTCCCAGAAAACGCACACAAACTGCGTGCAACGTTAAACGAATACGATGCGATCATCATCGCATCACCAGAGCACAACGGCTCAATGCCAGCATTTCTGAAAAATGCGATTGATTGGCTATCGCGTGTCGCACCTCAAGGTACGTCTTTCTTTGGCGACACTAAGAAACCAGTTCTACTGGTGAGCACATCTCCAGGTGCAAACGGTGGCGCAACTAATATCAAAACCATGGCTGAGTTGATGCCTTGGTGGGGCGGCGATGTAAAAGGCACTTACAGCTTGGGTGGCTTCTACGACAAGTTCCAAGACGGTGAATTTGACGCTGCGACCTCGGCAGAACTGAGCGAGTTAATGGCCTCTTTCGAACATGCTATTAATTAGTTTTATTATATTTCTATACAAACTATTTAATTACTAACTTAGTTGCTATTAAATTAGTAATAGCAACAGGTTGTTCCTTAAATTCTACATTTTAAATTTGAAGTTATATCTTGCTATAAAAATTTATAGTGAGTGGTGTTTTTTGTTCGTAAATATAAAAATAATATAAAGGTGTATACTATGAATATTATTAAATATCCTATATTAGCGCTAAGTGTTTTAGCCTCTATTCCTGCTGTCTCTCAAGAAAATAAAGATGAAAAACTGCAAGATATGTCTGATCCACTTGCGGTATATACACAAGCTGGTTTTGGTATCAGTGATAAAGGCATTAACATTAAAGTCGGCCAAGCCTATGACTCAAATAAGCCAAATACGCTTGCTATGAATGTTATTGAAGTGAAGGGTATTGGTGGTGACTTATTGGGTATCAGAGACAACGATGATCCACTATACAAGGGAGTAGATGATAGTATTGACTCACTTCGACTTCGTAACTTTCAATCCGACTTAACTACAGGTCGAGGCCGTCAAATCGATATCAATTATGATGTTGATAACGACAGACTTGATGCTTCTTATAGCTATGTCCAATCGCTTCCTAAATTTGGTATTGTACAACTCTACCCTCTTGGTGGTGTCGGTGTGACGGTCGCGAACGATTACAGTGGTGAAGACAATGGTTATGAAATTCCGGGCACGTTTATGGTGGTTGGTATGTACTCTAAAATCGACATCACAGATAAAATCTGGATTAACTACAACCCAATGTACATGCACACATTATCTGGCTCGAGTGATTACAAAGATAATTATTATGCTGAAGAGAAAGATATTCTAACCCATGAGTTTACGCTTTCTTACCAATTAAATAAAAGATCGAATATTCGTTACTATGCAAACTGGAGTGAAAACGTTGACTTTAATGATGGTGATCATCGCATCGAATACAACTATCAATTTTAACTAATAGTTTTTATTGGTAATAGTTTAAAGTTGATTATTGAAGTAAATATATATATGGATATTCTCTTTTTATCATTAATGTTGTTGCTTGGGCTGTACGCTAGGATAGAAATCCAAGCAACGTTCAGTAAGCCACTGCATAACAGGACCTGCTTCTTTTGCTTTACCCGTCACACGGTCAATTTGTAAAAGCCAATCTTTCTCTTCCCCTTGTAGCTTAAGGGGAACGATATCTGAGTGTTTTTGAAACAAGTGGTCAGGTATCAAGCTCCAGTTATTATTCAGTTTAATCAACTCTACTAGGGTTTCTAAATCGTTCACTTTGGTCAGTGAGTTCGATAAGTTTGCGTTGTAGTGAGCAGGGTAGTCTTTTAATACGATTTGCCGATACGCCTTAAGTTCTTCAAAAGAAACGGAGCCTTCAGCCAATAATGGATGTGATTGATGCACCGCGATAGAAAACGGCACGTAACCAATCGAACCTAAAAGCACGTTCTTAGGCTGTGTGCTGCCCCACAACATAAAACCGATATCCATTTCATTACTCGCGACAGCATCAGCAATGTCATTGTTTTTCAAGACATTGAGATTGAGCTCGGTGTGCGGGAATTGCTGATAGAACTCCTCAATCACGCCAAAAAACTGCGGTGTTAGTAAAAGCGCATTGATTCCTATCGAGATCCTCTCTTCTATTCCCACATTGAACGTTTGCAGCATATTTTGTACGTGTTGTGCGTGCTCTAACAAGGAGATGGCTTGAGCATGCAGTCGCTCGCCTTGTGCCGTTAAGGTAGGCAATCGAGAAGTACGATCAAAGATGGTCAGCCCTGTGTCTATTTCCAAGTTCGAAATCGTAGTACTGACCGCAGACTGTGCCTTACCAAGCTTTCTTGCCGCCGCAGAAAACGAACCACACTCCACGCACATGACTAACGTTTCAAGTTGTTGAAGATTGAACATAACGATGTATCTAATTTTTAGATGGCATCCAACTATATCTTATAAAAAGTTTAGATGACAATCGCTCCATTAATCGTTAAGTACAAGTAGAGAATAAGATAAGTAACAATCAATCTGCGGAATTATCGGATACACAAAAGGAACTTGAAGCATTGCGTAAACGCTTGCGTCAAAACACTCAGACCATGCAAAGTTCGACTAAGAAATCAGACGCTAACGAAATGATGTCTGGCGTGATTAAGACCGTAGCGACGTTCGAAAAAGACTAATAAGCCCCTTCCTAGAAAGTAGAAAGGCACCAATTAATGGTGCCTTTTGTTTTCAGTCCTAAACCACCTACTTCAGT
>NZ_JPRD01000018.1 GCF_000817815.1 Vibrio owensii CAIM 1854 = LMG 25443
ACTGATCGGCATTAGAGCACATTGCTCCCCTTTCTATTTATGAATCTCTTGCAGCACTTGGTCTTTCTCTTGCCAAACATCGCCTAACCATTGTTGAAACTGGCGTTTGTATGGCTTGTCATTGAAGTAATCACCTAACACTCGCTCATCGACTGGCAGAACCTTCACTCGCACCACAATTTTGGTCATACGCCCCATCAGCATATCTTTAAAGGGTTTATTGGTGTTTTCTGGGTACGCTAAGGTCACATCGATGATGTTCTCAAACTGCTCCCCCATGGCCGCTAACGTATAAGCAATACCACCAGATTTAGGTTGCAACAAATGTTGATAACCCGCTCGGCTCTTACGTTGCTTATCTTGGGTAAAGCGTGTGCCCTCTACATAGTTCACCACTGTGGTTGGCGTATGTTTAAATTTGGCACATGAACGGCGCGTGGTTTGCAGATCTTGCCCACGTTTGTCTGGATTACGAAGCAAATACTCTCGCGAATAGCGACGCATGAACGGCATATCTAACGCCCAACATGCCATTCCGATAAAAGGCACATATAATAGCTGCTGCTTGAGGAAAAATTTTGGCATCGGAATGCGATCTTTAAACACGCAACACAGTACAACAATGTCAGTCCAACTAAGATGATTACTGATCAGTAAGTACCAGCCATCTTTCTTCAGGTTTTCACCGCCTTGAACGTCCCATTCAACGCGATTAGAGAGCGCAAGAATACCGGCGTTGACCGTTGCCCACACCCACATCATTTTGTTGGCAGCCTCGGTGCCTTTGGCTTTGAACTTCGCAGTTGGAAGCAACAGCTTAAAAATGGCGATGATACAAATTGCGATGGAACAAACCGCAGAATTTATAATCACAAAAGAAGCGTTAAAAATGAGTAACAAATATGCCAACATGGTAACCAATCAGTAACTATAGCGCGTGAGTAATAAAACAGCGTGTAATTATACGAATCCGTTGCCACATTGAAACATTTGTAAGAATGGTCAGATTTGTTTCACTGTAAAACTGGACCAACGCTCAAATAACATCTTTCATTCGACAAACAAGGAGAAAGCGAATGAATCCAAGGCTAACCTTACTGCCTTTGGCCTTTATCGTCAGTTCAGCACAAGCTCAACTTGCAGAAACAGCAGGTTTTAGCGGTGAGATTTCGTTGAACGCAGGCTTCATCTCATCAGAATCCAACTTCAATACAGACAGCAACAGCACTATCACATCATTGAATCAGCGTGCCGAAAGTGATGAATCTTTTATCGTTGCACCGCTAGGCAGTGCAGCGTATACCTTTGGTAACAAACTCAATCACCAAGTGTATGCCGGTACCACTCGTTCCGACATCGCGATCGGTACTCTCGCCTTCCAACTTGGTTACAAATACCAACTGGCTTCGGGCACTGTGCTCGACTTTTCCTACTTACCAACCATCTTGGAGGGAGAAACTTGGCAAGATCCGTACTTAACGGGGCAATCGAGAAACACCACCGATGAAGGCGGCAATGCGTTTCGTCTCCAAATCAATCGCTTCTTAGACGACAACTTTAATCTTGATTTGGCGTACGCAGATAAAGACGTAGAAAAAGATACCGTGACCGATTCATCTTTGCTGCGTGATGCAAAGATCTACCACATCAAAGGCGACTACCGTATCCCGCTTAGCCGCACGTCGATGCTGCAACCTGCATTTACTTATGTCTATCAAGATGCAGATGGCGAAGCGGAATCCTTCGACTCTTACCGATTCGAATTAAGTTGGTTCCAGTTCGTGAATCGCCATCGTTTTGCAGTTACGGCAGGTTACACGCTGAAAAACTACGAAGCAGCCAGTGACACATTCGATAAGACGCGTGATGACGGTAAGCTCAGTTTGTTTGCGGCCTACGAGTACAAGAATGTATTCGATTGGCAAAACTGGTCACTCATCTCTCTGGCAGGTTACGGGAATAACGATTCCAACATCACCTTCTACGATGAGAAAGAATACCTGCTGTCTGTCGGTTTGAACTACGGCTTCTAGACACGTTAATCGCAGTGAGCAAAACCGCTCACTGCGATTTCTTCCTTATACCGCTTGAGCCGTCAACTGCTTGAGCAACCTATCCATTGCTCGATAACCCAAAGCTTCTGCCAGATGCGTTCGTTCAATTTGTGGTGAGCCTTCCAGATCAGCAATAGTACGCGCGACTTTGATGATACGATGGTAAGCACGAATCGATAATCCAAGACGATGCAGCGCATTTTCTAAAAACTCAGCGTCGCTTTTTTGCAGCGGGCAAAAGGCTTCAATCTCTCGACTTCCCAATAAAGCATTCACTTTACCACTGCGTTGCACCATGCTTTCTCTGGCCTGATTGACTCTTTGCTTAACCGCAGCGGTAGGCTCTCCTCGATCGCCACCTTCAGCAAGTGTACCTTTTGGCAATGCGGGAATCTCTAACGACATATCAAAGCGATCAAGAAGCGGGCCTGATAACCGACCAAGGTAACGCAGGATGGCTTGCGGGTTTGTCCGAGCTTGATTGCCCTCGTAGTACCCTGTCGGGCTTGGGTTTAATGCACCAACCAATTGGAATCGAGCCGGAAAACGGGTTTTACCCTGCGCTCGAGAGATAATGATTTCACCAGACTCCAATGGCTCACGTAAAGAGTCGAGCACTTTACGGTCAAACTCCGGCATCTCGTCGAGGAACAGCAACCCATTGTGTGCTAATGAAATCTCACCCGGTCTAGGCACAGAGCCGCCCCCCACGAGCGCTGCCATTGAGCTAGAATGATGCGGCGCGCGAAACGGTCGCGTCTTCCAGTTATGTTCATTAATTTCACTTTGGGTCAGTGATGCCACAGAGGCGGTTTCCATTGCCTCTTCAACATTCATCTCAGGTAACAAGTCACACAGGCGTGATGCCAGCATGGTCTTTCCCGTACCCGGTGGACCAAGAAATAATAGATTGTGATTGCCTGCAGCAGCGATCTCTAGAGCGCGTTTGCCTTGCTGTTGACCGATGATGTCTTGCAAATCTCGGCTGTGTTTTTTGATCTCTTTTTTCTTCGGGGTTTGATACAAATTCAATTGATGTTGGCCACACAACTCAGCACAAACTTCCAATAGCGATTGAGCAGATTTGTGCTGCTCTTTGCCGACAAGTGCCGCCTGATCACCATTGGCATGAGGCACCACTAAACGGCGCTGCTTTTTGTTCGCAGCCAACGCAGCGGGCAGCACGCCTTTTACAGCTCTTAATCCGCCAGAAAGGGCTAATTCACCAACAAATTCGTAGTTTTTGAGCTTATCTGTCACGATTTGTTCTGAAGCTGCCAAAATCCCTAATGCAATCGGCAGATCGAAGCGTCCACCTTCTTTGGGCAGATCCGCAGGTGCTAAATTTACCGTAATTCGCTTGGCAGGGAATTGAAAGTTGGAATTAACGATCGCACTGCGGACGCGATCTTTCGATTCTTTTACTGTCGTTTCCGGTAGACCCACTAGCGTAAAGCCCGGCATCCCATTACTGATGTGGACTTCCACACTTACCGACGGCGCTTGCACACCCACACTTGCTCGACTATGAATGATTGCCAGCCCCATAATTTCCTCAAATTTTTGTACGTTATATAACCAGATGTTTTCTATATGGATATGTTATATAGCCTGTCCAGATTGGTACTTAATGTGAAAAAAGAATGACTTTTTGCTTGTCATGCAGCAGATTTGTGTGTTACCACTAGTGACGCAAACATTTTCGTAGAACATTACACAATACTTATTAACGAAAACAGAACGACAGACAGATGAACTTATTCGCTCACATCAACTCACTGCTAGCCCTGATTATCGTGGTCATTATTGGCACCGCGCGGGGGATTGTGGGCGAAAGATAACCACAAATTACAAAAAACCCCCGCACTGAGAAGTCCGGGGGTTTTTTTACAACTACAAGTTGTCATCTGTCTAACCCTTAGACAGCTTAACGGGAAGAATGGGAGTGCACATGAAGTGCAAAACACATGGCGATAGCTACGAGCCACAACGTAGCAAAGGAGGTTTACGATGACCGGTGCAGAACTAGTCGTAGCCGCTTTAAGACAGCAAGGCATCGAGACGGTGTTTGGGTATCCTGGTGGAGCCATCATGCCAATCTACGATGCGTTGTATGACGGAGGTGTTGAACACATCTTATGCCGTCATGAGCAAGGGGCTGCAATGGCCGCCATCGGGATGGCTCGAGCGACGCAAGACGTTGCCGTTTGTATGGCCACTTCAGGCCCAGGCGCCACCAACCTTGTTACTGGCCTTGCCGACGCCTTCCTCGATTCCGTTCCTCTAGTAGCCATCACAGGTCAGGTTGCTAGCTCTCATATCGGTACCGACGCATTCCAAGAAATGGATGTGATCGGAATGTCCCTAGCCTGTACCAAGCACAGTTATCTAGTGACTGAGATTGAAGACCTTGCCCCAACGCTAGCCGAAGCGTTCGAAGTAGCAAAAACAGGTCGACCTGGCCCGGTGATTGTTGATATCGCCAAAGACGTTCAGCTTGCTCAAGCGCCAACCGAATTACTGCCTCCTTTTGTTCCACCAGCTGCACCTTTAGTCACTGCTGCTGATATCCAGCGCGCTCAAGAAGTGCTTGCCGCTTCAACTCGACCAGTTCTATACGTTGGTGGTGGCGTACAAATTGCCAAAGCGACAGACTCAGTACGCGAGTTCCTACGTTTAAACCCAATGCCAGCGGTAAGCACGCTAAAAGGTTTGGGCACCATTGAACGCCACGACCCGCACTACTTAGGCATGCTGGGCATGCATGGCACCAAAGCCGCAAACCTAGTGGTTCAAGAATGTGACCTTTTGATTGTAGTTGGAGCACGTTTTGATGACCGCGTGACAGGGAAGCTCGACACGTTTGCACCGCATGCGAAAGTAATCCATATCGACATCGATGCGGCTGAAATCCATAAGCTTCGCCACGCCAATGCACCACTGCGTGGCGAAATCAGCAAGATTCTTCCTCAATTAGAGCTGACTCAAGACATCACCCCTTGGGTACATCACAGTGAGAGCCTGCGTAGCGGATTCAAATGGCGTTACGATCATCCGGGCGAGTTGATCTACGCTCCGCTGCTACTTAAACAGTTGTCAGACATGATGCCGGATAGCTCAATTGTCTCGACCGACGTAGGTCAGCATCAGATGTGGGCAGCACAACATATCCAACCACGCGATCCACAAAACTTCATCACTTCTGCTGGCCTTGGCACTATGGGCTTTGGCTTACCAGCGGCGATGGGCGCTGCAGTCGCACGTCCTGATGATCAGTCTATCCTTATTACAGGTGACGGTTCATTTATGATGAACGTGCAGGAATTGGGCACGCTGAAGCGTCGTCAGATTCCAGTGAAGATTGTCCTTCTTAATAACCAACGTCTTGGCATGGTTCGCCAATGGCAGTCGCTGTTCTTTGACGGCCGCCACAGCGAAACCATTCTTGATGACAACCCAGACTTCGTAATGCTTGCCAAAGCGTTCGATATCCCGGGCAAAACCATCACCAAGAAAGAAGAAGTCGAACCGGCTCTCAAAGAGATGCTAGAAAGTAAGACTTCTTACATGCTTCACGTTTTAATCGACGAAGAAGAGAACGTGTGGCCACTTGTACCACCTGGTGCATCAAACAGTGATATGTTGGAAAACACTTAGGAGACAATCGCATGGACAGATATTTACTCGACATCAAAGCCGACGATAAACCGGTATTGTTGGAGCGCGTTCTTCGTGTGATTCGTCACCGAGGCTTTGTGATCAAACAAGTCGCGGCTACCCAAAACCACGAAAGCAAAGTAGCCAGCGTAGAGATCATCGTCGACAGCGATCGACCTATCTCGTTTTTGGTCAATCAAATTGAGAAGTTGTGGGACATTCGCACCGTTGAGGTACTTAAGATCCGCAACGATGAACTCCCAAATCACAACTTACAACAACACGTGAGTGCATAAGGAAGGCAATAAATGGCAACGAAAACTGCAGATTTCATTTGGTTTAATGGCGAGATGGTTCCGTGGGCAGAGGCGAACGTTCACGTTCTGACTCACGCAATGCACTACGGCACCTCTGTATTTGAAGGCGTACGCTGCTACAACACGCCAAAAGGACCAATTGTCTTCCGTCACCGTGAGCATGCACAACGTTTGAAAGACTCTGCCAAGATTTACCGCTTCCCGATTCCATATACAGTGGAAGAAATCATGGAAGCAACACGCGAAACCCTTCGCCAGAACAAACTCGACAGCGCTTACATTCGTCCATTGGGTTTTGTCGGTAATGTTGGCTTGGGCGTGTGCCCACCTGTTGGTACTGAGATGGACCTGATCATTGCCGCATTCCCTTGGGGCTCTTACCTAGGTGAAGAAGCGCTAGAAGCTGGGGTTGATGCCATGATCTCTAGCTGGAATCGAGCTGCGCCTAACACCATCCCAACGGCAGCTAAAGCAGGCGGTAACTACCTATCTTCACTGCTCGTTGGTGGTGAAGCCCGTCGTCACGGCTATGACGAAGGTATCGCACTGAGCGTAGATGGTTACCTATCGGAAGGCGCTGGTGAAAACATCTTTGTTATCAAAGACGGCGTGATCACCACACCACCAGCAACGAGCGCGATTCTGCCGGGCATCACTCGCGATTCGATCATGACTATTGCGCGCGATAAAGGTTATGAAGTACGCGAAGCTAATATTGCTCGTGAAGCGCTTTACCTTGCCGATGAAGTCTTTATGACAGGTACCGCAGCTGAAGTTGTACCAGTCGCAACTATCGACAAGATTGAAGTGGGCACCGGTAAACGCGGCCCAATCACTAAAGAACTACAAGCGGCCTACTTTGGCCTATTTAACGGCACCACGGAAGATAAGTGGGGCTGGTTAGACTATGTGTACCCAGAACAGAAGTAAGAAGGATTAGGAAATGCCAAAATATAGATCAGCAACCACAACACATGGTCGTAACATGGCGGGTGCACGAGCACTATGGCGTGCAACGGGTGTGAAAGAAGAAGACTTCGGTAAACCAATCATCGCCGTCGTAAACTCGTTTACTCAATTTGTTCCGGGTCACGTACACCTAAAAGACATGGGTCAGCTTGTAGCACGTGAAATCGAAAAAGCCGGCGGCATCGCAAAAGAATTCAACACCATCGCGGTTGATGATGGTATCGCAATGGGTCACGGCGGCATGCTGTACTCACTACCTTCACGCGAACTGATCGCAGACTCAGTAGAGTACATGGTCAACGCGCACTGTGCCGATGCCATGGTATGTATCTCTAACTGTGACAAAATCACTCCGGGAATGTTAATGGCATCTATGCGTCTTAACATCCCTGTTATCTTTGTTTCTGGTGGTCCAATGGAAGCGGGTAAAACCAAGCTTTCTGATCAGATCATCAAGCTAGACCTTGTTGATGCAATGATCCAAGGCGCGGATCCAAAAGTATCTGATGAGCAAAGTGAGCAGATCGAACGTAGCGCATGTCCAACGTGTGGATCGTGTTCAGGCATGTTCACTGCAAACTCAATGAACTGTCTAACGGAAGCACTGGGTCTTTCTCAGCCGGGTAACGGTTCTATGCTAGCAACGCACGCTGACCGTGAACAACTGTTCCTCAATGCAGGTCGTCGTATCGTTGAACTGACTCGTCGTTACTACGAGCAAGATGACGAATCAGCACTGCCTCGCAACATCGCTACGTTTGATGCGTTCGAAAACGCGATGGCACTGGATATTGCAATGGGTGGCTCGACCAACACCATTTTGCACCTACTGGCAGCAGCGCAAGAAGGCGAAGTGGATTTCGATATGGAAGATATCGATCGCTTGTCTCGCCAAGTACCACACTTGTGTAAAGTGGCACCATCTACCCAGAAATATCACATGGAAGACGTGCACCGCGCTGGTGGCGTAATGGCGATTCTTGGTGAGCTTGACCGTGCAGGTCTACTACACAATGATGCACGCACCGTACTTGGCCTTTCGATGAAAGAGCAGCTGGCAAAATACGACATCATCCAAACTGAAGACGAAGACGTACTTAAGTTCTACCGCGCAGGCCCTGCGGGTATTCGTACTACTCAAGCGTTCTCACAAGATTGCCGCTGGGATCGCCTTGATGACGACCGTGCAGAAGGTTGTATTCGCACCAAAGAAAATGCCTTTAGCCAAGAAGGTGGCCTAGCCGTTCTATCAGGCAACATCGCACTGGATGGTTGTATCGTTAAGACTGCAGGTGTTGATGAGAGCATTCATAAGTTCACTGGCCCAGCCGTGGTATTTGAAAGCCAAGAAGACGCCGTGGAAGGCATCTTGGGTGGCAAAGTAAAAGCAGGCGACGTGGTAATTATCCGCTACGAAGGCCCTAAAGGTGGCCCGGGCATGCAAGAAATGCTGTACCCAACCACTTACCTAAAATCGATGGGCCTTGGCAAAGAGTGTGCACTTCTGACTGACGGCCGTTTCTCTGGTGGTACATCAGGTCTGTCTATCGGCCACGCTTCTCCTGAAGCGGCAAACGGCGGTGCAATTGGCTTGGTGAAGCAAGGCGACATTATTGCGATTGATATTCCAAACCGTTCAATTTCACTTCAAGTATCTGAACAAGAACTTGCCGAGCGCCGTGCGAAACAAGACGAGTTAGGCTGGAAACCGGTAGACCGCCAACGTGAAGTTTCATTTGCACTCAAAGCTTACGCAAGCATGGCGACCAGTGCTGACAAAGGTGCAGTACGAGACAAATCTAAGCTCGAGGGCTAGCTTTATGAGTCAACCCTTTCCCTTAAAACAGGAAAACCAATCTGGTGCAGATTATCTGCGCCAGATCTTGCGTGCTCCTGTGTATGAAGTCGCGACTGTCACACCTTTGCAAGAGATGCCTCGCCTTGCTGCTCGTATTGGCAACAATGTGCAAATCAAACGTGAAGATCGCCAACCCGTGCACTCGTTCAAATTGCGCGGTGCATACAACATGGTGGCAAGCCTGTCTGAAGAGCAAAAAGCCGCAGGTGTCATCGCAGCATCTGCAGGTAACCACGCTCAAGGCATGGCGCTTTCAGGTACTAAGCTAGGCATCAAGACCACTATCGTGATGCCAAAAACCACACCAGACATAAAAGTCGATGCGGTACGTGGCTTTGGTGGCAACGTGGTGCTACACGGCAGTAACTTTGATGAGGCAAAAGCCGAGGCAGAGCGTCTATCCGAGTTAAACGGGTATACCTTTGTCCCTCCCTTCGATCATCCACTGGTGATTGCAGGTCAAGGCACCATCGGCATGGAAATGCTGCAACAAAATGGTCACCTTGACTACATCTTCGTTCCTGTCGGTGGTGGCGGTTTGGCTGCGGGTGTTGCGGTACTTGTGAAGCAGCTCATGCCAGAAATCAAAGTGATTGCAGTTGAACCTGAAGATTCGTCATGCCTCAAAGCAGCATTGGATGCTGGTGAGCCAGTGGTACTAGACCAAGTCAGCATGTTTGCCGATGGCGTCGCTGTAAAACGCATTGGCGAAGAGACTTTCCGTCTATGCCAAAAGTACATTGATGGCCATATTGCGGTCTCTAGCGATGAAATCTGCGCAGCAGTAAAAGACATCTTTGAAGACACTCGCGCCATTGCTGAGCCTTCGGGCGCACTTGCTCTGGCTGGTTTGAAAAAGTTTGCTGAGCAAAACAAACTGCAAGGTAAGAATCTAGGTACTGTACTGTCTGGTGCAAATACTAACTTCCATGGCTTACGTTATGTTTCTGAGCGTTGTGAGCTTGGTGAGAAACGTGAAGGTTTGCTTGCCGTTACCATTCCTGAGCGTCAAGGTGCCTTCTTTGAGTTCTGCAACCTCATTGGCGGCCGTGCCGTAACGGAGTTTAACTATCGTTACAATGATGACGCACTGGCGAATATCTTTGTCGGTGTTCGTTTGCAAGGCGGTCAGGAAGAGCTAGAAAACATCATTCACGACTTACGTGATGGTGGCTACCCTGTGGTTGACCTCTCTGATGATGAAATGGCGAAACTGCACGTGCGCTACATGATTGGTGGTAAGCCGTCTAAGCCGCTTAAAGAGCGCCTCTACAGCTTTGAATTCCCAGAATATCCGGGAGCGCTGCTTAAGTTCTTGAGTACACTCGGTACTCATTGGAATATCAGCTTGTTCAACTACCGTAACCACGGCGCTGACTACGGACGCGTTTTATGTGGTTTCGAGTTAGATGAAAGCGACTTAGGTCAGTTTTCTGCGCATTTGCGCGAACTTGGCTATCAATGCAAAGACGAAACAGACAACCCGTCTTACAAGTTCTTCTTGTCGTAACCTGTACCACGCAATAAAAAAATCCCTCGTTTGACGAGGGATTTTTTTATCAACTTTGAATCAACGCAATCTCTGCCGTTTCCGGCTCTGGTGCTTTGAACTCGCTGTATTGCTGATAGTTGACGACACGATCTCGGCCTTGGTCTTTCGCAAGGTACAGCGCCTTATCCGCCATCTTCACCAGTCCCTCAATATCCGAAGCCGGTTCTGGATACGTTGCCACACCAATCGACACACTTAACTGCCCTAACGACAAGCCTTTGTGCTCAAGATGCAGTGCTCGGATCTGATCAACTATATTTTGTGCATAATCGGTCGCAGACACCATATCGCAATGCGGTAGAATCACAGCCAGTTCTTCCCCACCGAGACGACACGCCGTTTCATCTTCTGACACAGTTCGCTTCAGCAATGCACTGATCTCTTTGAGCACGTAATCACCGGCATCATGGCCGAAGTTGTCGTTAAATCGCTTGAAATGGTCGAGATCGAGCATCAATAGAGACATATCTTCGGTACTGGTTGCCGAGTTGTTCACGTGTTCAGTCAGCTTTTGCTCGAAGAAGCGGCGATTGTACAAACCTGTCAGCGGATCGCTCAATGCTTGCGAGCGCAGTTTTTCTTGCAGGCTCAGGTTAGCCAATGCCAGGCCAAGGTGCTCCGCTACACTGTAAGCAAGCTGCATGGTCATCTCATCAACTTTGATATCACCTTGGCCAAAGTACAAATGCATAATGCCAATGGTGTTCCCATGCGCAGTCAGAGGAATACACAACGTTTGGTTATTCTCAACCGATGCCATGTGCTCACACGTGAGGTTATGGAAAGATTCAATCGACAAGTGACTGCGACCTTTGCGCAATGACCAGCATTCATCCGGAGCGAAAGAACGACTGCCCGGCCAACTATCTCCCCAATCAAGTTGAGTAACCAACTGGTTGCGCGAAGAACGCATCAGGGAAATACTGCCATTCACCTTGCCAAGAATACGCGGCACGATGTCTTCCACCACCATTTGCGCTTCGACTAGGTTGTTACATGCTGCCAGCATATTCGCTAGGCGATGCATTAGCTCGATTTCTAGAGTGCGTTGACGAATACGCTCGTCCTGCTTTTTCTGCTCTTCAGAGACTTTATGGATAATTTGGCGATGGCTGAAGATCGAGGTCGCGATAAGAAAACCAATACTCAACACAACCATCACACCTAGGATTGCCATTAACTCCGAAGTCATGGTTTTAAGGTGATGCATCGGTACGGACAACACGACCACAAATTCCTGAGCATCAAATTCAATCTTGCGTGAAACGTAGAATAGGTCGACCGACAGCACTTCACTAAAGCGCACATCGTAGCCAGAACCGCTTTCCCAAGCCTGAATAAACTCCGGACGATCGCCGTGACTCTCCAAGCCAATCAGAGCACGATCAGAAAGTGCTGTATCGCCTACCACCGTCCCTTGCTGATCTATCACTTGAATACGAGCGTCCGCATCCGCTTGCGTGAGATCGCCAATGTAGTCGTCGATATCTGACTCACTAGCAAAGTGAGGGTTATCTTCCTTAATTTCATAAATAACGTCAGTGAGCAATGACTCGGTAGTGCGTTGAACTGAATCATGCACAGAACGCTCAAGCGTCATATAAAAACCGTAAAGCCCCACCAACATAAACACAGACAATGCAATGATCGGTAAGATTTGCCATTTTCGATCCACTAGCTTTGACATAATCCTTCATCCTAAATTTACCGAACTTTGTTTTGATTGTTAATAAATTGACCATGTTGTCAACAGGTGTTTAAAGCAATTTCCATTTTTATGAATGTTGTAGCCAATCTCGATGCAGTTGACTTGACGAACCAAGATAATCCACCATCCATTGAATCAACTTGTGATTATCATCTTTACGCCATACCAAGCAGCATTGGCTCAATGGTTTATCATCCTGCAGCACTTTTTCCACCAGCACGCCTTCATGGATAAGAGGCATTGCAATATGGCGTGGCATGTACCCCACTCCGACCCCATTTTTTAGACATTCAATTGCGCTGTACCAGTTAGGCAGTAATAAGCGTCGCTGTTTGGGGTAGTGTCCTGTGTGGCGTTTCGGCAACACGTTAGAAGTATCATCAAGACAGATCGCCGGAAATTGACTGACAAACTCTTCAGTTAGGGTTTGTTGGCGAACACAAGGATGTGCTGGAGACATAACAAATGCCCAGTCCAACATCCCCATATCTTTGACTTCAAAATCACCACCTACCGGGATTGCTGACGTGGCTCCAACAACAATATCAGCACGCCCTTGAGCAATCGCTTCCCAAGAGCCGTTAAACACTTCCATGTTGATTTGCAGCTCTGCAAATTCAAATTCTTGATAGAAATCCTCAACCAGAGGCTTGAGCTTATCGAGCTTAACTACGTTATCCAGTGTGAGCCTGAGTGTTGATTGCCAGCCATGTGCTGCGCGTCGAGTTTGCGCTTTCACTTCCGCCATTTGTCTGAGCAGTAAGCGCGCCTCTTCGATAAACAACTCACCGGCAGGCGTTAGCTCGACTTTTCTCGGTAATCGACGAAACAAAACCACATCTAACTCTTGCTCAACTTGGCGCACACCATAACTAATTGCAGAAGGCACTTTATGTAGCACCTCTGCTGCCGCAGTAAAACTCCCCAAACGAGCAACGGTATCGAGCATTTCCAGTGAAGACTTGGAGAACATGATTTCGACCTTTCAAAAAATTTGATTAATAACTAACAATTTTAGCGTTTTATTTTCTCAAAATCGAAAAATAGAATGGCGAGGTAAATAAATCAGGGTTGGCGCCAACTGATACTGAACAAAAAATGATTAAATAATTTGATTGGTTGAATCATGAAAATATCAAAACTACAGCTTGTTTATCTAGCAGCCCTATCTATGCTCGGCTTTATCGCCACCGATATGTACTTACCAGCCTTCAAAGCGATGGAAATCGACTTTGCTACAGGTCCTGAACAAATCGCACTTTCTCTGACCGTCTTTCTTGTTGGTATGGCTTTTGGTCAGTTGATGTGGGGTCTGGCTTCAGACAAATTTGGTCATCGTAATACCCTAGCCGCAGGTTTAGCGCTGTTTACTGTTGCTTCATTCGGTCTCGCATTCAGTGAGCAAGTGTGGCAATTGTTAGCACTGCGCTTTGTACAGGCTATCGGTGTATGTGCCCCAGCCGTTATTTGGCAAGCGATGGTGATCAAACGCCACTCTAGCCAGAGCCAACAAATCTTTGCCACTATCATGCCGCTTGTAGCACTGTCTCCAGCACTAGCCCCTCAGTTAGGTGTGTTGTTGGCAAACAACTTCGGTTGGCACAGCATTTTTGTTGCATTGACACTGATGGGGGTACTGCTTGTCGTTGCGACAATGGCGCAAAAAGATGAAAAAGTAGAAGTAAAACAAACCAGCATGTCTTCAGACATCAAATCACTACTAGGTTCTAAAACTTACCTAGGTAACGTGTTTATGTTTGCTACTGCGTCTGCGGCTTTCTTTGCTTACCTAACTGGTATGCCAGAGATCATGTCTCAACTTGGCTATGAAGCAAAAGACATCGGCTTGAGCTTTATCCCACAAACTATTGCTTTCATGGTTGGTGGTTACTTAGGTAAGGTCGGCGTTCGTAAATATGGTGATGAAAAGATTCTGCGTCAGTTGATTGGCCTGTTTAGTGTTGCAGCACTGCTTATCTTCGCTGCGTCACAATGGCAACTGACCTCTATCTGGCCAATCCTAGCGCCATTCTGTTTGATTGCAGTTGCTAACGGTGCTCTTTACCCAATCGTAGTAAACCGCGCATTAGCAAGTGCTCAACAGAGTCCAGCGACGGCTGCAGGCCTACAAAACAGTCTACAGATTACCGTGAGCAGCCTATCAAGCGCACTGGTTGCAGCAATGGCGAGCCAAGCGCAAATGGTGACTGGTGTTGCGATTGTGATTTGTATGGGTGGTCTGTGGATGGGTTACATTCTGTCTAACCGTGAATTGTCTCAGCACTTTACAACTCCGGACAACGCTCGCGTAGTGAGTGAAGACGAGCTCTAATTTTTCGTCAAACTCAACCCCACTACATAATAAAGAAGAGCCGCTTAATGCGGCTCTTTGTCTTTTATCGGCGAAAGAATAAGGCAAAACCTTACATACTCTTCAAGCCCCATTTTTCAGCCGTTTGCTTAAAGAAGCCTTGAGTCTTCTTAAGCTCAACCCAGTGGTTGATGTAGTTAATCCATACTTGGTCATCTTGCGACAAGAGCATCGCAATTGGTGTTGGTTTGCGCGGCTCTTTAACTGGAACAATCGCCAACTGTTTAAACTTCTCCACCAGCGTGGCCGCTTCTACGTTTGATGTTACCGATACGTCGGCACGGCGAGCTAGTAATTCTTGGAAGTCACGCGCTGGCGCTTCAATCACAATATGCTGCGCAGATGGAAAGAAGTCTTTGACCAACTTCTCTTGAACCGTTCCCAGCGTTGCCGCTACTTTCACATCTGGCTTATCGAAGTCTGCCCAATCAGAGAATTTTGCTAGGTCTTTCTTTTGCACCACAGGCACAAACGCAAGATAGAAATACGGTTGGCTATAACCTGCTACTTTTGCACGTGACATGTTCAATGACGCGCTACCAGTAATATCGTATTTGTTTGCCGTGATACCGTTAACCAGTGTTTTCCAATCGGTCGCAACGTATTCCACCTTAACGCCCAGATCTTTAGCAAGCTCAGTGGTGACATCGATATCAAAACCACGATAACTATTGGTCGCAGGATCTTTCATCGTCATCGGGTTCCAATCCCCTGTCGTCCCGACACGCAACACACCTTTGTCCAAGATCTCTTGTAGACGACTTTCTGCATGAGCGACTTGAGCCATCGCGAGCAGACACATTCCCAACGCAAGCAACGTTTTTTTCATTTTCTATTCCCTTAAAAGAATGACGGTAGGAGATATTCCCTTTAATGATTAACCATTAGTACGGCTTCATTGATAACATAGCAGCAACAAAGGAAGTTTTTTAGTCAGTTCAGGGAGTAAATGTGAACTATCGACATCTATGCCTCGTTTCATTGCTTTTTCTCACAGGTTGCTCCGACTACCAATGGGGCTGGTATGTTCTTGATCCATCGACTGAGCAAGGGCTGACAAACATCAAGTTTCTGATCGCTGGCTTTAATGACACGATCCAAGTATCACTGCTCAGCATGCTATTTGCGATGACAATTGGTTTGATCATTGCTCTTCCCGCCCTTTCTGATTCTCCAGTGCTCAAGTGGATCAACCGAGTTTACGTAGAAGTGATTCGCTCTATTCCAGTTTTGGTATTGTTGCTGTGGGTGTATTACGGAATGCCAACGCTACTCGATGTATCCCTAAACCACTTTTGGGCAGGTGTGATTGCGCTAACCATTGCAGAGAGTGCCTTCATGGCGGAAGTCTTTAGAGGGGGAATCCAAGCCATCAGTCGTGGACAACACGAAGCAGCGGAGTCACTCGGGTTGAACTACTGGCAAAAAATGCGCTTAGTGATTCTTCCCCAAGCATTTCGCCAAATCTTACCGCCGCTGGGGAATCAATTCGTTTATATCCTAAAGATGAGTTCGTTGGTCAGCGTGATAGGTTTAAGTGACTTAACGAGACGAGCGAATGAATTAGTCGTGAATGAGTACTTACCATTAGAGATCTATACATTTCTCGTCTTAGAGTATTTGGTGTTGATTCTTTTGGTCTCTCAAGCGGTGCGCTGGCTAGAGAAACGCATGGCGATCCCAAGTCACTAAACTCTATCTTTCACAACACCAGATACAACAAAGCCGCTCATCAAGAGCGGCTTTGGTTCTTATTCTTTTGAAGTAAGCGAATTAAGCTTACTTTTTCTTAACTGGACGCTGCCAACCGGTAATTTTGCGCTCTTTCGCACGAGAGATCACAAGCTCACCCTCAGCGACATCTTTGGTTAACGTAGTACCAGCACCAATGGTTGCACCATCCGCAACTGTCACTGGCGCGATAAGTTGGCTGTCAGAACCAACGAAGACGTCGTTACCAATGATGGTCTTGAACTTGTTCGCGCCGTCGTAGTTACAAGTGATCGTACCTGCACCGATGTTAGTACGTTGGCCGATTTCTGCGTCACCTAGGTAAGTTAGGTGGTTTGCTTTAGAGCCTTCACCGATACGTGCGTTTTTCACTTCAACGAAGTTACCCACGTGAGAGTCGTTACGCATCTCTGCGCCAGGACGTAGGCGTGTGAATGGACCAACTGTACATTCTTCACCAACTGTTGCGCCTTCAATTACGCTGTATGGGCGAACGATGGTGTTATCGTCGATTTCACAGTCTTTCAGTACACAACCAGCGCCGATGACAACATTATCACCCAGTGATACTTTACCTTCGATGATTACGTTTGCATCGATTTCACAATCCATACCACATTGCAGTTCACCACGTAGGTCAAAACGTGCTGGGTCGCGCAGCATAACGCCTTGTTCTAGAAGTTTCTGTGCTTGCATTGATTGGAATGCACGCTCAAGACGAGCCAGTTGAGCACGGTCGTTAACGCCTTCCACTTCAATCGCGTTTACTGGGTGTACCGCCTCAACCGCGCGACCTTCATCGTGTGCTGCCGCGATAACGTCTGTTAAGTAGTATTCGCCTTGTGCGTTTTCATTATTTAGACCAGCAAGCCAGCGTTTCAGGTCACCACCTGTCGCCACCAGCACACCGGTATTACATTCTTTGATGAGCTTCTGCTCTTCTGTTGCGTCTTTTTGCTCGACGATCGCCACTACTGGACCATTTTTGCGAATGATACGACCGTAACCCATTGGGTTGTCTAGCATCACAGTTAGTAGTGCAATACCGCCTGTTGGTTGTGCATCTAATAGGTTTTCAATCGTTTCAGCTGAAATCAGTGGAACATCACCGTAAAGCACCAGTACTTTTTCATCGTCTTCAAACTTCGGAGACGCTTGATCAACCGCGTGACCTGTACCTAGTTGCTCCGCTTGCAGTACCCAATTAACCGGCTCTTTTGCTAGCGTTTGTTGCATTTGATCACCACCGTGACCATATACTAGGTGGATGTTTTGTGCGCCAAGACCTGTACATGTATCGATAACATGTTTTGCCATCGGCTTCCCTGCCAAAGTGTGTAGCACTTTAGGCATGTTCGAATACATACGGGTACCTTTACCCGCAGCAAGAATCACAGCACTGAATTTCATTAATAACCTATTGACGTTCTATTTTAATTGGGCGTTATTTTAAACAGCTTGAAAGGAATAGTTAATGGTGGGATGTAAATTTCCAACTAAAATTAATCAAAAAGGCGACCAAATGGCCGCCTTTTTTCATGCAACGTTGCTAATTGAGCTTAGCGACGCTTTTTGGTCAGCTCGATAACTCGTAGCTGAGCAATGGCTTTAGCCAGTTCACTGGCCGCTTGTGCGAAGTCCATGTCACCATGCTGATTCTGGATTTGCTCCTCAGCGCGGCGCTTGGCTTCTTCTGCCTTCGCTGCGTCTAGATCTTCACCACGAATCGCAGTATCAGCCAGTACTGTAGCAGTACCAGGCTGAACTTCGACCATACCACCAGAGACATAAATGAACTCTTCGTGGCCGTGCTGTTTCACAATACGCACCATACCAGGCTTAATAGCGGACAGCAGCGGAGTGTGACCGTGGAAAATACCCAGTTCACCTTCGCTACCGGTCACCTGAAACGTTTCTACACGACCAGAGAAAATACGTTTCTCAGCGCTTACTACGTCTAGGTGAAAGGTTATTGGTGCCATATCGCCTCCTAGTTAGCCTTATAGCTTCTTCGCATTCTCGATAGCATCGTCAATCGTACCGCAGTACATGAACGCTTGCTCTGGAATGTCATCGTATTCACCAGCTAGTAGACCTTTGAAGCCACGTAGTGTCTCTTTAAGAGGTACGTAAACGCCTGGGTCACCTGTAAATACTTCCGCTACGTGGTAAGGCTGAGTTAGAAAACGCTCAATCTTACGTGCACGAGATACAACTTGCTTATCTTCTTCAGATAGCTCGTCCATACCTAGAATCGCGATGATATCTTTCAGCTCTTTGTAGCGCTGAAGTGTCTGCTGAACACCACGAGCTGTGTCGTAGTGCTCTTGACCAACTACTAGTGGGTCTAGCTGACGAGAAGTCGAATCTAGTGGGTCGATCGCTGGGTATAGACCCATAGCTGCGATGTTACGGTTAAGTACAACCGTTGCATCCAAGTGCGCGAACGTTGTTGCTGGAGACGGGTCAGTCAAGTCATCCGCAGGTACGTATACCGCCTGTACAGACGTGATAGAACCTTGCTTAGTTGACGTGATACGCTCCTGTAGTACACCCATCTCTTCTGCAAGAGTTGGCTGGTAACCTACCGCAGAAGGCATACGACCTAGAAGTGCTGATACCTCAGTACCTGCAAGCGTGTAACGGTAGATGTTATCAACGAACAGAAGTACGTCACGACCTTCGTCACGGAAACGTTCTGCCATTGTTAGACCAGTCAGTGCAACACGTAGACGGTTGCCTGGTGGCTCGTTCATCTGACCGTAAACCATCGCTACTTTAGATTCTTCAGGATTCTCAACGTTTACAACGCCCGCTTCCTGCATCTCGAAGTAGAAATCGTTACCTTCACGAGTACGTTCACCAACACCAGCAAATACTGATAGACCTGAGTGTTGAAGTGCGATGTTGTTGATAAGCTCCATCATGTTAACGGTCTTACCTACACCTGCACCACCGAATAGACCGATTTTACCACCCTTAGCGAATGGACAAACCAAGTCGATTACTTTAACACCAGTTTCTAGAAGTGCTGTTTCGTTTGATTGCTCTTCGTAGCTTGGTGCTTCACGGTGAATAGAGTAAACCTCTTCTGCACCGATCTCACCACGCTCATCAATCGCGTCACCTAGGACGTTCATGATACGACCTAGAGTTTTAGTACCTACTGGTACTGAAATTGGAGCGCCAGTGTTAACCACTTCAACGCCACGACGTAAACCATCAGAGCTACCCATTACGATACAACGAACTACGCCACCGCCTAGCTGTTGTTGAACCTCAAGAACTAGACGCTCTTTAGATTCTGTAACGTTTAGAGCGTCATATACACTTGGTACTTCGCTCTGTGGGAACTCTACGTCGACTACCGCACCGATGATCTGTACGATCTTACCTGTAGCCATCGTTAATCCTCTAAACTATTTCGTTTTACCTAAGCTTAAACCGCAGATGCACCACCAACGATTTCCGATAGTTCTTGTGTGATCGCAGCCTGACGGGCTTTGTTGTACACAAGTTCTAAATCTTCAATCAAGTTGGTTGCGTTATCCGTTGCAGCCTTCATCGCAATCATTCGAGCCGCTTGCTCACAAGCAAGGTTCTCAACCACACCTTGGTATACCTGAGACTCTACGTAACGCACTAGAAGTGTGTCTAATAGAGGTTTTGGCTCAGGCTCATAGATGTAGTCCCATGAGTGCTCACGCTGCATCTCTTCGCTGTCCGATTTAGGCAAAGGTAGCAATTGATCGATCGTTGGTTGCTGAATCATAGTGTTCACAAACTTGTTGAACACCACATATAGACGATCCAGTTCACCTTCATCGTATTTCTTAAGCATTACGCCAACAGAACCGATTAGGTCTTCTAGGCTTGGGCTATCACCCAGGCCAGAAACCTGTGCCGCAACTTTTGCGCCACCATGTTTAAAGAAAGCTGTTGCTTTTGAACCAATTACAGCCAGTTCAACTTCAGCACCCTTCTCTTTCCATGATTGCATGTCTGTAACGGCTTTTTTGAACACGTTAATGTTCAAACCACCACACAGACCACGGTCTGTCGAAACGATGATGTAACCAACACGTTTAGCTTCACGCTCTTCTAGGTACGGATGACGGTACTCTAGATTTGCATTAGCCACATGACCGATCACTTTACGCATTGTTTCAGCGTATGGACGAGAAGCTTCCATTGCGTCTTGAGAACGACGCATTTTTGAAGCTGCTACCATTTCCATCGCTTTCGTAATTTTCTGAGTGCTTTTAACACTACCGATTTTATTACGTATCTCTTTTGCGCCGGCCATCGTTACTCTCCGTTAGTTGGTGGCAGAAACTGCCACCGACCTAATTACCAAGTTTGGGTTGCTACGAAGTCGTCAGTCAGTTTCTTCAACTGAGCTTCAACTTCATCGTTGTATGCACCCGTCTTGTCGATCTCAGCTGCGAATTCAGCGTATTGACCGCGAGCGTACGATAGTAGAGACGCTTCGAAATCTAGCAGTTTGCTTAGTTCAACATCTGCTAAATAGCCGCGCTCTGCCGCGAAGATTACTAGTGCTTGGTCAAATACAGACATTGGAGCGTACTGCTTCTGCTTCATTAGTTCTGTAACTTTTTGACCATGGTCTAGCTGTTTCTTCGTCGCTTCATCAAGGTCAGACGAGAACTGTGCGAATGCCGCTAGTTCACGGTACTGAGCTAGTGCAGTACGGATACCGCCAGATAGCTTCTTGATGATTTTCGTCTGAGCTGAACCACCTACACGAGATACTGAGATACCTGGGTCAACCGCTGGACGTACGCCCGCGTTGAATAGCTCAGTTTGTAGGAAGATCTGACCATCGGTAATCGAGATTACGTTAGTCGGTACGAATGCTGAAACGTCACCTGCTTGAGTTTCGATGATAGGAAGAGCAGTTAGAGAACCAGTCTTACCTTTCACTTCACCGTTAGTGAAACGCTCTACGTACTCTTCGTTTACACGAGCTGCACGCTCTAGTAGACGCGAGTGTAGGTAGAATACGTCACCTGGGAATGCCTCACGGCCTGGTGGACGTTTTAGTAGTAGAGAGATCTGACGGTAAGCTACCGCTTGCTTAGATAGATCATCGTAAACAATCAGTGCGTCTTCACCGCGATCGCGGAAGTATTCACCCATCGCACAACCTGCGTATGGCGCTAGGTATTGTAGCGCTGCAGATTCAGAAGCAGATGCAACAACAACGATAGTGTTAGCTAACGCGCCGTGCTCTTCTAGTTTGCGAACTACGTTAGCGATAGTCGATGCTTTCTGACCGATTGCTACGTAGATTGAGAAAATACCAGAGTCTTTCTGGTTGATAATCGCGTCGATCGCCATTGCTGTTTTACCAGTCTGACGGTCACCGATTACAAGCTCACGCTGACCACGACCGATTGGGATCATTGAGTCAACTGATTTGTAGCCAGTTTGTACAGGTTGGTCTACCGATTTACGGTCGATTACACCTGGTGCGATTACTTCTACAGGCGAAGTCAATTTAGCTTCGATTGGACCTTTACCATCGATAGGCTCACCTAGTGTGTTCACTACGCGACCTAGAAGTTCTGGACCAACTGGCACTTCAAGAATGCGGCCAGTACCTGTAACTTTCATGCCTTCCTTAAGGTCAGCATATGGGCCCATTACTACCGCACCAACCGAGTCACGCTCAAGGTTAAGTGCTAGTGCATAACGGCCACCCGGTAATTCAATCATTTCACCTTGCATCACGTCCGCTAGGCCGTGGATGCGGATGATACCATCGCTTACCGATACGATAGTACCCTCGTTGCGAGCTTCACTAACAACGTCGAAAGATTCGATACGCTGTTTGATTAGATCGCTAATTTCCGTGGAATTAAGTTGCATGCTCCAATCCCCATTAAGACTGCAATGCATCGCTCAGGCGGTTCAAACGACCTCGCGCTGAGTCATCGATGACTAGGTCTCCGGCTCGAATAATAACCCCACCAAGTAGGGTCTCATCTACGCTGCAATTCAGCTTCACTTTGCGTTCAAGACGCACTTCAAGTTTGCTGCCAATGTTTGCTAGCTGTTCATCAGAAAGTTCACTTGCTGAAATGACTTCAACATCGATTTCTTTCTCATGTTCTTTCTTCAATAAGAAGAATTGCTCACAAACATCTGGAAGGGCCGTTAGACGACCATTCTCAGCCATAACCTTAATCAGGTTTTGACCGTGTGCATCAACTTGTTCACCGCAAACTGCAACAAAAATCTCCGCCAATTTGTCAGCAGAGACAGAACCCGTTAGAAGTTCATTCATTTGTTCGTTTTTGGCAACTTCAGTAGCGAAAGACAACATTTGGCCCCATTGGTCCAATTGGTCTTTGTCTACAGCAAAGTCAAAAGCTGCTTTAGCATAGGGGCGTGCGATTGTAGTCATATCAGACATATGCGCCCCCAGACTTAAAGTTTTGCAGTAATGTTGTCGAGAATATCTTTCTGAGCGTCTTTATCGATAGTACGCTCAAGGATTTTCTCAGCACCAGCTACAGCCAGAGTAGCAACTTGTTTGCGCAGCTCATCGCGTGCACGATTACGTTCAGCTTCAAGTTCTGCTTCCGCTTGCGCTAGGATTTTCTGGCGTTCAGCCTGAGCTTCCTCGCGAGCTTCATCAATAATTTGAGACTTACGCTTGTTCGCTTGGTCGATGATCTCAGTTGCTGTGCGCTTCGCTTCTTTCATCTGATCAGAAGCGTTGGCTTGTGCTAGATCCAAGTCTTTTGCAGCACGTTCTGCTGCTTGAAGACCGTCAGCAATTTTCTTCTGACGTTCTTCGATCGCTTGCATCAACGGTGGCCATACATACTTCATGCAGAACCACACAAATAGTGCGAACGAGATTGCTTGACCTAGCAGAGTTGCGTTTATATTCACAACAGCTACTCCCTTTTAAGAATCAACTACAAAAATACAATTAACAGAGTTGTTAATTAGCCTGCTAGTTGACCCACAAATGGGTTTGCGAAAGTGAATAGTAGCGCGATTACGATACCGATCATTGGAACCGCATCAAGTAGACCTGCGATGATGAACATCTTAACTTGTAGCATAGGAGCCATTTCTGGTTGACGTGCTGCACCTTCTAGGAATTTACCACCTAGTAGTGCGAAACCAATCGCTGTACCAAGAGAAGCAAGACCGACGATAATACCTACGGCGATTGCAGAAAAGCTCAGTAAAGTTTCCATTACTATCTCCAATTTATAGTTGTTGGCTTAGTGCCCAAATAAAAAGCTTAAAAAATTAATGATCAGCGTCTTCGTGTGCCATTGACAGGTAAACAATTGTCAACATCATGAATACGAAGGCTTGAATCGTAATAACCAAGATATGGAAGATTGCCCACGGTAGTGAACCCATCCATTGTAAGTACCATGGTAGCATTGCCGCACAAAGAATGAATACAACCTCACCCGCGAACATGTTACCGAATAGACGCATACCAAGAGAAAGAGGCTTCGCTAGTAGCGATACCACTTCGATCAGTAGGTTAAACGGAATCATTAGTGGGTGATTGAATGGATGTAGTGCAAGTTCTTTTGCGAATCCACCTAGACCTTTCACTTTGATGCTGTAGTAAATCATCAATGCGAAAACGCCTAGAGCCATAGCCATGGTGATATTCACATCAGCAGACGGTACAACCTTAAGATAAGGGATACCTAGCCAATGCTCTGCTGGGTAAGGTAAGAAGTCGATCGGGACTAAGTCCATCACGTTCATCAAAAATACCCAACAAAAGATAGTCAGTGCTAAAGGCGCGATCAGTGGGTTGCGTCCATGGAACGTGTCTTTGACGTTTTCCGCGACAAATTCAACGATCATTTCTACAGCACACTGAAGCTTACCCGGTACACCCGCTGTTGTTCCCTTCGCTACTTTGTAAAAAATTCCGAGGAAGATTAAACCAGTAAACCAAGAAAAAAACAGGCTATCGATATGTACGTTCCAGAAACTTGCTTCATCCGCTACCAAGCCTAACTTAGCTAAAGAAAGGTTTGATAAGTGGTGGGCAATGTAACCGGACGATGTTAGCGCTTCACCTGGCGCAGCCATAACTCATCCTATTTTTTGTTGTTAATGAATAGCACTGGTGCACAGATATTAATACCTAGTACCAGCAAATAGGTTAGTTTGAGGGGAACAAGTTCCACCTGCATATACATGTAGGCTACGTAGAACAACACAACCGTGATGAGGATTTTCAGAACTTCGCCTGTATAGAAAGACGCCGCGATACGCTTGGCAGCGCGAGCCCCACTAAACATAAAAGCACATAGCGCAAAGACAGCATTGGCAACAACAAAGATGCCTCCACCTACCAGCGCTGAAATTCCCCATTCAGGATTCACGGCTATCGCCATTCCTGCAGCCACAAAAATAACCGCGCCAGACTGGATCATTAACAATTGCTTTGCGAGCTCTCGTCCTGGTCTAGCTAACGCAGCTACCATGTATTCGTACCTCTAGTAATATCCACTTTGCACTAAACTCTCTGTGCAGGGAAATTGGCGAAAATTATACGGTGCGAACAATTGAATGCAATTATATTGCATCAAAAACTTACAGTTTTGTTTACAATCCGACAACTTTCACACAAAATTCGATTATTTTAATTAATTGACCTAAATCAATTATCTCATTTAGGCCTCTAGCTTGGCAATCAGTTGATCCAATTTGTGAGGCTCATCAAGACTTATCGTCACTTTCGCTTTGCCGTTTGCAGAACGGACCAAAGAAACCTTAGCATCAAGCAGTTGACTCAATTTATGCGACATTTGCTCCGCTTCGGTATCTTCTTGTTGAGCTTTTTGCTCATTTTGTGGGGCTAAGCACTTTTTTACTAACTGTTCGGTTTGGCGAACGGTCATTTGCTTCTTAGCCACTTGTAGAGCCACTTCAACCTGCTGCTCGCCTTCCAAGGCTAACAGAGCTCGAGCATGACCCATTTCTAATTTTTTGTCTGCAACCAGACCTTTTACATCAATTTCTAACTGATTTAGACGTAATAGGTTACTAACTGTGGTTCTTGATTTGCCAATCACATCGGCCACTTGCTGATGCGTTAGCGTGAATTCATCCTGTAGACGCTCAAGCGCTTGAGCTTCTTCAATCACATTCAAATCTTCACGTTGAATGTTCTCGATAAGTGCCATCGCAATAGCGGCACGGTCTTCGACCTTTTTCACCAAACAAGGTACACGTTTTAGACCGGCTTGCTTTGCTGCACGCCAACGGCGTTCACCAGCGATGATTTCAAACTGGCCACTCGCCACTTGGCGAACCACGATTGGCTGAATGATGCCTTGCGATTGAATTGAAGCTGCGAGTTCTTCTAGCGCTTCTGGCGCCATATCTTTGCGCGGTTGGTAAACACCAGGCTGCAATTGACCAATCGCCAAATCAGTCAGTTCACCGTCTGCCGACAATGCTTGGCTGTGCGATGCAATGTGTTGTTTTTCACGAGCCAACGAACTGGTCGACAACAACGCATCCAGTCCTTTTCCTAGACCACGCTTAGACATAGGAGGAATTCCTTAGGTTAGAGAGTTAAACTGGGATTTCTTCGCGGCGGAGCATTTCGCCCGCTAGAGCAAGATACGCTTTGGCGCCCGCAGAGTACTTGTCATAGTACATTGCAGGTTTACCGTGGCTCGGCGCTTCGGCCAAACGCACATTACGTGGGATCACAGTACGGTAAACTTTACTACCAAAGTGTTTTTTAAGTTGATCGGATACTTCATTAGACAGGCGGTTACGTGGATCGTACATGGTACGCAGTAAACCTTCGATTTTGAGGTTTTCATTGACCACGGCCGCTAACTTGCTGATTGTATCCATAAGAGCAGTTAAACCTTCTAACGCAAAGTATTCACATTGCATCGGCACCAGCACAGAGTCGGCTGCGGCCATAGCATTGATTGTAAGAAGGTTTAGAGAAGGAGGACAATCAATAAAGATGAAATCATAGTTATCGCGAACTGACGCAAGGGCGTTTTTCAGACGCACCTCACGCGCGAATACTTCCATCAGTTTGATTTCTGCAGCAGTGACGTCGCCGTTCGCTGCAATCAGATCGTATTTCCCTGTGGTTTCAGTACAAACCACTTGATCAAACGGGGTATCTTCAACCAGAAGATCATACGCCGTCGCGTCAACCATGTACTTGTCGACGCCACTGGCCATCGTAGCATTGCCTTGAGGGTCGAGATCGATCACCAAAACCTTGCGCTTTGTTGCCGCCATCGAAGCTGCTAAGTTAATGCACGTTGTTGTTTTGCCGACCCCACCTTTCTGGTTGGCGATTGCTACAATTTTACCCACGATTACCTCGCTAATTTTCCTTGCGCGATAAGATTACTAGATGACGATCACCTTCCAACTCAGGAACAGCTAAAGATATGATCTCCGTCACACTACACCATTCAGGAAGCAGATCTATTTCATCTTTAGGGTGAAGACCTTTCAAAGCCAAGAACACCCCAGAATCTTGTTTAGGCAGATGATGACACCATTCCACCATGTCCGTCATTGAAGCAAAAGCTCGACTCAAAACGCCATCAAATTTTTCTTCTGGCTGGAATTCTTCGGCGCGACTTTGAATTGCCGTCACATTTTTCAGCCCTAGCGTGTGCACAACTTGCTTGATAAAGCGGATGCGTTTGCCAAGGCTATCGAGCAAGAAGAAGGTCTTCTCTGGATTCATGATTGCCAATGGAATACCTGGCAAACCTGGTCCTGTGCCAACATCGATAAAACGCTCACCTGGTAAGTGAGTGCTAACGACGATGCTATCAAGGATATGTTTCACTAGCATCTCAAGTGGGTCACGGACCGACGTCAGGTTGTATGCTTTGTTCCACTTGTCGAGCAGTTCGACGTAACCGACTAACTGCTCGCGTTGTTTTTCAGACACTTCCAAATCAGTTTGGGCGATCAGAGCATCCAATCTTGTGCGTAAAGCGCTCATTACTCTTCCTCACCTTTTTTCAGCAAGCCGTGCTTCTTCAGGTGAACAAGCAGAATCGAAATCGCAGCCGGCGTGATACCAGAAATACGTGATGCAATACCAATGCTTTCTGGTTTCGCTTCTGTCAACTTAGCGACTACTTCGTTGGATAGACCTTTCACGTCTTTGTAATCCAAGTCCGCTGGTAGCTTAGTGTGCTCATGGCGCAGTGATTTTTCGATCTCTTCTTGCTGACGCTTGATGTAACCATCGTATTTGACTTGAATTTCAACTTGCTCTGACGCTTGTTGATCTTCGAGAGCAGGAGCAAAAGCATCCAATTGCGTCAATTGTGAGTATGAGATCTCTGGACGACGAAGAAGATCTTCACCGCTTGCTTCACGTGCCATTGGTGTTTTCAATAGCTTGTTCAGCTCATCGATACCTGCAGAATTTGGGTTCATCCACGTCGATTTCAGACGTTGACGCTCGGTTTCCATGTTCTCGATTTTTTCATTGAAGCGTGCCCAACGCACATCATCAATCAAACCAAGTTCACGCGCTTTTTCCGTCAAACGTAGATCTGCATTGTCTTCACGAAGCAACAGACGGTATTCCGCACGAGATGTGAACATGCGGTACGGTTCTTTGGTACCCATGGTCGACAAGTCGTCAATCAATACACCCATATAAGCTTGGTCACGGCGTGGGCTCCAGCCTTCTTTGCCTTGACTGTGCAAACTTGCGTTCAAGCCTGCCATCAAACCTTGTGCTGCCGCTTCTTCGTAGCCAGTTGTACCGTTGATTTGACCCGCAAAGAACAGACCGCTGATGAACTTGGTCTCGTAAGTTTGCTTCAAATCACGTGGGTCGAAGAAATCGTACTCAATCGCGTAACCTGGGCGAACGATGTGTGCGTTTTCAAAACCTTTCATTGAACGAACGATTTGTACTTGCACGTCAAACGGCAAGCTGGTGGAAATACCATTCGGGTATAACTCGTGCGTGGTTAGGCCTTCTGGCTCAATGAAGATTTGGTGACTGTTTTTATCCGCAAAACGCATCACTTTGTCTTCGATAGACGGGCAGTAGCGCGGACCAATACCTTCGATCACGCCTGCGTACATTGGGCTGCGATCAAGGTTATTGCGGATCACATCATGAGTTTGCTCATTGGTGTGAGTAATAAAACATGGGATTTGACGCGGCTGATGCTCACGTTTACCCATGAATGAGAATACTGGTGTTGGGTTGTCACCGTGCTGTGCTTCTAACACAGAGAAATCGACACTGCGAGCATCGATACGTGGTGGTGTACCCGTTTTCAGACGATCCACACGGAATGGAAGTTCACGTAGTCGATCCGCCAATGCGATCGATGGTGGATCCCCAGCGCGACCACCTGAAGAGCTTTCCATACCAATGTGGATCTTACCGCCAAGGAATGTACCTACGGTTAAAACCACAGCTTTTGCATGGAATTTCAGACCCATTTGAGTCACAACGCCAACCACACGATCTTGGTCCACAATCAGATCATCAACCGATTGTTGGAACAGAGTTAGGTTTGGTGCGTTTTCTAGCGCGTTGCGTACGTACGCCTTGTACAATGCACGGTCCGCCTGCGCGCGAGTTGCACGAACTGCTGGACCTTTAGAGGCATTTAGCGTTCGGAATTGAATACCCGCATGGTCAATGGCTTCTGCCATCAGACCGCCCATAGCATCCACTTCTTTTACTAAGTGACCTTTACCGATACCACCAATCGCCGGATTACATGACATCTGGCCTAATGTATCGATGTTATGGGTAAGAAGGAGTGTTTTTTGTCCTGTGCGTGCAGATGCGAGCGCGGCTTCCGTTCCTGCGTGTCCGCCACCGACAACAATGACGTCAAAGTTTTCGTGATAAAGCATGAACTGACCTCAGGTATTCAAAGGATTTAATGGACAGATAAAAAAGAGCGGTATTTTACCTTTTTTCTCTGTGAGAGAGAATCGTTTTCTCGCTTTTCAAATTTTAGTCCCTAAGACTATATATATAAGATCTATATATATGATCTTTTATTGGATCTATTATTAGGATCGACCGTTTCTGTGGATAACTAGAAAATGATCAACAAGATCATGGATCTTCTTTGGATCATATCTTGTGATCATGACTTGATCAGATCGAGGATTTCCTGAGATCAAAATGAGGGGTTATACACAGGGGGTAAAACAGATCAAAGTTGTTCTTGGGATAACTAAAGGAAAGTCACTGGATCTTACCTTACTTATCCACAGATGGTTTGAGTGTTTTTTGAGCGGTTGAACAAAAAGTTTTGTAGGAAGTTATTCACAAAGAGGAGAAACAGAGCCGCGATGCGACTCTGTAAGAGAGGAATTAAGCGGTAAAGCGTGCCAGATTCTCCTTCAACCACACCTCTGCGGCGTCTTCAGGTACATCATGGCTGAGTACATCAATCTTCAAGCAGTCAGTGATAGGCGTTGCACCAATGTCTTCTAACAGGTCATAAGCATGCTGACCTGCTGCGCAGAATGTATCGTAGCTTGAATCTCCAATCGCTATCACCGCGAACTTCACATCGGCCATCTTAGGCGGTGTGTTTTGTAATGCAGCAATAAAAGGTTGGATATTATCTGGGTATTCACCTGCGCCGTGAGTTGAAGTGATCACTAGCCAAGTGCCTTGGTTCTCGATCGATGACAACTCTGGTTGGTTGTGGATCGTCGTTTCTAAACCGTTTTCATTGAGCAGATCACTCAGGTGATCACCTACGTATTCTGCGCCACCTAACGTACTGCCTGTAATAATGTGGATCATGTGTCTTCCTTTATTGAGCCATACTCACGCCTAGGGTAACCACAGTGCGTGAGTACAAAAAGAAACGCGGCGTTAAACTTATGCTTAACACCGCGCGTTTTGATTATTTACCGATACAGAATGAGGAGAAGATTCTGCCGAGGAGGTCATCAGAGCTGAACTCGCCAGTAATCTCATTCAAGTGTTGCTGAGTAATACGCAGCTCTTCTGCCAAGATTTCCCCCGCCATATAGCCTTCAAGCTGTTCTTGGCCGATTTGAAGATGCTGAGCCGCACGTTCTAGCGCATCTAGGTGACGACGACGAGCCATAAAGCCGCCTTCGGTATTGCCTGAGAAGCCCATGCACTCTTTTAAGTGAGTACGCAAAGCATCCACACCTGCGCCTGTTTTTGCTGAGAGGCGAATCAGTGTCGGATCATTTACATGGCAGATCCCCATATCTTCGCCCGTTTGATCCGCTTTGTTGCGGATCACCGTCATGCCAATACTGTTTGGCAAGCGATCAACGAAGTCTGGCCAAATGTCTTTTGGATCCGTTGCGTCGGTTGTGGTGCCATCAACCATAAACAGAACACGGTCTGCTTGGGCGATTTCATCCCATGCACGCTCGATACCGATTTTCTCTACTTCATCAGAAGCATCACGCAGACCAGCGGTATCGATGATG
The DNA here is from genome assembly GCF_000817815.1 of Vibrio owensii CAIM 1854 = LMG 25443. Classification (GTDB taxonomy): domain Bacteria; phylum Pseudomonadota; class Gammaproteobacteria; order Enterobacterales; family Vibrionaceae; genus Vibrio; species Vibrio owensii. Next base: position 30,711 of record NZ_JPRD01000018.1, read on the forward strand.
TGTAAAGGCATGCCATCGATATGGATGTGTTCACGCAATACGTCACGCGTAGTACCGGCGATATCCGTAACGATAGCGGATTCTTTGCCAGATAGAGCGTTCAGTAGGCTTGATTTACCAGCATTAGGACGGCCTGCAATTACGACTTTCATGCCTTCACGCATGATCGCGCCTTGGTTGGCTTCTTTACGTACCGCATCTAGGTTATCGATGATCGTTTGTAGGTCACCAGACACTTTACCATCGGCCAAAAAGTCGATTTCTTCTTCTGGAAAGTCAATGGCCGCTTCCACGTAGATGCGTAAGTGGATCAGAGATTCCACCAGCGTTTGGATGCGTTGTGAGAACTGGCCTTGCAATGATTGCAGTGCTGATTTTGCTGCTTCTTCTGAGCTGGCATCGATCAGGTCGGCAATCGCTTCTGCTTGAGTTAGGTCCATCTTGTCGTTTAGGAAGGCACGTTCTGAGAACTCGCCAGGTCGAGCGGCACGTACGCCGTCGATACCCAAGATACGCTTAATCAGCATATCCATTACCACCGGGCCACCGTGACCTTGCAGTTCAAGTACGTCTTCGCCTGTAAACGAATGTGGGTTAGGGAAGTACAGGGCAATGCCTTGGTCTAGCACGGTGCCATCTTCCGCTTGAAATGGCAGATACTCTGCGTAGCGAGGCTTTAGCGTCTTACCTGTGACTTCTAGCGCCACTTGATTGGCCTTAGGGCCAGAAACACGAATAATGCCGACACCACCACGACCGGGTGCGGTAGCCTGAGCGACAATCGTATCTGTAGTCATAATCTTGCCTTTTTAGCTGGGCTATAGGGTTTACACCCCTAGGGAGCCAGAACCAATTAATTAGCTGAATTGTAATCAGCCAAAAACAAAAAGGCGACCTTTTGGCCGCCTTTCTTATGCTTTTCTATCAAGGTTACTTAGTGTGTAAGCCTTTTTTCTCCAGCGCTTTGTAAATCAAAGTTTGCTGGATAAGCGTAACGATGTTCGACACCAACCAGTATAGAACTAGGCCTGATGGGAAGAACAAGAAGAAGAAGGTAAACATAACCGGCATAAAGGTCATGATCTTCTGCTGCATTGGATCCGTTACTGTTGTTGGGCTCATCTTCTGGATTAGGAACATTGACGCACCCATCAGTAGAGGCAGGATGTAGTAAGGGTCCTGCGCTGAAAGGTCATGAATCCAACCGAAGAATGGAGAGTGACGTAGCTCAACCGATTCCATTAGTGCCCAGTAAAGCGCGATGAAGATAGGCATCTGTAGGATAAGAGGTAGACAGCCGCCCAGAGGGTTCACTTTCTCTTTCTTATACAGTTCCATCATCTCTTGGCTCATGCGCTGACGGTCATCACCGATGCGCTCACGCATAGCTTGCAGCTTAGGCTGTAGCATGCGCATTTTCGCCATAGACGTGTATTGCGCTTTCGTTAGTGGGTACATTGCACCACGAACGATGAAGGTCAAACAGATGATTGCCACACCCCAGTTACCCACGAAGCTTTGGATGAAAGCAAGCAATGAGTGAAGTGGTTTAGCGATGAACCATAGCCAGCCGTAGTCCACTACTAGGTCTAGGTTTGGTGCTACTGCAGCCATTTCTTTTTGTAGCTTAGGACCAACCCATAGTGTTGCTTCAAACTTCGCTTGGTCACCCGTTGCGATAGTTTTGTTTGGCATACGTACGCCGATGTCACCTAGGTTACCAATCACGCGAGTGTACAGGTTAGTACCTGGTTCGTTGCGTGGGATCCAAGCTGCAGCGAAGTAGTGTTGGATCATTGCTGCCCAACCTTGGCCATCTGCTAGGTTGATAGACAGGTTACGATCCTGCATATCTTCAAAGCTGTATTTTTTGTAACGAACGTCTTCTGTTGAGTAAGCACCGCCACGGTAAGTCGGCATTGTGATGCTACCACCAGCGTCCATTAGGTTTTGACGCAAGTGAGCGTACATACCAAATGTTGCGTTGTTACCAGAGTTGTTCACAACATCGTATTCCACGTTCAGCGCGTAGCTGCCACGTTTGAATACGTAAGTTTTGATGTATTCGATACCGTTTGCAGTGAATGTCATTGGAACGCGTAGTTCGTCTTGACCGTCAGCTAGAGTAAAGCTGTCTGCGCTCACGTTGTAGTGAGGACGGTTAGTGCTGCTAAGATCGATACCTTGAGGACCCACTAGACCGCTTTGTGCGATGAACTGGTGGCCTTTGGTGTCTTTTAGCAGAACGAATGGGTCTGATGAATCAAGTTCAGCAGCGTATTTGTTCAGGTCGGCATGTACCACATCGCCACCAACGGTGTCGATCGACAGAGTTAAAACATCAGTCGTTACTGTGATAGTTTTTGCAGAAGCTTGCTGTTGGCCAGGAACTGGATCCAAGTCATCAGCAAAAGATGGTGCAGGTAGAGTACTGCTTGATTGAGCCTGTTCAACCGCTTGAGGTGCTGGATTCTTTGCTACTTGCCATTGTTGAAACAGCAAGAAAGAAACCAGTGCCAGAGCGATAAGCAGGATATTACGTTGAGAATCCATCGTTAGTTATCTCTGTCTTGTTTTTGGACTGGTGGAACGGGGTCATACCCCCCTTCATTCAAAGGGTGGCATTTTAATAGACGTTTGCCTGATAACCAACATCCTTTTACAAAACCGTGAGCTCTCAAAGCTTCTAGCGCGTAAGTGGAACAAGTTGGAGTGAACCGGCAACGAGGACCAATCAGAGGGCTGATAAACCAGCGATATAGATTAATGAGCCCAATGGCTATCCACGTGAAGGGCGAGACAGGCGATGCCATAGCTTATCAAACAACTTAAATAATTCCTCATTGCTTAAATCTTGCGCGCTTTTCTTTGCAATCACAACAAAATCTTTATTTGGAAGTTGATGTTGATTGTTACGAAAGCTTTCACGAGCCAAACGCTTAAAGCGGTTACGACCAACAGCTGTTTTGATTTGCTTTTTCGGAACAGCTAAACCTAATCGAGGATGAGAAAGTTTGTTATTGCGTGCAATGATGGTGAAATGAGGCGAGCCAGCTCGATGAGCTTGCTGGAAGACGTTTTGATAATGCTCGGGAGTTAACAAGCGTAACTCCCGATTAAACGCGTACGTGTTCAAAATAAACTAGCGATTATTTTGATAGGCGCGCACGGCCTTTTGCACGACGTGCGTTGATAACTTTACGACCGTTCTTAGTTGCCATGCGAGCACGGAAGCCGTGAGTACGCTTGCGCTTTAGAACTGTAGGTTGAAAAGTGCGTTTCATGATAATTACCTTTACTGATCAGTAGTTTTAGGTTCTTGTTAAACCCGGCGTGGGCATTTTGCTTTCTTTATATAAAGAAGCTCTTTATTAAAGAAGAACAACCGACGCCTCTCAACAAAGAGGCGGAATTGTAATCACACTCACATAATGTGTCAATGACTCATGAGTACGAAATTCCGGCCGGGCGATTATACGTAGTGTGAGTAAAATCTCAAGGATCGATTGATCTTGATGCTTGATCTTTACTCTATTCCAACTTGGTTAAGGAATTTTTTCAAACGAGGATCTTGTGGATTATCGAATATATCTTGTGGAGAACCTTGTTCAACGATGTTGCCTTCGGCCATAAAGATCACTCTATCCGCCACTTCTTTAGCAAATTGCATCTCGTGCGTGACCACTAACATTGTTTGATGTTGATTGGCTAACTTCTTCATTAATGAGAGAACTTCTCCAACCCATTCCGGATCCAACGCAGACGTTGGCTCATCAAAAAGCAGCAGTTCTGGTTGCAGCGCCATCGCTCGGCCGATACCCACACGTTGTTGTTGGCCACCAGACAGAGCCGCTGGATAACTTTCTCCTTTATCGCCAAGGCCGATGTCATCCAGAATTTCTTGAGCACGCTTGAGAGCGTCTTCTTTTTTCCAGCCGCGTACCGTGATCAAGCCTTCTGCGATGTTCTGACGCGCGTTCATATGAGCAAATAGGGCATAGTTTTGAAAAACAAACCCAGTTCGGCGGCGTAGAGCCAATACTTCTGCTTTGGTGTATTTTTGTGTATCGACGGAGATGTCATCGATGGTAATACGACCTTCGTCTGCTTGCTCTAAGAAGTTAACAGTACGTAGAAGTGTCGATTTACCCGTTCCACTTGAGCCAATAATAACGATGATCTCACCTTGCTTGATATCGAGAGCAATACCTTTGAGGACTTCTGTTTCGCCAAAGCGTTTGTGGATATTTTCTAATTTGATCATCGTACGTACGCCTTATTCAATTTTGCCTCTGCCCAAATTTGTACTCGAGTCAGAATCACTACCACACCCCAGTAAATAAGAGCGACGGCAAGGAAAGCTTCGAAGAAGCGGAAGCTTGAAGAAGCTTCCATTTGCGCTTTAGCCATGATTTCAGCCACACCCAGCGTGAAGGCAAGGGAAGTGGACTTAATCATATCGATGAAATAGTTCATAAGAGAAGGCAGTGCGACGCGCGTTGCTTGTGGCAAAATCACCCGACGCATTGCTTGAGGTGTCGTCATCCCCACTGACAAGCTCGCTTCCATCTGACTGCGATCGATACCAATGATGGCGGCGCGAATACTCTCTGCCATATAAGCGGCAAAGTGGAGCGTTAAGCCAATCACTGCCGCGGAGAAGGCATCAATGCCCACCATGAATGGGAAGATTTGCGGTAAGCCGTAGTAGAGCAAAAACAGTTGTACCAAAAGCGGAGTACCACGGAAGAAGCTGATGTAAAGTTGGCTCAATTGGTCGAGAACTGGCAGCTTAAATACGCGAATGTTCGCTAAAATAACGGCTAGAATCAGTGAAAAGACCAATCCCCATGTGGCCATTTCCATGGTTGTGCCAAGATACTTGAGCAGTATCGGCAACAGTTCCAACATGTAATTAAAATCAAATCCCATACGACTTACCTTGAGAAAAGAAAAGGTGGAATACGAAGTTCCACCTTGTCATTGAGTTAAAAAAGGACGCGAGATAAAGCTCTGCGTCCTAAAAGAAGAGAAGTTTTACTTAGTGATGTCGGCACCAAACCATTTCACAGAAATCTTCTCTACTGTTCCGTCGGCACGCATCTCTTCAAGCGCTTTATTCACTTCTGCCTGTAGCTTACGACCTTTTTCGTTATCAACGAATGGCCAAGCGTTTTGAATCGTTTCAAATGGTTCACCCGCAAGTTGTAGCGGTAGACCGGTTTTCTTAATCAGTTCTAATGCAGACAGACGGTCCATAACGAACGCATCAGCACGGCCTAGCGCTACATCGTGCTCAATACCAGTATCGTAAGTCTTGATGTTGATCTTGCCGTCTTTGTCGTAGCTGCGAAGCAACTGCTCAAAGTTAGAGCCTAGGTTAACCGCAACGGTTTTGCCTGCTAGATCTTCCACACTTTGAATACTGTCGTTGCCTTTACGTACCGTGATTTGCGCGCCATCTACCACGTATGGGTCTGCAAACAGGTATTTCGCTTTACGTGCGTCTGTCATGGTGATCTGGTTTGAGATGGTATCAATACGGCCCGTTTCTAGAAGGCCAAACAAACCAGAAAAGTTCGCTGTTACGTATTCGATCTTGTAATCGTTACGTTTACCGATCTCATCCCACATATCCACTTCAAAGCCTTGCAGCTTATCTTGCTTCACAAACGTGAATGGGAAGTAACGGCCAGACATGCCTACTTTTACTTCAGTAGCGGCTTGAACGGTCGCGGCAGACAAAGCGATGGCTGCAACGGCAACCTTAATCCAGTTTTTCATAATACATCTCCATACTTTTATGGTTGGAAATACTACTGTCAGTTAGCTCAATTAAAGAAATAACCAAGTGCAATAACCTAGACCTCAGAGTAATAAGATCTTATTTGGTATAGATAGTAGCCAAGATATAGGGATAAGTGATGAAAAAACGATCGGAAAGAGCAGAAATGACGATCGAAAAAAATCGATGAACCAAAATTCATTCACAGAGTTATCACCAATTGCTCGATCTAGCTGATTTTGCCCAAATGTGGATCAATGTGTGGGCAAATTTGGGGCAAGATGTGTTGATCTCGCTTAGTTGGGCGAAATAATTGTGAATAACTTAGATCTTATTCACTGGATCATCGATCAATTGCTGGCGATCTTGGTTATCAACAGGTAAAATTGCCAGTCTTTTCCGATAATTCAAATACTCAGTGGGGGCACCGTGTCATCTTCGCTTTGGTTGCAATGTTTGCAGCAGCTTCAAGAAGAGCTACCAGCTACAGAATTCAGCATGTGGGTTCGTCCGTTACAAGCGGAGCTCAATGACAATACTCTCACTCTGTTCGCTCCAAACCGCTTTGTTTTGGATTGGGTTCGCGACAAGTACCTGAACAGCATCAATCGTCTACTGCAGGAATACTGCGGTAACGACGTCCCTAGCTTACGCTTTGAAGTGGGCAGTCGCCCAGTTGCAGCTCCTAAGCCGGCACCGACACGTACGCCAGCTGATGTGGCTGCTGAATCTTCAGCACCAGCGCAATTGCAAGCTCGTAAGCCTGTGCATAAAACGTGGGATGACGACGCTCAAGCGATCGCGAACATCAACCACCGCTCAAACGTGAACCCAAAGCACAAGTTCAACAACTTCGTGGAAGGTAAGTCGAACCAACTAGGTTTGGCTGCAGCACGTCAGGTTTCTGATAATCCGGGCGCAGCTTACAACCCGTTGTTCCTATACGGTGGCACTGGCTTAGGTAAAACGCACTTGTTGCATGCCGTGGGCAACGCGATTGTGGATAACAAGCCAAACGCGAAAGTTGTGTACATGCACTCTGAGCGTTTTGTCCAAGACATGGTAAAAGCACTGCAAAACAATGCGATTGAAGAATTCAAACGTTACTACCGCAGTGTTGATGCGCTTCTTATCGATGACATTCAGTTCTTTGCTAATAAAGAGCGTTCACAGGAAGAATTCTTCCATACTTTCAACGCGTTATTGGAAGGTAACCAACAGATCATTCTTACATCAGACCGTTATCCAAAAGAGATCAGCGGTGTGGAAGATCGTCTAAAATCACGTTTTGGTTGGGGTCTAACGGTTGCGATCGAGCCGCCTGAATTAGAAACCCGCGTAGCGATCTTGATGAAGAAAGCGGAAGACCACCAAATCCACCTAGCGGATGAAGTGGCGTTCTTTATTGCCAAGCGTCTACGTTCTAACGTTCGTGAACTGGAAGGTGCACTGAACCGCGTTATTGCAAACGCCAACTTCACTGGTCGTCCAATTACGATTGATTTTGTTCGTGAAGCGCTGCGCGATCTGCTTGCTCTACAAGAAAAGCTTGTAACGATCGACAACATTCAAAAGACGGTCGCGGAATACTACAAGATTAAAGTGGCGGACTTGCTGTCCAAACGCCGCTCTCGCTCGGTTGCTCGTCCTCGCCAATTGGCGATGGCGCTGGCAAAAGAGCTGACCAACCACAGCTTGCCTGAAATTGGTGATGCATTTGGTGGTCGTGACCACACCACGGTGCTGCATGCATGTCGCAAGATTGAGCAGCTGCGTGAAGAGAGCCACGATATTAAAGAAGATTACTCTAACTTGATTCGCACCCTGTCTTCGTAATCGGTTAGAATGACAGTATTCTAAGCAAATCATTAATTGAGCTGACAGCGTAAAGAGCCAAGCATGAAATTTACCATTGAACGTAGTCATTTAATCAAACCGCTACAACAGGTTTCGGGTGCACTAGGTGGCCGACCAACCCTACCAATTCTTGGTAACCTACTGATTAAAGTAGAAGAGAACGTGTTATCCATGACCGCAACCGATTTGGAAGTGGAATTGGTGAGCAAAGTGGCTCTAGAAGGGGATTTTGAAGCGGGCAGCATTACCGTTCCTTCTCGTAAGTTTCTTGATATCTGCCGTGGTCTACCAGATGACTCTATCATCACCTTCGTATTAGAAGGCGATCGTGTACAAGTTCGTTCAGGTCGTAGCCGTTTCTCACTGGCGACGCTTCCAGCGAACGATTTCCCGAACATTGAAGATTGGCAGAGTGAAGTGGAAGTGTCACTGACTCAGTCTGATCTGCGTACGCTGATCGAGAAAACACAATTCTCAATGGCGAACCAAGACGTTCGTTACTACCTCAACGGTATGTTGTTTGAAATCGATGGTACGACGCTACGTAGCGTGGCAACTGACGGTCACCGTATGGCGGTATCTCAAACACAACTCGGTGCAGATTTCGCACAGAAACAAATCATCGTGCCGCGTAAGGGCGTACAAGAACTTGTGAAGCTAATGGACGCACCAGAGCAACCTGTCGTGCTACAAATTGGTAGCTCAAATGTGCGTGCAGAAGTGAACAACTTTATCTTCACTTCTAAGCTTGTTGATGGTCGTTTCCCTGACTATCGCCGCGTAATGCCACAAAGTACGACCAAAACACTAGAAGCAAGCTGTGATGAATTACGCCAAGCGTTTTCTCGTGCAGCGATTCTTTCTAATGAAAAATTCCGTGGTGTTCGTGTAAATCTTGCGGGCAGTGAAATGCGCATTACTGCCAATAACCCAGAGCAAGAAGAAGCAGAAGAAATGCTAGACGTGACCTTTGAAGGTGACGCTATCGAGATCGGCTTCAACGTTAGCTACGTGCTTGATGTGCTTAATACACTGCGTTGCGATAACGTACGTGTGTCGATGTCAGATGCGAACGCAAGTGCGTTGATTGAAAACGCAGACGACGACAGTGCCATGTACGTGGTGATGCCAATTCGTCTATAAGCCATCTGAATGCCACTTTCTCGCCTCATCATTCAGCAGTTTCGAAACATTAAAGCCTGTGATATTGACCTATCAGCAGGCTTTAACTTTCTTATTGGGCCGAACGGCAGCGGTAAAACCAGTGTTCTAGAAGCGATTTACTTGCTCGGACACGGACGCTCTTTCAAGAGTTCGCTGACGGGTCGAGTTATCCAAAATGAGTGTGACGAACTGTTTGTTCATGGTCGTTTTTTGAACTCGGATCAATTTGAGCTACCTATCGGCATTAATAAGCAGCGTGATGGCTCAACAGAGGTTAAAATAGGCGGTCAATCTGGGCAAAAACTGGCACAACTCGCACAAGTTTTACCTTTGCAGTTGATACATCCGGAAGGGTTTGATCTACTAACGGATGGTCCAAAACATCGTCGTGCGTTCATCGACTGGGGTGTGTTTCATACCGAGCCAGCTTTCTATGATGCATGGGGACGCTTCAAGCGTCTTAACAAGCAACGCAATGCACTGCTTAAAACCGCCAGAAGTTATCGCGAACTCAGTTATTGGGATCAAGAGATGGCTCGTTTGGCTGAAAACATCAGTCAATGGCGGGCGCTGTACATCGAACAGATGAAAAGCGTAGCGGAAACCATCTGTCAGACATTTTTGCCAGAATTTGAGATCCAATTAAAGTATTATCGTGGATGGGACAAAGATACCCCTTATCATGAGATACTAGAAAAAAATTTCGAGCGTGATCAGTCGTTGGGATACACCTTTAGTGGTCCGAATAAGGCTGATCTGCGCATTAAAGTGAACGGAACGCCTGTTGAGGACGTTTTGTCACGCGGTCAATTAAAACTCATGGTGTGTGCATTGCGTGTCGCGCAGGGACAACACCTTACCGAAATGACCGGAAAACAATGTATTTACCTAATTGACGACTTTGCGTCGGAATTAGACAGCCAACGTCGCAAGCGTCTTGCTGACTGCTTGAAAGAGACGGGCGCACAAGTATTTGTAAGCTCTATCACTGAAAGCCAAATCGCCGATATGTTGGACGATACGGGCAAATTGTTTCATGTGGAACATGGCAGGATAGAGTCAAACTAGAAGAGAGAAACTCATGTCTGAAAATTACGATTCATCGAGTATTAAGGTACTGAAGGGTCTGGATGCGGTACGTAAGCGTCCAGGTATGTACATCGGCGACACGGACGACGGCACTGGTCTTCACCACATGGTCTTCGAAGTGGTGGATAACTCAATTGATGAAGCGTTGGCAGGTCACTGTAAAGACATCGTTGTGACAATTCATGAGGACAACTCGGTTTCAGTTACGGATGATGGTCGTGGCATTCCAACAGAAATGCACCCAGAAGAAAAAGTATCAGCAGCAGAAGTTATCATGACGGTACTTCACGCTGGTGGTAAGTTCGACGATAACTCATACAAAGTATCGGGCGGTCTTCACGGCGTAGGTGTTTCAGTAGTAAACGCACTGTCTGAAAAAGTGGTTCTGACTATCCACCGCGGCGGTCATATCCATACGCAAACTTACCATCACGGTGAGCCTCAAGCGCCACTAGCAGTAATTGGTGATACTGACCAAACGGGTACACAGATCCGCTTCTGGCCAAGCGCTGAAACCTTCACAAATATCGAATTCCATTACGATATCCTAGCAAAACGTCTACGTGAGCTTTCTTTCCTAAACTCAGGTGTTTCTATCAAGCTGGTTGATGAGCGTGAAGCAGACAAGAGTGACCACTTCATGTTTGAAGGTGGTATTCAAGCGTTCGTTGAGCACCTAAACACCAACAAAACACCAATCATTGAGAAAATCTTCCACTTCGATTTTGAACGTGAAGATGGCATTGCTGTTGAAGTAGCAATGCAATGGAACGATGGCTTCCAAGAGAACATCTACTGTTTCACCAACAACATCCCGCAACGCGATGGTGGTACTCACCTTGCTGGTTTCCGTGCTGCGTTAACGCGTACGCTGAATACCTTTATGGATAAAGAAGGTTTCTCTAAGAAGGCGAAAACAGCAACATCTGGTGATGACGCTCGTGAAGGTCTAACTGCGGTTGTTTCAGTTAAAGTGCCAGATCCTAAGTTCTCTAGCCAAACTAAAGACAAACTGGTTTCTTCTGAAGTGAAGTCTGCGGTTGAATCAGCAATGGGTGAGAAACTGTCTGAGTTCCTGATTGAGAACCCGACAGAAGCGAAGATGGTTTGTTCGAAAATCATCGATGCAGCTCGTGCTCGTGAAGCTGCGCGTAAAGCTCGTGAAATGACTCGTCGTAAAGGCGCACTAGACCTAGCTGGTCTACCAGGCAAACTTGCAGACTGTCAGGAAAAAGATCCAGCACTCTCTGAACTATACATAGTGGAGGGTGATTCGGCAGGCGGCTCCGCAAAACAAGGCCGTAACCGTAAGAACCAAGCAATCCTACCGCTAAAAGGTAAGATTCTTAACGTAGAAAAAGCGCGTTTCGACAAGATGCTATCTTCTCAAGAAGTAGCAACGCTGATCACTGCACTAGGCTGTGGTATCGGTCGTGACGAGTACAACCCGGATAAACTGCGTTACCACAACATCATCATCATGACCGATGCTGACGTCGATGGTTCGCACATCCGTACGCTACTGTTGACCTTCTTCTACCGTCAAATGCCAGAGCTTATTGAGCGTGGCTACGTGTACATCGCTCAGCCGCCGCTTTACAAAGTGAAGAAAGGCAAACAAGAGCAGTACATCAAAGACGAAGACGCGATGAACCAATACCAAGTTGCTTTGGCACTTGATAACGCATCGCTACACGTAAACGCAGAAGCGCCAGCATTGGCAGGTGAAGCGCTAGAGAAGCTAGTTCAGCAATACAACGCAGGTATCAAGCTGGCGGATCGTATGAGCCGTCGTTACCCAAGCGCGCTAGTTCATGAGCTAATCTACACGCCACGTCTAACGGCAGAGCAATGTCACGATGCAGCAGCAGTAGAAGCGTGGACAAAACAGCTAGTTGAACAGCTAAACGCGAAAGAAGTGGGCGCAAGCCAATACAGCTTCGAAGTTGAGCAACACGAAGAGCTAGGTCTAAACCTACCTAAGATCATTGTACGTACTCACGGTGTGACTCATGACTACGCACTTAGCATCGACCTACTGAACTCGAAAGAGTACGGTAAGCTAGCGGATCTATCTGAAGCACTAGACGGCCTGCTAGAAGAAGGCGCTTACATCAAGCGTGGTGAGCGTACTCAGCCAGTATCAAGCTTTGCATCGGCACTTGAGTGGCTAATCAAAGAGTCGCGTCGTGGTCTAAGCCTACAGCGCTACAAAGGTCTAGGTGAGATGAACCCAGATCAGCTTTGGGAAACCACAATGGACCCTGAGACACGTCGCATGATGCAAGTAACAATTGAAGATGCGGTAGGCGCAGACCAATTGTTCACAACGCTAATGGGTGACCAAGTTGAGCCGCGTCGTAACTTCATCGAAGAGAACGCGCTTAAAGTAGCAAACCTAGACGTGTAGTCGTACAGACTCAGTCAAATCATACTAAAAACGCCATCTCGCAAGAGGTGGCGTTTTTTATTGGGTAGAAACGAGATAAAAGAGTCGAGATACGAGAACGGCTGCGCCCTATGAATATGGGAACGCTTCGAGAGGGAGGAACGACCGAGTCGGGGATCTAAAAATATTTTCATCGGAGCCCTTGAAAGCCCATTTTTCGACCTTATATCTAGTTATGAAGAGGGATGGCTAACTTGCTCAACAAGAGAAGAACAGCGCCTCTGGAATCGCTAAACGAGATCGCTCAGGAGAGGATACTCAGTTTTAGCACACAACTTGACCCTAGATTCGACATCATGTCCCCGCACCTAAAGAGTAGGTCAGAGGAATGAATCATCGGATCCCTTAGCTCGGCGTTTTCTTGCATAAATGCGCCACGTGGATGACCCTCATCTGGGCTAAGACTATTGCTTAAAAGAGGATAGATTATGCGTAATGTAGATTTCTCACCACTATACCGTAATGCAATTGGCTTCGACCGTCTGTTTAACCTGATGGAAGCAAGCTCTGCGAAGAACACTTCTGGCGGTTACCCTCCATACAACATCGAGCAAAAAGACGAGCACAACTACCGTATTACTATGGCAGTCGCTGGCTTTGCTGAAGATCAGCTCGATTTGACTCAAAACGAAAACATGTTGATCGTGAAGGGCGAGCGTAAAGCCGAAGAAGGTAAAAACTACGTTTACCAAGGCATCGCAGAACGCGATTTTGAACGTAAATTCCAACTTGCGGATTACGTAAAAGTTGTCGGTGCATCAATGGAAAACGGTCTACTTCATATCGATTTAGTTCGTGAAATTCCAGAAGCAATGCAACCGCGTAAGATTACTATCGGTGGTAACAACCTGATTGAAAACAGCTAATCAGCTGATGAAACTTCAGTTAACCACACGGTTATAGAATGAGAAAGAGTGCCATATGGGCGCTCTTTTTAGTTTAGGGCTTTCAAAGCCGCAATTTCAAAGAGAAGCGGCTGAGTTTAATCGGTTTATTTACCTTCGCGGTAAGCCTTTTCCACTTCTTCTGCGATAATCGCAATGCCTTTTTGCATCATCTCATCGTCTTGAACGTAGTTCATACGCAAGCATTGGTGCGCGTGATCCCACTCGTCTTTCTGACCAATAAAGAAGTATTCACCCGGAACAATCAAGACCCCACGCGCTTTCAAGCGTTGGTAAAGTTCCATTGTCGTAATTGGCAGTTCATCAAACCATAGCCACAAGAAGATAGCGCCCTCTGGTTTGTGGATACGGAAGCGCTCATCGGTAATCGCTTCTTGAAGCAGTTCAACTGCACGCTGCGACTTCTGCCTGTAGAACGGCTTAATCACCTCTGAGCTCAGTTTAAGCAGGTCGCCTTTACCAATAATGTGGTTTGCCAACGCTGGACCAACACTGCCCGGTGCTAGGCTGATGATGCCGTTCATATTGGTCAACGCTTGCGTGATTTCTTCACTCGCAATCACAATGCCACAACGCACGCCCGGCAAGCCAAGTTTAGATAGGCTCATGCATAGGATGGTGTTTTCATTCCAGAACGGTTCGACATCTTCAAAGATGATATTTGGGAACGGCAGACCGTAGGCGTTATCAATGATCAGCGGAATGTTGTTCTCACGTGCTAGCTTGTCCAGCTTACGTACTTCTTCATCTGTCAGTACGTTACCCGTTGGGTTGGTTGGGCGAGAGGCGCAGATTGCCGCAACAGAGTCATCGACGGTGAGCTGCTCAAAATCGACGTGGTATTTAAACAGACCGTTATCTAGCAGCTCGATTTCTGGGTGGTAAGAGACAAAGATATCTTCATCAATGCCTGCATCACCATAGCCGATGTACTCAGGCGCGATAGGCAGTAGCACTTTCTTGTGCGAACCGTCTGGCTGTTTACCTGCCAACAAGTTGAACAAGTAGAAAAAGCCACTTTGGCTGCCGTTAGTTAGGCTGATGTTCTTCTCGGAAATATCCCAGCCGTAAGTTTCACGGAATAACTGAGCCAGCGCTTTAACGAACGCGTCTTTACCCTGCGGGCCATCGTAGTTGGCAAGGGCGGCGACGAGCTCTCCGCTGGCGAGCATTTCCTCACTGGCTTGGCGAAAGTAATCGAGCATGGCAGGAATGGCGGCTGGGTTACCTCCACCGAGCATGATGGCACCTGGTGTGCGCAGACCATCATTCAAATCGTCCATTAACTGCGTGATACCTGAATACTGATTAAATTTTTCACCAAACTTAGAGAACTGCATTTGTCGTTATACCTAATTCATTGTGATTGCTTTATGTGTCTTAACGCCAGTCTTTGACTGGTCAATAGGATAATCCTTGACCTTACCTTAATGTCTATACGACGCAAAGTGTGAATTAAGCCGAAAAAGAAAAAAGTGTGTCATCAGACCAGAGGTACGAGATAAAAAGGCAAAAAGAGCAATAAAAAAGGGAAGCTTATGCTTCCCTTGCTGGTGGAGAGAGTGTGATTTACTCACCGGTGTAAACAATCAGCACCTTATCGTCTTGGTATTGGCGTTCGAATGCGTAGTAACCTTCTTGGTTGCGAGTGATGTGCTTACCTTGAGCAACCGCTGGGTGGCGTTTACGGAATTCCCCCAACTTTTGCCAATGTTGCAGTAGATCTTCACGTTCGCCATGAATCTTATCCCATGGCATATCTGAGCGTGTGCCTTGGTGAGCATCTGAACCAGTAATGCCAAAATCACGAGCTATCTCATCACCGTAATAGATCTGTACTGCACCCGGAGCCAGCATCAGTGCATTCGCTGCACGTGCTTGGTCATCAAAGCTGCGGCTGCGAGCTGACCAGAACAGCTGTGTATCGTGTGAAGACAGGTAGCTCAACACGTTGAACTCAGGATCGGTATTGATGCGCTCTGCATAGCGGCGGTAATCATTATCAAGTTGAGCGAAACACTTCAGAGCTTTTGGTGCCACGTCAGATTGGAACTCGAAGTTAATGATGGAATCGAAGCCGTTATCGAAATACGGGCTCTTCACCACGCTGTGTGCCCATACTTCACCTGTCATCCAGAAAGGTAGGTCATCCAAGGCTTTGTCCGGGTTGTTTTGCTTCCATTGAGCAAGCGCTTGGGTGGTGCTGGCTTTCAACTCTGCCCACGCTTCCATTTCAACGTGTTTGGCTGTGTCAACGCGGAAGCCATCAATGCCATAGTCGCGCACCCAATCGGATAACCACGTAATCAGATGTTCACGTGGGGTTTGCAGCTCATCTTGCGCATTGGTGTCTTTATTGCGGAAGAAGTTTGGTAATCCGGTTTTCTGAGTCGATTCGGTTTTGAGATCCGGTAGGTAGTTCAAAGACATGGTGATGTCGTTGTAGCCTGGAGCATCGTAGTCACCAATGTCAGTGCGGATCCAATCTTTGCCCCACCATTTATCCCACGCTTCGCTATCCCCGTATTTGATGTAGTCGTTGAAGCTGTGCCAGCTTTGTCCTGATTTTGGCTGCCAGTCGGTCCATTTTTCACCAAGGACTTCTTTGGCTTCTTGGTCATCAAGGTAAAGCTGACCAAATCCGAATTCCTGCATGTCTGCTAATGTCGCATAACCTGTGTGGTTCATGACCACATCCCAAATCACGCGGATACCTTTCTTATGGGCAGTATCGACGAAGGTTCTGAGTTCATCTTCGGTACCCATGTTGGCATCAAGCTTGGTCCAATCTTGGTGATAGTAGCCGTGGTAGCCGTAGTGTTTAAAATCGCCTTTATCGCCGCCGCCAACCCAGCCGTGGATTTGTTCCAGTGGTGAAGTTATCCAGATAGCATTGACACCAAGTGATTCGATGTAATCGAGTTTTTTCGTCAGACCCGCTAAGTCACCACCGTGGAAGGTACCAATCTCATATTTTCCATCTTTGCTGCGACCGTAGCTGTTGTCGTTGTCTGGGTTGCCATTGTAGAAGCGGTCGGTCATGACGAAGTACACCGTCGCATTATCCCAGCTGAACGGTTTATCGGCTTGCTGTTCAACCTCTTCTAGTAACAACAGACCTTGACTCATAGGACCCGGCTGCATGGTGACGCTGCCATTGGCGACTGTGGCTTCTTGTCCGGTTAAGGCATCACGAACGACAGTGCTATCATTAAAGGTTTGAGCAACGTTGATGGTTTTTGGCGCGTCAGTTGCGACAGGGCAAGAGTAGGTGATGTCCTGGCTCTGCTTTGGTTTGATTTTGACCGTTAGCTCGTTGGTGGTTGGGTTGAGCGTAAATTGATAGGTATTGGCTTTGAAGATGCGCAGCGGCATTTGTGCATCAGTGGCGCAGTTATCCATTTTTAATGGACGATTGAACTTGATGCGATCTTCTTCTGCTAGGGCAAAGCTACTGCCACAGCTTTGCTTGCTGTCAGCAATGGTAAAGGTGTAACTGCCTTTTTCGAGTTTTTGCTCGGCGACAAGTAAGCCTTGTGAGTTTTCCTCAAAAACAGCGGTGTCATCACCAACGCTTAATACGATGGCATTTTCTGGAATCTGGCTGCAGGCGCTCAGTAGACCGATAGAGAGTGCGAGAATTGTTTTTTTCATTGTGTCCTTCCCCCGAATAAACAGTCCAGTTATAGCAAAACTGTGCCTCTACAATCCGAGCTCTACACCAACAAGTTAAACGCGTCTCACCCTACAAATTTTAGTCTTGTTCACAAAATGAATAATAAGCGTCACCTTCATAGGTTTGAAGGCAACAAAAAAGGGAAGCATCTGCTTCCCTTTTACTTATTTCTTAATCACTTCTAAGAGTAATGAATTACTTTTGAAGCAAAGAAATGTCTGCGATCTGTAGGAACAGGTTACGCAGGTTGTTCAGTAGTGTCAGACGGTTCTTCTTAAGTGCTTCGTCGTCTGCCATTACCATTACGTTATCAAAGAACGCATCAACTGGTTCACGTAGGTCAGCTAGCTTGCTTAGGGCTTCTTGGTAGTTACCTGTAGCAAATGCTGGCTCTAGCGCTTCTGTCATTACTTCAACGCTTTCTGCTAGTGCTTTCTCTGCGTCTTCTTGTAGCAGTGCTAGGTCGATGTCTGCTGCTAGTTCGCCGTCGAATTTCGCTAGGATGTTACCTACACGTTTGTTCGCTGCTGCTAGAGACTCTGCTGCTTCTAGTTCACGGAAGTGAGAAACCGCTTTAACACGTTGGTCGAAGTCTGCTGGTTTAGTCGGACGACGAGCTAGAACCGCTTGAATGATGTCTACGCTGAAGCCTTCGTCTTGGTACCAAGCACGGAAACGACCAAGCATGAACTCGATAACGTCTTGCTCAACGTTGTCGTTGGTTAGGCGGTCGCCAAACAGTGACTTCGCTTTCGCAACTAGGTCAACAAGATCTAGGTTGTAGCCGTATTCAACGATGATACGTAGTACACCTAGAGATGCGCGGCGTAGTGCGAATGGGTCGCTGCCTTTAGGTGCTTGACCAATACCGAAGATACCTACGATAGTGTCTAGCTTGTCTGCCATTGCAACTGCAGTTGAAACGCCGTTTGATGGCAGTTCATCACCTGCGAAACGAGGCATGTATTGCTCGTTCAGTGCTACTGCAACTTCTTCTGCTTCACCGTCGTGACGAGCATAGTGCATACCCATAACACCTTGAGTATCCGTGAATTCGAATACCATTGAGGTCATTAGGTCACATTTTGCTAGTAGACCAGCACGCTTTGATTTCTCAACGTCAGCACCGATTTGCTCAGCAATGTAGCCAGCAAGTTCAGTGATGCGGTCTGTTTTGTCTTTGATCGTACCCAGTTGCTTTTGGAAGATCGCTTGCTCTAGTTCAGGTAGACGGTCGATAAGCGGACGCTTACGGTCTGTGTTGAAGAAGAATTCTGCGTCTGCAAGACGAGGACGAACCACTTTCTCGTTACCTTCGATTACGTAACGAGGCTCTTTTGATTCGATGTTCGATACGAAGATGAAGTTAGGTAGTAGCTTCTTGTTTTCGTCGTAAACAGGGAAGTATTTTTGGTCACCTTTCATGGTGTAAACCAACGCTTCAGAAGGCACTTTTAGGAACTCTTCTTCAAACTTCGCTGTTAGTACCACTGGCCATTCAACCAGAGACGTTACTTCTTCTACTAGGTCATCTTCTAGGTCAGCGATACCGCCAACCGCTGCTGCCGCTTTTTGTGCGTCAGCTAGGATGATTGCTTTGCGCGCTTCGTAATCTGCCATTACTTTACCGCGCTCTTCTAGGATCGCAGGGTATTGTTCAGCAGAATCGATAGTGAACTCTTGCTCACCCATGAAGCGGTGACCACGGATAGTGCGGTCAGAAGCAACACCAAGGATCTCGCCTTCGATTAGGTCGCTGCCCATTAGCATGGTTAGCGTCTTAACTGGACGGATGAACTGAGTTGTTTTGTTACCCCAGCGCATTGGTTTTGCGATAGGTAAGTTTGCTAGTGCTTTCGCTGCAAGTTCAACTACGATCTCAGACGTTGGCTGACCTTTCACTTCTTGTTTGAACAGTAGCCATTCACCTTTGTCTGTAACCATGCGTTCTGCTTGGTCAACCGTGATGCCACAACCGCGTGCCCAACCTTGAGCCGCTTTTGTTGGGTTGCCTTCCGCGTCAAACGCTGCAGAAACCGCAGGGCCACGCTTTTCAACAACTTTGTCAGACTGGCTGTCTGCTAGTGCTGCTACTTTTAGTGCAAGACGACGAGGTGCCGCGAACCATTTTACGCCTTCGTGAGCAAGCTCAGCGCCTTTTAGTTCTGCTTCGAAGTTTGCTGCGAATGCTTCAGCTAGAGTGCGAAGTTGCGTTGGTGGTAGCTCTTCTGTACCTAGCTCGATTAGAAATTCTTTTGCCATGTTACTCTACCCCTTACGCTTGTTCTTTCTTACACATTGGGAAGCCTAGAGCTTCACGCGATGCGTAGTATGCTTCTGCAACTGCTTTCGTCAGGTTGCGGATGCGTAGGATGTAACGTTGGCGTTCAGTTACTGAGATCGCTTTACGCGCGTCTAGTAGGTTGAATGCGTGACCAGCTTTTAGAATGCGCTCGTAAGCAGGTAGTGGTAGTGGCTTTTCAAGCTCAAGCAGCTCTTTACACTCTTTCTCGCACTGTTCGAAGAAACCAAATAGGAATTCAACGTCTGCGTGCTCGAAGTTGTAAGTTGATTGCTCTACTTCGTTTTGGTGGAAGATGTCACCGTAAGTCACTTTGCTGCCGTCTGGTGCGATGTTCCAAACTAGGTCGTAAACAGAGTCTACTTCTTGGATGTACATTGCTAGACGTTCGATACCGTAAGTGATCTCACCGGTTACTGGCTTACACTCAAGACCACCAACTTGCTGGAAGTAAGTAAACTGAGTCACTTCCATACCGTTTAGCCAAACTTCCCAGCCTAGACCCCATGCGCCTAGTGTTGGGTTTTCCCAGTTGTCTTCTACGAAACGGATGTCGTGAACAAGTGGGTCGACACCAAGAACCTCTAGAGAACCTAGGTACAACTCTTGGATATTGTCTGGCGATGGTTTTAGCGCTACTTGGAATTGGTAGTAGTGCTGAAGACGGTTAGGGTTTTCACCGTAACGGCCATCAGTAGGACGACGTGAAGGTTGTACGTAAGCTGTAGACATTGGCTCTGGGCCAAGTGCTCGTAGACAGGTCATTGGGTGAGAGGTACCCGCACCAACTTCCATATCTAGTGGTTGAACAATGGTACAACCATTTTGAGCCCAATAATCCTGCAGCGCGAGGATCATTCCCTGGAAGGTTTTGATATCGTATTTTTGCATAAGTCAGGTTCGCGCGATTCTCTTATTACTCGTGAATTCGTCTCTTTTTTGTTGGGTTTTCTTGCCTCAACAATGGCGATTCAAAGTAATTACGGTTGAATAAATTAACAATCAAGTATACCCAGATATTGAGCATGGGAGTAGAGCTAATCTTGATTAATTCGTGGGCAATTTTCTCCTTTAATGGATTTTTACCGCTTTATCTGCTGAATTTTTCCTAAAAGGGAGTTTTCACTGGCTTTCACTCTTGAGGTGATGAGGAAACATGGCTAGAATTGCGCCTGTCTTTGGGGAGTAGCTTACTCGATGAAATGTCTGTTTCATCCAGTTCGTTCGTCAACATAATTGGTGCAAAATCACCATGGCGTTCGAGACTCATCAGCCCGATGAGTTTAGCAAGACCTTAGACAAATCATCATGAACCGGGGTGGGGCGTGAGATTTGTCTTAGGTTAAAAATAATTATCCCGCCCCAATGAGCACGTCGTGAGCGTTTTAGCTATTTCAATTACTACTGTAGCGTTAGCAGAAATTGGCGATAAGACCCAATTGCTATCTCTATTACTTGCCAGTCGTTACCGCAAGCCAATCCCTATTATTGCAGCAATCTTTTTGGCAACCATTGCCAACCACGCTTTGGCTGCATGGTTAGGTGTGGTGGTAGCCGATTATCTTTCGCCTGAAGTTCTCAAATGGGTGCTGGTGGTCAGTTTTGTCGCCATGGCGGCTTGGGTGTTGATCCCAGATAAACTGGATGACGACGAGCAGATCTCCAACCGGGGTCCATTCATTGCCAGCTTTATTGCTTTCTTCGTTGCGGAGATTGGCGACAAGACTCAGATTGCGACTTCTATCTTGGGTGCGCAATACGCAGATGCATTGAGTTGGGTGATTCTTGGCACTACGATCGGTATGCTGCTGGCTAACGTTCCGGTGGTTCTGATTGGTAAATTGTCGGCCGATAAGATGCCTTTAGGGTTGATTCGTAAGGTGACCGCATTCCTGTTTATCGCGCTAGCTATCGGAGCGGCATTGTTCTGATTTGTTGCACGTAAAATGGTGTGAATTATCAATAACTAGTGAAGTAATAAACAACGTCAAACTCTGACTCAAAATCGTTCAAGACCGTGACGGATGACATATTAGTGTCATACTTGTCATGGTAATTTAATGGTGTGAATGATAGCGAGAGGGCAAAGGTATGCTTACACGTTACATGGGGATGACCCCAAAGAGTCAGAGTTATTTATTCACCTTTGGTTTGGCGCTTTGCTTACTAGCAATGGTGCTGACTGATATGTGGCTGCCGATTGTGGCAGGGTCCTTCATTCTTACTGGTTTAACGGTAGAAGCGTGGATTCGGGTGGCTCATATCATTCCGATGCATGAGGAAATGCGTGCAATGCGGAAACAATTGAACAAGCTACAATCTGAAGTTCGCACACTAGAATACGATGAATAAACAAACGGCAGCCTTTTGGGCTGCCGTTTTTGATCTTGCAGAGATTATTCCAAACCTTTCTTAATTAGGTACTGGTATGGAAGCTGCTCCGTTTGTGCCGCAATCAACTGGTGATCCATAAATCGGCAGAAGCTCGGGATATCTCGAGTAGTGGATGGGTCGTCCGCTTTAACCAGCAACACCTCACCATCTTGCATGTTTCGAATTGTCTTCCTGACCATCATCACTGGCTCTGGGCAGCGTAATCCTTCCGCCTCTAATGTCTTGGTCGCCAGTTCAGGATTAAAACTCATAATGTGATTCTCGTAACTAACTGAGCGGTGAATTTTACTTTCGTTGAAAAAATATTCAATAACCACTTGGCAAACCGAATTTTTTGATTTACCTTAAATTAACAATTTGGTAACAACTGGTAAGGAGACACGATGTTAACAGCGTTAGACAGACTAACCATCTATTCGGTTTTGTGTTTCATCTCGTTCTGCGCATTAGTACTCAGAACACCAGCTGAAACCTCATTGCTGCCTCTTGTAGGCATGAGTGCAACGATTATTGGGATTTGGATTGAGATGCACAAATGGTCAGGTGCGTCTGAGCAAGAAAATTAGCGCTTCTTGCTGTAATCGGAACCTATTGATATACCGCTCACCAAGTTTAACGACACTTCATTCCGACACTATCCCCATTTTTCTTGGGCTTCCCCGCTGAAAGGCGGGATTTTTTTTGCCTGAAGAGTACAATTTACCTAAATCCCCTACATGGTAAGTGGCAAATCGTGGAATTAGAAGACATCTATCGTCGAGATCTGAACTTATTGGTCGCATTACGTGTGTTGATCGAAGAGAGCAGTGTCAGTAAAGCAGCAACGCGTCTCAATTTAAGCCAGTCGGCAATGAGTCGTGTGCTAGGGCGTTTACGCGACCTGCTTGGTGATCCGCTGTTTACGCGTCAAGGTCAGCACTTGATCCCAACTCAAAAAGCGTTAGAAATTGATCGTTCTTTGGGTGAGCCTTTGGAGTCACTACGCCAATTACTTTCTCCACGTGAGTTTGATCCACGCAGTTGCGATCAGACGTTTAATATCGCCACGACTGACTACGCGATGCAAACCATTCTGCCCTTCGCATTGCCACGTATTTATCAAGAAGCGCCTAACGTGTCGTTTAACTTCTTGCCACTGCAACACGACCGCTTATCTGATCAATTAACATATGAAGGCGCGGACTTAGCGATTTGTCGCCCTACAGGTCCTGTGGAGCCACTACGTAGTGAAGTGCTAGGGCGAGTCGGTGTGCTATGCATGCTCTCCAAGCAACATCCATTAGCCGATAAAGAGATGAGTCTGGATGATTACCTCAGTCATCCGCATGCCATGATTGCCATCAGCGATGGGGTTAAGGCGCTGATTGAGCAAGCGCTGGTGGAGAAGCCGCAACGTCAGATGGTATTGCGCGCTTATCACTTGGAAGCGGCGCTGGCGATTGTCGATACTCTGCCAATTATCATTACCGTACCAGCCGATTTAGCGTACTTGGTTGCTGATCGCTATGACTTAGTAGTGAAGCCATTACCATTCCAATTCACGCCGTTTGAATATTCGATGATTTGGCATGCGCGTTGCGAGCACTCTCCCGCTCAAGAATGGTTGCGTGCCGTGGTTCGTGAAGAATGTAGTCGTCTGATTGCTAAGCGAATTGAAGATATGGGATTGGACTGATTTTTCCGATAATCGAAAAAGCAAAAAGCCGGGCATGACCCGGCTTTGTTTATTCTATCGAAGGGTTAACGCTTATAGCTTGATAACCACGCGACCAGTTACTTGGCCGTTTGTGATGTCTTCAGCGTATTTTGGTGCTTCCGCTAGTTCAACTTCAGTACAAGCTTGTTCGAAGTAGCTGTCTGGTAGCAGCTCAACCAATTTTTCCCATGCTGCAGTACGTTTTTCAAATGGGCATGAAACAGAATCCACACCTTGTAGACGAACGTTACGTAGGATGAACGGCATCACTGTGGTTGGTAGATCGAAGCCACCTGCAAGACCACAAGCTGCAACTGCACTGTTGTAATCCATTTGCGCCAATACTTTTGCTAGCACTTTGCTGCCCACAGTATCAACCGCACCTGCCCATACTTGCTTCTCAAGCGGACGTGCTGGCTCTTCAAATTCAACGCGGTCGATGATGCGACTAGCACCAAGTTTTTCTAGTAGTGGGCCGTTTTTCTCTACGCGGCCTGTCACTGCAGCAACTTTGTAGCCAAGCTGTGCTAGAAGCGTTACTGCTACTGAGCCTACACCGCCACTTGCGCCAGTTACTAGGATTTCGCCGTTTTCAGGTTTGATGCCTGCATCAAGCAGTGCTTGAACACATAGCATGCCAGTGAAGCCAGCAGTACCCACCATCATTGCTTTCTTGCTGTCTAGACCTTTTGGGAGTGGTACCAGCCAATCCGCTTTTAGACGAGCGCGCTGAGACATACCGCCCCAATGGTTTTCACCTACACCCCAACCAGTAAGAACAACTTTGTCGCCTGCTTGGTAGCGGTCGTCTTCTGAGCTTACTACTGTACCTGCTAGGTCAATACCCGGCACCATCGGGAAGTTACGGATGATTTTACCTTTACCTGTAATTGCAAGACCGTCTTTGTAGTTCAACGATGAGTAATCAACGTCAATCAGAACGTCGCCTTCAGGCAGTTGTGTTTCATCGATTTGCTCGATGCTAGCGATAGTACGTTTGTCTTCTTGATTTAGAACTAGAGCATTAAACATAAGGTTCTCCGATTGTGCGGTAGCGTGACTCTGGGTCACATGCAGCAAGATATCAACTGCTGCTAAGTGTATGTCTTCTTTGTCTATGAATAAAATGAAACTTGAGCATTTAATGTATGCTTTTTGTGCATGTAAGCAATATTTAGCGTAAAACAAAGGGCGACATCAGATGCCGCCCTTAAGTGTAATACTAAAAATTTTCAGTATTGGTTCATTTGCTCGTGATTGTTGGATTGATCACTACAACCTAGCGTTTCTCAAGCAAACTATGGTCGTTCAAATACCGTCGCAATACCCTGACCTAAACCGATACACATGGTTGCCAGACCGTATTTCGCGTCTTTGGCTTCCATTAGGTTGATTAATGTCGTTGAGATACGTGAGCCAGAACAACCAAGTGGGTGACCCAATGCAATCGCACCACCGTTAAGGTTGACCTTCTCATCCATAACATCAAGCAGACCCAAGTCTTTAGCACATGGTAGAGACTGCGCAGCAAATGCTTCGTTTAGCTCGACCACATCCATGTCTTCAATTGAAAGACCAGCACGCTTGAGCGCTTTTTGCGTCGCAGGTACAGGACCGTAACCCATGATTGAAGGATCGCAGCCCGCAATGGCCATACCTTTAATGCGTGCACGAATCTTCAAACCAAGCTCATTGGCTTTTTCTTCACTCATGATCAACATCGCAGATGCACCATCAGACAGCGCCGAAGATGTACCGGCTGTTACTGTGCCGTTTGCTGGGTCGAAAACAGGACGAAGTTGAGACAGACCTTCAACGGATGTTTCAGGGCGAATCACTTCATCGTAATCTAGAGTGAATAGCGTGCCGTCAGCCGCATGACCTTCAATTGGTAGGATTTCGTTTTTAAAACGACCCTCTAAGGTTGCAGCATGTGCACGAGCATGAGAGCGCGCAGCAAACTCGTCTTGTTGTTCACGGCTAATGCCATGCAGCTTACCAAGCATTTCAGCCGTTAAGCCCATCATGCCTGCTGCTTTTGCAACCGTCTTTGACATGCCCGGGTGGAAGTCCACGCCGTGGTTCATTGGTACGTGTCCCATATGCTCAACGCCACCAATTAGGCAGATTTCAGCATCACCCGTCATGATGGCACGTGTACCGTCGTGAAGCGCTTGCATTGATGAACCACACAAGCGGTTAACCGTCACGGCGCCAATCTCAATTGGTAGGCCAGCAAGCAGCGCCGCATTACGAGCAACGTTAAAGCCTTGCTCTAGTGTTTGTTGTACACAGCCCCAGTAGATATCTTCAATCTCGCTTGGGTTTACCTGTGGGTTACGCGCAAGAATACCTTTCATTAGGCGCGCAGACAGATCTTCTGCTCGCGTATGACGGAAAGCACCACCTTTAGAGCGACCCATTGGAGTACGTAGACAATCGACTACGACAACATTTCTTGTTTGATTAGTCATTTTAGAATCCCTCCTTAGATAGAACCTTGCTGTTGTGCACCGTAAAAGCTTTCACCTTTCGCCGCCATATCAATCAGCATCTGTGGTACTTGGTACATTGCACCGAGCTCTGAGTATTGTTTTGCCATTGCAACAAACTCAGCAATACCTACGCTATCTAGGTAGCGGAATACGCCGCCGCGGAATGGAGGGAAGCCAAGACCGTAAACCAGCGCCATATCCGCTTCTTGTGGAGTGGCAATTATGCCTTCTTGTAGACACAGTACCACTTCGTTGATCATTGGAATCATCATACGTTGAATGATGGTTTGTTCGTCAAAGTCTTGCTTATCGGCACAAACGTCAGCGAGTACCGGCAAGATTTCTTCAGAGAAGGTTTTCTTAGGCTTACCTTTTCTATCAATGGTGTAGCTGTAGAAGCCATTGCCATTCTTCTGACCGTATTTATCTGCTTCGAACAGCGCATCTATTGCGTCACGACCTTGTTTGCCCATACGCTCAGGGAAGCCTTGTGCCATAACGGCTTGTGCGTGGTGAGCAGTATCAATACCAACAACATCGAGCAAGTATGCAGGTCCCATCGGCCAGCCAAACTTACGCTCCATGATTTTGTCGATTTTCGTAAAGTCAGCACCATCGCGAAGTAGCATGCTGAAGCCACCAAAGTATGGGAACAATACGCGGTTTACAAAGAACCCAGGGCAGTCATTAACGACAATTGGTGATTTGCCCATTTTCGCTGCGTAGGCAACAACGCGATTGATGGTTTCATCAGAGGTGTGTTCACCACGGATGATCTCAACAAGAGGCATGCGATGCACTGGGTTGAAGAAGTGCATGCCACAGAAGTTCTCTGGGCGTTTTAGCGATTTTGCTAATAGATTGATTGGAATCGTCGAGGTGTTTGAGGTGATAACGGTATCGTCACCGACATGTGATTCGACTTCACTCAGCACTGCTGCTTTTACTTTCGGGTTTTCTACTACGGCCTCAACAATCACGTCTGATTCTTCGATGCCTGCGTAATGTAGGCTTGGTGTGATAGACGCTAAAATACCAGCCATCTTAAAGCCATCAATGCGACCGCGAGATAAGCGCTTATTAAGCAGCTTAGATGCTTCAGTCATGCCTAAATCGAGTGAGGGTTGCGCGATGTCTTTCATTAACACCGGTACGCCTTTGAGTGCAGATTGGTAAGCAATGCCGCCGCCCATGATACCCGCACCAAGCACAGCTGCACGTTGCGTGTCTTTACTCGCTGACTTAGCCGATTTTTTAGCAAGCCCTTTGATGTATTGGTCGTTAAGGAACAAACCAACCAGTGATTTTGCTTCTTCAGACTTAGCCAGTTTTACGAAGTGCTTACGTTCAATGTCGAGTGCTTCATTACGAGCAAAGCGAGCGCCTTCTTCAATAGTAATAACGGCTGTCATTGGAGCGGGGTAATGAGGACCAGCTTTCTGAGCCACCAGACCCTTCGCCATGGTAAAGCTCATCATTGATTCAAGCTTACTTAGCGTTAAAGGTGATGTCTTTTGCTTACGACGAGCTTGCCAGTCCAACTTCTCGTTGATTGCCGAGGTCAGTGTCTTGAGTGCTGACTCGTAAAGTGCGTCGCTATCGACAACCGCATCAAGAAGACCAATCTTTAATGCCTCATCTGCACGACAGGCTTTACCTTGAGTGATCACCTCCATTGCGCTGTCGGCACCAATAACACGTGGCAGACGCACACAACCACCAAAGCCCGGCATGATACCGAGTTTCGTTTCTGGTAGACCGATGCTGGTGGTCTTGTCTCCAATTCTCATGTCAGTTGCAAGTACGCACTCACAACCGCCACCTAACGTGTGGCCTTTTAGTACCGAGATAGTTGGGACAGGCAAGTCTTCCAGCTTGTTGAAGATGCTGTTAGCAAATTGCAGCCACTGATCGAGCTCAGCGTCTGTCTTGGCAAAAAGACCTAAGAATTCGGTGATATCAGCGCCAACAATGAACGCGTCTTTATCTGAGGTGAGCATCAAGCCCTTCAGTCCTTGGTGCGCTTTTAGTGCATCAAGGGCTTTGTCGAGTGACTCTAGTGTCGCTAGGTCGAGCTTGTTAACGGATTTTGGAGAGCAGAAGCTTAGTTCTGCAATACCATCTTGTACTTCCTTTACCTGTAGGGTTTCGGCTTGGTAAATCATTGTCTATCTCCATGACATACAATCTTGGATTGTCTGTATACCAATTTGATGCGGGCTGAGCGCCTGTAGGGCAAGAAATTGATATAGAGGAAAGTCGTTTTATTTATTGTTCTGGTTAGACCAGTGAAGTTAGTTTGGACTTCGGATTGGTTAATTTCAATACATTTTTTAAACAAGTGTTTAACATTGTGCGCTAAGGCAGATCTTATGCGACTCACAATTACCTCTCGTGATAGACTCTGAACAAAGAGAAAAGTGACCTAATCCTATGAATGACCTGCCTTATCTGATTCCTGCTCAGCCTGCTCAATTTGAAGAAGAGATCAAAAAGAGTGTCTTTATTACTTACTTAGCACACACGCCAAGCGTGGAAGCGGCGAAAGCATTCGTTGAACAGATCAAAACCAAGCATGCTGATGCAAGACATAACTGCTGGGGATTTGTTGCAGGTCGACCAGAAGACTCGATGAAGTGGGGCTTTAGTGATGATGGGGAACCGTCAGGGACGGCAGGTAAACCGATCCTTGCTCAGCTATCTGGTTCCGGAGTTGGAGAAATTACGGCTGTAGTCACTCGATATTCTGGCGGCATTAAGCTTGGCACAGGTGGTTTGGTTAAAGCTTATGGCGGCGGCGTGCAACAAGCGCTCAAGCTGCTTCAAACAATTGAGAAAAAAATAACCACAAAACTCCGACTAGAGTTAGACTATGGGTTTATGCCTATCGCACAGTCGCTTATGCCCCAGTTTGGTGTGGTTGAAGTGGATGCTGAATACAGCGATCAGGTGGTATTAGTGGTGGAAATTGAGCTACGTGAAGTGAGCGCGTTTACCCAAGCTATCATCAACAAAAGTGGTGCAAAGGCAATTGTCACCCCACTAGACGGACAATAATGAAAAATAGGAAGCCACAGGGACAGCTTCGCTAGTCAATCAATCCATGCAATTTCGTTCAATTATTCGAATCGTCGGGCTATTGCTCGCACTTTTTAGTGTCACAATGCTCGCGCCTGCGCTGGTTGCGCTTATCTATCGAGATGGTGCGGGTGTACCTTTTGTCACGACTTTCTTCGTACTTCTTGTATGCGGTGGGATCTGTTGGTTCCCAAATCGCAGGCACAAACACGAGCTAAAAGCACGTGATGGCTTCCTTATTGTTGTTCTTTTCTGGACTGTACTTGGCAGTGCTGGCTCTATCCCTTTTCTGATCTCAGATAACCCCAATGTGTCTGTGACTGACGCCTTTTTTGAGTCCTTCTCTGCTTTAACAACAACGGGTGCGACGGTGATTGTCGGGCTCGACGAGTTGCCAAAAGCGATTCTCTTTTATCGCCAGCTGCTACAGTGGTTTGGCGGTATGGGTATCATCGTGTTGGCGGTAGCCATTCTTCCTGTTCTTGGTATCGGTGGTATGCAGCTGTATCGTGCCGAAATACCGGGACCGGTAAAAGATACTAAGATGACCCCGCGTATTGCTGAGACAGCAAAAGCACTGTGGTACATCTATTTGAGTTTGACTATCGCATGTGCCGTGGCATTTTGGTTGGCTGGTATGACGCCATTTGATGCTATCAGTCATAGCTTCTCCACCATTGCTATCGGTGGCTTCTCTACGCACGACGCCAGCATGGGCTATTTCGATAGCTATGCCATTAACATGATTACCGTTGTCTTCTTGTTAATCTCAGCATGTAACTATTCTTTGCACTTCGCCGCGTTTGCGTCTGGCGGCGTGCACCCTAAATACTATTGGAAAGATCCAGAGTTCCGCGCGTTCATCTTTATACAAGTTGTTTTGTTCTTGGTGTGCTTCTTATTATTGTTGAATCACCATTCTTACGACTCAACCTATGATGCATTCGATCAAGCGCTTTTTCAGACCGTGTCCATCTCAACCACGGCTGGCTTTACCACAACCGGCTTTGCTGATTGGCCATTATTCTTACCAGTGTTGTTGTTGTTCTCTTCTTTTATAGGTGGTTGTGCTGGTTCGACTGGCGGTGGCATGAAAGTGATCCGTATTCTGCTACTGACCTTACAAGGTGCGCGTGAGCTGAAGCGTTTGGTGCACCCTCGTGCGGTTTACACCATCAAAGTGGGTGGCAGTGCGCTACCGCAACGTGTCGTTGATGCGGTTTGGGGATTCTTCTCTGCTTACGCTTTGGTATTCGTGGTTTGTATGTTGGGCTTGATTGCTACAGGGATGGACGAGCTAAGCGCATTCTCTGCGGTCGCTGCAACGCTCAATAACTTAGGTCCAGGCTTGGGTGAAGTTGCGCTTCACTTTGGCGATGTGAACGACAAAGCAAAATGGGTATTGATTGTTTCTATGCTGTTTGGACGTTTGGAAATCTTTACCTTACTTATTCTACTTACGCCGACGTTTTGGCGTAGCTAAGGGGAAATCGTGGCAAAAGCATTATTTCTATATTCCTCCCGTGAAGGGCAGACAAAAAAAATTCTCCACTATATAGATGAGAAGCTAACAGACTTCGAATGCGAGCTGGTGGATTTACATAATGTTGAGACGATTGATTTTAGCCAATACGACAGGGTATTGATTGGAGCGTCTATTCGTTATGGTCATCTTAATAAGAAGCTGTACCAGTTTATTGAGCGAAACCTCAATCAACTTGAACAAAGTAAAGTAGCGTTTTTCTGCGTAAACCTAACTGCTCGTAAAGAAGACCAAGGAAAGGATACGCCAGAAGGCAGCGCTTACATTCGTAAGTTCCTAATTAAGTCGCCTTGGAAACCAACCTTAATCGGTGTTTTTGCTGGTGCTCTTTATTACCCACGTTACGGATGGTTCGACAAAACGATGATTAAGTTCATTATGTCGATGACAGATGGTGAAACCGATACGACCAAAGAAGTGGAATACACCAATTGGGAAAAAGTGGCTCTTTTCGCAGATAAATTCAAAGAACTGTAGAAATAACGTGCTCTTTTGACCGCTTTTGACGCAAATTTATCCGAACGATAAAAAAAATCAAAAAAACGAGAAAAAGGGCTTGCCAATGTGATCGCAATCTCTATAATGCCACCTCGCTGACACGGCAACGCTTCGAAGCTTAGGTTTCGAAAGTAAGAAGCTAAGTTAGCAAGCCAATTAGC
>NZ_JPRD01000019.1 GCF_000817815.1 Vibrio owensii CAIM 1854 = LMG 25443
TAATTGGGAGTCCATATACGAGAATGACGGAATTAGCCTTGGTTGATGCTTGGTTTTACATAGCGTCATTATCTAGAGCGGCGAAGGAGCGAGTAGGGAATCGCTTCTTTTCTTAAGACACAAAAAAGGCTCCAATCGGAGCCCTTCTTCAAAGTTAATTTTAGCTTTCAGTCTGAGGGACAGGCTGACGTGCCGGATGCTTGATAAACACCGCCACGATTGCTGCAATTGCAAGTGCGAAACAATAGTAAGAGTTCGCGACAACTTCTAGTGGAGAAAGGTTAAATACCGAACCCAATAGCAGAACTTGCGCACCGTATGGCAATACACCTTGGATAACACATGAGAAGATATCCAACAAACTTGCAGAACGACGCGGTGATACGTTGTTCTCTTCTGCCAGCTGGCGAGCCACGCTACCTGATACGATGATGGCAACGGTGTTGTTGGCGGTACAGGTATTTACCATTGATACCAGACCAGCAATACCTAGTTCGCTTGCACGACCATTTGCTTCTTTCGAGTGGCTAGAACCAAACGTACGGATGATGCCGCTCACTAGGTTAGTCAGGAACGCGAGACCGCCTTGGCGACGCATAAGCTCGCTCAAACCGCCAATCAGCATAGATAGCAAGAAGATCTCTTGCATGTTGCCAAAGCCTGAGTAGATGTCTTGTGCGAAGTTGGTTAGACCGTAATCATCGATAGAAGACAGGCTCACGCCACCCGCTAAAACGATACCAATAGTAAGCACGACAAACACATTCATGCCTGATACAGCAAGGATAAGAATCGTCACATATGGCAGCACTTTCAGCCATTCAATAGGACCAGTTTCTGGTACTTGAGTTGCTGTGCTGTTGAAGGCAAAGATCACAAGCGCCACCAGTGCTGCTGGTAGTGCGATACGGATGTTCTCTTTGAACTTGTCCTTCATCTCACAGCCTTGAGAACGGGTTGCCGCAATGGTGGTGTCTGAGATGATCGAAAGGTTATCACCAAACATTGCGCCGCTAAGTACTACACCAGCAGTCAATGGAAGGCTCATACCTGCCGATTGAGCAATACCCAGAGCAACAGGCGCAACTGCAGCGATGGTGCCCATTGAGGTGCCCATTGCCGTCGCGATAAACGCAGAAATCAGGAAGATACCCGGCAAGATCATGCTAGTTGGAATCGCAGATAGACCAAGGTTAACTGTCGCATCTACGCCGCCAGACGCTTTTGCTACCGCAGCAAAGGCACCAGCAAGCAGGTAGATCATACACATCGCGATGATGTCTTGATGACCAACGCCACGCATAAAGTGTTCGATAGAACGATTGAGTTTGTCTTTGCTTAAGATGAGCGCAAGGATCACCGCAGGCAATACCGCGATAGGCGCTGGCAATTGGTAGAACGCGAAATCAACGCCTTGCAAAGATAAGTAAGTGCCCACGCCAATAAACAGCGCAAGGAATAGCACTAAAGGTAAAAGTGCGACCGCTGATGGTGCGATTGCTTTATTAGAATTTTTAGAACCAGACATGTGAACGACAACATAATCAATAAATAAGGCGAGCAGACTAATCTGACACCAAAGACTTGTCAACGTCTAGACGTCTAAATGGCTGGTTATTTTTAATCGAAAAGACCAATAAAAAAGGCTCACATAACATATCTTATTGATACCGTGAGCCTTTGTGGAATTATATTGGTTTAGAGCATTTACGCTTTTTTTCGTTTGAGAAGCGCGAAGATCATCAGTGAGAACAGCAGTGCTGCGCTAGACCAAACCACGTAGCGATGATCGGTATAGAACTGGCTAAGGACGCTCAAATGCTCAAACGCGAAGTTGGTGAGCAAACTGAACACGGCAACCCAAATGGTGGTTGCAAGCGCGTTACCTAATAAGAACTCTTTGCGCGGCATCTTAGCAATACCGCAAGCAAGCGGCATAAACTGCTTCATTCCTTCCACGAATCGGCTAACAACCAAACAAGCAGGACCATACTTCTGAATCGTACTTTGTAGCTTCTGCATTTTGGGGCCAGAAATATAGCCTTTCTTGTCTAACCAACCTTCAAAGTAATAGCCAATCAGGTAGCCGC
This sequence comes from Vibrio owensii CAIM 1854 = LMG 25443, assembly GCF_000817815.1. Classification (GTDB taxonomy): domain Bacteria; phylum Pseudomonadota; class Gammaproteobacteria; order Enterobacterales; family Vibrionaceae; genus Vibrio; species Vibrio owensii. Next base: position 2,091 of record NZ_JPRD01000019.1, read on the forward strand.
ACGTGTTGCCAAAAAAGCAACTCAACCAAGAGACTATCATCACTAGGCTAAGGTTCATGACATGCTCAGATGAAATGATAGACGCCGCAATCATCAGCGATTGCCCCGGCATCGGAATACCAATGCCTTCAAGAAAGATGCTGACGATAAGGGCGAGATAGCCATATTGCTCAAGCAGAGGCTTCATCGCCATCAATAGTTCATTTATGTGTTCCAAACGCTTTCCTCTAACAAAAGTGGAACGAAGCTGGAGTGATACTCCTGTTAGTTAGCTTGGTCAATCGACGTTGTTCTCAGTCAGTGAAATCTGACACGCCGTTGATAATAGTGCTGCGTATTTAGTCTTTTAGGTTACGCCTTACTAAGTCGTGCATTTGCTTAATGGTCATCAATGCTAACCAGATGATCTCTTCGACAGAGCGCTGTCCTGCGGTCGAGGAGGGATGATTGGCATCGGTTTTATTGCTCAGTGCTGGCAGCTCATGAACACGATTGTCACGAATCGTACTGATCAACGCATCCATCGCATCATGAATCAGACGTTCGACTTGGAGTGAGCCTTGGTAGTGGGTGCCCGTTCTCACTAGAGGGATAAGCAAGCAGAGGTAGTGACTCAACAAGCGATAATGGCTCAACATATCTTCATAATAATGCGGATCGGCGCGAGTGTGTCTTGGCTCTTGCTGCATCTCGTTGTAAATCAGTTCAAGGTCGCTTTCAGCAGTGAGCATAGCGGCACGTTGCTTAGTGAGCGCCATATGATCACGTTGCTCTGTGTCGACTTGTAACTGCTCATAGCAATACACAAATAAGCTCTTTGAACTATCGAGTGCTTTTAATGCTTGGGTATGAATCTCCTTGCCTCGCCACTGTGGCCACAATAAACCATAACCGAGTAGGACAATTGCGCCACCGATGACATTGTCGATCAAGCGCGGAGCGGCAAAGTCGAGCCCTTGGTGTGCCATGGTCTGATAAACCAAAATCAACAGTGCGGTAATACAGCCAATCGCCAGCGAGTAATGACGCATAATATTGAGCATTGCGACAGGTAATAGGACAGCTATTAACACAAACAGGATGGTCGTTGGTACGCCAAGATGAATCAAGGAGGTGGCGAACAGTACCCCAAGCGCCGTACCTAAACAGCGTTGCCAAGTTTTACTTCGGGTTGCCAAGAAGCTCGGCTGAATGACCATCAACATGGAAATCAACACCCAATCCGGACGAATCAATTCAAAGTATTCGGCAATCCCAGCACCAAGAGCAAACATCAAACCAACGCGAGTCACGTGGCGCCAAATCGGGTTGCCTCGACTTGGTAAACGGAAAGACAGTTCGAATGGTTGCACTTCAAAGGAACGTTCATAAGCGGGTTCATTGAGCTCAATACGACGAGAAATATGCTTGACCGCGTATGCCCAGTAGCGAAAGCGAGGTTGGTCTTCTAGCTTCACCGCCTCAATCAAATCATGAGCTTCCTGTTCTAGTGAGCTCAAGTGTTCCATCTCTTCATGCGTGTTATGCAAAAGCTGCTTGGCTTTGTGCCTTAATCTTTGCTGACAGTGTTGGCTCCAAACCAAGAGCAGATCTCGTTTCGGTTTACTGGATTGAAATTGCTTGAGCAGATCAGGGTTGCTTCTTGTTTGATGAGAGGAATTAAGATACCATCTTTGCCAGTCAGAATTTGTCTTGACTGAAGGGCTTTAATGGCTTGTTCTAAATAGAAGTCTTTGTCCATGTGCCATTCCTGTTTTATACATTTTACTTAAATTACACAGATATTTGCACACTGCCATTAATCGTATATTTTGTTTTTCTTTCTTGTGTATGCCTCATTAATAATTTTTTGGATAACTTGCTGAATATTTTTTTCTTCTTGTTTGACTAACCAAGTTAGTTGTTTTTTGGTTTCTTTATTCATTGAAATGCTATAAGGTTTATAGTCACAGTTTTTGTCTCTGAACTTTTTTTGACTCCATGCTGATTTCATTTTTCTAATTATTAGTTCTGACCCATCTGGATTAACTAAAAAATTAATACAGAAAAACCATATGATTGATAAGTAATGGTCGTTTGTATTTGTCGTGTTCCACACTGAAACGTAGCCTAGATCTATCTTGTCATTTAAATACTCCAGAACCCAAAGAATCTGTATTTGATTATACCGGTGATCATTGAAGGTACTTGATTTTCTCCGAGGAGAGGATAATGCTAGCAGCGATGAAAGTTACTCTGAGCAATGAACAAAAGCAGGCACTCAAAAACCAACACGGCACGACTCGTGATGGACGAGTTCGTGACCTTATAAAAGCTGTTATCTACGCTAGTAATGGTTGGAGTCCCGAGGAAATTGCTGACGCTCTTCTTACTTCATGAATCCACTGTTCGGTAACTTATCAAAGATTACCTGCAATCGAATAAGCTCAAGCCTGAAAATGGCGGTTCACAAAGCGATCTATCTGCCCATCAAACTCAAGAGTTGCTCCAGCACCTAACCGAAAATACATACCATCATTCACACGAAATTGTTGCTTATGTGCTGGAGCACCATCAGGTTGACTACAGTGTTCCTGGCATGAATAAATGGCTTCATCACAACGGTTTCAGCTACAAACAACCCAAAGGTATCCCACACAAGTTTGATGAGGATAAACAGCAAGCGTTTGTTGACTCGTATGAAACCCTAAAAGCGAGTTGTGGTAAGGAGGAATCGATAATCTTTATCGATGCTGTCCATCCAACGCTTTCGACAAAAATCTCACATGGCTGGATACGAACTGGACAAGATAAAAACCTAAAAACGACAGGTAACCGTAGTCGACTTAGCCTTATTGTATGGAATAAGGTTGTAAGTCGCCAAGATAAACTCAAGGTGGTATTAAGTTTGGTTAGGTTGCGTTATGGTAAGCTCAACGAGGTTCGTTCTGTTGGGCATGACGATATCAAAAGGTGCGACAAAGCTTTTTTATCAATGCGTTAGGGTAGATTTCTGCGACGAGCTCTATCGCACTTGCGTCATGATGTGTCGTAATGAAGGGGAAGAAGGTCACTTTCCAACGATAGATAAATGGATCTCATCAAAAACTACTCTTGAAAGATGACGAGCGAACGTTTTCATCCATATCTGCAAAAGAGACACTGCTTTCTCCAACCACAATGTGAGCAAGAACTTTGATCATCCACCAGCGCTAAAGTATCGACGAGCTTACGTGTAATGCGTTTATCTGCTTGAGATGGTGATGGATCACGGGATGGATGGTTGTGCGCCAGAATGACGGCGGCTGCGTTGCTCTCTAAGACGGTTTTGACAACCTTGGCTGAGTCAATGGTTCCTTTGAAGAGCGGCTTAAACTCAATGACGCGATGCTGACTATCGAGTAGTAGTAGCGCTAATATTTTATGCTCTGAGCTGGCTAATTTCAATCGAACATACTCTTTTGTTGCATTCGGATTACAAAGGGCATCGCCGCGAACATAACGGTTAACGAGGATTTCGGCGGCATGCTCGAGGATTTCATTTTCGTGGTATTTCTGTTGTTTTTGGTAGTGAAGGTTATCGGTCGACATAGGTCCTCCAAGAGTGAAACGATAGGAACTTCATTAAGAGAACATATATCTGAAAGTAATTGATTTGTGGGAGGGAGAGAGCTCTGAACGTTTTTTCTAACACACAGCGTTATCCCATGGGTAAAAGAAATAGGAGCCAATCCCATGAGATTTTTAAAGCTAAAAGAAGTAATAGAAAAGACCGAACTGAGCCGTTCTGCAATCTACAGGAAAATGAGCGAAGGTGCTTTCCCTAAGTCGGTTAATTTAGGCGCTCGCGCAGTGGTGTGGGTAGAAAGTGAGGTCGATGAATGGATAGGGTGCATTATCAAAAATCGTTAGATATAGATTTGATAAATTTACTTTAAGCTAATTGTAGTAGACTACTTTTTACTCTATGGATGTAAAGTTTTCGCTTAAATAACTTAGATATTATCCAAATAGATTATAAAGCTACTCATTTGTAGCTTGGTAGTGTTGTATTATGAATCTATCTCGCCATCCAATCAAAGATTAGATTAAGCTAGACACGCTATAAAAGTATGTTTGTGTAAAATGAAATTAGAAAATCGCTTATTTTATTGTTTAAATATCAATTTGCAAACGTTTTTAATTGCTGAGCGAACTTAAAAACTAAATTGATGAGATTTTTAAACGATTATATCATTAGCATCTTGTCAAAAGGGGATGTGAATTTGGCACTCTTGTGACTTAGAATTGTGAATTTGGCACTCTTGTGACTTAGAATAATGATGGTAGGTCGATGGTCTAGCGAAAAAAGGATGGCTACTAACAACCATCCTTTTTATAGTTCAAGCTTTACGCTCTATTTATGTTCACAGATAACAAATGCTTTCAATCTAGGGTCTTTTCCTGTTTCGGCAATTTCAAATTGACCAGTGATATCACTAAAGAATACAGCGTCGTAGTTGCCAAATACTTCCCCCTAATTCTGTTGTGTTTTTTTGTGACGTCCAAAAATAACGGAAGTTGAGTGGCCAAGTTGACGTTTCATCATTGCCTTCATTCAAGTAGGCAGCCAGTGGTGTTGGATTTGATGCCAATTCCTCACCTCTTAGTTGACACTCAGCAATGGCGACATCAATCTCTACTGCGGCATAACCATAAATATCAGGGCCAGGTCCTAGCATTTGAGTTGTACCGGTGCTGTCGACATAGGCGATCTCTTCTTTTGTATTTTCCCCATATACGGTTTCATCTGCTAATAATGGACGACGATATGGGCCAACAACATCCAATGCAGTTGTTGCATCCAGAGTTAAACCATCAAATTTTCCAGATACGGTAATATTGGTGCTACCTAGCTTAATCCCAGTAACCGTGCCTTTATCCTCGGCAGAGTTAGAGACAGAAGCCAATGAGGTATCCTAAGCATCACTATATGCAGATGATTTCAAAGCCAGGTAAACTTCACAGTAACTTTGGCATAATCTTTCGTAAGTAGCTGCCCATACCTGGATTCATCTCCAAAAGCATTCATCCACGGGGAAACCTGTGGTTTTCTGTATCCAAAGAATAAATTTGTGATATTACGTCGCACTTTAGGTAATTGTATGAATATGCATAAATTTTCATTTAATAATTGATTGTTTGTTGAAATATTTTGTCTTATGTTTTGTGTGTTTTATCTATTTTACTAGTGATTTTAAAGGGCAAACGTTTTCTTCGCTTTTTAGCTCTAATACCTTCTTTGTTTTATTAGTTTATTGACAATTCGGTTTTTAATCACGTTAGTTTTCTAATTAATATTAAATAACCATATGAAACATGTGGTTATTATTAAATTAGAAGATGGTGAAATGAAAATATATTCTTTAATTCCAAGTTTCGAGAAGTTTTTTAGAGTTGAAGATTTTATCTATAAGTGCTTTTTATATTAAGTATTAAAGTAGACACGATAAAAGGAGGCTTTTAAATTTCTATATTTCCTGTTCTCGTGGGTAAGGAAGCTCTACATTAACAAGTTCTAAGTTAATTGTAGGACTTATAGGTAGTTGTCTCGTATAGTTAAATAAATGAGACTCAATAGCTATCACCGCATGTCAAATATATTTTTGAATATAAAATTGATAACTGGTGATAAATATAGTCAAACCTACTTAATTGGAGTTGATATGAAAAGTATATCGATAATTTTATGGGTGTCATTGGTATCATCTTTTTGCTTTGCTCAAAGTACGATTATACCAGGCATTGATGATGCATATTTCCAAGGTGAAAACACATATCACAATGGCAGTATCTCACCAGAAAATGCTTGCAATGTATTTAACCAAAAGGTGTCTGTAATTAATAAAGAACTGTCAGATAAATATCCGGGGACTGAGATTATACAAAACCTATGTAAGCACTTGCGCATAAGGGATCATCAAATAGAAAATGAAATTATAGATGATGATAAATATTACACTCACTCATTTCGTTATTGGTGGAGCAATTTCTCTTCGTTTAAGCAAGTAAAAGAGATTGTTGATGTTGAACGAACTATTGATATTTTAATCTTTAGTGGTTTGGACCAGACTAATTATGTCATGCTTGTTGATGGGTCGGCAACTTTGGCAAATCAGAAGATTGTTACGTGGAATCATAAAGTTCCTTCAGACCCCATTTATCAAGGTCCAACGCAGGTAAAACCGATTATCACAAGTTGGGGACCATTTAACGGCGAGTCTCTTAAATCAACATTTGATGGGACTAATGCGGTTAATTTATTAGTTGATGAAAGCGTGTTTGAAAATTAGGAGGAAATATGAAGTTTAAAAGTATTTTAGTTATGTTAGTTTTTGGCCAAATATTATCTACTTTCAATGTAAGTGCTGCGGGTAGCAATAGATTTCAAGTTTGTATAAAAGGAGACCCAACAATAGGTGAAATTGATCTAAGATATTTAGTTAATGGTTTTTTTTGAAGAGCTTAAAGTGCCACCTAAACAATATAATGAAGAAACTTGTGGAAAAGTTTTTTCGCTTTCATTCAATTCGTCTCCTGAATATATAACAGCTAAATTTGCTTTATGGAGTCCAAACGACGTAAATTGGATAGCGGAAGATGAGGGCGTTAAATATACTATAGATACAAGTAAATCTTACCATAGTATATGGAAAGTATCACCTGAAGGTTGCAATGATAAATATCAAGTTTTCCCAGAAAGTAACGGAGAAACATTTGGTTCATGTATCAAAATGGATGACATGTCAAAGTTTGGGTTTAATAATAATTCTTTAATTAAATTATATTATAATCCAAAGAAAAAAACATCTTTAAATAAAGCTGTTGAAGTGTGCTCAAGCTCTGATAATGGTTCATGTATACCTTTTGGTGTTAATAACAGTGCGCTATTTAAAATGAAAGACTATTACCCTAGTTCAACATATGAAGATAAATTTATTACTGTTGAAAACTCTCAATCTCTTGAATTCTCAATTGGTGGTGAGGTCGGTGGAGCTTTTGATCCTAGCGGACCAAGCCTTACGGCCGGGTTAAACGTAGGGTTTACTAACTCTGCAGGCACAGCAGTTAGTGAAGATTTGCAAACATTTTATGTCGTAAATACTGGTTTGAGAAATGATATAGGTACAAATACAGAATATCGCATGTCAAAAAACGCAGTTGTTCATTCATTAGAGAATGCAAATATAGATAAAAATGGGTTTATTCTAAATGGTGATGAAGTTTTAGGTTCGAAATTATGGCGAGCATTAGATATCTCATCGACAACCTCATGGGAAGACAATGTAAGAAGCAGCAATTGTTATTCCAAAACGTTAACATTTATTAACCGAGTTGAACTATCTAGAAAAGACTCAATGTTACTGTTCAACGAGGATGTTTATCAACGGAACTACTTACTTCCCGTATCTGTAGACATTGAAACTGAATGTTTAACAGACTCTGTAACAGGAAAAAGATACCGTATACTCAATAAAGGAATGTTATAAGGTGATTTTATGTTATTAAAAAAAATGAAAAGTTTATATTAATTGGATTTTTATCTACTTTCAGTGGACTAGCTTTTAGTGGTCAAAACTTAATTCTTGACTATCAAGCAGAACAAAGTCAAATTAACAATAAAATAATGTCGAGTATTGAAAAAGAGGTTGAAGGAACGGCGAAAGATATCCGCTTGATGGTGATTAATTCAGACTTTGATAATACATCACTTAGTGACTCTGATTTCGAGAGGTATGACTCGATTATTATCCTAGGAGATAAAGAAAGAAATAAAAAATTGATGAAGAATATTATTGGCTTCGGTATTTCTAGAGATGTAATTCTAATCAGTGATGCTCATAGCGAGGAGAAAAGGGAAGTGAATACGTTTAATGTAAACTACTCAAATGAAAGCGACTATAAAAAGATGATAAGTTTAATTACTAATATTATTCTAGATTAAAACATTATAAAGAGAGGGGGAGCTCTCTCTTTATTTATGGAATTATATATCTCAATAACTTTAGTTTTTCCATAAAATAGATGCTAACTGTTATTCGCATATAAATCACGGTGCTGGCGGATTCCCTCATAATTACCCCAACCCACGGCAATGTGTGAGGTGTTGATATTCAACCATAGCACAGTGATATTGGGGTTCTTGAATTCGATATCGCCGATGACTGCGCACTTCTTTTCCAAGCCTTGGAATAGACAGAACACGTCGAGGCTTAACCGTATTAGCTTGGAAGTCATAGTGCCATTTGGCTTGCATGGCGATTAAACCATTCCACCACATGATGATTTCAGCCATCAGTGCCATGAGCAACAATATGTCGATACGCCTTGTACACCGAGTGCGGTTATGTCTGAGTGCTAGCCCATAAGCAGGACTTTTTAAGTCCCGAAACGACTCTTCGATTTGCATTCTTTTTGCGTATAAGTTGTTAATTTTGAAGCTATTTAGTCTCTGGTTTGATATGTTTGTGACCAGAAGCCAAGGCTCCTTTGCTCTCTTGTTAAATACCTTGCTTGTCGAGTGCTTTTGGCAGGTTCGGCTATGGCGAAGGGCTTTTCTGCCTTTTGGGCTGACTTTTATATAGATAAGCACAGCACTTTAATGGTGAGCGTTTTGCCAGTTTACACTCCTCAAGATAACGAGCCTTGCTGTTTGCTGCTGGGTAAAGCGTTTTATTCCAACACCAATCTTCCTCGGGGAGTTTGATTGACACTTTCCCACGAACACGCCCCAGCCAGAACCAACCCATACTTTCGACTTGTCGAAACCAAGTGCTACGGAAGCCAGCATCAGAGACGATGATAGGCACACATCCCTCAGGAAGGATATTCTTAAGCTTGTCCAAAAAGAGCTGCTGCGACCTGGGTGAATTGTAGTTTTTGTATTTGAAGGCCTGTTCGTAGGCGGTCACAGCTCTACCTTTCACCGCAACAGCAGCGCGCAAAGTCATGTGGCCATGTGGCGTAGCTGCTCTCTAACATCAGACCAATCAACGAGGATGACAGGGAATGGGTTCGCTTACGTAATAAAGCTTGCATGCCACTTATAAATAATATCTTTTTCTTTATGAAGGTGATGGCTTCCTAACAAGCGCGCTACCAATTTTGGTTAAAGTCAGTTCGGCACCATCGAGAACTGTTTCAGTTGCAAGCATAAGAGAGCTCAGACGTTTTTTGTGAATGCTTGGGCACTGTTGAGAAAGTATTTGTTGTAGAATCTGAATATCGCGCATCGTTAGGAGCTCCTATTTATCCCTTTGGCAAGGTGTGTTTTTGGCGAAATTCATTAGAGCAGACGGGACGATGTGCGTCTACTCATTGTTTTGCAAAGAAATTGTGAGGGGGCGTAAGCGACGATTGTTATCAAATGTTTTTGGGTGGAGGCGATGCTCTAGACAAAATTGAGCCGTTGATTGTCTGGAGTTGTAATATTTTTGAACAAGGCGAAGCCATTCCTGTCGGGAACAATGTTGAGATTTATGTTGTGACATCTTTTCATTTCCCGTTTAGCTATAAAGACTAAAAGGTTACGATGCTCGCTTCGATGATTGAAGGTGTCGATTTGAAGACGCTTACAAAATAACCACAAGCTTTGCCTATGTAATTGCAGCTTTTTACATCGACCTTTATATATCTGAACGACTATCCCACTCCCTTTTTGAAGCCAGTGGTCAAAAGACTTTCGCAGTCGATTCATGCGGCGAATATATTGTTCGGACTGGATTCCTGCATTTTTCAGGCGGTGACGTATTCTGAAAACCATATTAGCGATCAGTGTTAGTCGTTGCCCAACGAGCGCGGTATAAACTCTGCCAGTATAGTCAGCGATTTGCTGAAGATTTCGTTTCACATGTGACCAGCACAGTTGATGTTTTTCTGGCTTCAGCCAATTATCGCTTGAAAACAATAAAGTATTGTCCTTAATGGCCAATGGATGGATTGAAGGCGCTCGGTGTTGGGGTGGTGATTTTTTTGATTGGTATAAACATAAACATAAACATAAACATAGTGGCATTGCGGCGAGGATAATGAAACTCTCCGACAGCGTAGCAAGTCTACCGACGTGCTCAATTGCCTCATCCAGGCAGACGAAGGACTGGAGTTATATCGATGAGGTGTACTTGAACCCTGAAAAATGTACAGCGTAATTATTCCCCGATCTTCTTCATGTTAATACGCACAGTGATAACAATACTACAATTATATAACGAAAATTGATTCATCACCTGAACCTAAATAAGACGTTATGTGTCTTATTTAGGTTTATTGATAGCTAAGAAAAGGAGTCACCATGCACACTAAAACACAAGCCGTCGATGCCATTCCTGAAACCCTGATGCCTCGTTTTTTACAACTCGCCAAAGATATCCATCTTTTTTGGTACGATATGTTTTTACTCAGTGCGACCTTTGGGTTGCGCAATATCGAATGTAGAGAGTTAAAGTTATCTCAAATTGATTTGAAAAATAAAACCATCACGTTGAATGACACAAAAACAGGCAGAGCGAACCTGACAAAAAAAGTGAATCGCAAGTTAGAGCAACAGTGGGTATCGCAAGGTCGACACTGGTTACGAAAACGTATTAATGATAACAATGCCTCACTGATAGTCAGGTTAGTTTCTTCGCCTGAGGAGTTGGCAATTTTAGCAGAGGAATACCAGTTGAAGAGTGAATACTCTAAAGCAAAAGAAAAATATTACGCTAAGGAAGAACCAATACTAAGAGCCCAATTAGAAGGGCTTGTTACTCAATCAAGACGAATTGATTTTTCATCCTTTTGCGATGTGGAAACGATGCTACAAAGACGTGTTCAGTGCTATCAAGGCTGCAAGTATCTTTTCCCTCGTGGGGAGTTGCAAAAAAATGCTCATAACAAAGAGAAAGACCGACCGCTATCAAGACAAAGTGTCTACAACGTACTACAAAAAATTCGAGTAAAACTTGCAGACAAAATGAAAGGTATTCGCTTAGGGCTTCATTCTTGTCGAAAATTTGCAGTACAGAAAGTTGCTCATCTAATGAAAGATACTTTCGCCGCCTCAGTTTGGGTTGGACATGGCAATGGTAAAGGAAATTTAGCGATGACTGAGCGATATTTAAATCGCTCAAAGCTACGATATGAGGAGATAAACATAAAACTTTCTCAAGCTTGTCATTTTGGCTATTGCGTCAAGCATGCTTAAATTGCATCCTTCCTTCCTCCTTCAATCCTTTTTAATCTCGCCCTAACAGCCTCGCGCATATTAATACTTTACACGCAAAAAACGGAATTATTTATACAAAAAAAAACTCAATTCATCACTATTTTGCTTTTAAAACAATAAGTTAAATTACTTTGTCTTTTTAGCCAAAGTGACAACTGACTTAAGCATGAGTTTGGCATACATTTGCGTTTGCTTGTGAGCGAATGGCTGCATTTGACTGTGTTGGTCGATTTTTAACGGGCGAACATCTAGAACGTGGGCGGTATTATGATGATGAAGGTTTTGCTAGACGTTATGTCAAATTTATATGGTGAGTTCTCCTTTCAAACAAAGGAGGGATATGTTGCGGTTGGCCCTGCTTCGACTTCTTCTTGTTCATTGTCTGACTTTTGTTTGTGGGGGATGCATTACGAAGCCGAATATTATTTATTCACATTAGAGCTATTACGAGGTCTTCCAGTCATCCCTAAAGGGGATGACTGGAGTGCTAATTGCGAATTAAGTCGTCGTGAAGAAGTTCGCATTTCGTTAAAGTATTGCGTACTCCGAAATTGCTTATTGAGTTGTAATGTTGATGTATCGCCCAACAAGTACATCTTTTTTGACACTCAAGTGTCTAGGTCTTTGGGGTTAAAGGTTTGACGAATTATTGTCCCAATAAGGTTCAAAAAAAGTCCACTAAAAAATGGCTTCGTACTGATGTTTGTGAGGCAGCGCGGGCTCGTTGTCGTTATTTGTTGACGCATTTTCCTGCTTTCTACTTGGCCTTTTCTGGCGGTAAGGATTCAGGAGTATTGCTGCACTTAGCGATAGAGGAAGCTCGAAAGCTAGGACGCCTACCTATTGACGTGTTGATTGTTGATATGGAGGCGCAGTATCAACATACAGTTGACTTTATTGAACGTATGGTCAGTAGAAGTGAAGTCAACGCTTACTGGATATGTTTGCCGTTAAGCCTTAGGAATGCGGTTTCTCAGTTTCAGCCTAAATGGATGTGTTGGGCACCAGAGCTGCGTTCGCAATGGTTGCGTTCATTGCCTTCTCACCCTTCAGTGATTAGTGATATCACCCACTTTCCTTTTTTCAAAATAGGGATGGAGTTTGAGGAATTTGTTCATGAATTTGGACTTTGGTATCAAAAACAAAAACAAACAAAGTGTGCCTGTCTTGTCGCCATTCGAGCTGATGAGTCGCTTCATCGTTATCGAACGGTAAAAAACACCAATAAGCGGTGTTATGAAGGAGAGCGGTGGACAACGGAAGTGACATCAACGTTGTATAAGGCTTACCCCATCTACGATTGGCAAACAAGAGATGTCTGGATAGCAAATGGACGTTTCCGGTGGGATTACAACCGGATTTACGACTTGATGAATTTAGCTGGCGTTCCCTTGTCGCAGCAACGCTTATGTCAACCTTTTGGTGATGATCAACGTAAGGGGTTGTGGTTGTATCAAATCTTAGAGCCTCATACTTGGCAAAAGCTAGTTGAGCGGGTTGAAGGGTGCAATTTTGGTGCTCGTTATAGTCGCAATCAAGGGCGAATTTTAGGGTATTACTCGTTTGCACTCCCTGATGGGTATTCCTACCGACAGTACAGTAAATATTTATTAGATAGCATGCCGCCCCATATGGCTCGACATTACCGTCAGCGCATTTTTCAATTTTTGATATGGTGGCGTCGTCACGGAAAATTGAAAGGAATAACGCATATCCCTGATTTTGCAGATAAAAAATTGGAAGCTCAGAAGTGCGTGCCGAGTTGGCGGCGAATTTGTAAGGTTTTGATAAAAAATGATTACTGGTGTCGCGGGTTGTCTTTTGGGCAAAACCAGAAACTGACACAGCAATACGCCGAACTGTATGAGCAATACCTAAAAGAAGGTCGTTATTATGGAAATCGATAATACTCTCGGTTTATTGGATACGCTACAGAACACGCTACGCGATTTTAACGTTAAAAAAGCATCTCTTACTGAGAGAGTGTCTCTTTTTAATTTGTTGTCAGAGTGCGCTGAAAAAATAGTGCCATTTACACATCCTGTACTAAGTGTTCGCCTTGTCGAACATCAAAAGGTCGTCGATAACGATTATAACCCCAATAAGGTCGCCCCTCCGGAATTTAAATTATTACGCCATTCCATTTTAAAGGATGGTTTAACCATGCCGGTCGTCACTGGCCGTCAAAGAGATTGTGATGACTTGGTTATCATTGATGGTTACCACCGTAGTCGATTAATAAAACACGATGAGCATATTCGCGCCTCTTTGGGAGGTTATATGCCTGTCGTAGTGCTGGATAAATCTTTAGATGAGCGAATGTCTTCTTCGGTTCGTCACAATATGGCGCGAGGTGCGCACCAAGTAGAGCTGACGGCTCAGTTGGTGATGAAACTTAAGTGCTTAGATTGGAGTAATGACGATATCGGTCGAGAGCTTGGTATGGATAGTGATGAAGTACTACGAATGCAGCAGGTTACAGGGTTAGCTGCCGCCTTTAAAGACGACAGCTTTTCTTCAGCATGGGAGTAAATGTAAAACCGTGGGGGATGAATGTTATTGGACTAGCCTGCGTGTGCGTATTGAAACGCGCTTAGCGATTTTTCCTTGTTTAGAAGGGTGGGTAGTACAAACTTATATAACTTTTGGGGACACAACAATTATGTCGACATCTTCCTTGGTGCGCCCAACTCTGTTGAGTGTGGCTTGTGGTGGCGTGTTTTTTTAATAGATTTATCTATTTAGTTAATCATGATAGCGAGTAGACTATGAATAACTTAATAACTACATCTATATGTGTTTTGATTGCAAGTATGGCATATGCGGGATGAACCAAACTCAGCGAATGGTAAACACACAAGTCCCCCCCCTCCGGAGGCAACTTCTCATTATACAGGTGAAGCGGCATCATTACTCATTGCCGCTCGAGAGCAAAACAAACTTTTAGATTTACCAGATTCACTCAAACTTCAAAGTTTAAAAGATGGATATGAGATCCAAGACAAAATCATCCAAAATATCAACATGAAGCAAAAAGGTTGGAAAGTCGCGATTACTAGTGATGAACTAATGAAAATAGCTGGGCTCCAAGAACCAGTTTCTGGACCTTTATTTGAACAATGGGTCTATCCTGAACCTCATACAGTGAGCCATGGTGCACCGACTTTGTATGGTTTTGAGTTTGAGTTCGCATTTAAGATGGCGAAGGATATGCCTCCAAGAGAACGACCTTACAATCGCAAGGATGTTCTCGCAGCCGTGGACAGTTTACATTTGGCGATAGAACTTGTAGGGACTTGCTACACCCAAGGGCCTGTAAAATCAGGCGTTTCTCAATTTGCTGCGGATCATGGAGGCAACAATGGATTCGTTTATGAGCCAGCAATCCCTAACTGGCGAAATATAGATCTATCTAAAGTCACAGTCACTGGCTATTTTGATAATAAGGAAATTGGTCAGAACTTTGGTTCCAATGTGATGGGAGACCCTGTCAATTCTTTAATTTGGTTAGCTAATCATCTACCTAAGATAGGTTATAATCTCAAAGTGGGTGAATGGGTAACGACTGGAGCTGTGGTTGGTCCAATACCAGCAAATCTGCCAGTAAAAGTACGTGGTGATTTTGGAACTCTTGGCTGTGTGTATGTAAATTTCGAAGGGTAATTTAACCCAAGGGTAAACCTTAGATGGTTTAACTAAAAAGTAACCAATAAGGTTTACACTTTGGTTCTCATAACAGAGATGTAGATAACTTCAGCTTGAATCTTTCAATATTTTATAAACGGTTGATCTTGCAATCTTTAATTGTCGAGAAATTTTCGTCGCTCCAATACCTTTTTCATATAAAGCAAGTAGTTGTTTTCGAACGATATTACGTTTTCGACCAAACGTAACCCCTTTCAATCTTGCTTCTATTCGTCCTTCATTAGTTCGCTCAAGTATCCGTTGTCGATCGGCCTGAGCGACAGCAGATAAGGTGGTGACCACCATCTTTCCCATTTCGCCTTCAGTGCTGATCCCATCATGGTTTCACGCCAGCACTTTTTAACGCCTTGATCTGAACATTGAGGGATTGTTGACTGGTCGATACACGAGCTAAGCTGGCTCAACCACTTAAGAAATTAGCTTATGTGTCCAACCATTGGGGGGAGGGGCTTTCACACTTAGTCATAATGTCACCTGTTTTAGTATATCACCTCTTAATCAGGTGGCCAAATTCGCCGTGTCATTACAAAAGACAATAAAGCCAACAAGATAGAAAAGAGTTAGTCGTATAAAAGTCATATGTATTGTTTTGTGATATGGCGTCACATTTCAAGTAATAAATCTAATATGCACTCTCCAATTTTCTTTTTTTGGAAAAATAATTGGTGATCTAATCAGAATAGATAATGGCAAACGTTTTCCTGTTAGTTTTTTCAAGGAATACTTTAAAAAACCGACTTAATAACAAAACACTAATTAAGCAATGTGTTTTTATTCAAAAAACAAAATATTATTATAAATACAATGCCTTGACTCTTGTGGCAACCAAGTGGTTTGTGAATATAAATTCATTGTTCTTATAAATGCAAAGGTAATTAACATTTGAAAATTACATATCATTGTGTTTTTTTATAAGTTAATGCTAGATCATAGCAAGAGTAGTATTGTAACAACTCTATATTGAACTTTGTTTTGTTACTTTCATTTAACCTAATGAGTATATGGAATCAAAACATATAGAGATAAATATCAGAGATTAAAATCTATGAAAATAAAAAGACGTGATTTTCTCAAGTCGGGTTTAACAGGTGCTTCTGGTCTACTAATGTCATCCACCCTCCCTGCTTTACCTATTTTTTCTTTAACAGAAGAAAAGGGAGTTATGACAATTAGTTTCTCAGGGACTTCTTGCACTCGCGATGAGGGCGAAGTATCCCGAGAAGAAAGCGATAAAAATATATATCTTCCTTCAACAGGGTATATTCCCGTTCGAATTATCAATGAGTTAAAAACTGTTGGAGTGACGATTCGGGGAGCTGGAGAGAATGATTGGGCTCATACACGAGAAACCAGTGAGCCACTAATGGTAAACGGACCACTTAACGTGCCAGATGAATTGTTATCTGATATTTCTGGCTATACCACAGGAAATCAATTTAGAAAGTATAAGGAGCCCTTTTTAGGATGGTCTATGCCCGCATTAGCACTTCATGGCGCAAATCTTTCAGCAGCAAGTAAGGCGAGTGTATTTAATTTTATTGGACACAGTCGGGGGGCTTGTGAAGCAATAATGGCGGCTTGGTTTCTATATGCCTATGGTGATGAAGAAATGCGTAATACGCCTATAAATATTTTCGCTATAGACCCTGTACCTGGTCCTGGTACATGGTGGAGTATTCTCACACAATTGCCGCCCAATGTAGTTAACTATGTGGGCATTTATTCTTGGGATCAATCCTACAATTTAAATATACAAGACCACGCATTCCAAGCTTTGGTGCCAAGACCAAACGGTAGAATGAGGGGTGAGAGCAATGAAATAGCTACCAATAGTCAATCATGGTGGAGTTGGATACAAAGATATCCAAGTTGGGCAAGTATGGCAGACTCAGTGCAGCAAGCTGACCCTCTAGCTCCAGACAATAATCGTCCTCAACCTATAGGTTATGATCTCTATGCTTGCAGAGGAAGACATAGCACAGTGGCAGGAAATACAACTAGTGATGGTTACTATAATGCCGACAAAGTAAGCTCTTCGGTAGCTCCTGTTCCAGAGTTAATCTATAAAATAGCTAGAGGTTACTTAACCAAATGGGGAGCAACTTTCGCTGTTCCTTGCGCCGTAGAACAAAGTGTTTTTGAACTAAGAAAGGAAATTCATACATTTCACCGCGATTTCGACATTATGGGAGGAGGGGAAACTCGTAATAGTAACACGCTTTCAGGAAGACCATATGTCCGCCGTATTTCTTCAATATGGGGGAGAAATCCAAATGACACCTATTATATGGACGATGTTGTTGGTGACCCTCCTTACAAATTGGTTTACCCAGTCACCAAGGATAGAAGAAATAAAGGTTGGGTGGATTGGAAGTTTTTATAATCTTTAGGTGATTGGTCGATCAGTTGCTTTTTGTTCAATAGAAGAAAATAGTAGGCGATGGTAAATATGACTCAAATAGAATTAATTAAAGTAGAGCTATCAAAGAGAGAGTTGTTCTATCATGATAGCGATGTGAACTATGTAAGATTACTCGATACTCCAAATGTCTGGGGAATGCCGTTTGGTCCAGACATTATGCCTCGCGCAATTGAGCGTCAAAAAGAATTTGAGCGCGCAATTGTTGAAATAGTACAAAAAACTCATTATCGATGTGATATATCATCACTCAACAGTCCCGATCCTGATTGGGCTAGAGCGATATTAGGTGCGATTGACACTGCATTGACAACGCCAATGGGGCGAAATGAAAAGCCGCAATTTAGGTTTCTTTTTGGACAAACTCCACTTTACCCAATCAATGAGCCAGATAACCTCATTGACTTCAAAGCAGCTCTTGTCCGCTTAATTCGAACTCGTTCTGCTTATTGGGAGATCGTGCCAGAGTTCGTCATAGGCAGATATTATCAACGGGTAGCAGGATCTTGGATGTCTGCACAGAAAAAATTTCTCCCAGAGTCATTAATTTCAGACTCTGATACAAAAATGACGTGGAACCATACCAAAATAATTGCTTGTGATGGAGTTGAATCTTTAGTCGGAGGTCACAACCTCAATATGGACCTATTCCGAAGCTATCCGCCTGTTCACGATGTTTCTGCAGTGGTTCATGGTGCTGCCAGCTTTGGAGCTCAAAAGTTCCTTAACGAGTTATGGAATACGGATTCTTCTTTGTTGACTAAAGAATCGTTAGATACGGAGAGCCTAATCTGGAACAATAAGGATGGCGAACTAGATTATCCACACGATCCTTTTGAGTTGAGCTATGTTTTGGATTTTGTTCAGGAGAGACAAAACCGTATTCAGAAGGTGCATGAAACAGGTATTCAACCCGGTGATGATCCTCTTATTCCACCTTTACATCCTTTACCTTCAGTCCATGACATTAGAAATTTTGATTTACGTTCCGTATCAGATTTAGATGATAGTGTTTTTGAAGAGCGTCAAGTTTACAACTCGTACGATAAGCTAGAGAGCTACAAAAAATCAGAACGTATTTTAACAGTAGGTAAATATTGGACAGGATTAAACCGAGATACCGACTTTAAAATAGGTTCAGAAATAATGAAAAAGAACCTTATTTTAAATGCGAAACATATTATTCGTATGTCACAGCAGGATGTGATCAGTGCTTGGAAAAAGAACTGGAAAGACCATGTCGTTTGTCATTGGATTATTGATGCCCTCTTACAAAATGAGAAGTTAACCGTCCAGATTGTTGTCTCACCATTAGACGCCGGTGCTGGAGTAGAAGGTGACCAGTACTCATTTGGTTCAGGGGCCATACGGACATTTGGACTGATGGAATACTATATGACCCATGATGTACATACAGACCAACAGTTTGATGACAGTGATGGTAAGCGTAGGAACGCTTTATCACGACTTTTCATTGCTCCATTCTTTTTCACAGATAAAGTACCGGAAGATAAAAGGGTAGAAGGTGAAACATATAAATGGCCAGACCTGCCTGAAGAGGGCAAAACGGCGACATTAAAAGCTCTACCATTGTCAGAAGACCCTCCAGCTCAGGGAATGATAGGGCATCCGTTTTGGACAACAGTAAGTGCCAGTGGCTTTTTTTACGGAGCTGTTGACTCTGCTCCCGGTAATCATGCCAAAATAATGATTGTGGATGATGAAGTCTGTATCGTCGGCTCAGATAATCTTTATCCTGGTAACTTGGCAGAGATCAATTACCTTATGGAAGGTGAGCCTGTAAATGATTTACTAGAGTCTTACTGGAAGCCGCTTTGGCAATATTCAAGTCCGTATGCTTATTCTGGTTAACTTCAGCACTGCCTGAGCAATGAATGGTTCCGTCCCATAACCTCACGGGATGATAGTACTAATGTTTGAAGTTCCAAGGTAGGGATGCATGTAACCGTAAAGAATAAGATCGTTTGTTTTCGCAGTTTCGACGATACTGTAAAGCATTGCGGTCGCATCAGCACCATTTGGAGTGTCAAGCGGCGGCATAGCTGCCCGAGCGAAAGCAAAGAGACTTAACCTTCACAGTGTGCTGACAATTCTGCATTACCCTACAGGTCATGCACTTACGACCACTCAGACCACTTTTCTCTCGGAATGGCACCAGGGCTATTTATCTCAGTAAACACATCTCTGAAATCAGAGATGTCGTTGTCGATAACGTCGCCCGAATGATGGCTTGTGGCTCAGCGAGCATGGGAGCATGGCTCTATAAGTGCAGGCTGTACCTACACCAAATATCTCAATCAAAGCTGTAAGTCTCGTGCTTGCAGCAGTTGTGGCGTCAAATCCACCGAAAGGTGGATACGCCAACAACAGCATGTGTCGCCTGATTGCGAATGGCAACACACATCTCCACCATACCGAGCACTCTCTGGTCTATTTTTCGTCATAATCACTGGTTACTTAATCGATTATTCAAATGCGCGGCCGACATTTTAACGACTTGGGCAAAACGGCAAGGCTTAGAAATAGGCGTTTTCTGTGCGTTTCATACCTACAGCCGCAAGCTCAATTGCCATGTCCACGCTTCAGTAACACGAGGAGGAATTTGCCAACGAACAGGGCTATGGAAGCCAATTTATTCCAAAACCAAAGTGACAGAAGCATGTTGGTGAGCTGCGTTCACGCAGCTCTTAAGGGCGCATTACTCAGAGCTTGATTTAAGCCATGACGATTGCCCGTTCATACGTCATGAAAAAGATTGGTTCGCCTTTCTGCGTAGCCAATATCACCGTCGTTGGAAACTGCATTTTGGTAAGAAAACGAACCAACCGCATAAGACGATCAATTACCTAGGTCGTTATTTGAAGCGGCCTCTTATTTCAGGCTCTCGCTTGCATCACTACAGCAAAGGCAGCCAGCTGACGTTTGAATACCTCCCCATCGGACTGGAGAAAGGAAATGTTGCCAAAAATCTACGATGCGTTAGAGATGGAAAGCAAGGACGCGCCAGCGCTGCCTTCTTATGCGAGTATGAACGTCGAGCCTTATGAATGTTTGCTCTGCAAAGATGGGGGAGAGTTTGTCAGTTTTAGGGCGGGTGAAAGTCGCGAAGAATTGATAAGACAGACGTTTTTGGAAGGACAATTGAGGTCAGCTTAATTCCTTCCTGTGGATAAGTTTATCTGTAATTTGAACAGACATGCTCATAGTAATATTCACGAAACATTACCTATCCAATTCACATACATCACCACTACAAAATAATCATAATCAATTGAATTACCTTGCACCTCAGCAATTCCTGTGACAATACAGCAAAATGATGAATCCAAACCCATGATTATTATTTAATTAATAATACATTGTGACATTAGATTCTTAATGCACCAGCATAATAAAACCAATGTAAAATGCACTGATGGCAACCAATATTCGAATTTATGGCTACCTACGAGCCTCGACCGATGAGCAAGATGTTAGTTGCGCAAAAAAATGACCTAATTGAGTTTGCGGCAAAAATGAACTTCCCTGTCGTAGCCTGGTTTGAAGAAAATGAATCCGGCGCTCATCAGCACCGTCCTGAATTATTCCGCTTACTTAATATTACCATGCCTGGTGACATCATCCAGGTTGAGCAAGTCGACCGGATCAGCCGACTCAACACAAAAGACTGGAAACAGCTCATAGCCAACAAGGGACTCAAAGTTGTCGCATTAGATCTACCAACCAGTCATCAATTTATGAACCAGACAGACGAGTTCACAGAACGAATGCTCGCAGCGTTAAATAGCATGATGCTAGACATGTTGGCGGCAGTGGCTAGAAAGGATTATGAAGATCGACGCTGTCGTCAGGCACAAGGCGTACAAAAAGCTAAACTGGAAGGTAAGTACAAAGGACGTCCAGTGAATGTTAAGCTACACCGGAAAATCGAAGGGCTACTTCGAGAAGGTAAAAGCTACAGTCAAATAGTAGATCTTATTGGCTGCACAAGACACACTATTTCGAAAGTGGTGAAAGCAATAAAAGCTTCTCACACCATGCAGTTCTGAGAAGCTTTTTGGACAAAAATCATTTACTGCGTTTACTCATACGATTCGCTTGGTGTTAGCTACCAAATCATAGGCGTGGGTGTATATTCATACGTTAGATATATATGCTTTGCTATATAGACATGCATTGCACTAGTGTTAGATGGCAGGGCTCTTTTCATTATGGGAACACAACTACATGAAAGAGCTCTGAAGATTACTATAACGACCCACCGACACCTTTAAACTTCTCCAAAAAAGCAGTGATTTTCTGAAAAAACCTTTGCTTCTAGCTTCAGTCCTGTGGGTTCAATGGGCTGAGTTTTGGTAATGCCTCATTCAGCGCAGTACCATTTTCAGAGGCGTGCTCACGTTCGAGTAATGAAGCAATATGGCGTTTGTTTGGCAGTTTCTTCATTTAAACTGCTCTCTAGTAAAACTAAGTAGTCAATCCCCCTCTTATATTTGACTTAACTTGAGAGTATTTATAGGTGTTCTTTTTCCCATTTTCTATATTCATTGTAGTCTTTCTCAATCTGCTTATTGTCTTCGTGTACAAGGAAAAAAGCTCCAGGACATGTCATTACATCAACAGTTTGGCTAATAGGCAGGTCGTTAGGAATTCTAAAGTTAACATTAGAGAACGACTCCAAGCTCTCTAGCTTATCTATGATTTTTTCATGTGATAACATCCCTTGTTTCCCAACAACCATATGAACACAGCGGCAATGTTTGTTTAACGTATACATCTTCTGTCTTTTTTGAAGCTGAGGTTTATCTAAATAGCACTCTTGCACCATTTGGATTTGGTCGGTACCTATCGCAGCTCTCAAAGCCTGTGGATTCGCAGCTCCAGAAATACGCGCGCCGGTTTCGATCAACACCGGACCATTTTCATTGAAAATTAATTCACTATGAGCTGGGCCAATAACTACTCCAAGTGTATCGAGCACCTGCAATATGTAATCAAAACAAATTTTCACCTCTTCAGAGCTAGCCGAGAGTAGTTCATCGTAGTCATAGATATTTCTACCCTCAGAGGTCAACGATTTAGTGACCTTCCAACAGTCAGACAACCACACACCTCCATCAAGAGTTACAGTGTTAACAACATGCTCTTGTCCTTCAATAAATTCTTGAACAAGCACTGATTCGTTTTTAGAAAATAAAATGTTCTCTTTGCCAATAATATTGTTAAATGCAAGTTCGAACTGACCTTCATTGCAAGTGATATACACATCATCAGAACCAGCACTGTCAACCGGCTTAACGACCGCTCGAGATATATTTTTATTTTTCAGCCAATTAAGCCCTTCATCAACGTTTGAAGTCAACAACTGAGGAATATGGTTCATTCCAGCATTTTTCAAAGCTTCTGACATAGAGAATTTGTTTCTTCTCTTATCAAACTCATCAATGATGTTGGCAGTGAACCCAAGGGATGCTGAAAGTTTATCGGCTAGATTAACGCCCCACTCACTGCCTGCCACAACGCAAATAGGTTCAAAGCTAGTTACTTGCATAAACAGCTTTTCAAAATTAACGCCATCATAAGCTATAACCTTGTCAAACATATAATCGCTAGAGTTATAAAAGTCATGCTTTGAATCAGATTTTACATGAATAACATCATGATGTTCTAATATTTCTTTCGCGAGTACTCTTGCTGGGTTGATAAGCACATCAACCATAACTACATTGCTTTTCATCTAAACAATTACCTTTCAACGTGATGGGTATACTGAGCCATTTCTTTTCTTCTTTTTAAATATTTTATTATATAATTTTTTTAGAAAACTGACTTCTTTCTTTTTGGTGCTATGCGACATTTGAATACTCCTTACTTAAATGGTTCTCATGAATCAGTTTCGCGACTTCTTGATATCCATGGTCATTAAAATGTAGATGATCAACAAATATATTATCGCGACACACCTGTGATTCCCCCAGTAAATGATTCATATCACTATATTCAATACCGTTATCTGAACATCCTTGTTGAAGGATATTTGAATATTGCGAGTGAACCTCTGTAGAACACAAACTACCAAATAACCTCCAGAAGTTATTTGCACAACCATCTATAGCTTCAAACATATCCTCTTCTTCTTTGTGAAAAGTACTCTTACACCATCTAGAAAGTGGTTGTAGCGTAAAATGAACATTAGTATCAGTGTTTGACATCAACTGCTTGATTGTTATCGCCGCCTCCAGTGTTTGTTGTGCAGCTATATCAACTCTATCTACAATAGAGATGTGTCCATCTTCAATGATCTTCTCGGCCGGATTTTCATAATTAATCCAATCATTGAACTTATTCTTTAGTGAGGATAATATGTTATTTTTTTCTGCTTGAGATTTGCTCCCATAAGTCAGATTTTTCTTCAAGAGGTCTTTATTATAAAGCTCCATATAATGGTTAAATTCGTATGAGTAATAGTACTTCCCATACTCTGTTCTTAACTCATCAGGAAGGCCCTCAAGGGTAAGCGTATTTAAACCACTTATAATAACGATATGATTTATCTTAGAGAAACGCTTTTTATTCATGATAAATTGAATCATCTCTTGATAAGCATTAAAGCCACGTACACCTAGGTTTAACCAAGTCTCTCCAGTCAATTGGCTCAACACAGATGCGATCGTACAGCTGTCTGAAGTTGTCCCTGTACCTAGAGCTGTAGACCCGCCAATCACTAAATTTACTGCATTGTTATTATCAAAAGACTCAATGGAACTGAAGCGACCTACTTCGTTAAGACTAAGCCTAAAACCTAATCCATCAGTATTTATTACATCGGATTTATAATTTGATAACTGGGAAAACATCACATATGGAAGCCATCTTACCCCTAGATACATAAATTCATCGTATTCTCTTAACTGCGGAGTCAGTTCATAAACTCTTTTTAGTGCTTGATTATGATCCATATAAGCTCTCACTCTTGAACATGGTTAATATAATAACTACTTTTCTTCGAATTAGTGTTAATTAACAAGCGGTCAGCCCTTCGCAAAATAAAAAACCAATACGGCATTACAAAAGTAAGGAAAGCGAGAAAAAATAAAGGTTGAAGTATAAAAGTACTTATTATCCTAGAAAAACTTTTCATTATATATCCTTAGTCCAATGTAAATTCTTTTTTCCAATCAATAGCGTCTTCCCAATTAGGTTGCTTTTGTTTTCTCAAAACATAGTTACCCATTACCAAGTAGTCCATTTCAGTTCTCATAAAACATGCGTAAGCATTAGCCGGACTTTCTACAATAGGCTCCCCCCTCACATTGAAAGATGTATTGACTAATACAGGGCAGTCTGTTTTCGTATAGAACGCATTGAGTAGTTGATAAAAAATTGGGTTTCTATCTCTATTTATTGACTGAATTCTGGCACTGTTATCAACATGAGTGACTGCTGGAATGGTAGAGCGTCGCATCTTTAGGAGATCTAACCCTATAACGTCCGCATGACTACCCGACTTTACAAGCTTATTCTGGGCTACATCGTGGACAAGTAGCATATACGGACTTGGGCTCTCTGTTTCGAACCACTCAGATAATTTTTCTTCTAATACAACTGGAGCAAATGGTCTAAATGACTCTCGATTCTTGATTTTTAGGTTCATCTTCGACTGCATTTCAGGGTTTCTTGAATCACCGATGATAGAGCGATTACAAAGAGCTCGAGGCCCATACTCCATTTTCCCTTGGAACCAACCAATTACATTTCCGTCAGAAAGTAGCTGGGAGATATGATCGACAAGCTCTTCGTCATTAAGTAGCGAATACTTGGCATTTTGTGAGTCAAGGTATTCCCTTATTTGATCATTGTCATATGACGTTCCCAAATAACCACCCTTCATGTCATCTCTTTCACGACTTTTACGGCAAGTTGGGAAGCTGTTATTCCAACCCTCTAAAGCAGCACCTAAAGCACCGCCACTATCACCTGATGCAGGTTGAGCCCAGATTTGGTTAAAAATGTTGTGCCTCTCGAGGTTACCATTACTCACACAGTTGAGAGCAACACCACCGGATAAGCATAAATTAGTCTCACCTGTTATAGCTCTTAAATGATTAGCTATTTTGATCACAACATCTTCTAAAACTTTTTGAACTGAAGCTGCTAAATTAAACTCTCGTTCAGTTAATTGACTTTCAGGTTCCCTAGGTTCACCACCAAATAGTTTGTGAAATTTATCACTCGTCATACTATTACCAGTAGCGTAATCGAAATAACTCAGATCCAAACGGTAGCTGCCATCTTCGTTAATATCTATTAAGTTTGAAACAATATCGTTATAGAAAGTAGGTTTACCGTAAGGAGCAAGCCCCATCAACTTGTACTCTCCTGAGTCCACTTTAAAGCCGCAATAAGAAGTAAACGCTGAGTATAGAAGCCCTAAAGAGTGGGGATATCTAATCTCTAGCACTTTTTTAAGACCGGTAGCCGACCCAATCCAACCTGTTGTAGTTGCCCATTCTCCTACACCATCGATACACAGAACTGCAGCAGACTCGAAAGGACTTGGATAAAAAGCGGAAGCCGCGTGAGATTTGTGATGCTCGACATATTGAATTTCAGGTAGGTTCTCACTTACCTGAAAGCTTTTGAGCTCTTTCTTAATTTTTCTTTTTACATGCTTCTTATCTATCAACCAACGAGGGATATCTTTTGAAAAAGAACCTATCCCTTTTATTCCGAAGTTTGCACAAGTTGCTAATATCCTATCAAACTTAATATCAGGATCTTCGTAATAGAAAACCTGCTCAATATCATCTAGTGTCAATTCATAGTCATCAAGCAACCGACTTAATGCCAGTTTTGGGAAAGAACTGTCTTGTTTTAATCTAGAAAACCTCTCTTCCTGCATTGCGGAAACTATTTCGCCATTTTTAAGAAGAGCCACTGCACTATCATGGTAATAACATGATATTCCTAAATAATACTTATCCATAACTACATCCTATTCTTACAGTACAGCTACATTTCTAGTCGCCATAAACTCAGGTCTTGGCTCCTTTACGTCATTCAACATGTTGCTAACAGGGTTGTAGGACACTAACAATATTCCTCGATCCCAAGGAGATATATTGTAGCTAGATGCATGCAATATATTTGAATGAAAGATAATCACGCTTCCTTTTCGAGCCTCTAGTGGTACGATACTTGATTTTTCAACTCGGTCTTTTAAGTATTCTGTTGACAGTTGATATTTGAGCTTAGAAGATGTAGTAATCTCCCAGTTCTCCCCGCCTGTAAGCCCATTGTAAGGGTTCTGGTGTAAATCATCGGTAAGCTCATCTACATGAGTACCAGGAATAACCATCAGTGGCCCGTTAAATGCAGTCATATCATCAAGAAGAATACCTACAGTCAAAGAGTTTGCGCTAGGCATACCATCTTCTTTATTCCAGAACCAGTAGTCTGAGTGCCACTCCCACTTTTCACCTGAGAATGCTTTCTTAGTATTAATCTTATATTGATGAATATATATATCCTCTTCACCAAGCAATCGTTTTGCTGCATCAACGAGTAATTTTTTCCCGCCAAGTTGAGCAAAGTAGTCGCTTGATAAATGAGGACCGTTTAAACTTCTAACACTTGCTCCATCACTTTCCAATACGCGACCAGGTAAGGACTCATCAGCAGATATTTTATTAATTTCACGATATATTTCATCTATCTCTTTTTCAGAGAAAACAGAATCCTTAACTAAATACCCATTATCGTTATAACTATCAATATCTGAGTTACTAATTTTCATCATTTAAACTCCTTAAATACAGCTAGATAAACAAACCAATACCATAATTAAACATTATGATAAACAAATATTAGTAAGAAACTTCATATCCAATTAAAGTGAGGACACGATGCTAATATATTAAAACGCAATATGCAACAACACATTATCAACAAATCATTAACCATAAAAATCGACATTATTATCAATAGCCACCTAATAATAAAAAATCAAGAAAAACAAGAAAAAATAAGACTTACCTTCTCATAAGGTGTTTATTAACAGATGTAAAAACCTACAACATTATCAATAAAACATTAATGACATAATTGATTTTAAATAGCACTTAGACCTGAGCAAACCAAATTAAATTAGCAAAAACTACATTAGAAAATAAATTAAAACTTACCTACCAGAAAAACACTCATCCTCAATCATACATATCTACATTATTGTTACTAATGCACTTATGAGCTAGTGATAGTAATACTTGTAAAAACTATTGAGGTGTTTCATCTCAAATTAATGATAAAAATATCAAACAAAACAAATAGAAACACGACATACATCTTAATAAAAAGATTTGACAAGAATACACATAAAGGTACCATAACCGTGCTATCAAAAATAACTCATTGAATAACATGTACAAAGTCAACGATAAAGGAAGGCTTAGCGTAGGTGGCGTAGAGGGACACCTAATAGACCCCAATAGATACAACGCTTACAAGGCAGGAAGAAATTCAGCAAAGTTAGGTAAAACAAGAGATATCATTTACTCAGAAGAGAAAGAAAATTCATCGTGGATTAAAGGTTTTGACGACTATAACAAGAATATACATGCAAAAAGAAAAACCAACTTACCTATCGTCATTGTGTTGCGAATAACTATCACTCTATCAATATTTATTTACACTATTGTCAATATATTATAAGGTCAGTTGTGAAATTAGGTTTTTTTTTCTGTACAATGTACTCTTTGAGTATTGCAGTCTCAGGAGTGATAATCAATAGAATTGGTGGTAGTTGGCCAATAATGGTAACATTATTTTATACATCAATTATTACTAGCTTGTTCTTTATTCTTGCAGATATAAATAATTTCAAAAAAAACATATCATCCATCTATGATTCATCATTGTTATTTTTTATAGTTTCAATATCTATAGCTATTAATTGGTTTTCGGCATTCTATGTGATCATCAATACGTCTCCACATTATTTATTATCTCTCCACTTTCTTACATATGGCATCATTTCGACTCTGAAAAACAAACAAGTTGCTCGCTCTATTATAATAATTTTAGCCATTTTTCTATGCACCTATGCTGAAGAACAATCTAGTTCTTTGACTTTGTTTTTATCGATATTATCAGGTACAAGCAGCTATATCTATTTAGTTAGCTCATGTCGATTGTCAAGAGTCTCTTTGTTGAACGTAAAAGGGTTACTTTCAATAAGATATTACCTCCTTATCTTACTGTCACTATTTTCTATAAACATGAATAATGATACAAATCAACTTTTCATCAGTTTATCCGACCTAAAAATCCTATTCATAATATCTTTTTTGAACATGGTTATACCACTTTATTTCATGCAATCAGCTTTAGAAATGATAGGAGCAGATAGGACTAGTAAATATTTAACTCTTACACCGGTCGTGACATTTATTTCGGATGCAATTTTTAACTCTGAGTGGAACCCATTAATGTTCTCTTGCTGCCTAGGTGTATATTTTATACTAAACATAAAGACAGGCAAGTAAACATACCACCAAGCAACATGCAAAAACATAATTTTCAAATTGAAGCAGCTTTGTTTGCTAATTAGAGTTCAATTAAAAACGACGTTGTTGCCTAAATCAGTTGAACCTATTCCAAGTCCTGTGATCTGATCCTTTGTGATAGCTAGGACGGTGGTGACATGGATAAAGTGAAAAAGAAGATAGCTAACTGGACGGCGTACAATAAGGCTCTATGCGAACGTGGTTCGGTTACGTTCTGGATAGATGACTTAGCCATAGATGCATGGCAATGCAAAATCCATCATGGTAGCGTGGTAGAGGCTTCCAATACGCTGATATAGCGATTGAGCCTTGATGATTAAGGGGATCTTCTCTCTGTCATTGCGTGCTCTTCAAAGCTTAATCGAGTCTGTCTTAAAGTTTAAAGGTTTTTTCTGCCCAGTTAGGTGACCTTTCTTCGTCCACATAATTGACCTCCGGTCTAACTTTAGAAGTGGCCTTATTAAGTTTAGATGCGGCAAATTAAATCGCTATGCAATAAGGTAGCTGACAAATATTACAGACTAAAGCGGGTTAGAATCTTTGCCCTAGCTGATTTTGGGGCATTTTCTTGCTAGCGACTGCGCTGAGTATAAATTTTACGCAACGTCACTCGGTTAATCCCCAACATTCTCGCTGCTTTTGTCTGATTACCTCGGGTATGAAGTAAAAGCGTTTCTACGAGGGCAAATTTCAACTCAGGTAGCAAATGACTGACGTCAGGCTTTACGTGTTTTTTATCGGCTATGCCTGTCAATTCAAGCCCGTGCTTAACACATTGAACTACCTCGTCATAGCTCATGAATTTGGACTGGGTGTATAGAAAATAAATGGCTTTGAGTGAAGATAACTCAAAATGTTCCCCAAGAAATAGATTCTATTGATGATCGTCTCAATGTTGAAAATAAAGACGCGACACTAAACAAACCGAACTTCCATCCTGGTTAACCCCAACGACTTAACCAGGGTAGCCAAATGATCCATTCTCCATTTTCTGAGCGTATCCGTTCGCCCAGCTCGCACTGCATATTGTACTTGCTGCGTGAAGCTGACACTTGTTTGGGGTCTTCGACGACTCCTGAGCCAACCGCTTGAACTCCCCTTCTTTAATACGTTTCATGCAACAGACAAAACCTCATATTGATAATGACATTTCGCCATTATGTAACGGAGCTTGGTTTATTGTCTATCTTGTAAGAGGAGCAAGAGCTATGCTGATTTCTGGTGTATGGAAGAAAAAGGAAGTTGCGATGTAATCTGTTGATGCAGTTCTCCCCAGAACGATTAACAGATAGGAACACCGCATGACTGATAATACTGTTGTTTCACTGAATACACCACAAGACCCGCTTACAGAACTGATACGTCAAGGGGCTAGGGATTTGATTGCACAAGATGTTGAGGCTGAGCTTCAACAGTTACTTGCCCAACATCAGGATGCAATGGTTGACGGCAAACAAGCCATTGCCGCAACGGTTTCTTACCTGAACGAACATTGCAAGCTGGTGTCGGCGATGTCGAAGTGCAAATTCCCAAGGTTCGTGATCGCTCTGGTAATGGCGTCAAATTTAATAGCAGCTTGATACTACCTTACCTCAAGCGAACAAAGAGCGTTGCAACATTGCTCCCGTTACTCTATCTCAAGGGGATATCTACGGGTGATATGCTACCCGCCCTTGAGTCTCTGCTTGGTAAGGATGCGAGAGGCCTGTCAGCCAACAGCATCTGTCGCCTTAAAGAGCGCTGGTATGCAGAGTACGAACGGTAGCGTAAGCCTGACCTCGTAGGCGTCGCTATGTTTACGTTTGGGCTGACGGTGTTTACTGTCACGTTAGGATGGACGATAAGCTCTGCTTGCTCGTCATCATTGGTGTCGATGACACCAGACGCAAAGAAGTCCTTGGTGTTCTAAATGGTCATAGAGAGTCCGAAGCAAGTTGGACGAAACTCATTGAGCAGCTACGAGCACAAGGATTACAGTTAACACCGAAGCTCGCTATCGGAGATGGCGCGCTTGGCCTCTGGAAAGCTGTTGCTAAGTGTTGGTCTCAAACGGCTCAGCAACGCTGCTGGGTGCATAAGACAGCAAATGTGCTTAACAAGGTCCCCAAAAGCGTACAACCACGAATGAAGAGCACTGTCAGATATCTGGATGGCAGAAACTAGAGATGATGCTTATCACGCCCTCTCTACCTTCCAGAAACGCTTTGAAGCCAAGTATCCAAAGGCACCGACTGCTTGGTGAAAGATAAAACTGAAATGCTGGCGTTCTACGATTATCCAGCAGAGCACTGGGTTCATATCAGGACAACGAACCCAATAGAATCGATGTTCGCTTCATTGATGGAGTGAAAGAAATGGAGGTTCACCAACAGGCTACAGCATGACCTAGTCCTAAGGGAACAAGACTTCTTAAATTGTCCTTTTGAAGGGGTTTTTAATGATGAAAAATAATAGTACAAATAATGCGCGAATTGTCTATGAGTTTACTAAGTATCTCAAGGAAGCTAAGCGCTTAGATGACTCGACGATTGATGGCGTTCTTAAGTCAATTAATCGCTTTGAGGAATATACTGACTATATCGATTTCAAGAAATTTAGAGCTAAGCATGCTATCGGGTTCAAAAAACACCTACTAGACAAAAAATCTGTTTCTACAGGCGAAAGGTTGAGTAAGGCAACGGTGCTGACTGCAACTCGTCATTTGAAGTCATTTTTTAACTTTCTAGTCACGCAGAAAGGGTATCGGGCAAAAATCAGTGACAGCGATATTGAATATTTCAATTTGTCTGAAAAAGATACTCGTATTGCCAATGACAAGAGAAAAAGAAATGTAGCGACACTCGAACAATTAATGAAAGTCTTGGAGGAGATGCCTTGTTCTACGCCAATTGAAATGCGTAACAGAACTTTGATTGCTTTTGTCATTTTAACGGGGGCGCGAGATGGTGCAGTTGCTTCAGCAAAGATAAAGCATCTTGATCTCTCTGAACAAAGTTTTTATCAAGATGCGAGGGACGTTAATACCAAATTCAGTAAAACATTTGTTACGCACTTTTTCCCTGTTGGCTAACTGCCACTTGAGGTCTTGGCTGAATGGATTGATTACTTGGTACAGGAGCTTGGGTATAGGCAAAACTCTCCATTGTTTCCAAAAACTAAGTTGGCACACAACGGCAGGCAGCAATTTGAAGCTATTGGCTTACTTGGAGAGCATTGGAGTAATGCTAATCCAATTCGAAAAGCCTTTGCACAGGCCTTCGAGGCAGCTGGATTGCCTTACTTTAATCCTCATCGCTTCCGGAATACCTTGGTTCGACTAGGCGAAAAACTTTGCGGAACGCCTGAAGAGTTCAAAGCATGGAGCCAAAACTTAGGGCATGAAAGCGTACTGACCAGTTTTTACAGTTACGGTGATGTGCCTGAGAGTTATTACGAAAACTAGCCAAAGCAGCAGAG
This sequence comes from Vibrio owensii CAIM 1854 = LMG 25443, assembly GCF_000817815.1. Taxonomy (GTDB): domain Bacteria; phylum Pseudomonadota; class Gammaproteobacteria; order Enterobacterales; family Vibrionaceae; genus Vibrio; species Vibrio owensii. The sequence goes on from NZ_JPRD01000019.1 coordinate 34,480, forward strand.
AGTACATCTCCAGAGATGGAGGAGCAGTTCAAGCAATTCATGCAGTTTCAACAAATGATGGGAAACAAGTAATACCCATCCAGTTAACTTAACCAAGCTGGTATCAAAAACATTCGTATATTGATACCAGATTTTATTCTATCTTGCGGGTATCATCAAAGTATGGTTGTGGATTTATGATACCAAAACTAAGAATTAGTAACCGATGCGTATATTTGCTTATTGTCGCGTTTCTACAACCGAGCAGTCTACAGAAAACCAAATCATTGCTATTCGTCAGAAAGGATATGAGGTTTCAGATTCCCGCGCCGTTAGCGAAACTGTATCTGGTTCAGTTGAAGCGATGAAGCGAGACAAGTTTCAGCTCTTGATAAACCATCAGATGGAAAGCGGCGATATGCTGGTGGTTTTAAAGTTAGACCGCTTAGGGCGAGATAACATCGACGTCCAAAATACTATCAATTTACTTACTGAGAAAGGCATAAAAGTCGTCTGTTTAGATTTACCGGTAGCTGACCTTTCAAGCGCTGAAGGAAAGCTGATGCTGCAAATGTTTTCTGCTTTTGCTGAGTTTGAACGCAACCGGATTCGAGAAAGAACTAGAGAGGGGCTTGAGCGAGCCAAAGCGCACGGTAAAAAGCTAGGTAGGCCAGTTGCTTGTGAAACCACTCGCTTGGTTCAGAAAAAGAAAGGTGAGGGGCTATCTCAGTCCAAAGTTGCAGAAAGTTTGGGGATAGGAATTGCAACTGTAAAACGGCATTGGAACAAATATATCACTGAGTAATCACCTTTTATCTAGATTCTGTTGCAGCGTTTGACTAACGTAGTATCAAAATTTCATTGCATGCAGTAGCATAGCTGTTGTGTGTGATTATATTTTGAAGGTTTATTAATGGAGTCACTAAGATCTGTAAATTTAACGCCAGAACAAAGAAAGTTGGCTTTAAATACCAAACCCATGAATCGAGTTATTCGCGGAGCGGCGGGCAGTGGGAAAACTACTAGTGCGTTGTTTTTACTAAAAGTTGGGTTGTTACACTACAAAACAATGAAGCGTCGAATAGGGGATACAACACCGATCAGAGCTGTTGTAATAACCTTTAACAAGACACTTAAAGCATATGTAGAATCGTTAGCACAAGAAATTGCTGATGATGTCGAGGTTGAGGTAGTTCATCTGGCGAAGTATATGATGGATAATTACCCTTATCTCAAAGATCATTCACTGCGTATTACTCCGGTGAAAATGAACATTCCTGCAGATGTGTTTGAGAAATCGCCTCTCTCTTATGAGCATACCCTAAATGAGATAGAGTATATTTTGGGCAGATATCGCCATGACGAGCTTGAGCAATATATTGAGCTTGAAAGCCCAAATCGGACAGACGAGTATTCAACTAATAGAGATATGCGTCGAGATTTCATAGAGCATGCCGTAAAACCTTATGTAGATTTCAAAGAGTCAAACAACTTCGTAGATCTGAACGACCTTGCTCAGTACTTCATAGCAAACAAGGTGGATTCATTCGAAGTATTAATAGCTGATGAGTGTCAAGATTTTTCGGCTAATGATCTTAGAGCGATAATTAATCAACTATCAGAGGATAGCTTTGGAACTTTTGTTATAGATACGGCACAAAAAATATACAAGAGAACATTCACATGGAAAGAAGTTGGCCTAAATATCCGTCCAGAAAATTCGTTCAGACTCGCAACTAATTATCGAAATACTAAAGAGATAGCGCACTTTGCTACCAGTTTGCTAGCAAGCGTCAAACTAGATCAGGACTCAACTCTTCCTGATAACTCGGATTGTGAGGCTGGTGGAGATTTGCCAACAATATTTCAAGGAAAGTTTCGTGATCAATTAGGCTTTGCGGTTCGCTACATCAAGGAGAATATTGATTTGAAGAAGGAAACAGTAGCCTTCTTACATAGAAAAGGATACGGGTACTTCAATTTTCTGCGCGATGAATTGAGGAGAGAAGGTCTATCTTTTTGCGAAATTACTAGTCAAAGTAGCTGGCCAGAAGGTACAGAAAACATTGCTTTATCTACACTGCACTCTGTCAAAGGGCTGGAGTTTGACCATGTATTCATGTTGGGTTTGGAAGATGAACATTTTAGCTACCTAAATCATGGGGATGATGGATATCAGGAAGCTTGTAGGCTTGTTGCAATGGGGATAACGAGAGCAAAACAAACAGTTATGCTAGGATACAAGCTAGAGACTAAACCTCTATTTATTGACGATTTTAGCTCAGATACTTATCACCTAGAGAGGGGCGAATGACAACCATAGATGAACTTGTTCAAGCAAGGGGAATTCGTGAAGTTTTGCACTTTAGCACCAATCATGGCTTGGTTGGTATGGCTTCCATGGGAGCCGCTATTTCGAGAGATCAGCTGAGCACTGACTCTAAGAGCCCTTTGGTTGCTCTCAATCCAAAAAATGCCAAATTCAGGTCTGATCCTGAGTGGTTAGGGTATATTAACTTATCTGTAAGTAGAATAAACTCAAGTTTTTTTGGTTACAGCAAAAGTTGGAAGCGTTCTCCCGATGACTACTGGGTGATCTTGTCGTTTAGTCCAGAAATCTTATCCCATGATGGGGTGGTTTTTGCCACTACTAACAATATATATCATGGCTCCTGCATCCGTGGTATTGGTTACTCAGGGCTAGAGAACTGTTTTGCTGATATTGTTATATCAAAGAAAAATAGCAGATTAGCTAGGCCAGACGGTTTTCCTGCGCAATGGACTACCTGCCAAGAGGCGGAAGTTTTGTATCCGAAAAGGCTACCGTTAGAGTATCTGCAGTGCATCTATGTTGAAGATGAGGAAACGTCTGATCAGGTATTAACAACCCTCGAGTTATTAACCGAGAGATCAGATTTCAACGTAATAATTAACCCAGATAAATTTAAGGGCGATTGAAGTGAGTACATCTAGACATCAAGCAACGTTACGTTCCGCATTATGGGCAGCTTATGGTGATGCTCTCGGCTTTATGACTGAATTAGCTAAGGATAAACAAGGGGTTAAGCATAGGACTGGGCGAGAAAAAGTCACTGAGCTGCTTCCTTGGCGGCGTATGATTGGAGGTATCTATGGGGCTAGCGTAGAACTCTGCTCCGGTTGCTATTCTGACGATACACAACTTAGACTTTCCACGTCTCGAGCAATCAACAAGTATGGTTTCTTTGATGTAGAAGCATTTGCAAAGTTTGAGCTCACTGTGTGGCAGTCATACGCATTAGGTGCGGGACGTGGAACTAAAGCAGCAACTCAATCGCTTACTCAGAAAAATAGAAACTGGTTCAATAATTTTTACGCCATAAAGAATAGTGATTATACGAACGGTGGTGGTAATGGTGCAGCAATGCGCATACAACCGCATGTATGGGCCGCTCAAACACTATCGAACGCAGAATCGTTTCTTATCGACGTAGTGAAAAATAGTATTACAACACACGGCCACCCTAGAGGGATTGCTGGAGCGGTTTTTCATGCAGCCGCTTTAGCATCACTATTAAATGGAAATTCGGTTACATACGACCAACTCAAGCAGATAGCTGTATCGTGTCAAGATATTCCAAAATTAATTTTATCCGATGATTACCTTTCAAGCATGTGGCTGCCTGAATGGGAGGAAAAAAGTGCAGTTGATATCCAGACCGCATTTAAAATAGTGTCGGATGAGTTACTCGTAGACTTATCTATTGTGGAGCCTTGGGTAAATAGCGATGCTTTGGCATATGATAGTTTGATTACTAGTCTGCAGTTAGATAAACCTGACTTGAGAGGTTCTGGTACAAAGACAGCGTTAATCGCTTCTTTGCTGACGCTAAAGTTACCTAACATTCATATTCAAGACATCTTGGTTGAGATAGTAAATAACATTGATACTGATACTGATACTATAGCAACAATGTTTGGGGCTCTTGGTGGGGTGATTACAAGTGACTTACCTTCAGAAGAGGTACAGGATCAGGCTTACATTCAACAAGATGCCGAAAGGCTTTATTGGCTGTCTCAAGGAAAGGAGTTTGAGGGATTTGTTTATCCTAATTTAACTCAGTGGTCTCCAGAGAGAAGTGCTATCTCCAATACGACCCTCGAAAATAATATTTATAATTTGAATGGGTTTGGGCAAATTGTACCTAAAGGTAAGCCATTTAATGGTAGACAAAAAAGTTTTTCTTATCAGTGGTTTGACGTTGTATTGTCTGGATTTCAGGTATTGCTGAAAATTAAGCGTCAAGATGCGCTAGATTATGATTCTGATAATAACTCGATACCATCCCAAAGTGACAGCCAATCAGAAAGCGTAGAGAACGCAGTTTTAACGAGAGCGCCTCGGCAAGAGTCATTGCAATTTGATTTTCCTCAAGACAATGCTCGGAACGACATAAGTATCGATTCTCTTACGAAAGAAGCTATTCAAAGCCAATTCAATCCGCAAGTTATTGGGGAGCACATTCTATTGCTTTCGCAAAAGAGAGAACTGGCGATCGAGTCAGTTATAAGCTATAGCTCAATTGTTGCTAAAGCAAAGATCAGTAGAGATCAAAAAATTAATCATAGATAGTTGAGTTAAGCAGGTTCTCTGATCAGGTATGGGGCGCTGTCGTTGAGTTGAGGCTAGTAACAGATGGGTTGCACTAGCTTCAATTCTAGTTTTTTACATTTAAAGAACTTGGTTAGTGGCGCTTCATACCAATAACTTTTAATTGCTTAGTGCCGGTTACTGATAGGCTGCCTCTCGCAGCCTCTTTTATATGCTCACCCCACCAGCACATCATCGGTCGACGACGTTCTAGGTAGTCTGTTCGGTTATAGGCGCTACGAACCTGATTATCATCAACGTGAGCTAAAGCTGATTCGATTAAGTCAGACTCAAAACCCTGCTCATTGAGTGTAGTACTTGCGAGGGAACGTAGACCATGGCTAACGAGTCTTCCGGCGAAACCCATACGCTTTAGTGCCATATTTGCTGTTTGGCTATTGCATGGTTTCTTAGGATCTCTGTCAGAAGGGAATATAAATTCTCGATGTCCACTTATAGGTTTTATTACCTCAAGCAATTCAAGCATCTGCTCGGTGAGCGGAATACGATGCTCTCTGCGTTTTTTCATTCTTTCCGCTGGAATTACCCACACTTTCTCATCTAGATCAATCTCATCCCAACGAGCTCCGGAAGCTTCACTAGGGCGTGTCATAGTGTGTAATTGCCACTCAATCAAGCATCGGGTGGTGCGTTTTATGCTGGCGTTGGCAATGGTTGACATGAGTTCAGGAAGCTCAGTCGGAGTAAGCGCAGCCATGTTCTCTTTCTTAGGCTTTTTGAAGGCGGCTTTAATGCCTGTCAGAGGGTTGGCATGGGTGAGACCACAGTTCGTGGCGAAATTCATGATCTCATTAAGACGCTGAGCTAGTCGTTTTACGGTTTCTAAGCTGCCTTTCGCTTCGATAGGTTTCAGTAGCTCAATTACTTGCGGTGCTGTGATTTCTCTTACTGGTATTGCTCCCAAGCTAGCGAAAATATGTAGTTCCAGAGAGCGCCAGATATCAACGGCGTAATCTGCGGTTACATCCCCTTTTTTGATTTCAAACCATTCGTTAGCGACATTGAAGAAAGTGTGCTGGTGGATAGCCTTGTGCTCTTGCTGTTCCCGTTTACGCTTTTCTTGTGGGTCGATACCCTCTGCCAGAAGTTCTTTGGCTTCCATTGTCGCTTTGCGAGCTTTTGCTAAGGGTAGGTCTGGGTATTTACCTAGACTTAAGTTAGCACGCTTTCGGCTATTGGGGCGGTAGTAGTTTAAAATCCAATGCTTGGAGCCGTTAGGTTTCACTCTTAAGCGAAGGCCATCACCATCAAAAAGGTTGTATTCCTTCTCCTGTTGCTTGGCTGCTTTGATTTCCTTGTCGGTCAGTCTACTTGTAGTTTTTGCCATTATGGGTACACCAAATTAATAAACTTTAGATAGTGTACCCACGGATGTACCCATAATGCAAAGAAGTTATAGGATGTTAAAAAACACTAAAGGATGCTAAGTTATTGATTTTGCTGAGTTGAAGGCAATAAAAAAGACGCCCTAGGACGTCTTTAATATGATAATTGGTGGAGCTGGCGGGAGGTAAACCCAACGTCCTCTTTTTTATTGCCAAATCAGTAGGTTATGAATGCGATATTTGGTTAAAAAATCAGCTTTAGTACCTCAATTCTGTACCATATTAGTACTCATTTCTATACTCTTTTTAGGTAAGAGCTAGCACACATTTCTGTGTCCGATGTGCCTTCGGTTCAGTTCCCCTATTGGGAGTTGAACTGCCGTCCCATAATTGCGTGGGTTACCAAGGAACTACAAACAGACTCTAGCCTTTGTATGAACCTCGAAAAAGAACAGTGGTCTTGATTTTTTTTGTTTAAACTTCTGATTTAATTAAATTTAGTTCTTGGTTTTGCGTGGTGGCTCTATAGTTCTTAGTAATTCTGAATGAAACTAAGAATTCTTAAAATGGGTTGTCGAAAACTTAAATTATTTTTTGAAAAAATAGGGTGGGGAACTTGCCCTTATTCGGTTGATTGCCTAGAACCATTCAGAGCTTAAAACTAATACTAAGCTTGCTTTTTACACGAAAAGCGCTTCAGCGATGAACTTAGAAAGTTGTAAGGGATTGTACCTATTAAGGTTATTTGATTTTACTCGCTTACATAGCGGTAAATTGATTGGGTAGAGGTTTTCTACAGTAGTTTGCGAACCTATGAATTGATAATTAAAAAATCAACAAACTATCTAAGCTTTGATTGCTCTAATGAAAAAAAAGAACGCCCACCCATTGTTGGTTAATTTTCTTATACCCTCATGATGTAGTTTTTCTGAGTTCATTTCAGTATGACCGCCAAGAGTATACTGAAATGAACTTAAGCAGGGGGATTGTTGTTTCTAATTAGGTGGCAATTGTTCGTTGCGAGCAGAGGTTTTCTGGCCTTGTTGAACCTTGTAAGGGGGACGCTAGCTATTCAGGCTAAGGGGTTAGCCTTGGAGTATCTGTTACAAATCAAAATACTAGTCTTGTGGTTAGCTATCAAAGTTCCAACTCTACGGGTTCTAAAGTGATGCCGCATTAGCTGTTATGCATTTAGGTGTCTTTGCCCCATTCGTTTTGAGTCCTATTTTTCGAACAAGCAAATAGTAGTTAATGTGACTTTCAGATATACTACTAATGTAAGTAAATCAACATAACTTAGAGTTCCTATGGCTAGTTCAAATCACATAAAAGCGCTCATGCAGTCGCATATTGATAAGGATGACGATAGATTTTTATCTATTGCGCTCCAAGTCGCTGCGCATGAGGCTAGAAATGGACATGGGAAGCTTGCTCAAGAACTTAAAGGTTTAGTTGATAAAGCTCGTCAAAAGAGCTTAGAAAACTCACCTATATCAATAGCAAGTGGAGTTAAAGACTCAACAGGTTTGTTGACTACTCATTACCCTAAACTGCGATTTGGGGAGCTTGTTGTATCTGAAAATGTTAAGGCTAGACTTGAGCGTATTGTTCGAGAACAAAGACATTTGGTTACACTGAAAAATCATGGTTTATCCCCAAGGAAAAAGCTCCTTCTTGCAGGTAAACCTGGCACAGGTAAGACATTTACAGCATCAGTTTTAGCTGGAGAACTGAATTATCCTTTGTTTGAAGTCAGATTGGATGCAGTGATAACTAAATACCTTGGTGAATCCTCTGCTAAGCTGCGACAAATCTTTGATTCAATTCGAGAAGTTAGAGGAGTATACTTCTTTGATGAATTCGATGCTTTGGGCTCTCATCGTGCTTCATCAAATGATGTTGGTGAAGCTCGCCGTATCCTGAACAGTTTTTTGCAAATGATAGAGCAAGACGAATCTAACAGTGTCATTGTTTGTGCTACTAACCATATTGAAGCACTAGATCACGCATTGTTTAGGCGCTTTGATGATGTCATCCGATACGAGTTACCGTCTGAAGATGAAATTATTGCATTATTCAAGTCTCGTTTACGCACTTATGTTGCAAAAGGCTTTTCATGGAAAAAGTTAGCTCAGGTAGCCGAAGGTTTAAGTAATGCAGAAATAACGCTTGCTGCTAATGATGCTATCAAAGAGATGTTAATACACGATCAAGCTTCGATTTCTATATCAATGCTTAAGATCGCAATTGAAGATAGGAAGCATATTAGCCAGCAGTTCACCAACTAAGGACGCTGAATGCCGAATCATGCCTTCAATAAGCCCCATTTCTTTCTAGATTCTACAGTTACATCGCAAAACTTCACTACGCCAGTCGGTGGCGGTGGTGGTTCTGTTGAAATACCTTTCAGAAATAGACCTCAGCACAGTGGAAAGCTTAGGGGAGATTTAGCTACTGTTTCGGCCAGTTTTGATGATGTTAAAGAGAGTGCTGTTGATATCTCTTTGCAAATGGGAATTGGTGTTCAAGTTGAATTTGAAAGTTACCCTGGAGTTGAACTGTCAGTTGAAAGCTTAGCTAACGCCACTCAAGGCATCGATTTGCATAACGTTAAGACCTTGTCTTGTGAAGACAAAACTAAGACGATAGCCACTGTTTTTATTCCAGATGGTAAGCTTAGTTTCTTTGAGAAAAAGCTTGAAGATTACGTTAGTTATAAAAAGAACAGACACGGAAAACCTTTAGACAATCAAAAATTGATTGACGCGATTCAAGCTATCTATACAGCAAGCTTTCAATCAGTCTGGTCAGATGATGATGCCTTATTGCCCGAAAGTGAAGAGGATATAGTATGGTGGGAAGTATGGCTATCGACTCCGAAGCGAAGTAGAGAAACCGCCAGCGTTCACGAAGAAATATTAGCTGATTTCACTTCCATTGCCATGAAGCTAGGTGTCGAAGTTTCCCAATACCGTATGAGATTTCCAGAACATACTATTATCCAAGTTAAAGCATCTAAGTCTCAACTATCTGGTAGCTCTTTGCTATTAAGTCGAGTTGCTGAGATTCGAGCTCCTCGGGTTACAGCAGAGTTTTTCGATTCCTCTACGCCTGTTGAGCAAGCTCAGTGGTCACAAGATCTTTTAGACAGGCTAAAGCAGTCGAATAATGGTAATGAGCCATATGTTTGTATTCTTGACACTGGAGTCAATGTAGAACACCCACTCTTGGCACCTTTTGCTAAGACAACTGATCAACTTACGGTCACTTATGACAGAGTTCCTGTTGATAGCCATGGACATGGGACTGGAATGGCAGGTTTAGCTATATGGGGTGATCTCACTGAAGTTCTAAGTGGCAATGGTGAGGTATCAGTTCATCATAAACTTGAGTCTGTTAAAGTAATTGAAAATGATGGCGACAATAAGGATAAACCTCTAGGGCTTGTAACATCAGATGCGGTTTCAACAGCGCTTATCGCGAATCCAGGAAGAGATAGAGTATTTTCAATGTCTCTATCTTCGAATACGCCTTCAGATAGAGGAAGAGCATCCTCTTGGTCTACGGCTCTAGACGCCCTTGCTGCTGACTCATTTAACTGTGGGGATACTCCTTGCTTGTTTACAGTGTGTGCTGGCAATGCTCAGTTTAATTGCTTCGCTCCTAGTGACTATCCATACCCAGAGTATAACCAAGTTCAAGGGGTATCAGATCCAGCTCAAGCTTGGAATGTCGTAACAGTTGGTGCATATACTAGTAAAACTACTCTAACGGAGTCTGGTGATCACTATCCACTAGCAAGTTGTGGTGGAATCTCTCCGCATACAACAACCTCTTTAACTTGGGATAGAAGTAACGCTCCCGTCAAGCCAGAGGTTGTTTTTGAGGGCGGCAATATAGGGAAAAGTGAGCTTGATTACAGAGATGATTTGTATGATTTGCATCTTTTGACCACTCATAACGATTTTTCTCAAAGACATTACCAAACTAGTTATGCTACTAGTGCCGCTACTGCTTTGGCAGCCCGATTTGCAGCACAAGTAAAAGCGCATCACTCAGGCCTATGGCCTGAAACCGTCCGAGCTCTCATGATTCATTCAGCAGATTGGACAGATGAAATGTTCAAGTTGATATCTGCGAATCGCAATGACAAATCAGTCAGAAAGGGTGATATGGTAAATCTTACTAGGATGGTAGGTTTCGGCGTCCCTAATCTTGATAAAGCTCTTTGGAGTGCTAATAACTCTCTGTCTATGGTTGTGCAGAATGAAATACAACCATTCCATAAAGATGGCAGTTCTATTAAAACAAAAGATATGCATCTTTATGAGCTTCCATGGACAAAGGATGCTCTATTAGACTTGGGCGATACAGAAGTGGAGCTCACAGTAACGTTATCCTATTTTGTAGAGCCTAACCCTTCTAGTCGAAACATTCTAAACAAATATAGCTATGCGAGTCATCAACTACGCTTTGATGTAAAAAGACCATTAGAGTCGGCAACTGACTTTCAAAAACGAGTGAATAAGGCTAATAGAGCTTCAAAAATTGACAAGCCTACCTCAACGGATGACTCGAATTGGCGAATTGGGAGTGATAATCGACATAAAGGTTCTATCCATAAGGATATATGGCGTGGAACTGCCGCTGAATTAGCAGAGCGTGGTCAAATTGCTATCTACCCTGCAAGTGGATGGTGGAAAACTCGTACGACACAGAATCGTTGGGAATCTAACGCACGCTACGCATTGGTCGTTTCGATAGCTGCGCCTGAAGCTGATATTGATATATATACCGAGGTAGATACTAAGATCGCAGCAATGGCAGCGGCTAAAGCAGTTGTAACAGCTTGACGATTTGTTTGTTGGAGAGTTAAAGGTAATAGCGCTATGTTAGACATTGTGAACTATAGAGTCCGACTCTCCTTATTTAAACGTTAACGCATCTTGAACCAACTCGTTAACTTCAGCCGCATCTGCGGCTGGAAAAATTGGTCGATTACCAAGATGCGAGTCAATAGCTTGTAAATGAAAACCATTTAATCATCCCGAGTTTAATTGCTCTTGTTCTAATTAACTAAACATATTGAACATAAGTTTAGTTGGTAGATAATATTCACTTAGTTACTTATTGCTTTGTAATGATTTAGGCATTGTTGATGAAGATATACTTCCACCCTAATAGAGGGTGGCAAAACTCCCCCCTGCGTTTAGATTCTGAGCCGAATTTATTGTCTCTTAGTGGCAATAATTGGGATGACTACGGTACAAAAACCACTCTTAATGCTAGCTTATATTTTGATGGCGTGAAGCATGAATTCGAGTTTCATATTAAATTGTTGATTCCTGGTTGCGACTATACCGCGTCGAAGCTTGATGAGCTATGTGCTAGCGGGTGGGACGGTTTTTTCCCTATACCAGATGTTCGTTATGTATCTATTCCATCGGATATCGATTTCTACACAACAATCGTTTCTAAGTTAGGCTTTGAACAAGCAGTACAAGTTATATCAAGCCTAAACGATGCGGGTTATCTCGTTCATCAAAAGAAAGACCCTTTTGCTATCTCGATTTCACAATCTGATGAGTTCTCATCTTCATTGATGCGAGAAAGTGGTGCAAACAAGTCTTTCCAAGATGGTTGGAGGATTATCGTAGGAGCTGCTGCTAGCGAAATCAGAGATTTTGATTTGAACCTCATTACTCGGACAGGTCTCATTAGAAGAGTCCCGTTTCGATTTGAGTCCGCTTTGCTGCCGTATGACATTAATGTTTTGATTGGCCCTAACGGTATAGGTAAATCGCATTGTCTAAAGTCTTTGGTAGAGTATTGGTTACAGACGGGGATGGGAGACTACCAAGCGCTTGCACAATCTGGACACCAACCTTTTAGTGCAAGGCCTAATATCAGTAGGCTAATTTTGGTTTCTTATAGTCCTTTTGAAGAGTTCAACCTTGATTTAGAAAGCAGCAAGTTAATGGATAAAACTGCGTATCGATATTTTGGTTTTAGGCAGGCTCGTGAGGATGGAACCATCGGTATTAGTCGAAACCTGCCTGCATACAACTCTAGTGAATCGATAATTGATGCTTTATATGATGATTTTAAGAATGATTTTATCCAAGGTCGTGTGGGTAAGATTGATGCAGCAGAGAGAGTGTTAAAACCAGCTTTAGGTTATGACCAGTTAGCATTGGAAATCGATTTAACTCCACAGACATCGCTTCTACAACCACATCTAGTTGAGATAAACGGGAAAACATACATTCCGTTGAATAGGGGGGTTACTACTCTTGTTCACGAGGCGGACTTGAAGAATGCTTGCAAGCTGACCGAAGGAGTTATTTTTCTTAAAGAACAACAACCTCTTTCCCTGAGCTCAGGGCAGAGACTATTTACTTTTATTGTGATTAATGTGTTAGGTGCAATTAGGGATAACAGCTTAATAGTCATTGATGAGCCAGAACTCTTTCTGCATCCGACTCTAGAAATAGAGTTTATTTCCTTACTAAAGGCAGTTTTAGCGCCATTTAGATCAAAGGCAATATTGGCTACTCATTCCTTATCTGTTGTAAGGGAAGTGCCATCTAATTGTGTCCATATTTTCAGAGAGGATGAAACAGGGCTTGATATAGTCCCTCCACCTTTCGAAACCTTTGGGGGAAATGTTCAGCGAATATCGTCATATGTATTTGGTGATAAATCGGTATCTAAGCCTTTTGATGAATGGGTTGAAGCAAAAATGCAGGAACCTATAGATGCAGACTCTCTTATCAATCAGTTGGGTAGCGAAATCAATGAAGAGCTAATGATGAAAATACTAAGCTTGGGGAGAAAATATAGTGGTAGCTAAGCTAGAGCTTCCTGAGTACGATTCAGCTCTTGTAGTTCGTGGTGTGATTGAGGAACGAGTTCACAATAGAGATTTCTACAATGAGTTGCAAACCGATTGGGAAGCACACGTTTTGAGTTATGTCGAATGTGGGGGGGAGCCAAATCAAATAGCTCCGCTTAATCTTGCTCCTTATATTAGCCCCCAAAGGGTACAAGAGGAAAGTCGTCGTGTTGCGGGAAGAGGGGAGTCGTCAGATCCAACTCAAAGGCTTATTGATAAGCGAAAGAAAGCTTTGGTGGGTTTGTACTCGCCGAAGTCAGATAAGCAACCTTATGAAATACTGGAATTTCTACGACGAGGGCATGAACTGCTTTTTTGTCCAAGTTGCGGGGAACCTGGTAAACCAGGCACTCTTGACCACTATTTACCTAAAACTATTTATCCAGAACTCTCAATAGTTGTAGCAAATCTTACCCCTATGTGTAGTGAATGCCAGGGGAGAAAAGGCTCAGATATTACAGATGCTGATGGCAATAAGATGTTTATACATCCTTATTTCGATCCTATCGAAGATGTTTTATTGGAGCTAGAAATATCAGAGCCTTACTCTTCTCCATCTGCTTTCACGGTTAGAGTACCTGAAAATGTTCAAGAGCCACTTCGCTCTCTAGTTGAACGTCATATCGCAGGTGTAGATTTCATTGAGCGTTTTGAGGAGTTTTGTCGAGTTAATTATACTAATCTCCTGACGTCCTTTTCAGATGAAAGGGCAGAAGATGAACCAGATACATCTGGGCGCATACTAAGAAGATTTTTAAGGCAATACGAAAGACAGTCAGTTAACCGCTGGGAGTCGATCTTCTACAGAGGGATACTAGCTAATCCGAATTTATTGACCTACCTTGATGAAGGAGATTTGCCTGAGTTTCTTTGAGTTCTGCTAATTTCATCTTTGCCTCAGCCGCATGGTGCGGCTGAAAACTTACCGATAGCTAGCTCTTGATATTCCAATGACGTTTAACTGTTGCTATTCCCATATATAAGTGTGCTGCTGTTTTACTTTGGGACATTCCTGCCTTTTTACACTCTTGAACACGTTTGGTCGTCTCAATCGCTTTAGGGCGTCCAAGCTTTGTACCTGCAAGTTTAGCTCGTTCTAAGCCCTCTTGTGTGCGTTCTTTTATTCTGTTTCTCTCGAACTCTGCAAATGCGGAGAACATTTGTAACATTAGTTTCCCTTCTGAAGAACTGAGGTCGACGATTGGCAAATCTAGACAAATGACACGGATACTTTTCTCGCTGAGTTGGCTAATCGTTCGTTGAACATCGATGTTATCTCGCCCTAGTCGATCGAGCTTAAGTACTACTAATGTGTCACCAGCTTCGATTTTATGTTCGATTAAATTGGAGAATTGCTCTCTGTCCATAGCTTTTGTACTACCAGATATGGTCTCGCTGATTACACGAGAGTCAAGCACGTTATAGCCAGCATTTCGAATAGCTAAGATTTGATTCTCGGTTGTTTGTTCCGTCGTTGATACACGACAGTAAGCAAAAGTTCTTCCAGTCATCTTATACCAGTATCATAAAGTCTGGTATCATCATAACATTGGTATCATAAAAGTAATAGGTATATTTATGATGCCATTTTTAATGTATCTTTACTGGTGTCACATAATGGATGTTTGTTAATACCACTAAGAATCACTTTAAAATGGATTGAATGTAAGGTTGCTATCTTCAATCTTTCTCTTTGATGACTTATAGCGATTACAGCCATACAAGCCAGGAACACGGCTCTCTTTAACCTGAATATCTTGTTTACTGCTTTGAGAGCCTCTCAAAGCTTCTTTTCCATTTGTTTTATTTAAAGATAATGTTTGACCTTTATACATAATAAATATTCCAAAATACGTGATAGTTAATATATACAAATAAGTATCAAATAAAATTCAAATAGTAAAGCATTTAATTCTGCCGCCAATAAATTAAATAATTAAACTAAACAGTAGCTTCATTTAGTAATATTGATCAGGTAATAAAACAAGATCGGCACATGAAACATTTAGGATCCAATTTTATATTTAATGATTTTATTTTTTATGTTATAACTATTATAACCGTTATAACTATTATAAAGTTATAATTAAATATAAGGAGTGACTGAAAAATTTCATTCTCTTAAAGAAATCAGCAGCCAATCCAGATAAATTTCTTCTGCCAAACTTGGCACATCGACTGTCAATGTTGGCACATTCACTGCCAAGTTTGGCAAAGGTAGAGTGCGACCTAAATTTGAGCCTATTTTTACACTGCACTCATGCTGTGCAAAAATCAACCACCACTCTTTGGAACTCAAAGAGTAGACAATCTCCTCTATAGCTTCCATTCATTACTTTTCATGTCGAATAGTAGTGAGAATGTATGCTGCAAAATTCCACGCTTAGCACTGTATACAACTAGATCACTATGGCATAATCATCATAGTTCATACTTATTAATAGGTTATCAAGTGGAAGCTAAAGAATGTAAAGTTCAGGATATCCTGACTGAGAATAAAAAATACATAATACCCGCCTATCAAAGGCCATATAGCTGGAGTCCCGATAATGCAGAACAGCTTATCGACGACATTTATCAAAGCTACCTCTCTGATGAAAAGGAATACTTTATAGGAAGCATGATTTGCATTAATAAAGGAAACAATACATTTGAGGTTGTTGATGGTCAGCAACGTTTGACAACATTAAGTTTGATCGTATCTGAATTAAAGAAACTTATAGATCATCAAGGGGTCAAAGACGATCTTCAAAAACGTATATTACCTATTGATGTTTATTCCGATGAAACCGATGAACCTCGACTAGTTGTTCGAAAAAAAGAACACGACCTATATAAATTCTACATATTACAAGATAAAAAAGAATACAAACCAGAAAAACCTACTGGTACAGAACAGCTCTTTATTGACAATGCTACTGTTGTAAGAAAATACCTTCAAGATAAAGACCAAATTGATCTTAAAAAGATTGCAAAATATATACTACAGAACGTATTTATCGTTTTTGTTCAGACTGAAGACTTTGCCTCATCTTTCCGATTATTTAATGTTTTAAACAATCGAGGTTTACCTCTTAGCAATGCAGATCTACTGAAAAACACATTATTTGAGTCAGCGGCATCATTAAAAAGAGATTCAAGCCAAATAGAATCTGCCTGGTCTCAAATTGAAGATATGGTTGGAGTTAATAAGTTAGACAAATTTTTAACTCTACATAAATTATCAGAAAAAAAAGACCGTGACCGCGTATTGCAAAAAGGGTTAGATGCTTTTGTTACAAGTTTACAAAATGATTTTGATGATGATGCTGTTGAAATGTCATTAATGCTTGTCAATTCAGCAAAAAACTATACAAAGCTGACAGAAATAGAATTTGATAACTTATCCTTAAAAAGAAAAATCGCATCTCTTACAAATCTAGCAACCGATGAATGGATTCCACCTGTAATGGCATTTCTCAACCGCATGACGCGAGAAAGAGATCTAACTTGGCCTGAATTTAGTGATTTTGTAACTGCATTCGAAAAAGTTTATATGCATGGTTGGCTTAAGAAACAAGTAAAAAGCCAAAGAGAAATGGTGTGTTATTCAGCTTTAGTTGCTATAAACAACGGTAAATCATTCACTGATATTATTGAACATGTAAATCAGCATGCTGATAACTCAGGTTTTACCGAAGCGCTAGATCAAGACCTATATGAACCAAGACCAAATCAAGTAAACTTGATAAAGGCTATTCTTTTGCGTTTAGATCTTGAACAGCAAGATGAAAGCGTGATCAAAACTTACACGGGTCGCATAACGATCGAACACATCTTGCCTCAAAAATTAGCAAACGAATATTGGACTTCAAGGTTTAATTCAAATGAACACGCAATGTGGTTACACAAATTGGGTAACCTAACTTTAATTAGTGGTTCAAAGAACTCAGAGGCACAAAATAGTGACTTTGAGAAAAAGAAAGGTATCTACGAGAAGCTAAATAACAAAAGTTCATTTGACTTAACTAGAGATATTTGCAAAGTGTCTGAATGGGATATTTATTCTCTGAAAGAAAGGCACGAGCAGTTGAAATGTGCCCTAACTGATTTGTGGTTAGTCTAGGTACTAAAACTATACAACATAATAACGATAGCATTATCAGTTCTTTATCTAAGTGAGCAAATCCCATTCATAGTTACGAAGTTATCTGTCAACTTATGAATGGGATTAAAATTAAGAAGATTCCTTGAAGCCTTCAGACGATACAGTTAATTTTAGAGCGTTTAAACCTAGAGCCTAAGACTTCTCGATACACGTAAATTGCACTAAATCCAAACCTCAATGACGCTTTGCTTAGCCTGCCACATCTCAATATTAGTAATACTTGGATAACTTCTTCGATTTTTCCAACATCAAGCACACAACACAATCCTATCTTATGAGAGATCACCATAGCGAATTCGATTCAAAATAGATAAAACGGCTTCTTTCCCTTCTGACTTTTGCAGCACTTCTAACGGCGTTAAATCATCAAAAAACCATTTAGGCGTATTCAGCCATTCATCAGCAAGTTCCTCTTGCACAAATAGCTCTAAAACAATTTTCCTTATTTCACTGTTACTATCCATTTTCCCCTTCTCCCTATCACGTTGTAAGCGCAGAAAAACTGTAGTTTAGAATTAGCTAGATGAGGCTATTTTACCACACCTTCAGAGCATAGCGTTGCGTATTGCCTTTAAAATTTGATAGATGGGCAATGTTTGTTGTGGCGACATTTCACATGCAGCTTCCTTGTCAATCGCTTCCTGCGTCAATAGACGCTGCTTTTGCTGTTCAAGTTGAGCCAGCTCCTTTTTTAGCTCGTGAATCTTTTGTTCAATTAGCTCAAGCTCATCCATATCTAGCCCCGACAATTACATCACCTTCATGCGGTAAATAATCGATTGTATAAAAGACAATACGAAAACAAAGGCACAATTCATAACCTATCTAACATATTTATAAAGCATTCTTGCCTAAAATCAGTACATACCGTCGCTAAATTGAGAGTTATTCACGTTTTGATGCTGCTTCAACATGTGCCTTTCGGCTTAAGAATCCAAGATCAGACATTCGTTGATGTCGCTGATGTTGTGCGAGGGAAGAATTGCGGCTGTATATGCCCTTCTTGCCACACACCACTGATTGCGAGACAAGGTGAAGAAAAGCAATGGCACTTTGCTCATGCGAGCCGCAAGGTTGAAGGAACTAATAAAGAATGTGATTTTTCTTTTTTTGTTTCTGTGCGCATGATGGCGAGACAAGTGATAGAAACTGGTATATCTATTGTTCTTCCTGAATACAGGAGTTCTCTTACAAAACAATCGAAAGGAAAGTGTTTCACAGAAGATTTTTTGGTTGCGAAGTCATCCACCATCTTACTTGATAACGTCGATAAAGAAGTTTTATTTGAGAAATGTATTGTGGATGTAATGGGCAGAGTCAGTGAGTTCATCTTTGTTATTTATTTCACCCACCCAAACCGTCCACTTCCAAGTGAGTTGCTCACACCACATAACAGGCAATGCGGTGTGCTCGAAATCAAGTTGGATGATACACATCACCTATTTACACGCGATAAAGTGTCAGGGACTCGGCAACTGGACAGACTAAAAGATTACCTTCAAAACGATATCGAATCTAAAGTGTGGGTATTTCACCCACGCTACACTCAATTGGAGCAAGAAGCGAGGGAGCGGTTATCTTTAAAAGTATCTCGATACACTCCGACGCCCACTCCGAGTTTTCGCAATGACCAACCCCGTCATCGCAATCCGAGAAATTTCGAGCTTCGTCTTTCCAATTCATGGCAACCAACAACGAAAATTACCCAGCTAGCATCAGCGCCAAGGCGTTCAGCTCTATTTGAGTGCATCATGTGTCAATGCCAGTGGCAAGTTACGCTACCTAGTAAACCAGCCTGCCCTAAATGCCATAGTCACCTATACGCTAGCGAGATCTCACCAAGATAAGAGCCACATCAAGCGTTCATTTTATTCTTCTGTTCATTTTTTATGAACAAACCGAAAAAATGAACACCGCTAAATACTATTCTTAGTTTTTTATTCTCAAAACCCGCATTCTGAAAACAACTAATACGTAGTTAAAGTTACATAAACAAACCAAAACCCGCACAATGAGTAGTAAAGGTGTCATTAGTAGTAACTACGTCTCCCAACCAATCACCGATGAGATTCCTCTTTTGTGTGCTCTGACTCTGGTACCAATACACCACATACATACCCTAAATCAATTTCACCTCAAAAATACAAATAATGAGATGAAATTGATTTGAAACATAAAGATTGGCTATTTTTCATCCTCAACATATACGGAAATAGCTACCCCTTAATCAGCAGGAGGTATACTGTACGCAATGACCACATTTACAAACTCAGCCAGGTGGAGAAATTGAAATTTTACGCAGTATCTGATTTGCACTTGGATTTACACGGCATCCATCGAAGCTTCTGGCATAACTTCGATAATGACGCTGTTTTGATTATCGCTGGTGATACTGCCAATGCGCTCAATGGTATTGCTTATGTAAAAAATGTTCTTTGCTCTTACTTTAAAGCCGTAATCCTCGTTGCAGGGAATCACGAGTGGTACAGTAATAAAAACACGTCTTATCGTTCTGGCTCTCTGCGCAGACAAGTTTCAATAAGCTCCACAGACAACATTAATACTCAAACATACTCCCCGATATCAAAACTTAAAGCACACAGTGATACGACTGCGAATTTGTTTTTTCTGGATAATGAGTCAATTGATTTGGATGGGCGTACCATTTATGGCGGCACTCTTTGGTTTCCTATCCACACATATTCTCCTGAACTAATAGATGCGTACTCAGAACTGATGAATGATTCGAAGTACATCAGCCATCAAGTGATTGAAGAGCAACACAAAGCATTCATTAACAACTTTCCAGGGAAAGTTGATATAGCAATATCTCATCACCTTCCATCAAAAGAAGCTTTTGCTGTCGAACAAAGTGCCAACAGCGATTATGCCCCGTACTACCATGCTGGTTTGAGCGACGAGCTGATCTCTAAAGCACGATACTGGATTGCAGGTCATCAACACGATCCAGTAGAAAAGAGCATTGCTGGCAGCACCACTTTCATTTGCAATCCAAAAGGTTCGCTACCACTCAAGTCAAGTGGCTTGAAGATCAAGGCATACTGCCTATAGCTCGATAACTGGAAGCCTACAGGCTTCCTTATCAAATAATGCGTAAAAGCTTACACGTTAATTGATAAAATTAAGTCTTATGAGTATTATACTACTCATAGTCAGAATGGAGTCCTCAATGGAAGAATTAAACATACAAGCTTTTATCAAGGGTGAATGGCTAGACATTGCTGTCATTTCATTTCCGAAAAGTGAACAGAACAACTTCCGAGTGACTGAACTCAATTACCTCGGAGAGTACGCATTAGAACATCATGAAAAAGATGACCTACACGCCGTATCAATGAACCTGCCTGTATCTTTTTTCTTTGACGACATGGGGAGACCTGGATGGCTAACTTTTCTTGATGACATCATGCCAAGTGGAGCAAGCAGACGCTATTGGGTCAAACACCTAGACATTGAAGATCTTTCAACTGATGAACAAGACTATGTTTTATTAAAGTTTGGCACAATGTCGCCTATCGGCAACTTGCGAGTAAAAGACTCTCTACCAGAACGCTACGAAGAGTCCGATACCCTTTACTTTTCTTTAGATGACGTAAAAAACCGCGCAAGTGATTTTTTAGATTATGCTCAACAAAGAGGGGCGGCTGCTGGCGGTGCAACAGGTGCAGGTGGTGAAGCACCGAAACTAGTGTTGCGATGCTCTACAGGAGATACAAAGCAAAATAATATATGGATCGACCCTTATCAAGATGATAATACCAACCAAGATTTACACTATTTAGTCAAGTATCCTAGAGGCTCAAGAAGCGCTATTGACTGTAATATCCTTCGAGCTGAGTTCTATTATTATCACGAACTCACCGATATGGGTTTTGATACGATCCCAACCCAAAATATGCGATTAGAAGAAGGGTTAAACTACCCTTCTTTATGGTTGCCGAGGTTTGATATTCGTTTTAACGAAGAGCAGCATATTGAAAAATTCGGAATGGAATCTGTTTACTCCATTCTTGATAAAGGCGCAGGAGTAACTCTAGAGCACGAAGCTACTATTAGAGCGTTAATAGAAAAAATCACTCATAGTCATATGGTACAAAATCAGGGGTATGATTTTGATGTTCAAAGCTTTGTTATCGAGTGGGTTAAGAGAGACTTACTCAACATTCTATTTGGCAATAGCGATAATCATGGTCGAAACACCTCATTCTTAAAAGGTGATGGTTGTATTAAGTTAGCCCCTATATACGATTTTGCCCCCATGAAAGCCGATCCTGAAGGTATTCCACGAACGACAAAATGGAAAGCCCCATTAGAAGTTGGAGGCACTTACAATTTTATCGGCATTGCAGAATCGCTGTCTGACCTTGTACCGAGCGAGTTGTTGCTTGGCGAGCTTAAAGATACCGCAGAAAAGTGTATTGATCTTAAAAAAAGACTGGTAAAGCGAGGTGTCCCAGAACAGATCGTAGAAATGCCAGCTATTGGGTTAAATCATATCCCTGAAAAGTTGAAAAAATGGGGGCTATTATGAGCAATAATAACAAGTCATCTAAAGAGTCTATAAATGACGTAGTTCATCGCCTACGAAATAATCGCAAACAGCTCTCTAGCTCCTACGGCACAACCAGCAATGACAACGTAAGACCTGATACTATTCGCCTCAGAGTTCGACCTTCTCAAAGAGCCTCAAAAAAGACTCCAACACCAAAAGCGATCGAACGTACCAAGATAGTAAATCAAATAGTTAAACAACTGTTATTTGGCGATTTAACTCAAGGTCAAGCTCTAAAAGAACTTCGAATCAATGTGCTGGGTTTAAAGCAAGATGTTTACGCAAAGCTCGTTGATGTGTCTCGAAAAACACTATCTGATATAGAAAATGATCGTGGTAATTACAAAACAGACATATTGAACAAAGTTTTCAAACCTTTTGGTCTAAGAGTTGGCCTAATACCGTCCTCAACAAGTATGCTAAACTCATTACTCAACAGTGATAAATCACCTGTTGATGAGTAACCGTTACAGCGAGTTTTAAGACCATTTTGCTATGGTTGGAATAAAATTTCATAGCAAAAAGTTATATTAGGACGGGGGTTCAGTTCCTTTTGCAGTAGGAAATTGATGTAACATTTGATGCTACACTAAATTGGTAACACCAAGCTAATCGACTGAATTTTAAAATATTGATACTTTGGTTCAACTCCCGCCAGCTCCACCAATTCAGAAACTTTCTAAGAGATAAGAAAGACTTAGAAGGTGACAATCAGTAAGTTAAGTATGTGGTACTAAAAAAAGGTACTAAAATGAAATACTTAACTCAAAGAAAAACAGGCATTTGGTATTTTCGATACCAAGTGCCTTTTTTATATCGTCGTTTCTTCGGGAATCGTACCGAAATCAAGAAATCCCTCCAAACATCCGATAAAATTACTGCTCATGTAAAAGCACTAAAGCTGGAAGCAACCATCAAAGAAAGGATCATGACAATTAAGCAATACCTCTCTCTCGAAGCTGCAAACGAGCTTATCGCTACCCACACTGGTGCTACACTCATGAAGATTGAATGTGCTATAGATCCAATGGGTGAACTCTCACAAGCTTATATGGCAAGTATGCTCAGTCAGGCCACAAAATTTGACAACCTGAGTGCAGAGAACATCAATACTCTGATGTCTCCAGTCGAATATCTTTATCAATCTGAAAAGTCTCCTACAGAACTGGCCAATGAAGCACTGACCCAGTTCCAATTGTCACCGATAGACCCTTTAGCATGGCAAACGCGACAAGCGTTAACTCAAGTCTTTCAATACGCCAAAGACGCACAAACCGCACTTAAAAGTAGTGACAAGCAATCATGTGACTCCATCGTCAAACAACTTGAAGATACAATGCTCAAGATTGACCCAGATTCCGAGCTAGCTGCATCGTTAATTTCTGAGCCTCAGCAAGAGGCTCAGGTTCTCCAGTTCCAAGGGCGAAGTGCGGGAGAACCCAAGGACGCAAGAAGCATTTTTGAGCTCTTCGAAGAGTATGAAAAAGAACAGAAAGGTTCTGTTGCCGACAGAACGCTCAACGCAATGAGAGCTAAGTGTATTGTTGTTTCTGAGTTATTGGAGGAGATTCCAGCATCTCAAGTTACGAGGAAAGACGTTATATCCACTCGGGACTTACTGGCTAGGTTACCCAAGAACAAAAGTAAGTATGCCCTGTTCAACTCATTGACTAGCCTAGAAGTAATTGAAAAGAATGAAAGCCTGGAAGAGCCATATGCCTGTATAAGTCCCACAACGGTCTCCGAGTACCTCGAAAAGATTTCTAGTATTTTTATCTGGGCTATGCGCTACAACTACCTAACGTACAACCCCTTTGACAGTATTAAGGTAGCCAAGAGCAAAAGTAAGGAAGTAGATGAGCGAGATCCCTATTCGAAGGAGCAGCTCGTCACACTATTCACTACGCCCATTTTTACTGAAAACAAAATGCTACATAGCTACCAGTACTGGGCTCTTCTCATCGCTCTTTACTCAGGTGCTAGGCAGAATGAAATCGCCCAGCTATTTGTTGATAACATTCGTGAAATCGACGGCGTGTGGTGCTTTTACTTCGAAAAAGTCAACGATACTCAGAACTTTAAGAATGAAGCGTCTGTCCGTATTACTCCCATTCACCAGCGCCTTATTGAGCTTGGTTTCTTAGAGTTTGTCTCAACTTGTAAGGATCGCCTTTTCGAGACGGGGTTACCTAACTACGGTGAGCGTGGTTATGCGAAAGAGCTCAGTAGGTGGTTCAACGAAAGCTATAAAACTAAACTAGGCTTCAGGGCTGGTGAGAAGAAAAACTTCCACTCATATCGCCATACAGTGATTGATTTTTACAAACAGCATACGAACCTTGAAGAGCGTTTCGTCCAGGCTATCGTAGGGCATAAGAATGGCGCAATTACATTTGACCGTTATGGTTCAGAGTTCTCTCCCTCTGTACTTAAGCCACTGGTTGATATGATTAATTGGGATTTCTTAAATATCCAAGCTTTCTCACTTGAAAAGCATATGGATAGAACAAGGAAAGAGCTTGGTAAAGCAGCTCGTCGACTTGCTAGAAAAAATAAAGCTCAACAAGTATAGCTCTCCAGGTGCTCTCGAAGTATGGGGGTATTAGTACAAACACCCTCATACTTGAGACGGAATCTAAGTCAAAACTGTACTGTCTATACTTAAAATATCGATGAATCGGGGAAGCGACAATGCCATATTGCAAGTCAGCTATCTCTATAACCAAAGAAATGAATGTTAGTGAAACACTATATCTATTGTCCCAAATGAAATTTGGGGCCCTACGTGCTGTTCAATTTGAGTGGAACCACAATCAATATATAGTGGACAGTGGCATGAACAATATTCGTGCAGTAGTAGATTCTGAGGAAAACCTTATCTTATTCCATTGTCGCTACCCTAATTACATCGAGGTAATGGAAAGTCTGCTTGCTACGTTCACATTTGAGCAAGGGTTATTTACGAGCAATCGCGACACATAGATATGTTAATTGATACAAAGAGCTCCCCCGTTTCATTCAGTGTGGAAACTAACAACACATAAAATCAAATCAGGAGCTGTAACGATTACTCCTATGCAAACTAAGGTGTAGGAGTGATCATTACCTTACGCAATCTACATTTAAGACGGCCCTTTTGAACATATGCGCCCTACCACTCCCCCCCATACCGCTGACAATTTCCAATAAATAGTCAGACTTTGCAGGCATGTGTAGCTTTACAGGAACTAGCTAACTACATGCCTGTCTGTAGTTATGATCGATCCCTAACTACTCTAATTTCCATGCTGAACAGGGAACATCAGATTTATCCAACAACCTAAGGTGTAAGAGCGATCGGAATTCCTTCTAACTTAGGGTGTAGGAGTGATCATTACCTTACGCAATCTACATTTAAGACGGCCCTTTCGAACATATCCACCTAACCACTTCCCCATACCGCTCACAATTTCCAATTAAATAGTCAGGCTTTGCAGGCATGTGTAGCTTTACAGGAACTAGCTAACTACATGCCTGTTTGTAGTTATGATCGATCCCTAGCTGCCTAATTGCCATGTGGCATGGAAGCATCAGAGTTATCCAACAGCCTGAGGTGTAGGAGTGAACAACGCCTTAAGAGCAAAGGATGCTCAAACAAACATCTAACCGCTCACAGTATTATTATCAATAGTCAGGCCAAACAGTCATCTAGCTACTCGAGCTTTCATACGTCTGGAAAGTCACAGGTAGACATTACAAACGAGGTCTAAGGTCGTCATATGTCCGTAGCTAATCCAAACCTTCTCAGGTTTGAATTCTGACGATTGATAATTCAACACTTCGATAGAGATATGTTAGATTGAAAATATTGTAATCTGTAAACCAAAAGCTATGACTAAAGAAAAACAACGCAAGGAACGTAAATCCTATACTGAAGATGAAGCAAAAACCTTCGCTGAAGCGGTGAATTCATCCGTGCGAAAGATCTACCCATCAAAGAAAAAAAGTTCGAACAACGCTGGTTGATTTTTGCACACCATTAGTGCGATGGGGAAAGCGTGTCGCACTCACTGTGTGCGAAGCTTTGGCAGATAAAATGCCATTAATGGCAGTGTTAGTGCCAACGTTGGCAGAGAAAGTGCCATCAATGGCAGTGTTTTCAAGTGCAGGATTTTGGGAAAAGCTTGCTCAGACGCCCTGAAGAAAATTCATTCCTTACATTAGTGATATAAATTTATAATTGTTATGAAAGTTATAATAGTTATACCACATTTTTCATCTATTTAAAATCAAATAAACACAATAAAATTCCATCAAAGTTTAATGATTTAGGTTTTATATCTAAAAATATCAATTTGTCATGTAGTGTATTACCTTACATCCCACTCGTTCTAGTTCGCACTCTATGAGTGCGGCTGATTATAGTCACCAATATATGCCGCACTCCAACAGTGCAAGAATCAACCAACAAACATCGGACATCTCAACGAAAAAACATATTCAAATAATATAACTTAAATAATTGAATTTTATAGACTATTTGACCTTCACATCAAAGGGGACTATAACATTCTTACTAGGTTGTTTGGGAGACGGGTATGAAGGTGGAAAAGACAGCAACTATCGATGAGCGAAATGCGCAGATTGAAAGTCAGCTACTTGAAAAGCTAGACTGGATACCGCAGGAGTCTGTTCCTTATACTCAAAGAAGCATAGCCCTATCTCTGATGAAAAATAATACTCAGTACTACTTAAAGGATCAGTTTAATGAGCAGGGGGATATACATGCATCACTCCTGTCTGCCTTACCCTCTCTACAGCAATACGGCAATCTATTTGCCATTGATTGGCTGTACCGCGAAAAGCGAGTACTGCTAGAGAGAGCTAGAGCGACGCACCAACAGTTCCAGCAAGCTTTAGATCGAGGAGCGAACATTGAGCTTGAGATTGCTCAAATAGAATCTTCACAGAGCACATATATTACCGCTACACCTATGTCTCTGATAATCGAGAATCAGATCGATTTGTTCAGAACTTTTTTTGATGACTGGTATTTGAACGATGCTAGAAAAATACCAACAGTAGAGATCAATTGGTTTGCCGCTTGGCTAGATACGCAAATCAATTGTCAGCGCAGAGAGCCTTAACACCTATAAGTCGACGCACGCTACCTCATTGTTCATTAATGAAATAACCTACCATACCCTAGAATTAAATTGCTGACAGGCTGTAGAAACGACAAAGGCTCGCATAATGCGAGCCTTTGTCGTGTATCTTTTACATAGGCGGCTAGGTCGTTTATAGACGTCGGTAAGCTGGGAGCCGTTCCAGTTCTTACCCAATAACTAGAATCTATACGAACTAATCTGAAAAGTCAAGCCGATGTCATCTCACCGAAGAACACCCGCTCAGACTACTATACAGAGTTAACTATTATCTGCGATCATGATCCACTCTTCAAGCTCACTTCTGATCATAGCACTAATTTCTTTTTCGCTCTTAGTGGGATTAAGTTGCCTAAAGTGCACTTCAACCATATTCCATAGTGCATCACGATCACGGAGACTTTCTTGAGCTTTGGCTATTTCAGCTTCAAAGGCCTCACACTTGACCTGCAATGCTGCTTCAGATTTCTTTAAAGCACTATTTGATAGATACAGTTCCGAGTTCTTCTCTTTTATTTCCTGGTAATCGCTAATACCAACGATTACCGATAGAGCTTTATCCAATGCTTTCAGATCTATTTTTGACAGTTTATGAGGATAACCATCAGACCGTTGCGCAGCCTGTCTCCCGACTTTCTTGATAGGCTTGGCTAATGGCGGCAAAATTCGAGTCAACGAGATGGTCTCTATCATACTGCATATGGCAAAAGATTGTTTGTTTTCATCATTGTAATGGATGAGTTTTTCCAAAGATGCTCGATCCAACTCGAAACAAGCTCGATCACCTGCTGGCGGTATGCTTGAAGAGACAGGAACAATCTGTACGCGGTTACCAGAAGCCTTAACTACAATAGCAAGCCTTCGTTTGTGCATTTCGCCAGATTGACGGGAATCAGGATATCGTTTGTTGGACTTAGTATCCCCTGAGCTTTTTTTTACAGACGGGATATAACCATAATCCACCTCAACAAGAGTGCCCTTACGAAGCTGGCTGATGACGCTCCGCTTGACTTTGTGAGTTTGAGAGAGAAATACCTCTGGCTCACTAGGAATACGAGGCTCTAAATATACATTGATTTCATCATCTTTTGGATGCTCTACCGACTTAACTTGCCACCTACAATGTGGTTGACCAACGAACATCTTAGTAATGGTCATTACATGGCTATTCTTTTCATAGTTAATATCTGGGAATAGAACTTCTGTGATCCCTTGGCATTCTTCTCTGCCAAGTTCATCGGTCGTACCATACAAATAATAGGTCGTGCGCATTTTCATCATTATGTTGAACTATCAATTAGTTAAGTAGAGTAGCATTTTATGTGCAAGATTTTCTACTTTATCACCTTTAGCTCAACTCAAGAGGCATCAAAAAACATCCGTTTTTAGATACCAACTAGAGTTAGTTGAAATAGGTATCAAAAACTACCCTATAATAATTGTTGATACTATTTTACTTTTTGATACCACTTATGATACCAAATAAGAACTATAAAAGGTGATTTATGTCTGAGGGACGTACATTCGCATATTGTCGCGTTTCAAAAAGCGAACAAACAACAGAAAACCAGATCCTAGCCATTAAGAATTTTGGTTATGACATTCCAGACCATCGCGTTATTTCTGAAACTGTGTCAGGTAGCGTTCCTGCGATGGAACGTGGGCATTTCAAAATGTTGGTTGAGCATAAGCTAGAAGAAGGTGACAAACTGGTTGTTTTAAAATTAGATCGACTAGGTAGGGATAGTATTGATGTTCAGCATACGATTAGTATGCTGTTAGAGAAAGGAATCAGACCTATATCGTTAGATTTACCAGCCGCTGATCTAAGTTCAGCGGAGGGGCGATTAATGCTACAGATGTTTTCAGCATTTGCAGAGTTTGAGCGTAATCGTATCCGAGAGCGCACGATAGAAGGGCAGGCACGAGCGCGCTCGGAAGGAAAGATGATTGGTAGACCTGAAGCTAAAGACACAACGTTAAGAGTTCAAGAGTGTCGTGCTCTTGGGTTCACACAATCAAAAACAGCGAAAAAACTGGATATCTCTCTGCCGACGGTTAAGCGCCATTGGAACAAGTGAGAGCTGCTCTAATGCCACAAAACAGTGTTCTTCACTTTTATTGCTACTGCGCGTGCTGGCCAGCACACGCGGTCAGCCCAATGTCTCGTTAGGCAAGATATGGCGGATTGAACGTTCAGAAGATATGGAACAAACATTATCTAAATGGTTCCGATGAACTGCGCGTGCTGGACAGCACATGCGGCTAGTTCAATGGTTCGTAAAGCAAAGCATGGTAGGTAAACTTGCTGTAGATATGATGAACAAGATCCAGTTGTTTATATCTACGAACTGCGCGTGCTGCGCAGCACACGCGGCAAAGTTAAAAAGTCGCTAAACAAAATATGACACCAGTAAGCTTGTGGATATATGACAACACGATTTAGTTGTAGTAGCTTCTACTTCCTTACCGTGCTTATTATCTGATCCACATGGTATGAGTGATAAGAGAATGTTGAATTTGGTTAACAATGCTATTTCGAAGAACACTGTTCTTCGTATCTTTGCTAAATAGAGAACCTTAGAAGTATATAAACCTATAAGATACGTCCGAACATGGTTCTACCAAATCTTTACTTTTTATTTTTTGATAAAATTTAATTTTTTATTGAAAATAAAAAAGGCCGAGATTAACTCGACCTTCTTATCCAACGCTTGACCGCCTGTTGGCGCGGAAATGTAACCATCTATTAGTGTATAGATTCGTGAATTATTTACTACTAAAAGTATTTCTTTAAGCCACCTGTGAGATGGAAGTTACATTGTCCTTAAAAAGAACATGTATTATTAGCTGTAAATTAAATCTTTAAACCACTTTTTAGATTTTAGGTAAGCTTCTTGGCTACGGATTTAATATATGTAATGATATCTCTTTAATCAAGATGTTTTTAAGCTTGACTTAAAAATAATTTATGTATAATCGTTAAAATAACGAAATTAAATAGAACAATAAAAAATTACTCGTGTTACTGCCTAAAAAATTAATTAAATTATAGCGTTACTACTATAGAACCATGCCTGAATGTTCGACTTCATCATGCAGAACTCTCCATTCTGGACAATGTTTTGCAATAAGTTTCCAAAAGTTCTTGTTGTGACTCTTTTCAATCGTATGGCAAAGTTCATGAATAATCACGTAATCCATAGCTTTATTCGAAAATTCCATGCATCGAGGATGAAACTCAAGAACATTGTTCTCAGTACAATTTGCCCACCTTGCATCAAACCTCTTTATGCGAAATGTTGTCGCTTCTAACCCTGTTTCTTTCTGCCAGTAACGGAGGCGAGCACCAATCTTTTCTTGTGCTTTGTGCTTGTAAAAGCGTTCTAGTGCCGCTTTAAACAAGTTACGACTCACATAAGTCCCCTCGGGTGAAAGAATCTTGAATCGGCTCTGAGTAAAGCTAATTTCAACCTTAGAGAGATCGGGGGCGGGGATTACTTCACAATAGAACGTTCGACCACGGTAGGGTGCTCTGCTACCCGTGACTATCTCTTCTTTGAGAGGTTGGTTAACCTCGGCTAGTCGTTGTTTGATCCAACGTGCTCTGTAGCGAATTAACGCTTGCTGTTCTTCTTCAGGTACGTCAGGCCCACGTAGAAGTACCTTCTTACCACGTTCAACAGTTATGTAGTGATGGGCTAATTTTGAGTCTAACTTAAATACCCATTCGATCTCTGTTGTTCCATATTGATAAATTGGCATAGTGATTAGTTGTTCTTCATGATATTAAAGATTTCCGCTGAGTGCTGTCGTGCTACCGTCATGTCCCAACCACCAAGCCCCCGCAAAATGGTACGAATCGTCTTTTTGATCTCATTATGAATATCGGTCTGTTTTTTCCAAATCGGTGACAGCATGACTTCAGCGATATCAGGATGGTTAAAGATACCTTTCGTCCAGGCCAGTGCTTCAGCTTCATCTACTTGTTTTTCAAGGTAGTTGAACACGGCTCGTTCGGTTGCTGTAGCTAAGCCCATCTCAGATGGTTTCGCATCTTTATCACGCACTCGTTGAGCAAAGAGTTCTAGCTGCTCTAGGAATAGAGCCTGCTCAATACGCCCTTCACGTTCGTCTTGGATGAGTTTCTCTAACTCTTCTTCAAGATCGCCAAAGAAAGCAGGGTCTTTACCTTTACCCGTCTTGATGGTGTGCTTGAGTTTATTCTTCATGACGAGTGCAGCACTGCCTGCACTCTTTTGCTTACGTAGTAGATCCATATCGGCAGCATCTAGGATAGATACTTCACGACCTAGCAGACTTTTTACTTCACTTGCCTCGATATGGTCGTCGAGCATTTTTTTCAGCAATTCTGATTCAGAAGCGGTGATACGAACCGCATCCGCGCTATCAGGCATTTTATTGCGTAATTGTAGTTTGATCTCATTGAGCACTTTGAAGTAAGGCTGATACGGCGCTCCTCTCTCGTCAGGTAAGACGACATCTAAGCGGCTATTAAACTCGGCTAGAGCAACGAGAAAATCCTCAACAACATCTAAACGAGCGTCTGGGTCTAAGTAGAGATCAGCATCTTCTTTGTACGGCTCAGGTTGCTTTACGGGGTGATGTTTTTTAGGCAGTATATCCACGACTTTAGTAAGAGCAGCTTGTAGCCTTGGTAGCTCCGCTTCTACATCTGTCCATACTTGCTCAGGTTGTACATCACCGCCATACACTTTGAGTGCTTCATCAAGGTATTCAACAACGCCAAAATAATCGACGATATAACCCGCTTTCTTACCTTTACGAGTACGGTTAACGCGGGCGATAGCTTGGAGTAGGGTGTGCTCCTTTAATGGCTTATCAAGATAGAGAGTGCTGACAATAGGGGCATCCCATCCTGTGAGTAGCATGTCAGAAACGATGATTAGTCCGATATTGTTGAATTTGGTTTCTTCTTTGGTATTTTCTGATTCATCACCGTACGGCAGCTTAAACTCTTCGTTTACCAAGTTTGGAATATCTTCAGAGGGAACTGCAATTGGCGTTTTCCCTTCCTTGGTTTCGCGCTTAATACGTTCTTCGATGGTTTCGAGCTTTGAGGTAGCTCCAGTCGCGTAGTGAGCTTGCTGCTCGCTGATACCAGTACGCTTATCTGTCATGCTACCAAGCGAGATAACCACTCGGCTTTCAAAGGTCGGCAGACCTTTGTCTTTACGTTCTTGCATGATTTGGTTCAGAACATCTTTATAGCGAACAGCCATATCACGACCATCACATACCAGCATCGCTTTAAAACCACGAGGACGCACACTAGATAAGAAGTGCTCAACCAAGTGAAGCGCATTTTCTTCAATACGACTGATAGCCCCTCGGCGTTTTTTTAGTAACTCTTGTTTGAGTTTTTTCTTGCGAGCGAGAGGTTCTTTCCCAAACTGGTCTTCAAATGCTTGTTTCAGCTTTCCGTCACTGCCCCATTGCGCCATGCCTTCAAGATATTTGATTGGAAGTGTTGCGCCATCAGCAACCGCCTCATCGAGTCGGTAGGTGTCGATGTAGTTTTTTCCACCGAACGTACCTAAGGTTTCTTTATCGTCTTTGAATAGGGGAGTTCCAGTGAACGCGACGAACTTGGCGTTAGGTAAAGAGGCACGCATAAATGCTGCTAAGAATCCGTATTGACTGCGGTGAGCTTCATCAACCATTACGAAGAAGTTTGGCTTGGTGCTCAAAACACGAAAATCAACTTTCTCTTCACTGATCAGTTCCCACTTGGCATTTTTAGGATTGCCACTCGCGTCCGTGTGACCGTAAAGAACATTGTTCTCTTTTAAGATCCAGCACTGTTCATTGCCTGCATTATCTTTACGTAATACTCGTCTTACGCGGCTTTTTGAGTCTGCTGTAGCATCTTCATCTTCCGATTCTTTCGCTGCTTTAATTTGCTTACCATCACTTTCTTGAAACTTTTGCACTGTAGAAGTAAAGATCGCGCCGTAGTCGTTACTTAAAAGCGCTTCTAAGCCTGCAACAGAACTGGCTTTAGCAGATTCAAGACCGACATTGGTGAAAGTGTTATGAATTTGGCGATCGAGGTCAGTACGGTCAGTAAGAACCAAGATGCTGGGGTTATTAAAGCCAGAAATTTCCGCACGCATTAGGCGAGCTAGTAGTGCCATCGTGAGCGATTTTCCGCTGCCTTGGGTATGCCAAACCACACCACCAATTTCTTTACCCAGTAGTTCAGGATCTCGACCTTGTAAGCGTAGCAAGGTTTTCTCTACCGCACGCCATTGTTGATAGCGCGGTAGCTTTTTAATCATGATGCCTTTTTCTACTTCATACATCGGGTAGAAGCAAACAAGACGAACGAAACGAGATGGTTCAAACAGTGCCCACAGCAGCTTGTCTTGCTCGGATGGCGTTTTACCCAGCAGATTTTCTAACGTTTCTAGAACAGTGTTCTCGTCAGGTTTTTTCGAATCAAACTTGTAAGTCAGATAGAACTGTTCTGAAGCACAAATTGCCCCGTATTTGGCTTGGCTGCGGTTAATGGCGGCACAGACCATATTAAACGCGAAATGCTGGGTAAAAGAGCCTTGATAGCCATCGATTTGGGCTATGCCTTTGCTAAGCTTAATGGCGCTATTTTTACACTCGATAAGCCCGAGTGGTAAACCATTGATGAACAACAGCAGATCAGGTTTGAATTGCTCCTCATTGGCATTTTTGCCAATGTACTGATCGACGACATGGAATGCGTTACCCTCGGCACCTGCTTGATCAATAAAGCGGATACTACGAGGCTGACCATGTTTATCTTTTTGTTGTAGGTTGGATTGGAAGAGTACATCTTTCCAGAATGCGTGGTTGGCAAGCATCAAGTCGTTATTGTGCATAAACCAGATATCACGCAGTTGCTTGATAGCCTTGTATGCGCCATTAGGCACTTCGGCAAGCCAAGGGTTAAGTGCATGTAGTCGATCAGTCAGTATCTCTTCTAAAATCACAGGTTCAGTTTTGTGCGCCTGTTCAACTTGGCTTCCTTTGATGTGGGTATAGCCGAGCTTTTTTAGCCACTCAATTGCAGGACGTTCTACCCCAACGAGTTCTGGTTTTGATGATTCTGCCTGATCTGACATGGCGCATTCCTTTCTTTATTGTTATTGGTTTTTTATTGTTCTTATTAATGTGGTTTGTTAATGAGATGCCTTCTGTTGAAGGCATCATTACTCGAATGGTTAAGCCGCTTCTGGGTTATCTAACGGAACTCGCCATTCACCAGTTAACAGCTTTTGCATTAAGCCTTTTTTTAATTGCTGCGTTTCGGCTTTTTGTTGCTTGAGGAGTCCTAAATTTGTATCAATACAGCTCAAAATATTAGCAATTTCTAATTGTTCTTCAATTGAAGGAACTGGTAACTGGAGTTCAGATACTACTTTCCAATCTGCCCTTGGCATTTTTGTGCCACAAGACTTGTTTGTTTCGTTGATGAATCGTTCATGTTGAACAAAGAAATACAAAAAATTATTGTGAAGCTTTTCTTCATTAATTGTTTTCATTACCCAAATTTCGGAACTACATACTCCTTGGAAGCTTGGTTGAGCAAACTTTTTAAGGTAAGGGCGAAGTTTACCAAACAGAACCTCACCTTTCGTAAAACAGTTTTTTGTGCTGGCAAGGTTTAATGAGTTAACTGTACCTAGTATCTCACCACTTCCTTGAGATAAATGTTCGAGTTCAATACACGGGAAGCTATCAGTTTCAACTTTTGGGTCATACTTAGGGGACTTTATCGAAACTAATGATCTTACAGAGTCATAACGCCAAGTTGCAGGAATCCTCCCAAATGGAGAATCTTGAAACTCACTATGAGGCTGCCAGTTACCATCTGAATCTTGAACACCAACGCCTTCTGAAAACAGCTTTTGCATTAAGCCTATTTTGAGCTTTTCGGTTTCAGCTATCTTTTGGTCAATAAGGTCAATCTTCTTATCAACGGTTGATAGGATTTCTGCGATTTTTTGTTGTTCTTGAGTTGCCAATTTTGGCACTAGTAAGCTAGAAATAGTTTTTCTATCTAGGTTAGGGAATGTTGTTCCAGAAGCGAGTCTTATGATCGAATCAATGTGAAATTGCATACATTGGATTAAGAATTCTTGGCTAAAATTGGACTTTTTTCGAATAGCGGCCAGACCTCGACCAATGCAATATTCGTCGTTTGAAATATTAATTCTTCCTGTTGAGCTTCCACGGACACAAAGCAAAACATCATTTTTTTTGCATAGCTTTGTTGGGGCGGTTGTCCATTGAATCTTTTTGGGGTATCTGTCCGTAAATTCGGTCGGCCCGTTTAAAAGAGGAGTTCCAACGGAGTCCTTGTTGTAAGTATCTCCTTTTGGAGATTGTCCCATGATGATATCGGCAATTGTGGATAGAGGAACTAGTTCTGTCGTATTACTTTTCATAAGCTAGCCCCAAAATGCTCAAGTGTTTCTTCAGCTCAAACTCTGCCTGATTTAGCTCTATATTTATGGCGTGTAGGTTATTTAAAACTACATCTAGATTGATACTATCTTCTTCTTCAGATGTGTCGATATAACGGCTGATATTGAGGTTAAAGTCGTTTTGCTTAATCTCTTCGATATCGACCATCCGTAGGTATTTATCTACCGCGACGGAATCCAATAGCTCTGAAAGCTTATCTTCGGTTTGCTCCCCTGCGTCTACGAGAGTTTGCTTCGCCTTATTGTATTCAGTCGTAATGCGTTTGATATCAGCTTCACGTAGGAAGTTCATCGCTTTGCCTTCACCAAATTCAGCAGAAGCATCAACGAAGATAACCTTGTTCTTCAATGCTGCTGGCTTGTTTTTGTTGATGATCAGCACTGCTGCCGCGATACCCGTGTTGAAGAAAAGTGCTGGCGGCAAACCAACCACCCCCTCAATCAAGTCGCCTTTAAAATCATCTTTGCCAACTAGCATGCCTTTACGGATTTTGCCTTCATCGCCTTCACGGAAAAGCACACCATGAGGTACAACTACACCGATTCGACCATCATCTTTGGTAGAGGCAATCATATGCTGAACAAAAGCCAGATCCGCTTTGGTGCGTGGAGCAATGCCTAGACCAAAACGACCAAATTTGTCTTTTAGTTCTGTAGAGTATTTTGGTGCGATTTCTTTTTCTTTACCATTTTTATCGATTTTGGTCTTTTTGTTTACTTCTAGTGGCTCCCACCACTCTTTGATTGAAAATGGCGGATTCGCGATTACTCGGTCAAAGGTTTGTAAGCCTTCGCCACTTTTGTGTAGTGGGTTAACCAAGGTATCACCACGCTTGATGTCCCCATCAAGGTTATGCAAGAACATGTTTAGCTTGGCAATGGCCCATGTACCTAGGTTTTTCTCTTGACCGTACAACTTACAGTTCGGTTTCCCCATCACTGTACCGTTGTCGTAGTTGTCTTTGATATGACGTGCTGACTCAACCAGCATGCCGCCACATCCGCAGGTGAGGTCGTAGATTTCATGCCCTGGTTGTGGGTCAATCAGTTTTACGATCAGCTCTACTACTTCGTGTGGGGTGTAAAACTCGCCGCCTTTTTTGCCAGCATCATCGGCGAATTTACCAATCAGGTATTCGTAAGCATCACCAAGCAAGTCAGCCTTGTAAAGGTTCTTGTTGCCCAGTTTATGTTGGTTGAAGTGGCGAAGCAGACGCATAAGAAGTTCGTTGCTGAGCTTTTCTTTGTCACCGAATTGGATTGCTGTTAGCACTTTTTCTAAGGTTGGGTTTTGTTCTTCAATTTTGGCAAACGCTTCATCGATAGATTCGCCAACGTTTTCTGATTTCTTGGTGAGGTTTGCCCAACGCGCATCCACTGGCACGAATTGCTCTGGGTTATCTTCTAGGATGTTTTCCATTGCTTTGTCAGCACTGCAATCTTCTTCATCCATCACGGCTTGTACGCGCTCGTCAAACACATCAGAAAGGCGTTTAAGGAAAATAAGACCGAAGATATAGTTTTTGAAGTCTGAGCTATCTACAGTGCCGCGCATGATGTTTGCGCTGCCCCAAAGCCATGTTTTAAGTTCTTCTAAGCTGATCTTGTCTGCTGTTTCGGCAGTGGTGGTATTGTTTGTCATCTGGATCTCTTTAGCGTTCACGGCTTGCCTTGTTGGTTAGTCGGCAAAGAACAAAATTTGCGGGCATTATAGCGCAACATAGAGCAATTGAGAGACAAAGGTCAGGATATTTGAGAGTCGCACGGAAACGTGCGTTTAGGATCTTATTCCCTACCACCTTTGCTTAGATTGTAACTGAACAAGCAGTAGCTATAGGTAGTAGGGATAGATGGCTTTATGCTGCGATGTCCACTGGGATGTATTGGTTGGTATCCATTTCTGCATATGTCGCAGCATGCTTGTGAAGGGTTACGCGTGCCTTATTGGTGTTACCACTGAATCTTGCCATTTCAAAGCCGAACGAGGAGAGCAGCTTTTTCAGGTACGATGTTGCTTTATTTAACTTGGCTTCTTTGTGCAAAGGTTTCGTGATGTGCAGTGCTTCATCTAAAACCCAGTTCAAATGTGTTCTTTGGTTGTAGCAGTGCTCAACGATGATACGAACGTCATCTCTATGAATAGACAGGCTCTTTTCGATTTCGCAGAAACCATGTTCTTTCAAAATGGTTTGAAAGATAAAGTTCGCAGTACCTTGATGTTTTGGCTGTGTATTTTGCTTAACTTTATGGCGTTTAACAAAAGGAAATGCATCAAAGATATCTCTGTGTTTCATAAACTCATAATGAAAAAGAACATCACCTTTTACGACGTTAAGTATTTGGTAGTCTTTTCTGATTCGACGTTTGGTTAAAGCCGCATTATCGGTAGATGTACGTATATTTGAATCACATAACATCACGGCTTGTTCGTCAGATAAATTAGGCGCATTTACAATTGCATTAATGACTAGCTCTTGTAACGACTTTTGTTGCTGCGTGACGTTTTGTTTAGCACGGTATTGACCTGACAGAGAG
This sequence comes from Vibrio owensii CAIM 1854 = LMG 25443, assembly GCF_000817815.1. Taxonomy (GTDB): domain Bacteria; phylum Pseudomonadota; class Gammaproteobacteria; order Enterobacterales; family Vibrionaceae; genus Vibrio; species Vibrio owensii. Next base: position 72,236 of record NZ_JPRD01000019.1, read on the forward strand.
CATGGCGCTGAGGTTGTTACAAAACCAAGCTCTCCTAGCGTTAAATGCATGTGCAAAGCGAATGAAGCAAATAGCGTGCGCCTTGTGTTTACGAACTCGATATTGAGTTTATCCGTCGCTTGAACGTGAAATGACGCGTCATACTTGATGTCGTGGGCTTTAGGTGCTGTGAAATCGACACTGCCATCGATAACAAACCAAATTGTTTTTGCTGTGCGAAAGCGTCTTGCGAAGTTTACTAGCTCAAGTGGTGCTAGCGTTTTATCGCAAAACACGACGACGTTATCAGAAAAATGCGTTGTTATAGAAAAACCAGACCCGAGACAAGGTGAGGCCATAATCGCCTTGTATTTGCTGATTTCGCCATTTGGGTTCGCTAAAAATGCGCTCTGTTCAGGCATTCCTTTGTTATCCGCGTGAATAATCAGTACGCCGTCAGCAAGAGCCGCTTTTTCACAGTCTAGCTGTTCTTGATTTTCATAGCCTAGTGATTTTGTTACTAGACGAAGTGTTGAAAGTGAATCGAAGAGAAACACCTTATCTTGATCAAGACTTGTCTCTGGAGAAAGGGTCGATATGTATTGGTTTTTATCACTGATAACGGCTTTGATGTTGGAGTATGGATTTGCAGTGCAGTTTAAAAGTGTAACTTCACCACGTAACCCTTTGATGTAACTTAAACCGATGTTTGATATGTCAGCATCGCCCACAATAAGTTGCGGAACATTGCGGATAATCTCTGATAAGCATTCAAAGACAAGCTGTTTTGGTAGTTGTTTACTATGTTCAGAACAAACAACGGTGCTCAACACTTTTTCAAACTCATCAATGATAAGAATGTCGGTTTGCTTTAAAAAGGTAAAAATGTGCGTTTTCCAGATGCTATTCACTACCACTCCGATAGCAGAGGCTTCTTCTAACTTTGATAGCTCATCGTTGTAACTGGTTGCTAGGTTGTCGGTGCAGTATTGCTCAATCAAAGCTGTGAGATATGATAGGTAAGTAACCTTTTTATTTTGCTTCTTTGCTGTTTGCGCCACAGGGCCAAAGATATGTTTGGTTTTTCCCGTTCCTGTCGCTGATTTAATTGCGAGGGTTCGCGTGTTATTGATTAACTTGGCGCACTTCAGTGCATCTAGGCTTTTTACTGTTACTAGATCGGTTTGTACGGTTGGACACATAAGCTTTTTAACCTGAGAGCGACAATGACTCAGTTGCTCATTGAGAGCATGACGTAAAACGGGCTGCTGTAGTTTGTTAATTGTGTTTACGGCATAGGTCGCCAAGCATGAATCAACAGTGCTGTTGATCAGTGGCATCGTGCGAAGTAATTGAGTTGCTAGCGATGTGATAACATCAGGACAAGAAGTTAATGAGCAGCATAAGCTAAGGTAGCTTACGATACCGTAGAAGTCGTTTAACGGGTGGATTGTGCCTGTTGTTGTATCTAACACAGGTACACGAGCATTTTGATAGTTATACGCCATCATTTTTGCTGTTCGCTCAGGTAACATTTTTGAGTCAACAACGAGCACAATGTCAAAGCCTGCATCTTGATAATAACCAATCACTTCACCCATATTGATGCTGTCGTTGCTTAGTGCAACGACTCGGCGTTCTGTTGCCATGTATTCAATTGATTGTGAGATTAGAATCGCAACAGACTTTACAGTTTTGTCTGATGATTGGATTAGTGTGTGCTCTGTGGTTTGAGATTGCGCGATGACGTTCATTTATTCTTATTCCGTGGTCAACGCAAAGGTGCAAAATTAACTAGATAATATATATAACTAATAAATTCTGCACTTTTGCCAGCATGCTAAAGCATGCAATAAACAATTGGTTTAATTGAGTTTGTGCGAATTGATTAGCTAAGCAGCGAGTGATAAGAAATGGTTGTCGAAGAGCGCTTGACGCTGTTCCACTAAAGTAGCGACTACTTGTTGTAGATCTTGACCGACCACGATGGCAGCAAGAAAAGTGTCGATTTCATGAGCGAGAAAACCTACAGAATTTGCGCCTAGAGGAATAGAAGGTGGAAAAGTGCCGTCATTGATTTTGCGGTGCAGAGTCGCACGAGAGAAAGGGACGCGCTTTAGTACGTCAGCTTTACGTTCGATTTTGATTTGAATTTGGGTGTGGTTCATAACAGACATTACCTTCTACAGAGACGATCGACACTAACTAGTTCTGCGCATCCCTAAATGTCATGGGATAAGCCATCTAAACGATCAGATAACTTGCTGCGTCAGGAGCCACCTATGCATACATTGGTGCATATAAGTGAACTTGATGTTGTTGCTGTAATATCTATCAGAGAGATATTAAGCGGGTTAGTTAATGTGAAATCAAAAAACAATAAATAATTAGGCTCGGTAGACTGCCCTTGTGGCAGAAGGCATTTAAGCTAGTAAGTGTCTGTTCTCCAATAAGAAAGGTATTTATAGGACGGGGTATGTTTTAATTGAGATCCAGCAGATCGTCAATATTAAATTATTTAATTTGCTGTCTAACCGTGATCTTTGTCACTTAAATGGTGCTATCTAGCTCCTTACTGCCGCCAGTATTCTGAGTACAGTTAAGAACTTGTAGAGGTATGGTGGAGATATCTGACTGATAGCATTCGATATCAATGTTCCTTCCTGATCTGGTGTAATTATTATCTTGATATGCTTGTTTATTGAGCAGTCGCTTCTTAACTGCGTTGAGTAAGGAGAGCACTTAGTCTGCAATCTAAATGCTCTTATAATCAGACAGATTAGTGTTGTTCAGGCTTTGCTATGGTGTTAGCGTTTTTTGAGGCTTCAAGAATAAAGTCACTCCACCAGTTCATGATTTTTCGGCGTTCATCAAGGTATTCAGCATTGTTGTAGATGTCACGAATAGTGTTTTTGTCTACGTGTGCCAAACACAGTTCGATAGCATCTTTGTTGAAGCCCTGTTCGTTAAGAGCTGTACTGCCGATCGAGCGCATGCCATGGCTTACGAGCTTTCCTGACATCCCCGCGCGTTTAAGAGCAGCATTCACACTTTGGCTATTCATATGTTCGCCTGTCGATTTACCACTAGGGAATACGTACTGTTGGCCGAACGAAATTGGCTTCATGAATTCTAATAGCTGAATTGCAGCATATGAGAGCGGTATTTTATGATCTCGCTTCATTTTCATCTTCTCGCGACTGATGATCCAAAGCCGATTTTCAAAGTCGATTTCTGACCATTCTGCACGAGCGCATTCAACTGGACGAGTTAGTGTGTGCAGTTGAAACTCAAATGCACAACGAGTGATGTGCTTGATGTTTGCCAAAGACATCTTTTGCATCAATAGGTTTAACTCGTCTGGCTTGATTGTAGGCATGTGCTCTTTTTTAGGCTTTTTGAAAGCATCACCAATACCTTCCAACACAGGGTATTGAAGATATCCGCAGTAAGATGCGTACTTCGAGATCTCTCTCAAGCGTTGGCATACGCGTTTTACGGTTTCCAGTGAACCTTTTGCTTCAACAGGTCTTAACACCTTAACAACGATGGCATTATTAAGTTCATTGATAGGTAGGTTGCCGAGATTAGGAAAGATATGTAGTTCTAGTGAACGCCAAATGTCATCGGCATAATCTTCTGAAACCTGAGGTTTTTTCTTTACCTCAAACCATTCTTCAGCAACTGCTCTTAATGTTGAGGCTTGAGCGATCTGAGCATTGATGCGTTGATTATCTCTATATGTCTTTGGATCGATACCTTCAGCCACCAAGGTACGCATCTCTCTTGTTTTTTCTCTCGCTGATGCCAGAGTGATATCAGGAAATACTCCTAACCCAATGTTTTTACGCTTTTTAGTTGTAGGGTGAATGTAATTGAATAGCCATAGTTTTGAACCATTAGGCTTAATTCGTAGGTACAGACCGTTCCCATCAGCCAGTGAATATTCTTTTTCTGCTGGTTTTGCTTTACTGACTTGCGTTGTAGATAAGGGCTTGATTTGTCTAGCCATTTTATTGTCCTTTACGATGTAACAACAGAATGTGACTAAATTCTGTGGTGTTGCAAAGGATGTTACTAAAGAAGAGAGATTAAGTGAATCACGATGAGATAGTGTGAGACGTTCAATGCTAGGTATTACAAGGCTTTAGAAAAGAAAACGGGACATCCTGAGATGTCCCGATACGCGTATTTGGTGGAGCTGGCGGGAGTTGAACCCGCGTCCGAAAACCTTTCATCATTGGTACTACATGCTTAGTCGATCTTTAAATTCACCACCCACCTGCGAACCGACACGCTAATGAATGACTATCCTGAATTAGAATTCGCCGTTCATCTCTCAGGCGGGAGAATCCGGGCTAGCGCGTTTGGGTTTGATCCCTCGTTGGTCCCCGTCTTACGTGCGGAAGCTAGGGCGAGAGAGCTCTGAGCAGGTTATTAAGCTGCTAGTGCGTAGTTTTCGTCGTTTGCGACTATTTTTTTGCGGTTTGTTAACGAGGCCTACCGCACCTCGGCATGCACCTCAGACTTCTGAATTCCCGTCGAATCCTAAATCAGCCCCAGAGGTAATATCGGCATAGTAACAGAAAAGCCTAAGCTGTCCAGTACTATGCGTCTAAGTGGTCAAGTTTAACGCAGTGAACTCTTCATCACGCGTGCTTTTTCACGAGCCCAGTCTTTTTCTTTCAGATCGGTACGTTTGTCGTGAAGTTTTTTACCTTTCGCAACACCGATTTTGATCTTCACCCAAGAGCGAGACCAGTACAGTGACAATGCGGCTAGCGTCATACCTTCACGGTTGATGCGACCAAGAAGGTTGTCGAGTTCACGACGACTCATTAGTAGTTTGCGCACACGGGTAGGGTTTGCGACAACGTGAGTTGATGCTTGATTAAGAGGAGTGATGGTCATTCCGCTGACAAAAGCCTCTCCGTCACGCATGAAAACGTAGCTTTCAGCGATATTGGCTTTACCTTGGCGAAGTGCTTTCACTTCCCAGCCTTGTAGCTCCAAGCCTGCTTCAATTTCATCGTCAATGAAGTATTCGTGGCGAGCTTTTTTATTAAGCGCGATAGTGTTGCTACCCGCTTTTTGTTTTGATTTTTTCTTTACCATAATGGCCTCATTATACGGGTTGGGTATACGTTAGGAAATCCTTTTATTTGCGCTATCGTCGAATAAAAGTAAAATTGGCACAAGTCTTAAACTTGTACGCGTATCGATAGGAGTGTGTATGAAGCAAATCAGCCGTTCTGCTTTGGTGTCTTTTAGTGCAGAGCAGATGTTCGATCTGGTCAATGATGTTTCGAAGTATCCTGAGTTTCTACCTGGTTGTTCAGGTTCACGAATCATTGAGTCTTCGGGCGAAGGTATGGTGGCTTCTGTCGACGTGGCGAAAGCAGGTATCAGCAAGACGTTTACAACTTCTAATGAACTTATTCCTGGCCAAGCGATCATGATGAATCTGGTGGATGGTCCTTTTAAGACCCTTCGTGGTGGATGGATCTTTACCGCACTTGATGAGCAGGCTTGTAAAGTTGAGCTGAAACTTGAGTTTGAATTCTCAAGCAAAATGATTGAGATGGCTTTTGGCAAAATCTTTAATGAGCTAACCAGCAACATGGTAAACGCTTTTACTAAACGTGCGAAACAGGTGTACGAGTGCTATGAGTATTGAGTCGGATATGATTCATGTTGAGGTGGTGTATGCACTTCCTCAGGAGCAGCGTGTGTTCAATTTGGTTGTGAACAACCAAGCAACGGTTGAAGAGATTATTCGTCAGTCTGGTGTACTTGAATTGTACCCAGAGATTGATTTGAAGAAGAATAAAGTCGGCGTTTACAGCCGCAACGTTCGACTAGATGCGACGGTTCGAGACAAAGACCGAATCGAAATCTACCGTCCGCTACTGGCGGATCCAAAAGAGATTCGCCGTAAACGAGCTGAGCAAGCAAAAGTGGCAGGCAGTGCAGACCCTGTGACGGACGGGAAGCCAAACACCTTGAGAAAATCTGCGGAATAACACTTGAAGATATAAAACAAAACCTCCCAACTGGGAGGTTTTGTCGTTTCTGGCGTTTATCTTGGCGAGTCTATCGAACTCGGAGTTTCTGTTCTGGTGTAGATAATTCCTTCCGCTAGGTCGTTGGCGTAGCTTAGAGGTTGGTAAATGATGCTGTCTGGGTGTTTTAACCCGGCAATATCTTCCATTTTTATAAACGCATTTTCGACGCCATTTTGTGCCAAGAGTTTCTCCACACTTCCCATCTCACGAGTTGAAAAATGAGGAATTACCCGTAGCTCTGGATCGGATTCCATTGGAGTGATGTATCCATCTTCGAAGGTATGAATCAAGCTGTACACTTCATTTGGATCTATTTGTTGGCGCAGATGCCAAAATGCACCGGTGCTGTCATGCCATGCACCAACGTAGTTACTTATGTGGACGTTGTGGCCCCAAGCGAGAATGCTTTTACCTGGTAACCACTCTTTCTGTAGCCATCGCAAGTTGTCGGCTTGCATGATCTCATCTGGGTTGTAGGTATCAAACCAGCGACTTTGCACATGCGCTTGCATGCTTTTGACTATCTGCAACCAGAAGGTGGCGTATTCACGAAAATCTTGCCTTTGTTTCAATGGAGGTAGGAGTTGTTCGGCTTTCATTTGAGACATCACAGAGTTAAGAGACGCAAGTTGATTGATAAATGCTTGCTTCGCGCTGTGGTCTGGCTCGGCAAAATACCAAGGGCACATCATTGCCTCGCCGTTGGTGATAAAACTGGTCCAATCTAGGTTAATCAATTGGTGCTTCTCTGCGAATGTTTGCATTTCTGGCAGCATGGTACTGTAAGCAGGGTCACTGCTGTGTCTGCCATCAAATGCAACATAATACAAAGGCTTGTCAGTAAACGCTTGTTGCTCAACGTACTCGTATAACGGGTAGATTTCTGGAGTTTCTGAGTAGAGGAACATGAAAGAGTAGAGCATGGCGTCTCGTACATCGGTGATTTCTCCATCCATCAAGCGTTGCCACAAGCGAAGTCCGTCATACAGGCCACTTTCCATTGCAAGAACGTCGATTTCACCAGACTGATGCAAGTATTTGGTAATACGAGATTTTAACTTGTAGCCTTGTGCTCCCCCATGAGTCGCTTCACCGAGACCAATAAATGATTTACCAGCTACAGCTTGCCTGATGGGCTCGAGGTCTGAGTCATCCGCATGATTAAACTCTAAACTGTTGATATGGGACGTGATAGCGATTTGTTCTTTCGAATCGTCATCATCACAGCCAAGCAAAAGGAGTGAAGAGATGGCGAGTAGACCATAAGACATTGCTTTCATTTTCGTGTTCCTTGCATGAACCATTACTCCATTCAGATTAAATGTGAGTGGTTGCATAAAAAATGCTCAACAAGAGGATTTGCGAGTCCATTCAAACAAAGCGATGAAGGGAGAGTAAGAGGGAAAATAAAGCTGTGAATTAGGGAGTTAGAGTGAGTTACAATGACCCGTCCTGATATAGGT
>NZ_JPRD01000002.1 GCF_000817815.1 Vibrio owensii CAIM 1854 = LMG 25443
GTGAACGGCATTAGAGCAATGTGCTCCCCTTTTTAATGATGGTCTGAATCACTTCAGCGTCAGCAAGTAGTTCACTAGCGCGAAGTACTCGTCAGTAGACTTAATGCCCTGTGCTTGAACTAGGTATTTGTTGTTAACGATAACCGCTGGAACACCAGTTAGGCCGCTGTTTTCAAATTGCTTGTCCATACGGCGAACCATTGAATCAACCGCGAAGCCTTTGAATGCAGCATCGAATTTCTTCGCATCTACGCCTTCATCTAGGAAGATTTGACGAAGTTCTGCATCGTCACGTGGTGCTTTACGCATGTTGTGAATGCGGTTAAACATCACTGGCACCATCTTGTCTTCAATTTTAAGCGCAACCATGGTCGCGTATGCTTTGCTCATTGAAGGGCCCATGTTGCCACCCATGAATGACACGTGGTTCTTTTGCAGTTTCACACCTTCAGGTAGCTGCTTCTTCAGTTGCTGAATGATCGGCTCGAAAGAATGACAGTGTGGGCAGTAGAAAGAGAAGAACTCAGTCACTACAGGCTTTTTCGATGCCTCTAGATCCAATACTTTGTAATGTTCACCTTCTTTGAATTGCGCTGCATGTGCCGACAGGCTTAGCATCAGCATAGAAAACAGTGCGAACAGCTTTTTCATTTAATTATCTCCATTTTGAATTGTTCGGCCTGACTTACCATTGAGGCATTAAAGATAGCGGTGCTTCTTCTAAGTTGGCAATCTGCTCTTTAAATGCCAGGACCTGACCTTCCCAGTATTTTGGCTCATTAAACCATGGAAAAGCGAGCGGAAATGCCGGGTCGTGCCACCGTTTTGCTAGCCATGCCATATAGTGCACCATTCGTAGACCGCGAAGTGGTTCGATTAGTTTCAATTCTGCCGAGTTAAAATCGCAAAACTCTTGGTAACCTTCTAAAACAATATCTAATTGCATTAACTTGTCTTGGCGTTCGCCATTGAGCAGCATCCATAAGTCTTGTACCGCTGGGCCATTACGTGAGTCATCCAAATCGACAAACATTGGGCCATCGCGCCATAAGATGTTCCCTGGATGGCAATCGCCATGCAGACGAATGGTGTTGAAGCCTTCTTGCCAGTGACTTTCAATCGACTTGATCAGCATATCCAAATCATTGAAAAAGCTGTTCTCCAAATGCATCGGAATCATATTGGCGTTTTGCAAAATCTCTCTTGGTTGATAGAGGTATTCTGGCAAGCCTATGGTTGGTCGGTGCTGGAAGGCTTGGCGGCTACCGACTTTGTGGATGCGGCCAAGGAAACGACCCACACCTTCAAGCTGATCTAAGTTGTCGACTTCATACTGACGGCCACCCACGCTCTCAAACAAAGCAAAACCGTAGCCTTGGTAATGATGCAAAGTATGACCATTAATGCGAACGGGTGGAGCGACCGGAATTTCGTTTTCGATCAATTCAAGCGTGAAATCATGCTCTTCTTGAATCTGCTCGTTGCTCCAACGTCCAGGGCGGTAGAACTTCACCACGTAGCGCTGACGCTCTTCGTCTGTGAATTGGTAAACGCGGTTTTCGTAGCTGTTGAGTGCTAGAAAGCCCGATTCTGCTCGAATGCCGATGCTCTCTAGCGCGTACCACATAAAGTCAGGCGTGAGGGCATCAAAGTTGAAAGTACCTTGGGACATATAAATAAAAAGGCTCATTACTGAGCCTTTTTCCATTGGTCATTGAAGTTATAGCTTCTTGATAAATCGGCTTTCCACTTCAATGGTGAATTCGTTGCTCTTATCGGTGAGTATAAACTGAATTGTCGTGATCGCAGAGTCTAGCTTGTCAGGATCTGCGCCAAGGCTCATTGGTAAGTTCAATACCTCTCCTGGTTCAACTTGAATGGTTTGTTTGCCATACCAGCTAACATCACTCAAACCTTCGACGTTCAAGTCGTACTCTTGAACTTGTTGAGTTTTGTTGATCACTTTCAAGGTATAGGTGTTTTCTACTTCGCCAGAGCTGTTCACTCGGAACAATTGGTTACGGTCACGTAGAACACTCATGCCTGCTGGATCAACCGATGCGATTTGTAGGAAGAACAGACCAATCATGACTAACAGTACAGCGCCATAGCCAAGCAGTTTTGGACGCATGACTTTGGTGCTCTTACCTGAGAGGCGATGCTCTGTGGTGTAGTTGATCAGACCTTTCTCGTAACCCATGCGCTCCATAGTGTTGTCACACGCATCAATACATGCACCACAGTTGATACACTCATACTGCAAGCCATCGCGGATATCGATGCCGGTCGGACATACCTGAACACACAAGTCACAATCGATACAGTCACCTAAACCAAGCTGCTTTGGATCAGCTTTACGTGAACGAGGGCCACGCTTTTCACCACGCTTGGTGTCGTAGCCCACAATGAAAGTGTCTTTGTCGAACATCGCTGATTGGAAACGCGCGTAAGGACACATGTGAATACACATGATAGAGCGCATCCAGCCGGCATTGCCGTAGGTACAAATGGCAAAGAACATCACCCAGAAGACTGGCCAGAAGTTGGCATTAAAGGTGAAGAAGTCGATAACTAGCTGCTTCATCGGCACGAAATAACCGACAAAGGTGAAGCCAGTGGCGAGCGCTATCGCAAACCACGCTATGTGCTTGAGGGTTTTGCGCATTGCTAAATTGGCCGTCAGTTTATTGGAGTCTTGCTTACGGCGTTTATTAGCACTGCCTTCGAGTTTTTCCTCAAACCAGATATAAATGAAGGTCCACACGGTTTGCGGGCACAAGTAGCCACACCAAACCCGCCCCAAGAAGGTGGTGATAAAGAACAGCCCAAACGCGGCGATTACAAACAGCAGTGCGAGTAGGGTAAGGTCTTGTGGATACAGCGTTGTGCCGAAAAAGTTGAACTGCTGGTTACCGATGTCCAGCAAAATGGCTTGGCGCTCGCCGTAAGGAATCCATGGAACCAATGCAAACAACAGCAACAAAAACCAACCGCCATAACGACGCAGCTTTTGAAACGTGCCTTTACTCTCACGTACATAGATTCGATTACTTGGGTTGAAACGATCCCCGTTCCCTTTGTGGGTTTTCGGGTTAAAGGTTTTTGGAGTCACATCTTTGATATCAATCTTATCCTGACTCATGCACTCATCCTTCTTTAGGCTTTCTTATAATGTACGGTGACATTTCTAATGATGTCACTCGATGACATTGCTGCTTCGCCCATATCATTATTCATGACTGGACATAATTATTTTAGTAAATACTGATGAACGGCGATTATACAATCAATAACAATTCCGTTTCTTTAACGCAGTCAACGTTTAACAACAAAAGTCAGTACAGTTAACCTGATAAATGACTGAACAGTTATAAATACCTTTTTGAACTGTTTGATTTAGTTATAAAAAAAGCGACTCAAATGAGTCGCTTATCAATGCTGGGTGTTGAGCGGTTTACTTGATGATACCGCGTGCGCGTAGGATCGCTGTTTTGAAATCATCTTCTTGGTCTTTCTTAAGACCTGGGATCATTTCATCTTTGCCGCTGTTGCGCATTTTTAGGTGGTAGATCAGCACGTCATCGGTGAGATCTTCCAGTTTACCTTCGTAACCCGCTTCGTTTGCCAGTTTCATGATGAACTGTAGCAGGTTCATTTCTTGGTCTTTATGCCACTCAGGTTCTAGTAGCTCAAGCAGCTCTTCAATACGATGACACTTCATTTCTTTCTCCACAGAATTTATAGGTGTTATTTGCTACTAAAGGTATCAAATTGCTTGGCGAACACCAAATAGGAAAGGGCGGAGAGAAAAGAAAAAAGCGCGGTGATTGCCGCGCTTTTTAATTAAGCTGCTTTGATAACTTTGTTTGGAACACTTGGCACAATCGCTGTCTTCTCAACCAGAGTCATTGCTGGCGCAACTAGTTTTGCCTTTGGCGCAGTAGTAAAACCACTGCGACGGCGCATTGCACTACGATTTGTATGTGCGAACCTGACTGTTGTTGGGCGCATTTAGATACCTAACTGCCAGGCATATCCATTGCCGATGTAATGGCCTAACTCACTATGAGTTGAGCTTCAACTGCTTGAAGGGTGGCTCTTCTGGCTCTCGCCAATCCAAATAATGAATCAGGAATAACGATATGCATGCATATCATGTATAGGTTAGCACTCCTGTCATAATTGGTCGATAGTTGAGCAGTTGAATTGTATGGAATTTATGGTTTTCTGTGCGAATTCGAGACGAAAATTTGTTTTGATCCCATGATCAGCAGTAGTAGTATGAGATCTCTACCAAGGAGGTGCATATGTCATTTTTGAAGAAGACACTTGCGAGTTTTGGGATCGGCAGTGCCAAGGTCGATTCGATCCTAAACCAAGACGTGCTGTTTCCCGGTCAGAGTGTGGATGTCTCTATCCACGTCTATGGCGGAGCGACCGAACAAGCGATCGATAACATCGATCTCAAGCTGTGTTGCCGTTATATCGCGGAAGCGCCAGACGATCGCGGAGCAAGAGAAGGGCACAGCATGCGACGCGTACCCCAAACGCATGTTCTGGCAAAGTGGAACCTCCCATACGCATTTACTATCCATCCCGGCGAAGATCGAACCTTTGAAGTTAAACTCGATGTGCCGTGGAATACCCCTGTCACCATCGGTGATGCCAAAGTCTGGTTAGAAACGGGTTTGGACGTTGCGATGGCACTCGATCCTACCGACAAAGACATTCTCACCGTTAGACCTGACCCACTTATGGATGCCGTTTTGTCTGCTTTTGAATCGCAAGGTTTGCGTATTCGCCAAGTAGAGTGCGAAGAAGTTAAAGGCTTTGACCTGCCATTTGTACAAGAGTTTGAAATGGTGCCAACCGATGGCCCGTATCATGGCGTATGGCGAGAGTTGGAATTTGTTGCTCACCGCGACGAGCAGAACCTCAAGCTGTGGTTTGAAGTGGACCGCACCCGCAGCGGAGCAAGTGGCATGCTGGCAAGCTTACTCGGGAGTGGCAAACTAAAACGCGAACTGAGCATTCCGGTGAACACGAAACTGGACGACGTTGGCCCATTAATCCTGAATTACCTCGAACAAACCACAGCTGCACACGAGTCTTAATTTAAGCTTACACGTGTACGCTTAATGTGCCATACTAGAGTGAATATTCAAAACTCTAGTATAGGCACGTTCATGTCCTCACCTCAGAAAGCACAATACAGTCAGGGCGAAGAACTGGCCAACTCCATTACCCATGGTATCGGAATGATTTTCGGTATTGTTGGCTTGGTACTACTATTGATTAAAGCCGTCGACCACCAAGCCGACGCGTTAACCATTACCAGTATGGCGATCTATGGTTCTAGCATGATTGTCCTGTTTCTGGCCTCTACGCTCTACCATGCGATCCCATATCCAAAAGCTAAGCGTTGGCTGAAAACCTTCGACCACTGTGCCATCTATCTTTTGATTGCGGGCAGCTACACACCGTTTCTATTGGTGAGTTTGCGTACCCCATTGGCGATTGGGTTGATGATTGTGATTTGGACCATCGCGCTGATCGGCATCATCATGAAAGTCGCGTTTGTCTATCGATTCAAAAAATTGTCTTTGATGACGTATCTGGTGATGGGGTGGTTATCGTTGATCGTGATTTACCAACTGGCGATAAATCTGGATATTGGTGGTTTGACGCTTTTAGCCGCTGGTGGATTGGTGTATTCGATCGGGGTGATTTTCTACGTTGCCAAGCGAATCCCATTTAATCACGCAATTTGGCACGGCTTCGTGTTGGCGGGTTGTGTATGTCACTTCTTCGCGATTTATTACTTTGTCGAGCCTATCTAGCTGATAGAGATAAGCCCGACAAAGCATGTCTTATCGTATTAGCGAGTTTTCACTTCTAATACTTCTGCTGAGAACTGGTATTGCTGCGACTGTGGCACTGCCAGTTTAATCGCTTTACCTTGCTCGGCTTGCTGTGGGCGAAGGTAAGTATCTGCCATGCGTTTGATAGATTGCCAAACCGTGATGTTTTCTTTCGCTAATTGTTTGCCAGCCATATCGAATACCTGTACTTCCACTTCTACCTGAATCACCGATTGTGAGCTTTGGTTAGTGATAGAAGTTGGGAAGATCAGTTCACCATCCTCGTAGCTTGCCGAGCCAATCAATACATCCACACCTGAATCAGACAGCTGCATGGTTGGCTTCTTCGCGTTTACAACAACGGTAGTACCGACTTTCTTGTTCACAACGGGAATTATCGCCATCTTCGTTGTTTCAGGAGCTGATGTTGCCACGGCTTCAACGGCGGTAGTTGAGGCTACAACAGCTGCCGCTTCTACTGCTTCAACTTTCTCTAGTGTGGTTTCTGTGGCTTTTGTTGTGGCCTTTTTCACAACATACTCCCACGTGAAGTCGTCGTTCAGTTTTACTTCGCGTCCATCCGTCAGTTTCACAACTTCGGCTGCGAAAACCGATGAAGAGGCGAGTAGGGTCGCCAGAGTGATCCATGTTTTCATTGTTATACCTTTTATTTGAGTCTGGTTAACGGCGCCAAAACGCAGGGAAGAACAGTACAAGAATAGTCAGAATTTCCAGACGGCCCATCAACATACCAAAGCTTAGTAGCCACTTAGCTGCGTCTGGTAAAGGTGCAAAGTTACCAGTTGGGCCAATCACGCTGCCCATACCCGGACCCACGTTCGCTACTGCGGTAATGGAACCAGAAATACTGGTCACAGGGTCTAGGCCAAGTGCACTTAAGCAGCCAGCAACAAAGATGATGGTGATAAAGAACATCAAACCAAATGCCACCACTGAACGAACAATATCGTCATTCACTGGGCGTTGGTTGTAGCGCTGAACGAACACGCCTGATGGGTGAATCAGTTTCATGATTTGCTTGTTAAGCAGTGTCATTGCGATCTGGAAACGGAAGATTTTAATCCCGCCAGAGGTCGAGCCTGAACACGCGCCCGCCATCATTAAGAAAGCAAACAGTGTGGTTGGCAAAGCGCCCCATGCGGTGAAGTCTTCTAGACCAAACCCAGTAGTCGTCACCACCGACACGATGTTGAACATTGAAACGCGCAGTGCATCCAAAATGGTGTAACCATCGCGAATCACTAACCAAGCAGAAACCACTAAGCTAGAGAATAAGAACAAGTAGGCAAAACCGCGTACCTGAGCATCTCTAATTAATACTTCGACACTGCGCTTGCGTAGCGCGGCAACAAACAACAGGAATGGCAGGCCACCAAGGAACATAAAGGTGGTTGCGACCCAGTGCGCACCATTGGAGAAGTGGTTCATCGAACCGTCAGATGTTGAGTATCCGCCCGTAGACAGGGTTGTGAAGGCGTGGTTGATGGCTTCAAACAGGTTCATGCCAGTCAGCAAATAACCCACAATACACAAGCCTGTCAGCATCAGATACACCAATACGATGTTCTTCGCGACGGTCTTGGCTCTCGGGCTGCTCTTATCAGACCAATCAGACGATTCGGTTTGGAACAGCTTCATACCACCAACGTTAAGCATTGGTAGGATAGCTACCGCCATCACGATAAAGCCAATACCCCCCAACCATTGCAAGATGGAACGCCACAACAAGATACTCGGTGCCATGTTGTCTAAACCACTGAGTACAGTAGAGCCTGTGGTGGTGATGCCAGACATAGTTTCGAAATAGGCGTCGGTAAAGCTAATGTGGTTGATAAACACAAACGGCAATGCAGCAAACGCACTGGCGATGGTCCATACCAAACTGGTGATGAGGAACATGTCACGCACACTGAGTTTGAACTTGGCGGTTCGACCAATCGTCAAACAGATGAATGCGGCTAGGTGGGTGATCACAACGGCTTGGGCGAAATCGAGGAATCCGCCCGTACCAGTGAAAAACGCGACCAAAGTCGGCACGTACATAAAAAGGGCCAGTTTGGATAAAACCAGCCCGATAACAAACAGTACGGGACGTAAGTTGACCATAGGAAAATCCTAGAGGAAGAATGGACTCGGCTGGAACAGCGCTTCGACGTCTGGTACGTACTTTTTGTCGACCAGGAACATCACGACGTGGTCATCTTGTTCGATGACGGTACGATCGTGTGCGATAAGAACTTCTTCGCCACGAACGATAGCACCAATGGTGGTTCCTGGTGGGAGTTTGATATCACCAATCGCGCGACCCACCACTTTCGATGTGGTTTCGTCACCGTGCGCAACGGCTTCGATGGCTTCTGCCGCGCCACGACGCAGAGAAGATACGTTAACGATGTCAGCACGACGAACGTGCGTGAGTAGAGCAGAAATCGTCGCTTGTTGTGGTGAGATCGCCACATCAATCACGCCGCCTTGTACTAGGTCGACATAAGCGCCGCGCTGGATCAGCACCATCACTTTCTTCGCGCCCATGCGTTTTGCCAACATCGCTGACATGATGTTGGTTTCATCCTCGTTGGTTAACGCGATGAACACATCTACTTGGTCGATGTTTTCTTCGGTCAGCAGTTCTTGATCCGCAGCATCACCACAGAAGACGATGGTGTTTTCTAGCTGCTCAGACAGTTTTTCTGCACGCTGATAGTTACGCTCAATCAACTTCACACTGTAAGCTTGCTCTAGGCGTTTTGCTAAGCTGGCACCGATGTTACCACCACCGACAATCATGATGCGGCGGTAAGGTTTCTCAAGGCGCTGAAGTTCACTCATTACCGAGCGAATGTGGTTACTTGCTGCAACAAAGAAGACTTCATCATCGGCTTCTATGATGGTGGTGCCTTGTGGGCGAATAGGGCGACCTTGACGGAAAATTGCAGCAACACGAGTATCGATGTGTGGCATGTGTTCACGCAGAGCGGATAGAGCGTTACCAACCAGCGGGCCACCATAGTAGGCTTTTACTGCGACTAGGCTGACTTTTTGCTCGGCAAAGCTGACGACTTGCAATGCGCCAGGGTATTGGATCAGGCGTTCGATGTAGCTGGTTACCAGCTCTTCAGGTGCGATAAGGTGATCGACAGGGATTGCACCAGATTTGAATAGCGCCTCTTTTTCTGCCAAATACTCTGGAGAACGAATACGTGCAACACGGTTTGGGGTATTGTACAGAGTGAAGGCAACCTGACACGCGGCCATATTGGTCTCATCGGTGTTAGTCACCGCAACTAGCATGTCGGCGTCTTGTGCACCTGCTTCACGCAACACATCTGGGTGACTCGCGTGACCATTAACAACGCGAAGATCGTACTTGTCTTGCAACTCTCGCAGTCGGTCGCCATTTTTGTCGACGATGGTGATGTCGTTATTCTCACCAACGAGGTTTTCTGCCAATGTGCCGCCAACCTGACCAGCACCAAGAATAATGATTTTCATACTCTTTACTCGTTATCTGAAAAAGGCGATTGAATTCGCTTCAATCGCCTATTTAGCATGCTGTTACGCGTGTTTTTTCGTTAGCACTGCGTAGTAGAAACCATCCATATCTTCTTCACCTGGCAGAATCTGACGACCAGGTTGTTCGGGATCAGAGTCCACTAGTTGCGCATCCGCAGTACGTGCTAAGAATGCTTTTACTTGCTCCACGTTTTCTTGTGGTGTGATTGAGCAAGTCGCGTAAACCATGGTGCCGCCCGGTTTCAGTTGCGTCCACATTGCATCAAAAATTTCGCTCTGTAGTTCCGCAAGTGCGGCAATATCATCAGCACGACGTAGCCATTTGATGTCTGGGTGACGACGAATTACGCCCGTTGCAGAGCATGGTGCGTCCAACAAAATGCGATCAAATTGTTCGCCTTGCCACCATTCTTGAGGATTACGCGCATCGCCGCAAACCACTTTTGCCTGAAGGTTGAGACGCTTCAGGTTTTCGTGCACACGTTTAAGACGTGTGTCGTCGCAGTCAATGGCTACCACTTCGCTGCCAGACGTACGCTCAAGAATATGCGCCGTCTTACCGCCCGGTGCTGCACAGCAGTCTAGGATCAGCTCGCCATCTTTTGGTTCAAGATAGTTAATCGACAACTGTGCTGCCGCATCTTGCACCGATACCCAACCTTTTTCAAAGCCCGGTAGTTTCATCACATCGCATGGCGCGGCCAATTTTAGGGCGTCCATTGCTTGTGTGTGTGGCGTGCTATCAATGTTTTCATTTTTGAGTAGCGTTAGGTATTCATCACGAGTGTGGTGCTGGTGGTTTACACGCAGCCACATTGGCGCTTTTTGGTTGTTGGCTTCAACAATGCTTTCCCACTGCTCTGGGTAAGCTTCTTGCAGCAGTTTAAGTAACCAGCTTGGGTGGCCATACTTGCCCGCATTGTTGCTGACCGCCATTTGGTCTAGTTCTTCTTGGTTGCGCTGATAGTTACGCAATACCGCGTTGATAAGACCGCGTAGACGAGGACCTTTCAGCTCTTTAGTACCTTCAACCGTTTCACCGACTGCAGCGTGCGCAGGAATACGCATGAAGCTTAGTTGATAAATGCCAACCAAAATAAGGTGATGGAAAACGCGTTGTTTGCCTTTTAACGGCTTATCCATCAACTGGTTTGCAATCATTTCTAGGCGAGGGAGGTAACGTAGAGCGCCGTAACAGATCTCTTGTAGAAGAGCGTGGTCACGTGGTCGTACGTTTTGTTGAGCCGCTGGAAGAGCGCTTGAAAGTGAGTGGCCCTTGTCGACGACGAGATACAAGACGTTGGCAGCCGCAGCGCGAACATTCATGATGAGTACCTTAAAGTAAAGGAGGGCATCTCTGCCCTCTAAAAGTTCGTATTATTGGTCTTTGACACTATTGTTTGGCTTTTTAAACCAGTTGGGTGCCAACTTCAAACCAAGATGCACGTGAGTTCAGAATATCTTGAACTGACATGGCTTTTTTACCCGGAACTTGCAGTTGTTCCAGTACCAGTGTGCCATTGCCTGTCGCAACATAAATACCGGTTTTATCTGCTTGCACAATAGTGCCCGCTGGCTTGTCACTGGTTTGTTCCGCCACACGGCTTTGCCATACTTTGATGCTGTTTTCAGCCGCTTCAAAGTGGCTCATTGGCCATGGGTTGAATGCGCGAACGCAACGCTCGATGTGTGCCGCGTCGTCATTCCAATTAATGCGTGCTTCTTCTTTGCTCAGCTTCTTCGCGTAGTTTGCAAACTCGTCATCTTGCTTCACCGGTTCAGCTTTACCTGTTGCGATGTATGCTAGGCAGTCAATCAGTGCATCAGGGCCCAAGCCTGCAAGTTTTTCGTACATTGATGCGCTGGTGTCGCTTGCTTCAATCGGCAATGTTGCGATTTTCAGCATGTCACCTGTATCCAAACCAATGTCCATCTGCATGATGGTCACGCCAGTATCTGCATCACCAGCCCAAATTGAGCGTTGGATCGGAGCTGCACCACGCCAGCGAGGAAGAATCGAACCGTGCACGTTAATACAGCCCAATTTAGGCGTATCTAGCACGACTTGTGGAAGCAATAGACCGTAAGCCACAACCACCATGATGTCGGCATTCAGATCAGCAAGCTCTTGCTTGGCTTCATCTGATTTGAAGTTTTCTGGCTGGTATACCGGAATATCGTGCTCAAGCGCGATGGTTTTCACTGGGCTGGCAGTAAGCTTCTTACCACGACCTGCTGGTCGGTCTGGTTGAGTGTATACCGCAATTACTTCGTGCTCCGAAGACAACAACGCCGCCAAGTGACGGGCGGCGAAATCCGGAGTACCTGCAAAGACAATACGTAAAGACTGACTCAAGGTAGGCTTCCTTCTAATTAAATTGTATCGAGATTAAGCGTTTTGCTGTTTCTCGTTAAAGCGTTTGATTTTCGCTAGCTTGTCTTGAATACGCTTACGCTTAAGTGGTGATAGGTAATCAACGAACAGTTTACCCATTAGGTGGTCTAGTTCGTGTTGAACGCAGATTGCTAGCAGATCGTCAGCGTCAAATGTGTATTCTTTGCCGTCGCGATCTAGGGCTTTAACCGTAACTTCAGCAGCACGAGGCACAAGTGCGCGAGCACCTGGTACCGATAGACAGCCTTCTTCGATGCCGTCTTCGCCACGCTTTTCCAGAATCTCAGGGTTGATAAGCACCATAGGCTCATCGCGAGTCTCTGAAATATCGATAACTACGATACGTTTGTGGACATCAACCTGCGTTGCCGCAAGGCCAATACCTTCTTCGTCGTACATGGTTTCAATCATGTTATCGACGATTTTTTGAATCTCAGGTGTCACCTCTTCTACAGGTTTTGCAACGGTACGCAGGCGATCATCTGGGAATGTTAATACTTGTAATACAGACATATTCACTCGAAATATTGAACTGTGCCGTAACAGCACAAACCTTGTTGGCTCAATTCTAGACATTTTATGACCTAAATGACAGCATCCTGATACCAATTTCCATTCTGGTAACTGCCTAATAGACCAAGGACGAGGGTCATGAATCGAATTTTCCGCAACGTTTCTCGTATTACGTTGCCGTTACTTTTCTCTTTCAATGTTGTAGCAAATACGGACTCCCAACCACTTACCGTTAAAGATGATGCACCCAAAACTTACGTTGTGGTGAAAGGTGATACGCTTTGGGATATTTCAGCGATGTACCTTGATAGCCCTTGGTTGTGGCCTCGTTTGTGGCAAGTGAACCCAGAAATCGATAACCCGCACCTGATTTATCCGGGAGACAAGTTATCGCTGGTGTGGATTAATGGTCAGCCAGTCTTGAGCTTAAAACCCGTCAAAAAACTCAGCCCTAAAGCTCGCATCACTGAAAAGAAAGCGGTACCTACCGTAGCCGAAGGTTTGGTGATGCCGTACTTAAAATCCGATCGCTTAGTGGATGATGAGACATTAGAAAACGCGGCGAAGGTGATGGGTAGCAGTAAAGGCAGTAAATACCTGACCGCAGAAGACACGCTGTATATCAGTGGCAAGCAAGCATGGACAGATTGGGCAATCTATCGACCTGTGGAAACTTTCTCTCGAGATGATGTATCACAACAAATCACGGCATTACGTTTGATTGCCAAAGGTGAGTTGATCGAAGCGTCGGATGAATTTTCAGGACTGAAAATCACCACTCAACTGCAAGAGATTATCCGTAATGATATTGCTTTGCCGGTTCAAGCATTAGAAAACGGGGATTTCACGGCCACCTTCTATCCATTACCTTCGCCGCAAGGCAGTTCTGCTAAGTTATTGGGGAATATTGAAGGCATTCGTTTTAGTTCGACTAACCAAGTGGTGGTGATCGATAAAGGCACATCGGACGAACTTCGCCAAGGCAGTGTGTTCGCTCTTAAAGAAGATGCGCATCCTGTTTATAAAGATGGCGATGACTTTGCCAAGGACAACGGCTTTCTCGATTCCAAGATCACCTTGCCACAGAGTAAAGTTGGTGAGTTACTCGTGATTCGCCCTTATAAATATTTCAGCCTTGCTTTGATCACCAATAGCACCAAACCAATCAATAAAGAGGTATCTGTGGTTTCTCCTCTGGTAGAGGAATCAACCACCAATGAAACCACACAATGATACGGATCTCGCTGCCTGGCTAAAGCTGAGTTGTTTGCCAGGCATTGGCGGGGTCAAGCTGAGTAAGCTGCTGAGCAAAGACACGCCGAGTAATATTGTCCAATATTCCACGGAGCAGCTTCAGCTTTTAGGCTTAACGGCAAAACAACTGCAAGCGTGGTCGCAGGTCGATAAAGAAGTCGATGCTTGTCTGACTTGGGCTGCAGCATCTTCTCATCATCATATTCTTACTTTGGCGGATGTTTTGTACCCGCCACTTCTCAAACAAACCGTCGCACCGCCTCCTTTATTATTCATAAAGGGAGATGCGAGCTGCTTGTCTCAGCCACAAATAGCCATGGTTGGCAGTCGTAATGCCAGCGTGGATGGACTACAACATGCAAGAGGCTTTGCGTCAGACTTGGTGCAACACGATCTGATCGTCACCAGTGGTTTAGCATTAGGTATTGATGGTCATGCTCATGATGGTGCGCTTTTAGCTGGAGGTAAAACCATTGCAGTGCTTGGTTCTGGGTTGGAACAAGTGTACCCAGCAAGACACCGAGGTTTGGCGCAGCGAGTGATGGAAAATGGTGCGCTTGTCTCTGAGTTTCGTCCTGATGCTAAACCTCGCGCAGAAAACTTCCCTCGTCGTAATCGAATTATTAGTGGTTTGTCGCTGGGTGTTTTGGTGGTGGAAGCTGCTGAAAAAAGTGGTTCCTTAATCACTGCTCGCTATGCCCTTGAGCAAGGTCGAGAAGTTTTCGCTCTGCCAGCTTCGATTAATGCTCCTAACGCCAGTGGTGGTAATCAATTGATTCGTAACGGGGCATGCCTCGTACAAAATACTCAAGAGGTGCTGAATGAAATACAGTCTTTACTCGACTGGTCTATTAATCAGAGCTTAGATTTATTTTCTGCGCCAATTGATGAAGAAGAATTGCCATTTCCTCAGCTGTTAGCTAACGTAGGAAATGAGGCTACACCAGTTGATATTCTTGCAAGCAGGACCAATATACCTGTCCAAGAAGTCATGATGCAGCTCTTAGAGCTTGAGCTTTCAGGGCATGTTGTTGCAGTATCCGGTGGCTATATTCGAAAGGGGAGGGGCTAGCTATGATGATGGATATACTTATGTATCTATTCGAAACCTACATCCATAGCGATGCAGAGTTACAAGTCGAACAAGACGAATTGGAAGATGAATTGCTTCGTGCAGGCTTCCAGCAAAAAGACATCTACAAAGCCCTTGTCTGGTTAGAAGAGCTGGCGGCATTGCAACAAAGCGATGAACATTCAGCCATTTCAACCTGCATTGCATCGGCATCGACACGTACCTATACCGCTTCAGAGATGCAGCGACTGGACCTCGAATGTCGTGGTTTCTTGTTGTTCCTAGAGCAAATCAATGTTCTGACCACAGAAACGCGTGAGATGGTTATCGACCGTGTAATGGGGCTTGAAACCAATGAGTTTGAGCTTGAGGACCTTAAATGGATCATTCTTATGGTGCTGTTTAATGTTCCAGGCAACGAAAACGCCTACACGCTGATGGAAGAGCTGCTGTACACCAAGGAACAAGGTATTCTTCATTAATATCTTCGCTTGAGCGGTGAGTATGAGTTGTAAAATCGATCACAACCTTTTTTCGGCACACGAGCATGCGCTTGAGCGCGAACCTTGCCCTAAATGCGGTGGGGAAGTTTCGCTTAAGCACGGTAAACACGGTCCTTTTTTAGGTTGTAGCCAATACCCAAGTTGCGATTACATTAAGCCGCTACACAGTAATGATGGTCACATCGTGAAAGAGTTGGGTGTGCCTTGCCCTGAGTGTGGCAATGAATTGGTACTCCGCCAAGGGCGCTACGGTATGTTCGTTGGTTGTAGCCATTACCCAGCATGTCATCATATTGAGTCGATTAACCAACCTGAGCCAGAGCAGCAAGCGAAAGAGCAACACGCTTGCCCTGAATGTGGCAAAGGACATTTGGTTGAGCGTAAAACCCGATTTGGTAAAACATTCTACGCGTGTGATAACTATCCGAAGTGCAAGTTTGCGGTTAACTTGCCGCCTGTAAGAGGCCGCTGCGAGGAATGTGGATTTACCTTGTTGGTAGAAAAGAAACTTGCCAGCGGGGTTAAACTGCAATGCGCGAGTCGTAAGTGCCAGCATACCCAATCACAATAACTTTCAGTACGAATTAAAAAGGGTCGCATCATGCGACCCTTTTGCTATTTATTCCGCTGCTTTTCTATGCTTGCCACTGCTTGGCAAATTCATGTACGGCAGGGAAAGCCTGTTCATCCAATACGTCTGCTAATGCACAAAGTTTACGATTAAGTTCGCCAGTGTAGTCACCACATACGTTGATGTGACCCATCTTGCGACCCGCACGTTTTTCTTTGCCGTACCAATGAATGTGGCAACCATCCATTGCTAGCAATGCTTCTGGTAGTGTGTCTTCACCAAGAATATTAATCATTGAGGTTTCACGAACCAGCTTAGTGCTACCCAAAGGCATACCGCACACGGCGCGTAGGTGGTTCTCAAACTGAGAGGTTTCTGCACCTTGTTGAGTCCAGTGACCAGAGTTGTGTACGCGTGGTGCGATTTCATTAACTAGCAAAGTACCGTCAACATCGAAGAACTCCAGCGCTAGCACACCAACGTAATTCAAGCTGTTGGCAACGGCCGTGAACATCTGTTTTGCTTGCTCTTGCAACTCTGGTGCATCAATCGCGGTAGAAAGGCTCAATACACCATTGGTGTGGACGTTCTCTGCCAGAGGGTATACTTCAACGCTGCCATCTTTACCACGGGCACCAACCAGTGAAACTTCGCGGTTAAAAGGGACAAACTCCTCAGCAACAATCGCTTGAGTTGGTGTTGCGGCAATGCACTCTGCCATCTCAGTCCAAATGTCTTCGACTTGAGAAGTTTCTTTTAAGCGCCACTGGCCTTTACCATCGTAACCACCTAATGCACTTTTCAGAACCATTGGCATACCAACGTGTTCAATTGCGCGGTCAAAGTCTTCACGAGTTTCGATTACGTAGTATTTCGCGTTACGCACGTCAGCATCATCAAGTAATGCTTTTTCAATGCGGCGATCACCACCTGCTTTGATGGCTTGCGTACTTGGTAAGAACTTACCGCTCGCTTCGCAAACATCGAGCACATCATGTGGGATATGCTCGAACTCAGCAGTAATGACGTCGACTTGTTCAATTGCATTCTCTAAGCCGTTGCCTAGTACGTGCTGAGTCAGTGGATGAACGATGTTACCGCTGCCCACATCGTAAGCTGATATTTGAATATTCAGTGGCGCACCAGCCAGAGACATCATACGAGCTAGTTGACCCGCACCAAGAACCAGTACATGCATCTGATTAATCCTCAGCAGGGTTTGGGTTCGCCAATACGGTTTCCGTTTGTTCGTTACGGAACGCTTCGACTTTTGCCATGATCGCTTCATCATGTGTACCAAGGATTTGAGCTGCTAGGATGCCAGCGTTTGCTGCGCCTGCTTCGCCAATCGCCAATGTACCAACCGCAATACCCTTTGGCATTTGTACGATAGAAAGCAGTGAATCCATGCCTTTCAGTGCACGAGACTGAACTGGAACGCCAAGTACAGGTACGCTGGTAAACGCTGCTGCCATACCTGGTAGGTGGGCGGCTCCGCCTGCACCCGCGATGATGACTTTAATACCGCGTTCTTTGGCACTGCTTGCGTAATCAGCCAATAATTGAGGAGTACGGTGAGCTGACACCACCTTTGTTTCGTAAGACACGCCAAATTGATCCAGCATGTCCGCTGCTAGTTTCATGGTTGGCCAATCTGATTTAGAACCCATGATGATACCGACTTTCATCTCAAACTCCTTCAAGCTGCAAAATTAGGTGAGCTGATAAATTTGTGCGCATTATACGGGGATTTTCACCTCAAGCAAACGTTTGCGTGTGTTTGTAAATGGTATTGATACATTTTATAAACAAATTGATTTAGTCTCTGAGAATGAATATTTGTACACTTAGTGCAAACACAACAGATAAGACTATCAGGAAGTAATTGGTGGATAACTTTGAACAGGTGCTTGAAGCACTACAAAAAGGCGAAGTGATTGCCTATCCAACAGAAGGCGTATTTGGTGTCGGCTGTGATCCAGATAACCCAGAAGCGATTCAAAAGCTGCTAGAGCTAAAGCAGCGCCCAGTAGAGAAGGGGCTAATTCTTATTGCGGCTAGTTATGAGCAGCTTTTGCCTTATGTTGATGAATCTCAGTTGACTCAAGAGCAGTTAGATAAAGTCCACGCAACGTGGCCAGGGCCATACACTTGGATCATGCCAGCGAGTGACAAAGTCTCTCACTGGGTATCGGGTCAATTTGATTCGATTGCAGTACGTGTGACTGATCATCCTTTAGTACAAAAGATGTGTAATGCATTCGGAAAGCCGCTAACCTCTACCAGCGCGAATCTTACTGGTCTGCCTCCTTGTATGACGACGGAAGAAGTTGAAGAACAGTTAGGTGACCGACTTGTGGCGATCTTACGTGGTGAAACCAGCGGTCGTGACAAGCCTAGTGAAATCCGTGATGCTAAAACCTCGCAAATATTAAGACAGGGCTAACCCTGCTAGTCAGCAATCAATAGGTACTACACGTATGTCAGCAATCGATAAGCACGCCGTAAAGCAGTTCTTGATGTCACTTCAGGATTCCATTTGTCAGCAACTAGAACAAGAAGATGGAAAGGCCGTCTTTGTCGAAGATGCTTGGCAACGTGAAAAAGGAGAGCGTCTTGGTGGCGGTGGCCGTACTCGCGTATTGCGTGATGGTCTTATCTTCGAGCAAGGAGGAGTGAACTTCTCTCATGTAGAAGGTAATGAAATGCCAGCATCAGCGACAGCACATCGTCCAGAGTTAGCGGGTCGTCGTTTTGAAGCGATGGGTGTTTCTTTGGTTATTCACCCTAAAAACCCTTATGTACCGACTTCGCACGCTAATGTCCGCTTCTTTATTGCAGAGAAAGACGGTGAAGACCCAATTTGGTGGTTTGGTGGTGGTTTTGACCTCACGCCTTTCTACCCATTTGAAGAAGATTGCCAATCATGGCACGACACAGCAAAACAGCTTTGTGCATCATTTGGTGAAGACGTTTACGCAGAGCACAAAGCATGGTGTGACAAATACTTCTTCCTACCACATCGAAATGAAACTCGCGGTGTCGGCGGTCTGTTCTTTGATGACCTAAACCAGTGGGAATTTGATAAGTGCTTTGACTACATCAAAGCGGTTGGTGAGGGATACTGCCAAGCTTACCTTCCGATCGTTTCTCGTCGTAAAGACATTGAATACGGTGAGCGTGAGCGCGAGTTCCAATTGTACCGACGTGGTCGTTACGTAGAGTTCAACCTAGTGTATGACCGTGGCACTCTGTTTGGTTTGCAAAGTGGTGGTCGTACCGAGTCGATTCTTATGTCAATGCCACCACTTGCGCGTTGGGAATACAGCTATGAACCGCAAGCTGGTTCACCAGAGGCAGAGCTTTATGAGCAATACCTAACGCCCCGAGAATGGTAAGCGCTGAATCTCCTTTTCTATATAGATAGATAGTGATAGGGTCATCTGTAATCAGGTGGCCCTGTTTTTTTTCTATATAAGTAAGGAATAAAGGTAAGGAAATGACTCAGCAAATTGATCGCTATGCCGTGTTTGGTAACCCTATCGGACACAGTAAGTCGCCATTCATTCACACCTTGTTTGCTCGTCAAACCAATCAGTCTTTGGTGTACACCGCAGAAAGTGCACCTGTTGATGGCTTTATTGACGCAGCGAAGGTGTTTTTTGCTGAAGGTGGCAAGGGGTGCAACATTACCATGCCATTTAAAGAAGATGCTTATCAATTTGCTAGCCGTTTGACTGAGCGTGCTCAGTTGGCGGGTGCAGTGAACACTCTCAAGAAGTTAGATGATGGTGAAATCATTGGTGACAACACCGATGGGGCAGGTCTAGTGCAGGATTTGCTTCAGCACCAAGTTGTATTGGAAGGTGCACGAATCCTCATTATTGGTGCTGGTGGTGCCGCTCGTGGTGTTATTAAGCCACTGCTTGATCAAAAGCCGGCTTCTTTAACCATTACCAACCGTACCTTTAGTAAAGCACAGGGGCTTGCAGAGTTGTTTGTCTCTCACGGTCCTATCGTCGCCAAAGAGATGGAAAGTATTAATGAAGAGTATGATGTCATCATTAACTCTACTTCTGCTTCTCTTAGTGGTGAACTGCCTGCTATCTCTTGCTCTATCTTTGCCGCCAATAGCACAAGCTATGACATGATTTATGGCAAAGGGGTGACGAGCTTTAACTTATGGGCAAGAGAAAATGGTGCCGCTCATGCGTATGATGGTCTTGGAATGCTAGTTGGGCAGGCTGCAGAAAGCTTCATGCTCTGGCGCGGGTTACGTCCTGGTGCCAAACAAATTCTCAGAGAACTAAGAAAGAACCTTGAAGGTCAGTAATCAATGAATCAATCTATCCTATTCCCTGACATGCAGTCTTGGGATGAAGCCTCGCAATCGGTAAATTTTGCTGCGCAGCAATCTGGTGCGTTGATTGAATGTTATGTAACAAAACAAAAGTTAGAAAAGCTTAGTGGTTCACTGATTGAAACTGAGCAAGCGGCAATTAAAGTGTTTACTGATTACCGATTCGATCTAGAAGAAATCGCTGAAGAGCTAATAGAAGATGAAGCCTTCGATGAAGAAGGCCATATCATTATCGATTAGCGGACTATACCTGACTACTCATTGATGTCTTCTACTTCAGTAATGTAGTCGTTTTTGTTCTGCACATAGTTGTTGGCAGATTTTTGCAAGAAAGCTCGTTCTTTATCTGATAGAGGGCGAGCTTGCTTAACAGGGCTTCCAACATATAAATAGCCACTTTCTAATACCTTCCCTGGTGGCACCAAACTTCCTGCACCAATCATCACATCTGATTCCACCACCACGTTGTCTAAGACAATAGCGCCCATACCGACTAGGACGCGATCGTGGATCTCACAGCCATGCAGCATCACT
This sequence comes from Vibrio owensii CAIM 1854 = LMG 25443, assembly GCF_000817815.1. Classification (GTDB taxonomy): domain Bacteria; phylum Pseudomonadota; class Gammaproteobacteria; order Enterobacterales; family Vibrionaceae; genus Vibrio; species Vibrio owensii. Next base: position 20,598 of record NZ_JPRD01000002.1, read on the forward strand.
TTGTGACCTATGGTGACATCATTACCAATGATGAGCGGGTAGCCTTTGGGATTTTCCGCGTTTTTATGAGTTACATGAAGTACGCTGCCATCTTGAATGTTGGTTCGCTCTCCTATATGGATATGGTTTACATCACCCCGAGCTGCGACCAATGGCCAGATACTAGAATCATCGCCAATTCGGATATCACCGACTAACACAGAGGTTGAGTCGACATATACACGTTCGCCCAACTGAGGACGTATACCTTTATAACTTCTCATTGAACTCATCTTTACTCCTTATAAAGCGTTAATAACGGTGATATCTGGTGAGAAGAGTAGCAAAAACTCGCCTTTTAGAATAAAAAACATTCAAACGATAAAAAAATCAAAAAAAACGAGAAAAAGGGCTTGCCAATGTGATCGCAATCTCTATAATGCCACCTCGCTGACACGGCAACGCTTCGAAGCTTAGGTTTCGAAAGTAAGAAGCCAAGTTAGCAAGCCAATTAGC
>NZ_JPRD01000020.1 GCF_000817815.1 Vibrio owensii CAIM 1854 = LMG 25443
TTGGTTGATAAGCTCAACCACGTCTTTGTCTTTCTCCTTCATAAACAGAGAAAATTCCAAAGGTGGCGCGTCGAGCAATCCGACATGAATATTGGTCAGCTTCACTAACCGCTTCATCTCAACCATGGTTAAGTAACTGTCTACAAGGTACTGAATGTCACCCATGTGCAGCGCTCGTTTTGCTAAGTCGAGATTCGGCTGTTCGATAATGTTCAGTGACGGATAGCGTTCAAGTAGCCATTCCTTCATGCCAAAACCCGCCACCACACCAATACTGTCATCACCTAATTTTGTCAACGACTTAGGCATTAGATTGGTAGTTTTCGTCGCAATCGCAAGCTGCCCTATGAACAGAGGATCACTTTTAATACCTAACTCTGGCGGTGTGCCAAGTACAGGTTGGAGGATATCAATCTCTACCTTGCGATATTTCTTTTCCAACTCTCTTGAGCTGAAACCATTAACGAACTCTAACGTCATGCCCGTTTTCTGCGAAACCAGATTGAGTACATCAACAGCATAACCACCTGGTTCGCCACTCTGGGTGTAGTCGTAAGGTCCCCAGTCGTTTTGATTCGAAACAACAAACTCTCGGTCTTCTAGCAAGGCTTTTTGCTGCTCGTTTAACACCAAAAGTGATGAATCAGGAATATCCACTTCATGAAAAACATTGATGTTAGATGCAACCACTTCACCACGATTGTTGAATATAAACGCTTCGACGCCATCATCCTTCTTCATCCCAAGTTCGGTAGCGCTGATCTTTTCACTCAGTGAAGAAAGCACCGTATCTACGCCAATAACGGCGCCTTTACTGCGCACTGAATAAGACTGCCCGGTGATTTTCAGATGTTGAAACAGATAAGGATCGGTTTTGTAAACGCTGTCTCTTGAGGCACCCGCAAACCAAGGTCGGCGAGATGGATAAAAGTTACTTTTCTGTTCCGTTTGGCGGACAACCTCAAGCGATTCCGAGTAATACATGGTTTGTCGCGTTCGCGCCTCGCCGTCACCTTTGATGGTGATGATGACCCAGCGCTCATTGGCGGTTGCCCCTATCTTTCCTCTAACTTCTGGGGACGATTCCAAATTGATGACTTGGAAGAAATACTCGTTGTTATTGGCAAAATAGATACTGTAAAAAAACGGATTGTCGATGAGCGCTTGGATGAACCCTTTTTGAATATCATCCACTCTAAACTGTGTATCACTGAAGTCTGTCATGCTGCGTAAGATACCCGCACTACTAGTTGCACTTGCATCGATTTGATGAATATAGTTGCTCACATCTGTCGCTGCCGTCGTCAGGCGCGTCAAGATATGCTCTTCCGCCATTTGTTTCCCAAAATAATACTGCATTCCAACACCAAGGAATGCAGTTATAGCTGTGGCAAATAAAAATAAGCTTCCAACAGTGAATTTAATGGAAAATTTACGGGAAGTGTCGGCTTCAGTTTTCACGCAATCTGTACCTTTCGACATGCTTTAAAATATAAAAATTTCTACTATTGATGACTCACCATATAAAGCGCTTTTCATTTTGTCGCTCAATCCATCTCTAATGCATGACATTTATTAACAATATAGACAAAGAACACTACACAATGCGAATATATAACATGTGATGCATGTTATGACTTAGATTATAGCCTGTTGGACCAGCTTCATAGCAGACAAGAATCAAACTTCTCCCTGCCGTTCTGAACTCGCGGCAGCAACGGCAATTGTATCCTTGTGTACATCAATTAGCGGCATAGCCGCCTGAGCGAGCTCCGCTCGAAAGCAAAGAGACTTAACCTTCACAGTGTGCTGACAATTCGGCATTACCCTACTGGTAATGCACTTGCGGTTTCTCAGACAACTTTTCTCTCGAAATGGCACCTGGGCCATTTATCTCAGTAAGCACATTTCTGAAATCAGGGATGTCGTTGTCGATAACGTCACCCGAATGATGGCTTGTGGCTCCGCGAGTATGAGAGCACGCCTCTATAAGTGCAAAAACTCCGGCTGTACCTACACCAAATATCTCAATCAAAGCTGTAAGTCTCGTGCTTGCAGCAGTTGTGGCGTCAAATCCACCGAAAGGTGGATACGCCAACAACAGCATGTGTTGCCTGACTGCGAATGACAACACATCACCTTCACCATACCGAGCACTCTCTGACCTATCTTTCGTCATAATCGCTGGTTACTTAATCGATTATTCAAATGCGCGGCCGATATTTTAACGACTTGGGCAAAACGGCAAGGCTTAGAAATAGACGTTTTCTGTGCGCTTCATACCTACGGCCGCAAGCTCAATTGGAATTGCCATGTCCACGCTTCAGCAACACAGGGAGGAATTTGCCAACGAACAGGGTTATGGAAGCCAATTTATTTCAAAGCCAAAGTAACAGAAGCATGTTGGCGAGCTGCGCTCACGCAACTCTTAAGGGCGCATTACTCAGAGCTTAATTTAAGCCATGACGATTGCTCGTTCATACGTCATGAAAAAGACTGCTTCGCCTTTCTGCGTAGCCAATATCACCGTCGTTGGAAACTGCATTTTGGTTAGAAAACGGACCAACCGCATAAGACGATCAATTTCCTAGGTCGTTATTTGAAGCGGCCTCCTATTTCAGGCTCTCGCTTGCATCACTACAGCAAAGGCGGTCAGCTGACGTTTGAATACCTCCCCCATCGGATTGGAGAAAAGGAAATGCTAACCTTAGCCGCTGAGGATTTGATCTGCCGGCTCATCGAACACATCCCTGATAAGCATTTTAAGATGCTCCGTTACTACGGTTTTCTGTCGAATCGTCGCCGTGGTGAAATGCTACCAAAAGTCTACGATGCGTTAGAGATGGAAAGCAAGGGCGCGCCAGCACTGCCTTGCTATGCGAGTATGTTGAAGAAGCTTGCTAACGTCGATCCTTAGGAAGGTTTGCTCTGCAAAGATGGGGTAGAGTTCGTCAGTTTTAGAGCGGGTGAAAGCCGCGAAGAATTGATAAGACAGACGGTTTTAGAAGGACAATTGAGGTCAGCTTAATTCCTTCCTGTGGATAAGTTTATCTGTAATTTGAACAGACACGCTCATGGCAACATTTCCGAAACATCACCCCCAACTCAAACACACCACCACTACAAAACAATCACAATCAATTGAATTACCTTCGAATTAGCTTGCTCTTTCGACGGTAAGGAAACTTTGAGTCACCTTACCTTCGAGCGACTATTATGCATCACTTACGCTTTATTAGCTATAACAAGAGTAAATTTTTAGCCGAAATTAAAGATGAAACTAACTCATAAGGGCAAAATGAGTAAATTATCCAGCGATACCATGTCTTATTATGTAAGACTCCTTGGTTTTCCGAGCTTTTAGGTCCAAATGCTATTACATCCCCGCCAAAAATTCTTAATAATTCATCGGAACCACAAACTCTATTTATCAATACAACACTTGATAAATCATTGACTCTATAGAGGATTTCTGTTAACATTATTTTAATTATATTACCCAACACTTTGGGAGATACAGAATATAAAGATGGAATAACTACAACTTCATTTAACAAATCAAAATTAACAAAGATTGAGTTTTTATAAAGATATGTTTCTTTAAACATGCAAACATGCATGCTTGAATAAACAACATGTCCAACTGGATAGTTAGAATCATTAAAAAACAATGTTACCTTTGAATTATATTGTTCATTTAAGAAACTATCTCGCAGGTTTTCAATAACGTTTTTTCTATAGCTATCTAAAAAATACGTTGGAAGTTGAGTTAAGTTTGAATATGTCAGATAGTTGAGTTGTTCCAAATTAACATAAAACCAATTGTTCCCTCCCCTTTGATTATAGCGCTTATTTATAGCATATTCCAATTCTTTTTTCTTATATTTATAGGCATTAATAAGATTATGCATATCGTCGAAAAGTTTAAGAGAAAAAAGAACTCCAAGCTGCCTCTTCATTGTAGGCTTAGTCTTTCTTGTTTCCCATCTTGAAATAGTACCAACATCAATTCTTTCACAATTAATGTTTGTTGAAGCCAAAAAATTAACTAATTCAAGCTGGGTTTTATTATTTTTCTTTCGAAAAGTTAGGAGGGCAGATGAAAAAATACTCACAGCACGCCTTATTACTAATATAAATACCAATGATAAAGTTTGAAGCTCAAACGAAAAACACATGTCAAGATAATGTTAATTTACTTTCTTGTCAATTGGCGTCCTAAAAATAAGAATCTTTCTTTGCAATACTAATATTTAGATACTATCAGTTTCTCTCAAAGAGCTATTGTCAAATGTGGTGTATGGAGGGTCATGCTGTAGCCTGTTGATGAGCCTCCATTTCTTTCACTCCATCGATGAAGCGAACATCTTTCACAACATCTGCTAGGAGCGCAAACCTCGTAGACGACACCACTTCGTCTCTGCACTGCGCATTAACTTGTAGGCGAATCAACGTAGTCTTTCTGTTTCCACAGCTCTTTGTCTTGTTCGTGCGTAAACATACAGTGGCGAACATCGATTCTATTGGGTTCGCTGTCCTGATATGAACCCAGTGTTCTGCAGGGTAAACGTAAAACGCCAGCATTTCAGTTTTATCTTTCACCAAACTTTGGAAACTTGGCTTCAAAGCGTTTCAGGAAGGTAGAGAAGGCGTGATAAGCATCATCTCTAGTTTCTGCCATCCAGATATCTTGCAGTGCTTCCTTCATTCGTGGTTGTACGCTTTTGGGGACTTTGTTAAGCACATTTGCTGTCTTATGTACCCAGCAACGTTGCTGAGCCGTTTGAGACCAACACTTAGCAACAGCTTTCCAGAAGCCAAGGACTTCTTTGCGTCCAGTGTCATCGACACCAATGATGACGAGTAAGCAGAGCTTATCGTCCATCCTAACGTGACAGTAAACACTGTCAGCCCAAACGTAAACATAGCGACGCCTACCGAGGTCACGCTTACGCCACTGTTCGTACTCTGCATACCAGCGTTCTTTAAGGCGACAGATGCTGTTGGCTGACAGGCCTTTCGCATCCTTACCAAGCAAAGACTCAAGGGCGGGTAGCATATCACCCGTAGATATCCCCTTGAGATAGAGTAACGGGAGCAGTGTTGCAACGCTCTTTGTTCGCTTGAGGTACGGTGGTATCAAGCTGCTATTAAATTTGACGCCATTACTAGAGCGATCACGAACCTTGGGAATTTGCACCTCGACATCGCCGACACCAGTTTGCAATGTTAGTTCAGGTAAGAAACCGTTGCGGACAATGACTTGTTTGCCGTCAACCATTACATTCTGATGTTGGGCAAGTAGCTGTTGAAGCTCAGCTTCAACAGCTTGTGCAATCAAACCTCTAGCCCCTTGACGTATTAGTTCTATAAGTGAGTCTTGTGGTGTATTCAGTGAAACAACAGTATTATCAGTCATACGGTATACCTATCTGTTAATCGTTCTGGGGAGAACTGCATCAACAGATTACACCGTAACTTCCTTTCTCTTCCATACACCAGAAATCAGCATAGCTCGCCATTGCTAGAGAAAAGTTGTCTGAATGAGCGTAAGTGCATGACCAGTAGGATAATGCAGAATTGTCAACACACTGTGAAGGTTAAGTCTCTTTGCTTTCGAGCGGAGCTCGCTCAGGCGGCTGTGCCGCCGTTTGTGAAAATGCCGTGACTGCTTACGAGCGCTTTTATGCGCTCGCAGAGTTATTATATCGAAAGGAATGGTTTGCCACGTTACGACCAATATTTGCGACAGAACCTTAATTTACTGGTAGTATTGGTACCAGCTTCTTTGAGATGAATACTCTCCCTCAGGTGGAGTGCAAGATGATAGGAAAGCTTCTACTTGGCTTCCCGAACGGGGCATAACTACACAACTATTATCGACGCCAAGATAGTTTAAGCCAACATTAACTATCTCTTTGTATTCAGGGTAAGTCACAGAATCGTTTAGCATCCAAGATGACAATTCAGAATTATTAATATCATCACAGCTTACTAGCTTCATACGATCAGATGATTCTGATACTGCAGATAAGCATAATCCAGAAGCGGTTTCCAAAGAATATGTTCCAGTTGCAGCCTGTGGGAGTAATCTCCAAACTTGATCTGTCTCTTCATTACAAGCTCGAGTTTGAGGGTGGTTTGTTGCCTCCAGTGAATATATGTTGTAACTTAAGCTTAAGCAGCCTCATAACCATTTAAGTCTTGGATGAGCTTGTTTTTTACGTAAACAGTTTCCATATTACTAGGGTATTCGTCCTCATTTACTCTAATCAACAGGCTAGAAGAGTTGTTTGGGTAGCTTTTCGCTGAAAATACACAGATGTCGTTCGGATCTTCGATTACTGTGACTGAGTCAGAAGTATATGTATCTCCATCTTCATTTATACCTTCAACTGACCCATATATAACCTTTGCAGTTTGTTCTTCAGTACCAGAAATATATCCCTCAATAAAATCCTGCGATGAGTTTCTAAATAGACCTTGTCCAGCTGGATAGCTAAATGAACCAATCTCCACTATGAATTGATTTGTTTCATCATTATAAAGTTCCCCTGTGTAAATATCTCGTCCATTGATGTTTTCTTTGGCACTGGCATGTATGCTGTACATTGTGTTCAGATCTATATCAACTCGCGTTGCGCAACTAACTCCTGCTCCCCCATCTGCACCATAGTTGCAGTTTGGATGTTCTGTTTCTGCTGTTTCATTAAATGAGCTAAACACAAGCTGAATAGTGTGCTTTCCTTCAATGCTTGATGATTTTGATTGATAACCTAAATAAGGTCGAGACCCTCCCTCCATAGAAAAGTGAAAAGCAAAATACATGCCACTTTCATTAGGATTATCAATGAATGACATAGGAAACCTGAGTTCTGAATACAAATCCTCTGGTGAATTTTCACCAAGATCTCAGTTCACACTAGGAGAAGCATTAACCCCTAAACTAAAGAGTATGCGTGCTAGAGGTGTATATACTAATTTCATCTTTTAATTCTCATAATCTAAACGAAGAATAGGTATTTTAGATTAACTATTTAGTATTTACTGCCGTTTCCTGATTTATTAAACCACACCGTTATTGGTATTTTTATTGATAACTCACTTTCAAGCGGCGGCATAGCCGCCTGAGCGAGCTCCGCTCGAAAGCAAAGAGACTTAACCTTCACAGTGTGCTGACAATTCTGTATTACCCTACTGGTCATGCACTTACGACCACTCAGACAATTTTTCTCTCGGAATGACACCTGGCCTATTTATCTCAGTAAACACATCTCTGAAATCAGAGATGTCGTTGTCGATAACCTCACCCGAATGATGGCTTGTGGTTCAGCGAACATGGGATCACAGCTCTATAAGTGCAGGAACTCCGGCTGTACCTACACCAAATATCTCAATCAAAGCTGTAAGTCTCGTGCTTACAGCAGTTGTGGCGTCAAATCCACCGAAAGGTGGATACGCCAACAACAGCATGTGTTGCCTGACTGCGAATGACAACACATCACCTCCACCATACCGAGCACTCTCTGGCCTACCTTTCGTCATAATCGCTGGTTACTTAATCGATTATTCAAATGCGCGACCGACATTTTAACGACTTGGGCAAAACGGCAAGGCTTAGAAATAGGCGTTTTCTGGGCGCTTCATACCTACGGCCGCAAGCTCAATTGGAATTGCCATGTCCACGCTTCAGCAACACGGGGAGGAATTTGCCAACGAACAGGACTATGGAAGCCAATTTATTTCAAAGCATGTTGGCGAGCTGCGCTCACGCAGCTCTTAAGGCGCATTACTTAGAGCTTGATTTAAGCCATGACGATTGCCCGTTTATACGTCATGAAAAAGATTGGTTCGCCTTTCTGCGTAACCCATATCACCGTCGTTGGAAACTGCATTTTGGTAAGAAAACGAACCAACCGCATAAGACGATCAATTACCTAGGTCGTTATTTGAAGCGGCCTCCTATTTCAGGCTCTCGCTTGCATCACTACAACAAAGGCGGTCAGCTGACGTTTGAATACTTCCCCCATCGGACTGGAGAAAAGGAAATGCTGACCTTAGCCGCTGAGGATTTGATCTGCCAGCTCATCGAACACATCCCTGATAAGCATTTTAAGATGCTCCGTTACTACGGTTTTCTGTCGAATCGTCGCCGTGGTGAAATGCAGCCAAAAGTCTACGATGCGTTAAAGATGGAAGGCAAGGACACGCCAACGCTGCCTTGCTATGCGAGTATATTGAAGAAGCTTGCTAACGTCGATCCTTATGAATGTTTGCTCTGCAAAGATGGGGGAGAGTTCGTCAGTTTTAGGGCGGGTGAAAGCCGCGAAGAATTGATAAGACAGACGGTTTTGGAACGACAATTGAGGTCAGCTTAATTCCTTCCTGTGAATAAGTCTATCTGTAATTTGAACATACATGCTCATGGCAATATTCCCGAAACATCCCCCATCCAACTCAAACACACCACCACCACAAAACAATCACAACCAATTGAATTACCTTCGAATTAGCTTGCTCTTTCGACGGTAAGGAAACTTTGAGTTTCCTTACCTTCAAGATTAACCAACCTGTTTCTTATACTGAGAAGGTGATAATCCTTGTAAACGAGTGAAAGTATGCGTGAAGGTACTTTGGCTCGAAAAGCCGGTGAATTCGGCAATTTGCCCCAAGGTTAAGTGGCCTTGTTCAATCAAATCGCGCGCCATGTCGATGCGTTTGCCTAGCACGTACTGATGCGGCGTAATGCCCATCTGATCTTTGAACAAGCTATGGAATTGGCTTTCACCCAAAAACACACTGCCTGCCAACTGCGCCACACTGATTTTATGACTCAAATGCTGTTCGATGTAGCGGTCAATGGCTTCCAAATCAAAGCGCGATTCTTTCTTCGACGTTTCAAATGCAGAAATATGACGCTGCATAAGAGCAATCACGGTATCGTTACATGCGCGGCTAAGCAGTAAATCGTCTGGGTGATTACGCATCTCTTGCACTAACATTTGAATCAGCTTTTGGATTTGACCATCTAATTGGAAGTAAAGATGAGAGCGCTCTAGATTGTTGATTTTCTGCAGCATCTCGGGATCATCGTTGGCAGGCTTTGGCATGTTGAGCACCAAAATGTCTGATTGATGAATCACGCCACCGAAAGTATGATCAGAAGACGCCGTTACGATGCAACCTTGCCCTGGCCCAACCAAGTTTCCCTGACCACGAACCTCAAATTCGGCCTGTCCTTTCAAACCGATCACGATCTGCGTGTAAGCATGATCATGGCAATCCATATAAGACGGAAGCGTGATCAACTCTGCTGGTTTAGGCAGCATGATCTCTTTATATGGCGGGGCTTTCGGGTTATCTGAATCACTCACTTCGAACAGTCGTCTTTATACAGTCGGCTTACACCTTGGCATCATATACCTTCTCGGTTAGGTTGCAAATCTTCCCCTTTCCAATCGCACAAGATCAAACCAACACGATCAAGGTGTTCTACATGATCATAGTTCCGGAACGATGATCATGTAAGAGTAACTTACGGTCAATGTGCAACCAATTTTTTTAACAAAACGGACAGATAGCCAAAATTACCAAAGATGAGACAAGCCGTTCACAAAGATCCTTGCAGTTGAAATGCAAACCAATGTAAGCCGCGGGGTCAGAATTACGATCGAAAGCGTGTGAAATGCCCGAAAAACAGGGAGATAGAGGGATTTCCCCCCTTACCAATATGCTCACAATTCAATACATTAGACCTCGAGCTCTAGGATGCATACGACCCTGATCTCAACGGTATCTACTTGATACCTCTAACTTACTTAGCAGACCCTCGCTATGTAATTTAGAACCTCTTCTACACGTCGACAAGATTATATCTTGTGTTGCCAGCCCGTCTTCAGGCTGGCTTTTTTTTGCCTATCGCCAATGAAAACAATGGCATAAGCTGATAATATATCGGTCATCTCACCGTATCCTGACGTTAATCATCACGCTGAGTTATCTTGCTCGACCTTCTCTCTTCCAGGTCTATCTGGCGCGATTCTCGAAAGCATGATCAAGGTGATGGTTGTGATTCAAAAACGCAGGATAAACGAAGTGAGAATACCGACCTGCAATCATGCAGGCGATGAGTAGCAGTAGTGAGTCCATTGTGAATATTCCAGTCAATACCATAGAACAGTCGCTCCTTCGACAGCTACCGGGTTGTTGGGGATGCAAAGATAAAGATTCGGTATTCCGCTATGTGAATCAGGAATACGCCGAGTTAATTGGGTACGATTCACCTGAAGCCTGTATCGGTAAAACAGACTTTGAAATGGCTAGCCCTACCACTGAGTGTGCACAAGAGTTTCGAGAACAAGATAAACACGTGATTGAAACTGGCGAGTCTCTAAAGATCCTCGATATACACCCTTATCCAGATGGTCATTGGCGCGCGCACATCTTTACCAAGACGCCTTGGCGAGATGACGATGGCAACATCATTGGCACCATATTTTACGGTCGTGAACTGACTGATACTGCCGTCATCGAAGTAGGCTATTGGGTTTGCCGAGCCATTGGCGGCTCACCTAATCAGCAGTCGATCTTCAGATTCGCTAACCTTAAGCCCGAGCCGGAGAAGCTAACTTGCCGTGAGCAAGAGACTTTGTTCTTGTTGCTGTATGGAAAAAAGCCGCAATTCATCTCTCAGGTGATGGGGATTTCAACCAAAACCGTAGAAGGGCATGTGGCTCGTCTTCGCACTAAGTTTGAAGCCAACAGTAAAAACGAGCTCATCGATAAAGCCATGGAAGCTGGTTACGGCTCAATTGTGCCAAAGACTCTGCTGAAACATCAGCTTTCTGTTGTGCTTAACGGCGAACGCTGATTCTTGATTCTGTTCAAACAAAAACACCGCCAATTTCGGCGGTGTTTTTTTATCTATTCATCGAAGTGACTACGGCGCAAGACGGTCGATGTCCCACTCACCTTCTTGATTTGAGAACAAGAAACGATCATGCAGACGATGTTCACCACCTTGCCAAAATTCAATGCTTTGTGGCTTAACGCGGAAACCACCCCAGAAAGTCGGCATCGGGATTTCACCTTTGGCAAACTTCTGCTTCAGTTCGAGGAATTTACCTTCTAGTACACCACGCGCTGAAATACGGCTACTTTGTTTGCTCGCAATCGCAGCCAGTTGGCTGTCTTTCGGACGAGAAGTGAAATATTTCATGTTTTCCATGGCGGTAAGCTTTTCTGCGACACCAGTAATGTGAACCTGACGCTCAAGCGGGTGCCATGGAAAATGCAGGCTGATGTTGCTGTTGTGCTCAAGCTGCTGCGCTTTGCGGCTGCCCAAGTTGGTGTAGAACACAAAACCATCTTTATCGACGCTTTTTAGCAGCACAATGCGTTGAAACGGCATGCCATTTTCGTCGACTGTCGCGACTGTCATCGCCGTCGGGTCAGTCAGACCAGCTTGTACCGCTTGTTCTAACCACAGGTTAAATTGATCAATCGGATCTGCTTTTAAATCTTTACGACGCAGGCCACCTTTTGTGTACTCACGACGAATATCAGCAAGTTCCATCTTCACTCCTTCACTCGTTTTTGTCGATTGTGCGCCCGATAATTTCGAAATACAAGGACAGCACACATGGATGTTTAAAGACCTAGTACGACTCTTACGGTTGGAGTACTACAAAGATCCATCGCACGGGATGCCGAAGCGTAACAAACAAGCCCAGACTTCACTGTGATTTATGTCGTTAGGTTGATGAAAGTAGGGTGAAAACCAACAATGTGAAGTCATTCCAAAATAATATTGCTCGTTTTTGCTCCACTAAAGACAATAATTGCTACCCAGTGGCCTCAAAAACCTCAGAATTTCAGGTACTAATGCAGGTGAATCGTAAGTTTATTAGCTTATTCACCTACCTCAATTCGCTCTGAAAGCCGGACTCTCAATCCCTTTTTTGAGGCCGCTTGGGTATACTAAAAGACATGCATAATAAAAGTGGATAACCACAACACATTAAACAACGTTGCTAGGAAAGGCATTTGCTTATGGACAAGCTAAGACTGTTCGAACTCTCCAATCAGCTCAGGTGCGCCGAAAGCTCCGACGCTATTCATGCTTGGTTTGGAGAACTACAAAACGAAATTGATTTTGAATTCAGTATCCTCGGTTTATTTGGTGATGATTACGCTCCAGACCCTGTCTGTTATGGTTTCTCTCCCGATCAATTTGCCAACTGCTTTAGTAAAAAAACCGCCGAAAGTGACCCGTTAATCGCGGCATTACAGCAATCCAATCACGGCATCATGGCTCTGATGGACTCACATACCCATCCAGATTACGGCAAGCGCTTACTGCTGGCCGGATATCATGGCGACAAGAAAGCCATTTATCTCACCTCCTTTGGTGACCGCCAACCTTCCAGCGAAGAGATAGACGCGTTATATCTTTTAACTCCCCACCTCTATATGGCTTCAAGTTATGTCTGTGATCGTAACATCCGAGTGGAAACGCTCCCTGCTCCAGAGAGCCAACTAACGACTCGAGAATGTGAATTGCTTCCTTGGTTAAAACTGGGTAAGAGTAATTGGGAAATCAGTCGCTTACTCAACATCAGTGAACGTACTGTCAAATACCACCTACAAAATATTTATCGTAAGTTGGATGTACATAACCGAACACATGCCGTGTCAAAAGCGATCGAGTTAGGCTGGTACGAGGATTAAAAAAGGCTTAGGACGAATATCCTAAGCCAAATGGTACAAGCCAAGAGTGTCAGTAAATTAGGCTGTTTGTGGTTTGTGTTGTGCTGCTTTGGCAGATTTCCCAGTCACTTTAAGCAAGGCAGGAATCAACAACAAATCAAGCACAAGCGCGATAATGATGGTGATTGCGGTCATCAGGCCCATGTCCGCATTCATCTTGAAGGAACTGCTCGCCAACACAAAGAAGCCTGCACTGAGCACTATGGTGGTACCTATGATTGCCACGCCAGTTTCTCGAACGGCGGTAACAATCGATTCTTCTTCCGACTTCCCTTCCTTACGAGACGTGTGATAACGATAGAGCAAGTGAATGGTGTCATCCACGACGATACCTAGCGTCATACTCGCAATGACGGAAAGACTCAAGCCAACTTCACCAATGCTCAGTCCCCACAAACCAAAGGCAATGGAAGCCGGCAAGATGTTTGGCAAGATGCTAATCACACCAAGGCGAACGGAACGCAGAATCAAACCAATAAGGAAGGAAATCACCAATAGCGCCGCGGCAGACGCCGTCAACATGCTCACGTTGTTACGATAGCCAATGTGCGCAAACATGATGTCAGCGCTCACTCCAGGACTAACGCTGCTTTCAGGGAATAAGCCTAACAACTGGCTGCGTAACGTCGATTCCAGAGCAATCAAATCATTGGACGACATCTTTTTCGCCGTTACGATAACGCGCAGTTCTTTTTTATCCAACGCGACTTGGTTGCTGAGGTTCAATCCGTAAGGAAGCGACATGTCATAAAGCAAAAGTGTTTGAGCAGACAACTCAGGATCACTGGTGAGACGATATTCACCTGCTTCATCGTTATGCAAGCTGCTGTTCAAACGCTTCATGATGTCAGTCAGCGATTGAATGTGATACACGCCTTCGGTTTGGCGAGCCTGTTGAACAAACTGATCCAACTTATGCAGGAAATCAGGAGAGGTAATCAGTTCACCTTGCTCTGGTCGAATCGCATATTGAATACTCGCCACACCCGTTAAGTTAGCGTAAGTGAAATCGTTAGCTTGACGCACCGCATAAGATTCATCGAAATATTCAAACAAGGTGTCATCTATATCGTTTCGAACCAAGTTTGCAGCAATTACGCCACCCCCAAGTACAACTACAGCGATCTTTAATCCAGGCTTCACCATTGCCCAGCGAGCGATGGCTTCAAGTGGCTTGGCAAGCCCTGAGCGCTTCACTACTTTACTCTTTCTTGCTGGTAACACGGCCAAAAGCGCAGGTACGAAGAACAACGTCAGGAACATGGCAGCAATCACGCCCATCGCGGTGATATTGCCCAAATCGTTAAACGGAGGAGAGTCACTGAAGTTCATCGACAAGAAACCAACCGCCGTGGTCAAACTGGTCAGAATGATGGGTAGACGATGTTTCTCCATCGATTGCTGCAAAGCCACCAGCTTGGTTTCGCCTTTGTTCAGCGCGTGTTTATAGCCTTGCAAATAGTGAATGCAGTCGGCAACCGCCATGGTCAGAATGATAAGCGGTGCAGATGCAGACGGAGAAGTAATTGCCATGCCGAGCCAACCTGCAGCACCAAGCGCAATGAAGATTGAAGAGATGATGGTTAATGTCACTACCACCGAACTCCACAAGCTACGCAGATAAATGCCCGTGCCGATGACAATCAGCAGCAATGCGCCCGGCACCAAACTGCCCATATCTCGCTGTGTCGCCTCACCAAACGCGTCGTTTTGCATCACCTGACCAGTGAGATAAAACTGCACGTCAGGGTAACGTGTCTGAGTTTCAGCGATCTTGTCTTGCCAGAACTGCGCGATTTCACGCACTTCTTCGGACTGACCCTCCGTCGTCAAACGCACCAACACATTGATCGCCGTCGAGTTCGCATCTTGAGCTAAGTAACGATTGACCAACTCAGGCTGTTTAAGTGCATAGGCTTTCTTCTCTGCAAGCAGCTGGGTATTGCTGAGCTGGTTTGTGTTCACAAAATCTTCGACGATCAGGTCATCATTTTGAGCATGGGTATATTGATAGTTGGTCAATGAATCCACACGGTATGAGTGAGGTGTTTGCCACGCATATTCCGTCAGTTCCATGACCGCTTTCAACACATTTTCCTGAAAGACATCGCCCGATTTCGGGTGCAAGACAATCAATACGCTGTCATTGCTGTTGTATTTCTCTTCGATGCTCTCAAACGCGATCAAATCTGGATTGTCGTCGCTAAAGAACACTTTATAGTCATTGTTTAAGCCAAGTTTCCCTAAGCCAACAAACGCTAGGGCCATGATGCAGAGCCACACCACAAGGGCGAGCAAAGCTCTGGGTTTTGTCCATTTTTTCATTATTCGAGACTTCCTTTGAATTAAGCCTGCTGAGTCGCCAGCACAGACAGGCGGTGGTTTTCTATTTCTATCGCCTCTGCTTTCACCTTATTCACCGCTTTTTCGATCGCCTCGTCTGGGTCAACATATAAAGGCAACTCGAAGTGTTCCGCGATGGTAATCAATCGGTGACGCAAATCACCGCCAACCGTGATGTAAGGGATGTTGAGTTCTTTCACAGTAGAGAGCAGAAGATCATTGGAGAGCGTTCTAAAACTTTCAGACACAGGACGGTGGCCATCTTCCACCAAATCAAATTCAATCGGCAGGTGCACAAACTTGCTGTAGGTCTTTTTCGCATGACGCTTTGCAACGTTGCCAAAAGCATCAATGTAACCACGGTGAATAGATGCATACGGTTTGCCGATCAGTCTTTTCATAGCCAAAACCAAGTCGCTGTCATTTGGGTTGATCCCAGTTTCCAAGCGCGCAGCCCCATACACCCATTCATGCAAACAAGAACCATCAGAAAAAAAGCGATCACCACATCGCTCTTCATTCACAACACGCTCACTCAAACGACTAAGCCCCAAGTTCAGTAGCTCCGCAGGATTACACTGCTCTAAGGTTTTACCCGGCACCGCATCTGGCAGAATCTCACGCATGGTGCGCGCCTGAGTCCGTGGAACTTGAGTCGCGATCGCCAGCGCTTCCGTTAATGTCGTTTTTCCGGTTGAGTACGTTCCTGAAATGGCAATTTTCACGCTGGTTCTCCTTGTGGTAATTGATGGCATAGTTTTGCAGTTAGATTGAATTCTGGATGGCCGGAAACCGAGCCGTTTACGGTGGCAAGTCGCCATGAAGAGTCCTTCTTTTTCACTAAAGAATTCTTCATGCTACGAAGCGTGAGTGTGTGTTTACGACGAGGGATGATGGGATACGGCGTTGTGACCGTGACAGAGCGCATCCACAAGTTGTGAGTCTCATTACGATCCAACTTATCGAGGCGATACATCACCAGCTGCGACAGCTGAGCAAAACACGTCAGCCAATCCACCATCATCAGTGCATTGGGGTAATGCCCCATCGCGCCCGTTGATGGTTTGCCTGGGCATTGAAACAGCAAGTCACTGGAGACTGCACAAATGGCGTCACAAAAGGTGTTGTTCGCAAGGTGGCAATGACGCAAACGGAAATCGCTGTTGAAGTACTCATCCTCATCCGAAAATGACACGACAGATTGCGAGTGATCCGCTTCCGCCTCATGATCGATGATCACTTCAATTTCCATACTGTCGAGCTTGGTTTTGACACGAGTTAAGGTGCCAAACAAACTGTCTTGTGAACTGCTGGTATCAAGTAACTGGGCAGAAAGGCGCACCGCATCAAGATCCTCTAACGCTTCTGCGCCAGCTTTAATAGATACATGTCGGATCCACGCTTGAGACGACTGGTGGGCTGACAACTGATAATGGCGTTTGATGATCGCGTAGGAGACACGACCAGCAATAAGAAACGCATCAATCGTACTGAGATGAGGACGACGAGATTGCGTCTTCTTTTGTGACCAATCTGTTCGATACGCAACACTTACTAATCCTTGTGCGGAATCCGTGTCGTAATTGATGTTGCATTCATATTGAGTGCGCTTGTAGCCTTCACCGAAGTAGCGCTGTTCCGAGGGACCCAAAATGTCATCAATACTGGTGACCACCTCGTTAATTTCCTTACCTGAAAGATTAAGCTCCATAAAAACAAATACTCCTTGTGCGAATCACATTGGTTGCGGAGTTTTTTATGCTACCTCCTGTATTTCTATTTTTATCCTGTCCGAATACCCGCTGAAACTGTCCACTCGTACAGGTTCAACCCTGTCTGATTTCTTGTAACTTGCACAACAAAACTCGTCCTTCAACAAGGAGTTAACTATGAGGATGTTTTTCGGATTGCTCATGACACTCTCAGCAACGGCCGCCGCTGAGGGTGTCTCTGGGTTCGATGTAGCAAAGGAAATGATCAGTCGAGATACCGGATATATTTCCTATACATCAGACGTGGAAATGTCGATCGTCGCAGCTAATGGCGACACAGTACGCAGACAATTGACGATCAAAGGTATCGAGCAAGAGAACGATGGCGATAAGATCATCACTTACTTCCAAGCGCCACGAGACATTGCTGGTACCGCCCTACTTACGTTTAGCCACGCCATCGAAGCGGATGATCAATGGCTGTTTTTACCTTCTATCAAAAGGGTTAAACGCATTTCTTCTAACAACCGTTCAGGGCCATTTATGGGCAGTGAGTTTGCTTATGAAGACATGAGTTCGTGGGAGTTGGACAAATATCGCTATGAGCTCGTCGAAGAAAAAACACAAGATGGGCAAAGCTACTGGCTGTTGGCTTGCTTCCCTCGCTACGAAAATTCGGGCTACTCGAAACTTGTAGCTTGGATTGATCAAGACATTTATCAACCACGAAAAATCGAATACTACGACCGAAAAGGCACGTTGTTTAAGCAGCTAACCCTCTCCGATTATGAGCAACATAACCAACGCTACTGGCGTCCGAAGTTTGCTCAAATGGACAACTTAAAAAACAAGCGTTCCTCTTCATTGTCATGGAAAAACATGACATTAGGTGTGGACGTTCCACAAGGCCAGTTTGAACCCAAACAGCTTCGTAACGCATACAGGCACAACTGATGAGGAAAGTGCGCACCTTACTACTCACCAGTTTGTCTCTTTCCTTCTCATCGACAGGATTTACCGATTGGCAGACGGAAGGTTTTGTTGGGTTAACCGCAGACCTCTACAAAGACGAGGCACAAACGGGGCAATGCTGTGACACACTCGCCAATCGAGCTCTTATTGCCCCTCGTCTACTCTGGTGGAACGATTCTGGCTGGGCAGCAACCTTCAGTCCTTATGCAGAATATGAATTTCAGTCCGAACAAGGGTTCATCAATCTGCGCGAAGCCAATATTACTTATGCGGGAGAAACGATCGAATGGCTGCTTGGCTATGGTGTGGTTTATTGGGGTGTCACGGAAGTCTACCAACCCGTCAACGTAGTAAATCAATATGATGGGCGTATCGCCTTGGGGTATGAAGAGAAAATGGGACAACCCATGCTTCAAGCGCGTTGGTTGCCTGACTGGGGAGATGTGCAAATGCTGTTGTTGCCATTCCACCAACCTCGTAAGTTTAGAGAACCAGATCAACGTCGAACCTTGATTAAGCCTGTCGGCGATAATGCGATCTATTCTGATGGAGAGAACACCCTCGATAGCGCGATACGGATTGGTTTTTGGCAGGATGCATTAGACGTTGGCATTAGCGCTTTTTACGGCAATAGCCGAGAACCTTTGCTCGTCGAACGTCCCAATGACTGGCAAGCCTCATACGCACGAATATTCCAGCTCGGCACCGAGTTACAATGGACGCAAGACGACCTTTTACTTAAATGGGAAGGGACGTTTAAATCAGGGGAAGGCAGTAACTACTTTACCCTAGTCACAGGGTTTGAATATTCGGTGTACGGTTTTTCCTTTAGCCCAGGCACTCTCGGTTTAATCGCCGAATACGCATGGGATAATAGAGGCACTTACGCGCCACCTACTATCTACAGCAACGATGCTTTTCTTGGTTTGCGTTGGCAAGCGAATGATATCCAAGATACCGAGTTTTTGCTGTCTGGATTGTTCGACTTAGAGCAAACTTCACCCATCTACAAACTGACCGCTTCTGGGCGCATCAATGAACACTGGAAATGGATAGCAGAAGGTTACTATCTTTCCTCCATGTCCAGTAACGAACCCATTGCTTACCTAGAAAACGACAGTTACTTCTCTATCGGCGCAGAATACTACTTCTAAAAAGCAGATCGATTTCTCGTTGTCGCGGCGGCTCACAACATCGTTAAATGCCTTTTGATAACATGGCGTTAAAAACTGGTGAGCCAATCGTGAACTTACTGAACCCTAAAGCCCTGCGCCATTTTCTCTTGATACTGTTTGCCATCGGTATGGTCGGGCTTGTTTTAACTCATCACTACGCGACAAAGTACCAGCATCAGCAATGGCAATCGGATCTCAAACAGCAAGCCTCTCAGGTGGCACAAGAGATCGATTATGAGTTAGCTAAGTTTGAGCAAATTCCTAATCTACTCAGTCATGACCCAAGATTGCTTGAAGCCGTTAAAGTGGGTAAGCGTTCTGAGTCCCTCAATAAATTGCTTGCCGATTGGCTAACGCAAAGCCTTGCTGACACCATTTATGTACACGACAACACCGGCTTAGTTATCGCATCGAGCAACTACCAGCAAGACGACAGCTTTGTGGGTTCTAACTTTGCCTTTCGTCCTTACTTTCAGCACGCCCTAAATGGAGAGAAAGCTCAGTATGTTGCACTGGGCGTACGCTCAAATAAGCGCGGCTATTTCTTCTCGTCCCCTCTTTGGGTTGAGGGCAAAGTCGCAGGCGTGATTACCGTTAAAGTGAACCTAGAGCAGTTAGAACAAAGATTGGCACAAGACGATGGCGGCTTGCTGGTTACAGGTGTGCACGATGTCGTCTTCATGAGTAACTTACCCGATTGGCGTTATCGTGCGCTTTTCCCGTTATCCGAAGCTGCGAAAGAAGAACTCAATCAAACTCAACAATATGGCGATACCCTGCCACAATACCGAGGCGAATTGACCGGACAAAGTGGCGCAACACAGTTTGAGAACAATCAGCTACTGGTTTCCCCTAACTACCTTGCTTACGCGACCAACTTATTCGACAAAGGCTTTCGCGTTGTCGCACTGATTAGCCAACAAGAAGTACTTACCGCTGTATTGCAGGCGGACGTGGTTTACCTATTGCTCTACGCGCTCGTGGGTTTAATTGCCTTGGCGTGGTTTCAAATGCTGGTCAACAAGGCACGCCTCGCGAATGTGAATGCCAATTTGGAAGAAAAGGTGACAGAGAGAACCTTAGTCCTCAGCCAAGCCAACCACAAATTACAGCAAACCGTGCATCAATATGAGCAGAGCCAACAAGAGCTCAAACAGACTCAACAAGAACTGACTCAAGCGGCCAAACTCGCGCTGCTTGGCGAGCTATCCGCTAGCATCAATCACGAAATCAACCAACCGCTTGCAGCGCTACGCACTTACACCGAAAACTCTCAACGCTTGATGGTGATGGAGCGCTACCCGATGGTGACAGACAACTTAGATAAAATGCTCTCCCTCAACGACACCATGGCTGAAGTGATTGCACGCTTAAAGGTGTTCACACGCAAAACGGACGACAACCCACACAACGAAGTGGCGGTCTTACACGATGCCGTACACAACGCGACGAGAATTCTAAGCAGCAAACTCATCAAGCAAGGCGTGACACTGAAAGTGCCAACCATCGAATACAACGTGAGGTTAGCGATTCACAGCGTGGAGCTTGAACAAGTGCTGATCAACCTCTTCCACAACGCTGCTCAAGCAATGGAAGGGCATTGTATCGATCCACAAATTTCAATTGCCGTGCAATGCGACGAAACCAACTGCGATATTTTAGTTTCCGACAATGGACCAGGTATGTCAGAACAAGCGTTAGCAAGAATATTTGACCCATTTTTCACCACAAAACCGGAAGGACTCGGATTAGGTTTGACCATTTCAAAACGGATTTTGGAAAGCTACCAAGGCTCTCTCAGTGCTTACAATCATAGCGCTAGCCATTCCATGGATACGCACTCTCAACCATCTGGCGGCATGACTTTTGTCGTCAGCGTGCCTTTAGTGTCATCTCATAACGCAGAGGAAAACTCACATGCATAGTCCTGTTTTCTTTGTCGATGACGAACCTCACATCCGTGATGCCGTGACTCAAGCCTTGTTGATTGAGGGCATCGACGTGACTTGCTTTCCCAATGCAGTCGAAGCCTTGCGTGTGATTGACCCAAACTCCCCAGCACTGATCATCACTGATATTCACATGCCAGTGATGAACGGTTTGGAGTTCATGAGGACCCTGCTTGGCAAAAATAGTCACTTTCAATTTATCGTCTTAACCGGCCATGGCGATGTGAAGACGGCAGTTGAGGCGATGAAGAGTGGTGCGTATGACTTTCTTGAAAAGCCGTTTTCGACAGAGCAACTACTGAAATCCCTCAATAACGCAGGTGACAAGCTGACCTTGTTGCAAGAAAACGTCTGGCTGAAGAAAGAACTCGACATGCAAACCCATGTTGGACCGAAAATGATTGGTCACAGCCAAGCCATGGTCGATATTCGCCGAGCTTTAATCAGCGCCCCGCTCCACCAGCCGCTGATTTTTGTTGGTGAAGATGGCACAGGGCGAAGGCTAGCTGCTCAGTTCGCTCACGACATTCATGCAACACCAGAAAGTGAGCTGATTGTCGCATCCGGTGAGGACTTATATGAACTCTCACTCGATGCCTTGGACAAAGCCATACATCATCTTACAGACGGCAAAAGCCAATGTAGTTTGTACTTACACAGCGCAGAGCACATCTCGACGAAGCAATGGCAATGCTTGTTTCAGCATGCCAAATTACAACGTGTGTTTGGCGCGGCCAATCGCGTCGATAAAGGGATAGAAGAACGGGTGATGCTGATTCGCATGCCAAGTTTGAATGAACGCAGAGAAGATATCGGTCCTTTATACAAACACTTTGTGCGCCACTCCGCCAGCCGTTACCAACTGCAACCACCACAGATAAGCCTTGATGAGGTGAGAATGGTCACAGAACTCGATTGGCCAGAGAATATAAAACAGCTACGACAGTTTGCGGAATTGAGAGCATTAAAACCTGATGCGTTTCGTATGGAAGATTGGAACAATGAGAAAAGTATTGAAATCCAAAGTATGACTCAACGCACAGAACACTTTGAATATTGCTTGTTGTTTGACGCCTTGCAACGACATAGAGGCAGACTCAAAGAGGTTCAACTAGAATTACAAGTGTCGCGCAAAACCTTGTACGACAAACTAAAAAAACATCAGTTGGACAAAACAAAGTTCAAGGCACAGTAAATAAGGGGCACTTACCCCTTTCACACATTTTTATTCGCCGAGCATGCTGACATGGTTGGCTAATAATAATAAGATCAAAAAGATAAACCGTCTTTATAAACAAGGAATGTGATGAGCCGAGACAACTACAACAAACTTAGCAACGATGAGTTGGACTTTGTCGATGACAAGACCGCCGCATTGCTCCTAAACACGCCAAGTAGCGCCCGCTTAATGCTGTGGGTCATGGTGCTGTTTTTTGTTGCAGCCATTGGTTGGGCGTCTTGGGCGCAAATCGACAAAGTCACCGTCGGCCAAGGCAAAGTCATTCCATCTTCTCAAATCCAAGTGGTACAAAACCTTGAAGGTGGCTTGGTCAAAGAGATCTTAGTTAAAGAAGGTCAACAAGTTGAAAAAGGTCAGCAACTATTGCTGATTGATGACACACGCTTTCGTTCTGACTTCCGTGAACGTGAACAACAAGTAGCGAACTTAACCGCTTCGGTATTGCAACTTTCCGCCTCAATCAGCAGCGTGGAAGTCAATCGCGAGTTTGATAACAGCAACTGGGAACAAAACGTGGTGCTGGATTACGGCAAACTGACTTTCCCACCAACTCTAGAAGAAAACCAACCTCGCCTAACCCAACGTCAAAAAGCGGAATACCGTGAAGACTTGGACAATTTGCGTAGCCAAATTTCGGTTATCGACCAACAGGTAAAACAGAAACAACAAGATTTGGTGGAAATCCAAGCGCGTGTAAGCAACCTGCGCCAGAGCTACCGTTACGCGAAGAAAGAGCTGGATATCACCAAACCGCTCGCAGATGAAGGCGTGGTACCTCGTATCGAACTGTTGAAACTTCAACGTCAAGTTAACGATACTCGCCGTGAAATGACTTCTAGCGAACTGAAGATTCCTGTGCTCAAATCCGCTATTCGCGAATCCATGCTTAATCGTATTGATGTTGCGTTGAAATTCCGCTCTGAACAACAAGAAAAACTGAATAGTACTCAAGACCAACTGTCTTCGTTAGTCGAGTCGGCGGTTGGCCTAGAAGACCGTGTAAATCGTACTGTTGTCGTATCTCCGGTAACAGGCACCATCAAAACATTGAACGTCAACACGGTAGGTGGCGTTATCCAACCCGGTATGGACATTGTCGAAATCGTTCCGACCGAAGACACCTTATTAGTTGAAGCGAAGATCGCACCGAAGGACATAGCCTTCTTGCGCCCAGATCTTCACGCTATCGTGAAATTTACCGCGTACGACTTTACTAAGTACGGCGGACTTGAAGGGGAATTGGAACACATCAGTGCCGATACTACGCAAGATGAAGAAGGCAACAGCTTCTACATTGTTCGCGTGCGCACCGATAAAACCAATTTTGGACAAGATGCAGACTTGCCAATCATCCCGGGTATGACGGCATCAGTCGATATCATCACAGGGAAGCGAACCGTTTTGGAATACTTACTCAAGCCAATTTTGAGTGCCAAAACCAACGCACTGAAGGAGTAAGTGTCAGCAAGGTATGCCCGATGTGTCGTTTAGCGTCGATAAGTGGTTAAATAGAAAGCACTTATTTCTCACTGACGAGCCCGTTGGAAGAATACACTTGTGATGTGAGTCGAATATGCCACCCAGATTGAAGCGTAAAGTTACATTATTAATCAGCATCGGTTGTCTTTCGTTCCAAATTGGCGCGTTAAACAGCAAGGAACAACGATGGGTCGATACGGTCACTTCAGTCTATGGTGAGCGCGCTGGGATGCGCGTCAAAACTTGGCGAGACAACATCGACTTTTTCAAAACATTGGAGACTCATGAGAAGCTTGCAGGCGTTAACGACTTTTTCAACCAACTTTACTTCGTTGACGATATAGATCTGTGGGGTAAAAAAGACTATTGGGCGACACCACTCGAGTTCTTGGGCAGTAATGCCGGCGACTGTGAAGACTTTACCATCGCCAAATACTTTTCCCTACTTGAGCTCGGTATACCGGATTCAAAGATGCGTTTGATCTACGTTAAAGCCATCGAACTGAATCAGTTTCACATGGTATTAGCCTACTACCCAACCCCAAGTTCGGAGCCTCTCATCCTCGACAACCTCAACCCAGAGATTGTTCGAGCCTCCAGACGTAGCGATTTGCTACCGATATACAGTTTTAACGGTTCAAACCTATGGCTTATGAAGTCTTCTGCTGGCGTTGGAGAGCTAGCAGGAAAAGCCTCACGTTTGAGTCTTTGGAATGACTTACGCTCGCGCGAACGTAAGTTGCAGTTAAAAAAACCTAAAATTAACTATGACGAGTGAAAAACATGACCCTATATAAGAAGCTTGTAGTGGGAATGGTTACGGTCTTTATACTCTTGATGGCATCAGTATTCGTAATCCAGTTCAACACTACTCGAGACAGCTTAGAGCAGCAGCAACGTTCAGAGGTCAACAACACCATTAATACCGTTGGTTTGGCGCTAGCACCTTATCTGAAAGACAAAGATAAGGTCGCGGTCGAATCTGTGATTAATGCATTGTTCGATGGCAGTACTTATTCTGTCGTACGTCTCACCGCGTTAGATTCGGATAACCAAATCGTACGCTCGTACCCAATCAAGCCAAGTAACGTTCCGCAGTGGTTTATCGACTTGAATCTATTCAAGGCAATTCACGACAAACGCGTGGTAACCAGTGGTTGGATGCAGCTTGCAGAGGTGGAAATCATCAGCCACCCAGGCGCAGCCTACGAGCAATTGTGGCAAGGCTTTATTCGCCTGTTATCGGCATTTGGCGTTATCTTCCTAGCCGGTCTAATGGCGATTTCTTACATCCTACGTCGCTCACTCAAACCTTTAGCAGCCATCGTGAAGAAAATGCACGAGATTGCCAACAACCAGTTTGGTGACCCACTGGCTCGTCCTAAAACTAAAGATTTGATTGCAGTTGTTGACGGCATTAACTCGATGTCGGCACAAATCGAACTGTCATTTAAAGAACAGGCAAAAGAGGCGCAGCGTCTGCGTGCTCAAGCTTACCTAGATCCAATCTCCAAACTAGGTAACCGCTCGTTCTACATCAACCAAGTTGACCAATGGCTAGCAGAACAAACGCAAGGGGGTATCGCGCTACTCCATGCTGAATACATTGGTGATATCTACGAGACAAAAGACTACCAACGCGCTGATGCCCACGTGAAAGAGTTGTCTCAACGTTTGAAAAACACCATCGACGTTCCGGGAGCAACCATTGCTCGTCTATCAAGCGACGAATTTGGTCTTCTATTCCCGCACATGGATGAGAGCGAACTGCGCATTCTGGCTGACAGCATCGTCAACTGTGTGAATGGCCTTAACACCGACCCAACCGGCCTTGCTAAGCCAAAAGCATCACTGGGTGTGGCACACAGTAAAGATCAGAAAACGCGTACTGAAGTCCTATCAATGGTGGATAACGCGCTATCGAAAGCGAAAGCGCAACCAGACAAAGCGTACGGCTTCGTGGGTGGTGAAAACACTTCTAACCTTATGGGTAAACAGCAATGGAAAGCGCTGGTTGAAGAAGCGATTCACAGTGATTGGATTAAATTCCGCTTCCAGTCTGCGAAAAACACCTGGGGTAAAGTGTTCCACAACGAAGTGTTCTCAAGCATCGAAAAAGATGGTGAGACCTACCGTGCGACCCAATACCTATTTGCTCTTGAGCAGCTAGACGCAACCAACATCTTCGACCAATACGTTATTGAATCAATGATCAAGATGCTAGAAAGCGGCGAGCTAAAAGAGCCAGTGGCAATCAACATTGCGCAAAGCAGCTTGTCTCAACCATCGTTCATTCGTTGGACCACCAGCATGCTAGAGAAGCACTCAAAAGTTGCCCCAATGCTGCATTTCGAGCTTCCTGAAGCGTGTTTCATTGACCATCCGCACCACACAGCGCTGTTGTGTAACGCGATTCGTCAAGCAGGTGCAGAATTCGGTGTTGATAACTACGGTCGTAACTTCCAGTCACTTGAGTACATTCAGGAATTCCGCCCGAATTACGTGAAGTTGGATTACCTATTTACGCACAACTTGCACGATGAGAAACAGAAATTCACTCTGACCTCAATCTCTCGTACCGCTCACAACTTGGGTATTACGACGATTGCATCGCGTGTTGAAACACAGATTCAGTTGGATTTCCTCACCGAGCACTTTGTTGAAGTCTTCCAAGGCTTCATCGTCGACAAGGAATAAGAAAAGGTATACCAAGGATGAAAGACCCTTTACTGAACTCGCTCATTTACGTTAGCCGATACTACGGGCTAGCCAACTCACCGGAAGCGCTGATCAACGGCCTTCCGCTCTCTGATGGCAAGCTTACCCCGTTTCTGCTACCAAGAGCGGCGGAAAGGGCCGGATTGGTTGCCAAGGAAAACCGTGCAGAGTTAGACCAGATCTCGAGTCTGATTCTGCCGGCTATCTTACTTCTAAAAGGTGGCGATTCTTGCGTTCTCAACAGCATTAACGTTGAGAAGAAAGAAGCTGAAATCACCACCCTAGAAAGCGGAATGGTGCCTATCTCCATTCCTCTAGAAGACCTACTTGAGCAGTACACTGGTCGCTATTTTTTAGTTAAAAAGCAATTCCGTTATGACGAGCGCTCTCCCGAAGTGCTCAAAACCAAAGAAGGTCACTGGTTTTGGTCAACCTTGTGGCAATCGAAACGCATCTATCGTGATGTGCTTATCGCTTCTATCCTCATCAATATCTTCGCTATTGCTGCGCCAATGTTCACTCGCTTGGTGTACGACAAAGTAGTACCCAACCTCGCGTTTGAAACCCTATGGGTGCTAGCAAGCGGTATCTTCGTGGTGTTCTTATTTGATTTCTTGCTCAAATCACTGCGTAACTATTTTATCGATGTTGCGGGTAAGAAATCCGACATCTTGATTTCCTCAAAGCTGTTCAGCAAAGTCATGGGCATCCGAATGGAGTCCAAACCACCTTCAGTGGGTGCGTTTGCTCGCCACTTGCAAGAGTTCGAATCGATTCGTGAGTTCTTCACCTCCGCAACCGTGAGTGCGCTAATCGACTTACCTTTCGCGATTTTGTTCCTAGTCATTATCTGGCTAATGGCGGGCGATCTGGTTTACGTGCCAATGATTGGTGTGGTGATTCTGATGATTCACTCGGCGCTGATTCAAGGTCCACTGCGCCGCTCGATTGAAGAAGGTTCTCGCCTTGCTTCACAAAAGTACGCCAACTTGATTGAGAGCTTATCTGGCTTAGAAACGGTGAAAATGCTAAGTGCACAAAGCCAATTCCAATACCGTTGGGAAGAGGCAGTGGCGCACATGGCAAACTGGAACATCAAGAGCCGTCGCATCACCGACAGCATTCAAAACGCAGCGGGCTTTGTTCAGCAAAGTAGTAACGTCGGCATGATCATTCTGGGTGTGTATCTCATCTCAAATGGTGATTTGACGATGGGTGGCTTGATTGCAGCAACCATGTTGAGTGGCCGTGCGATTGGCCCTATGGTTCAGCTTTCATTGTTGTCTACACGCTACAACCAAGCTAAGTCTTCAATGACCATCATTAACCAAGTGATGGAAATGCCAGACGAGCAAGAAGAAGGTAAACGCTACATTCACCGTCCTATCGTACAAGGTAAGATTGAGATTGACCGTGTGACCTTCCATTACCCAGATGCGCCAGTGGCATCGATTCGTGATTTAAGCCTAACGATTAATCCAGGTGAAAAAGTCGCAATCATCGGTCGTATTGGTTCGGGTAAAACCACGCTAGAACGCCTGATAATGGGCCTATACAAGCCGACAGAGGGGCACGTGCGTATTGATGACACGGACATCGAACAACTTCACCATGTGGACGTACGACGCAATATCGGTTGTGTACCGCAAGATTCGAATCTGTTCTTCGGTTCTATTCGCGACAACATTACCCTAGGCCGTCCGCTCACAGATGATCGCGACGTATTAGACGCCGCCAACCGCGCTGGTGTCACCGCCTTTACTCAATCGGATCCTGCGGGTCTAGAGCGCCAAGTGGGCGAAGGTGGCGGCATGTTGTCTGGTGGTCAACGTCAAGCTGTGACGATTGCACGAGCGTTCTTGGGTCGCCCTCCAGTGCTCTTAATGGATGAGCCAACCAGCGCAATGGATAACCGTTCAGAGATGCACATCAAGCATCAATTAGCGCAGTTAAAGCCAAGTGAAACGCTGATTTTGATTACGCACAAAACCTCAATGCTCGACATCGTTGATCGTGTGATTGTGATGGAAAAAGGCAGCGTGATTGCTGATGGTCCGAAATCGCAAGTGCTGAATGACTTGAAGCAAGGTAAAGTTCGCGCCGTGAGCTAAAACCGCACAAAAAGAAAATCAAAGCCCCGTTGAACACTGCGTTTCGCGGGGCTTATTTATTGATGGTCAGTAATCCAAAGTAGCCAAACTCTTCGAGGAATATCCAAAGCAACACAAAGCCGACAATAACCACCAATCCCATGATTGCCCTTTCATCTTCTTCCATCGCATCCCTACCATTTTCCATAACGCTCTTAAGTTACGTTTCTAGATTAGCAGCAGCCAACGCACCAGATATCAGAGTTCATCTCTTCTCAATTCGGAACTGAGATGTCGGTCAAAATTTGTTCAACACTAATATTCCTCTGCATCTAAAATAGTTAATTACTTGCGAGCCAAAATCGGCTATAACACGCGCCTTCTTAATATTCTCGAGTTGAAGAAATGAATCATTGGATGCATTTAGAGCAAATCAGTCAGTATTTCACGGCTGGCTCTATCGGTTATAAAGTGTTGATGGGCGTCATCATTCTGATCGCTTATCGCTTGCTCAAGAAAATCGCCAACCGTGCGATCCAGAATTTGGCAGAAGCTAAAGGCGTAAACAAAGCGCGCTTGAGCTTTATTCAGCGCTGCTTCAACGTCGCGTTCTTGTTTTTGTTTGCTTCGCTTTTCGCCATCGTAACCGGCATTGGTTATGGCGATGTGTCACTCTTCCTATCGTCTATCTTTGCGGTATTGGGGGTGGCTTTCATCGCGCAGTGGTCGATTCTGAGTAACATCACAGCAAGCTTTTTGATCTTCTTTGTCTTTCCGTACCGCGTCGGTGATCGAATTAAAGTCGTGGATAAAGACGAAGACATCAGTGGTGAGATTCAGGAAATCCGCATGTTCCATGTGCTGATCAAGCACGACAACGGCAACCTAATCACTTACCCAAACAACTTGATGCTACAAAAAGCGGTCTTAAAACTGGCAAAAGAAAAAGCCAAGCCTGAGGAGCCAAAAACCACCTCACGCATTTATACCCGCAGAAAGAAATAACCCACTAAAAAGCCGATGTAGATACATCGGCTTTTTCATATCACTTGGTGGTCACAAATAACCCAAAGTTAATCGCAAAAAACAGTGAAGAAACAAAACGTATAAACTGAAGGTCACCACCGTATTCTTTCATGATAAAAACATGACACATCGCCGAAACCAATAGCGCCACTTTAACCAGAGGAAGCTTCTTCTTGGAGAACCTTAAATACATACAAAAAATAGAAATGCTGCAAGCAAAGAAAAAAATCGTCACTAGTTCCGTCTTCCTTCAAATACAAGGACATAGTTTTAGTTAGGCTTATATCTTTAGCTTCATCATGAGCCACCCACTAATATTTAGCGAGATAAGGGCAGAAAAGAAATAAAAGATAAGACTGATTGAAACCAAAAGCAGTGCATGCGCTTTATCTTTTAAGCTCTCTGGATGAACATCCATATTCACATCAAATATCCCACCTATAAAGTGTGCAAATACCATAGAAGAGGCTGTAGAAACGCCTCCTACCATAATGATAATAATCCCCCGCCTTAAGAAACGATGGAACGTACTTTTACCGCCTTGGATAAGGTCTGAGTTTATATACTTAAATCTATTTTTCCGCCTATTAGTCATCATTAACATCGGTACCTTTATCATCGTTTCC
Source organism: Vibrio owensii CAIM 1854 = LMG 25443 (assembly GCF_000817815.1). Taxonomy (GTDB): domain Bacteria; phylum Pseudomonadota; class Gammaproteobacteria; order Enterobacterales; family Vibrionaceae; genus Vibrio; species Vibrio owensii. Next base: position 30,099 of record NZ_JPRD01000020.1, read on the forward strand.
AAGAGCGTTTTCTACATCGGCTTTTTGTTTGCGCCTCAAACTCATCTGTCTTTAGGAGACTGTTTAATTTTGATTCCTCTTAACACAGTCCAACCAACATACCGAGTTAACGCTTAGTACAGATAGACACAAAATCCTCTAACTTATGACTGCAGGAATAATCGAGCAACCATGGCAAAGCTTCCAACAACAAATACCCAACGATAATTGAAACTAAGCTAACAATAAGATATAGCTTCTTTTTTTCCATGAGGCTCGGCCTGGACTCATGGTACAGATTCCAAAACTTAACACCGCCCCAGATTAAGCTAAAGAAGGTAAGTACTAAAGCACAGACCAATGTATAAAATAAGTAAATCAACCAATCCTCCCCTAAACACACAAACTGCCCACAATCACTTGAATATTCTCTCATAGGAACAAAGCGCTTTCTGGAATTAAATACCTAATATACTGTCGTTTTTTTGGACGTATCTACCACCGACTTATTCCTCAGTCGATAGCCCTCTCCAAAAACAACTACATTGCTCTTAAATCAATCAGCAAATATTTAGTTCACTCATTTCAAACCATCTCTTGACCTCAACCAAGCTTGAGGTTTTAGCCTTATTCGCACGATTCAAAATCAACGATGAAAAGGAACCATTGTGTCCAAAATTGCGATTATTTATTTCTCAAAAACCGACGTTACTGGTCAGCTTGCTCGCGCGATTGCCGCAGGCGTTGAACAACAAGGCATTGAACAACAAGGTGGATTTGAAATTTTCTCTCACCGTATTGAAGGCAGTGAGATTATTGAGGGGCGTTTTGTGAACCCTAGCCTAATGGATGAACTTGCTGAGTGCGATGCGATTATCTTTGGCTCACCGACCTATATGGGTGGCGTAGCAGCGCAGTTTAAAGCATTTGCAGATGCAAGCAGTGAATCTTGGTATTACCAAAAATGGGCGGGTAAAATCGCGGCTGGCTTTACCAGTGGTGGGGCAATGAATGGCGATCAGTCAATGACGTTGCAGTATCTACAAACGCTCGCTAGTCAGCATGGCATGATGTGGGTCGGATTGGATAAGATCAGCAATTCTGGCGAGCAAAATCTGAACCGATATGGCGTACAAGGTGGCATTGTTGCTCAAGGCGGTGAAGATGGTCAGTTGCATGCCTCAGATGTTGCAACGGCGGAGTATCTTGGCAAACGAGTCGCAATACTCGTAGACAAGCTCTCCACTCGCTAGCAATAAAAGAAGCCCCGTAAGATACATCTTCGGGGCTTCTTATTTATCGCTTGTTTTGAGCGCTACTTCTTAATATAGAGGTCTTTCGAGTAGATACGGCCCTCTACGTTGTTCTTGGCAAAACCGCCAACCGTAGGACGAACCAAACGCGCTTGCATGTAGTAGTAAATCGGTGCGATTGGCATATCTGCCGCCAACAATTGCTCGGCTTGATCATAGAAACCTTGGCGCGCTTTCTCATCGGTTGCGGCCAATGCACTGTTCATCGCGTTGTCGTAGGCTTCACTGCTGTAACGCGCAAAGTTACCTGACGAACCAGAGCGCAGTAGACTCAAGAAGGTCGAAGCTTCGTTGTAATCTCCGCACCACGAGGCGCGCATAACATCGAAGTCCCCTTGTTTGCGAGCGACGAGATAAGATTTCCACTCTTGGTTTTCTAATTCGACTTTCGCGCCCAAGTTGTTCTTCAACATAGAAGCAATCGCCACTGCAATGGCTTTGTTCGATTCACTGGTGTTGTACAGCAATTTGAAATCCAGAGACTTACCATCACCGTATCCCGCTTCTTTCAGCAGTTCGCGCGCCTTTTCATCACGCTGTTTTTGCGTCCATGTGCTGTATTCTGGCTGAGTCGCATCAAAGCCGGCGGTGTATTGGTGTGCGAACGTATAAGCAGGCAGGTTACCCACTTGCGTGACACCATTCGTGATCACATCACGCATCATCGAATAAGACACAGCTTTACGAACTCGCTCATCATCGAACGGAGGACGTGTTGTGTTAAACGCGTAGTAGTAAGTACAAAGTAGCGGAACCGCGGTATACGCTTGCTCGTAATCCTTCTTCAGCTTTTGCGCCATATGGGTTGGTACATCTGAGGTAATGTCCACTTCCCCCACCGCATAGCGATTGATCGATGCGTTTTGGTTCTCAAACGGAATGTATGTCACTTCTGTGAGATGAGTATCCGCTCTATCCCAGTAGTTTGGGTTCTTTTTCAGTTCAATGCGTTCATTCACCACCCATTTATCCAGAACAAATGCACCGTTGCCAACAAACTGCTGCGGGTCACTCCACGGCTTTTCGCTGTTCTCAACCGTTGCTTTGTGTACAGGCATCATCGAAGTGTGGCCTGTCATTGCGACAAAGTACGGCACTTTGCTATCAAGTTCGAAGCGCAGAGTATGTTTATCGACGGCGGTGATACCAAGAGCATCCAGTGGCTTTTTACCTTCTGCTACGTCAGCGATGTTTTTGATCTTAGTAAGTTTGAGATACCAAACATTGGGAGAAGCAGTTTTCGGATCCACTGCACGACGCAGTGAATAGACAAAATCATCCGCTGTCACAGGATCGCCATTCGACCATTTTGCGTCTCTACGCAGCTGGAACACAAAGGTTTGGTTGTCTTCGGTTTGCCAAGATTCCGCAACACCAGGAACGATATTGCCATCGCGGTCTTGAATGACTAATCCCTCAAACAAATCACGAATTACGTGCATCTCTGGTAAGCCTTCGGCTTTTGCAGAGTCTAGCGTCGCCGCTTCTGCATCGTTTGCTCGTACTAAATGTTGTTCCGGTGCGAGTTGCACACCATCAGGTAAAGAATCAGCTAAAGCTGAAGCGGATAAAAATGGGGGCAATAAAGAGGAAACCAGTAACGCTGTTGAATGCTTTTTAAAATCCATATCGTTTTTCGTTCTCCTAACACGTCTTTTGAAGCAAGTACCATTATTCATCATACAAGCATTGACGAACTTTAAGTGTTCAGTTTATATCCGAGTAATCTCAAGATGCTAAGTTCAACGGCTGTAACATGAGTTATATATAGCTTGAGTGATGAATAGATACTACTCGAACAATCAGGAGATTACGGTGAGTCTAATTCCAAGAACGGAAAGAGCGGCATTTTTAATTACGCCAACATCATATGGAAAATCGGTACTGGGCGCGCCGTTGTTGTACTTCCCAGCACAAGTAGAAAGTAACTCGCGAGGCCTTATTCTCGCGGGGACACACGGCGACGAGACAGCCTCAATCGCCGGATTGTCGTGCGCGTTAAGAAGCTTGCCAGCGGAGTGTCTGAAACACGATGTGGTTATATCGATGAACCCAGACGCAAACCAACTGGGTACGCGAGCCAACGCCAATCAAGTCGATCTAAACCGTGCGTTTCCCACACAGAATTGGACAGAGCACGGCACAGTCTATCGCTGGAGCTCACATACACCTGTTCGAGATGTGAAAGTAAAAACGGGTAGCAAAGAACAGCTAGAGCCAGAAGTTGACGCACTAATTAGTTTGATTGAACTGCGCAGACCAAAATTTGTGGTCTCGTTTCATGAGCCATTAGCGTTTGTCGACGACCCTGCTCATTCTGATTTGGCCAAATGGCTCGGCAAGCAATTCAATCTACCTATCGTTGACGATGTTGATTACGAAACGCCGGGGTCTTTCGGAACTTGGTGCAATGAACGCCAACTACCTTGTATTACGGTAGAATTGCCACCGATCTCGGCGGATCTCACGATCGAAAAGCATCTCGATGCGTTTATTGCTTTGTTGCAGCACGATCCAGATCTTTAATTTCTAGCTATACGAAGCGATCAAGTAAGGATCTGCTTGATATCGGTACTGATATCACTGATCAACTGACGCGCGCTTTCGTCTCTTTGCTGCACCAAAATAATAAACAGCAGATCCGTAATCACGTTTTGTGCCGTACGCGAAGCAATGGAAGAGCTGCGATGCTCTGTTTCATTGGCGATGGTATCAAACGTGATGTCCGCAATGTCTCTCAAGCGGCTTCTCCCCGGCGCAGACAAAGCAATCACCTTTGCTCCCTGCTCTTTCGCCGCTTCCGCAGCCACCAGAATCTCTTTTCGTTCTCCTGAAAAAGAAATAGCGATCTGCACATCTTGTGAAGAGAGCGTACGCGCAACCGCAATTTGTACGTGACTGTCTTGCTCTGATAGCGCGGTAATCCCAAGCTTAAGCAGTTTAAAGCTCAAATCTTTTGCCGTAAGTGCAGAGCCGCCAATGCCCACCACTTGCACACGGCGCGCTTCACTCAACCACTTCACCGCTTGATGACACGCCTCATAAGAGAGCGCATTGGTCGTTTGGAACATAGCGTCGGTTTTCGCTTTAACCAGTTTTTGCGAAATCACCGCAATCGGGTCATCCGCCAGAATGTCACTGTGTAGCGGGGTGGATTGCATCGCTTGCTTACGGCCAATCTCTTCGTTCAACGCCAACTTGAACTCGCTATAGCCTTTATAGCCAATTCTCTGAGTGAATTTGACGATGCTCGATTGGCTCACTTGCACTTGCGCAGCAAGTTCTTGACTGGTCAATTGGGCGGCTTTTTCTGCATTTTCGACAATCCAATCGCCAACCAAACGACCACTTTGAGAGAGTTGAGTACGTCTTGCGACGATTTTATTGATAACGGACACGACAAAATTCCAAAAACTTTAAATAAATTATTCCAAAACAGAAATAATCACACTTTTGTTTAACTGCCTGATTAACTTAACAACCCTTGTTTCTACGTAGGTTATCTCATCAGTATTCTCGGTCATTATTCCAAATTTTTACTGAACAAAGAATAACCTCAAGTGTGATTTTTATCACCCAACCTGAATATTTTATTCCATAGAATCGCCCTCAGATTGAACATTTACGAAGAGTACAAAACATGAAAATTGATTTAAGCCGATTGGTGACAGAAAGCCGCAATCCAGCGAGCGCAGAGATCGATACGCTTTCTACCATCGAGATGCTGCAAGTCATTAACCAAGAGGATCAGAAAGTCGCTTTAGCGGTGCAAGCCGTATTGCCACAAATCGCGCAAACCGTCGATGCCATTACTGCAGCGTTCGCCAATGGTGGCCGTTTGATTTACATGGGCGCAGGTACATCTGGCCGCCTTGGTATTCTTGATGCGAGTGAATGCCCTCCAACTTATGGCACACACCCAGATATGGTTATTGGTGTAATTGCTGGTGGTCATCAAGCGATTTTGAAAGCGGTAGAAAACGCAGAAGACAACGCTCAAATGGGCCAAGACGATTTAAAAGCGCTGAATCTGACTCAGCATGATGTTGTTGTTGGCATCGCTGCTAGTGGCCGTACTCCTTATGTTTTAGGTGGTTTGGAGTACGCAAAATCTGTCGGAGCAACAACGGCATCAATCGCTTGTAACCCAGGATGCGCAATGGCAGAAGCGGCCGACATCGCCATTCTTCCGGTAGTGGGCGCAGAAGTCGTCACCGGCTCTTCACGCATGAAAGCAGGCACAGCGCAAAAATTGGTGCTGAACATGCTGACTTCCGGCGCAATGATTCGCAGCGGTAAAGTGTTTGGCAATTTAATGGTGGATGTAGAAGCCACCAACGCCAAACTGATTCAGCGTCAAACCAACATTGTGATTGAAGCAACAGGCGCAACAAAAGAACAAGCAGAAAAAGCGCTTGAAGCGTGTGAACGTCACTGTAAGACCGCCATTTTAATGATTCTGGCTGATTTGGATGCAGAGCAAGCCAAGTCTCGCCTCGCCGAGCACAACGGTTTTATTCGTGCAGCACTAAATAATAACTAAACAGCCCTAGTCCTGAAGGATAGTCCCTATGGCCAAAATTACCTCTAACACAGTATCGCAATTGCTCGCCGCAGTGGGTGGCAGTAACAACGTAAGTAAATGCGGTAACTGTATGACGCGTTTGCGTTTATCTCTCGCAAATAACAGCTTGGCGGATCAATCCGTCATTAAACAAATTCCCGGCGTAATGGGTGTGGTAGAAAGCGACGAGCAATTCCAGATCATTCTTGGTCCCGGTAAAGCTCAGCAAGCGGCCGATATGATGAATAAGTTGATCGACAGCTTAATCTCTGGTGACAGTGAAGAGCCTGACGCACCACAACAGGATCTTTCTGCTGTCGCCGCAGAACAGAAAAAACAGATGAAGAGTAAGCAAACCAGTGCGGTTCAGCGTTTTCTGAGTAAGTTTGCCACCATCTTTACACCGCTGATTCCCGGCTTTATTGCTGCGGGTTTGCTGCTCGGCTTTGCAACGTTATTGGAACAAATTTTCGTGCTCGACCAAACGCCAAGCCAGTTTATGTTGGATTTGATTGCCTACATGAAGGTCTTTGGCAAAGGTCTGTTCGCTTTCTTAAGCATTCTAATTGGCTACAACGCTCAGCAAGCTTTTGGTGGCTCAGGCGTCAATGGCGCCATACTCGCTTCGCTATTTGTGTTGGGTTATAACCCCGATGCAACGTCGGGCATTTATTCCGGAATGAATGAGTTCTTCGGTTTTGCGATTGATCCTCGTGGCAACATTATTGGCGTGTTGATGGCAGCGATCATTGGTGCTCAGGTCGAGAAAAAAGTGCGTCAGTATATGCCTGACGATCTGGACATGATCTTAACCTCAGTTGTCACGCTTTTGATCATGGGTGCAGTAACGTTTTTGATCATCATGCCAATCGGTGGTGAGCTATTCAAAGGCATGTCTTGGTTGTTCCTAAACTTGAATGACAACCCATTAGGCGCAGCGATTTTGGCAGGTTTGTTCTTAATTTCCGTGGTATTTGGCATCCACCAAGGGTTTGTGCCGGTTTACTTCGCTCTCATGGAAGCACAAGGTTTCAACTCGCTGTTTCCTATCCTAGCGATGGCTGGTGGCGGTCAAGTAGGTGCTTCTATGGCGCTGTACTTCAAAGCTAAGAAAGACGCCCTACTACGCACACAAGTAAAAGGCGCCATCATTCCAGGTCTACTTGGCATCGGTGAGCCACTGATTTACGGCGTGACGCTACCGCGCGTTAAACCGTTCGTAACCGCTTGTATTGGTGGCGCAGCGGGTGGCTTCTTTATCGGCTTAGTCTCTTACCTTGGCCTGCCTGTCGGTCTAAACACCGTATTCGGCCCATCTGGTATCGTTGCAATCCCTCTGATGACCTCGGCTAGCGGCATCTTTGCCGGCATGATGGTGTTCATCGGTGGCCTACTTATCTCTTACATCGTTGGCTTCCTAGCTACCTACTTCTTTGGCTGCAAAGACGTTGATTTAAGCTAAATCATTCTAACCCCTATAGGAATGGACTAGCTCGCGTCCTTGAGCTTTCAAGGGCGCACCCTCTCTCTACTTCTCACGACATTGATTTTATTCCGTTATTCGGAAGGGGCTTTGTCGTGCTTAAAAACAATAGAAACGAAAAGGTCGTTCACATGAAAAAGCACATTTTGACTCTACTTCTCCCTACTCTGATGGCATCGAACGCAGCGATGGCCGCTCAACTTTACCAAGCAGAAGACGGGTCGGTTTTGAACATTTACTCTCGTCTTGGCTTTAACGTCACTAATAAAAATGATGAACACGGTGATGCTAACGGCGAATTTGATGGCCGTATTGGTTTAAATGGCTCACAAACCATCAACGAACACGCCTCTGTCATTGGCCCAATACCAAGTAGGTGCAGCCGAATACGCCAACCAAGTGAACGACAAGCCTTCTCTCACAGCACGTTACGTTTGGGCTGGTATTGATGCACAAGATTACGGTCGAATCACAGGTGGTCGTGTTGCGTCAGGATTAATCATGTTCACCGACATTGGTGATGTGTTCGCGTCATCAGACGTATCTATGGCACGCCAAGCAAATAAAGTGGATAAAACCGCGACACAAGTTTTCCGTCAAGACGGTACGCTGCAATACCAAAACCGCATTGGTAACTTCGACGCATCGGTGGCTTACATTATTGGTAACAGCACCTCTGAACTCGACTACGGCTACAACGCAGCACTTCGTTACACCCTAGAAATGGGCGATTTAGGTACACTAGCCCCTGTAGTTGCAATGCAAAAAAGCAAAGGCGATGCGCGTGAAAACAACGATACCGATTACACCTTCTGGGGAGCAGGTACGCGTTACTACTTGGGTGATTTGATGTTAGGTGCGCTTTACTCAGAAGATGAGCTAGAAGGTTACTTCTCTGAAACCAGTACCGATAAAGTCATGGAGCTGACCGCGGTTTACAGTGTAAATGACAAATGGGCGCTACGTGCTGGTTACCGCTCTCTAGAAAACAGCGACGGCGACGAGCTTGAGCTGAAAGATACGACAGTTGAAGTGCAATACAAACTGACCCCTCGCTCTTCTATCTACACCAGTTACGTTGACCGTAATGGCTCACGCGGTTACGACAACGCACAAGAAGTCTCGTTTGGTGGTGCACATGCAGATGAAAGCTACTACCACTTCGGGCTACGTTACGAGCTGTAAATGTCCATACGCTCGTTTTAGTTAGCTAAGATTTCCTCCTCGATATTTTTCCTGCCTTTAAAATATCGAGGAGTGAAATCTTCCTTCTTTTCAGTTACTAGCCACTCTATGAGTTTCCTAATAGGCATTGCTGTCAATTATCATTACATGCATGTTTACTTTTTCATCATTAAGCAAAGTACTCTCTCATCAATTAATCATCACTGAATCAATATGAGAGCCTTATGCCTGTAAAATTTTGCTCACACTGCAACAAACCGACTGAACACAAACGCGTGATGAAACGCATCAACACTCAACCTGAAAACATCAACGGCAAAACAGCCCGTTTAATGGTGTTGGTATCACGCTGTTTTACCGGTAACCACTATCACGAGTTAACACCTCAATTCTACTGCCGCACTTGTAATCAACACTTTCAAGGCACTGCAGAGATTAAAGACCTGCACGCTCAAGACAACCTGTCAGTTTAAAATGATTACAGCTTAAAATGATTGCTGTTTGAAATGCTCAATAAACGCCTGCGTTCGCTTTGGTAAATGCTCACGTTTAGGATAAAGAATATAGAGCGGCAGGATCGCATCCGTTTGCCATTCAGGGAGTAACGGCACGAGTTGCGATCGCTCTTCACCGTTGAGTTTCTCCAATGCAAATTCATCCAACATTGCAACGCCGCATCCCGCAAGAGTGGCTTCAAGCATGGATTGAACCAAATTAAAGCTGAGTACACTTTGCAAAGCCACTGACACTTTTTGCTTGGTTTCAATATGATGAAAGTGCCACGTATCGAGGTTTAACTCTTCATTGCGATACACAATGTGGTCAAGCTGATAAAGATCTTCCGGCGTAGCTATGCTTGGTTTGTTAGACAAGTACGCTTTGTGTGCGAACGGTTTACAGTGTAAAGAGCGCAGATGGTGGCCAATATAGCCCTCGGGTGGATTGTTTGTGAAGAAAAACGCCACATCAAAGCCAGACTCAATAAGATCCAAAGGCGTTTCTGAAAAGATCACTTCGAACGTCACTTCCGGATATAGTTGGCGAAACTCGATCAATGCTTGGTTCAATAACGCCGCACCAAATGATGCCGACGCCGCGATGCGCAAATGCCCAGCGACTCGGTCACTTTCCATCACTTGTTCATTAATCTGCTCCGCTCCTTCCATCAAACCCTTTACTTGCTGATAAAAGCGCAGTCCATCGTAAGTTAGATTAAATTGCCTTGTTGTACGTTGAATCAACTGTACTGACAGAATCTCTTCTAACTGCCTCAATTGACGGCTCGCGTGCGCGTTTGAGCAACGCAGTTTTTTCGCCGCGCCAGCAATACTCTTCTCTTCACATAGAGCGATGTACATCGGCACGTAGCTTAGCCACTTTATTTCCATATGGTAATTATGAATCTCTAAAAACAATCTACTGGAAATAATAGAAAGGCTCTACACTGCTTACAACTTAAAATTTGAACGGAGAATCACGAATGAACGCATTCGATACTTGGTTAAAAGGGCAAGTGATCAAAGACCATGTCACTAACCCGAATATCGAGGTGGGAGATTACAGTTATTACTCAGGGTTTTATCACGGTAAAAAATTTGAAGATCAATCGGTTCGTTATTTGATGGGCGACAGCGTTACCCAACAAGAGTGGCAAGAGGGTGCTTATGGCGAAGTGGACAAACTGATCATTGGCAAGTTCTGTTCAATCGCTTCTGGCGCGACCTTTATGATGGCAGGCAATCAAGGCCATCGGGTAGATTGGATTTCTACCTTTCCATTTTCTCCTGAAGAGTTTGGAGAAGATGTACAAAGCGGATTTGAACGTGCAGGTGATACTGTTGTGGGTAATGATGTGTGGATTGGCAGCGAAGCGATGATCATGCCGGGCGTGAAAATTGGAGATGGTGCCGTGATTGGTGCGCGCTCAGTCATCACAAAAGATGTTCCGCCCTACTCGATTGTTGTTGGTCACAATCATATTGTTCGCCAGCGCTTTGACGACGAATGTGTCGCCATGTTGTTAGAAATCAAATGGTGGGATTGGCCCATTAACCATATTAAACAAGCAATGAAGATCATGTGCAGCAGTGATGTACGTGCACTTGGTGCTTACTACCAAGAACACATTGCCTAACGTTTAAAAACAAAAGCCCGTGTACCTCTCAATACACGGGCTTTTTGATTATTTCAGTTAAAGAGTTAAATCGCAACGACGTCTTCTTCCTCTAAATTTGCCGCCACTTTGATTTCGTATTGGTTAAAGCTAAACACACAACCGCCATGGGTGCGTTTGGTTGTCACCTGCTCGTCTCCAAATTGCACTGTAACACGGGTAAACACGCGATCTTTGGCTTCGACGATATTCTCTTCTAGTGAGACTTCAAACTCTTGCTCAGTGTGTTCTAGCTTCTGTTTAACTTCTTCAAGGCGAGTATTGTTTTGCGCTTTCATTACTTCGATTTGAGCTTGTTCTTCATCAGTACGCTCTGCTTTAGGACGCTTCTTAAATTCAAGTTCCTTACGAATCACATCCATCGTGCCTTCCTGAGCAGATTTGTATTCTTCTTTTAAGCTGGCAATGCGCTCTTTGTACAAGGCGTAATTAGCAAAAGCTTCGACCTTAGTTGCAGTATCGCCTTCTACACCAAGTTGCGAACAAAGCACCTTACCTCCTACTTTGGCATCACCACCGCTTAAAGTGCCGTTTTTACCGCTGGCATCAAGTACGGTCAGGTTGCGTCCACACTCAATGTCGTTATTCATGCTGTGCACAGCGAGCTCTATATCCTCGCCAGACTGCAATTCGCAATACTGGGCGTAACTGGCACGAATCGATGTTTTGGTTCGAACGTGGCAACTCTTTGGCTGACCATCACTCACTGTGTGGCCAATAATGCCTTTCGCCACTTGGATATCACCCTCAGCTTGTACATCCGCAGATTCAATAAAGCCACCAACGGTAATAGAGCCTGTCGCTTTGACGATCATGCCAGATTCAATGTTTCCACCAATGATGACATTGCCTTTAAACTTAACGTGCCCGGTATTTACGCCCACACTGTTGAGACACAGCGCATTATCGACCTCGATGGTTTTGTCTTTGATGAGAGGCGTACCAGATACAGAAGCAATCAGAAGATTAGGATCGGCTTTGCTAATTTCCGTTCCTTTACCCGGTTTAATCGGGCTGTCTTTGCCTGCTTGAGGAGGAATCACGCGGCCTTGCACAGTAAAACCTGGAATCCCCTTAGTAGCAGGCGTTCGACGCATGACCTCGTCGCCAATATCAACGGCAATGGTTTCACCCAAGTTGCGTAAATCAATCTTGTCGCTGGTCGATTGGCCTTCTTTCGGTTTGAGGATACGTTTGGTGATGTCTTTGACGAGGGGCGTAAAGATGGCGTCTTTACCTTTGACAGGTTGTTTACCAACGGCGACAGGTTGAGTGAAGGTTTCTCCGGGTTTGAGTTGATTGCTGACGACCATAACTTTTTTAAGCGCCAACTTATTGATGCCTTTCGACACTCTCGCATGAGCCAGTGCTTGAACGATTTCAGGGCCACGCAAACCTCGGCCCCCATAAGCACCTACTATGTTCATGCTAGCGAGCATGTCGTTGTTCGACAGTTCAACTTCTACCTGAGCATTCTTAATCTGTGCGACGACGATGCCTTCGTATGCTTCAGCTTTACGCTCACGAGCACAGTTAATGAATCGAACCACTTCAGCGTCATCAACAAACGCCTGACTGGCATTCATTGCTTGAAGCTGTTCAGGCAACTCCTTTTGATTTAGCTCACCTCCGAGTTCAATATCTCCCGGTAGGCGGGCAAAAATCCTCGTTTTGTCTTCCGACCATTCAAGGCATATCTTCCACATAACCAATCCATCTGCTACCCATCACCCAATTCAGTCTAACCAAAATCATTTTCTGAACAAACCTCTCAATTCTCAGAATCAGGCTCACATCACTAAAGGAAGCCCCGCGAGTTATGAGCTAGAGATAAGCTCACTCAGAATTTCTAAATCCGATTTAGATTCATTTTTTGCGTTGCGCTCTCCCTACTTCACCAAAGCATCACGACCTGTGTTTGAATAGATGGTGAAGCATCCCTAATGGGTAATCTGACTTTAAGGGAAGTTTATTATTTAGCTCATTTTATATATGACTAATAAAACAAGACTTCCGTTTACAGTGTAAATTGAGATTGGCCCTACATCTCAACCGCCAGCCTTGGCAGAGACCAAATAAAAAAAGGAGAGGATTTACAGTGTAAATTGCTTGCTCTGTTTACACTGTAAATTTAGCTATCAAAACTTGTAGTTCTTTTCTTATCTGCGCTTCAACTTGCTTACGTCCCGGCAAGCCGTATTGCTTAGCGCACGCACTCCAGTCTTTGTTTAAGAATAATTTACTGATCATCAAGTCAGACACATCGGCCAAACCACATTGCAATAACCATTGCTGAATCCAAACAGAGACCGATTCGAAGTTGTTCCCACCTTGAGCATAACTCTCTATAAGAGTGCGCTTCGTTAAATGGGACTGGCACGTAGATACCGAGGTTGGCAATAGCGCACGAAGCAAGCTTGGCTCCAACTTAGGATACGTAGACGCCGCACTCAATGGCAACAGTTCTTCGAACAGCGATTTCGCTTCGTTTATCCAACCTTGTTGTGAGCCACATTGACGAACCATCAACAACGAGTAACACCCACTTGCTGCATCTCGCATACTTCCAAGACGAATGGATTCAAAACCAGATTGCTTCCAAAACGCTATCAGTTCTTCTGTCGCACCAAAGCTGGTGGACAAATAAGAGATATGAGGCGGCGTAGTTTGTTCCAACTGCTTCAACATTTGTTGGCCAATGCCCTTGCCTTGCAAATCTGGATGCACCGCAATTCGCATGACTCGTAAAGTAGAAAGCGCACCCACATCAGCATAACCAAGCTGATTGATGATAGTCACTGGCGTCAGATGCCCTTTCGGACGACGTTTCCCAAGCTGAATATCTTTAACGAGATTCGAATCAAGGCTGCCCTCCTCCACAGTTAACATCACCCCGACGACTTCATTGTTATTCTGAGCTACGTAGATCTGGCAATGTTCATCTTGCAAAAGATGCAGCAAATCATTTGGCGAGGTTTGATAATGCGCATTCACAAGTAACGCAAAACACGTTTTCAATACGGAAGGATTAGAAATCAACGCTGACTTACGGAGGTTGATTAATGAAATATCGTCAAGCTCAGCAGGCTGACTCGGAGCGAGTTCTGCATCCAGTAAAAATGCTTGGTAGAGCCATGCTTCTAAATTATCGTTTGTCGCCCATCGAATAGGTTGTTGAAGATGACAAAGTTTCATTCCAGGTCTTTGCTTTTGTAGCCAATCGACAAACTTAAGCGTGAAGCCACGGCCACAACCTTCATAACCATGAATGGTGGTTGAAAAAACGAGACGATGATATTGCTCGGTAATCTGCTTAAGCATAGGAACCGGAATCGCGGCAGCTTCATCAACCAATAACAAATCACACTCAGGTAAAGTAGAGAGTAATTCATCTGGTGCGATAAACTGAATGCAGCCCTGCCCCGCTTCTAATCGGTCTTTCTTAACGCGCTGTGCGGTTGATAGCATTCTCTGCGCGTGCTGATAAACAGGTTCAACCGCTTTGATGTTTGGCGCTGTGACGAGAATTCGCAGTGGCTTTTGCTCTAGAAGATGCGCGCACGCAATGCCTAACGCACTGGTTTTCCCTCGACCACGATCGGCGGTTAATACTAAAGGACGTTTGCGATGCCCTGTCACCACTTTTTCGATAAAAGAAACCGCTTCAGTTTGCTCACTATACTGATGTGCTTTTTCCGCTTGTATGAACGCTGGCAATGAAGGCAATGACAAATTCTCCTCAATCACGGTGAGTTGTTGCCATTGCGATTGCAGCCACAGTCCCGCTTCATCCGCGTCTTGGTCTTTATTGGCAACTACAATTAATAGTCCACCGCCGACGAGCGCACCAAGAGCCGAAGTAAAACTGTTGGCATCAAGTTCTTTTCTCGCGTCAAACAGCAGAACGTCACACTCACGGCCGAGCAACATATTGCCTTGTTTTGCATTTACGCAGTGGGTGTTTTCTAGTTGCCACTCACCTACGCAGAACCAAGTTTGATTTTGTCGCTTCTGATGAAATTCGGCAATCAAGGCATTTTGCCAATCGGCATCACCATAAATCACCACGCCATTACGTTGAAAGGCTTTGTAAGATTGGAGCTGAAGCTGAGAAAGGAATTCAGATTGTGCGAGCATTACGTGTATCCAAGCATTGAACTAACGCCATGTTATCACATCTGGATTCATGGATACTTCGCCAAATTACAGACATAAAAAAACCGCCCGGAGGCGGTTTCAAACAAGAAGAGGTTTACTTCATTTTGCTCTCAACGAAAGCCAGAATTTCTTCCATCAAGCTGTCGTCTACTTTCTTCAAGTTAAGAGCAAGGTTGTTACCTTTACGGCTGTAGCTTGCGCGACCTTTAACTAAATCGACTTTTTCTGCTTTCTTAGCCGGCTTAGCAGGCGCTAATTCTGCAATCCAGCTTTCGATGCTTTCTGTCACTTCTTTAGTAAGACGAGCCACACCTTGAGCTGTACTGCGCTGCCACAAATAACCTTCCGACGTACGACACTTATCCAACAAGTTTTGTTGTTGTTCGCCGTTTAATGTCGAGAACTGCTTATGCAGCTTAACAATTGTTGGACGACCTAAATCACCAACATTCGGATAAGCTTGCAGAAGTTCAAGCGGAAGTGCCGCAGCTTTTAATGCACCACTCACCAATGCTTCACTACACTGGAACATTTTTGCTAGTGCTTTTTGGTCTTCAGCTTCGCCACTTTCAAGCTTCGCCTGCATCTCTTTACCTTTTTCGTATAGAGACAGTGGCTTGTGCGCGTTTGCTACATCAGAAAGGAATTTCGCGTGGTCTGTGTTGATGCCGTCACCAACGTAAACCAAGAAATCCTGCCCCGCTAAGATACAAGACATACGACGGCGACTACCGTCTAATACTTCAATCTTGCCATCTTCAGTGCGACGACCAACCGCCGGATATTGTTGACCACGTTCTTTCAACGTCACCAACACATCCGATAGAGCGTGTTCGTTTAGGAAAGATTGCTCACGAGCGTTCTCTGCAAATACGCTAGTGTCTGTCGCCACTTTATCCGCAGGAATGCGCACCAATTCAAACTGAACGGTGTTCTCGCCTGCTACAGCAAGTTCGATAGTTTGCGCTTTGTCTTTTGCCGCCGTTTGCGCTTCTTGAGGTGTCGCAACACGACGCTTATTGGTTTTACCAAATAATTTCGCGTTTAATTCAGACGTTTTCAATGCCATTTATTCATTACCCCTGATTCAATGACGGCCAGTTAGAGTGCAGTACGCGCTCTAGTTCTAGTGCACTCTTATGTACCGCATCTTGTGCAGTAGCGAGTGTTTTCTTACCCCCTTCGAAGTCGCCTACGGTCAAGTCAAACACCGTGCTGTAGGTGTCAGCACACGTTTCGAATGCACGACTACGAGGAATAGTGGCCATCATAACTTGGTCACCTAGAAGATAGTTCATTTCAGTTAGAACAGAAACTTGCTTCTTGTTGTCGTCTTCAAACATGGTTGGCATCAAACGAACAAACTCAAGACCATTCCAATCTTCTGGGAACATCTCGTACACCGTTGGAAGGTGTTGGAAGAAGTTTACTGTTGAAGCCCAGTCAAGACGCTTCGCTGCACAAGGAATCAATAGCGCGTTTGATGCATACATTGCGTTCCATACTAGCGGGTCAACGTGTGGACCGGTATCAATCATAATCACGTCGAAGTCATTCGCGATCTTGTCAATCAACTGCTCTTTCAATAGACGAACGATGTCTAGTGATGGGTCTTCAGAGAGTGTTTGCCACGCTTCTGCGTTGAACATTGCGTCTTCAGGGAAAGCAGAAATCGATTTCAAGTTCGGGTATTGCGTTGGCAACAGCACGTTCTTGTGTAGAAACTCACGATCGATTTCAACGCCATCTGGCACGTTACCAAGCATGATATCAACCGCTGAATAGATGTTGTCGTGCTCAGCCACACTGATTTGTGGGTTCAAGAACAGACGCAGAGAGCCTTGAGGGTCAAGGTCAATCAAACAAATGCGGTAGCGTTTATCTAGGTTTAGCGCCAGACATGCCGCTAAGTGAACCGCAGTCATCGATTTACCCGTACCACCCTTTTGGTTTTGTACGTTGATGATCCACGGTTTGTTTTCAGAATTCTTTTTGCGTTCATGGAATTTAGGCACTTCTGCCGCATCCATTAGCATGTGCGCTTCTTCAAGCGTGATTGAATAATGGTTGGCATTATTCTTTGTAAATTGATGACCTTCCGCTTCCATCTTACCGATAGCATCGTCCAGCTTACGGCGAGTCAAACCTGAGCGGGTTTCCATCATTGCCTTAGACATTGGTGGGAAGTAGTTGTCACTACGCTCTTCCAAAACAATCTCAATACGGTCAGCTTGAACTTGTTGCGTCAGTTCTGCTAATTCCTGGAGATTTTCAATCGTTGTTTCTCTTTTCATGCCAAATTCCGTTGGAAGGATATCTGCATTTAATTGTACAGCACTGCAATCCAAAAACAACAAAAAGGTGAACAAGCATTTTGAATAACCATCACATAAAAAACACTCACAAACGCCTGTTTTATGATTTCACCTTAAAAACATCACAAAATTTAATCAAATCTATGCCAATAAAGTGATTCAAACTTTGAAAGAATAAAAATGTCACACTGTCACGTATTTACAATGTAAATCTACAGTTTTTCCGGAACGATTATAGAAAGACGCTAAATTACGGATAGTGTGAGATGAATCTAGTGTTTGACGATGAATGAGCGTTTTTAATTAAAAACACGAGAAGCGACTACCTTGATCATGCATCCAGTATGTTTATTCATGTAAAACAGCGATATTGAACGGAAGAGTGATCAAGGAAGCATCATGATCATTCTTCCGTCGAGAGCAGCAAATACGAAAGCATGATCAAGGAAATTATGTGTCCCAGTACATTGCACATCGATTTTTCAATGCGATCAATTTATCGGAAAAATGATCAAGTGAATTTCAGCCTCGGAAGCATGCTTTTTCACGGCCAATTTACGGATGAATGCAGATAGACTGGGGGATAGAGGCCAAATCAAAGATAAAAACGTGGAACGATGAAAATAAACCGAAAACAAAATGTAGAACGCGATATCATGATCATGCTTCCGTTTGTTTCGGGAGAATGCAGAGAAACAAGGCGTGCGATGTAAAATTGGACAAGGTTTCAGCATTTGCGCAAATAGTATTCACAAGCAGCGACAGAACGATGAAAAACGACGCTCTTGATCATTGTTCCAAAGGTAAAACCCCACTGCTTTACCGCAAACGAAGACAAAGTTTTCCAAGGCGTACCTTTATTTCTGTGGATAAGTTGTACAAACATCATGATCATCGTTTCACGACCTTTTTGATCATCTTTTCAGAAACTTAATGATCATGCTTACGGCGCTTTGTGATCATGCTTTCTGACTTTTGTTGATCATCGTTTCGGAATATTCATGATCATAGTTCCGAATTGCCGTTTTAAAATATCCATTTAAAACATAAACTTACGCCGTCAAAAATCTCCAGATCATTAGATCATATAATCAATTAAGATCAGATTAATCAAAAAGATCAGTTATTTAAAAACAAAGATTTTTTCTTTATTTATGATCTGTTTTTCTTTATTCTTCGGAACCATAGCAAAACTACGGCTAGTGTGATCTGGATCTAAAATGACGGCTGATGAAAAAATTCTGATTAAAGCGCCAAGAAGCCATAAGGATGGGCACCTTTTTGAGGTACACGAATCTTCTGCAGATTGGGTAGAACAATACCAACACTTCAAAGGGGTTACCAAGAGCATCTTAGAGTTGCTTAATCTGATCTCCTTACGAGGATTCAGCAGCAAAGACGGTTTGGTCTCCACAACAGAAATTGTGGCAGCAACCGACGGTCAACTAACCAGAGCCGCATTACAACAACGCTTACGTGCTGCCGTTAACATTGGTTTGTTTACTCAAACACCAGTACGCTTTGAAGAAGGCCTTGCTGGTAAAACCATGTTGCACAAGTTCGTTAACCCTAACCAGTTAATCTCAGCCTTAGGGGCCACCAGCTTAGTCACAGAAAAAGTTCGTCAGAGCGAAAAGCAAAAACGTTCTAAGGCCTTGGCACAAACCCAAGTGAACAAGCGCCTGTTGAATGAACATGGTCTGAATACCCCACCGATGATGAAGGATGAAGCGGATCAATTTGTCGTTTCACCAACTAACTGGGCAGGGATCATCGACCAAGCTTTAGCGCCACCACGCACTCGTAAGAGCTACCAAAAATCCATGGTGTCGATCTCTGGCACCAAAGCTGTGATTGAAACACGATCGTCGAAAAACATCATGACAGTGGACGATCTGATGACGCTGTTTGCTCTGTTTACACTGACCGTGCAATACCATGATCATCACAAAGATCAGTACCACATGGATGCGGCGCATGTGCCGAATAAAACCCCGTTGTACATCACGGATATCCTGTCATTGCGTGGCAAGAAGGACAGCGGCCCGGCACGTGATTCAATCCGTGACAGTATTGATCGAATCGAATTTACCGATTTCCAATTGCACGAGCTAACTGGTCGTTGGCTAAGTGAAAACATGCCAGAAGGCTTCAAGAGTGATCGTTTCCGTTTCATTGCGAGAACCATTACCGCATCGGAAGAAGCGCCAACAGAAGGTGCTGACGGTGAGATTCGCATTAAGCCGAACTTATACATCCTAGTCTGGGAACCTTCGTTCTACGAAGAACTGCTGACGCGTGATTATTTCTTCTTGTTCCCGCCAGAGATTCTGAAACAACACACCTTGGTGTTCCAGCTGTATTCGTTCTTCCGTAGCCGCATGGTGCGCAAACACACCGATTGCATGTTGCTGAGTGAATTGAACCAAAAACTGGCACGAAACATCGAATGGCGCCGTTTCTCAATGGATCTGATCCGTGAGTTGAAGCGCTTGTCTGACGGCAAAGGGACGGAAGATCTTTTTGTTGTGAACTTATGGGGTTATCACTTAACGATCGAGACCATGATCGAAAATGGTAAAGTGATGGACTACCAAGTCGACATCAAATGCGATGTCGAAGAGGTATTGCGCTACTCTCGCGCTCGTACGACCAACGCAGGAAAGCGCAACATGGCGCCTACGCTGCCAAACCCACTTCGTAATGAGATGGTTACGAGGCAGCAGCTAGACGAGCTCTCAGGCATCATAGACGGCGAATTTGAGCCTATTCAGCGCAAAGCACCGTCTCCACGTGGCAATTTGGGCCGTCGAGTGAAACAGAAAAAGCACCTGGTCGAGATCAACGCAGACGAGATAACCATTACTCTATCCAAATATACCTCTCCAGAGGCCCTAGAACGTAGTATAACGGCTTTATCGGCGATGACAGGGCATTCCTATGCCTCAATCAAAGAAGAGTGTTCTGAGTTCATTGACAAGCTTGACTACCTGCGAGTAGGGGACGCCCCACTGCCATACGAGACATTGAGCAAGACTGTGGAACTGTTTAACGGCCAAAATGACGTGAAACATCTGACCATCGAGCGCTTGATCGCTGGGTTGGCTGTTCGTCGAAAAGTGTGTCGTCAGATTTTTGAAGGTCACATGGATGAGATGGTATTCAGAGCACTTGATGAAATGGCGATTTAATATGAATCACGTGGATGCTTTTCGAGTGATAAGCGTGACGAATTGATTCAGAATGTAACAATGAATTGCACTGATGGAAATCAGACCTAACTCTTACAAATCACTGACATTGCGGTTCCGAGGGCAGACTAAGATTTATCCCGAATAGACAACCTTTTGTCCTTTCTGATGATTAATAGATTGGCTCATATTGTTACATTCATTCTGAATAGACTTCGCGAGTTTCTCCTCAAGAAACTCGCTTTTTTTTATCTAAAATTCCTGCCCTGTGCACCTGCTTAAACTGACAAATCCTAGTCTGTTACCTTGATCATCTTTCCGGATTAATGACGTAACCCTTGATCATGCTTCCTAGTTTCATTCCAATTCAACGATCGCATCAACGCAACGTGTGACTCGATCAAGCTACTCGCTTGTTGCTGCCATTCAGTTTGATCGTGTTGCTGATTACAAAACTCCAACGCCAGAACGGTCAAATGTTGTAAGCGTTTGAGACACCAATCCTTGATAAGAATATCGGTCATCGGTTGGCAAGCCGATTGTTCGAGCTTCGCACCAGTGTATTGCAGGATTTGGAAGGCTTTTTGATGGTCTTGATGCCTAGCGTGTTGAAAGACTCTTAAACAGCCATCTAGCCAACAAGCGATCGCTTTACTCTGTTCGTCCGTCAGTTCTGGACCAAACACAGCGACAGGCGCTTGGTATAAGATCGCTTCTAAGCTTTCTACTTGATCATGCTTCCGATTGTCGTACCAATCTGATAGTTGATCTTGCCAGGTCATCAAATCCATTAGGCTGCCTCAGTCCATTGTTTTACAAAGTGATTTGGTCCGATTTGATCATAATCTTCGACCACAACGCTGCTGCGACTGCGGATCTCATCGGCATCTACTGAATAGTTTGGTTCACTTTCCACTAGGTTGCCAAATGGCAGATCAGGATCCGGTACCGCAGAGATCAATAACTTAGTGTATGGGTGCTGTGGATTCTTTAAGATCGCTTGGGTATCTCCCCATTCGACGATCTGCCCTTTGTACATCACAGCCGTTTCTTCAGCGATGTAATGCGCGGTTGCAAGGTCGTGAGTGATGTATAGGAACCCGATCCCCAGTTCTTGCTTCATACGTTGCATCAGATTGAGTACGCCCAAGCGAATCGATACATCCAGCATCGACGTCGGTTCATCGGCAAGAATAAGTTGTGAGCCTACCGCTAGAGCGCGCGCCAGATTAACGCGTTGACGCTGGCCACCACTGAGTTCGTGAGGGAACTTGTTCAGCGTTTCCTCTGGCAACTCTACCAAATCCAACAGCTCTAGCAGTTTGGCTGGGATTTCTTTGTCACTTTTCACTTGCTTATGAATCTTCAGTGGGCGAGTTAAGTGATGGCGAATAGTATGGGTTGGGTTTAAAGAGCCAAACGGGTCTTGGAACACCATTTGGACTTTACTGCGGTAATCCTGAATCTCACCACGACCAGTAATGTCGTTGATGTTTTTGCCATTGAAAAGGATCTCACCATCGCTGGCTGGATAGACCTTGGTAATTAATCGCGCGCAGGTGCTCTTGCCGCAACCTGATTCGCCCACCAGCGCGAGGGTTTTGCCTGCATAAAGATCAAAGCTAACGCCCTGAAGCGCAAGGAAGGTTTCTTCTTTGGCGAAGCCACCACCGACTTTGAATTCCTTGATCACGTTTTTCATTTGGATGATCGGTTCACTCATGCTGGTGCTCCTTCCGTTTGTGGCTGTTTATGTACATCGTGAATATTCGGGAACGAAGCCCAAAGCTTTTGGGTATATTCGTGTTGAGGATGATTGCGGATTTCGTATGAGCTATTCACTTCAACAATCTTGCCGTGGCGCATGATGGCAATGCGGTCGCACAATTGGCTCATGAGCGCTAAATCGTGGGTAATAAAGAGTACTGAGAAGCCAAACTCGTCACGTAACTGATAGATTTGCTGCAAGATTTCACGTTGAACCACCACATCGAGTGCTGTGGTTGGCTCGTCCATGATGATCAATTTGGGATTGAGGGATAGGGCAATCGCAATCACTAAACGTTGACGCATGCCGCCGGAGAACTGATGTGGGTATTCTCCCAGACGATTTCTCGGTATGTTGACCAAATCGAGAAGCTTCTCCGCACGGTCTTTAGCTTGTTCGTTAGTTAATCCTTTGTGGTGGCGTAATACGTCAGCAAATTGTTCCTGAACGGTGAGAACAGGATTCAGTGAGTTCATGGCACTTTGGAACACCATTGCAATCTCGCTCCAGCGTAGCGTATTTAGTTCATTGTCAGGCAGACGAAGGATGTCTTTGCCTTCAAATAGAATTTGCCCACCAGAGATAAACGCGGGCGGCTTGTGCAGACGGTTGATAGAGAAAGCAATGGTACTTTTACCACAGCCTGATTCACCCGCCAGGCCAAATATTTCGCCTTTACCAATATCAAAGCTCACCGATTTCACAGCATTGAAGTCGCCGTTATCGGTGATGTAATCCACACATAACTCTCTGATCTGAATGACAGGATCAGAGTGATATGCCTGATTCAGGTTTAGTTCACTCATCATTACACCTTACCAATACAAAAGATAATTATTATCATTATCAGGTGTGTAAGGTTTGCGAAAGGCAAAACCGTCTAATCAGTGAAGTGACTCGAAAGTTGAGTGTAATAAAAAGAATTTTTTCCGTTATGGAAGTGTGAATTTACGAGGGAAAAATGAGAGCTGGATCAGCTCACTTTTCGTAGGGGGAATTCTTCAAATTTAATCGCTAAAAATGCGCTTTGCAAAAACTAAATGATGAATCTATTAACGAGTTAGTGAAAGGTCGAAAGGGGTCACATTTCCTCACAGTTTTTCTTACCTCTGCATTGGGGGTTTGCTATAGATTACCCATCGAAAACATGGTGTGTTCGGAGGAAATATGTCCATTAATTCTATCGACCATGAAGAGATGAGCAACATCGCTCACAAATGGGAACTCCCTGAAGAAGAAACCGTTGTGAGACCTGAGAAAACCGTGAAATCTGCCGAAGCAAGACGTCGTATTGAAGCTCTTCGTGAAATCCGTGAAAGCGGCTTGAGCATCGAAGAAGCAAGGGAACTTGGCTTAATTCACTAATTCTCGCACTGCGGAATTAAACCATGGGGTGGTCATAAGACTGCCCTTTTCATTTTTATGATTTACAACCAGTTATTTGACTTTCTCTCCCTGCGTTACTAAAGCTTATATCAATAGCAATATGCTTTTTGTTGACTATTGAACAGCAATGTCAGGAGTACGATTATGGTTGATCAGATCCTTTTCTATGAACCCGATGAATCCCACGGTTTCCTCTCCAACTTTTGCCAAGCGCAAATAAAAGTTTCCACCCAATCTTGGCCCACCAGCGAACACTATTACCAAGCTCAAAAATTCAGCGACCGCGCACTACAAAATAAAATCCTCACCGCAAAAAGCCCCGACGAAGCCTTTGCTTTAAGCCGCAAATATCAACATCTTGTCCGTGAAGATTGGGACGACGACAAACTCTCCGTAATGGCGTTTATCGTCCGTGAGAAGTTTCTACAAAACCCGCTACTAGCCCAACAGCTGATGGAAACGGGGAATGCCTGCTTGACCGAACATTCGCATAAAGATGCCTTTTGGGGCGATGGTGGTGACGGCTCGGGTGAAAACCATTTAGGGGAGATTTTGATGAATGTACGTGCTGAGCTAAAACACGTCGAGCCTTATAACTTGGTGCGCTTTGTCGATAAAGCCAAGCTACCAACCCAATGGGGCACGTTTATCATGCATGGTTTTATCGAGAACGCGACGGGAAAAGAGCACCTAGCTTTGGTGTATGGTGACCCTGCAAACAGTAAAGCGCCGCTGATTCGTCTGCATTCAGAATGTTTAACCGGTGATGCGCTGTTCAGTACTCGTTGTGATTGTGGTTTCCAGCTTAACCGTGCATTGCAAAATATTGTCGAAGAAGGCTGTGGCGTGCTGCTCTACTTGCGTCAAGAGGGCAGGGGAATTGGGTTAATCAATAAGATTCGTGCGTATCACTTACAAGATGAAGGTGCAGACACGGTCGAAGCCAATGAGCGCCTGGGTTTTGCTGCTGATATGCGTGATTACGCGTTTTGTAAGGGGATGCTCGACCACCTGAATATTGATCAAGTGCGTTTGATGACCAACAACCCACGCAAGCTTGCAGCGCTGAAGAAGGTGAACATTAACGTAGTTGAGCGGGTGCCACTACAAGAAGGTAATAACCCAAATAACCAACACTACCTAAAAACCAAAGCCAATAAGCTCGGCCACATGTTCGACCCTAAGTTTGTTGAACAAGATTAAGTGCTCGAACCAGATTAATCACAGAGAAGAAATAAAAATGAAACCGCCAGCTTGTTGAAGCTGGCGGTTTTTTCATGATTGGTTAGGTATGAGTGGTTAGATGTATTTTTTGATGATGTTGTCGATTTGCCCCGAACTTTTGAGCTCCGCTAGGCGTTTATTGATGAAGCTCTGCACTTTCGGATTCATCTGAGGAGAGAAAGCCAGATAGATGGAGTAATCTGGAATGACAGAGCTGAAAGATTGGATCTGGAAGTCTCCCATTGGCAGCTCTAAACGTTTGATGTTGTACACCACACGCGATTCCATCTCGACAAAGGCGGTATCACCAGGAGTGCGTTGCAGAACGCGGTAAGCGGCGTCGTAGTCTTTCACGCGCATTTCATTGACCGTGCCGTTTTCAAAGAACGGACTTAAGTTCGGATAATCAAAGCCAAGCAACAGTACGATAGAGCGACCTTGCATGTGCTGCATATCGCTAAATTTGAATGGCGCTTTACTGCTCGAAACCAGCACGTGTTTTACAGTGTAAATAGGTTGTTCAGAGAGGTTTTCTGATTGCACCTTACCCCAATTCGGGCTGCCATAAGTGACCCAATTCTCCTCGCCGCCCGCTTCAAGTACTGAAATCATGCGCTTAAATGGGTAAGTGTGGTATTTCACCTCATAATCGGATTCGGCAAAGATAGCACTGACGATGTCAGTCACAATTCCGGAATGTTGTTCACCTTGTTGTTCTATTTGGAATGGTCGAGCTTGCTCAGAGATAACGTAGTAGTTTACTTCGCTCGCCATGGTGTGTGCGCTTAAGGCCATAAAACTAAAGCCTAATGTACGTAAGAGTCCTTTCATCCTAACCTCGATTATTGTCGTGACGTGACTATATTTATAGTAGCGCATGTTTAAGGGAGCGATTTCATATGGAGACAAAAGAGCGAACTCAACGTCGATTTAGTATCGGCAATCAGCTGATGCTGGCGATTTTTGCGTTGAGTTTAATCTTTACTGTGATCATTTCTTCCATCAGTTTGTATCGTGACTTCAACGATGATCTTGCTCGCTTGGATAAAGAACTTGAACAGGTGAAAACCAGCTACCTTTCTAGCTTTTCTGCCAGTCTGTGGGTAGAAGACAGAGAATTGCTGCACACCCAAGCAGAAGGAGCGATGCGCTTACCCTCAGTGGATTACCTAAGAATCGCGACTCCGGATGAAGTGATCTTCGAATTAGGCTCGGCCTTGACGGAAGATCGGATCGAGCGTCAATGGCCCTTGCAATACGACATGGGAGTTAAAACCTACGATCTTGCCGAAGTTACGGTGCAATCGGATCTCAGCCCGATCTATCAAGGATTATGGCAAACCTTCTTTTTTCTTGTGATCGCGGAAGCGATCAAGATCTTCTTGCTCATCATCGGTGTTCTCTGGGTGACGTTTCGTTTGATGGTCAAGCCACTTCAATTGCTCTCAGGTGCAGTGAGTGATTTTAGCGGCGGCCATGTACCGAGCAAAGTGCAGCTCCCCAAGCGTTGGTTTTTCGATGAAGTGAGTTTATTAGAACGCAAATACAACCGAAGCGTTGAGCGTGTCAGTGAGCACCAGCTGGAAATCGAAGAAGCACGTGACAAAGCCGAAGTGGCAAATCGTAAGAAGAGTGAATTTCTTGCCACCATGAGCCATGAAATTCGTACGCCGATGAATGGGATTATCGGCATTGCTTCCTTACTTGGGGATACCAAGCTAGATGAACAGCAAAAAGACTTTGTTTCCATTATCAACAGCTCTTCCAACTCACTGATGGTCATCATCGACGACATTCTCGACTTTTCTAAAATTGAAGCGGGTAAAATTGAGCTTGAGACGGCCACTTATAATCTGCTCGATCTGCTGCATGAAGTTGGCAGATTGCACACCGTTAAAGCTCAGCAAAAAGGCTTACAGTTGGTTTGCGATATCGACGCTCAACTCCCTTCAGAAGTGGAAGGTGATGTGGGGAGGCTCAAACAAGTGCTGAGTAACTTACTCAGTAATGCCGTCAAGTTCACCGAGCGTGGCCATGTTAAGTTGATGGTGTCACAAGTGAACCGAGAAGATGATGTCGCCAGCGTGCATTTCCGTGTGGTCGATTCGGGTATTGGTATTGCGAAAGAAAACCAGCAAGCGGTGTTTGAGAAGTTTCAGCAAGCCGACGGCAGCACCACGAGAAAATACGGCGGTACTGGTTTAGGCTTAGCGATTTGCAGCAGCTTGGTCGAAGTGATGGGCGGCGAGATCCGTCTGACCAGTGAGCCTGGGCTTGGCAGTTGTTTTGAATTTACTATTCCACTCAATATCGTCAGTGATACACCAATTGCGCCAAGTACACCGAACGTGCTTGATTTTCGTAACGGTGAAGACAGCGCGCCAAAAAGCCTTAAACC
Organism: Vibrio owensii CAIM 1854 = LMG 25443; assembly: GCF_000817815.1. Classification (GTDB taxonomy): domain Bacteria; phylum Pseudomonadota; class Gammaproteobacteria; order Enterobacterales; family Vibrionaceae; genus Vibrio; species Vibrio owensii. The sequence goes on from NZ_JPRD01000020.1 coordinate 57,236, forward strand.
AACCAAAGACGAGGGCAAACCTTGGATTCTGGTGGTAGAAGACACCGCGGTAAACCAAAAAGTCGTGCGCATTATGTTGGAAAAACTCGGCATGCAGGTGAATGTGGCAGAACACGGTGAAGAGGCGATCCAACAGTGCCAAGAACATCAATTCGATTTGATATTGATGGACTGTCAAATGCCTGTGATGGATGGGTTTATTGCTACTGAAAACATTCGCAAGATGGGCGAGTGGGGCCAGCAAGTGCCGATCATTGCTTTAAGCGCCAATGTGATTAAAGAAGATCAACAGCGTTGTTTTGATGTTGGCATGAATGAGTTTGTTGCCAAACCGGTTACCAAGGAGCGTTTGCAGCAAATTTTTGAGCAATATCTTCCTGATTCATTGCAAACCCGATCGAATCCCAAGGAAGCAACTTGAAATTGATCAAGGAAAGTGCGTTTCACTTCTTAAAAGTCAAATCTGTGTGCTATAGTGCGCGGCTAGTATTTATTAAAGTACCTTGAGGCTGTGAATGTCGTTCAATCTATCCCTGTTGCCGCCTGACGAGAAAAACAAAATCGAACTTGATAAGCAAGCATCGTTTTTGGTTTGGAAGCTTAAAGAAGCGAAATCTGGTCCTGAAGCGATAGAAGAAGAGTTGTCTAAGATTAACGACGCTGATGAGAAAGTGTTTTTTCAACAGGCAATCGATAAGTACAAACGAGTAATGGGTGTCGCATAAAGCGAGCGTGGCTCTGGTGTAAACCGTAGCGGCGAATGAGGTTTCCTCCCCATTCCTTTGCAAGGTGAAAGGTAAAATCTTCACTCTTTGCTAAAATCCTTCGCATTAAATTTGAATTTAGAGAGACATCCCGATGGGAAGAAGTTTTGAAGTGCGCAAAGCCTCAATGGCGAAAACTGCAGGCGCAAAAATTAAAGTTTATTCCAAATACGGTAAAGAAATTTACATGTGCGCGAAAAACGGTGGTGGTGATCCAGACATGAACTTGTCTCTGAAGCACCTGATCGCAAAAGCGAAAAAAGACCAAGTTCCTGCACACGTTATCGATAAAGCGATCGACAAAGCGAACGGCGGCGGTGGTGAAGACTACACTCCAGCACGTTACGAAGGCTTTGGCCCTGGTGGTACAAGCGTGATCGTAGACTGTCTAACAGACAACGGTAACCGTACATTCCAAGACGTTCGCCAATGCTTTGTTAAAGTAGGTGCGAAAATTGGTGTTGAAGGTTCTGTTTCTCACATGTTCGATCACCAAGCGGTATTCCAGTTCAAAGGCGAAGATGATGAAATCATCCTAGAAACGCTAATGATGGAAGACGTAGACGTTACTGACGTTGAGCTAGAAGACGGTGTTATCACTGTATTCGCACCTCACACTGAGTTCTTCAAAACAAAAACTGCGCTTAACGCTGCATTCCCAGATCTAACGATCGATGTTGAAGAAATCACATTCGTACCGCAAACGAACACGCCAGTAACAGGCGAAGACGCAGAGAAATTCCAGAAGTTCCTAGACCTTCTAGATGACTGTGACGACGTTCAACAGGTATACCACAACGGCGAACTATAATTCGGTTCTCCAGTTGTAAAAAAGGCTTCCCGAGGGAAGCCTTTTTTGATCGTGTTGTTTGTCTTTTTTATTGTGACTAGCGTTTAGGTGTTTCGGTACTTGGAATAACACAGCGACATGATCACACCAAAACAGATGCCTTGGGTTAGCATCGCCGTACCACCGTAGCTAAAGAACGGCAATGGGCTACCCATTACTGGCAACAAGCCACTTACCATGCCGGTGTTGATGAAGGCGTAAAGGAAGAAGCTCATCGCCAATGCACCACTTACCAGACGACTGAAGAAGTGCTCAGATTGGCACGCCAGCAGCATCACTCGCGCCGTAATGAACAAATACAGCGCTAACAACACCACACAACCGATAAAGCCCCATTCTTCTGCGTAGGTCGAGAAGATAAAGTCAGTATGGCTTTCAGGGATAAAGCCTAGCGTACCTTGAGTGGCATTCATCCAGCCTTTGCCTTTCATGCCGCCAGAACCAATCGCAATCAACGATTGGATGATTTGGTAGCCCGAACCCAGTGGATCCGATTCAGGGTGCAAGAACTGCGTTACACGGCTCTTTTGATACGCTTCCATCACAAAGAACCAGAGTATTGGTGCCAGCGTAAGAATACTCACCAAAAAGCCGCCAATGATCTTCCAGCTCATGCCAGCAAAGAACAGCACAAACAACGCGTAAATCACGGTGAAGATAGCGCCGTCTAAGTCAGGTTGTAAGGCAATTAAGCCTGCAGGAATAAAGGTGATCAGCAAACAGAAAGCAATTTTTCGAATGTCTGGTCGCCCACCTTCTAGATGCAGCATCCACGCGATCATAATGGGAATGGAGAGCTTGATTAGCTCAGAGGGTTGAAAGCGGAAGAAGCCGATATCGAGCCAACGCTGTGAGCCATTGGTGCTATCGCCAAATAAGGCAACGGCAGCCAAGAGCGAAACCGCAACCAGATACAAATAAGGCGCTGAACGTTGATAACTGGACGCAGGAATCGACGACATGACCAAAATACACACCAGCGTCAAACCGCATCGAGCGAGGTGCTTAAATAGCATAGCTTCATTAAATCCACTGGCACTCCAGAGAGTGAGTGAACTCAATAGCATGATCGGAATGATCGCCATCAGCAATGGCAAATCAATCCTAGGGAAGAAACGCTTGTTCATCTTCTACAACCTAAAAACGCCCCAACGCGGGGCGAAAACAACCAGAACTCTGCGAGCTCAAACTATTCCGATGCTAAGAATCCAATTTGGAAATAACAGACACCACGCAAAGGTGTGCAAGAGAGGAGTGTGCGACGCCGCCTGTTATGGGTAAGCTGACTTGGAAAGTCGTGGGATGGATAAATACACCAGGCTGAGGTTTTGCGCCACATTTTTTATAAGATTGAAATGGAAATTGGTACAGACAACGCAATGAAATGAGCAAAATAGGAAAGGGAATCGCCTTAAGTATTGGGTACTTAAGGCGATGGCACGATTAGGCTCGGGCTTTTTCTGGTTTGTGCGTGAAATGGTACAACGCCCACAGCACAAACAAAGTCACGGTAAGCTCCCAAGCTCGGAGGAAGGTGCTCTCCAAGCCCAGTTCATTGCTGGTCATGTACAGCTGAATTGGCAACATGGTCGCCAATAACGCGTCGGCATGGACGTCTTTGGCTGGGCCTTTCGCTTTTGCCATTGATGCGGTGATCATAAAAGCAAGCAGACCCAATACTATGGTGTAATAACCGAACGTGGATTGATGTCCTGCCATCAGTAAAGTGAACACTACGGCTAATGCACAGCCGCCCACTTGAGTTTGAAAACGGCGGTCAACCACGTCGATAAAGCTTTTGTGTGTGGTTTGTGTTGCGGCGGCAATCACAGGCACCAAACAAAACGTTGCTGAAATGATGTCGACAATCATCAAGAACGCCACACCAAGACCAATCAATGCGAGTGAAATCGCTCGGTTCTCAAACGTAATAGGCTCTTCTTCAAATGCTGGTGGTTTGCCGCCACGTTCAACAGGGAACAGAGTCACCATGGTTTTTGCAACGACCATGGTAATCAGCATTGATAGCAGGATTTCATGAATGCGCATTGGCATGTCCATGGTGGTGTGCTGAGCAAACACCACAATCAGAATCCAGTTGAAGGTTGGCATTAGCATCTGACCTTTCTTCGGCGGTGTGGTCGCTCTGCGGCGCATAAAATCGAAGAAGAACAAGCTAATGGTCCACACTACAAATGGATGTTGCGAAAACACTTCGGTCACCACCAACGCTGCACTTGCTGCTAATAACGTAGGTAGCAAGGTGCGAAGCAGACCAAGCCAAGAGTAGTCTTTGTTCTTGGTCATGATGATGGTTGGGTACAGCGCCAGATAAACTGGAGAATCAAGGTTCAGCAGTTTGCCCAGCACCATACAAATCGTCACAGTAAGGGCAACGCGCAGTGCTTCATTGCGCTCAGAACGACTTTGAAACAGGCTTTCGAAGGTCCACATGGTTCACCCCCTAGTAGATGTAGCGGAACATCGCCACCAAGTGAATCCAAGCCGAGCCAATTACGTCCATAACAGGATTGCCGCTTTCAACGATCACACTCGCTCGTGAACCAGAAATCATTGAAGGATCTAACTCGTTAACGGTAATGCGAGTACGCACTTTCTGTTGCTCACGGATCCAACGAGTATCATTGGTCACGCTAGAAAGCTGTCCATTAGCATTGTTGGTATCGTAAATCGCACGTTCTTGGCTGCTGACTTCACCACTAAATACTTTGCCCGGTAGCGCATCGAAGGACACCAACACTTCGCGACCATTAGTTAGCTTATCAATGCCTTTTTCGTTGAAGTCTGCACTGATCCACGCATGGGCTTCGTCCACTAGCAACAACGAAGCTGTGCCTTGTGTGATGTAGCTGCCTGATTGCAGTTGCAAATTCGTTACCACGCCTTCGGTTTGCGCCACGATTTGGGTGTGGCTTAGGTCGAGCTCTGCACTGGCAAGTTTTGCTTCTGCCAATTCAATAGCCGCCGTGCGGTCTTGAGTAGAAAGCTCTGCCTCAATGCGTTTCACTTCCGCGTTCGCTGCTTCAACCGCGCTGCTGGCGACTTGTGTATTGGTGATCGCGTCATCCAGCTCTTGCTCAGTAGCCAGCCCTTTGTTGCGCAGTTTCTGGTTACGCGCCAGTTTTTGCTTCGCGTTGTGATATTCGAATTCGCGTTGGCTTTGGGTTTGCTTCGCTGCTGCCAATTGTTGCCATTTCGCGGAATCTGATTCACGTGCTTGGCGCAGTTCGGCTTTGGCTTGTGCCACTTTCAATTGGTAACTGCTGGCATCGATAGCAAACAGTGGCTGACCTTTTTCAACCAATTCACCGTTGTTCACCATCACATCTGTGATCACGCCAGATACCTCAGGCGCAATGGTTGCGACATTACGATGCAGTGTCGCTTGGGTGGTGAAAGGGGAAACATTATCTGAGGTGACTAAAAAAACGGAGAACAAAGCTGCCGCTGAAAAAACAGTGTATATCGCGTATTTATAAAAATTTTCTTTCACGTCTGTACCTAGTATTCATTCGTTATTAAGCGCCGCGTTCACGGCATATTCGGGTCTCTTTTCTACGTGGGCTAGGTTATACTCATCTAAAATTGGAAAAAATAACCAATGGAAGAAGTATGAATTCCATATTTGGAAACGTTGATGATCTGTACCTGTTTTGCTCAGTGGTTGAGCAAGGTTCTCTGCTCGCGGCAGCGAAAAAGCTCGAACTGCCGGTCTCTACTATGTCTCGTCGTTTATCGGCGCTGGAAGCACGTCTAGGATTGAGATTGCTGGAGAAGAAAGGCCGTGAGTTGGTGGCAACCGAGACAGGCTTACAGGCGTTTGATCAGCTCAGCAGTGCGATGGCGCAGATTGAATCCGGCATCTTGCAGCTCAACCAGCAAAGCCAACAAGTCGAAGGGCGAATTCGATTGGTGATGCCAAGCCGCTTCTACAATGACTTGGTCGACAAGGTGGTTGAGGACTACATCAAAACCTACCCAAAAGTGACCATTGATCTGCTGCTTAGCCAAGTGAATTCGATTCCAGAAACCGATCGTGATCTGGTGGTGACATTTGAATTGGACGGGTTAGATGACATGATCGCTCGTCCGTTGTTTAAAGCGGAACATGCCTTTTTTGTTAGCCCTGAGTACTTAGCGCAAGCGGGCGGCAGCATTGAAAGCTTAGAGGATTTAGCTAAGCAAGATTGGGTCGCCAGCACGCACACCACGCAAGTGCCTATTTACCAACAAGACAAGTTGGTGGACATGCTCAACTGCAAGCCGCGCTTAGTGGTCAATGATATAACCGCAGTGATCAAAGCAGTAGAAAACGGCTTGGGGATCGCCTCGATTCCCATTCGTCATGTGAAACCTGAGCTGAATTTGGTGCAGGTCGCGCAGTCCTACAGTCGTGGGGATCGTCAAGCTTATCTGGTTTATCGCCAACGCAACTACCAGCCTAAGGCTCTCAGCTTAATGATTGAGGCGATATTGCAGGCTGCCGAAACACAAAACCATTCATCCTCTCTCAATACCATTCACTCCGCATAACTGCCATTGGTCGCATGCAAAAGCAGCGTGCGATCTTCTCCCTTAATCTGAAACCATCAAATCACGTTCAACTAAGGACAGTACATGATGGTTTCTCAATCTCGCTCAATTAAAGCTCTTAAACTGGCAAGTACGTTTATCGCCGCATTTGCACTTAGCAGCAATCTGGCTCTGGCTAATCCAAGCGAGCGCACACTCAGTCAATTCAACCAAGCTGCGCAGGGTGACTCTGGCTTAGTTGATACCGTTTACGGCGAATTATCCAAACAACTCGAAGAGCAGGGCGCAACGCCGGTGACCTTGGTTTACTTAGGCAGTGCGGAGACGTTGCAAGGTCGTGAGGCGTTTATGCCTTGGAACAAGATGAAGTTCACCGAGCGCGGTCTTGCCACAATCCAAAAAGGTTTGGACCTAATGGCGAATCAGCCAGTACCACTGCAAGAGCAACAACGCTTACAAGGCTTACCTGAATACCAACTGGCCACCGCCATGGCAGCCACTACCTTTACCTCTCTGCCAGATATGTTCAATCACTTTGAGCGCGGCTACGAGCTGTACCTTTCTCTGCTCGATGAACCGAGTTTTAGTCAGCAACCTTTTGCGGCTACTTCATGGATTTACCGTTATGCCATTGAAGCAGCGCTGCGCGCTGAAGACGTTCAACAAGCCAAAACATGGTTAGCGCAAATGGAGCAGTTGGGTGACAGCAATTTAGAAACGCAAACCGCAAAAGCGCTGCTAGCGAAATATTAGGGAGGCGTCATGATCGTTTTTAATCAACTTAGTCGCGATTACGCCCTTGGCAACCAAACCGTACGTGCATTGCGAGACGTGTCTGGTGAAGTGTTTGCCGGCGAAATGGTGGCTCTGTGTGGACCGTCTGGCTCAGGCAAAAGCACCTTACTTAACGTGCTTGGCATGCTGGATACTCAATACCAAGGTCAGGTGACATTTGCCGGTAGCCCATACCCAACCGGGCAAATGCAGGCGGCGAAAATGCGCCGCGAAAAGCTTGGCTTTGTGTTCCAAAAATTCAACCTTGTCCCCGTGATGACGGCGCTAGAGAACGTGGCGTATCCGCTGCATCTCAACGGCTTTTCAAAAGCAGAACAAATCGAGCTCGCCACACAAATGTTAGAACACGTTGGCTTGTGCGAGTTTATTCATCACATGCCCGATAACTTGTCGGGCGGTCAGCAACAACGCGTGGCAATTGCGCGCGCCTTAGTGCACAAACCGGCGCTGGTGATTGCTGATGAGCCAACCGCAAGTCTTGATAGCCAAACTGCCAACAAGGTCATCGACATTATGAAAGGGCTCGGACACGAGCTTGGCACCACTTTTATCGTCGCTACACACGACCCTCGTATGGCATCTCGCTGCGATCGAACCATTGAGTTGGTGGATGGCAAAATCACCCAAACGCACGCGAGTGTGGAGGAGGTTTCATGGGCAAGCTAATTCCTGTTTCGGTTCGCCTTGCTTGGTTGAATCTGCAACGCAATCGCCGCCGCAGTTTATTGTCGATGCTGATCATCGCCATTGCGGTGTTTGCGTTAACCAGTGCGGGTGGTTTTGGTCTTTACACCTACGACAGTTTGAAAGAATCGACAGCACGTGACACGGGGCATCTGACGTTAACCACGCCGGGTTATTTCGCCAAAGAAGAAGAGATGCCGCTGAGTAACGGTTTAACTCATGCCGACGACATCACCAAGCAATTGATTGGGTTGAATGAAGTGCGAGGTGTGCAGCCTCGAGTTGAGTTCAGTGGCTTGATTTCCAACGGCAACAAGTCGTCGATCTTTATCGGTATTGGCGTTAACGAACGCGAATTCGATATGAAAGGACCGTTTTTAGACGTACGTGAAGGGCAGACGCTGTCCAACATTCATGCATCGCGTTATGACCCAGCAGAGCCAGAAGTGATGCTTGGCGTTGATTTGGCGAACAACTTAAGCGTACACGTTGGCGATTGGATTACCTTGCTGGCGACCACAACCGACGGTGCATTGAACGCGTATGACTTCAAAGTACGTGGCATCTACTCAACCGGCGTACCTGAGCTTGATAAACGCCAGTTGTATGTGCACATCAACAGCGCGCAATCGCTGCTCGGTTCAGACAAAGTCAGCGCGTTATCTGTCTTTCTGTTCGATACCAGTTTAACTAACCAAGTCGAGCAACAAGTGGCTTCGGTTCTGAGTAAGCAAAAACAGAACTTTGGTGATCAAGATATTGAAATTACGCCTTGGCAAGAACGTGCGTTCTTTTATCTCAAGGTGAAAGATTTGTACGACCGTATCTTCGGCATCATGGGTGCAGTGATGGCGCTGGTGGTCTTTGTTGCGCTGTTCAACACCATGACCATGTCGGTGACTGAACGCACCCGTGAAATTGGCACCTTGTCAGCACTTGGTAGCTACCCTCGCGAAATTATTGCTGGGTTCTTGCGCGAAGCAGGCTTACTTGCGGTGATTGGCAGCTTAATCGGCGCTTTGTTCACTGCACTAGTCACCATTTTACTGATGGTCGTGGATGTGCAAATGCCGCCACCGCCAGGACGCACAGAAGGTTACCCATTGACGATTTACTTCTCTTGGGAGCTGGTGGCTGTCGCAGGATTCGCAGTATTGATGATTTGTTTGATTGCGGCGTTTTTCTCGGCGCGCAAAGGGGTGAACAAGCCAATTACGGAGGCACTGATTTATGTTTAATTTCAAATCACTATTACCAATTGCATTGCTGACGGTAACTGGCGTTGCAAGCATGAATGTCAGTGCGAATGAAACAGCACTAGATGCACAGCAAGTTGCGCAATTGATTGAAAAAGCGGACAGCTACCGCTTGCAAGATGATTCCTCCAAAGTGGTGTCACTGGTGCGCTTATATCAAGACCAAGAGTTAGATAAAACCCGCCTTTACCACGTGTACACGCGTCCAAATCGTGAATCGCTGGTGGTGTTCAAATCAGCAGTCGAAGCTGGGCAAAAGATGCTGATGATGGGCGACAACTACTGGCTGCAAATGCCTAAGAGCCGCCGTCCGATTCGCATTACGCCGATGCAAAAGCTGCTTGGGGAAGCGTCTATCGGCGACATCTCAACCCTGACGTGGAGCCAAGATTATCAAGGTGAATGGAAAGCGACAGAAACCGTTTCGGTGAACGGAGAAAGTGTCGCGGCTTATCATCTTGTTCTAACCGCGAAGACCAAAGGGGCGAGCTATCAGAAGATCGACTTGTGGTTGTCTGAGCAAGATGCGTTTCCTATCAAAGCCGATCTTTACTTGCGCTCTGGCAAACTCGCCAAGCAAGCGCAATACGGACGTGCAACCGACAACGGTGAAGACTACGTCAGTGAGATGACCTTGCTTGATAGCATTCAGCCGAGCAAAAAGACCGTTATCGAGTACCAAGAAATCGTGCCTTGGCAACTGGATAACAAGTTCTACAACCCAAGCTATCTGCCTAAAGCCAATACGACTCAGCTTTAGCCTGAACTCCGAAAATAGAACCATAAAAACGAGCAAGGAAGTTACATGAAATCGCACCAGCCTAACCTTAACAAAAGCACCAGTTTGTTGATTGCTGCCTCATTGTGTGTGGGCGCGTCAGCCCCTGCTTTTGCCAATGACGAACTGAGTTTTGAGTGGGATTGGGCTGTCAGTTACGAAACTGCCAAGCAGCGTGACAGCGCATTTATGCAGGCGCAGGGCAGTTCTCGTGATTCACTTAATGCACTGTTGGATGTGCAAGTGAACTATCAAAACTTCAGTGGCTTGTTCGCTCTGTACAGCCAAGGTTTGTACCTCAATCAACAAGGTGAGAGTGACTGGTGGAGTGAAGCTGATAGCCAGTTGCTGATTCGTGAGCTGGCTTGGCTAGGGGAGTGGCAAGTCGGTGATACCACTCTGGATGTGAGTTTGGGTAAGTTACGCGTGGATTGGGGCGTGGGTTATGGCTACCGACCTTTGGATCTGTTTAAGCCTTATCGACAAAATCCTGTTGGCTTAGTAGCAGAAGAAGGTGCGGGTGTGTTTTCACTTTCACACTACGATATGGAAGGCGAGTGGACGGTGATTGCGACGGATTCAAGCTGGGGGCAACAAGACCAAAGTGCACTGGATCAAGCCGCAGAGCAGCAAGGTGTTGGTATTCGTCGTTATGCGCTGGTGGGTGATACCGAGTATCAACTTATTGGTTATTACGATGATGTGCGCCGAGGTTTACTTGGCGCCAGTGCCATTGCTGTGTGGGATGAATCTATCGCCATGCACGGATCCATGCTGTGGCAAAAGCAAAGTGTTGGCTATCAGTTTCAGCAGGATGATCTTTACCGACCCGTTTCGGTTGAGGAGCAGGGCAGTGCATTCCAAGCCTTAATTGGATTGAACTGGGCAAACCAAGCCGGACACAACGTGATTGCTGAATATTGGTACGACAGCCGTGCATGGTCGAAAAGCGAATGGCAACAAGCAATAGAGCGTGGCGAATTACTCTCTCAGCTCCCTGAACCTAACAACTCTCTGTTGGCTAGCAGCGCTCTACTTGCGACAAGTTACGCCCAAGGGTTTCAGCACGCCAATATCGTTCAGCATAACGTAATGCTGCACTGGAGTTGGGATTTGGAAGCGTGGGCTGCATGGAACGGTAAAGCGGATATGGGCTGGCTAAGTGATGTAACCCCTACGTTGGATGTGATGCTGTCGCCACAAGATGGTGGTGTGATCGTCACGCAGTGGCTTAACTACCAATGGATTGATACCGGCGATCAAAGTGTAGAAGTGGAAGTTGCCGCACGCTTTTTAACCGGAGACGACCAATCTGCTTACGCACAAATCAATGATAAGCATATGATTGTATTTAACATCAAAGGGAAATTCTAAATGTGTTCAGCAAAATCAGTGGTGAAAAGTGGATGGCCGCGTAGCTTATTAGTGACCACGGCATTTTGTCTCTTTATCGCAGCAATGACGCTCTCGGTTTGGGGCGGTCCATTTTACATTCATGTGGCGGTTAGCTTTGGATTTGGCTATTCGGCTATCTTCTTCTCATGGCTTGTCGACCGCTTGTTTCCTACCATTCCTCGTTTGGCGGAAGTGGCTATCTCGCTGACGGCATGCTTATTGTTTGGTGTGGTGAACGCTCAGCTTTGGCTTGGGGAATACTTCGGTATCTCAAGTATGCTGTCGGTTGGTCTCATGGGGTTGTTATTCAGTGCAATGTGCTTTTTCTATTTCTACTCACGCGAGCAACATGCGATCGCTCAACGAGAGTTGGAAGCCATCAAACGCGAGAAAGCAGAGCAAGATCGTGCGCTGTTGCTGAGCCAGCTTAAGCAGATGCAAAGCCAGATTGAACCGCATTTCTTATTCAATACTTTGGCAAATATCAGTGCGCTCATGTCGCAAGATGTTGATAAAGCCAAGCTGATGCTAGAACAGTTAACCGCGTTACTCCGTGCAACGCTAAAAAGCTCACGCGAAGAACACACCACCATAGACAATGAAACGGCGTTACTTGAGGCTTACTTAGGCATCCAGCAAACCCGTTTAGGTGACCGACTCAGCTACAAGATTGAGGTGGAAGAGGGACTAGGCAGAACCGAGTTACCGCCGATGATGCTCCAACCTTTAATCGAAAACGCTATCATCCATGGTATTGAGCCGAAGCAAGAAGGTGGCGAAGTCAGTTTGCTCATCAAGCGCGAACAACAGAACTTGAAGATCGAAGTCAGAGACACGGGTGTTGGCTTGAATCACGTTAGTGGGCACATGGGCTCTGGCGTGGGTTTAAGTAATCTCAAGCAGCGAGTTGAAGCTTTGTTCGCAGGGCAAGGAGAGGTCTCTATCAGTGAGTCTGCTCAGGGTGGCGTTTGTGTTCACCTGAGTTGGCCAATGGAATCGTAATCAAGGAAGAAAGGAATGAATACAGGGTTTACAGCCATTATTGCTGATGATGAACCGCTATTGAGGCGTCATCTTGATAAAAGCCTAGCTGAAGTGTGGCCAGAGCTAGAGGTAATAGCCAAAGTCGCCGATGGTGAACAAGCGTTGCAAGCCATTGAGCAAAGCCAACCTGACATTGCGTTTCTTGATATTCGTATGCCAGTTCTGGATGGCATGACACTAGCGCAAAAACTCAATCAACTCTCCAATCCACCTTTGATTGTGTTTGTCACCGCGTACGATGATTACGCCATCAAAGCTTTTGAGCAAAATGCCGCCGATTATTTGCTCAAGCCTATCTCGGATGAGCGCCTACTGACGACGTGTGAAAGAGTGAAAACACGCCTTGCTAAGCGAGAGCAAGAGAGCAGTAATGTGCAGATGAGCAGCCTGTTAGAGCAACTGCAGCAATTATCTGCTCCACAAACGCCGCAATATCTTCAGTGGATCAAAGCGACGCAAGGGGAAGATATTCATCTGATCGCCACGTCTGATGTGCTGTATTTCAAAGCGGAAGAAAAATACGTTTCTGTATATGCCCAACAAGGACAAGGCAAAGTGCAGGAGTATTTGATTCGCACATCGTTGAAAGAGTTGATAGGGCAGCTTAATCCAGAACAGTTCTGGCAAGTGCACCGTTCAAGCGTGGTGCAAGTGTGCAAAATTAACAAAGTAAACAAAGACTTTGCTGGCAGAATGTTTGTGCATGTTGGAGAAAGTAAGCTCCCTGTGAGCCGTGCATCTCAAAGTTTGTTCAAAGGGATGTAATTGCTAGAACTGCTCACTCTTTACACTGTAAACTCGCTGCTCTTAACCCACATTATCAAGGAAGATAAATGAGTTATCGCGTAACCCTGTTAAATGCGACAGGAGAGTTGTCTCCAATCTCTGAGTATTTACATCAGAAACTTGATGATCTGAGCTCACAGCTTTCTAGTTACTTTGATTTAAGTAACATTGACCTCACCGTTAGCCCGTTTGATCGCAATGACGTACCGCAGACGGGGATTGGCGGCTATTGCTTAAGTGCCTATCGTGTAGAGATTCTGCTTGATACTCAACGTGCTGATATTAAAAACGTTATTGAGAAAGAACTAGCTGCGGTGTTAGCGCATGAGTTGCATCACCTGTTCCGTATGCGAGCCGGAGAGAATGGCGTTGCACTTGGTGATGTGCTGATTATGGAAGGGTTAGCTTGTCATTTCGAACGTAAGGTGAATGGAGGCATCACTCCGAGCTTGTTTGAGCAAATCAAAGATCAAGATTGGCGCCCTTTCTACGCTGAGGTGAAAGACAAGTTGACCAGCTTAGATTACAACTTCGACGCTTACTTTCTTGGCTGCGATGAAAGCCGCTGGCCGAAATACATGGGGTATTGGGTTGGGTACAACCTTGTTGCTGAATATCTGGCTGACTTTCAAGGCTCTGAACTGGATTTGGTTGGAGCCAAAGCTGAGCTTTTCTATCAATAACTCCGGCACAAGCCAAACTATACCCAAGTAACCTCGAGATGCTAGGTTCAGCGAGAATGACTTGGTTTGTAGACGCGGCGGCGATTTAAAGGTTTGGTGGGCCCAATTCGAGAATCGACAACAAAGTATACAAGCCAAGACAACTCGCCCTTTGGGAGCGTGTCATTGACTCGACTTCTGCGTCAAACAACTTGGAAAGAGCTGGCTATTACGCTGCGTTGTTTTCCTTGACCTCGAATCAATGACAACGCTCTGAATCCTGCATCTTGAAGTCACTTGGGTATAATCGGCTGAGTCATAAAAACAAAAAGCGCCTAGGTCAGAAGACATTAGGCGCTTTTGTCGTTTTATAGCGACGATTTCTCCGAAGAGGCGAATGGGCTTATTCGCTGATCGTCACTTTCTCGATAATGATTGGATCGCATGGCACATCATCGTGACCAAGTTTAGAGGTCGTTTTCACTTTCGCGATGCGATTTACGACATCCATACCCGCGGTCACTTTACCAAACACAGCGTAGCCCCAGCCTAGGTTGGTGGTTGCGGTGTGGTCTAGGAAATCATTGTCTTCCAAGTTAATGAAGAACTGTGCCGTTGCAGAGTGCGGTGCATCGGTACGCGCCATTGCGATAGTGCCAACAAGGTTCTTTAGACCACGGTTTGCTTCGTTCGCGATAGGGGCGCGTGTTGGCTTTTCTGCCATGTCTTCGGTATGACCGCCACCTTGGATCATAAAGCCGTCGATAACGCGGTGGAAAATAGTGCCGTTGTAGAAGCCATCTTCACAGTATTTTTTGAAGTTCTTTGAGCTAACTGGTGCTCGTTCTAGGTTCAGTTCAATCTCGATGTCACCGAAATTGGTGGTCATAATAATCATCTGGTTTGCCCTTGTAGGTGCTAAGTTGGCGGCATTATAGCTAAGTCGTATGAGGATAGCAGAAATAAAAACAGCGACGTTTTGGCGTCGCTGTTTGCAAGATGTAAGGGGGAGGAAAGCGTTAAACCGTAAAGCGACCGACCAAGTCGTACAGCTCGTTAGCTTTGTGGTTAAGGTTGCCACTGCCTGCGCGGTTTTGGTTGGCAAGGTGCGCCGATTGGCTGCTTTGTTGAGAGATGACTTCGATGCGTTGTGAAATCTCTTGCCCAACTTGGCTTTGCTCTTCGGTTGCCGTTGCGATCAGGGTGTTCATGTCCATGATGTTAGCAATTGCGGCTTGGATTTCTTGCAGTGCGGCAGAGGCTGCTCGTGCTTCTTCAACCGTTGCTTCACCGCGCGCTTGGCTCGAACCCATGGCTTTCACTGCCGCATCCGAGCCAGACTTCAATTGCTCAATCATTTGGTGAATTTCGCCTGTGCTGTCTTGAGTGCGACTCGCCAGTTTACGAACCTCATCGGCAACGACTGCGAAGCCGCGGCCTTGTTCGCCTGCACGGGCTGCTTCAATGGCTGCGTTCAGTGCCAATAGGTTGGTTTGCTCAGCGATGTCTTGAATCACTTCTAGCGAAGAAGAAATGTTTTGTACATCGCTCTCTAAACGAGAAATCACCGTGCTGGCTTCTGACACTTCTAAAGCGAGCGCTTCGACGGAGTTCGCTGCCGAATCAACAATGTGTTTCGCTTGCTGTGAATTTTCATCGGCGTCTTTGGCGGATTGCGCCGCTTGGTTAGCGTTGCTGGAAATCTCGTGCGCCGTTGCTGTCATCTCGGTCATTGCCGCAGCGACTTGTTCGGTTTCTTCACGTTGACCTGAAGCCAATTCATCCACTTGCAATGCTCGCTGTGACATGTCGTTGGTCTCTGAAACCACTTCTTGCCCTACGTGGCTAACGCTCTTGATTATGCCTTGCAGGCTTTCAACGAAGATATTGAAGTTACGGCTAAGCTGAGTGAACTCCGGCACGCTTGATTCTTCCATGCGCGCAGTTAAGTCTGCATCGCCTTGCGCGAAAGAGTGAATTGAAGCATCAAACTGCTCAATAGGCTTCATGATGCTGCGGTTAACAAACACCGCGAAGACCGCGACGATGGCTGCAATCGAGACACAGAACAGAGCAATTGCCGTCAGTGTGGTGTTGAGGGCCTGATGCGCGGCTTCTTCCATGTTTGCCACAATGGCGTCGATATCGTCAGTGTAGAAGCCCGTACCCAACATCAAATCCCATTCAGGAATAAAGACCGAGTAGCTCAGTTTCGGTAGTGCTTCGTTCTGACCGAGTTTCGGGAAGTAATAAGTCGTGAACTCGCCTGTTTTGGAATTTTTGATCAAATCCTGAATCAGGTAATTGCCTTTCTTGTCCTGCAAGTTATAGAAGTTCTCTCCGATGCCTTTGGTGTTTTTACCCACCACGACACGCACGCCTTTTGAATCGTAGCCAAAGATGTAGCCGGATTGACCGAACTCCAACTGTTTCAAGATAGGCAGTGCTTCTTCAAGTGGGGCATTTTGAGCGAGTAGTGGCTCGACGGCGGAGCGCGCCATTTGGACGTAGTTTTTGAGCTCGGCTTTTTTCATCTCCATCATTTGACTTCGAGTCTGCTCAATCTCGTGTTCGTTGTAGGCTGTGGTTTGTAGATAGGTGAACCACATCATGCCTATTGCCATGGTTAGAATTGGAATTATTGAAAGGATATATAGTCGTTTTCTGATCGTCAGATTCATAGAGACGTCCTTCTCTCGGCGCAGCGTTACAAGTGACAAGCTGAATAAGCTTGCCTGATAAAATTATTAATACTTATTGTTGTAATGCTTAGAGATTAACCGAGTTAATCAATCAGAAGTACTGGAAGTTTATAAATTTAGACTAAGGTCGTAGCATTTTTAAGCAGGATCACAATTAACGTGAACACGAACCGTTATTGCAGCGAGAAGTGCCCGTTAACCAGTAGGAGACGCGGTAGCGGTTTTTGGCAAATTTGAGGTAAAGCCAATCCGCAACAGGTTTGACAACGCGCCAACGTAGCGGTGCATACAACCAACCGCGACCGACCAGTTGCCATGCTCGATGAGTCACATCCAACCCAAGCAGCAGCTCTCCCTTATCGTTGAGGGCATGCAAAATGGTGTTGGCTTGCTCCGGATCGATCTGCGGATAAGCGGCGAACGCCTCGCTGTAGATATCGACGGTTTTTATTTGCTGCTTGGCATCGCGTTGTTTTAGCGCCTTCATCTCCTTGGCGCACAAGGGACAAGTGCCATCGTAAAATACGGTCAGTTTGGTCATGATTGAGCTCATTATTGGAGGTTCTTATCCCTTTTACGCGATTATTTTTCTTTTAGTTCATTGTTTTGCAAGTAATGCAGCCAATTATCGCGAATGTTGCCGTAATTGAATTGGCAGAACTCTTTACGATCGCGTAAGTAATCTTTTTCTACTTCATCTAACAAGGCTTTGTATTGCTCTGGATCGCTGCCGTAGACCAGACACAGGGTAGAGAAGTAACGCTGCAGATCGAAACTGTGCTCGTCAATGTATTCGCCAAAATCGTAGTAGTCCGGTCTGTCGTCGGATTCGAATGCGAACATGTCTGCAGCACTGATCGCCACATCGGCACCGTCATCGACGTAATCAATCAACAAAATGGTGGCGAAGTTGTCGACCGCATCTTCCTCTTTACCCAGTACAGGAATGTTTTGATCGGCAATGTAAGCGTGTCCGGCTTCGTGCAATAGTGTGTGCAGCAAAGTATCGAGCGCGCCCGTTTTCGGTGATTTACCGTAACGTTCTTGGTATTTGTTGTTGGTGAAGTAGTTGAATGATTCCAGATAGAAGGTGTAGGGAATATGGATGGTGTGGGTTTCTGGATCGTAAAGTGGACCGTCTTCGCCACCGTAGGTCAGTGTTAGTGGATTATCAAACGGGAAGTAATCATCAGAAAGCTGGACAAAGATGTCGTTCACTTCACTGCTTTCAATCACTTGCGCAGCAAAGCGATCGTCGGCAGTTTCCGCTGGGCGGTATTCGATTTTAATGTTTTCGCTCGCAGACGCTGTGGCAGCAAACAGCAGCAGAGAGGCAAAGGCAGAGTGACTTTTCATTTTCGGAATCTTGTTATTTGTTTGGTTTGCTTGAAAATTATACATGCTTTTTATAGTGTGCGCGCTGGAGGACACATTCATGAATAATCCATTACTACTGCAACCCCGCATCCAATAGGCGTCGTTGACTGAGAACGCAGCAACAACGCCACGAGAAATCGTTCCGTGGCATACATTTACTCTATTGAGGTAATTGCCATGAAAAAACATTGGTCCAAATTTCAGTACCTGCACCAAGTGGTGCAAAACCAAAACATCCATATCAAAGGCACCCACAGTTATTACAGCGATTGTTGGGATAATGGCTTCGAAGATTCTGTCGTGCGTTATCTGCATGGTGATGAAGTGAGTAAAGCGTGGCAGCCGAGGTGGGAAGTCGATCAGCTCTATATCGGTGATTACGTTTGTATTGCGGCTGAAGCGGTGATTTTGATGGGCGGCAACCACAATCACAGGACGGACTGGTTCTGTCTGTATCCGTTCCTTGATGACATCGAACAATCTTACCAAGGCAAAGGCGATACTGTGATTGGTGATTCGGCTTGGATTGGCATGCGCGCGATGATCATGCCCGGCGTCACCATTGGGGAAGGCGCAGTGATTGCCGCAAACAGCGTCGTGACCAAAGATGTTCCACCTTACACCGTGGTGGCAGGATCTCCGGCAAAGCCCGTTAAGCTTCGCTTCGAGCAAGACATCATTGATAAGCTGCTCGCCCTGCAAATCTACACGTGGGATGAAGCCAAGTTCGAGGCGCTTCGCGCTTTCATCTGCAGTAATGATATTGAACAGTTGATCATTGCAGAAGCAAACTATGAAAGTGGCGAATAGCACTGAAATGAGGAAAATTTTCAGCGATATGTTATAATCTCGCTCCGTTGTAACGAGAACACTTGTTGCAAGCTTGAGAATTTCCCGGGATTCGGCTCGTTTCAAACACCATGAGTCAGAGTTTTTGAACTACGATGGGATACAAGCAAACCCAGATGTTAGAGCGCCACCTCGGCGCTCTATTCGTTATGACGGGAAGGAACTTTGCTCGATAGTAATGATCACTTTCTGTTTAAGTAAGGGAGCCCGATAGCGGTTCAGAAAGTGTCACTCGGACAATACTCACAACATTATATCCATCTCCTGCAAGCAGTCATTTCTGGTTGTCTATGAAGAGGATAAGAAGGAGCTTAACAGGCTCCTTTTACATTTTAGGGCTTGCGAATAGCGCGTAAATCAGAACATCGCTTAACGACCGTCCCTTAAACTAGCCTAAGGCGCATTTAACACAACCTTTTGAGTATTTTCGAAAAAATATAGCGAGAAAATTTGCTATTGAGCGAAGGTTAAACTAACACTCAATCATTACGGAGGATGAAGAGAACAATAATAAGAGGCGATATGAATCATTTAATATCTGTAGGTGCACTGGAGTCCTTTTTGGTTGCGATCAGTGTGCTTTTCCTGGGGCATTTTATTAATGCTAAGCTACCGATCTTAAAGAAATTCAACATACCTGAGCCGATTGTGGGAGGCTTAATCGTCGCCTGCATCATTACTGCTCTTCATTTTAACGGTATCGATCTGGAATTCGATTTACCGTTGCAGAACACATTTATGCTGATGTTCTTTGCTACTGTTGGTTTGGCAGCAAACTACACTCAGTTGATGAAAGGGGGCGCGAAGGTATTCATCTTCTTAGCAGTCGCGTCGTTCTACATCATCATACAAAACGGTGTCGGTGTCTCATTAGCGGCGGCACTAGGGTTAGATCCACTGATGGGGCTTATTGCGGGTTCGATTACTCTATCAGGTGGTCACGGCACGGGGGCGGCGTGGTCACAAACTTTCCAAGACGTTTACGGTTTGAATAACGTATTGGAAATCGCGATGGCGTCAGCAACATTCGGTTTGATCATCGGTGGTATCATCGGTAGTCCGGTTGCTCAGCGATTGATCGAAAAGAACAAGATCGAATCTGAGTATGGTCCTGGTGGCCGAGATGCCAAAACTCACGAAAAATTCCCAGAATTGGTGACGTACAACGAGTACGAAGAAGACAAAGTAACCGCGAAAAAAGTGGTTGAGAAACTGTTCTTCCTATTGATCTGTGTAACAGGTGCGAAGTACGTAGAACAATGGGTGAGCACTTACGAGATTAAATGGCTGATGATTCCAGACTTCGTTTACGCGTTGTTCATTGGTGTGATCATCACTAACTTCTTGGAAGTGACTAAAGTTCGTAAGTTAGATACAGAAACGGTCGATATGCTAGGTACGGTATCACTGTCTCTATTCTTAGCAATGGCATTGATGAGCCTAAAACTGTGGAACATTTTCGACCTAGCAATCCCATTCTTGGTGATTCTGGGCGTGCAGTCGGTGATTCTGGCTATCTTCACCTATTACGTAACGTTCAAGGTGATGGGTAGCAACTATGATGCTGCGGTTATCTCTGGTGGTCACTGTGGCTTTGGTTTGGGTGCAACCCCAACGGCGGTAATGAACATGGGTTCAATCGTTAACCGCTTTGGTCCGTCACCACAAGCGTTCATGGTTGTGCCGATTGTTGGTGCCTTCTTCATCGACATCGTTAACTTGATCATTCTACAAGGCTACATCTCGTTCCTTGGCTAGATAGATTAAGACGCCAAATAAAACAAAAGGTCACAGTATTGCTGTGACCTTTTTTGTATCTGGCGTTTGCCAACGACGAGTTGCGTTTGTCTAAACGCACGCTTTCATTTTCAAGCGGTTCTTATTGTCGCGATTAGCAAGCACTTGCTGGTGGTCATCAATCGTCCCCAGTGTTTTCGCCATACGATCGTAAAGCACAACGTTCACCGTCGCGGCTAGGTTCATACAACCGTGAGTCGGCACGTACACCACGTGATGCGCCTTATCGACCATCTCTTGCGGCAATGAGCCATCCTCTGGTCCAAACACATAAATCGCGTTCTCTGGGTGAGTGAATTGCGGCAGTGCTGTTGCACCGACCACTAACTCAACACAAACAATTTCCACATCGTCGGCAACATTAGCAGTGAGGTCTTCCATCTCTACTAATTGAATACGTTCTTGTGAGTTCTGGGTGTCGGTCTGGAACTTTACTGCGCGGCTGTAGCGTGTGCCGTTGTAACGAACTTGCGCAGCGTCGTAGCAGCCAGCGGCTCGCAACACAGCGCCAACGTTGGTTGGACTCTTTGGGTTGTACAGTCCAATAATGGCTGTTGGCTTGGTGGTCATGGTTGGTGTTCTGCTTTTCAAAAA
Organism: Vibrio owensii CAIM 1854 = LMG 25443; assembly: GCF_000817815.1. GTDB lineage: Bacteria > Pseudomonadota > Gammaproteobacteria > Enterobacterales > Vibrionaceae > Vibrio > Vibrio owensii. Next base: position 78,123 of record NZ_JPRD01000020.1, read on the forward strand.
TTCTAGATAACAGCGCTGAGCGCATTAAGCGGGGGATTATGAACTTAACCACGCCGAAGCGCTATCGCTATAGGCTGATTATTTTTGCGTTGGAGCAAACAGAGTGAAGATGGTTGGTGCTGAAAATGAAAAAAGCGAGGACAGTACCTCGCTTTTTGTGTGGTTTCGCTTGTGCTTGTTAGTTCACGGTGCGGCTGAACTTGATGCTAGCCGTCCAAGCAAGCACACCGATGAAAGCGTAAATCCCAACGTTCATCCAACCTGCATCTGGAATCGCGCTGAACGGGTTTGGCGCAAGAATCGCGTGCAGTGGTAGATAGAAAATTGCTGAGAAGAAATCATCCAGACCATAGAAGTTGAACATCGCAATTGGCATCCAACGTAGCGCGTAAATACCAATCAAGATCACCAATAGTGGTGAGTTCACTTTCTGTGAGATTGCCATTGCGGTTAGTGCGAGCGGCAATAACAACACGCCTGCCACCACCATTCGAAGCAAGAATTCAATCCAGTTCAGCAGCACAAAACCTAATGAGGCTTGGCGATACAACAACGCCAGCTGGTGGTCAGTTGAAACATTCAACATCCACAGCATAAAGTCCGCAGCGAAAACCAATACCGAACACACTAACGGAATCACCAATAAACCAAACGTCAGCTTCACCAGGTGGGTTTTCACGTCACTGACAGGCATACTGCGCCAAAACATGATACTGCCCTCTGAGCGCTCTTTACGCAGCGTTCTTGGGAAGTATTGAGTGCCAAGCAGGATAGACAACAAACCAATGCCACCTGTGAGCAGCATGTTGACGTCATCGCCGAGCTCTTTGTGGATGTCACTGACATCACCGCCAAAGCTCATTTGGAAGAACATATTGTGTTGCAGTGTCGAGCTGCTCATTAAGCTGACAAACAGCAGCACGCCACAGGCAAACATAAATAATGGCACGCGTGTAACCAATGGGTTCTCTAACCATTCTTTACGCAACATCGCGACAATCGATTTCATTATGCTGCCTCCTTCTGCAATGCTAAGAACAGATCCGCGAGCTTGACGCCATACACATCACCCAGCCCTGCCGCTTGTTCTGCGTATTGTGATGACAGCAACCATTTAGTTGTGCCCAAGCCTTTTTGCGATGACAGTGGTTTCAGTGCTTCGATTTGTGCGCGATGTTCATCACTGGCATCAAGAATGAAGTAATCTTCGCTGATGCTGTCCATTGAAGTTTGCAGAACAGGTCGACCGTGTTTAAGGATAAGCACGTCCGTCAGTAGGTGTTCGATTTCCGATACTTCATGGCTTGCTATGATCAGCACACGCTCGCCATCGTGGAACCATTCCAGCAAATGACGGTAGAAGGTATCGCGATAAACCAAATCCAAGCCAAGCGTCGGCTCGTCCAGAATTAGAATCTGCGTATTGGTCGCGATGACGACAGCTAAGTGCAATTGCACCTTCATGCCTTTCGATAGGGATTTGATGCGTGCACGCGGCTTGATGTCGGTTTGACGAAGCATGGCATCGGCTTTGCTGCGATTAAAACCTGGGTGTACGCCCTCGGTGTAATCGAGCAGCTGAGCAACCGTCATCCAGTTTGGCAGAACGTTCACATCCGAGATGTAAGACAAGCTCTGCATGATTTTGTCGCGTTGCATGATTGGCTCAAAGCCGTTGATGCGAATGGTGCCCTGATATTCGTGTGCACCGAGTAGGGCGTTAATGAGAGTCGATTTACCCGCACCGTTATGACCTAGCAAGCCAAGCACTTGACCTGCTTGTAGATCAAAGCTCACGTCATGCAGCGCTTCACCCTGCTGACGATATTGCTTGGAGACGTGTTTTACACTGACTAATGCGCTCATTGGTCACCTTCAATATGTGTTTGGATTTGTTGGATAAATTCATCAAGAGACATATCCAGACGTTGTAGTGTGTCGGCGATCTGCGGAATTTGTTGCTCAAGGAAACGTGCTTTTTCATCAGCAAGCAGCTGTTTTTTTGCACCTTGGGCGACAAACATGCCTTGCCCACGTTTCTTTTCTACCAATCCTTCATCAACCAATAACTGATAGCCCTTCATGACCGTCAGGTGGTTGATCTTCATATCCGCAGAGACACTGCGTACCGAAGGCAAAGCTTCGCCCTCTTGCCAGATGCCTTGCAATATTTGCTGGGTGATCTGGTCAGCCAACTGACGGAAAATCGGTTGGCGATCATGCCAATGCGTCATGATTGGTTTCCTTGGCTGAGTTGGTGTTATATATATGTATAACACCTTGGCAGTGCGATAGAAAGCACCAATCTTCTTGCGCTGTTTTCTCAATCACTTTTGCCGATGAAATTTCGACAAAGTTTGCACCAGAGTTTCACGCAAAATTTGTACGCAATCGCATACGTTTTTGCCTTCAAAAACTGGTAAAAAATTGTTCACTTCTCATAAGTTGAGAAGAGCTAAAAAAACGAGAAAATTGCGCCACAAAACTTGGTGAAAAAGTGTGTTTTTTCACTGAGTGAGAATTGGGTGAATATCCGAGTTGTTGCTTTCTTATTTAATGAGAATTTAGTGGGTTTGGACCCTAGAAAACCACACGTTCAGTAGGCACTCTGACCTGCCTAAATACCGCTCAACCTGCGAGTTGTTACTCAAAGGATGAGAAAAAGGAGGCAAAGAGGTTTTATGAATCAGGTTATTTCTGTCGGTCCACAAGAGTCGTTTCTCGTCGCTATTTGTGTGTTGTTCTTGGGACAATTCGTTAACGCTAAATTACCGATCTTAAAGAAATTCAATATTCCCGAGCCAATCGTGGGTGGTTTGATTGTCGCGTGTGCGATCACCGCGATGCACTTCAATGGAGTGGATTTAGTTTTCGATTTACCGCTGCAAAATACTTTCATGTTGATGTTCTTCGCCACTGTTGGTTTGGCTGCGAACTACACCCAATTGATTAAAGGCGGCGCTAAGGTGTTTATCTTCTTAGCCGTGGCATCGGTGTACATTCTTATTCAAAACGCGGTAGGTGTCTCTTTGGCAACCGCGCTTGGCTTAGACCCGCTTATGGGCTTGATTGCAGGTTCGATTACGCTGTCTGGCGGTCACGGTACAGGCGCAGCATGGTCGCAAACCTTCCAAGACATGTACGGCTTGCACAACGTTTTAGAAGTGGCAATGGCATCCGCTACCTTTGGTTTGGTGATTGGTGGCATCATCGGCAGCCCAGTAGCGCAGCGCTTGATCGATAAACGTAACCTTGAATCTGAATACGGACGCACCAATCAGACTCACGAGCGTTTCCCTGAATTGGTGACCTACAACGAGCACGAAGAAGACCGCGTAACCGCGAAAAAAGTGGTCGAGAGCTTGTCGATCATCCTGCTGTGTGTCACAGGTGCTGGTTACTTAGAAGGTTGGGTGAGCAGCTTTGGTATCAAATGGTTGATGATTCCAGACTTCGTTTACGCGCTGTTTATCGGTGTGGTGATCACCAACATCATGGAAGTGACCAAAGTACGCAAAGTGGATGTTGAGACGGTCGATATTCTTGGTACGGTTTCGCTGTCTCTGTTCCTAGCGATGGCGCTAATGAGCCTAAAACTGTGGAACATCTTCGACCTAGCAATCCCGTTCCTTATCATTCTTGCGGTGCAATCGGTGATTTTGGCAGTCTTCGCGTACTACGTAACGTTCCGTGTGATGGGCAGCAACTACGATGCTGCAGTCATCGCAAGTGGTCACTGTGGCTTTGGTCTGGGCGCAACGCCAACAGCAGTGATGAACATGGGCTCTATCGTTAACCGCTTCGGTCCATCACCACAAGCCTTCATGGTGGTGCCTATTGTTGGCGCGTTCTTTATCGACATCGTTAACCTAGTGATTCTACAGGGCTGTATTTCTTTTATTAAGTGACTAGCCACGCTCCACAAAGCAAAAGCCAGTCCCGAGAGACTGGCTTTTTTGATCGGCTTAGAGCAATAGGCATCAACAATTTAGATTACTGGAATGAGCCATGTCCTTTAAATTTATCAATGACTAATATTCGGTTTGTTGAGGACGTTACTGATGCGAAATCGTCGGACATTTATCATCAGTAATTTCCTTTTCTCCTTATAAGACTCTAGCTAATTGCCCGTCGCATCCATCATCGCGACGGGCTTTTTTTATTCCTGCCAAACGGACGTTGCGACGGAATTACAAGAACGCTTTGTATGGCAGTTCTGGTTCGTTTTTGAAGATGTCGCTAAAGCCACGGAAGTGTTGGTAGTGCATGCGACCTTTATCGGTAGGGAAGGTGTATTTGCCCCCAACTTGCCAGAAGAACGGTGCGAACTTGTATTGCAGACGGTCTTTCTTCATGTTCCACAACACTTCGATTTCGCGTGGGTCGTTTTGGAAGTTCGCCCAAATATCGTGGTGGAATGGCATCACGACATCACAATTCAATGATTCTGCTGCGCGTAGGATGTCAGAAGACGTCATCTTGTCAGTCACGCCGCGTGGGTTCTCACCGAATGACAACAGTGCCACGTCAATTTGGTATTCGTTGCCGTGTGCGGCGTAGTAGTTTGAGTAGTGTGAGTCACCAGAGTGGTAAACCGAGCCGCCTGAAGTTTCAATCAGGTAGTTCACTGCGCGTTTGTCCATGCCGTCGAGGATTTCTTTATCGTAAGATGAAGTGCCCTCTGGCAGCGTGACAAGAGCAGTACGGTCGAAAGAATCCAGTACGCGGATCTTCATGTCGCCGACCTCAAGTACATCGCCCACTTTCGCGACCACACAACGCTCTTCTGGCACGCCCCAGCCCATCCATAAATCGACACATGCTTGTGGACCGATGAACTTCACGTGGTCACCACAGTTTTGCAGTACCGCTGCCGCGACGTTCACGTCGATATGGTCAGCATGGTCATGGGATGCCATCACAGCGTCGATCTCTTTGATAGCAAATGGGTCAAGCGGGAAGATAGCAGTACGTAGGTTTGGTTGCAGCGCTTCGACACCGCCCATACGCATCATTTGGTGCTGGTTCTTCATGAAGGCATTTTTTTGCGTCTTTTTGCCCGTACCACACCAGAAGTCGATAGAGATATTGGTGTTGCCCTCACTCTTCAACCAGATACCTGTACAACCTAGCCACCACATCGAGAATGTATTTGGTTCTACCACCGTATTTTCGATCTCTTCGTTTAACCAGGTACCCCACTCAGGGAATGTATTTAGGATCCAAGATTCACGAGTGATTTCATTTACTTTACTCATAGCAACACCTTTTTGTTTCACAATTTTTATTAAATTTGGGATGTAGGGAGCCGAGCGCCTTAATTTGTGGTTAAGGCACTGAGCTGAATTATTTTTATTTATTTGAGAAAGAGGCTAGGGCGCGTTAGACCAGAATGACTTGTGTCCCTTTTGCTTCTATCGCTTTGATGACCTCTGGGTTGGCGTTTTTGCCAGTGATCAGAATGTCGATTTTCTCGGTAGGACAGAACAACATGCCCGTTCTGTGACCCACTTTGGAGCTGTCTACCACGACGACAAGTTTGTCGATTTGCTCAAGCATTTGCTGCTCAGCCACCGCGGTTAACATGTCGGCTTTGTAGAGTCCGGCTTCGGTTAACCCTTTACCCGAGGTGAACATCCAATTGCCTGCGTAACTGCCAAGCGAGTTGGGTGCCGGATTTAAGAACAGTTTTTGCGAACGGTTGTATTGACCGCCAATGATGATCACATCGTCATGGTCTTCATTGATCAGGTAGCTTGCCAATGGGAAGTAGTTGGTGACGATCTGCACGTCTTGCCCACATAGCTTCTGCCCAAGTAGGAAAGCGGTCGAACCGCAGTTGATGACCACGCTGTCGCCAGGCTGACAAAGCTCAGCGGCTTGCATCGCAATCAAGGATTTTTCTTCGTAATGCTCAGTGCTGTTGATGTTCAGCGGTGACCATTTTTTCTTTTCTGCTTCGACGCGTTCTGCGCCGTTGCGTACTTTGCGTAGTTTGCCTAGTTCATCCAGCTTAGAGATATCACGGCGAGCCGTCGCTGGAGAGACGTTAAAGCTCTCAATAATGTGTGAGACGTTAATCGTCTGATTTTCTTCTAATAAAGACAGAATGCCATTGTGTCTTTGTACTTCATTCATACCCATCACCCTATTTGATTCAAATTCACCGAAATGTGTATCTAGTGATTATTTGGTGATTGCTTGTGATTTGTTTTGATTCTATTAATCACACTCTTGATTGTCAAATTCAAGACTGATGAAAATCTGAACTTCATCACAGGATTTTATAAGTTGTTGTATTTGTTGATAATTTAGTTTTTGTGTGTGATCCGCTTACCATTTGTAGGGTTTTTTGGAGGGCAAAATTGATAAATATCAAAATAATCACAAATGAGCATTGCGTGATTACTTTTGATTGTTAGAGTTTATTTCGTGAGCAAAAACTGAGTAGATTCTACGACATCAGATGGAATCACTCTGACCTACATACGATTACAAATAAAAAACACTCTAGGGGTAAAGATATGGAGTTCTTGTACGACATCTTCTATATTTTTTACAGCCAAGTTATGACCAAAGCCCCACTACTACTGGGTTTGGTAACATGCATTGGCTATTGGTTGCTGAGAAGAGACGCCACCACCATCATTAAAGGTTCCATCAAAACGATCGTGGGTTTCATGCTGGTTCAAGTGGGTGCAGGCACCCTAGTTGCTGGCTTCAAACCTGTGATTTCCAAACTTTCTGAATACCACGGGCTAACCGGCTCGGTCATTGACCCTTACACCTCCATGATGTCTACCATGGAAGCGATGGGCGATAACTACTCTTGGGTAGGTTACGCCGTTCTATTGGCATTAGGTATTAACATCCTCTTGGTACTGTTCCGCCGCTACACGGGTATCCGCACCATCATGCTGACTGGTCACATCATGTTCCAGCAAGCGGGTCTGATCGCCGTGTTCTACTTTGTGCTTGGCGCAAGCATGTGGGAAACCATCATTTACTCTGCGGTGTTAATGGCGCTGTACTGGGGTATCTCCTCCAACATCATGTTCAAGCCAACCGAAGAAGTCACCGGCGGGGCGGGTTTCTCTATTGGTCACCAACAACAGGTGGCGTCTTGGATTGCAACAAAAGTAGCGCCAAAACTGGGTGATAAGAACGACAGCGTTGACCACCTAGAACTGCCTAAATGGCTACACATCTTCCACGACAGCATCGCAGCAACGGCGATCGTGATGACGGTGTTCTTCGGCATCATTCTGCTTTCATTCGGTCTTGATAACCTTCAAGAAATGGCGGGCACCACACACTGGACTATCTACATCCTAGAAACGGGTCTGAAATTCGCTGTAGCGATTCAGGTGATTGTTGCGGGTGTACGTATGTTCGTTGCTGAGCTGTCTGAAGCGTTCAAAGGCATCTCTGAGCGCGTGATTCCAAATGCAGTATTGGCGATTGACTGTGCGGCTATCTACGCATTCTCTCCAAACGCAATGGTATTTGGTTTCATGTGGGGTGCGCTGGGTCAGTTCGCTGCAGTACTGGCGATGTTGGCATTCGATGCGCCAATCATGATCATCCCTGGCTTCATTCCAATGTTCTTCTCTAACGCGACCATCGGCGTATTTGCTAACCACTTCGGTGGCTGGAAAGCGGTGATGAAGATCTGTTTCGTGATGGGCATCATAGAGGTGCTAGGTTCCGCTTGGGCTATCCACCTATTTAGTCAACACGGCACAGAATTCAACGGCTGGATGGGCATGGCGGACTGGGCGCTTGTATTCCCACCAATCATGCAAGGTCTGTCTGCATCGAAAATGTTCTTCTTCGTTCTTGTTGGTCTGTCTCTGGTTTACATGTTCTTCGCTTCTCGCAAGCTACGTGCTGAAGAAGACGCGCAAGGCACAGTAGAAATCAGTGAAGAGCCAGAAGTGATTGAAGCGGTAGAGCAAGCAATCAAAGCGAGTGACGGTCTGCGCCCAGTAAGCATCCTAGCAGTATGTGGTAACGGTCAAGGTTCATCGATGATGATGAAAATGAAGATCGGCAAATACCTAGAGAAGAAAGGCATTCCTCACGTGATGGACTCATGCGCAGTGTCTGACTACAAGTCGAAGCTTGCGAGCACAGACATCATCGTATCGTCGAAGCACCTGTCTGCGGAGATGGAACCAGGCGAAGGCAAGTTTGTACTCGGGGTGCAAAACATGCTTAACCCTAACTCCTTCGGTGACGAGCTACTCGACATCATCAATAAAAACTTTGTACCAGCAAAATAAAACAGCATGACCAAATATCTCTCAATGAAGAGATGAGAAACCAATAACAAACAGCGAATAACAACAGTGGTGCCGGGTTTCGGAAAGCCAAAGTCACGGCACCCAAACTGGAGATAGAACAATGGGATTAAAACAATCACTGATCGACAACAACTCAATCAAACTGCAAGCAAAAGCGTCTAACTGGCGTGAAGCAATCAAGATTGGTACGGACATGTTGATTGCCTCTGGTGCGATTCAGCCTTCTTACCACGATGCCATCATCAGCAGCGTGGAAGAGTTGGGTCCTTACATCTGCATCGCGCCTAACTTGGCACTGCCACACGCAAGACCAGAAAACGGCGTAATTCGTACTGCTTTCGCACTGGTTACGCTAGAAGAGCCAATCTACTTTGAAGGCGAAGACGAGCCAGTTGATGTGTTGATCACGCTAGCGGGCAGTTCTTCAGACGAGCACATGGAAGGTCTGATGGAAGTGACCCAAGTGTTGGATGATGAAGACAGCGAAACGGGCGTGGATTTGGACAAGCTTCGCCGTTGCCGCAGCAAAACCGATGTATTCAACGTGATTGATGAAGCTCTGGCTGTTACTGCCTAAGGAGAAATCATGTACAGCGAACTGAAACAACGTGTGCTCGAAGCCAACCTCAAACTGCCGAAATACGGCTTGGTGACCTTCACCTGGGGCAACGTGTCTGAGATTGACCGCGAGCGCGGCGTGATTGCGATTAAACCGTCGGGGGTGGAATACGATGGCATGCGCGCTGAGCACATTGTGGTGGTCGATTTAGACGGCAATGTGGTGGAAGGCAATATGAATCCATCCAGCGATACCGCGACCCACATTGAGATCTACAAAGCGTTCCCACAAGTAGGCGGCGTGGTGCACACCCACTCACGCAGCGCAACGATTTGGGCACAAGCAGGGATTGATATTCCTGCACTGGGCACGACTCATGCCGATTACTTCTACGGCGACATTCCGTGTACTCGCAAGCTCTCACAACGTGAAATTGCGGAAGAGTATGAAAAGAACACTGGCTTAGTGATAGTGGAAGAGTTTCGTCAACGTCGCATCGACCCAATGGCTGTGCCAAGCGTGATTGTAGCAGGGCATGCGCCTTTCTCTTGGGGAACCAACGCTGACGATGCCGTGCACAACGCAGTGGTATTGGAAGAGATTTCTGCCATGGCATTAGCAACGCGTTCACTCAACAGCGGCATCAAGATCCAGCCTGAGCTTTCAGACAAACACTACCTGCGTAAGCACGGTGAAAACGCCTACTACGGGCAGAGGTAACGACATGTACAAAGTGCTTGCTTTAGATTTAGACGGAACCGTCCTCACCGATGACCACAGCATTCACCCAGAGGTGAAAAAAGCGATTCAAGAAGCGCAGCAGAAGTGTCACGTGGTGATTGTCACCGGACGCCATCACACCGCGGCACGCCCGTATTACGATGAGTTGGGTCTTACCACGCCTATCATCTGCTGCAACGGCACTTATGTTTATGACTACCACAATGATCGAGTGCTCAAGCACAACTCCATTGATAAGGAAGACGCGCTGACGTTCATCGCCTTAGCGAAGGAGTTTCAGGTCAAGATGGTGATGTACGTAACCGATGCCATGACGTACTCAAACTACAACCCAATTCACTACATGGAAGCGTTGGAAAAGTGGGCGAAAACCGCGCCTGAGCACCTTCAACCGAAGATCTACAAAATCGACTCGTTCAGCGAAGAAGTGCGCAATACCGAGTTCGTGTGGAAATTCGTAGTGGAAGGTTTACCAAGCTCGGTAGAACGCTTGATTGAAAACCCATGGGTGAAAGAGAAATTCAACGGCGAACGCTCGTGGTCGAATCGCATAGACTTCGCAGCAAAAGGCAACAGCAAAGGCTTAAGACTGGCGGAATACGTTTCTGAGCTGGGTTATCACCCGAATCATGTCATTGCCGTGGGCGATAACCACAATGATATTTCCATGCTCCGTTACGCTGGATTAGGCGTTGCCATGAATAACGCAGACGAGACGGTACGTTCAAGCGCCCGTTTGGTGTGCGAAACCGATAACAATAACGACGGCTTAGCTCGTCTGATACGTGAAAAAATTCAAGGATAAGCATCATGACCAAACCAATGATTCAAATCGCTCTAGACCAAACTAACCTAACTGACGCCGTGGCGGTTGCAAGCAATGTATACAGCTACGTCGATGTGATTGAAGTGGGCACTATCTTAGCGTTCGCAGAAGGGATGAATGCGGTCTCGACGCTACGTAAGAACCACCCAGACCACATTCTGGTGTGTGATATGAAGACCACTGACGGCGGCGCGATTTTGTCTCGCATGGCGTTTGAAGCAGGCGCTGACTGGATTACGGTTTCAGCCGCAGCGCACATTGCGACCATTGAAGCGTGTAAAAAAGTCGCGGATGAATTTAGTGGCGAAATCCAAATCGAAATCTACGGCAACTGGACGATGGAAGATGCGCAAGCGTGGGTGGATCTTGGCATCACTCAAGCGATTTACCATCGTTCTCGCGACGCAGAGTTGGCCGGTATTGGTTGGACAGATGCTGACATCAGCAAGATGCGTCAACTCTCTGAGCTAGGTATCGAGCTCTCTATCACGGGCGGTATCGTGCCAGAAGACATTTACCTGTTTGAAGGTATCAAAGCGAAAACCTTTATCGCAGGTCGTGCATTGGCGGGTGACAAAGGGCAAGAGACCGCAGAAGCACTGAAAGCGCAAATCGACCGTTACTGGAACTAGGGGGCGACATGTATCAGAACCTACAACGCCATCGTGTTGGCTTGTATGAAAAAGCGTTGCCGAACGAGTTGAGTTGGGAAGAAAAGCTTAGCGTGACCAAAGAATTAGGCTTCGACTTTCTAGAGATCTCGGTTGACGAATCAGACGAGCGCCGTAGCCGTTTAGATTGGGACGACGAGACGATTTATGCCCTGCGTCACCAGTGCGAACGTTATGGCATGCCATTGCAGTCGATGTGTTTGAGCGCACACCGCAAGTTCCCGTTTGGCTCGGCTGATCCGAAGATTCGCGAGCAAGCCGTGCTGCACATGGAAAAGGCGATTGCATTGGCGTACAAACTTGGCGTCCGTACTATTCAATTGGCTGGCTACGATGTGTATTACGAGCCAGCAAACCGTGCCACGCATTTGCGCTTTATTGAAGGTATGAAGGAAGCGGCAAAACTGGCTGAGCGCGCAGGCGTGATGCTTGCTGTTGAAATCATGGACACCGATTACCTCAATTCATTGAGTAAGTTCGAGGTGCTCAATCGCGAAGTGAATTCGCCGTATTTCACTGCTTATCCAGACGTAGGCAACATCTCGGGTTGGAATTACGACGTGTGTACCGAGCTTAAATTGAGTAAGCCGCACATTACCCAAATCCACCTTAAAGACACTTATCGCGTGACGCCGGAATACAAAGGTCAGTTCCGCGATCTCGTGATTGGCGATGGTGAAGTGAACTTCGATGCCATTTTCCGCACACTTAAAGAGACAGACTGCGTCGTGCCATTGGTGATTGAGATGTGGGCGCACGATGAACATTGGCGCGCGCACATTCAAACCGCTCAAAAGCGCTTAAATCAAGCGTGTGATCATGCGGAATTACCTAGGTTGTTTGCCGCATAATTCTTTCTGGGTCGTATAAACACTTACATGCTCCGGTGCTCGTTATGAGCACCGTTTTCCCATCGTGGGAACGTGCAGTTTTTAACCCTCGTGAAAACTGCACTCTTTCGTTTCATTGGTTGACTTACCATCAGGGTTGGCGCAAAGTTGCGCTTTGTCGTTATGAAACCCCGTTAATCTGAATGAAATTACTCCATCTGCAACTTTTCTGGTACGAAAAACATCACACCCTATTGGAGATGGAAGACCTGCCAATTCTCACCCCAGCGCAAGAGCAAGAACTGCGTAAGTGGGCGAAAACACGCCGCAAAATCCTCAGCTACGAAGTGCACCAACAGCCTTGGGTAAAAGTGAACGTCGACGGTTTCTCATCGATTTTAGAGCTCAAACCAAATGGTACGCTGGTGGAAAAAGACTTGTTCAGTGAGCGTGGTTTGCAGGGCTTATGGAAGGTCAGCGACGGCTTTTTGTTTATTAAAGTCATCAGCGGTGAATTCATCGTTGAATATCAAATTGTTGGTCACACTGAAAACAATGTGCACAGTGGTATCGAGTACATCAACGGCAAAATCAGCACCTACAGTAAATTTGCCAAACTCGCGAATAATTAAGCTGATTCAATTCGATGTAGAGAAAGGAGCCAAAGTGCTCCTTTTTTGTTGCGAATAGAAAATCCCAACTATTCTTACTTCAAGCAATGAAATCAATGCGTTAATATCCAAGTCATTACCTTATTTCGAACAGTAGCAGGAGGCATGAATCGTGTCTGAAAAAATATCGACGTCGGCGCTGGCAAAAATGCGTCAGATAGAAGCTAAGCTGCTGTTTGCGGATCTCAAACGCGCAGGTTACATCGTTCGCCAAGACGAGAAATGGATTTTGACCGAAGAGGGCGCCAAATTTGGTGGTGAGTATGTCGATCACCCTAAATTTGGGCAGTTCATCGTATGGCCGACCAACTTGCACATCGAGCTTGCCGCAACATCTGGCAAAACTTACAGCGCAACCCAGTTGGGTGAGAAGCTTAAGCTCAATGCCAAGCGCATGAACCAGCTGTTAAGTGAATTAGGTTGGATCAGTAAATCTGAAGAAGGTTGGAGCTTAACTGAAGCCGGAATCCGCGCTGGTGGGCAGCAGAGAACCGATAAAGAATCGCAGAATACCTTTGTGGTGTGGCACGACGTAGTGCTACGTAACAAGCGTCTTAAGCAGTCTGTGATTGAGTTTTTAGGTCAAGATGCCGAGTCCCATTCCACAGATAAGTCGTTTTCTAGTTTTCGCCAGAAGTTTGAAGCTAAGCATCGCACTTTAGACGGGCATTATGTTCGTTCTAAAGGAGAACTGTTGATCGATAATTGGCTGTATCTGGCAGGAGTAGTGCACGCTTATGAGCGCCAATTGCCGATCGACCAAGACGTGACTAGCGATTTCTACCTGCCAGGTGGCAAAGTCTATTTGCAGTTTTGGGGTAGCGACACCGGTGAGATGCTAGAAGCGGAACGAGAGAAGATTCGTGCGGTGTACGAGCAGCATAACTTCAACCTCATTGAGGTCGAACCGAGTGAGTTAGATAAGCTCGATGAGGTATTGCCGAAACGTCTGCGCCAGTTTGGCATTCAAGCTTATTAGACGTTCCGCTAGCGGTTGTTTAAATTCCTAAACCTTCAAACCTGCCAGTCTTTAAAAACGAAAAAACCCGTGAGTCATCACGGGTTTTGTGTATTCAGCGTTTATCTTTGGTTGTTACCCGAGGGATTAGAAACCTTTGATGTTTTCCGCTTCTAGCTCAGAGAAGTACTTAACTGTCTTCACTTTAAGCTCTTGTTGTGAAGGCTCATCACAAACGATCACTGCTTTAGGGTGTAGTTGAAGTGCAGAAACCGTCCATAGGTGGTTTACGCTGCCTTCTACTGCTGCTTGTAGAGCAAGTGCTTTGTTGTGACCAGTTACTAGGATCATCACTTCTTCAGCGTCTAGCAGCGTACCAACACCGATAGTTAGTGCGTATTTAGGAACTTGGTTGATGTCGCCATCGAAGAAACGAGAGTTCGCGATACGAGTGTCTTCAGTGAGTGTCTTGATGCGAGTGCGAGAAGACAGAGAAGATGCTGGCTCGTTAAATGCGATGTGACCGTCGTTACCTACGCCGCCCATGAATAGGTTGATCTTGCCGTAAGACTTGATTTTGTCTTCGTAGCGTTGGCATTCCGCTTCGTGATCTTCCGCGTTACCGTTAAGAAGGTTGATGTTCGCTTCTTGAATGTTTACGTGGTTGAAGAAGTTGTTGTACATGAATGAACGGTATGATTCTGGGTGATCCGCAGGGATACCGATGTACTCGTCCATGTTGAAAGTCACAACGTGTTCGAAGCTCACTTCACCTGCTTGGTAAAGTTCGATCAATGCTTTGTAAGTTGCTAGAGGAGTGCCACCAGTAGGTAGACCCAGAACGAACGGACGCTCAGCAGTTGGTTTGAAGTCGTTGATGCGCTTAGCGATGTGTGCTGCTGCCCACTTGCCTACTTGTGCTGCTTGAGCTAACGGGATAAGTCTCATTTTGTGCCCCTAGTTATTGGAATTTAAGATGTCCTGAAACATTAATTCGCATTATAAAATAAGTAATGGCGATCTGCTATTGTTTTAGGTCAAAATTTTGCTTTTTCTTTAACCAATGTTGCTTTTCTCAACAGTTTTCACGTTTGCTTGTTGCGATTACCCTCTTATATAGAGGGCGTTAGACTAGTTGATTAGCGTTTAAAATTTATGACTGAAAAAAAGTTTTTTGGCTGAATGAGCGAGCCAAATTGAACCGAGTTGCGTAGGAGAAAGGGAAGAAAAATGCCGAAGTTATGATCTCACGCAATCTATGGTGTGGCACGGCGTTTCTTCCTTAACCATACTTAAAGTGTGTTTATTGCTGAGGGAATCGCAATGAAAAACGACTTAGACGCAACCAAAGTGCTGCAAGCATACGAATGTGTGATGAACAACGGTACGCCTACCGAGTTTGGCAAGATGTATGAAGGGGTAGAAGCCTTTTCTGATTACGACGGCTATAACGTGTTTCTGAGAGGCAATGGCGTGGAGCTTAAAGTGGGTTTCCACAACACCTATCAGCTGGAGTACGACCAAGAGCATCTTAAAGACAGCTTCTTGAAGAAGGTCGCTATGTTGGCGAAATGAGTGCTTGCCGGATAAATAGGTTTACTAAAAAAATGAAAAAGCCCTTTGGTGAAACACCTCTGGGCTTTTGGAAAAGAAAAATTTTTGCAACTCCACAGAATGAAACACTCTGAGGATTAACCAAGCATTAAGGCTTGGCAGAGTCGGTTAATCGTCTTCTGCTAGGCTCTCTTCTGCGTAGTCATCTGTCGCCTCTGGTTTGTTACGACCATTTAGCGTGTGGAAGCGTTTGCGACCACGAGCTAATTGTGTGTATTTTAACCAAGTGCGCTCGATCTTAGTTTTCGCTTTGCCTGGGTTTTCCAGAACTTTTACGAAGTGTTTCTCTTCGCTGTTCTCAGGTGTCAACTCGCCTGACTCTAGGCCAAGCATAGTATCCCCATAAATTGTTAGGATTTCCTCTTCTGAAAGAGTAAAATCGCCAGACTTTGCAAAGCCGCGTGGGAATTTTACGTTGTCGTAAAAACGTTTTTTGCCATGACGAAATTCAGTGTCAGACATATCAACAGCCTCTGTAACCGTTATTGATGAATGTGATGAATTACGGCGAAAATTAGGCGCAAAGCTAACAAAAGAAAAACAAAACTTTTTTGTCGTCAAAATTTTAATTAGTTGTTAATCTGGTTTTATATTGACCAGGAGATGGTTTATGGATGTAAAGGTCTTTCGAACATTTTTAGAGCTGGCAAAGGTTCGTCACTTCGGACGAGCTGCTGAGAACTTGTACATTACTCAAGCCGCAGTGAGCGCACGCATCAAACAACTCGAAAGTTATTTCGATACGCAGTTGTTTATTCGTGATCGAAATAACATAAAGTTGACCTCCGCAGGTGAGCGTTTAATAGGCTATGCAGAGGTGATGGTCACCACTTTGCAGCAAGCCAAACTCGAATTATCCCTCGAAGATGGCAAAGCGTTACAGCTCACCATGGGTGGTACGCCGAACATTTGGGATGCTTACCTGCAAAACTGTTTGAGTGTCGTAACGGACTCGTTTGGTGGTTACGGTTTTATGGCGGAAGTCATGGGACGTGAGATGCTAAGCCGCAGCCTGTTGGAACGTACACTCGATATGGCTTTCGCCTTCGATCAAATCAAAGCGGATGAGCTTAACTGCAAAAAAGTTGCTGACGTGGTGTTGGTGCTGGTGTCTACCGAACAAGATTCTCTTGATACGGTGTTTAACAAGAAATACGTTTACGTTGATTGGGGTACGCGCTTCGCTTCAGAACACGCGGAACGTCACCCGAAAATCCCAGCGCCTTACCTTCGTACTTCTACCGCTCGTATCGCGTTAGACTTCGTTTTAGAGAAAGGTGGCAGCGCATACCTACCAGCGTCTCTGGTAGAGCCGTTTATTGCAAGCGGACAGCTCCACAAGGTGTCTGGCGTAGAAGATTGGTACCGCCCTATCTATTTGAGCTATCGCAAAGCCAGCACGTCTGTAGAAGCGATTAAGCAGGTTGAAGAAATCGTAAAAGAGATTGACCCGTTAACGGCCTACAGCTTGCAGCAAATTGCGGACATTCCTGCAGATGAGTAATTTCTGCTTTTGCGATCCAGAGCAAACTTAAACGAAAACCCCTTGGTGTGATGCCAAGGGGTTTTTTATATGAGGCTACATAAATCTTGAAGTATTTATAAACCTAAGTAATGGCTGAACCGAGAGTTATGGCAGATCGAACACCAATGCGGTTGTTGGTTTGTCCGAATCATTGCGGAACACTATGGTGCTCTGCTGTTCAACTTTCGCTCCATCACCACCGGTCAATGTGGTGTTGTCAACTTTGAGTACACCTTCCACTTGATGAACATACACGTTGCGACCTGATTCAATAGCAAAGCTTAACTCGGAGTTAGCGTCGAGAATCAACTGATGCAGTGTGGCATCTTGCTTGATGTGCAGCGTGCCATTCTCACCGGTTGGTGTCGCAATGGTGGTTAAGCCTTTTTCCTGACCAAAGTCTTTTTGTTGGTAACCTGGTTTATTGCCAAACGTGTTTGGTTGAATCCAGATTTGTAGAAAGCGCAGTGTTTCACTGTCTGAGGCGTTGCCTTCACTGTCTTTGTGAGCGATAACGCCTTGCAAAACATAACTGATGATCTCCATGTCGCGGTGACCATGTGTATCAAACCCTGCATTAGGTTCTACAACGTCATCGTTAATCACGCGTAGCTCTGAAAAGCCCATGTGTTGCGGATCGTAGTAGCTGCCGAAAGAGAAACTGTGCTTACTGTCGAGCCAACCAAAATTCGCGCGACCACGGTCATTTGCATGTCTTACGGTAATCATAATCATCTCCTCCTAGTGATCGTCTTACGCCAGTTTTTGACGTAGCGTTTCATCCAATGCGGCTTTGCCTGCGCCAGAGAAAGCGAGAGAAACGCTTGCTGCCAGTAGTGCTAAACCAAACTCGTAACCGTTGTTCGACATAAATAAACCGTTTTCAAAGTGAACCGAGAAAATGGCGATCACCATAGTGAATGCTAAAGCCACTGCTGCTGGGCGGGTAAGCAGACCAAGCAAGATGAACAAGCCGCCAAAAAACTCTGCACTACCTGCTAAAAATGCCATCAGCATGCCAGGGCCCAAACCAATCGATGCCATCCATTGACCTGTACCTTCAAGACCATAACCGCCAAACCAGCCAAAAAGTTTTTGTGCGCCGTGCGCCATAAAGATGATGCCGACTGGAATGCGAAGTGCGAGTGCGCTGTAACCTGCGTTTGAAGTGGTGATTTTCTGTAGTAGTGCTTTCATTACTTTATCCTTTCTCGAATTTTTCTGATGCGGAGTGGTGACTCCCTTGCCGTTGAAATCAGTGTAGGTAGGAGGAGAGAAAGAAAAAATTGGGGCAATTTGATGTTCTCGTTCGATAAATTCGATGGAACGCTTTTAACTGAATAAATACAGACAGTTAGGTTGCTGTTAGGCGTTGTTTATTGGCTGTTGCTGTGGTGGTTTTGATTATGGAAATCGCAAAATTTCGAATAACTTTTCGAGCGTGTTTTGTATTTTGAAACAAGAATTCCGTAAATGCAGAGCAAAAAAAAGAGCACAGTAACCAGTGCTCTTTTGCTTTTACGATTAACAAGGGAGAAAGGAGTTTTTATAGATTCATTAAGCTTTCAAGCGAGTCTTCCACACTACGGTAGTGATAAGTGCGAATATTCACACCATCAGTCGCATTGATTTGAATTTCTGAAATCTCGTTATCAGAGTCGCGTTCGATAATCCCTATCGAGTGCTCGACTGATTTACTGGTAATAACCTTGTGATTTCTAAGTACAATCACGCACGTATGTAAGTCCATGCCAATTCCCTTTAGCCGACGTTGTTGTGTTGTTCTGATCTAACTTTAGTGCACAAATTTACTAATGCCAAAATTTCTCAATATTGAGTTCCGAAGATGGCTAATCTACAGTAACTCCCCGTTCTACAATGAAGTTATACCGATCGAGTGGCGAGCAAGTTACCCACTCGTTAAACACCCACTGTGTACGCAAGGACAGCACTATGCTCATCCACCCACACACATCGTTGACCTTCGAACAATGTCAAAAAGCACGCATGGCACGTGACAGCCGCTTTGATGGGCGCTTTTACATTGCGGTGAAAACCACAGGGATCTTCTGCCGCCCGATCTGCCCAGCTAATTTGCCCAAAGAAGAAAACGTCGAGTATTTCACTGACAAGACGCAAGCCTTGAAGGCGGGTTACCGTCCGTGCTTGCGTTGTCGCCCAGACAGTGCACCAGGATCATGGGCTTGGAAAGGGGTTGAAACCACATTTCAACGTGCGATCAATATGATCGATCAAGGTGCATTGCATCATCAGTCTCTTGCGGATCTCTCTGAGCGTCTCGGGATCTCGGATCGTTACTTGCGCATGCTGTTCGAACAATATTTGGGGATGTCACCTAAGCAGTATGCACAGTATCAGCAGCTGATGTTTGCCAAGCAGCTTTTGCATTCGAGTTCGATGTCAGTCACTGAAGTCGGTTTTGCCGCAGGTTTTAACAGCACTCGACGTTTCAATGATGCGTTCCAAAAGATCCTTCAGCTAACGCCTTCTCAAGTGCGCAGAAAGGAGTTTGATGGCGTGGGGACGAATCGAATCGTGCTCCCTTATCGCGGTGCTCTGAACTGGCAACACATGCTCGATTTTTATCGTCTACGTGCGATTGAAGGAATGGAGCAAGTCACACAAGACGCTTACCAGCGCAATGTTTTACTCGATGATCGCCATGCACGATTTAAGGTCACTCAAGGGGAGGGTTACTTTGAGATGGAGTTCGACATTGAAGACGTCACCAAATTGCAGAATTTGGTGTCTGGTGTGCGTCGTATGTTCGACCTTGATGCGGATGTTTGCACGGTGGAGCAGCACCTTGAATACATCGCGCCGGGATTGGTGAAAACCCACGGGATTCGTATTCCGGGCGTCTGGAGTGCGTGGGAGGCCGGTGTACGTGCTGTGCTAGGGCAGCAAGTGTCGGTCAAAGCGGCTATCGGGCAACTTAACTTGTTGGTAGCAACGCTCAGTAGCGATCAGCAAGCGCGTCACTTTCCGACGCCAGAAGCCATTGCGAATGCTGATGTTAGCTGCTTGCGTATGCCGCAAAGCCGTAAAGACACGCTTGTGCGATTTGCTCAGTACATGCAGCAAAACCCAGAAGCCGATCCGCAGCAATGGCTGGAATTAAAAGGCATTGGTCCGTGGACGGTGAGCTATGCGCAATTGCGTGGCCAATCTCAGCCCGATTGTTTTTTAGATAAAGACTTGGTGGTGAAGAAAGCCATGCCAAACTATCCGTCATTGAATGCTCATACTGCGTCGCCTTGGGGTAGTTACGCGACTTTTCACTTATGGAATCAATCATGAAATCACTTTATACGGTAATGCCAAGTCCGTTAGGCGCTGTGACCATTCAAGCTAACGATCAAGGTTTGCTGGGAATTTGGTTTGAAACGTGTACCACCAAACCAGACGATTTGGGTGAGCGTGATGATCAACATGCCGTGCTCAGCCAAACCGTTACTCAATTGGAAGAATACTTTGCTGGGCTGCGTAACGAATTTGACTTGCCCCTTGCTGCGACAGGTACGGATTTCCAAACTCAAGTATGGCATGCACTAACGACCATTCCTTATGGTGAAACATGGAGTTACCAAGATCTGGCGAACGCCATCGGCAATCCGAAAGCGGTACGTGCGGTGGGACTGGCGAATGGTAAAAACCCAATCTCGATTGTAGTGCCTTGCCATCGTGTCATCGGCAAAAGTGGCAAGCTTACTGGCTATGCTGGCGGTGTCGAGCGCAAACAGCGATTATTGGCATTGGAGAAGGGTTCACCACTTTAAGTGAGGCCATTCTCAGAATCCGGCAAGGTTTACCTTATTTGCTTCGATTTTGTGTAGGGTTGTTGAGCTAATGAACAATCCAGAGCAATGAAAAAGGATAATAAGGATATGTCTTTCAAAACGGATTTTGATGCATTCATAAACCAAAGTTGGCAGCAGCATGAAGCGCAGCCACAACAAACATACACTCAATTAGAACAAGCGCTTAGCGAGGTGGAAGACACTAACCATGCTGAGCGCATCTTACCCTTAATGCTGCACACTTCCATCGGTCATCTGCACGACCCGAAGCTGTTTCTCACCAGTTTAGATAAGCTCGAAAATATCGTTGCGAATCAGTGTTTGGCACGTCAGAGAGCCGAAGCTGTCGCTCAGTACTTCGTTGACCTAAACACAAACCATATCGCTGATTTGGAGGATGTCGATCAGCGCCGCGTGTTTGCTCAAATTGCTAATGAGCTGTCAGCAATGAATGAGCTAGAGCAAGCCAGCACGTGGTTGGCAAAAGCAGCCAACGATATAGATTCAGACCAAGCTGCCGAGCCTTTAGCGCGCTCAATTGCCATTACGGGTAACAACCTTGCCTGCCAATATGAAGAGCTTGAAACACGCTCTGAAGTGCAAGTAAAACACATGCTAGAGGCCGCGACACTGGCGCTTGAATACTGGAAAGTTGCTGGTGGTTGGATGCAAGAAGAGCGCGCAGAATATCGCTTAGCGATGAGTTTACTTAAAGCTGGTGACCCGCTCAAAGCCAAAGTGCACGCTGAACGCTGTGAGGCTATCTGTCGACAAAATGGTGAGGACGCTTTCGAGCTTTTCTACGCGCATGATTTGCTGATGCTGGTGCACTATCACTTAAGCCAAGCGAACAAGCAAAAACTGACGGCAGATGACCAGAAATACTGTGAGAGTTCGCCATTGGTGTAATGTTTCCATGAGCGAATTAGAATAAACAAAAAGCCCCGAGTTAATGGCTCGGGGCTTTGTTTTTTCATCGTGACTCTGTGCTATTACGCAGCTTGTGGTTTGGGCTGATAACGCCCAGGTTTGTGGTTCATGGTCAAGATTAAGTTGGTCGCCACAGCGCCCAGTACAGAAAGGGCAATCAAGTAAACATCGACGATAAATAGCGACATCACAACGATGGTGCAGTCGAGCGCCATTTGTACTTTACCTGCACGAATGCCAAAGCGTTCCTGAAGGTAAAGCGCCAAGATGTTAAAGCCACCTAAACTCATTTTGTGGCGGAAAATCACCAGCATTCCCATACCAATCAAACCACCACCGAGCAGTGCGGCATAAACGGGTTCAATGCGAGAAATTTCAATCACATGGTGCAGGTGGTCTACCGCAAAGGACACGATCGAAACCGCAATAAAAGTGTTGATGGTAAAACGCCAACCCATGCGCATCACAGACAAAATGTAGAAAGGCAGGTTAAGTACGAAGAACACCTGACCAAAACTGAAGTCGCTGATCTTAGTGAGGAAGATTGCTAAACCCGCTGTTCCGCCAGTGAGCAATCCCACTTTGTTGAAGAAGATAACCCCAAGTGACACCAACGCACTACCGAGCGTCAGAGCCAAGAGGTTCTCTCTAAGACTATGATCTTTATCCATAAAAGTATTTTCCTTGGTTTTAAAACCGTTTTAACTGCGAGCGCGCAACCAAAACGGACGCGGTTAGCAAAACGCCAACCAAATAGTGATAAATCGCTGAATAAAATGTCGTGAAAAGTGATTGATGTCGAGTTTTTGACCTAGATTGCGCGGATGTTAACTGTTTAACAGACTTTACACATTAAGCTAGGCAAACACGGAAGGAGCGAGGAAATGTCATGATTAAACAAGTAGGTAGTACGATAATTCAGCCTTTGCATAAGCTTTCTTGTCACTGCGGAAAAGTGCAAATTGAACTGTCATTACCAAATGGAATCGAGAAGCCTAGACGTTGTGATTGTTCTATGTGCCGACGTCGTGGCGCGATTGTGGCATCGGTGCCTTTGAATGGGATTCGCATCATCCAAGGTGAGGATGTACTCAAGCTGTACCAGTTTAATACCAACACGGCTAAGCATTTCTTCTGTAGTGAATGTGGCATCTATACCCACCATCAACGTCGCTCTAACCCGAGTGAATATGGTTATAACGTTGGCTGCTTAGAAGGCGTAAATCCGTATGAATTGGGAGAGATAGAGGTGATGGATGGCGTCAACCACCCATCAGACCGATAAAAATACGTAGCATGGATTGAGGCAGTTTAAGTAAACAAGCTGCCATTCATCCATAGGTGCGCGGCAATACTCGCTGCGTAACCCAGCGCAATCACCGGTGCCCATTTGAGGTGTCCAAAGAAGGTGTATTGTCCCCTCGCAGCCCCCATGAGAGCCACTCCCGCGGCAGAACCAATCGATAGTAAGCTACCACCCACACCGGCAGTTAGTGTCACCAATAACCAGTTACCCATCGACATGCTTGGATCCATGGTGAGCACTGCAAACATCACTGGAATGTTATCGACGATGGCAGAAAGTATCCCGACCATGACGTTCGCCCAAATTGGGTTCCACTCGGTGTACATCACGTTGGAAACCAGTTCGAGATAGCCAAGCAAACTCAAGCCGCCAACACACATAACCACGCCGTAGAAGAACAGTAAGGTGTCCCACTCGGCGCGGGACACACGGTGGAAAACATCAAATGGCACGACAGAACCTAAGCGTTTTAATGCGTAATCGTCGCCATTGGCAATCGCGCGCGCGGCTTTTTTGGCGAGGGAGTGTCGAAGGGTTCTGCGCAAGAAATAGCCGAAAAATTGCAGATAAGCGAGACCCATCATCATGCCAATTACAGGTGGGAAGTGCAGCAAGGCGTGGAAAGACACCGCAGTAGCAATGGTTAGGATAAACAAACCCACGATGCGTCTTGCGCCACGCTTAAGTTCGATGTGCTCATGAACCATATCTGGCTTGGTGTTTGGCACAAACAACGACATGATGAACGCCGGAATAATATAGTTGATCAGTGAAGGCACAAATAGCGGCATAAACTCAGCAAAACTGATGTGTCCTGCCTGCCAAACCATCAGAGTCGTAATATCGCCAAACGGACTGAATGCACCGCCCGCGTTGGCCGCTATGACGATGTTGATACAAGCTAGGTTTACAAACCTTGGGTTGTCGCCCGAGACTTTCATCACCACTGCACACATCAACAACGCCGTGGTTAAGTTGTCGGCGATGGGTGAAATTACGAAGGCTAAGCCACCTGTGAGCCAAAATAGCTTCTTGAAGTCAAAGCCTTTACCGACCATCCACGCCTGCAAAGCATCAAACAATCTGCGCTCTTCCATCGCATTGATGTAAGTCATCGCCACCAGTAGGAACAATAAAAGTTCGGCGTATTCCAGAAGGTTGTGTTCCAGTGCGGCTTTCGCGACGTCAGCTTGGTTGTGTTGGGTAAACGTGTAACCAATCAAAATCCAGATTAATCCCGCGGCGAGCAGCACAGGCTTGGATTTTCGCATGTGCAGGTATTCTTCCAACATCACCAGAATGTAGGCAATGGTGAAGAAGATCAGCGCGGCGTAACCGACGGTGGAATTGATGAGATTAAGTTCACTGGTCGCAGCTGCAAGTGCGGAGCTAGAAAATATCAAACAGCAAAACGCGACAATTGGATAGATTGGCATAGACATTTCTCCTTGTCTGACTGGAGAAATTTTAGCCACATATTAATAGGTTAAGTGTGAGTAAGCTCGAATTAACGGTAGGAGTTTTGAATTGATGTAGCTTGCGCCACTACTTTCTGAGTGACGCAATGCTCGCTGCGCCAAATAGGATTACTGCAGCGTATAAACCATAAGTTAGCCAATGGCTAATTTCTAAAAAAGGAACGAGTCCTTGACCTGCCCACATACCGCCTCCGTTTAATGAGCATTTTGTTGATGTCGAATGAATCTAATGGAAATGAACAATGTTTTTTGTGAGAGAAAGCAAATTACGTGGTATTAGGAATGATAATTTTGATGAGTGAGAGTGAGCTCTCATTTTTGAGAGGCTTGCTGTAACCCCAAAGTGTTAGAGCAAGCCATACATAGTGCTGAATGGATTTAGCGCAGCAATAGTTTTTTCAGTGGAGTGGCTTCAATGCCCTTCACAAGCAGCAGGGTAACCACAATGGTTGCTGGGTAAATGAAAGCGTCTTTCGCCAAGTTTTCTAACCCCAACATGCCTGCGACGTTCATCATCATGATGATCACCAATAGGTGGCTGACGTAGATACCTAAAATACTCGGAGACCACTTAAACACCCACGGCATATTGCCGAAGTTTGGATGGGCAAGAAGCCACATGAAGACGCCTAAAGACCAGATCACAGTGCCGAACAAGAAGTCGTGCGAATTAAAGGCGATCTCGTAGTTCATCAAGTAATAGGCTTCGGCAAAGTGCAGCGCCATACCAATCAAAATCAAGCGAATGGTGTTATTGCGAGACCATTGCCACTGATGTTGTCGCGCTAAGTAACCAAGTACGACTAACAAGGTACTGAAGAACGGACCATTACGAGTGAAGAAGGGAGCTGGTAGCTCTGTAAGCGTGATGTAGCTGCCTGCGAACACTCCGTAGATGTACAGCAATACGGCCGTTGGTAGCAGCAACTGAGCCATACCAACTCGAACCAGAAACGCAATGATGGCCACAGCAATGATCAGGGCTGGGATAAACCACAAGTGCACCAAACCACCTTCCAACAGTGAGTTAATTGGGTTGGACATTAGGTAGCCCCAATAACCTTGTCGTTCGGCGAGATAACCCGCTTCTGCAACCACTGGCCAACGAAAAGGTACCAAGAGACAAATCGCGCTCCAAACTAACCATATTTTAAGCAAAGGCTTGGTGTAGTTTTTGAGTGTCTCCACGGGATTCGTGCTGAGCTTTGGTTGGATTAGATAGCCGGAGATGAGGAAAAACAGCGGCACGGCAAAGCGAGCCAATTGGTTGAGCATATACCCGACCCAAGGCACTCCGTCCCATTGCCAATAGGTGAGAGCCATCTGACAGTGAAGCCCTACGATCGCAAACATCGCGATGATGCGGGCAAATTCTAAACTGGCAATTTTCTTTGTGGTTGCCATAAGTGCTTACCTAAAAAAGTGAAAAAATCGCTGCGAAATTAGCAGGTAACGGCTCAGTTCTCGCGGTAAAAAATCAACTCATGTGCAATTGACGGCGACCAGTTTTCGAAATTCAGACCCATTTCAAATTTCGAAAATTCATATTCATAAGATTACTCAATGTATTGCGATCGAGAGTGTGCAGATGGCTATAGGATGGTTTGACCAGTAAATTGGTGATTTGCAAAAAAGTACGACCGTGCTAAAACTGTACTTATGAAAAAAGGAAAAGTAACCAAAGAGCTGATACTGCAGCGTGCATTCCAACTCGCGAGTGAAAACGGGTTGGAGAGCCTCACTATTGGTGAGCTTGCAAAGCAGTGTGGTATGTCGAAAAGCGGCCTATTTGCTCACTTCAATTCCAAGCTGAACTTACAGCTGTCGGTATTGGAGTTTGCCAACCAAGTGTTTGCTGAGCGCGTAATTGCGCCCGCGCGTGAGTTGGGTGATAGCAACATTGAGCGTAAAGTTCGTGGGTTGTTGGATGCTTGGATGACGTGGAACCATTCTTTTCAAGGCAGTTGCATGTTCCTCGATGCTTGGAACGACACCGCAGAAGAAGGTTGTGCGTTGCAAGCAGCATTGCGCAAATCGATTGATACTTGGTTGAATTACCTAGAAATTCAGATCAAGAAAGGCAAAGAAAACCAAGAGTTTGTAGCGGACTTAGATACGCGACAAGCGACCTTTGATCTATACGGGCAGTACTTAAGTGCACACGTATTTTACTCGATCAAAGGGGAAGAAGAGAGCCAGAGACTGTTCTGGCAAGGCATCGATAACTTGTTTATTCGATGGAAGCGCTAGCCCCGCGGTAACGGGCATAGTAAGAGATTCATAACAAAGGGCGACGGAGAGCGCTCTTTCTTATCAGCTTAAAAAGCACGACCGTTCTATTTTGTGCAAAGCTGATAGCTAAGGAAACGATCATGAGTGAGAAAATTTACTTCAATACTTCGCAGAAATTCAGTGTAAAGCGCAGTTTAATCAACATCAGCACGCGTTTGCACCACACGCTAGCACCGTCACACGCAAAAAAGACTGCGCGAAAATTGCTGCTTACTCCTGCGCGTACGCAGCCAAAAAATGCCGAGCCACAAGGGCTTATCAAAAGTGAAATCCAAGGCCATGCTGGGGCAATTAAAACCTATCAGCTTGGTCGTGGTCCGGTATGGGTGTTGACTCACGGTTGGTCGGGGACAGCAAGCCAGTTTTACCCACTGATGGAACACATTGCCGCATCGGGTTACACCGCACTCGCATATGACCATCCTGCGCATGGTGAGAGTGATGGTCAGTATGGGCACATCCCTGCGTTTGTTCGTGGCCTAGAGGATGTGTTGGATTCGGTGGAAGACGTGGCCGGTTTGGTTGGACACAGTATGGGAACGGCGTCGGCGCTAGAGTGTCGCCACAGCAAATTAGAAAACAAGCCTTTGTTATTGATTGCGCCAGTATTGAATTACGTTGAAAACCTGTTTGGCAGCATTGCTCGTTCGGGTTATTCAATGAAGCTGTTCAAAGCCGTGGTTTCGGAAGTGGAAGATCAGTTTAACTACCCATTGCAGTCGATTGACCCAGAGAGACGTTTAGCGGAACGTGAAGCGAAAACCATCATTGTTCACGATGAGCAAGACAAGTTCACTAAACACAGCGTATCCGCACAGGCGGCAAGTGAGATTGAGCGAGTGGAGTTGGTGACGACCCAAGGGCAAGGCCATGGACGCGTGATGAAGTGTGATGAGGTATTCCAGAGCTTCGCTCGTTTAATAGAAGCAAGCTGATTATTGAAAAGCATTCCCTAGATTCTGATAGAACAACAAAGGACAGCCGAAGCTGTCCTTTTCTTTTATAACTCTATTGAAAGCGAGTGATGTTGAATCACAACGCTTTTAGCAGTGCTTAGTTACAGTTAGCTGGACCAACTTCTTTCCAAACACCCCATTCGCCAGATTGGCTAGGATCTTGGCCTTGAGTCCACCATTTCGCTTCCCAAGTCTTACCAGCATGTGTCACTTGGTCACCGCCGTTGTAAACTGTGCCAGCATCCCAAGCGTTAGTACATGTACCGCCGCCAGTAGTGTGCTTCGCAACCACAACGGTTGCTGTCGCTGTAGATGCCGCTTGACCGTCGCTTACGCTTACAGTGAAGCTTAGGCTAGTGTCTTGTGGGTACTCTGCTGCTGTGAATGTGACTTTTGCACCGTTAACCGTTGCGTTTAGACCTTGAGGTAGCGTCCAATCGAACGTTAGCGTGTCGTTGTCTGCATCGCTAGAAGCTGAAGCGTCAATCACAACCACATCACCTGCGTTTGCTGTTGCTGGTGCAGAAACCTGTGCAACTGGCACAGTGTTTGGTGGATCAATCACGCCCGCTGGCTTAACCGTTACTACAACAAGATCAGAAGCGGTTGCACCTTCGTTATCAGTGACAGTTAGCTTGAACGTTAGCTGCTCTTCAACGGTCACTTCTGCTACATCGAAGTTTGCTGTCGCTTCGTTCGCGCCAGATAGAGCCACTGCAGTACCAGATACTTGTTCCCAAGCGTAGCTTGCGATTGTGCCATCAGAGTCTGTTGAATTGCTGCCATCAAGTACAACACTTGCAGGACCTGTTACTGCTTGGTCTGCACCTGCTGCTGCCGTTGGTTTACGGTTTGGTTGAGGAACGACACTGCCTGCCATACCTTCGTGCATTGCATTCAGGATGTCGCCGTTATCTGCGTCAATTTCCCAAGAGAATAGACCTGCTAGACCCAGAGACTTCGCGTAGCTACCTTTTGCCAATACAGAGCGGTGGTCATCAAATGTGATCAGCTCACCAGTCGAACGGTTCCACACCCAAGGTGCTTCTGCTTGCGCATCGTAGCCATATTCAAAGCCGTTGATACCCGTATTGTTCGCACCTAGCATGAATGACTTAATGCCTTTGTAGTCAATCACGCCATCTTCCCAAACACCTTGAGCTGTGCTTCCTTTCAGTTTGCCTGTAGCAGTACCTGTCATTGGGTCATTTGGATCGGTTAGCGTATCCGGAGTTACGCCTTCCCAACCACGGCCGTACATTGCTGTACCTAGAACAAGTTTGTTCGCAGGAACGCCTTGCGCTAGTAGTAGTTGGATGCCGTTGTCAGCCGTGTAAGCTGGGCCTTTGTACGGTTCGCCGTTTTCATCAACACCGCTGCCGTCACACTGACCAGGACGCATAAATGAGCCACAGTAAAGTGCGGTTTGGTGACCAGGAACGTTGTTCCAACCGCCGTAGAAGTCGTATGTCATCGCGAAGATGTAGTCCATGTACTGAACTGCGTCTGCGTAATCAACGTCTTCAATTTTGTCGTAACCCACACCGATTGCTGAAGTTAGCTCGTAAGTACGGCCAGTTTCTGCTTCTAGCTCATCGAGCATTGCACGCAGCTCACGCATCAATGCGATGTATGCTGGGCCATCGTTTACTGGGTCGCCTTTATCTGCTGCAGCGCCGCCGCCACCTGGGAATTCCCAGTCGATGTCCACACCGTCGTAGAACTTCCACGTTTTCAGGAATTTCTTAACTGACGCGACAAACGTGTCACGGTTGGCTTTATCAACGAAATCGAAGAATGGGTCAGACAGTGTCCAACCACCGATAGATGGGATGATTTTTAGATCTGGGTTACGTTGTTTCAACGCCATTAGCATTGCGTAGTTACCCTTGATCGGCGTGCTGTACTCATGGCCTGCTTGCGCGAAGCTCTTTTGGTACGCAGCCCATGGGTCATGGATAACCACTTCGTAGTCGTTCACGCCGCGACACGCTGTTTGCAGTGCGTTGAAGCTGTTACCGCCAACCGATTTTACAGATTCGTTTGGACCACAAATTGGAATGAAGCCGTAAAGGATGTGCGTTAGGTTGTCGACTGGCATGTTGTCGACAGTGTAATCACGGCCGTAGATGCCCCATTCAACAAAGTACGTACCCATCACGACACTTGGGTCTGTGTTGTAGGTTTTGTTGTTCGGGTCAACATTCATGGTTAGAGGTGGTAAGTGAGAACCATCGGTATCTGCGATAGTAATCTCTACAGGTGCACTTTTAGCACAGCCTGTTGCATCACACGCTTCGATTTCCATTTGGTACAAACCACCTTGGCCGTACTCAAACGACGCTGTGGTTTGGCTACCAGTGATAGGGCCAGTTGCAACCTGAACACCATCAAAATAGATGTTGTAAGTGTCGCCAGATGTGCCGCTCCACTGGTTGAATTTCACGTTGATCTTGGCTAGTTCATGGTACTTAACCATGTCGTTGTAGCCAGATGTGGTTTCCATTGCCAACTCAATTTTAGAAAATTGCAGGTTGTTGGAACCGTACATATCGATACTTGGTGCGGTAGGAGCCGCGTTTGCAGCGCCAGATAATGCTAGGGCAACCCCAGCTGCACATAGGTTAAATCGAATCATAACTTCTCTCTCAATCCTTGAATTCATGTTCATTGACGAACATAAGCTGCTCCTGCGACAGAAAAGACAACCAATTCACACACTGTGCAAAAGCATCCCTTTGAGCATTTCAGAGGCTTATTTTTTTTCAAAAAAAAATAAATCAAGTTTCGACCGTGTTACCTAAATCTCACTACAAGAAACATACTTTTGCAGTGAAAATTCAATATCGAGCCAAGATTTTATAAATATTTTGCATGTGTTTAATTAATCGCTTACTCAGTTTGCATGCGTTATTTTGCGAGTGAAATTAAATTTTTATTATGCAATAGAGCAGGTTACGAGCAAAAGTGCTTGTTTCGTATACAGAAGATGTTTTGTTGGGAAAAGCGATTTGTAGACGAAGGCTAATTGATAGACCAAAAGCTATTTGCGGCTGAAATGTTCACTCAGAGCGGCACGACGTTTCGACGCTGCTCCTGTTTCTGAACCTTGAACAGTGTGTTCATAGCCTTTGAGAATGAAACGTTGATCGGGCAAGCGTGGTTCGATGCGGCGAATTTGTGGAGAGAGGTGGGAGCCGGACAGCTGGTACTCTGTCATTCCCAATCCTGTGTTGAGGGTGACCACTTTGCCGTCAAACTCGAATTGCGTTGCGATGAGGCGATGGTTACGAAAAACTCCGTCGGGTGTAAAAGAAAGCTGCTCGGTTTGATATGGTGGCGCACCAATCTCAATCCACTCCCCATAGACTTTATCCGGATCAATGTAATCCAAATAAGAAGCATAAAGCTGATAGCTAATCACACCAGCCAATGCGCAGCCGAACAGAGCAAAGCCCCCTTTGATGATTTTGAACTGATGACGAGCCCAAAATGAGGGTTGCGGTTCTGGCTTCTGATTGCGTTTACGGCGCGGTGTTGTGGTCATGATCCCTGCTTACTTTCCTTTTTTATTATGGTGAGAAGCTTAAGCCGCAAAAACAAACAATCTTGCCTTTGAGACGGTGAAATTATGATCTGATGTCCACTTTTACATTCCGAAACACAGTTATTGAGAATTTAGCCTTTAACGAAAGGTCAATGTAGAGACTTGAGTCGTAAACCGAAACAGGGTAAAAAAGAGCTGATTTTTGATAAGGAAACCAATAATGAGTATTAAGGAAAACAGTTATTTTGCTGGTGGCGTAAAGTCACTGGGTTTTAACCAACAAGGACAGGACGTAAGTGTTGGTGTGATGTTGCCAGGTGAGTATACGTTTGGCACTCAAGCGCCAGAGCGCATGAGCGTTGTCAAAGGTGCATTGATTGTAAAGAAAGCCGGCGACGTTGATTGGGTAACTTACAACAGCGGTGAGTTCTTTGAGGTAGAAGGCAACTCATCATTTGAGCTGCAAGTAAAAGACGCAACGGCGTACTTGTGTGAGTACCTATAAGCGACAAACAGAATTGAAATGAAAGCCACCTTCGGGTGGCTTTTTTCATGCATCTTGTTCAGATGCAAAGGTTTTTAGCAACAAACTGATAACTTTGTATATACTTAAGATAGGTGCACCCATCAACAAGGAGGAAGTGATGGCAGTACAACCTAAACATTCTGATCTCCCTCCTCGCTATGAGGCGACAGAATTTACAAAAGAACAGAGACACCGCTTTACGAAAGTGGCCAATGCAGCTCAAAAACGCCGTGCTTTCTATAAGCGTGCGATCGAAAACAGCTTGGTCGGTAAATTAAAAGAGCGAGCGCTCAAGCCTGTTATTCCACCAAAAGAAGACAAACCGAGTAAAACGCGCCAAGTCATATGGTTGCTCACCTTTCTACTTGGCGGTTTGTGGGCGATGTACATGTTCGCTTAATGTAAGTGGTCGTTGCCTTTCCTCTATTGGCAAGTACAAGCCAGTTCGCAAATACGTGCCAATCGACATTTCTTACAAGCTTGCGTCACGTTGAAGAGACGTGACGTTTTCACTGCCCATTGCTCCAACCAACGAATGCCTTTGATGGCGCAACTCTTCTGCGTGTGAGCAGTGCTCATAATATGCGTACTGGTTTTTGCCTGTGTGTTTGGCTGCGTACATGGCTTTATCTGCGCAACGTGTTAGCTCAGACAGGTCATTGGCATCTTGATGGTAAATCGCGACCCCAATACTCATGGTCAACTCGTTGATGTTGTCTTCCGAGTGGTAGCCTTTTTGGAACAAGTTGACGATGCGATCCATGATTCGGTCTAAATCTTTTTTGCTGCGCACATCGTAAAGCATCAACACAAACTCATCCCCAGCAAAGCGCGCAATCGAATAGTCGTGCTTATCCGTCTTTCTGTCTTTATTACGAATGTTGTTTTTCAGGCGTGTCGCAAAGTGTTTTAACACGCGGTCGCCGACATCGTGTCCGTAGTTGTCGTTAATGTGCTTGAAGTTATCGATATCGAGGAAAACCAGAGCAGTGACAGTATTGCTTTGAGTTTGATCTAATTCTTCCAGTTTTGCGCGTGCCCAAGTTTCAAAGCTCCAACGGTTGGCAAGGCCCGTTAATTGGTCGAGATAGGCGAGTTCTTCAATCCCTTCGCGATAAAGGGTCTGAATGTAGTTCACTACTTTTGAGTAGTAGTAAGAGAAGGTATGACAAACAAAGCAAATCGCCACAAGGGTGAACATAAAGCGGCGTTCGGTCATCTCGCTAGCAGTTGGCACACTCTCTAAAAAGGTTAAACCGAAAAAGATGATGAGAGTGTAGGTGACACTGAACAGCAAGCCGACTTTGAATTCGTTAATCAGAATGATGGCGGCAACAATGGGGTAAAGCCACAACAAACGACCCGATGGCGCGTCGTTATAAAGCAGCAACAGAAGACCATCGAACATCAACACGCCGGTGAGCAACAAGTCGGCGTATTGGTGATGACCTCGAACCTTGATCAGATAACCGATGGTGAGACACGCAATAGAGCACAGCCCGATTAACAAGCTGAGTCCCCAATTCCCTTGCAGATAGTGCACGATAGACCCGTACGCTAAGAATGCGGTGGCAATGCTAGAACAGAGAAATACGATCTTCTTCTTTCTTGTCGATCGGATATCCGCCATTTCCTCTAGGCGTGCTCCGGCCAATTTCGACATTATGTTTCCCTACTTAAGAATTACTTAGTGCCTATTCTAGGTGGTAATTTAGTGCTACATGGAATAGCAAAGCGTTTAAATGTGATATGAGTCATGTTTACTATTGGTGTGAGTTATTGAATTTGTAAGAAATTTACGGTGTGTGAAAATTTTCAGGATTATGAAATGTTTCATACGATCAGGCATAAATTGCGCTTATTTTGAACAGATTTACGTGATAGCACTTAAACAATTCGGTGAAATGAAAGCGATTTCAAAATGTGAACGACAAAGTGGTTTTTTATAAGTACATGATTCTAAGAAAGAAAAATCATGTTGAGTTTCATGCGTTGTTTCATGTCATTTTGAATGCGATTGCCATGTGAAGCGGTAGCGGCTTTTCAAACGTTTCATTCCTTAAGATCCCTATTGAAATAATTACACCTACAAAAAACTTAGGGAAATCACATGAAAAACTTAAAGGTTTTACCTCTCGCTCTTGCAGTGGCCACTTCGCTTGCTTCTCTCTCAACTTTTGCTGCCGATTCTGATGTAGAAGCTTTGGAAAAACGAATTCAGGAGTTGGAAAATCGTATTGACCCAACTTATGTGGACAACCAGCAACCTGCTGTTCTCACTCCAGAAATCGAGATTCCACTTGGCGTTGTTTTCTCCGGTTATGCGCGTTATGGCGCACATTACCAAGCTGGCGACGAGAAGTACGTAATGGTGGATGGTTCGTTCAACGGATCATCGGCAATTGGTCGTTTGGGTAACGAAGGCAACGGCGGCGAATTCCAGTTTGGTAAGGCATTCAAGAGCGACAGCGGCGCGATCTGGGATGTGGTGGTGATGTTCGACCATTGGGGCGACGAAGTGAACGTGAAAAAAGCGTACGCAGGCGTAACCAATGTGCTTGAAAGCCAACCTAATGCTTACATCTGGGCGGGTCGTGATTTCCACCAACGTCCACAACAAGGCATCAATGACTACTTCTGGATGATGCATGATGGCCAAGGCGGTGGTGTCAACAACCTTGAACTTGGCTCGGCTAAGCTTGATTTCGGTGTGGTGGGATCGGTTGACAGTTGTAGTCCTGAAATCACTCCGGGAGCGAACCCTTCTATCTCATGTACGGGTGGTGCAGGTACGGGTGACAGCGGCGCGTATGCATTCACTTCTAAGTTGCACGGCATTGATATGGGCTTTGCTGATTTAGAACTTTACGCGAACTATGGTTTTGATTCTGAAGCCATTGAAAGTTCTGAACACATTGACGCATACCAATTGGGTGCGGTGATTTCTCGTGCACATGACAGTGGTTCAAACCGCTTAGTGTTGCGTTACTCTGACAATGCCGACAACGGCGTATTCTGGAAAACAGAAGACTTAACAACCATCTACGCGAGTTTCGAAGGTAACGCAGACATCGGTGAAAGTGCTGCGGTTGAATACCTATTGGCGTACCACGATTACTCAATTGACGGCTCAAATGCTTTGGAAGACGAGCGTACCAACTACAGTGCGATCGTACGTCCGATGTACTTCTGGAATGATGTGCACTCAACGTGGCTAGAAGCGGGTTACCAAATGGTTGACTACGCACGTGCTGATGACGACAACACAGGTTGGAAAGTGACGTTATCTCAAAACATCGCGTTTGATTGGGGCGCGGGTGCTCGTCCGATGCTGCGCTTCTACGCAACAGTGGGTGAAGTGGATAACAAAGCGACCAACAACGATCCTAAGCAAGATACGGTTAGCTTAGGTGCGATGTGGGAAGCTTGGTGGTAAGCCATCTCAAACTACACTCTTAACTCTCTCTATTTAGTCATGGCGCTCATTGCAGCCAGTTGAGCGCCAAACTGTCCATTCTTAACCCTATTTTGAGTCGCATTTGCGGCTCTTTTTTTTGTTTCTCGCTCGCCGTTTTTGGTTCATGAATCGATATTAAAGAGTTGTGAAATCAATGCCTTTGCTTGGTTTTATTTGAGCGTGAAATAACCACCTCATGAAACAGTTTCATGGCATGAAACGAAACTGCCAACCGCTTCATTCTTTCTGATATTGCCCGTATTTAAAGGGATTTCGGTGTGATTTCTCTCACGATAACCCCTAGGTGGATCAGAAATACTAGCTGCCATGAAAGCGGTTTCGAGCAAGTTATCTCGAAGCAGAATTGAATCTTGAGGCTCAGGTAGAAGAGGTTTCTTGTGGCGACGATTAAAGATGTATCTGAATACGCAGGGGTTTCTCAGGCGACGGTTTCTCGCGTGATCAACGGCACCAGCCGAGTGAGTCACGATAAGAAGCTGAAAGTTGAGAAAGCGATTCAAGAACTTGGCTATCGTCCGAACTCGATCGCTCAGGCATTAGCGTCTAGCCGCACCGGCAGCATTGGCATCATCGTGCCAGAGCTTGGTGGTCCTTTTTACTCTGGCATTTTGCACAGCATGGAAGAACGTTTGCGTCGTTTTGGTTATCACGTTGTGGTGACGGCAGGTTCTAACTCGGAGCAAAGCCAGCGTGAATCTGTGGAGTTCCTGCTTGGACGTCGTGTCGATGCCATGATTTTGCACGCACAAAACCTGACTGATGATTATCTCATCGATCTAAAAGAGAAGGGCATTCCAGTGGTGTTAGTTAACCGCTTCATCCCTGAAATGGCGCAAAGCTGTATTGAGATCGATAACGAATTTGGTGGCCAGTTGGCGACCGAATACTTGTTGCGAATGGGGCATCGCAACATAGCGTGTATCACCGGTCCTCTGGACAAATCTGACGCACGGGGGCGTCTACAAGGTTACCGCAAGGCTCTTGAAGAAGCGGGAATCGAGTATGACGAAGCGTTGGTGTCCGAGGCCGGCTTTACCGAAGAGTCTGGGGAAAGCGCAATGCGCAAGCTGTTGAAGCGCGATTGTCATTTTACTGCCGTATTTGCCTGTAACGATCACATGGCTTTCGGTGCTTACGAAGTGCTGAAAGCTCATGGTGTTGACGTTCCAGAGCAAATCTCCCTTGTGGGGTTCGATGACATTTTGTTTGCGCGTTACCTCACGCCAGCCCTAACCACAGTTAACTTCCCTATTGAGCAAATGAGTGCTGAGGCTGTCCAGCTCGTGATTCAAATTCTCAATAAAAACAAACGAGATGTGAACTTCAAACTGTCGCCGAATTTGGTGCCGAGAAGTTCAGTCAAGGAACTGCATACCCTATAAAACGATAATTAAGGACAACAACATGAAACTGAAAACTTTGACGCTTGCGATGACCGCTGCCTTGGGTGTTGCTGCAACGGTAAACGCGGCTGACGAAACCAAAATTCGCTTCGATGGTTTCCCTGATTTCGATAGCAGCTTGAAAGTTCTGCTACCGGATTTCGAGAAAGAAACCGGCATTAAAGTGGATTACCTGATGAATAACCACGGTGACCACCATACGAAGCTGACTACTAACTTGGCGACGGGCTCTGGCGCAGGGGATGTGATTGTTGTTGATGTAGAAAAAATTGGTCCATTCGTTGCTTCGGGCGGCTTAGTCAATCTGTCTGAAAAATACGGCGCAGACAAATACGCAGAAAGCTTTGCGCCTTATGCATGGGCACAAGGTAAAGGTGCTGACGGTGATGTGTATGGTATGCCAGTCGACCTAGGTCCGGGTGTCATGTACTACCGCACAGACATTTTCGAAAAAGCGGGCATTGATATCAACGAAGCGATCAAAGATTGGGATTCTTACATTGCAGCAGGTGAAAAATTGAAACAACAAAACGTTCAATTGATCGCGTCGGCTGCGGATGTGGCACAAGCGATCATCTTCACCACAGTACCTGAAGGTGAAGGTCTTTACTTCGACAAAGACGACAATCCAGTCGTGACCTCTGAGCGCTTTGTTCACGCGTTTGAAGTGGCGAAAGAAATCCGTGACAAAGGTTTGGATGGTCGCATCCTTGCGTGGTCAAACGAATGGTACGAAGGCTTCCGTAACGGCACATTCGCCACTCAGCTTTCTGGTGCTTGGCTACTTGGTCACCTAAACAACTGGATTGCGCCTGAAACTGCAGGCAGCTGGGGCGTATCTAACCTTCCTGATGGTATTTACGGTAGCTGGGGCGGTTCATTCCTATCGATACCAACCCAATCTAAGCATCAAGACGAGGCTTGGAAGCTGATCGAATACATGACAACGAAGCGTGATATTCAGCTTAAACACTTCGAAACCATCGCAGCATTCCCTGCAAACACCACGACTTACGACGACCCAATGTTCGAAGAGAAAATCGAATTCCTAGGTGGTCAGCAAGCGCGCCTACTGTTTGCTGAAGTGGCACAAAACATCAAGCCAGTGGCACCAGCAAAAGGCGACCACGTTGCTCGCTCTATCATCCTAGAAAACGCACTGATGGAAGTGTTGGATGAAGGCAAAGACATTGAAACGGCATTGAAAGAAGCGGAACGCATGATTAAGCGCCGCACCCGTAATTTGTAAGCAATTCGCCATTTGGTAAGCAAGGAGGGCGACGTGCCCTCCTGATTAGAGGTCGTTACTATGAATCATGCAGCGAGCAAGGTTATGGAAACATCAGAGCGTGAGAGCATTTTTTCTCGTCTAAGTTTGAAAGCGCTTACACCGTATGGATTCCTACTGCCGTTTTTGATTATTTTTTCTGTTTTCGGGATCTTCCCGTTACTGTTTTCTATTTTTCTTTCTTTCCATGAGTGGAACCCAGTCGAAGGCTTGGGTGCGATGGATTACGTCGGGCTAGAGAACTACCACATCGCTCTGACTGACCCGTGGCTGTGGCGCTCACTGAAGAACACGCTTTGGCTAGCGATTACATCGGGCGTCGCGCAGCACTTGGTTGCTCTACCTGTGGCGTACATTTTGGTGTCTTTGGGTGACCGTTTCCGCCACTGGTTAACGTCGGCTTACTTCCTACCGTTCATCACATCTACGGTGGCAGCGTCGCTTATCTTCTTCAACATGTACTCACCAAACTCAGGGATCATCAACCAAAGCTTAATGGCTCTGGCAGACAGCACGCTTTTTGGTTGGGCATTTTCTTGGGTTAACGATTTCCAACCAATCCGTTGGTTAGATGATGCCACCATGGTGAAGCCTTCTATCGCCATCATGGTGTTTTGGAAATACACCGGTTTCAACATCGTGCTTTACACCACGGGCTTGATGACGATTCCTAAAGACATCTTAGAAGCGGCACGCATGGACGGTGCAAACGCATGGCGTCGTTTCTGGAGCATTTCGCTGCCAATGATTCGTCCATTCATCTTCTTTGCGGTCACCATGACCATCATCGGTAACTTGCAGCTGTTCGAAGAACCTTTCGTCCTAACGCGCGGTACGGGTGGTACAGGTCAGTCTGGTTTAACCATCTCTATGTACCTCTACAAAGTGGGTTGGGAATGGTTAGAGATGGGCACAGCGTCAGCGATTTCATGGCTGCTGTTTACCTTGATTGCAGGCTGTACAGCAATTCAATTCTTCTTCTTCGGTAAGAAAGGTCTAGGGGAGCAATAAGATGAACACTACTACCTTATCTGCGGCGCAGCGTTGGCGTCCAAGCGACCGCAGCATCGAGATCTTTACCAAGATATTGATGGTGATGCTCGGCACTGTGTTGGTGGTGTCTGCCATCATGACCGTATTCCCGTTCATTTGGTCGGCGTTGCTATCGACGCGTGACCGTACTGAAATCTTCGGCACAGGCATCAGCTTTGCGATTGGTGACAGCCTCGCGGTGAACTACGCAAAGCTACTGGAAATCATGCCGTTTTGGCAGGCGATGTTTAACTCAATTTACATTGCTTTCCTAGGCACCACGATTTCACTGCTGTTTTGTAGCATGGGCGGTTACGCGTTTGCGGTGTACAAGTTCAAGGGCAAAAACTTGCTGTTTGGCATGCTGGTTGGCTCGATGATGATTCCACCTGTACTGAGCTTGATCCCGTACTTCATGATCGTGAAATTCCTCGGCTTGCTCGATAACCACCTTGCCGTTTGGTTACCGTTCACGACCACACCATTTGGCATCTTCTTGATGCGTCAGCACGTAGTGGCATCGATTCCGAAAGAGCTGTTAGAAGCAGCGAAGCTCGATGGCGCGGGTGAATTTAGAACTTACTGGAGCGTGGTATTGCCACTGATGAAACCGGCGCTCGCAACCCTAGCTATCGTGCAGTTTGTCTTCTTCTGGAACATGTTTATGCAGCCACTTGTGGTACTGACAACGCCAGAAAACTACGTGATTACGCAGGCACTGCGAAGCGTGCAGGGCATTCCGAATACGCCGTGGGGAGCGGTGATGCTCGGAACCACCATCTCCATTTTACCGTTAGTGATTACTTACTTATTTGCCTCAAAACAGATGATCAGCGGCTTGACCTCTGGTGCCGTCAAGGGCTAAGCGAAACAAAAGGTTTTATAACAATGAATAAATTCCAACTACCACAAGATTCAAAATTACGTAGCCCAGAGTTCTTATTTGGTGTCGCAACCTCTTCTTATCAGATTGAGGGCGGTGCTCAGCTAGGTGGTCGTACGCCTTCGATTTGGGACACGTTTTGCAATAAGCCAGGCGCAGTTGATAACGCAGATAATGGCGACGTGGCATGTGATCACTTCCATTTGTGGAAGCAAGACATCGAGATGATTCAAGGCTTAGGTGTGGGCGCTTACCGTCTATCAATGGCGTGGCCGCGCATCATTCCTGAAGATGGCAAAGTGAATGAAGAAGGTTTGAAGTTTTACGAGCAAATCATCGATGAATGTCACGCTCGCGGTTTGAAGGTTTTCGTTACGCTTTACCACTGGGATCTACCGCAATACCTAGAAGACAAAGGCGGTTGGCTAAACCGAGAAACGGCTTACAAGTTTGAGGAATACGCGAAGGTAGTTAGTGCTTACTTCGGTGATAAGATTGATTCATACGCGACATTGAACGAACCGTTCTGCTCTGCTTATCTAGGCTACCGTTGGGGTGAACATGCTCCTGGCCTTAAAGGCGAGCGTGAAGGCTTCTTGTCTGCGCACCACTTGATGCTGGCACATGGTCTGGCGATTCCACACATGCGCAAGAACGCACCAAATGCGATGCACGGTTGTGTGTTCAACGCGACACCCGCTTACCCGTATAGCGATGCAGACATCGGTGCGGCAGAGTACAGCGATGCGGAAGGTTACCACTGGTTTATGGACCCGGTATTAAAAGGGGAATATCCGCAGCTTGTCTTGGAGCGTCAATCGCACAACATGCCAATGATTCTGGAAGGCGATCTCGACATCATCCAGACCGATTTGAACTTTATCGGCATTAACTTCTACACCCGTTGTGTCGTGCGCTACAACGAACATGGCGATATTGAAACGGTACCTCAACCAGAACAAGAGCACACATTCATTGGTTGGGAGATTCACCCTCAAGCACTGACAGATTTGCTCCTGCGTTTAAATGACCGTTACCCGAACCTGCCACCACTTTACATCACTGAAAACGGCGCAGCAGGCGATGACCATTGCATTGATGGCGAAGTGAATGATGAGCAGCGCGTGCGTTACTTCCAGCAGCATCTAGTAGCGTTGGATGCTGCGATTAAAGCGGGTGTGAATGTGGATGGTTACTTCGCTTGGAGCCTAATGGATAACTTCGAGTGGGCTTACGGTTATAAGCAGCGCTTTGGCATTGTTCACGTGGATTACCAAACGCAAAAGCGCACCTTAAAAGCGAGCGCAATTGCTTACCGTAATATGCTGCTGGATCGAGCAGAGGAGAACCAGTAATGGCAAAAGTCGAATTCAAAAACATCAAGAAATCCTACGATGATGTCGAGGTAGTGAAACACTTCGACTTCACAGTGCAAGATGGTGAGTTTGTGGTTTTCCTTGGTCCATCGGGCTGCGGTAAGTCGACTACCCTGCGCATGCTAGCGGGCTTAGAAAGCATCACTGGCGGTGAGATTTACGTTGGCGATAAGCTGATGAACAAAATCGATGCCAAAGACCGCGACCTTGCCATGGTATTCCAAAGCTACGCGCTTTACCCACATATGACGGTATACGAGAACATCGCTTTTGCTCTTAAGTTAAAAGGCATGCCAAAAGACCAAATCGATGTTGAAGTACGTAAAGCGGCGAAGATGCTTGAGCTAGATGCACTGTTGGATCGCAAACCAAAAGAGCTGTCTGGTGGTCAACGCCAACGTGTTGCCATGGGACGCGCCATGGTTCGTACGCCTAAGGTGTTCTTGTTTGATGAGCCGCTATCGAATCTGGATGCCAAACTGCGTGGCGTGATGCGTGAAGAGATCAAGCAGCTGCATCGCGAGCTGAAAACCACCACGATTTACGTAACTCATGATCAGATTGAAGCGATGACATTGGCAGACCGCATCGTGATTCTTAAAGACGGTTACGTGGCTCAAGTCGGCACACCGACAGAAGTGTTCCAACGTCCGGCCAACAAGTTTGTGGCGCAGTTCATTGGTAACCCATCGATGAACATGTTGGATGCAAAGCTGATTGGTGAAGAGGGCAATTGGGAAGTCGAACTGGGTAATGTTCGTATTCCTCTGCCTGAGCGTTTCAAAGCACACGCATCGAAGAATTTAGCGCTGCACTTTGGTGTTCGTCCTACCGACATTCATTTGCGTGCCGAACAAGTCGACCACGACCGCGTGTTGCCGTTCCCAGTCAAAATCAAAGACAAGGAGCTATTGGGCGCGAGTATCCTACTGAAAACAGAAATCGCAGGTCAGCCGCTTATGGTTGAAACACAAGCGGCAGAAGTGGATGTGGATACGCTGACTCTGTACTTGGATTTGGATGCGATTCACCTATTTGATGCACTGAGTGAAAACTCGCTCGCGACATTCTAAATCCCCGATATGAAAGCCAGTGCGCGCTTGCGTACTGGCGACTTATCTAGCTCTCATTTCCCATATCAAAATGTTGTCGCGTCCCCCGCTGCAACTTATATTTTTGTTATTAGCTTGCTGGGAAAATTCCTACAATGAAAAAGAAGAAAAGAGCGGCATCCATCTATGATGTGGCCAAGTTGGCGGGTGTGTCACCGAGCACCGTATCACGTTTCCTCAATCGCACGACCTTTGTCTCTGATGATAAAAGCCAAAACATAGAAAAAGCGATCAAGTCACTGGGGTATAAACCAAATTATCAAATGGGTCAGGGCACTAATACGCGTTCGATGACCATTGGCGTGCTTATTCAACATCCAGAGAGTCCACACACCAGTCGAATCTTGAACGATATGGAGAAGGTGCTTAATGCGCAGGGCTACTCATTGGTGATAGCTACCGGGCACTGGCAGCGCACACTTGAATCACACGCTTTGGAGTACTTAGCGAAAAGTAATGTGGATGGGGTGATCATCGTGACGGGCAGTTTGACGGAAGAGCAGATTTTGGAATATGCCCAGCGAATTCCTGTTGTCGCGGTTGGATACAATGTCATTGGAGATAAGGTTAAATCCATAAATATAGATAATGTATTGGGCGGATACATGGCGACACTGCATTTGATGCAACAAGGCCACGTGAATATCGCTCATATCAAAGGGCTTTTGAATCAACCAGATGCGGTTGCTCGCTTTGTTGGTTACAAGAACGCTCTACAAGAGGCAGGCATTAAAGTCATGCCAAAATTAGTCAAACAAGGTGATTTCAGCAGTGAGTCTGGCTATCAAAAAACGGTGGAATTGCTCGAGTCTAAAGTGCATTTCTCTGCGTTGTTTGCTGCCAATGACCAAACGGCTTACGGGGCGATCAAGGCTCTGCATGACCACGGCGTTCGTGTGCCAGAGGATGTGTCTGTGATCGGCTTTGATGACTTACCTACCTCACAATATTTTACGCCCGCGCTTACCACACTGCGCCAGCCGATTGAAGAAGTTGGAGCCATTTGTGCCGAGTCCATTCTCAATTTATTGAGTGGTGAAAGGCATGAAGTGCGTCTACCGCCGATCGATCTGATTGTCCGCCAATCAACGGTGTCTA
Organism: Vibrio owensii CAIM 1854 = LMG 25443; assembly: GCF_000817815.1. Lineage (GTDB taxonomy): Bacteria > Pseudomonadota > Gammaproteobacteria > Enterobacterales > Vibrionaceae > Vibrio > Vibrio owensii. Next base: position 121,350 of record NZ_JPRD01000020.1, read on the forward strand.
AGTTCCGTCAATCAAGTTGAGATAAGTCGCCAAACCCATTAGAAAATATTTTCCAAAACTCGACGAAATCTTGTTGTATTTGTGACCAAACTCCGTCTAGAATTCGCGCCTGCATTTTGGTGATTAAGTGCACAATTATCAAAATAGCCAAATTCTAAGAAATCTAATTTTTTGAACTGCCTCACAGTTATCTGTGGGGCAGTTTTAGTTGTAGGAAAGGTCCAAAACACATGCCTAAAAGCCAGAATATCAACCAACGTATGTCCATTGTGGCATTGGCTTGGCCGATACTTGTCGAAATTTTGCTACGGACGGCTTTAGGAACCAGTGACGTATTCATGTTGAGTGGTTACTCAGACAAAGCTGTGTCTGCGGTTGGGGTAATCACACAATTAACGTTTTTCCTGATCATCGTTTCTACCTTTGTCAGCAGCGGCACGGGTATCTTGACCGCGCAATACAATGGCGCTGGGCGTGAAAAAGACTCCGTTGATGTCGGTGTTGCCAGTATCGCTTTGTCTGTGATTGTAGGTGCTTTCTTGAGTGTGCTGGCCGTGATTGGCGCGGTGTTCTTTTTGCCGTATTACGGGCTAGAGGCTCAAGTTGAGCAGTACGCGCGTGAATACTTGCTGATCAGCGGTGCGATGACGTTCAACGTGACGATTGGTATCGTCTTCACCACAATTCTGCGCAGCCACGGTTATTCACGCTCGCCAATGGTGGTGAACCTAATTTCTGGTGTGTTCAACATCATTGGTAACTACATTGCGCTGTATCAGCCGTTTGGTTTGCCTGTGTATGGCGTTGAAGGTGTTGCAGTGGCGACAGTCGTGAGCCAAGTAATCGGCACGTTATTGTTGGGCGTGATTTTGAAACGCAGCAGCATCGAACTGCCAATGTCTAAGCTCAAACAAGTGCCGAAAGACGTGTTCAAGAAGATCCTAAAGATCGGTGGCATGAACGCGGGTGAAGTGCTGTCTTACAACATGGCGCAGATCTGTATCGTCTACTTTGTGGTGCAAATGGGTACCTCTTCGCTAGCGGCATTTACCTATGCGCAAAACATCGCGCGTTTCTCTTTCGCGTTTGCGCTAGCGATTGGTCAAGCGGCTCAAATCCAAACGGGTTACTACATTGGTAAAGGTTGGGTAAGCAGTATTCTGAAACGCGTGCAGATCTACTTCTTGGTCGGCTTTGCTGCGTCAACGGCGGCAACGTGTTTGATTTACCTGTTCCACGAAGAGATTTTGAGCGTGTTTACCGATCAGCCAGAAATTTTGGCATTGGCGGGCGCATTGGTGATGGGTTCCATCGTGTTAGAAGCTGGCCGCGTGTTTAACTTGATCTTCATCTCGGCACTGAAAGGCGCTGGTGATATCAAGTTCCCAGTACAGATGGGTATTCTCAGCATGTGGGGCTTGGGTGTAGTGTTCTCTTACATCTTGGGTATTCACTTGGGCCACGGCGTGATTGGTGCGTGGATGGCGATTGCTTTGGATGAATGGGTACGCGGCATCATCATGGCAAGACGCTGGCGCTCACAAGTGTGGACCAAGTTTAAGGTAAGTTAACCTTATCCTTTCTCGCTCTAAAACGTAAAAAAGGCACTGAAATTCAGTGCCTTTTTGCTATCTATTCTGCATGGATAAGTCGCTTTAAAACTCACACTCTGCTTGGAAACACATGCGCTCTTTGCTGTACGGATGGTCTAACTCCAACATCTCAGCGTGCAAATGCAGGCGGTTGGCTTTTTCGCCATACAAGCCGTCACCAACCATTGCCATGTTCAATCCCATGTGGTGGGCGCTGTGTACACGTAACTGATGGGTTCGCCCTGTTTTCGGGTACATATACACCTTGCTGCGTTCGTCTTTCACTTCAATCAGCTGCCAGTAAGTTTCTGCAGGTTTACCGTGCTCAAAGCACACTAGCTGACGTGGACGGTCATCTGGATCGCCACGCATCGGTAGCGAGATCTCACCTTCAGGCTCGGTTAATACACCTTCTAGCAATGCCATGTAGCGCTTCTGTACGCCGCGAGTGATGAACTGCTTTTGCAGGCTCTTATTGGCGCGTTTGGTTAAGGCAAATACGAGAATTCCCGACGTCGCCATATCTAAGCGGTGAATCACGAACGGCCCTTCGACATCTGGGAACATGGCTTGCAGGCGTGTGTACGCCGAATCCTCGATGGTTTTCCCCGGAACGGAAAGCATACCCGATGGTTTGTTGACGATCACCATGGCTTCGTCTTGGAACAAAATTTCCAGCTCTTTATCTTCTGCCCAGTTCTCTGCTAATGGGTTTGGTTCCACATCCAAGCCCTGCAGCATGTGGCCCAAAATCGGTTGGCATTTACTGTTGCAAGATGGGTAGAACTTCTTGTGCTGGCGCACTTCCGACTTCGGCGATACGCCCCACCAAAACTCCGCCAATGCAAGTGGCTGATAACCATGTTTGTATGCGAACTGAAGCAGTTTCGGCGCCGCACACTCACCTGCACCTGCTGGTGGCACTGGATTGGTGGTCGGAGCAAAAATGTCCACCAAGTCGCGCTCGGCGCTGTGGTTGTCCAAGAAGCGGTATTGCTTATGCAGTTTGTGCTGCAGAGCATTAGACAAGTCTTTGCGTTGCTCTTTAAGTTCCGCCAGTTTTTGCTCTAATTCGGTTAAGCGCGCTTCTTTGATTGCGAGCTTTTCGTCCCAAGCTTGTTTGAGGTACTTGAGCACATTCTTCTCAGCCACACTCTGCTTACCCAAATCATCCAGTAGTGTTTTCAATTCTTCTGGATTCAGTGTTTGTTCGCCTTGTTTGCGCTGTTGTTTGCGTTCTGCACGACCGGTAATCATCACTTGGCGATGGGCATTCTCTTCTTGCTGATACGCTTCACGGTCTGCTTTGATTTCTGCTTTTAGTTGTGCCAGTTCTGGGTTGGCAGCAAAGGCTTTGTATTCCGCGTTCGCAGCATTGATGGCATCTGTCTCACCTCGGAAGAAGCCTTCTTCTGTCAGCATGTCGAATACTGGTGGAACAAAACCTGGAAGCAAGTTTTGATCGGCAATCTTGCCAGAGAAAGCGCTGAAGTAGCCAAGCTCACCTTGCGGGTTACGTACTAGCAAAACACCGAACATTTTACCGCGTCCGTTTTGCTCATCCTCAAGACCGAAATCGTGTTCGAAATCAGTTTGTGTCATTAGGTGCTGCTGCAATTGCTCGGCAGCCAACACACACAATGGGTGAGGCGTGTAGTAGAACGGAAACGTAAACTGCGCTGGCAAGTCGTAGCCAGAAATATCCGCAGTAAATCGAGTAAAGCATTGTTCAGGCGAGTGCATGAGAGTGAGTCCGCGCGAAATAAAAATCGAGCACGGATTGTACCTGTTTTGGCTGTGATTGCTATTCGAAGGCGCTTCTAGGCTAGCTGTGTCGGCTTGCCATCACTCCCTATCTCAATGATTTTCATCGCCTAGAGCGCAGAAATTAGGATTGCGTTTGAAATGATTAATTTGAGTGATGTACTGTTTTGATTGATAACTATAGCGTTATTTTAGAATGACTCATTAGATGCAAAAGGAAAAGCATGTCTAAACTGGTGTTGGCATTGATACGATTTTATCAGCGCTATTTATCCCCACACAAAGGATTCCGTTGCGCTCATGCGGTGTATTACGGCACGGATTCTTGTTCTGCTGCCATCAGCAAAATTATTCAACGCAAGGGAGTGTTTTCTAGCTATAGCAGCGTTCAAAACCAATTCGAACGCTGTCGACATGCGCATCAACGTCTGCAAAATGGGGATTCTTCCCGTAACCGAAAAAGGCGTAAGAACAATGACTCATCTTGTGTAACAGACATGGGATGCAGCTCTTTGGATTGCGTTCCGAGTGACGCTTGTAGCGGTAGCAGCGATTCATCTTGCCATTGTTGGTAATGGACTCAACTCTAAAAATGAAAGGGAAGCGATGACGACCGATCAACTTAAAACGCTGTTTGAAAATGATTTACGACACAAGCTCGAACCGCTAGAAGCCTTACGCTTAGAAGCGCTGCGTCGACGCAAGTTTCTAGGTTTGGCGGTGCTGGGGTTCTTTGGCACCGTCGTGTTTGACCTTGCCACCTCTGCGACAGTGTTTGTTCTTTTGGCATTGATGCTCGGCGGTTGGGCGTACTTCAATCAAAAGCACAATCAGTTTCGCACCACCTACAAGCAGCACATCATGCAAAGCTTGTTAGCGCACATTGAGCCCTCACTCACTTGGGATCCAAATCGTAAGTTATCCAAAGAGACCTTCGAGCGCAGCGGCTTGTATTTAGACCGTTGTGATGGTTTCGAGAGTTCAGGCACCATTGGTGAAGCTAAGGTAGTGATGTCTGAGATAGAGGCGTCGAAGCTCATAAGTTCAGGAAACGACAGTTCGAGTAAGCATCACGTATTTTTTGCGGGACTATTTTGCGAAATCGACGTTCCGATGAATGAAGACATTTGCACCTTTGTTTTGAGTGACCGTGATGACGGGCCAACGCTTCGTGAAAAGCTGTGGGACAGTTTCTTCAAGATTCAGATAGGTAAACGAGTACGAATGGGTCACTCAGAGTTTGACCAACAGTATGAGGTGTACAGCGACGATTTAGATACAGCAAAGCAATTGCTGACGGATGAATTGATCGAGCGTGTGCTGACTTTTCGTCGTGAGAGTGAGTTCTCTAGCTTGTCGCTTTCTCAAGTGAACGGAAAGCTTTATATCGCCATTTCGCATTGGAAAGCACTGTTTGAGCCAAAATTGGACGAGCCAGCGGGGGAGTTTGAAGCCGTTGCTGAGATTTATCGCGAACTCGATTTTCTGATTGGCACCATTCACAGTCTGGGGCTGACTAAACCAATGGCTCAGCCCATGCCAGAGCAGAGCACCTCAGCTACCGCTTAATCCCATTAATATCTCAAGCTGAAACTCAATTGATGCACTATTATTTCAGCTTGAGATTCATCCAAGATCCTGTACCTTAGCGTGATTCTTTTTTGCAGCCTGTTTTCATTCACAGAGTGACCTGCGCTGCTTCACTTTTGAGTTAAAGTCATGTCACAAGCTAGCATCAAATTTATTGCCACCGATATGGATGGCACTTTGCTTGACCAATACGGTCGTCTAGACCCTGAGTTCTTTGACCTGTTTTTGCAGCTTGAAGAGAAGGGCATTCTGTTCTCGGCCGCATCTGGTCGTCAGTACTACAGCCTACGCGATACGTTTGCACCGATCCAAGACCGCATGATTTATGTGGCGGAAAACGGCACCTTGGTGATGTACCAAGATAAAGAGCTATACAGCTGCACCATTCCAAAAACAGAAATTGATGCGATCATCCAAGCGGCTCGTGAAGTTGAAGGCACGCACCTGGTGCTGTGTGGTAAGCGTTCGGCTTACATTGAAACCAAAGATCCTAAAGCGTTGGAAGAGTTCCAGAAGTACTACCATCGCTGTGAATACGTGCCAGATCTACTGGCCGTTGACGATGAGTTTATCAAGGTTGCGATCTGTCACTTTGGTGGTTCTGAAGAGTTGGTTTTCCCAACCATGAGTGCGAAGTTTGGTCACAGCCATCAAGTTGTGGTGAGCGCGAAGATTTGGCTAGACGTGATGAACGCAGAAGCGTCTAAAGGTGCGGCAATCAAACACCTTCAAGAAACCATGGGCTTTGGTCCGGAAGAAACCATGACCTTTGGTGATTACCTGAATGACCTAGAGATGCTACAAGTGAGCGAGCACTCTTACGCGATGGAAAACGCGCACGAAGCGGTGAAGAAAATCGCACGCTTCTCAGCACCAAGCAATCGTGACTCTGGCGTAATGAAAGTGATCAAAGAGAAAGTGCTTTAATCTCTGCCTCGCCAGATTTGAAGATAAAAAAGCCCCGCTACGTAATGAGCGGGGCTTTTGTTTATCTCAAGTTAAGTATCTGAAGCTATATATGCATCTACTTAGTTAGCGAACGTATTTTGCTGTCGCGCTGACAAACCAATGTTGTAACTTGTCATCTGGGTTCTCTACCCACAGGTCGTTATGGTAGCGGTAGATGCGACCATTCACGGTGAGGGCTAGCGTGTTATCACCGGTTTGCTCCATGCGGATAAACTGATCAGAAGTCACCAAAAACGGTTCCAAATCATTCGTACTTGCGCCTTTATACACCACGAAGTAACCAAACATGTTGCCGGCATCTGGGTCTGTCGAATGAATGCGATGGCCAACCAGCGTGTAGTTGTCGTTGAGCGCTTCTTCGAGGGTTTGTGCACCCACCGTCTCGTGAGATGGGATAAACACCCAAGCCAGTACACCTATCGCGATCACTAGCAGTAACAGCACTGCTCGCATGAAGTTTTTCATCATGGTTATCCGTTTAACGTTGGAATTTCATTTTGTACATGCGCTTATCCGCTAAATTGATCAGGAAGTCAATGTTGTCGGCGTCTTGCGGATAGCTTGCCACCCCTAAACTGGTGGACAAAGAGCTTGCTTTATCAGAGGCAAGAATCGGCTTTTCAAACACCACGTTGATGTGGTGCGTCGCTTCGGCGATCTTGCTTTGCTCAGTGGCATTGATGAGTACGGCAAATTCATCACCGCCCATGCGATACACACTAAAGTCATCCATTGCCATGTTGCTCAGACGCTCTGCAACCTCGATTAAGGCGATATCACCCGCTTGGTGCCCCAAGGTGTCATTAATGTTCTTAAAGCCGTTCAGATCGAGCAGGAGCAGCGAGAAAGGGGTATCGGTTTCCTCTCTGCGATGTAAATCGATGAACAGCGCGCTCCGGTTGGCAAGATTTGTCAGTGGGTCGCTCAAGGCCAGTTCTTTGTGGAACTTAGACTCGCGTTTGTAGAAGTAAGTCATCAACGCGACGGTGAGAACAAAAATGCCCAACAAGATGTACTGCGCTTGGAGCAAGTTGTAAGCACGTTCTTGTTGTTGTCTGTAGAGTGGGCTCGCGACTCGGAAGTTTTGAGTGACGTAATCAATCATCTCCATATACAAGTTCTGAGTGGCGCGATAAAACTGGGCGGCGGCAATACTGCTACCGGTTTTGGCTTCAACTAAGATTGGTTCGAGTTGTTGGAACTTGTCGAACAAGGATACGAAGTAAACCCGCACTTCTTGACGAGATAGGAAAGAATCCGCTTCTTTGTTGTTGATCAGCAGATCAAAACGACTCCATGCCAGTTCATATTGCAACTCGGTGCCGTCGATGTTCATTACGCTTTCGTTCAAACGACGAGCTTCACCCACCAATTCGGACAGCTCTTTGGATAAATGGAACAAGAACCAAGTCGCTTGGTTTTGTTGGTCGGAGTAGGTTTTGGTCAGCGCGCGGGTTTCTTTTAATAAAACGATGTTTGCGATCAGTAGTGTCGATGCAAACACGAGCAACATCAATTTACTCTTGGTTGAAAAGGGCCCCTGCTTCGGGGTTTTGGGTTTCGCCTTCATTATTGATCTTCTTTCGCACTTATCCTGTTGATTTGCCAAACCATTTGAGAGTGGTATTGCGCGTTATCAAGCTCTGGGTGTTCACTCATTGAGTAAATCAGCCAGTACGGACCTTTGTTTCTGATTTTGATGTAATTATGGTTTTGTTTGTATGCCACGATCGGCTGATAACGAAGAATGTCTTCGCGAGATAGGTCAGAGTGGTAGTCGTTGAGCGCACGAACTTCGACATGCTGAGGAATGTTGCCAAACGTATGTTGCAGCAGTGTACTCAGTTTAACGCCGTCAAACTCGGCAGGGGTTTCTAGCCAAGGTAGTTCAGTGATGTAGGTAGTTTGCGGCAGTGACTCTAGGTCTTTTAGTGCCACAACGACATTGGAATTTTCAGGACTGCTAAACTGTATCGTGTTTGCAAAAAGTGTCGGTGCAAACAAAAGCAAAGCGAGCGCCATTGTTTTTCTCATCTTGTGCCCTTTGAATTTATTGCCCTCATTCCGGTTGGATCGCGTTCACGAACCGATCCGCTGAAATTTCGGTTATATATTTATTAATAATAGAGCCAACTTGATGGATTTATATAATACGTTATGGGTGAAAAGTAACCGTTGGTTGAATATACGTCAAGGTTAATGACAGAGTTAAAAATACAACTATTGGATGAATATATCATTTAGCTTATTTTGTGTGCAGTTTGCTTCATGTTGTCTAACTTTCGCGACACTTTCATCTCATTAGGAGAGTCGATATGTTTGATTGGTACTATAAAGTTATCCTCAATTACACCAACTTTAGTGGCAGAGCGAGACGCCAAGAGTATTGGTACTTTACGTTAGTCAATGTGCTGATCAATTTGGTGATGGGCATCATCGACCGAGTCATTGGCAGCGTGATGCAAATGGAGAATTTTGGCTTCTTCGGAGTGATATATGCGCTGTTTATCATGATCCCGTCGATTGCCGTCACTGTGCGTCGTTTGCACGATTCAGGACGAACCGGTTGGTGGGCATTGATCGCCTTCGTCCCAATCATTGGTATTTTGGTGCTACTGTACTTCTTGATTCAAGATAGTGAAGAAGGTTCGAACCAATACGGCGCGAACCCTAAATATCAATCATGACGAAGATAACCGTGATGCTGTCAGCTGTTATGGCGAGAGGCAAGTGGGTTTAGATGCCTGAACCCACTTGGAAATAGACCGCGTTATCCTCATCACTGAAAGCGAAGTCCATACCTGCTTGCAAGCCATAACGACGGGCTATGAGGTAACGAAAGCCCACGCCGTAAGCGTATTCGGCATCGTTTTCAAATAGCGATTCTTCTGTTGAGGCGTAACCAAAGCCACCGAAGAGGTTGGTCGACCATCGAGTATTCCATTGGTAAGTCAATTGAGTTTCCACCGAGAGAGCTTCATCGCCCTGGTATCGGTTTCTTGCCACACCACGCAGCTCGATATCTGGGTATGACGCAGGCGGTAAAAAGCGCTCGTCAGTATAAAGCGACTTGTACTGTCCGCGCAGAGCCAGCGACCAATCATCGGCTAATTCCCAATAATTGATGCCCTCTACGTCCAGCTGTTCATATTCGTAATCACTGCCAAACGCATCGTTGTACCAAAGGAATTCCGCCTTATAGTTGTAGCCTTGTGTTGGACTAAAGAAGTTATTTCGGCTGTCCCATTCCAGTGTTAAGCCTAATCCAGAAGTGGTTGGAGAGGTATTGGTCAAGGTTTGCAGCAGCTTATCAGCAACAGGGGAGTTCGTGATTTTCTGATCGGTAACGAAATAGAGCTGTTTCACACCGATAAACAACGGGGCATCAATAATGCGGTATTGAAGATGGTTGAGCATGCCGCCGCCAGTAATCTCGAAATCTAGCCCTTGTCCATTGAATACGCCGTCTAGCCCCGGCAGCGTGGACTGTGGATAGAAGGTCATGTTGAAGTCACCATAACCGACGCCACCAAGGTAACGAACCGTGTCTTGCGCCCAAGTTCGGCGATGACCAGCAAACCCCATCCAAGTACCATTCTCGGTCGCGAAGCCGCCCACTGCGGTGATCGCAGGCGTTAACAGTTGGGCGCCACCATCGAGTGATGTTTCCGCCAGTTTGCGCCTTTTCTCCCGCTGCTCATCGGATTCATGCAAAAACACGCCAGTAAACCCCAAGCCATAGCCGACAGCAGGTTCGGTAATCACAATCGGGACGGGCAGAAAACCATAGGCGTTTTCAGCAAGGTATTCACCCATATCCAATTGCCCATCGATGGGATCGAAAAAGCTTATCGCCTCGGCAATAGGAGAGGTCGCTAACAACCCGAAATAAGTCGAGGTTAGCAGGACTGACGTTGGTTTTTTCATAAAGTGCTAGCGTTAATTGAATGATGTTCAATTACAAGTTAGACGTCATTTCGATAAATTGCAATGGGACTTGTGTAAAGGGAAAGTGAGTGTTTTTAAAACACAAAAAGCCACCCAATAAATAGGTGGCTTTGTATAGAGAGGATTATTAAACCGTTTGGTTTCCTGTGCTCACTCGTTGGCTTAACGAGCCTAATTCAGGTGTTAAGCAAACAGGTACTTCGCGTGGAAGTTCAAGTGATCAGCGATAAAGCTAGAGATAAAGAAGTAGCTGTGGTCGTAACCCGGCTGCATGCGCAGTTCAACTTGTGAATCGTGGGCTTTTGCTGCCGCCAGTAACGCATCAGGCTTCAATTGCTCAGCAAGGAAGTTATCAGCATCACCTTGGTCGACTAGGATAGGTAATGGTGATTTTGCTTGCTTAAGCAACTCGCTCGCGTCGTATTGTTTCCAGCTTTCGATATCAGTGCCTAGGTAAGCGGTAAACGCTTTTTGGCCCCAAGGGCATTGCATTGGGTTACTGATTGGGCTGAATGCTGAAATTGAACGGTACTGATCTGAATTTTTCAGACCAATGGTGATCGCACCGTGACCACCCATGCTGTGACCCGAAATCGACTTCACGTCAGAGACTGGGAAGTTACTTTCGATGATCGCTGGCAGTTCTTGGGTGATGTAATCGTACATGTGGTAGTGACGCGACCATGGCTCTTGAGTAGCGTTTAGGTAGAAACCAGCACCTTTACCCAAATCGTAGTTTTCGTCGTCTGCAACGTCATCACCACGTGGGCTAGTATCCGGTGCCACAATGGCAATACCTAACTCAGCCGCCATGCGAAACGCGCCCGCTTTCTGCATGAAGTTCTCATCGGTACACGTCAAGCCAGACAACCAGTAAACCACAGGCACTGGGTTTGATTTGGTTGCATTTGGTGGCAAGAAGATCGCGAAGCGCATGTTGCAGTTCAAAGCGCGAGATTCGTGTGTGTACTGTTTATGCCAACCACCGAATACTTTGGCTTGGCTTAGGCTTTCAATGGTCATGAATAATCTCTCGATAAAACAATGATTTTTAACGGCGGACAAGACCGTTAAAGACAGCGGATGGCTCTCTTCTCAAAGGAGAGTGTGTCCAGTGAGAAGAGCGCCTATTTCAAATTTTCAAATATCAGTCACATTCTGTGAGCTGCTATCTTGGATTATTTATCCATGTGAAGAACAGTACGGATAGATTCACCTTTGTGCATCAATTCGAACGCTTCGTTCACGTCTTGCAGACCCATAGTGTGCGTGATGAATTCTTGTAGACCGAACTCACCAGCCATGTAACGGTTCACGATTTCTGGAAGCTCAGAGCGGCCTTTAACACCACCGAAAGCAGAACCACGCCATACGCGACCAGTTACTAGTTGGAATGGACGAGTTGAGATCTCTTGACCTGCACCAGCAACACCAATGATTACTGACTCACCCCAACCTTTGTGACAACACTCAAGTGCTTGACGCATCACGTTTACGTTACCGATACACTCGAATGAGTAGTCAACACCACCGTCTGTCATCTCAACGATAACGTCTTGGATTGGCTTGTCGAATTTCATTGGGTTGATGCAATCAGTAGCACCAAGTTGTTTCGCTAGGTCGAATTTGCTTTCGTTGATGTCTACACCGATGATGCGGCTTGCACCAGCCATACGAGCACCGATGATTGCAGAAAGACCGATACCGCCTAGACCGAATACAGCAACTGTGTCGCCTTTTTCAACTTTAGCTGTGTTTAGTACCGCACCCATACCAGTGGTTACGCCACAACCTAGAAGACAAACTTCTTCAAGTGGTGCTTCTTTGTTTACTTTCGCTAGTGAGATTTCTGGAAGAACCGTGTACTCAGAGAAAGTAGAACAACCCATGTAGTGGAAAATAGTCTCACCGTTGATAGAGAAACGGCTTGTGCCATCTGGCATTAGACCTTTACCTTGAGTTTCACGAACTGCCTGACATAGGTTAGTTTTGCCAGATTTACAGAACTTACACTCACCACATTCAGCTGTGTAAAGTGGGATAACGTGGTCGCCAACTTCAACGCTTGTTACGCCTTCGCCAACCATTTCAACGATACCGCCACCTTCGTGACCAAGGATTGAAGGGAAGATACCTTCTGGATCGTCACCTGATAGTGTGAATGCATCAGTGTGACAAACACCAGTTGCTACGATGCGTACTAGCACTTCACCCGCTTTTGGAAGTTGTACATCAACTTCTTCCATTTTAAGTGGCTCGCCAGCAGCCCATGCAACCATTGCTTTTGATTTAATGTGAGTTTGACCAGGTTTGATTTCAAGCGACATTGGATGTTTCCTTTATATTCTCAGTATATGGAGTGACGTCATAAGCGTAGTTGAGGTTTGCTCACTGCGCTGCGTCGTTTTGTTGGTGCCCATTTTAGGTGTTTCACGAAAAATGATAATCCGGTTAAATTGAAAATGATTTTTACGCATACGTAATAATCAACAAAAAGGTGCAATGATTTATGCGAGCGAAGCAGGGTAAGTTGGAGAAAAACAAAGTAAGGACGAGAAAATTCGTTTTGGGGTTTGACCTCAAGCGTGGTTGAGGTTTTATTGTGTCGGCCATTGCGAAGAAACATCGATTAAGGATCAGAATGAACAATACAGATTTAAAGGCTTACTTAAACAAGATTGGCGTAACGCAGCAATTGGACGTTAGCGTGGATACTCTATTTGCGCTGCATAACGCGCAGCATCGTCGTTTGCCATTTGAGAACTTTGATATCGCATTGGGTAAAGGCATTTCGACGTCTGAACAAGACATCATCGACAAGTTGGTTTACCACGAGCGCGGCGGTTACTGTTTTGAATTGAACGGTCTGCTGCTAAGAGTGCTCCAACAGGTTGGCTTTGAAGCAAGACCACTTTTAGGCCGCGTACACTTATCTGGCACTCCTTCAGGCAGAACGCATCAGTTCACTTTGGTGACGTTTGGGGATGAAAAGTGGATTGTCGATGCAGGCTTTGGCTCAAACACGCCACGCGCACCGCTGCCTTTTGTGACTAATCAGCCTATTCATACTGACCTACAAACGTTCCGTTTTGTTGAAGATGAGCGTGTTGGCTACATGCTACAAATTCAGTCTTATGATGATGCAAACCAGTGGATTGATATGTACAGCTTGGACTTTGAACATGTCTTTGATGGCGACATTGTGTGTGGGAACCACTATGCGTCAACGTCATCTCATTCGCGCTTTACGTCCAGTCGTGTTGCCACGTTAGCGACCGAGTTTGGAATCATCACGTTGGCGAACCACACGTTAAAACACCATTTGAATAATGAAGTGGTTGAGCAAGAACTGGCAGAAGGGCAAAGCTACCTATCAGCACTGAAAGAGCACTTTGGTATTGAGCTGAATGCCGAGTATCAAGACCTGAAACCACTGCCTCAGCTATAACCATTCTGAATGACTTAACCATTGATGTTTGGCGAAAAGTATAGTGAGCATCAATGGGTTTGATTTGGTCTACTCCAAGCTGTTTATTGGTTTAAGTTATTGATTAAAAAGAGTGTGAACGAAGGTCACAGATCAGAACGGCTTACGATAAGTTGTAAGAAAGTCGCAACCTAATTGTCATTTTTTCTACCTAAGCTCCTCGCCCGATTTCAAAATTATTACTCTTTTATCGGGATGAGAAAAATGAAACGCAGTACATTGACCGTACTCTCCGGTCTGATTGCCGCTACGCTAGTTGGCTGTAATTCAGACTCTTCTAGCAGTGGCACCCCAGAACTTGAAGCGCCAGTCCAAGTGGCCTTTATGCCAGATATCCACTTCCACGATGTGTATGGTGATTTCCAAGACGGCTCTTTCCAAGGTTTGTATACCAACTCAAGCGGTAAGTACGCGACGATTCGAACCATGCAATCGCAGATGGAATCGACTCGTCTTTTCAATGAAAACTACTTCGCAATGATCGCGGCTTTGGATGACGTGGTAGAGCGCGGAATTAAGTATGTGGCGCTACCGGGCGATTTCAGTGATGACGGCCAGCCTGTGCACATGCGTAGTTTGGTTAAAATCTTCGACCACTATCGTGAAACATACGGACTTGAGTTCTTCGCTGCGCCGGGTAACCACGATCCGGGCAAGCCATTTACCGTCGCCGCGGGCAAATCGGATTACCTTGGTGAAGACGGTAAGAAACAACGTATCTTCAGCCGTGGTAAAGATGAGTGTGTTGATTACGAAGGCGAATGGGGCACGATTCCGGGTGAAGATGGAAACTTAGATACTATCTGTACGGAAGAAGTGAAAGAGTGGGGCTACAAGGAGATCATGGATATCCTTGGTACGCACGGTTTCTACCCACAAGAAGAGTACCTGTACTTCGAAACGCCTTACAGCAGTGATGAAGCCCGCAACAACTACTCGTACGAACTTGCTTCGGAAGAAGCGACTTACGACAAGCGTATGTTCGAGATTTGTCACCAAGGGACGGGCGGTGAGTACAAACAAGACGGTTACACCAACTGTGCGATAGTGCCAGATACCAGCTACTTGGTCGAGCCAGTGAAAGGCTTGTGGTTGTTGGCCATCGACGCGAACGTCTACAAACCAAAAGACACCTTGCCAGATGGTTCAGTTAATGGTGATGATTTTGATGGATCTAGTAGCGCAGGCTACAACATGATGTTGACCCACAAGCAGCACGTTATCGAGTGGATCAGCGATGTAGTGAAAGCGGCGAAAGAACAGAATAAAACCTTGGTGTCATTCAGCCATTTCCCAATGACTGATTTCTACAATGGTGCGTCAGAAGACATCGAAGACCTGTTTGGTGAAGGCAGTCATCAGCTTTCTCGCGAACCAAACGACGACACCAGTAAAGCGCTGGCTGCGACGGGTTTGAGCATTCACGTTGGCGGCCACATGCACTTCAATGATACCGGCAAGAAGAGCTATGTGATTGACGGTGTACAACACACGCTATTCAACATTCAAGCGCCTTCTCTAGCGGGTTATATTCCGGCTTACAAACTTCTGAACATTCGTCCTGATCACCAAGTTGAAGTAGAAACGGTCGTGATCGACAAAGTGGCAGGCTACAACGAATTGTTTGAGCACTATGCACGCGAGCATGAGCATCTGACTGAACAAGCAGGTGATGATGAAACTGTCAAGGCGAGCATCTGGAACAAAGAGATTCTTGAAGCTGACAGTTACTACGCCCTGACAGATTGGCACATTCGAGAGTTGACGCGCTTGCGCTTCTTACCGAGTGATTGGCCATTAGAAATGCGTGAAATGATCATGCACATGGATGGAGACGACATGCTGATTATGTCTCAGCTTTCGACGGAATTTACCGTGTGCCAGCTAGCTAAAGAGCTTGGCTATGACATCGTCAACTGCAACGGGAACGCTGTTGTGGATTACGAACAGTTCCAGAAAGACTGGCAAGCCGCATCGCAGCAAGCAGAAACCATTGCTCAAGAAGGCGGCTTTACATTGACGGATTT
Organism: Vibrio owensii CAIM 1854 = LMG 25443; assembly: GCF_000817815.1. Classification (GTDB taxonomy): domain Bacteria; phylum Pseudomonadota; class Gammaproteobacteria; order Enterobacterales; family Vibrionaceae; genus Vibrio; species Vibrio owensii. The sequence goes on from NZ_JPRD01000020.1 coordinate 136,727, forward strand.
TGCTGAATGGAATGGTGAAGAGCTAGCAACGGATTTTTACCGTCTGCGTAATGCCGATGAGTTGGCGTTCCGTGACATTGAAGAAGCGCAATTGCTGCAATATGAGCTGTTAAGTCGAGAGTTATCTGAGTTCGCCGGAACGGTCGATTCTGAGCTTGGTGATTTAGGTGAATACTCGGTTGGCGAAGTGTTCCGCTCACGCTTTGGTAGCCTGTTTGTGATTCTTGAGAAGTTCGCGACTGGACAAGCAAGTGATCACTTCCTGATCGATACTGAGCAGCAAACGCTGATTGATCTTAAAGGTGAAGTGAAGCGCGATATTCTCAAAAGCGAATAGCACCCTTATCTAAAAATGGAAAGCGCAGCTCAGTCTGCGCTTTTTTATTTGCGCTGTCTCTCAGTAAGTGGCTTTTCAAAGGTTTACCTTTAACCATGAGAAATAAATGAGGTAAATCATGCGCTTTGAATACATACTTGATGATGAAGTCACCCAAGAACTCGACGCAAAGCTAAGAAGTTTGCTCTCCACTTGCTTCACCAAGGAGCAAGACAAAATCTTCCGAACTCAACGATACTTCAATGAAATGCCTCGCCACCGTTACCTTATTTGGGACGGAGACACCCTTGCGGCTCATGTTGCGGTTCATGAAAAACAAGTGATGATTGATGACCAATCCTTCCCAATAAGTGGCATTGCCGAAGTGTGTGTACAGCCCGATTCACGAGGAAAAGGGTTGGTAAAGTTACTGCTTAAGGCGGTACATCAGGATGCTTTGGAACGAGGCGATGCGTTCTCGGTATTGTTTGGCCGCACTCATGTTTACCAGTCCAGCGGCTATCAACCGATCAACAACTTACACATGAAAGTTCAGCCCAATAAATGGGTTAGTACGAGCGACACTATGGTGTGCTCATTGAACATCATTTGGCCACAACAGACGGTCCATTTAGTCGGCTATCCTTTTTAAACAGGTTTTCTCCACATGAAACTTTGTGTGAGAATACGCAATACATAGAATTCCACAGGAACCACATTCATGGCGAATTGGGAAGGCGTGAGCGAGTTTGTCGCTGTCGCAGAAACCAACAGCTTCACGGGCGCAGCCAACAAGTTGAAAACATCGGTGGCGCAAATCAGCCGCCGCGTGTCAGCGTTGGAAGAGCGTTTAGCGGTTAAGTTGCTGCACCGTACCACACGAAAAGTCTCTCTAACCGAGGCAGGGCAACTCTATTACCAGCAGTGTAAACACCTTGTTGAAGGCTTGGAGTTGGCAGAATTGGCGGTAACGCAAATGCAAGCAGAACCGAAAGGCTTGCTCAAAGTGACCGCTCCTGTGACTTACGGTGAGATGAACTTAGCGCCGTTGTTGCACCAGTTTATTGAGAAATACCCGCAGGTAAATCTGGATTTGAATCTGACTAACCAAAAGTTAGATTTGATTGAGCAAGGCGTCGATGTGGCGATTCGTCTCGGACGTTTGCAAGACTCAAGTTTGATTGCCAAGCGCTTGTCATCTCGACAGCTTTACGTGTGTGCTAGCCCAGCGTACTTAGATCGCTCAGGCGAACCGCATACCTTGTCTGAGCTGAGCCATCACCAATGTTTGGTTGGTACAGCAGATTACTGGCACTTTAAAGAGCAAAAGCGTGAGAAGTCTTTACGTGTTTCTGGCCGAATCAAATGCAACAGTGGCTTTGCGTTGGTCGATGCGGCAAAACGTGGTTTAGGTTTGGTACAACTGCCGGACTACTACGTGCAAGAGGCGCTAGACAATGGCGAGCTGGTGGAAGTGTTAACCGATTACCGAGACGATCGTGAAGGTATTTGGGCTCTATACCCACAAAATCGAAACCTGTCGCCAAAAGTGCGCTTACTGATTGATTTCTTGGCTGAAAACATGAGCTAAGAAAGGTGTCCCCAGCACTTTGCTTATCAGGGGTTATTGATTCGCAAAGGCGGGGACTTGCAGGATGCTACATTCCAAAAATAGTAACTAGCTTGTGGAACGGCTGCGATTGGTGGAATTTATGTATCTGAGTCACTGAACCATTCGGATTGGTTTCTAAAGTTGTTTCTATTTGGAAATAGTTTTCAGGCAAGCCTTGGAAACGTTGCTTTGGAATCATAGTATTTTGCTCGTCATTGCTTAAATCATTCTCAATGGATAGCAGAGCACTACTTTGAAAAACCAAAGGATCAAATAATTGCTCCGCTACTACTTCTTCTACACCGGGTGAAGAGTAGTATTGACGAATAACAAATTCAGAGACATTAAGGTAACTGTCGTTATTAGGAAAACTCACATTCATTCTATAACCAAAATAACCAATAGACTGGAAGTGGTCCGTTATATCGAACTCTATTTTAGCTGAATATGGTATTTTACTTTCTGATTTATATGACTCAGAGTCAAAAGTGACAGTAAACTTTTTATGAAGGTCATTCCATTTACAATAAATATTGTATTTATCATTAGGTTTATTATCTAAGGAGTAATCCGATTCACAGAGATCATAAATCTCATCATAAGTTTTATTAAAATGATTGGCGACAGTCTGATACATTGATATTCCAGGTTCAATAGGGTGGACTGGCTCTTCTGGTCTTTCTGGCTCAATGGGATGCACAGGATGTTCAGGTTCAATCGGATGAACAGGCTCCCCCGGCTCTATAGGGTGAACCGGAGGCGTGGGTTCGATTGGCTGAATGGGTTTTATTCCTGAATCAATGCCGTTGTCACCATTTGTGTCTGAGGAATTACAAGCAGCTAAAAGTGGCAAGATACTCGCAAGCAAAAGAGTTTTCTTCATATTTCTACCTAGTCATTATAATTTCGTTTTGATGAAAATAAGAACACTCAATTACTATTCCATTATTCTCTTTATTATTTTTTATTTAAAGAGAAGAGTGATTCCTGACATTAAGGTTAATGCCTTTCCTAATATTATTTAAGCCAACTGACGTTTGGATATAAACAGAATAAAAAAGTAAACTTCAGATTTACGATAGATCTATATTCGTATATTGCCTCCTATTTTCTAAAACTGCCTTTATGCATATTCAGTAATCAATGTTTTTTTCAGCCAATCAGTCGCAATACCGTTGGCTCGAATTTCTGATGTGATCATGTCCATTCGGAACAAGAGTCCTTTTTCACCAAGACTAGTCTGGGTGACAACCACTTTATGTGAGTTTTTTATCGCCAATTCCAATGGGACGATAGCCCAACCGACATCTCTGCTTACAAGCTCTATGCTTGTCTCAATGTCATCAATTCTTACCTTGTTTACTTCTTCTAGATCGAGGAAGCGGTTGTCCAAATTGAATACGCTACTGCGTGTTATTTGAGTCGTGCCTACTAAATCACTTGGCACGACGACTTTATGTTGCAGAGGATTATCTCGTGCACAAATTAAACAGGTTTTCACGTAATCAATGGTTTGATATTGGATTGTACTATCAAAAAAATGTCGCCCAACAATCAGTGCTAGATCGACTTCATCCGCTTCTATCATGGCAACCAAATCTTGAGTTGGCCGCTTATGAAGTACCAATTCCACTTGAGGAAACTGTTGTTGAAACCCAATGATGATTTGTCGCATCTTGTCATCTACTAGCCAGTCATCAATGGCGACTACGACTTTATCCTCAACGCCTTGAGCCAAGTGCTCCGCGTGGCGCAAAAACTTGCTCTCTGCTGCGAGCATACTTTTGGCATAACCGAGCAAATTTTCGCCTTCTGCGGTGAGCTTTGGTTTATAACCATCACGTGAGAATAACTCGACCGATAAATCGATCTCTAAATCACTGATGGCATTGCTAATCCAAGATTGCGCTTTACCTTGTTTTCGTGCTGCGGCAGAAAAGGAGCCAAGCTCAGCTGCATTTACAAAGGCTTTTACTTTATCGGTGTTCATGCTTGCCTCGTCGTTATGGTGGGTAGATTATCGACAGCTTAACGAGGTTAAAAGATAGACTCTATATGGATTTGTTATAGTGATTGAAGTGGAGTTTTTAGAGAGAAGAAATGAGTTTGGTTGTAATTCATTGATATTTATAGGATATAAAAAATAAACGCTGAGCTTTTTGACCAAAAAACTCAGCGTTATCTATAGTAAAAGTAATATAAAGTTACATTTACTGCTCGTTTAACTCAGCATCTTCGCGCTTGATGACCTTGTGGCCGTCTTCTGATACGCCCTGTTTCCAGTAACTGCTGAGGTAAAGGTTTTCACGTTCCACTTCTTTTTCGTTACGGAAGTATTGGCGTAGCGCACGCATCGAGTCGAACTCACAAGCACACCACACTGCGGCTTCACCTGTCTTCCACTCTAGAGCGCGAACTTTATCTTCGAGTGATTGCTCGGTGATCCAATGGATTTTCATACCTGCTGGTGCTTCGAGAGCTTGGATATCCGCTTCGGAGATCACACTGATCACGGCATAGCCCGTTGCGTCCTCTGGCAGAGTGCGAATCTTTGCAGACAGCGCAGGCAGTGCAGTCATGTCCGCCGCCATAAAGAACCAATCAGCTTCTGTATTTAAGTTCGAAATGCTGCCAGGGCCTGCGATGTTAATGGTGTCGCCTTCTTTGGCAGACATTGCCCAACGTGCGGCAAAGCCACATTGTAAGTCTTTGGTGATGTGACGTACGAAATCGACTTCAATCGTGCATGCTTGTGGGTCGAAGCGACGAATGGTGTAAGTACGCATGACAGGGCGGTTATCTTCTGAGAAGCCTTGAATATCGGTGCCGCCGGTTTCATTGAACAACAGCTTGATGTAGCTGCCTTCGCAATCTTGTGGGAAGTTGCCTAGCGCGTCACCTTGCAGGGTAATGCGCTGCATGTTCGGTGTGACGGCTTGTGTGTTGATGACAACGAGGCTTTTTGGTTGTGGTTTCTTTTTCATTTTAATTCACATTTCACTACGTTTGATAACTATTCTCTTTCTCATCTAAGATTAACAGCATCTCAATAAGGCAGATAGTGTCTTTATCTAAATTTACACTCTGATCTGAGAATCGGCGATTTAATTTCGGTACGCCTCGCTCAAATGAACACTTCGTCGTCCCGCTTTATAAGATAGTGACGGGACAATAAAAAAAGGGCACCGAAGTGCCCTTGAGAGAAGAATGGCGCTTGTTTACTGCGTTTGCTCCAACAAATGTGTTTTCAGGAATCGATCCATCGCTTGGTAACCATCAAGACGGTTTTCTAGTGAACGGAAGCCGTGACCTTCGTTCTCCTTAACGATGTACTCCACTTCAACGCCGCGATCGCGCAGTGCATTAACGATTTGGTCAGATTCACTCTTCACCACTCGTGGGTCTTTCGCGCCTTGCAGAACTAACAGTGGTGCTTTGATTTGGTCTACGTGGAACACCGGTGAGTAAGCTTTCATCATCTTCGCGTCTTCTGGATCTTCCGGATTACCTACTTGCTCATGCAGCATGGCTAGGAAAGGTGCCCAGTATGGTGGGATGGAATCCATGAAGGTGAACAAGTTAGATACGCCAACGTAGTCGATGCCACATTTGTACAGGTCTGGCGTAAACGTCACACCAGCCAATGTCGCGTAACCACCGTAAGATGCGCCGTAGATACACACTTCGCCATCTCGTGCATAACCTTGGTCAATCGCCCATTTTACGCCGTCCGTGATGTCGTCTTGCATCGACTGACCCCATTGCTTGAACGACTTCTCCCAAAATTCACGGCCATAACCCGTTGAGCCACGGAAATTCATTTGCAGTACTGCGATACCGCGGTTGGCAAACAGCTGAACTTCTGGTTGGAAGCCCCAATGGTCACGCGCCCAAGGACCGCCGTGTGGCAAGACCAATAGTGGTAAGTCTTTCGCTTCACGACCTTTTGGCAGTGTTAGATAACCATGAATGGTTAAGCCATCACGAGCGGTATAAGTGATTGGCTTCATCTCCGCCATGTCTTCTGGTTTATGCCAAGGTGCGTTTGCAGCTAACTTCTCAAGTTGGTCTGAATCGCGATCGTAGTAATAGTAATTTGGACGGTCGGTGTCGCTGTAGGTCACGACAATCATTTTTCTCTCGTCGCGAGTCGTGTTGTTTACCGAGATTTCAACGCCCGGAAGCTTTTCTTGCAGACGCTCAAAAGTCTCTTCATAACCTTTATCAAGGAAATGGTACTGACGCTTGTCCGTTACATAAGAGATCGTCGTGAGCTTGTTAAGTGCGTTTGAGTAGCTCGCATTCGTAACGTCCACTTCTGGATGAGAGAAGATCTCGCGCACTTCTTTGTTTGCTTTCACATCGTATTCAATGATCGCGGATTTATCGCGGGTAATACGAGAAGCAACATACAAGTTCTTGTTGTCTGGTGTAAATGAGATTGGCGAGAAGTCTTCTTTGAAGGTGAGGTTCTTCAATGGACGGAACTCTTCATCCACAGTGTCACGATAGAGGACTGCGGTGTTTACGCCGTCTGAAGTCGAAATCACGCGAATGTTACCATCGTGGTCCGTACCCCAGTAACGCACGTTGCCTGGGTTTTGAGCAACCAGCGTGTTTTCACCTGTTTTCAAGTTATGACGATAAACATCAAACACTTGTCGGTTACGCTCGTTAGTCGTGATAAGAATGTCGTCAGGCTGGCTTTCTAAGGTGTCGATAACATAAGCCACGACACCGGACGTTGGTGTGATGGTTTTCTCTTCACCCGTTTTTACGTTCACCGTAACGAGGTAGAAGTTCTCATCACCACCTGTATCGCGAGAGTAGATGATGGTGTCATCGCCAACCCAGTAGTAGTAAGCGATGTCGCGATCGGCAATGGATGTGATGCGCTTGACTTGATCGGCTTTGCCCACGGGATGAACAAAGACGTTTTTACGATCTTGCCACGGTTTCATCATCGAAATGTAATCGCCAGCTGGGGAGATTTGGTAGCTCGATACTTCTGAATTGCGGAAGAAATATTCCACCGGATATTCTGGCGGAATGACCTCTGCGGTTGTGGTGGTCGAGGTTTGGCTACAACCCGAAACGAGTAAGCCAAAAGCGGTAGCAAGAATGAGCTTGCGAGTACGCATTGTGTAACGCTCCTTGTGTGACAGACCTGTCAGCATCGTGCTCGTCGGTCAGAGTGAATCGATTGTCGCGGCAAAATACAGCGCCATGACAAAGCAGTGACGAAGTGCGCCTAATCACTAAATTAGCTCAGGCGGATGCTTATTAAGTTTTCATGTTTTAGTCACTGCTGTTGCTACTATGACCCAATCCATCCGTGGAAGTGGCGATTATTTGTACTTACCGAACAAAGGACTAGCTAAAACTTGGCATAAGTCACACTTATCTTTCATTGTTTTGTCATTTATATCATTGGGATAGTCGACAAAAGCAGAAGCGCCGCCATGCCATAGTTGAAGCCTTTTACGCGTTTAGACGTGGTCAACCAACGTTGAAGTTGCATGCCTGCCGCCGTCCAAAAAGTCACAGAGGGCAGGTTTGCTAAGCAGAAGATACCGGCGATAAAAGCCAGTTCTAGCCAAGATCCGCCACTGCTGTATACGGTGATGGCGGTGAGTGCCATTGACCAGCCTTTAGGGTTCACCCATTGAAACGCCACTGCACCTAAAAAGCTCATTGGTCGGTAATCATCTTTGACTTCCGTCTTGCTGCTGGTTGCTATTTTGTACGTGAGGTACAACAAGTAAGTCAGGCTCATTATCTTAAGGACGCTATGCGTGATCGGATACGCATGAAACAAGCCCATAAGACCAATGCCAACCAAAATTAGCATCGCAGCGAAACCCAGCGTGATGCCTAACATGTGTGGGATAGTGCGCTTAAAGCCGACGTTAGCACCAGACGTCATGAGCATGATGTTGTTCGGTCCCGGAGTGAAGGTCGAGACAAACGCAAACAGTGCCAACGCACCAAGTTGATGGTATTCCATAATGTGTTCCTGCATTTCTGTTTTGCCTGTGCATAAGCGGGCAAGGGATTACGTTTTCTGACCGGTCGAGAACAATGATAGGTAGAAGCGCCATCAATTTTGTGCTTTTATTTGACGAATACTCACTCGCTAAACAACAAAAGAGCATCATGGATAGATTTGACGAAAGAATATTGCAAGCGCTGAAATCAGACGGAAGAATCTCCAATGTGGAGCTGTCTGAACGAGTTGGATTATCGCCATCCGCGACCTTGCGCCGAGTGCAAGATTTGGAGCGAAAGGGCGTGATTAAGGGTTATCGAGCGGTGCTGGATAATCAGCAAATGGGCGTCGGTTTTGTCGCGTATGTCTCGATAGGCTTGGCATCGCATTCCAAACACGCACAACTAGGCTTCGAAGAGCACGTTCGATTTGTCGACCAAGTTGTCGAGTGCCACAACATTACGGGTTCTAACGAGTATCTATTAAGAGTCGAAACTCAAGATCTTGCGGCGTACAAAGCGTTTCATGCCGATGTTCTTGGGGAATGTGAACACGTTAAAGCCATTACGACCATGGTGGTGATGGACACGCCAAAAGATGAGCGTTAATCCTTCTCCCTCGATTTTGTAGCACATCAATTTGAAGTGACTCGAAAGAGTCAGTCGAGTATGAGCATAGTCCACATAAAATGCTGGAAAGCAGTCTGCAATCTGACAATTCCAGCATTTATTCTCACCTTCTAAATAATCGCATCCTGCTAGTTTTTCTACGTCGCTGCCCGGTTCGCGAGCAGCGGGTCAGAAAATTTAAGGATGAATGATGAAATCATACGTAACCCTTCCCCTTGCAAGCTTGGGCGCACTTGCGGCTTTAAGCTCTTTTAATGTCAGTGCTCACGGCTGGGTCGAGTTTCCAAGCGCTCGCCAAAACACCTGTTATTTAGACGGCGGTTTTTGGACCAATGAAATTCCAAACCAGGCGTGTCAAGCAGCTTATGACGAATCGGGTGCTTACCCCTTCGTACAACGCAGCGAGATTGCTGCAAACGTACCGAACTACCGCGACATGGCACACGTGAAAGCCATTGTGCGTGATGGCGAACTTTGTTCAGCGGGTGATGCAGCTAAGAAAGGTTTGAATATCCCATCGCCAAATTGGCAGCGCACGAATGTAACGCCAGATGCGAACAACCAAATTGAATTGGTGTTCTTTGGCAAAGCACCACATAACCCGTCTTACTGGGAGTTTTATCTTTCTAAACCTACTTATGACGATACTCAGCCACTGACTTGGGACGATTTAGAGCTGATTGACACTGCTGGCGATGTGTATGTGGATGCAGAAAAACGCTACCGCATGCAGGTAACCTTCCCAGCAGATCGTTCAGGCGATGCGATTCTTTATACTCGTTGGCAACGTATTGATGTGGCCGGGGAGGGCTTCTACAACTGTAGTGACATTACCTTAAACGGCAATGGTACAACGCCTCCTACCGATCCAGTTGACCCAACAGATCCTGCAAACAACCTGACCGCTCTGGGTTACTTTGTCCCACAAGGCTTTGGTCCGGTAGAAGCGGGAGACACGGTACGCTTCCGCACGTTTAATGCAACAGGCACTGAGATCGTCGATCTGTCACTAGCAATCAGTGCAAACAACACGACAACGTGGGCAGCGGAGTTAGCCGACCAATTTAATTCTCAGCAAACGGGCGATTGGTACGTGGGGATTTGGCACGAAGCAATGAAGCACTACATGTTCGATACCAACAACATCTACGCAAACCAAGTGTTGGCTCCGAACGCTAACTTTAGCTACGCGTTGTCATTGATTAAAGGTGATACCACGCCACCAGTTGAGCCGACCAACCTTTGGAGCAAAGATGCGGTGTACAACCAAGGCGATGTCGTGACGCACAATGGTCGTGAATGGACTGCGCAGTGGTGGACAACTGGTGAAGAGCCGGGAACCACAGGTGAATGGGGTGTTTGGCGTTAAGCTTCACTCGTTTCAAATACGCAAAACCCTTCTCAATTGAGAAGGGTTTTATGTTTTAATTCAGGCTGTTTTCGCTTTGCCAAGGTTGCCAATTCATCATCGCATGGCTGGCTAATTTGAGCATCGGAATGTCCTCGTGGGTATCGCCGTAAGCGTAAATCGTTTCGTATTGACTCAAGTCAAAAGCACGTTGAACACGCTCGACCTTTCTTTCCAAACTGCAATCGCCACTTTGGTAACGACCACTAATGTGTTCACTTTCGCCGAGTAACTCACTACAAAGTAATTGGTAGCCGTGCGTTTGGCTCCATGGTTTTAAGTAGGCGTTAAGTGATGCTGAGACAACGACAATGGTGTCGCCTCGCGCTTGGTGCCATTCCAGTTTCGTTTGGGCTTCTGGGCGAATGTGTTTTGTAATCACCTCTCTTGCAAACTGAGCTCCTAACGCTTCAACGTCTCGCGTTCTTCTTCCTGCAAAGGCGATGAAACTGGCGATAGGGCGCATTCGCTTAGCAGGAATGACGCCTGCCTTGTAGAGTGCATAGAACGGCAGAATCACAACGTTTCCGACCCACTTGCGCAGGCCAAAAACAGAATAGTGGAGGAAGGCGCTAAACATATCCTCATCGGTGATGGTGCCATCAAAATCAAACAGTGCGAGAGAGGGCTTTTGGCTATCTGACAATCCGCTGCCTTATGGTTTAGTGTGCGTGTCCGTGAGAGAAGTTTATCACCATCACGCCCGCTGCGATAAGTGCCATGCCGATCCAAAGGCTAGTATCCATGTGTTGGCGGTAAACCAATTGCGAGATTAACGTCACCGATACAATTGCCAAACCTGCCCAAAGGGCGTGAACAATGCCAACTGGCATGCCGCCTTTCATCGCCTGCGCCAAACAGACAAAAGCAGCTAAGTGGCCAACTAGTACAAGGGTTGCAGGCAGCGGTTTGCTAAAGCCATCAGTGGCTTTAAGTGCAACGTGTGAAAGGGCTTCTGCGCCCACGCCTAAAAGTAAGAAAAACCAGCTCATTGTTATCGTTCGTCATCGGTTAATTTGGAATGGGGCTAGTATATTGATGTCGAATAAAATGATAATCCCATAAAAATTCAAATGACTTTTACTTGGTTGTAATAATAAGCCCGTCTTACATACGCTTACATCAACTCGTTGCCGCAATCGTTACACTGCCGCCGTCTTGGAAAAGGAGCGTGTACAGATGCATAAAGCAATAGCGAGTATTGCGGTGATGTTTGCACTGAGTGGCTGTGGTGGCGAAGGAATAACGACAGACTCTGTGCCTAAGTTTAAAGATCACAGAGCGAACTATGAGGTAGACGGTATCGATCTGCTGCATCGTTCGATTACCGACACCATCAGCGATGACTTGCTGGGCTTTGAGGCCGAGAACTTGTCTCGCAAAGTGACTTACACGCTCGATAGACTCTCATTAAACATTTTGCGTGATTTTAATGTGAGTACCCTCGCGGAGTTGGAAGCTCTAGTCCCTAATGTTGGTGACAACAAAACCTCTCTGATTTTTGAGTTTCACTTGATGCGCCTAACACCTGAAATGGTGATGGTCAGCTCATCAAATGAGATTGAACACTTCTTTTATGAAGCGGACATCATCGAAACCCGTTTTGGTATCTCAACCTACAAATTCACCGAAGCGCCGACGCGTGTTGACATGGTGGTGTATCCAGAAGGCATTGCGATTGAGGCATTCAACCAAGGTTATCAAGCTGAATATGATGCAAGCAAAGGCACGTATAAGGTGCGTTTGCAGTACGACGAGAATGGTGAAAAAAGCCAATATGATGAGCTGATAGTGGACTTGAACAGTGATCAAGTTCGGCTGGAGATAGGCACAACGACGATGGAAGGGCTAGAAGTCAAAGACAGCGTTGAGCAAAGCCATCGATTCGAATACAACCGCAAGCAAAACACACTCTCACGCCAATAACACGTTTTTATCTATGAACATTGAAGTGATGACTAGGTTCATTTCTGAGTAACGGTTGGGAGACTGGCTCGGAGTCATGACTTCAATTTCTTTTGCGCCTCACCTAGACCCTTTATTGCGCACATGGGGAAAGTTAGGGTTTCTTTCCCCCGTTTTTCTTTACCTGCTCGTCGGAATAACAACAAAGATTGACAATCTAGCAGTAGAAAACCGCCAACCAAATCGTCTCTTGTTCTGGATCTGTCCAACTGACACGATGCTTCGTATGCGCCGGAATGTTGATATGATCGCCCGCCTCTAAACGTTTTACAGAGCCATCTTCATAAGTCAGTTCGCCTGCGCCTTGCAGCACCAACACCCACTCATGTTCTTCTTGATCGTACCATTCGCCCTCTGGCGTAGTTTGTCCTTTTGAAACGATACGCTCGATGCGCAGCTGTTTATGCGTGAGTAAATCTTCGAACACTTCTTCACTCAGATCACTGGGTAGGTCTTTAAACAGATTCATAATGCTTCCTAAATAACGATCAGTCCAAATGGTGCGAGCAGTTGTTCTTGCTGCCAGTCGCAGATCTTAACACCGTATAAAGAGACGCGGCGAATGTCCAAACCTTCTAAATCGACGTGGGTAAGATCGCTCTCTTCTATATTAAAGCTGCCCCATTGTTCTCGACTGAATTCTCCTCTCGATAAGTCAGAGCCTTTAAAGCTCGCGCCCATCAAATTGGCGCCGTTCCATCGGTTTTCAAACAGGTCGCATTTCTCTAGCAGTGCGCGCTCAAAATTGGTGTAAGCCAAGTTGCAGCCCGTGATGTAGGCGATACAAAAGAAAACTGTATTGCTGACGCGATTAGCGAAGTTGGCACTTTGAAAGTTTGCGCCTTTCAAATCGCATTTGCGCAGTTCGATGCCGACGCAATCCGTGCCATTGAACTGAGACATGGCCAACATGCAGTTGCTAAAGCTGGCGTCTTTGAGCTTGGCATAACGGAAACTGCAGCCTTCTATGTCGCTCGGCTGGATAAAACGGCAGTCAATGAACTTTGCATCACTCAGATCGGCGTGATCGAAATTGCACTGATAAAAGCGGCAGTTTTCAAAGGTGGTGTTTTGCAAATCGTGATGAGAAAAGTCTTCCTGTTCGAAAGTGAGATCGGTCTTAATCATGGCTTTTTATCTTTTCCTTGTTCGGTTGGAAGCAGACTAACACCCTAAGTGACTGATTTTCCAGAAATATAACTTGTTGTATTTCAGTGGCTTACAAAAGCCGAAAATCGCCAATTTAAGCGGTCAAATTGGCGATTTGAAGTGGGTATTTTTTGAAAATAACCCGAGCATATCGAGAAAAAAGTTTTGTTGAGCACAGAGGCTCACAGAGGAAGCGGAATGAGAACTGCGACGCACGCTTCTCACACGCACAGTTTGCATTACAGGATTGTGTCCTATTTGCATAATTTGTTGATCAATTTGGCGTTTTTGTATACGGAAAAGCTATATTTTTCACAAATTGATTTCCATCAAAATAGTAGGGTTTCTATATGCTAGATTGCGCGCAGCTCAAGAAAATAGTGATACTCGCGTGCTTCAAGGTTTTGGATTCATTAAGGAACTGCCCGAAAGGGAAGAGCGCAGCTGAGTACAAAAAGAAACAAAGCCCTACAAAAGGAAATAACAATGAAAAAAACAATCTGCAGTTTAGCAGTGGTTGCTGCGTTAGTGTCTCCAAGTGTTTTCGCTCACAGTGAAGGTGACTTCATTTTACGTGTTGGTGCGGCATCCGTTGTACCAAATGACAGCAGTGACAAAATCCTAGGTTCTCAAGAAGAGCTTAAAGTGGATTCCAACACGCAGCTGGGCTTGACGTTCGGTTACATGTTTACCGACAACATCAGCTTAGAAGTGCTTGCTGCAACACCGTTTAGCCATGATATTTCAACAGATCTACTTGGCCTTGGTGACATCGGTGAGACAAAACACCTGCCACCAACAGTGATGGTTCAGTACTACTTTGGTGACTCACAAAGCAAATTCCGCCCATACGTGGGTGCGGGTCTAAACTACACCATCTTCTTTGATGAAGGCTTTAACGGTACAGGTAAAGGCGCAGGCCTTTCTGATCTGAAATTGGATGATTCATTCGGCCTAGCTGCAAACGTTGGTGTGGACTACATGATCAACGATAAATGGTTCCTAAACGCATCGGCGTGGTACGCAAACATTGAAACAGAAGCGACCTACAAAGCAGGTGGCGCGAAACAAAAAACTGACGTTGAAATCAACCCTTGGGTATTCATGATCAGCGGCGGTTACAAGTTCTAAGAAAAAGCAGTAGCAAAAGAACAACAATATTATTGGCATGACTTTTAGGGGCAGTTGCGGGGATTGCCCCTCTTTTTTTATTTCATTTTCTCTTCTACCCATCTCTCCTTTCTCTTCCTATTTCTATGATTTTTCTATTTGTAAACGCATCGATTAAAAAATGAATTTTCTGTTAATTCTCGATTGCTGAGAAAAGCGAAAAATTACTATAGCTAGGTTTTGAAATTGTTCTGATAAATTCGATGACAAGCATTCGGTTAATTATTAATCGAACGTCAAAATAAATATTACAAAATGAAGCTAAGGACTGGCTGACTAAGGAAAATTACTCGTAAAGCGTGGAAATTTTACGCGAGTATTTTTCAGTTTTGCTGTCGTTAGCTGAGAAAAATGTCTTTATTTTTCAATCGATAGACAGGAAGAACTTAAAATGAAAGGAACCACACTCATTGCAGTATTTGCTTCGGCAGTATCATTGTTCTCATACAGTGAGAAAATAAGTGCGGCAGAGAAATTTATTACTATCGGCACGGGTGGTCAAACGGGTGTTTATTACGTAGCAGGCCAATCGATTTGTCGTTTTGTAAACCGTGGTGCGGCAGACCACAGCATTAAATGTAATGCACCAGCCAGCGGTGGTGGCGTGGCAAACGTCAATGGTTTGCGCAGTGGCGAATACAATTTCGGCATCATGCAGTCAGATCACCAATACAAAGCCCTAGAAGGTGTGGCTCCTTTCCAAAATAACCAACCAATGACGGACATTCGTGCCGTTTTCTCACTACAAAGTGAAGTGTTCACCATTCTTGCGCGTAAAGACGCAGGCATCACCAATTTCGACGATTTGAAAGGCAAGCGCGTCAACATTGGTAACCCTGGTTCTGGTCAACGCGATACGTTTGAGCAAGTGATGCAAGCAAAAGGCTGGTCACAAGATGTGTTCAGCTTGGTATCGGATCTAAAACCTGCAGAACAAGCTTCCGCAATGAGTGACAACAACATTGATGCAATGAGCTACTTTGTTGGCCACCCAAACGGCGCGATTCAAGAAGCCTCAACCACAACGGATGCGGTGTTAGTGCCAGTGACTGGTCCTGAAATCGACAAGTTACTTGCTGAGCGTGCGTACTTCACCAAAGCAACCATTCCGGGCGGAATGTACCGTGGCAACCCGAACGATACGCAATCTATCGGCGGCAAAGCGGTGCTCTCAACCACAGCAGAGACTGATCCAGAGTTGGTGTACCAACTGACGAAATCTGTGTTCGACAACCTAGACCGCTTCAAGCGTTTGCACCCAGCATTTAAAGACCTGAAAGAATCAGAAATGATTGAAGTGGGTCTGTCTGCACCACTGCATGAAGGTGCGGTGCGCTACTACAAAGAGCGCGGCTGGTTGTAAGTAACTCTTAGAACCTTCGATTTTTAGCAAGCGCTGTGATGGGTTCGCAGCGCTTGCTTCTCTGTTGTTTGTGAGAAAATTATGGATAAGACGATCTCCACGTCCCATGCTGACACGCATCCGAGTGAGCTGTCGGCAGAAGAACTGATTGCCCAAGATGTGGGTGCTCGCCTGCCAACCGGAATCATGGAAAAACTGATTGCGGGTTTGGCGTTACTTTGGTCTCTGTTTCAACTTTGGATAGCGTCTCCGCTGCCCTTTATTGTTGGCTTCGGTGTAATGAACGACACCGAAACGCGCGCCATTCACCTTGGCTTTGCCTTGTTGCTTGCCTTCCTTGTCTTCCCTGCTTTTAAGCGCTCCCCGCGCGACCGTGTTCCTGCCTTCGACATCATGTTGGGTTTGATTGCTTGTGCCTCTTCGCTGTACTTGTTTGTTATGTACGAAGCACTAGCACAACGTCCGGGCAGCTTAACCACTGAAGACTTTATTACCGCCTTGATTGGTTTGCCTCTGCTTTTAGAGGCGGCGCGTCGAGTGTTGGGCCCAGCATTACCTGTGATTGCGCTGGTATTTATCGGCTACAGCTTGGCAGGCCCATACATGCCGGGTTTATTGTCCCACCGCGGCGTGCAGTTGGATGCGTTGGCGAACCACCAGTGGATCACCACAGAAGGTGTGTTTGGTATTGCGCTTGGCGTATCGACCAGCTTTGTATTCTTGTTTGTTCTGTTTGGTGCGTTGTTGGAACGCGCTGGAGCGGGGCACTACTTCATTCAATTGGCATTTAGCATGTTGGGGCACTTACGTGGCGGCCCAGCAAAAGCGGCCGTCGTTGCCTCTGGCTTAACGGGTTTGATTTCGGGGTCGTCTATCGCCAACGTAGTGACCACGGGTACGTTCACTATTCCTATGATGCGTAAAGTTGGTTTCTCTCCAGAGAAAGCCGGTGCAGTGGAAGTGGCGTCATCGGTGAATGGGCAAATCATGCCTCCTGTTATGGGCGCCGCAGCATTTTTGATGGTGGAATACGTTGGCATTCCTTATGTTGAGATCATCAAGCACGCCTTCTTACCTGCTGCTATTTCTTACATTGCTCTGCTTTATATTGTTCATCTAGAAGCGCTCAAGTTAGGCATGCAGCCAATTGATGCTGCACGTTCAAAACCTTGGCTAGCGAGACTCACGGGTTTTGCATTTGGTGCGGCGTTGATTTCTGGATTGTCGATGGCGGTCTACTACGGCTTAGGGTGGTTGAAGCCAGTATTGGGCGACGTTGTCCTACCGGGGATGGCGTTGATTCTCGCGGTGGTGTACTTGGCGCTGCTAAAAGTCGCCGCAAGTAATGAGCCGCTACCGGAAGAAGATCCAGATGCTCCGCTAGAACAGTTACCAAATACGCGCGCAGTCTTGCTGTCTGGTCTGCACTACCTACTGCCTGTGGTGGTCTTGGTGTGGTGTTTGATGATCGAGCGTTTGTCTCCGGGATTGTCTGCTTTTTGGGGCAGCGTGATTCTGGTGGTGATCGTTCTGACTCAACGTCCTCTGCTGACTTGGATGCGTAAAGACGGCAAACACGATTACGGCAACTTCAAAGACGGTTGTATTGATTTGCGTGAAGGCTTGATTGCTGGTGCGCGTAATATGATCGGCATTGGTATCGCGACCGCCACCGCAGGCGTAATCGTTGGTGCGGTATCGCAAACGGGCGTTGGCTTAGTATTGGCTGATTTGGTTGAGGTGTTGTCGATGGGCAACTTGCTACTCATGCTGATTCTTACGGCGGTATTGAGCTTGATTCTAGGCATGGGCTTACCAACCACGGCGAACTACATCGTGGTATCGAGCTTGCTAGCACCTGTTATCGTCACGTTGGGTCAACAACACGGTTTGATCGTACCGTTAATTGCGGTGCACTTGTTTGTGTTTTACTTCGGCATCATGGCGGATGTAACGCCGCCAGTGGGTCTGGCTTCGTTTGCGGCTGCGGCGGTGTCGAAAGGCGATCCAATCAAGACGGGCTTAACCGCGTTTTACTACAGTCTAAGAACCGCAGTTTTGCCGTTCCTATTTATCTTCAATACGGATTTGTTGTTGATTGATGTCGATTGGGCGCACGGCATTGCCATCTTTGTTATCTCTACTATCGCGATGTTGATATTCGCAGCGGCGACGCAAGGTTGGTTCCTGACTCGTAACCGTTGGTACGAAGGCGTTTTGCTTTTGCTGGTGGCCTTTACTCTGTTCCGTCCAGGGTTCTGGATCGACATGGTGGTGGATCCGTACCAATCGAGCAATCCTGCCCAGTTGGCACAAACGCTTGAGCCGCTAGAAGAGGGCGGTGTGCTGAGAATGCGCATCAGCGGTGAAGATGCAGTAGGTAAGATGCGTGAATTCTCGGTGTTGTTGTCGGTTCCTGAAGGGGAAACCGGACAAGATAAGCTGGACGCATTGGGTATCGCTACTTATCAGCAAGGTGAACAAACCCTGATTGATATCGTCAGCTTTGCTAGCCCAGCAGAGGCAGCAGGATTGCAGTTCGACCAACAAATCGTTGACGTTCGTGTGCCTGTTGAGCGTTATCGCAAAGAGTGGATGTGGATTCCGGCCATGTTGCTGTTTGGTGTTGTGATTTGGCTACAACGTCGAAGAGTAACTGCGCAGCTTGCTACAGCACATTGATAGTTAAAAATAAATAACCATAAAGCCCCGTTAGAGTTAAGACTAACGGGGCTTTTTTATGTCTGGAATATTCGTCAATGTGATTGTCTAAGTCGCGGAATGATTAGCGTCTTCTATACTTTATGCACACGATGCCCAAGTGACTTCAAGAGGCAGGATTCAGAGCGTTGTCACTGATTCCCTCTTTACCGAAAGTAAGCAAGGAAAGCAACGAAGCGGAATAGCTAGCTCTTTCCAAGTTGTTTGACGAAGAAATTGTTTCAGTGACACGCTCCCGAAGGGCGAGTTGCCTTGGTTCGCATGCTTTGTTAACAATTTTCGATTTAGAACCACTAGACCTTTAAATTGTTGCCTCGCCTTCAAACCAAGTCATTCTCGCTGAACCAGCATCTCGAGGTTACTTGGGCATCAAAGAGTGTGAATATCTTTGCGCATCATTTGAACAAATTATCAACGCTCAAAATCGGATCTTAACCTTTCAGATCATCTTGTTGTTCGAAAGCGGAAAAATCCTACACTGATCACATAATTAAACACTTGGACAATATAAATGAGCGACGATATCGCGAAGAAATCCTCTTCGAAATCCAAACTGACCAAAATCCTTTTCCTTCTCGTTTGTGCTATCGGCTTCGGTGCGATGTACTGGTCTTGGCAATATTCTGACAGTCATCCGAGTACGGAAGATGCCTATGTAAGAGCTAAAATCCTGTCAGTCGCTCCTCAGGTTCAAGGCCAAGTGATCTCAGTAGAAGCCAAAGACTTCCAAGTGGTGAACAAAGGCGATCTGCTATTAAAGATTGATTCTCGTCCTTATCTGCTAGCAGTCAAACAAGCCAAAGCGGCTTATCAATTGGCGGTCCAACAACACGATGTGGCCGACAAGCAAGTGACTGAAGCGGTGGCGGGATTGGATGCGGCGCGTTCTAACCTGACCGAAGCGCAGTTGGAGTACAAACGTACTAACTCGCTAGTGAAACGCAAATTAGCGTCTGATCAAGATTTGGATACTGCGAAAAACAAACTCGCTAACGCTCAAGCAAGCTTAGAACAAGCACGTGCAACGGTAGAAAAAGCAATTGCAAACCGTGGTGAAGAAGGCGCAGAAGCAGCGGTTGTTCAACAAGCGGCAGCGCAACTTGCACAAGCTGAATTGAACCTTAGCTACACCGACATCACTTCTCCTGTCGATGGCATCGCGGGTGAAATCAACACACATACTGGTTCTGTTGTCGGCATTGGCCAAACACTGTTCCCTGTGATTGTAAAAGACAGTTACTGGGTACGCGCAAACTTTAAAGAAACTGACCTAACACATATCAAAGCAGGCATGCACGCTGAAGTCGTGATCGACATGTACCCAGACGTAGTGTGGGATGCGAAAGTGGAAGAACTGTCGCCTGCAAGTGGTACTTCTTTCTCTTTGATGCCACCAGAAAACGCAACCGGTAACTGGGTAAAAATTAAACAACGTTTCCCTGTGCGTTTGACACTTGAAGTGCCTGAAGGCGCGCCACAATTACGTGTGGGTGCAAGTTCTGAAGTGACAGTTGATCTGAAAAGTAACGCACAATGAGTAATGAGATTACGGCCGACAAACGGGGAATAGCCACCGTCGCCGTGATGCTTTCGGCCATCATGGTGCTGATAGACATGACCGTTGCTAACGTGTCGCTTTCACACATGATGGGCGCGTTGGGCGCAACGGCAGACCAAATCACTTGGGTGCTAACTGGCTACAGCATGGCTGAGGCGATCTTCATTCCGATGACCAGTTTCTGGGTATCGAGATTTGGTGAGCGCAAAGTCATGCTGGTGGCGGTCATCGGCTTTGTGATTGCCAGTGCTTTCTGTGGACAAGCGGGCTCACTCGAAGAGATGGTGGTGTTCCGTATTATCCAAGGTGCGTTTGGTGCCTCGGTTATTCCACTGGCGCAATCGACACTGGTTCAGATTTACCCTTCTGAACAAAAAGGCAAGGCGATGGCGATCTTCTCCATCGGTATCTTGCTTGGTCCGATTTTAGGCCCGGTAGTGGGCGGTGTGATTACTGACAACATCAATTGGCGTTGGATCTTCTACGTCAACTTGCCATTTGGCTTGGTGTGTACTGCGCTGATTTATCGCTACATCCACATCAGTAACAAATCCAAACCGAACTTCGACTGGTGGATCATTGGTTATATGGCCCTAGGGGTCGGTGCGTTGCAGTTTGTGCTCGACAAAGGTAACGACGAAGACTGGTTCAACTCCCGCATTATCCAAACCGCAGTCTTGCTGGCGATCATGGGCTTAATCATGTGGATCTACCGCAGTTGGAAGACCAAGAGCCCCATTGCGCCTCTGTGGCTCCTCAAGGACAAAAACCTCATGGTCTCGTCCTTAATGATGGCGGTGGTGTCGATGGCCATGTTCGGCTTGACCACTCAACAACCAATGTTGCTTGAAAGCTTATTAAACTACCCAGTGTCCACCACAGGCATGTTAATGGCACCACGGGGTTTGGCGTCTGCCTGTATGCTGATATTGGTGATTGTGATTAACCCACAATTCGATCCAAGGTTGAAGATTGTCTTTGGCCTAACCTGTATCGGTATTGGTAGTTACCTCATGACCTTGTACTCCATGGAAATCGATACCTTCTGGATCGTGATGCCAAGTATGATTCAGGGCACGGGTTTAGGTTTGACCTTCTCGACCTTATCGACACTGGCGTACATGACATTGCCGAAAGAGCAGTCGGTGGCAGGGGCGAGTATTTTTAACTTGTTCCGCACCATTGGTAGTTCGTTTGGTATTTCGATTGCGACTACGTACCAATACCGTGACAGCCAACAGCAATGGCACGCTTTGGGAGAAGGCTTTAACCCTTATAACCCAGTGCTGCATGACTGGGCTGCGAAACAGGGATTATCAATTACTGATCCTGCGGCATTGGAGCAATACCAGAACATGCTCCATCAGCAATCGCAAATGGTGGCCTTTGTGCATACCTTCCAGTTGGTCGGGGTGATGTTCGTTATCATGATGCCGATGCTGATATTTATCCGCTCAAGGTAAAACTCAAAAGCCAAACAAAAGCGCCCTTAACTCAGCCAGTTAAGGGCGCTTTTTTATGTCTAACTTTTCTATCGGCTTTCGAGCAGTTAACCGAAGGTTACTTCACTGAAATGCGGATTGTCTTTGAGTGCCTTCATCGCAATCAATTGTTCGGTTGGGAACGAAATGTGCTCGCCATCGATATCCAAAAATAAGCACTCTTGTCGCTCGATATCGTAGCCTGTATCAAATGCGCTGCCTTGATGTTTCTCACCGTTTCTGAGGGTGATCTCCACGGGCAGATTAAACATACAGGCGATTTCAATAAAATCGTATTGGCTGCAGGTCACCATAACTTTTCTCCTTCTCTCTTCCTTATCAAGACCGATAAAGGACAGAAATACTTCTCTGAAACCTAATCTTCATCTTACGCCCTATTTTGGTCATGAAAAAGACATACAAGCAGGCTTAACTAAAACCATAGTTTAGTGAACAAGACGTAGATAGGACATGTCTGAAACGACACTTAAAAACACGTACTTGGCTCGTGAGCGCGCAACGCAATCACTGATTACTCCTCACACTTACTACGCGCAGTTGGCGCATCGCATTAACCACTCACCTCAATTTGAACATGGACGCGTCAAAGACAAGATGCCAAATGTGCCAAGCCCTCAGTCTTTTTGGCAAGTGTGCTGGGCCTACATGGGTGGACGTTCGCCGCTCAGTCCCGATAACCAGTTGCCTTATTCATCGATAGAGCCGACGCGGTTTGAGCAGCGACAACAAGCGATGCGAGTCACTTGGCTCGGGCATTCCACTTTGATGATTGAGACAGATGGCGTGCGCATTCTGACTGACCCTGTATTCGACTATGCGTCGCCTTTGATTGCTAAGGCATGGTTTGAGCGCAATATCCCCAATACAGCTGTACGTGATAGCTTGCCGATTCCGGATGTCATCGTGATCTCTCATGATCATTACGATCACCTCGAAGCCTCGACCATACGTTACTATTCTGATAAATCCGTAACATTTTACGTGCCACTCGGTGTCGGTAAGCATCTGATTCGTTGGGGCGTTAAACCTGATAACGTGGTGGAATTTGATTGGTGGGAGAGCGTTTATTATGCCAATGTTGAGTTGATATGTACGCCAGCCAATCACAACTCAGGGCGCACTTATCTGGATAAGAATTCGACCTTATGGGCATCTTGGGTGGTAAAAGGGCAGCAAGAGACCCTCTATTTCAGCGGCGACAGTGCATACGATAGCCACTTTGCACAAATTGCTCAGCGTTGCGGCCCGATTGATATCGCCTGTTTGGAAGTCGCGGCAGATGTGAAAGGCAACCAAGGTTATCCGGTTGAGAACTGGGGACACATGCAAGCGCATCACACCGTACGCGCATTCAAAGACCTGCAAGCGAAGAAGTTGCTACCTGTGCACTGGGCAACGTATGAGCTGTTTACGCACAAATGGGATGAGCCCATTGAGGACTTGATTGAACATTGCCAAGCTGATCACATTGAGCTGATAACTCCGATGGCGGGAGAGAGTTTTTACGTGGCAAAAGAATATAAAAATAAGCCTTGGTGGCAAGCCAATAAATTATGTGAGCAAGCTAGAAAAATACGGATATAATATGACGGCGCTTCAATAATACCTCGGTTAATTTAATCAACTTTCTTGCTCCTTATAACAAGGATTTTACTGGTCATCGATTCAATAAATTACCAGTGAGTCACTATTTTTCTGTGATCCCTCACGATAATAAATCTCTGAGTACAACTTTTTGATACTTCTTACCTAATAAAATAACCTTCTGAGAGAAAACTTTTACTAAAAATCTTTGTGAACTTAATTTTACGCATCAAAACAATTATACTCGTCGCCATACTGATAAGGCTTAAAATAGATGGTCAAAGTGTGAACGCAATGAGTAAAACTTGATCAGTTAACAACTAGTAAAAGTCTCATCGTTGAAACCGATTTAATTGATAAAGAGTGCTGGGAATAATTGGAACCAGCATCACAAGAGTAGGATTCTCTTGAATATATCATCAGGGATGCTGAAGAAATTAAAACAGGCATTGTTAGATGAATAATTCTGCAACGTATTTACTTGCTGCTTTACGAGAAAAAATTAAAGAGAAAGGGATTTGTTATTCCGATCTCTCTGCTGGAATGGGGATTCCTCTATCAACCATTAAGAGACAGTTACACAATACGTCTTTAGGGTTGGACAAAATACTCTCGTATGCCACTCATTTAGATACTGACTTAGTCGAATTGTCCATGCGTGGTAAACAGCTGCAACAAGAAAACGAGCAATTTATCACCGACATTAACAGTGACATATTTCACCAGTATCCGTACCTGTTTGATTTCTTGTATTTATTACGTCGGAAGGAATGGTCTCCGCAAGATATTGCGAGCAAATACCAATTGACCCATACCTCGATCACCCTTTATTTCCGCGCATTGGAAATGATGGATTACATCGAGCTAAAAGGTGATGACCAATACCGCTTTAAAGACCAAGGTCGCTTTATTTTCGAAGAAGGCTCCAAGCTCGATACTTTGTTTGCTAAGCGCTTTCGAGATGAAGTGTTTAGCCATGATGTGCGACCACCGATTTGCATGGGACGCATTGCTATCACTGAAGAGCAGGAAGAGAAACTGGCGAATGAGGTGTACAACAAACTGATAGAGTTTGATGTGCAAAACAAGAGCGGAGAAGGCAGTAAGCGACTGAGAAACGTCTTGATGACCTACACGCCGGGCAATCAGATATTCCTTTCGGATACGATTCCGAATATTGACGGTGAATTATTAAAAGCCATCTCGATGGCGAATGAAAAATAGTGACTATTTAATCACAAAATAAAGAATTTATATTAAGTGGGTGTGTTTGATAATGAATGCATCAAAGACCCACTATTATCCAAAATTAATGACCTGTTATTTAAATAGGTCAAACGAAGAAGAGACAAATTAACCGATCTCTTCTCAAATCCAAAAGTGAAATAAATAAGGCTGAATCTTCATCATCGAAACTCGGCAGGGCACGTCTCGACCTTTTTTCGCCTGATCAGGACCAAAAGCCAATAAATGAGGGATATAACATGCACTTTAAGACTTCTTTATGTGCGATTGCTGTCGGGGTTGCTCTAACACTTAGTGGATGCAACAGTAGTGATAATGACTCGAATGTGGAAGCGCCACTGAAAGCGACTGAATTCCACAACACCATTGACCGTGCAGGTGTGCCAGTGGCACTGCGTGATCTACATGGTGGTCACCTTCGCTACATTCCTATGTTCGATAACGGTTCTTGGCATGGTCACACGTTAGATACCAAAGGTGGTGAAATTGCGCTAGGTGGTACGGCGTTGCTAACGGAAGAATACGTGTCATTCATGGCTGCACGTTTCGACCGTCTAACACTGATGGTTGACGGTGAAGCGATGCCGCTTGAGCTAACAGAAGCTTACTCGCAACCAGGCGCACTGATTCAAGAGTACACAGGCGATAACGGCATCACTGCCGAACTTGAAATGCGCTTTGTGACCGACCGTACGTCTCTTGTTAAAACCACCATCAAGAACCCGAACAAGCTGGCTATTCAAGGCGAATGGGACGGTGAGTTGATGCAAGATTACCGTGCTGACGATGGTGAACTATACAAAAACAGCGACAGCACAGTGCGCAGTGTTGAAGATGCATACCCTACTTACTCACGTGAAATCGCCGCGACAGAAAACGGCGTAGAAGTGTCTTTTGGCGCGGTTCGCGACTCTTGGTCTCTGCTGACTTCAGGCGATTCAAAGTTTGAAGTAACACGCTCTATCAAGCCAGAAACGTCTACCATCGACGATGATAAGAAAGGCTTTGTCCAAACCGCAGAGCTAGGTAATGGCGAAGAAATCACGCTATACACGGCTTACACGCACGTGCAAAACACAGAAGAGCAGGCATCTGAGTTTGCTAAGTTAGATGACGTGATGGCCGATCCAAAAGGCTACATGCATGATTCAGCAATGCGTTGGGAAGAATACCTAGAAAATGGTCTAACCAACGGTGCTGCTTCAAAAGAACATGAATTCGTAGCAGTAAAAGCGATGGAAACACTGAGTGCAAACTGGCGTGGTGCTGCAGGTGCCATTGACCACGACACAGTAACGCCATCGGTAACGGCTCCTTACTTCTCTGGCAACATGACTTGGCCGTGGGATACATGGAAACAAGCGTACGCAATGGCTCACTTCAACCCAGATGTGGCGATGGAAAACATTCGTACTGTATTCCAATACCAAGTGCAGTCAGACGATCCTGTTCGCCCTTGGGACGAAGGTTACTTGCTTGACGTAGTCACTTACAACTTGCCAGCAGAGCGTTGGGAAGGCATGTCTGCGGAATACAAAAAAGTGTTCCCACTGGCGACAGACGGTTTGAACTGGAACGAACGTAACACCAAACCATCTCTAGCTGCATGGGCTGTATGGGAAGTGTACACCGCACTGAAAGACGAGCATAACCGTCCGGAAGAAGCGAAGCAGTGGCTAGAAGAGATGTATCCGAAACTGGTGGCATTCCACGATTGGTGGCTGCGTGCTCGTGATACAAACAAAAACGGTATCCCTGAATACGGTGCAGCAAAAGACCCAATTCACACTGTATTTGAAGATGATGTGAATGATGGTTCTTGGGGATCAGATGCGTCTGTAGACGACATGAAGTTCCAGTACAAAGACGAAGCGAACGGCGACAAGTGGATCAAAGAGACTGGCATCGAGAAATACAACCAGTTGCTAACGTCAGGTGATTACACTGCGATGAGTATCCCTGCAAAAGTAGCTGCGGGTTGGGAATCTGGTCGTGATAACGCGGGTGTATTTGGCTTTATCGACACCATCGACAACCTACAAGGTATGTCTGAACTGCCGACACAAGACGAAGCTAAAGTGATCGACCAAATGGGTCGCTATGCACACGATACCAACGGATTCGACAACACCTACGACATGGTTATGGGTGAAGACGGCTCAGTGGTGACTTACCGTGATGATTCGCCAGAGAACATGGATAAACTGGCTCTAGCGAAGAAAGACTGGGAAGTGAAGTTCAACGAGAACACCAACGACGCGAACAAGTTGTCTGGTTACTCGCTGATGCAAGAATCGGTAGACCAAGCGTCTTACTGGTACTCAGATAACCTGTTCCTATCGCAAATTGCAGAAGTTCTGGGCAAAGCAGATAAAGCGGCTGAGTTTAAAGATAAAGCGGAAGACACCAAAGAGTACATCAACCGCTGTATGTTCGATGAATCAACCGGTTTCTACTACGACATCGAAGTGGTACCTGGCGGCTTGAGCAACCAATGTGCAGGTCCAATGTTGGTGAAACGCGGCATGGGTCCAGAAGGTTGGTCTCCACTATTCAACAACGCGGCAACGCAAGAGCACGCAGATAAAGTAGTGAAGAACATGCTTGATACCAGCAAGTTTAACTCACCAATGATCCCACTTGGTACGGCGTCGATGGATAACCCGGCTTATGGCCCAGACATTTACTGGCGTGGTCGTGTGTGGCTCGATCAGTTCTATTTCGGTGTACGTGGTATGGACAACTATGGTTACGGTGTAGAAGCGCGTCAGATGGTGGATAAGCTATTCAAGAACGCACAAGGCCTAACGGAAACGACGCCAATTCAGGAAAACTACAACCCTGAAACGGGTGCAGTGCAGGGCGCAAACAACTTCTCTTGGAGTGCTGCGCACCTATACATGTTGTACAACGGCTTTGTGGGTAAGTAAGGCTCATTCGTCACTAACAACGAGAAGATTTGGGCGTTGCAGATGACCCCCCTAGCATCTGCAATCGCTTCATCCTCTTCAAATTAGGCTCAATAAGATCAAACCGGACGGTGATCTCCGTCCGGTTTTTGTAGAGTTAAAACACTACTTTTCGGCACTTTTCAAAAACTTGTAGGCAAGAAAAATTGCGCTACAAAGCCACTTTCCTTTAAAAACCAATAGTTAACCACCCCGCATTTCGTTCTGTCTATTTTCGATACATAACATTTATAAAATGATCGTTTAACTGTTTTGTAACAAAATATATCCTTCATAAATCAATGAGGTCGTTAAATATTCATACGAAAGCATTAAGAGTTGTCCTAACCTCGCCGCTGGCCAGCCGCTCCGAGCCGAAATCATTCCTAAACTCTACTCTTCCGCTTGAATCTACCTCATTCTAAGGAGCGTATTGATAAATACCTCACTTTCTTAGTAGTCAGCATGACGTGTTGCGACGCAGCACCATCAAGGAAGGTGACATGAACTGTTTACAGACCAGCCTTTATAACTTGCTAGAAGACAATAACTTTGTACCCTCTAAAGAGTACAAAGCCTCTATTGCAAGCTACCTACATTCCGATTCCTCACTTACACCTCAAGCGATGGGCAAGCTCACTGGAGAAATATTCCAGAGCAAACAAACCATGGCGTATTACTTGCTGCACAATGCCATCAACGAAGAAGAGGGCGCAGAGCGACTCAAAATGATTGCCAATCGTTATGCGCAAGGGGAAATGAAGCAGCAAATCATGCATCACTGCCAAAACGACAGAAACCACTCGGCCATGTACGCCAGTTTGATCCCATTAACGGGTTACCAAACCGAGGTATACCAAGAAGAAAAGTCGAGTGATTTCAGCAATGTGAGCAACTTTTACGACGACATTAAAATCCATCTTTTCCGAGCTCACTCCGTCGAACTTCGTTCTTGGTGTCTATTAGTTTCTCAACTGAGTTTTATTGACCAATCGGATATTCCGTATTTGAAAGAGATGCGACCGACCATTCAGCAGATTTTAGATGATGAGGTGAGGCAGGTTTCCTACACGGCGCAACACGTTAGCCAGTGGTTGGAAGAAGATCCGTCATTGTGCCAAGCCTTCACGCAATGCATGAACCACACCTACCGCGAAACATGGGACTACCTTGCCTCCATGGCGGAGTTCATGCGAGACAGTGCGCCTTACTTTATGGTCTAGGAACAGAACACTTGAGTTTAAAGGCTTGGCCGAGAGGCTCAACGTTGTTTGTACTGCGTTGGGCAATAGCCTCTGTTCACGTCTGGTGAGCGCAGTTTTAAGTGTTTGGTGTTGCGTCCAGATACACGTTGACGCCAAAGCTTGAAACTGCGGGGTTTGAGGTGGCGACGCATCAGGCTGATAACGCCATTTTCGTTCAGGCCGAATTGATGCTCAATGGCTTCAAACGGGGTTCGGTCTTCCCATGCCATTTCTATGATTCTGGATAGTGCGTCGTCGCTGAGTGTCATGGTGTGTTCCTAATCAAAGTTGCCTATTTAAGCTTAGGAACACACATACGTAATCTACGCCGAAACGGTTTAATTGGAAGCCGCTTTTAACCGATAAAATGAGGAAATAAAGTTAGGAATAGCAACGAGTTATTTCTGTGGTTTAAGCTCGACCACATTGCCTTCTGGATCTTCTAAATACACAGAGCGACCGAAGCCCTGAGCACCATATCGTTCGGCAAACTCTTCAACGTGGACGTTATGTTGATGAAGATATTCAAGCAACTCAGACTCTTCAAAAGGCGCAATTTGCAGGCAGAAATGGTCGAGGTTGCGGCCATCTTGGCTTGGCGATTTACCGCCTAACTTTCCGAGTTCACTCTCAACCGTTACCAAATCAATGATGGCTGTGCCAGCACGTAACTGTGTAAGCCCTAAGTCGGGTAACTCCCGCTCGATAGGACACCCCAATAGATCTCGATAGAAACGGAGCATCGCATCGAGATTATCCGTTCTCAATACCACGTGGTCGAGGGCTTTGATTTCAATGGGGTTACGCTGGTTTGCCATGACGTGTTCCTTTTTCGAGCATTGAGAAAAGTATACGCACTAAACCAGCAAGCTGATCGCCAGAGCCAGTATGACAAAGCCAATAATGAACTCAAGAACCTGCCAAGAGCGAGCGTGCTTAAAGATGGGGATCAGCAATTTAGCGCCATAGCCAAGGCTGAAAAAGAACACGAAGGAAGCCGATACCGCACCCACTGCAAACTGCCATTTGTGTGGTTCATACTGGGTGGAAATCGATCCTAATAGCACAACGGTATCAAGGTAAACATGCGGGTTTAACCAAGTGAATGCCAAGCAGAACAGAGCGGTTTGCCATGCACTTTTGGAGGCATCACCTTCAGGATTCATCACGTGTTTTTGCGTCAATGCCGAGCGTAAACTGCTGAGACCATACCAAGTTAGGAACGCAGCACCAGCGTAACGCGCGATGGTTTCAATCAAGGGAAATTGCTTCACCAAGTAGCCAAAGCCCGCCACTCCAAGGGAAATCAAAATCGCATCGGAGAGTGCACAAATAAAGCACACCAGAAACACATGATGCTGTTTGATGCCTTGTTTCAGCACAAAGGCGTTTTGCGCTCCGATAGCAAGAATCAGTGATATGCCGAGCGTAAAGCCAGCAAGGTAGGTGGTCATTCTCTCTTCCTTGAACGTCGACCAAATATGGCTTCAAACCATAACCTTGTCATTGGTCTGGAGCAAGTAGCACGTAATGACGTGACCGAGAAACATGAAACGCTAC
The DNA here is from genome assembly GCF_000817815.1 of Vibrio owensii CAIM 1854 = LMG 25443. Classification (GTDB taxonomy): domain Bacteria; phylum Pseudomonadota; class Gammaproteobacteria; order Enterobacterales; family Vibrionaceae; genus Vibrio; species Vibrio owensii. The sequence continues at coordinate 166,690 of NZ_JPRD01000020.1, forward strand.
TCCAAAGAGTAACGTTTCAATCTTTGCTTCACGGATTAATCGCAGCGCTTACTCGACTGGGGCGATCTCCGGCATCTGATATTCGCCACTTTGAATCGCTTCGTCCGCACCGTAGAAGCGCATGATGGCGTAAAACGGTTTTTCTGGTACTGGCAAGTAATTCGGGTCATCCGCATTGCTTTTCGTGTCAGAGCTCATGTGAATGGTGTAGTAACCATCTGCATCAGGCTTCATGCTGCGATCCCCACGACTGTGTCGGTTTAAGGCGTTTTTCGCCATCAAACGGTTATCACTACCGTAAATGGTTACCGACCAAAACTCACTGACATTTGGGGCTTTAAAGCGCATCACGTAGTCATGCTTAGAGCCATCCAGCTTTTCCCCTTTGGTATCAAAATCCGTCTTGCGGTAAGACGCTTCAATAGGTGGCAAGCCCCATTGGCCAAGGTACGTGCCCTCAGCAAAGACTTCGCGTGGGGTATCGCCAAGGGTGTCGCGCGTGCCTAGTATCTGACGGGCATCCGTGACTTTCGGTGCCAACTCGATAATACGCTGCATGCCTTGTTTTTCTGCTGCTTTGGCAAGCTTCAATTGCTCAGGCGTGAAGTCGGTTTTACAAGCTTCGACACCGATAGGTTGGTATTTTTCTAACCATTGTTTATCAGCATCACCCATCGTGCCATCGCAAAGGACGAAGTTAACACGCTCCAGCCAAGTCGAATGTTTCGGATCTGGGTAGGTGCGCTGCACGGGTTTCGGTCCGTTTTGACCTAGGTACTCAGACAAGGTGCGGATAGTCCATTGATCCATATAATCGAGTGCGATTTTCGTGTCTTCGCCACCCAGCGCCATGATTCGTCCCATCAGCTTCACTAGGTTACTGTCGACACGAATCACCTCATCGACGGAATCCGGAACCTCACCTTGCCAATCGTTGGCCGCAAACATGAATTGGCCACCTTCTGTGCCACGCGTTCGTGAGCTGAATGCCGCGTTGGTGTAGTGACCCATGTCCATGGTGTGCAATATCCAATAGCGTCCTTCATCCATATCTGGAACGCTGACGATAACGGGTTCAGCAGCAACGTCTAACCAGCCCATCAAGTGGAGTGTGTCGTTGTTGATGGTCGGGTGCGCGGTATAGGTGTCATCGGCCAAGCCGCGAATGTTTTGAAAGCGATTGAGTGGGTAATCATTTTCTACCGCAGTGTGGTAGAAGAATTTGTACGCCTCATCAATCGAGTATCCATAAATGTAGGCATCTTTCGCGAGTTCGCTATTGGCCGTATCGGCAAGGGCAGGTTGAGCGCCGAGTGCAGACAAACCCAACAAGGTGATAAGAAGTTTCTTTTTCATAGCTGACATCATCCAAATAGTGTGTGGTGAATGCACTCACTATAAATTTTGTCCGCGCTATGACAGAAATGAATTGGTGGTATTTAGCTCATACCATTATTGTTATAGAGTTGGTCAAAATGCAGAAAAGGTGCTGAGCGTGATTGGATTTGATTACAACTTGTTGAAGGTATTGTCGGTCATTCTCGAAACGCAAAATACCACCGTCGCAGCAGAGCGGCTCTGTACGAGCCAACCCGCCGTGAGCCGAAACTTAAGAAAGATTCGTGAGCTATTCAATGATGATATTTTGGTGAGAAAGGGAGCGGTGATGGAGCTCACCCCAAAAGCAGAAGAGCTTAAAACTCAGCTCTCTGGCCTCATCCATGACATCGAAGCGTTGGTCAATACAGAAGAGCGCTTCGACCCAAGCACCGAAAAAGCCAACCTGCGCATTGCGATAAATGCTTCTATCGCTCAGTGGTTTTCTGCCCCTTTGACTCAGTTTCTTGCCAAGGAAGCTCCACTAATGAACTTGGTGATTGAGGATTGGACAGAAGCGACGCCCGAGAAAATTGATGCTGGAGAGATTGCCTTTGGCATTAACTATTTCCCGATGGATTTACCTAAATTCCTAGTGCAGAAGAAGGGCGGCAAAGACCATTTCGCTCTGGCTGGCCGCATCGGGCATCCATTGGAGGGAAGGCGGGTTCAACTGGATGATCTCAAGGCGGCATCGTTTGCTGTACACATCATTCCCCATTGGAACGAAAAAGAAGTGCATATCTCCCGTTTACTTCACCCCTTGTCTGTAGTGCCTAGGATTCAGCTTAGAACGAGCCATATCAATACGATTCTTAACCTAGTATCTGAAAGCGACATTCTTTTCCCATGTTCCAAATACCTTATTGAGCAATTGGATGCGCGGTTTGTTGGTCTCGATTTTGCGCAGGAGTTACCAACATTAGAAGGCAATTTTGGCTATGTTTACAGCACCAAGAGAAGAAATGAACCAATGACACAATGGCTGAATCAATCCATTGAATCTTTGATGGCTGAGTTGGGCATTCGAGCCTGATTCCGCATTGACGTCGTAATTGTGAGAGTAGACCTCAATTTAAACCGTACTTTCACAATAAGTTGGCGTTCCCCATTACAATATGCCCATCCATATGAAAAAGGAAAAAACGATGAAAGCAGTTTGGTTGGCCGCAGGTGCATTGGCACTGAGCGGATGTTCGACAATGAACTCAGCAAATGACGTATCTCGCCCATCGGCAGAGATGTTCCCAGAGATGGAGAACATGACGAAGCACGTTTTCTATGTAGACCCAGCAAGCAACGAGGCAGATAAGCGCGTTGAGCTTGTGGTAGGTAAAATGATGGAAACAGACTGTAACCGCGTTTCTCTGGGCGGCAGTGTGAGTGAGCATTCGCTAGAAGGTTGGGGTTACACTTACTACCAAGTTGACGCTTCTCCAGCAGGCGGAATCTCTACACTAATGGCTTGTCCTGAAGACATGGAGAAGGTAGAGACTTTCATTCAAATGCCAACACGCGACCTTTACCGTTACAACAGCAAGCTTCCTGTTGTGGTTTACGCGCCGGCGGATTTGGACGTGAACATTCGCGTTTGGGCACCTGAAGAATGATCGCTAAGCAGGCAAAAATCGCACTGACATTAGGTGGTTTGCTTGCGCTTGGTGGCTGTGCCTCTACCGCGCCAGAGTATCAATACCAGTGTGATGATGGTCATCAGTTTGCAGCTAGCTTTGATCAGGAAAAAGCGATGATCACCGTTGATGACGAGAGAGAGATTGAACTCAAACAAGTTCGCTCTGCATCTGGCGCAAAATATATGTCTGATGACCAAATGTTAGTTCTGCACACCAAAGGTGACGAAGCGATTTTGATCGTCAACGAGATATCCCAAAGTGCATGTCGCGTGACGAAGTAATCGTGAAATTCAAAAGGCTTGGTTGATACCAAGCCTTTTTGTTTTCACGCTTTGTATGGTGGTCATATGCTTTCTGTGGCAATACGGTTGCAGCTTCCCTTTCTGGGTCAATCCACATCGAACAAATCCGCCTCTAGCACCCTCTTTTCTTCTTCGTAAAAACTACTTCGAAAGTTTAGGTCAAGTTACCTTGTCGTAAGTTTAAGTGAGAGATTAGCCTGTTTTATAAAATTTTAATGTTCAATGTGTTACTAAGTAAACTCATTGAAAAACTATTTGTGTCTTTTATTATTTAAAGTTTATGTAATTAATCGGGTTTATTTTTGTTTTTGTCCAACCTTCGAAAACCTTTCCAATATCTGGCTTTCTATATTTGTTGTATTAGCTTCTAAAATTTTCTGTTTAGTATTCATTTTGTTTATTCAAGATGCTGATAATTATCAGGTTTATCTTTTGTTCGGCATTTTTGGACTATGGCGCATTTCTTACAAAATTAAAATCCTTAAGCCAATGGTCGTAAGTGCGGATTTGATATAAATTCTCATTTGGGAATATTCCCGCTATAAATATAAAAATGGAGAAATTATAATGAAAAACGTTCTTGGCTTCGTGACCCTTCTTGCTGCTTCTTTTGTTCACGCTGAAGACGCGATTACTTTCCCAACCGAGCAAGCTGCTGGAGGAAATGACGCGATTGTCTTTCCTACTGTGCAGAATCCCATTGTGTTGGTTGGTGGGTACGAAGTAGAAAATGGTGTTTTGCGTTCTCGCACTTACGACTGTGGGATTAATATCAATGACTTAAACCTCTCAGCCCAGCTTGTGTGGGAAGGTGCGACACCTAAAGTGATGATTGTGGGTGACGATCTGATTATGTGTCGTTCCCTGGCGAATAGTCCATTTGAGCTCGACATCAGTACGGTATTGAATCAACTTCCGAACTACGATCTATATCGATTAGAGATCGCGAATCATGTCAACTTTCATCGATAGTTCGAGGAGAGAACATGACTTTTTACTCTTCGAATAAAAGGGGGGAGAAGGCCTGTGCTTGCACGGGCTCTTCGCGTCCCAAAGTGGCGATTTTCGGTGCTGGAATTTCTGGCTTAACTGTGGCTCATAACTGCATAAAACGAGATTTTGAGGTTTCTGTTTACGACAAGGAGCTATACACCGGAGGAAAGTGTATCGGAACGGTAGATGAAGGGGGGAGGGTTCATGAACTTACTCATCGGCAGTTCTTCGCAAAAAACCACAACCTCATTAATTTTCTTAAAGAAATTCCTTCAGGGGCTGGCTCTTGTTTAGACTCGCTTTACCCTCAGAATATCGTGCAATTTTCTTGGGCACAAAGTAGCAAAACCATACAGTTTCAGCGTGGTTATTTTACGCGTTTAGAAAAACTGTGGGATGACGCAAAGTCCGCCTATTCAATGCATTATGCTCAAGTTCCTCTAACTGATACGTTTTGGTTTAAGCAACGATTGCAGCAAACGTATTCTACAGAGGAGTTACTCGGTGTTTCCGTTAGAGATTTCTTCTGCTACGACTCAAGGCCACACCTTGCCGCTTTCCTTCGTTCAGTCTTGCTAGGTTGGATTGGAGCGACTGATGATACGCCAGCATTGGCGATTTTGGATTTACTCAACAATAAAGAAGGCGAGTTGCATACTTTGGCACCAGACGCCTACAGCTTGGGAATGCGCAAACCCATTAGTGACGCGCTTATTAACCCGTTGACTCACCATCTCCAAAAGCAGGGTGTTCAGTTTTACTTAGGCTACAAAGCGAAGGCCATCTATCCAAACAAAGCACGGACCCGAGTGGATGGTGTGCGACTACACAATGACTGTACCGTTCTCGCCGATTATTATGTCTTTGCGCTTCCGGCTCATGTTATTCACTCTTTACTTTCAGAAACCAGTTCAGCATTAAGTTATGATTACGTCTTGAGCCACGGTTTTCAGTTTTATTTTTCTCGTATCCCTGCTGAACTCAAAAATAGAACGGTTGGCTTAGTCCTCGATTCTCCCTGGGGATTGAGCTATCACGTGACCACCAGAAACACATCTCGAGGTGAGGTGACGTGCTTATCGGTAACCGCGACTAAGCTTGATGATGCACTTGGGCTTTTGTATCAAAAGCCAATGCTGTCTTGTACTGAAGAGCAAGTAAAAGATGAATTATTGTTTCAGCTTTTTGGGCAACTAGACCTACTCGAACATTCGGCTTACAAAGGATTTAGAGTTGGCCTTGGGGCAAAAATAGTTACACCTCAAGAGCTAGACACTTTGTACTCAGAGTACTTTCATGGTGATGTTTTTATCAATGAGCGTGGGCAGCCTCGACAGTGGGTTTTGCAACACGCCCTCACTCAACCTACCACTCAGAATACGCTCACAACAGCAGTGAAAAACTTTTCTAACGTTTTTTTAAGCGGTGAGTATTTATCTGATCCCCGCCAAACTTGGCGAGTACCAGTTACGTTGGAGCGATGTATAGAAACCGCTAATTTATGCTCGGCGGATTTAGCCGAGTATGCAGACTCTGAACATGAGATGTGCCAATGAAGTCCCGAATTTATTCACCCTTGTCATCGGGGCTCTTTCTGTTGCTGTGTTTGGTGTACAGCAGTGGTTTTTATCTACTAGTGCAAAGTTCGATTTGGCTCGCGTTAGCATTGACAGTGCTATTACCTGTGGTGTTCTGGCCGTTAACGCAACCGGTCGAAAATTCAGGAGAGATAAAGCGAATCCTCTGTTTAGAAACTGGTTTTAACGTGTTGTGTTTTTTAGCGGTGAGTCAATGGGTTAGCATCGAACATGTTGATAAGGGTTTGGTCGTATTTTTCGTTCTCCAGTCAGCGGGGTTTTTATTGGTGCAGTTGAAAAAGCGGGCTTATTTGTCGATGTTTATATCGATGGTACTGGCTGCGGCGATCGCCTACTGGGTACATTCAGGGATGCAAACCACACTGCAAGGAGAGGGGAGGATCGTCTTATTTGGAGAGCCTGTTCCTTGGCAATTAAAAGTGATTTACGGTTTGTGGCTGGCGCAATTGCTGCTTGTCGAATATCGCTCTGTGTTGCCAAAACTGACGTTGGCTATCTGCCACATTGCGTCTTTTGTTATTGCAATTGGTGCGGAGGATTTCTTCCACGCCCGCATCGTGACAGCCAGTCACCTTCTTTTCCTCAGTCTGTGTTTCAACTTAAAGAGTTTAGATTGGGGCGGAAGTGAATTCGCAATATCGAATCGATTGAGCCGTTTCATTCAATCGCCAATCGTTAGAGAGCCATTTTCTGAGTTTTTACTTGGCGTTGTTGCTATCATTTATCTTGGGATTTTTCTGATGTAGTCTCTTGGAGTTATGTGTTTCTCACTAGCAACCCCCTCCAACTCCCCCTTGTATTGACATGGTTTGCTCAGCATTTGCATTTCTTGTCCAAGGGGGAGGGCTGTCCTTTGGTGCATTATCCTATTTCGTTCCAAGCTTTTGGTGTGATTTCGACGAGCCTAGGCTACATCAAGAATCTCGCTTTAACACGCTCCGACAGTTCCTCTCCTTTACCGGAATTCTCCGAAGTTAAAGCCAAGGGGAGGTTAGGAGGGGTTGTTTTATCAAAACTAACCAAAAACAAAAAAGGGTTGGCACTAGGCCAACCCTTTCTGATTCTTAAGCATTCAATTATTCGTAATCAGACGCGTAAGTTTCTTCGTAAGTGTGTGAGTAAAGCTCGAATAGGTTACCAAACGGGTCTTCCATGTAGATCATTTGAGCTTGTTTGCTGTCGTCTTCTGGGTGGTAGCGCATGATGTCCATGCGAGCTTTACCGCCAAACTCTTCAATACGTTTGATAGTTTGTGGGAACTGCTCTTTCGCTACTTGTAGACAGAAGTGGAAGATGCCTAGGCGAGAGAAGTCTACTTCGTGACGCTCTTGACGCTCTTTCATTTCAAATAGCTCAACGCCGATGCCGTCAGATGTCACTAGGTGAGCGATGTTGAAGCCTTTGAAGCCTTCACCGAATACGGCGATACACATACGACCGATTGCTGATTCGCGCTCTTCGATAACTTTTGTGTTGTTCATTACGATGCGAAGACCAAGCGCTTTAGTGTAGAACTCTACTGCTTTGTCCATATCGCCAACCATGATGCCTACGTGATTCATTTTCATAATTCTGCTCCAAAAAAACTGTGGTGTTTAATTCGTGTTTCGTTTCGATGGAGGTGAGTATATGGAGAAATTTTCATTACATGAAATTATCAATAATTTTTAAGATAATAATTTTTCGTTATCAGCATTTCTTAGGCATCACTCATTTTATTTTCAGTTAAGCATAAGACTGACTGACGATAAGCTCTCTTAACCATTTATGGCTTGGGTCATTGTCGAGTTGCTTGTTCCAAAGTAGAAAGAACCCACCTGGTTCCATTTTTATTGGGAGTGGTTTGATCACTATGTCCGATTTACCTTCGAACTCGCGGATGCTTTTGTAAGGGTAAGTCAGTATCAAGTCGCTCTTCTCACACAGTTTTACAGCGCTGGAAATGTCGGACATATTGACGGCGTTGTCGATGCGCAGGCGTTGCGTGTCGAGCACCTCATGTAATAGCCAGCTAGACACACCGCCAGTGATGACTTGGATATGGCGGTACTTCAAGAATGCGTCGAGATTCCATTCTTCCTCTAATGCTGGGTGTCCTTTTCGCAAGATGCACGCCGAGGTGTCACGCATCAGTTCTGCGTAATTTAGAGTGTCAGGGATGGTATCGACATGGGTTTTAGAGCGATCATCAAACTCAAAGATACCCACACCAAAATCGATCTCTCTTCTCTGTAATCGAGTAATGCTGCTGTTGCTCCAATCTGCACTTTTGATGGTGATCTTTGGCGCACTAGATAACGCTTGAGGTAGAAAACGTGGGTAAATCGTGGAGTAGGCGGTTTCAATAAGATCGATACTGAAAATGCGAGTCGAGCGTTCTGGGTCAAACTCTTCTGGTTCACGAAGCTGATCAATTTGCATCAGGATTTGTTGCAGCTTGCTTTCTAATGCTAGCGCTTTTGGGGTCGGCAATAAACCTTTGGATTCTCGCTCGAATAAGGGGTCATCAAACTCTTGGCGTAATTTAGTAAGCTGTTTACTGACGGCCGATTGAGATAAGAACAGTTTCTCTGCGGTTCTGCTCACGCTGCGTTCTTGCAGTAAAACGTACAGACAAATCAGCAGGTTCATATCATTTTTGATTAAGTGGGATAGATTTATCATGATATTCCTATCATTCAACTTACAAATTGAAGGGTATGAATAGAAACTATATCACTTAATTGAATTGAGCCAGAAATACTGACTCGTTGCCCATTTAATGAATCAAACTGTTGAGGTATCGGCTAAGCTCTGCCCGAACCTCTAGCTCTGCTTCTTATAGGTATTTGGGGGTGTGTGCCTCAACCTCGGCAATGTTTTGCTCGCGAACTTGATGGGTATCGCCGATGGCGTCAAATACGCTGCGCAGCAAGTTCATTGAGTGTGACATCAAAGCTTCGCTCTCTTGTTGTGAGAGTAAAGGCTCTGCGTCAAAACCAAGTGCGCAGAGAATGTCGTTAAAGTGCATCGCATAGCCTGAGCCAGAGACATCAAATGTGGTGCTCTTGATGCCATTGGGGCTTCTCTCCCACAGATACGGCGGATGCTTGAGTGTGCCAAAACCAATTGCGATGACGCGCTCTGGATAGTGCAGCTCTAATCTTCTGTCCCAAATATCCCCCGCTTTTCCTGCCTCAATCACTACTTCAATATTGCCCTCGGTCGATGTAAGTTCGCCCTCGACATAGAGATGAGTTTCAGCGCCTTGTGTGTACTCCAATTTCGATTTGTTGATACGTTCGGCACGGACGTGTTTCAGTTCAACTTGCGAGTCTCCTATACCGAATTTATGCAGGTAGCGAACTAGCCCTGCAATCGCATGAATGCCCATATCAAAGCCATAACCTCCGCCGCCGCTGGTGGTTAAGTTAAGTAACTTTCTGGCGTTGAGTAACGCAATTCGATTTTCAAAACGGAAGTCTTGGATTGCTTCGTGACTGTCGATCGGGTTGTCGGCTGCAATAGCGATAATCTTGCGCGGGGCAGAATCAGGGAGTGCGATAGATGAATCAGCAAAGAGCGCTTCCAACGAAGGAGAGACCAAAGCGGTATCAATAAAGTAAAATTGCGCTCCGCGACGTTTAAGCTCTGGGATGACTTGGTTAAAGCCTTTGTTGATTTCAGCCAAGGAGAAGGACGGCTTCTCAACCACAAACAACAGGCTTTGAATATCGAGTGCATTACTCACTTGTTCAATAATGGAGAGGTGTGTGCCAACCGGAGTTAAAGCGAAGGCGGCAGCAACATCAGTGTGTGAGTGAGCCAGTAGAAACGCATCAAGATCGGCGTAGCGAGCGGAGTAAGGGAATTGGAACTGCGATGCACAGAACTTGGGATGTTGAACTGCAGGGTCAATGGCGACGACATCAAAGCGAGAGCTTAAGGTGTGTAGAAGTTTCTCATACAAACCTACCACAGACGATTTAGCGTTCCCCAATCCACCAAATACCAATACGACCTTGTTCATCACTTCCCCTTATCCCAATTGCACTCACCAACAGGCTAGCAAAAATACGCTCAGGAATAATGGGATAAACCCGGAATTTTAAGTTCTGTATTCGGTGAGTCATACAAAAAAGCCCACGCGATGGTGGGCTTCAATTGGAATGAGAGGGTGATTACAAGGCGATAAACAACCCTGCCAGCGCTGCACTCATCATGTTGGCAAGCGTCGCAGCAATCACAGCACGGAAGCCAAGTTTCGCTACTTCTTGGCGGCGCTCTGGTGCCATTGCGTTAATCGAACCCAGCTGAATCGCGATAGAGCCGATGTTAGCAAAACCACACAGTGCGAAAGTGATGATGATTTGGCTATGTGCTGAAAGGGTTTCTTTCACGTTGACGAAGTCAAGGAAGGCCACGAACTCATTCAGAATCGTCTTCTGACCGATCAGCGAACCTGCAGTGAGGATTTCATTCATCGGGATGCCAGCAAAAAACGCCAGTGGAGCGAACAGGTAGCCAAAGATCAATTGCAGCGTTACGTCTTCGTAGCCAAACCAGTTGCCCACGGTTTCAAAGCCTGCGTTGACCATCGCGATGACGCTGACAAAAGCAATCAGCATAGTACCCACTGCAACTGCTACTTTCACGCCGTTCATCGCACCAGAAGCTAAGGCATCAACGATGTTGGAATCTTCGCTTTTCTCTAGCTGAATCGCGCCTTGATGCGCCGATACTTCACGTTCTGGTACTAAGATCTTCGCCATCAACAAGCCACCCGGTGCCGCCATAAAGCTCGCTGCGATAAGGTATTTCAGTTCAATACCCAGTGCCGCGTATCCGCCTAGTACGGAACCTGCCACAGACGCCATACCGCCAACCATTACTGCGAACAGTTCAGAGCGAGTCATGTTGGCCAAGAACGGACGAACCACCAAAGAGGCTTCACACATGGATAGGAAGATGTTGCTGGTTGCAGCAAGAGATTCGACTTGAGAAGTACCCAGTAGGCGATGGATAGCACCACCGATGACTTTGATAAGAGCTTGCATCACGCCCAAGTAGTAGAGCATTGAGATGATAGCGGAGAGGAAAATGATAAGAGGGAGTACGCGAATTGCGAAGATGAAATTGCCCGTTGCGAGTTCGCCAAAAACAAACCCGATGCCTTCGTCTGCGAATGAGAGGAGCCCGGATACGCCGTTGCTGATGGAGCCTAACATGGATTGCCCGATAGGGAAGTAGAGCACCAGTGCCGCAAAACCGGCTTGAAGAGAGAATGCGCCGATTACGGTGCGCCAGTTGATGTCGCGACGACTATCAGAAAGTGCGTAAGCACACGCCAACAAGGCCAATACGCCGGCCAAGCTGAAGATGATTTGCATTATGTTACCTTGCGATTGTATCTGTATTTGAGCGAGCCGTGAAAAAGACGCACGCGTGCAGAGGCAACATTGCGGAGAGTGCAAAATGTTGTCTTTACCCGAAGTCGAATTCAAAGCCCGTAAACGCTAACAGTTACGCTGGGCCCTGTTCCTTGGGGCAAGTTTCCATTTTGCAGCCGATTGAAAGCTGGTTCGGTTCCATTTCATCGTGAAAGGAGAACCTATCTAACCGGGCGCGGAGTATACGCACGGTTTTCGGTGCTGACAATGGTTATTGAGGGGATTTTTCGTTGTACGAAAGCAAGGGCGCAATTGTTAATCAGCTAAGGCCTCAATCGCCTGTTGGACGGAAGTAAAATGGATTTTGATGATGCAGCGCTGTGCCTGAGCAAACTCGTGTTTTTGGATCAGCTCTGTCACTTGCTGCACGTTCAATGTTTGTGGCAATAGACCCAATTCCACCGTGTTATGGCTACCCGCTTTTAATGCAAAGCAGTGACCTTGTGTATCAATCACAATATCATCCTGACCCCAAATCAAAGCTTGGCATTCAGCGTTTAACTGCTCTGGCGAAGCCAAATACACCAGTTCGTCGTCGCCATCGAGTTTGAGTAAACAAGGCCATGTGGTCATTGCGTTACCTTAATATTGGAGTGGGTCATTTAAAATCATCTACGCGCTAAATGAGCGGCGCAAGGCAAGTACGATACACAAAGCCTTAAGAGAGCAAAAGGCTTTCTGCCTTGCTATGTATTTAAGAGCTTTAGCTGTGCGTTTCTTTAGCTTTGCGTTTATTGAGAGAGGCTAGGCGTACTTGCCAATGATGCGGAGCAAGTCTGCCACTTGATGTGCCACATAATCGGGCTGGGCGTTCCAGTGCTCTGGTTGAGCGCCGCTGTACGCTGCTGCTACGGCAATCACTTTGCAGCTGCCACCTAAGTGATGCTCGATATTACGAGCAAACTGCGTGTCTGCCTCGTGGTCACCAATGTACATCAGCAGTTGTTTATCGGAGTGTCCAAAGATGGACTCAATGCATTTAATGCCACCAAAAGGGTCCGGTTTTTGATGCCCATTAGATACATCATCGTAGCCCACGACGGCTTTAAACGGTGCATTGATTTGGTTGGTGCTGAGTACGTTACGAATGTTGGATTGCGAGTTCTGAGAGCAGACTCCGTGTGGCAGGTGTTCGAACGCATTCACCACATCAGCAATGCCACTGAACAGATTCACTGGTGTTTGGTTTTGCTCTTGGTGCTCAGCCCACATGGTGCCCGCGACGATCATCTCATCATGGGACAGACCATAGTAGTTTACGTACAGATCTTGCCAGTTTTTCGCCGCGTGATTGGCATGATGGTAATCTGCTTCACTGCGTAGGTATTTCGGTAAGTTATCCCCGGTCAGGTGCGGTGCTATAACGGACAATATCGCTTTGGTGATGTCGATATTTTTCGGAACAGAATTTACTAGGGTGCCATCGTAATCCCACAATACGGCGTCTAACTTCATGCAAAACCTTTTGATATAGCGAAGGGTGAGTGGCTTTAAATCTTGCCAGTCTTAATGGGGAGATAATCAGATCTTGCTCATGTTTTCATAAGCTTGCTTTGAATCGCTCGGAAGAGAGGGAAGAGAGAACAAGCGAGAGAATAACAAAAAGCCAGCAAGGTGGTGGTTGCTGGCTTTCTAGTGTGTGCTGCGTTGTACAAAGCGTTAAGCGATGTGCGACATCTCGTTTAGAGTGAAGGTGTCTACCGCGCCTTCAGTTGCTTTCATGTATTGCGCTAGGTGCTCGTTGTCCATGTGCGTGCGCCATAGTTCGCGTGATTCCCAGTTTTCGTAGAAAGTGAAATGCGCTGGGTTTTCGTTATCTTGGTGAAGGTCGTAGTTGATGCAACCTTCTTCGGCACGAGTGACATCAATCAGTTTAAGTAGCTCGGCTTTTACCAATTCTACTTGGTCTGCTTTGGCGATGATGTTAGCGACGATAGTCAATTTAGCCATGATGGAAATCCTCTGTTGATCGTGATGTATCGTGTTGACGAGGTAAAGATTAGTCGCGAATCACCAAATGATAAACAGCACAATGATTGATTTATTATCAAATATAAATTGATAATCGAACTTCAATCTTGTGCTAGCTGTGTTTAAAAACTGGCCCCCGGCTGTTGTAAGAATTCCACTTCTTCTACGGTGCTATCACGGCCTAAAATCGCATTGCGGTGTGGGTAGCGACCAAAGCGATCAATGATCACTTTATGCTTTAGTTCGAACTCGTAGTTCGATTCTCGCCCTAGTGCTTTGAACAGCTTCTCTGCCTCTTCATGAATTCGCATAGATTCACTGTGCATAAATGGCATGTACAAAAAGCTGCGTTCAACGTCCGTCAATTCTTGGTCTAAGCCTAGACGAATTGCCTCTTGTGCCAAGGCAAGCGCGAGAGCATCTTGAGCGAACGCTTTTGGCGTATTGCGGTAAACGTTGCGAGAGAATTGGTCGAGCACGATGATCTCTGCCAGACGGCCTTGCGCTGTGTCTCGCCAGCCAAACAATTCAGATTGAGCGGCTTGTTCTAATGTGGTGAGAAAGCGGGTTTCGATTTGTTTATCGACGTCGGCATTACTCACAAACCAGTCTTTTGGTTCCAGTTCTTCAAACCAGAAAGTCAGGATATCTTGGTACATGGTTGCTTCCCTGATAGAAAAAGAGCTAGGAGTATAACCCCCTAGCTCTTGGTTTGGCTTATCGACCGTAAGTCTCTTCGATGTAGCGCTCAAACTGCTCACACATCTGCTCGTCTGAGACCGTATTGCTCGCAAGCTCTTTGCTGCCATCCACTACTTTGATGCCAGCATTTAAAGAAGCTACCGAAGCACGTTCACGAGTTTGCAGCGAAGCAATTTTCTTTTGCTGAACTTCCCATGCTTGTTCTGGCGATAGGTTACACACGTCTGCCAGATACTTAGCGTTAAAGCCCTCACCCGTTAGACTAACGATAGTCTCGTTGTGCGATAGGTGATTACCCGCATGCCAGTAATGTTTCGCCAGTAGCGGACCAATCTCTGGGTTGTCAGTCAGGTAGCCAAACTTGTCGAGGAAGTAAGCTCGGGTCTGGTAAACCGCCATGTGTGCTAGCAAGTAACCGTGGTAGGCACACGCTGCTTCATCAGACAGAAGGTGTGGAATTGCCATCAATGGGCGTGGGCTGCATTCCAAACCAAGAATTTGCTTTTCACAATCGCGTGCCAGTTTAGTGATGCGCTCTGGCGTCAGTTCTTCATCGCTTAATTGGTAAAGTGCACGTTCAAAATACGGCACGACCAAAATGCTGCGCTCTTCGTATGCTTTGAATGGCTGACGGCTGTTGATCATCGCTTGAATGATCTCATCCGGTACTGGGTTACCTTCTGCGTCCAACGCGTATTGTTTGAGCCAATCGGCATCGGTCAGCAGGCTGTCACAGAACATGGATTGTGTTTCTGCGTATGCCATGGAAGTTGGTGCAAACTCTTGAGAGAAACACGGCGCGTTCATCTTCACGTTAGCGAAGTGCGCAGCGTGACCACCTTCGTGGAACAGAGTATTGATGCCATCGTAGCCGCTGCCAACTTGGTCTGGCTTCGCGTTACTGGTGAAGTTCACCTGCGCGGCAACCCATTCGCCTTGGTTGTAGAACGATGGGATAGGACCATGACAGAAACCGTTCGGGTATTTGCCCTTGCGATCAAGCAGGTCTAGCGTCAGCTCTGCGCCTGAGTATTCGATGTTAAGACGACCGAACGATTCCACCCAGCGACGTAGCGACTTTGAGAACGGTACGTACGGGTCTAAGTCACGCATGACATCACCCGCGAACGAGTAAACAAAGTTGTAGCCAGTCAGTGCGCTTTGACCTTTTTGCTCTGCAAGGTTTGCCAAGCTGCTTAGGTGGGCATCACGCGTGCGTTGTTCAAAGTCATCCAAGATGCTGAACAGTTGCTCTGAGCTCATCTTTTCTGTCTTCATCACTGAGTAGTCAAAGAAGGTTTCGTAGCCCAAAGAACGTGCGAATTGGTTACGCAGTTTGATCAGCTCAATAAAGCCGTTTTGCAGCAACCATTGCTCAAGGTCGAGCAGCGTTTGGTGCGCAGATTGACGCACTTCTTCGTGATTGTTGGCACGAATGGTCGAAGACAATACTGGCAAAGAGCCCTCGGTTTGTTCACCGTTTTCATTGGTAAACGTCAGAACGTGGTTTTGCTTTTTCTCGAACAACTCGGCTTCAAATGCAATCAGAGCATTCTTTTGTGCTTGAGCTTGCTCGCCTTCAATCGCATGCGATTCAAACGTTGCTAACCAGCCTTGCAGACCAATTTGCGTTTGTTGCTTCTCTTGTGGATCAGCGATTGTTTCAGTCGCTTCAAGTTGTGCTTTGATAGCTGAGATTTGCTCGGCGTTGCTTAAGAAATTGGTCCAAGCGGTTTGTGCTTTTGTCGAACCATCGTGGTCGTCGCTGATGCCCATGTACGTCTCCCAAAAGAAATCTTCTTTGGTGCGATGGATAGCGAGGTAACGTTGGTTGAGATCGTTTAGGTATTCCGTTGCAGTCATTTTGATCCTTCAAATGTTTGCTTTATTGAGGTTTTTATCGTCATTGATTATGGCACGCATGAGCAGCAGAAAGGAATGCGAAATCCATTTGTCATGTTTATGGCTTGTAAACAGGAATTTACCGCACTTTTTACATGTGCAGACGTCAGTCACAAAATTTTTCCGTTTTTGATTAGTAATGGCCGTTCTCTATTTATAAAATCCGGTCTTTCGCAGTGGTGCTGAAAGTAAGGAAAACAATAATGAAAACAAGAATCGCAGCTCTAATAATGGGGCTAACCTTGGTGGGGTGTTCAGCGACAACACCAACCAATGACCAAGTTTTTAATATCGAGGAAAACTGCGCCGTCATTATGAGTGAAGGAGTGACGCCAGAAGAACGTTGGAGCGCCTACAACAAGCTTATTGAAAGTTATGGTGACCATTATGTATCTGATAAGAACTGCTTGGAATTGGCTCGATGGAACTCATTTCGTCAAAAACTGATTCGCGATGAGAGTCATCAATTACTCAAAGAATTTATCGAAGTGAGTGACTGGGGCTGCGCAAATGGCAATTACCTTGAAGAGATGTACTTATTTGTGAAGGAAACACAAGCGAGCAAATCAGAGTAAGACCTGCGCCTTACTCGTCTTCATCCGATTCTTGGTGCTGATTGATCTCTTTACCACACCCTAAACATTGGTTCGAGAGGTCTGTTGGCATCATGATGATCAAACCACAATGAGGGCATAAATCGCCTTGGTCGTATAGTCGCATTGTTCACCTTCTTGTTATACAGTCTATTATTCTGTAATTTTAAACCAACCCCACAGAAATTACGACATCAACAGCAAACTAAACCAATTTGCATATACTCAATGTGTTAGCGAATACAACGGTAGGTGTCATGTTAACTCCTCATAGACTGATTCTTGGTGCTGCGTTGCTGCCTGTATTTAGCGCGTGGGCGAATGCTGCTGAGCAAACCGCAGACGTGGTGTACATCAACGCTGGTATTTATGGTCACCCAAAAGCAGACGCTGTTGCCGTGCATGATGGACGGATTGCTTTTGTTGGTGATAAAGCCAAGGCACAAATGTGGGTTGGTGAGGGCACTGAAGTGGTGGATTTGACTGATACCTACTTGTTGCCAGGTTTTGTCGATAACCACAATCATGTGTTTGAGGCGGCTTCCGAAGCAGGCGGTACGTGCTTGTTGCAAGCTGGCACCTTGTTGGATGAGCAAATCCCACAACTGCAAGGCTGTAAAGAGTTTGTCCAAGATGGCGAATGGTTGATGGGGTACGGTTTTACGCTTGATGCGACCTTGTCAGAAGAAAACCAGCGCACGCCTTTAGAAGTGATCGATGAGGTATTTCCTGAGACGCCGGTGGTGTTAATGGAGCAAACCTCTCACTCGATGTGGGTTAACTCGGTTGCGCTGAAAGCGGCGAACATTGATAAAAGCACGCTCGATCCGCAAGGTGGTCGTATTCTCAAAGATCCGGATACCGGTGAGTTGAATGGCATCTTGCTCGATAACGCGGGTGATTTAGTGATGGAACTGGCTTGGAACAGCATGAGTGCGCAGTTTGCGGTTAGCTACCAAGGTTTGTTGACTGGATTAGAAGAAGCCGCGCTCTACGGCATTACCACAATTGGTGATGGGCGAATGTACTGGAAGCGAGGTTGGTATGAAGTATGGAAGGAGAGTGAAAAACGAGGTGATCTGACCGCTCGTGTCTCTTTGCGACCATGGATCTATCCGACTGACAGCATGGACTCTCAGCTGTCGTATTTGAAAGGCATTCAGTCCGACGATACTTCTCGCTTGCTGCTGGTGAACCAAGTCAAAATGTACAGTGATGGCATCTTCATCAATGGTACTGCCAAAACCCTTACGCCTTATCTTGATACTTACCTGCCTGATTCTCCTTATGGGCTGAATTACATTTCGCCACAAGCGATGCCTGAATGGCTAAGCAAGCTCGATAAACTGGGTTATAGCGCTCATATTCATGCTATCGGTGACGGTGGTATTCGTGAATCACTCGATGCGATTGAGAAGGTGCGCAGTCAGGGCAATCAGAGACGTTACACTTTGACGCATGTGGAATTGGTGAACAGCAAAGACGTGCCAAGGTTCGCCAAGTTAGGTGTCACGGCAGACTTTCAAGTTGGCTCCGATTATGTGGCTTATCATGATCACCAGTGGGCAGAAGCTTTCTTGGGTGCTAAGCGAACCAGAGCCTTGATGAACCTGCGCGCGCTTTATAATGCCGAAGCTAACGTGACGTTAAGCAGCGATTGGAATGTGCATGATTTGAACCCATTGGTTGGTATCTCCAATAGTTTGGTAATGGGTGAAACCGGATTGCCAAATGTCTCAGCTGCGATCGATGCCTACACAATTCATCCGGCTTACAGCTTGGGTTTAGAAAAGGAAATTGGCTCAATAGATATCGGGAAATCGGCAGACTTTGCTGTATTGGATCAAGACATCACCCAACTGAAAGCGGAAGACATCGCCCAAGCTCGCGTCCTCATGACGGTGTTGAGAGGGGAAGTGGTCTACGAGCAATTGGATGACGAATAAGCCGAGCGATGACTCACTCGGCTGAAAGGTTGTTGTGTTTTAGAAGCGTATTTAGAGACTATTGCTCAGGGTATTCGCCCATACCTTGCGTTTGCCCTTCTGCTTTCCAATGCTCGCCTGGATCAAAGGCTTCATCGCATAGATCAACGGTGTAGCCCATTTCGGTAATTTCTTTCAGGGTGAGGTTGTCAGCAATTTTGGCAATGTCGCCCGCCTTGTTCCGCAGTTCCATGGTTTCCCTCCGGTCACTGTTTGGTTGTCGGTTCAAGTCGCGCCAAGCATAAAAACTTGGGTGGCTCGGTTATAAGTATAAGCAGTGATGAAGGACTTTTTGGGTTAATAGCCATAATTTATTTAAGGTTAATTGGTCGGTATAACACTTTAGCGTCGATACCAGTTCAATATCATGGCGATAGAAGACAAAGTGTGATTTATTGACGCCTCAATCGTGGAGATTTTAGGAACGGAAATGGTGATTCTCGACCACACACTCGCGCAGCAAATTGTCGATCGCACCATGTCGATCATTGGTCATAACATCAATGTGATGAACGCGGCAGGAACCATTATTGGCAGCGGCGATGCTGAGCGTATTGGTCAAAAGCACGATGGTGCAGTGCTGGCGCTGAATCATGGTGACTCGTTAGAGTTGGATGAGCAAAGTTGCCAATCATTGCAAGGCGTGAAACCGGGCATCAATATGCTGCTGCACTTTAAAGGTGAAGTCGTTGGCGTGGTGGGTGTGACTGGTAACCCTGAACACATCCGAGCGTTCGCTCAGTTAGTGAAGATGACAGCGGAACTGACGATTGAACAAGCTTCGCTGGTGGAGCAATTGCAATGGGGTCGGCGCCATCAAGAAGAGTTTGTCTCAGCATGGTTGAACCAACAACTTAGTGATTCTGAGCTGCACGACTGGGCGCAGCGCCTTTCCATCGATTTAGCCCCCCCCCGAGTTGCTGTCGTGATCGAGCTTAAAGCAGAGAATGCGCCTGTTAGTTTGAACAGCGTACGCAACCTAGTTGACGTGTTGTATCGCTCTGAAGATAAGCCGTTGGTGGCGATCATGTCGATGAATGAAATTGTCGTTCTCAAGTCTTTACGTTCTTCTTCGAATAGCGACCAAAGTGTGCTCGATAGCATTCAGCGCCGCTTAACGACCAATCAAATTGATGATGTCCGTCTCGCGATTGGGCAACGTTTTGATGGCGCACAACAGCTTCCTCTCTCCTACCAAAGTGCCAAGCAGGTGCTTGCTGTTGGTCGTCGCTCCCATCCAGAACAAACCATGCTGGGCTTTTCTGAATATCGCTTACCTGTGTTACTCGCTCCTTTAGCCGACTCTTGGCAAGGTGAACAACTCGCTCAAGCGATGGCTACTTTGGTTTCGGCAGACAAATCTGGACAGTTGGTAAAAACTTTAGAGGGGTATTTTCAATCCAATGGTAATGCCAATGATTGTGCTAAGGCTCTGTATATTCATAGAAATACCCTGAGGTATCGTCTGGATAGAATCAGTGAAGTGACGGGCATTTCGACGCAAGATTTTACGGGATTGACCGAGCTTTATATCGCAAGCCAGTTAAGAAAGCTAAATTAGCTAATTGTGCAAATGAACAAAATAATTCAAGCATAGTCAGTATTATTTGGATGTTTGACTAAAGAATATGCCAAGTTTTTAAGTGAGAATGGCCACATTGATGACCTGCGACTTGTCGCTCGCAGCGTGCTGTTTTCAGGAGAATGAAATGAAAGTTGTGATTGCCCCAGATTCGTTTAAAGAGAGCTTGACTGCCAAACAAGTGAGTGACGCGATCAAGACGGGTTTGTCTCGTGTTTGGCACGATGCCGAATTCGTTACGGTACCTGTTGCTGATGGCGGTGAAGGGACAGTTCAATCTTTGATTGATGCGACTGAGGGCGAGCAGGTTTTCGTGACCGTAAAAGGCCCACTTGGCAATGATGTTGAGGCGTTTTACGGCATTCTAGGTGACGGTGAAACCGCAGTGATCGAGATGGCAGAGGCAAGTGGTTTGCACCTTGTGGCAAGTGAGCAACGAGACCCAAAAAACACCAGCAGCTTTGGCACTGGCCAGTTAATTCTAAATGCGCTTGATCGCGGTATTCAACGCTTGATCATCGGCTTGGGTGGCAGCGCAACTAATGACGGCGGCACGGGTATGTTGGCGGCGTTGGGTGTTAAGTTTCTGGACAGTGATGGTCAGCCAATCACACCCAACGGTGGCGGCTTAGTTGAGCTAGCAAGCATTGATGTGTCTGGGCTTGACGCTCGCTTAGCGGACTGCGAAGTGCTGGTGGCATGCGATGTGGACAACCCATTATGTGGCGAGAAAGGTGCGTCAGCGATTTTTGGCCCACAGAAGGGCGCGACGCCGGCGGATGTGGAGCTGTTAGATTCTGCTCTAAGCAAATACGGTGAACTGACAGAGCAAGTGACAGGCAAGCATGTGCTGACTCAAAAAGGCGCAGGAGCCGCCGGTGGTATGGGCGCGGCGTTACTTGGTTACCTACCTGCACGACTTAAGCCGGGTATTGAGATTGTGCTAGAAACCGTAAAGCTCGCAGAGCACGTAGCAGACGCTGATATTGTCTTTACTGGCGAAGGCCGTATTGATCACCAAACTGTGCATGGCAAGACCCCAATGGGTGTGGCGAAAGTGGCGAAAGAGTATGGTTTGCCCGTCATTGCCCTAGCAGGTTGCACAGGTGATAACTTCCAAGCAGTCTACGAGTGTGGCATTGACGCAGTATTTGTATGTGTACCACGTGCAATGAGCTTGCCAGAAGCTTTGGAAGAGGCGGAGGTGAACCTTGCGAACTTGGCTGAAAACGTAGCCAGATTATGGCAATTACCTCGCTAACACTCCGTGTTTGGTTGAGCAGATAGCTCAGAGAACTCATATCAAAGCCTCCCAATTGCGGAGGCTTTGTTGTTTCTGGGGCTGAATGCTTGGAACGAAATGTCTGCAGCGACTATTTAGTGTGTTGAGCAATCAGTGTTGCCAGTGTTTCCATTGCAGGGAGCCAGTTTTTCTCCGCTCCAAAGTTCGCCACGCTAAGACGAATGCAGTTTTGATACTGTCCCTGAGTGCCAAATACCGAGCCGGGCAGAATACTGATTTTGTGTTCGTTACAGGCTTGATAAAGCGCATAGCTGTCAGTTTTGGGTGGCAAGCGTAACCAAAGCAAGAATGAACCTTGCACCGCATTGATTTGATAGCGATTCTTTAGCTCAAAGTGTGCATCCAAGCATTGATTGAGCATCTGCAAATATCGTCTTACATTCGCTTGGTAAACACGGCACATACGCGCAGTGTGAGTGCGGTATTTGCCTGAGGTTAGGAAAGTGCCCACTGCCGATTGCATCAAGTTCAAACTGCCCATGTTTTCACACAATAGGTATTGCTCGACTTGAGCGCGATAACGTCCCGCCAGCATCCAACCAATACGAAGGCGTGAATCGAGCGTTTTCGATAAGGAGTTGACGTAAATCACCCGTTGCTTCTCGTCCAATTTGCGCAAACTTGGCAACGGCTTGTCGTAACTCAACGCACCAAAGACGTCATCTTCAATGATTGGAATATCTCCAGAAACCTTAAGCAGTCGCTCACGTCTTTCAAGGGGCATCATTGAGCCTGTTGGGTTGGTGAAGTTTGGCGTGACAACAATGACTTTGATCTCCCACGTTGCCATGGCTTTTTCCAGCGCGTCTGGATCCATACCATCACGAGGGCAACTAGGGATCTCTACCACCTGCAAACCGAGCGATTCGAGCATCAATAAGTTGCCGAAATAGCAGGGTGATTCCACCGCAACAATGTCCCCTGTCTTTGTTGTTGCTCTGAGGGCAAGACTGATCGCTTGCTGCGCACCATGGGTGACCAAAAGATCATCCACGTTTGCCGGCGTTCCTAGATCTTGGGTGATCTTCGCCAGTTGTTTGACCAATAAGTCATCACCCGGTGGCAGTTGATAATGGCTGGAAATATGGCTTTGTTGACGACTCTGGCGGCCAATTTCGGCATACAGGCTTTTGATGGCTGGCGCATCAATATTTGGGTGTGCTGAACCCGTCGGAAGCAGCTCTTGATACTCGGGGTAGGTAAGGATTTGTTTGCACACCGAGAGCAAATCCACGCGCGTAGGCTTAGCGATCTTGGCTTCATGTCGCTCAGTTGGCTTTACTCGATAACCAGATTTTGGCACCGAGTAAACCATGCTTTGTGCTTCTAGCTCCTGATAAGCGCGGATCACTGTGTTCTTGCTTACCTTGAGTTCAGTGCTCAATTGACGGATGGAAGGCAATTTGTCGTCTGGCTGATAAACCCCATTGCTGATCGCTTGTTTGAGATGCTTCTCGACGATCAAATACTTATTGGCATCAAGTGTACTTGCTAAATCTGTACCCATAAAAACACTTCCATCTGTCACTTTTTGAAAACACTGTACCTAACTACATTAGCAACATTCGAGATTAAAAACATTCAAGATTTAACAGTAAGTAGAGTGAGGGCGAATCATGTTAATCAGAGCCATTCCTTTTGTGTTCGTGATCCTTTGGGCTTCTGGATTTGTTGGTGCGCGATTTGGATTGCAATACGCCGAGCCTGCGACCTTGTTGTCGATTCGCATGGCGTTCAATGTCCTGCTGTTTTTGGTGATTGTGGCTTTTCTGCGTCGTCGCATTCCAACGGGAAAATACTTTTGGCACAGCTGCGTTGTCGGGATATCGATTCACGGCTTTTACCTAGGCGGAACGTACTTTGCCATCAGTTTGGGAATGCCAGCGGGCTTAAGTTCGCTATTAGTCGGAATACAACCTATTTTAACGGCCGTATTGCTGGTGGCGTTCGCTTCTGAGCAGTTCAAACCATCACAGTGGATTGGTTTGTCCTTGGGTTTTGTTGGTATTGCTATGGTGCTTATGGGTAAGATGGAGTGGCAATCCGATTTGCACAAAACCTTAGCGATTGGTGTGTGCTTGTCGTCGCTGTTTGGTATTACGCTTGGCACTTTGTATCAAAAGAAATATTGCCAACAAGTGGATATGGTAGGTGGCGCGACGGTGCAGTATTTGGCGGCGTTGGCCATGTTCCTGCCAATCGCGATGCAGTTTGAAACCATGCAGGTGCAATGGACGACGGAATTCATTCTTACTTTAATCTGGCTTGTGGTCGTGCTGTCTTGTGTGGCGATTCTGTTGTTGCTGTACATGGTGAAAAATGGTGCGGCATCGAGTGTTGCTTCTGTGTTCTACCTTGTGCCTCCGACCACGGCGCTTCAAGCTTGGTTTGCCTTCGGTGAGTCGTTTGATTGGATGGGCATTATTGGCTTTGTATTAGCGGCGACGGCAGTCTACTTAGTGGTGAAAAAGCCTGAGCTACCAATGTTTAAATCAAAGGTTGCAAAGCAGAAACGTAAAATATACCTAAATTAGGTAGGGACATTTGCGTGCCAGAGAGTACAATCCGGCTCCTTACATGTTTGTGGAGTCGGATGATGACCGTCAAGCCAGATCGAATGAGCGCGATGCGCAATATCATTGAACAAGTGAAAGCAGAATTGCCGATTTATGAATCGGAGACCTTTGCTTGTGGCCCTGATGGTAAATGCATTGGTTGCCCTAAAAAACTGTTGGAAATGGTCGATTCTGAACTGAGCTATTGGGAATCTGCAATGGATCGCGGTATCACGCCTCAGTTTGATGAAATCCGCCGATTTGGCAAAATGTGCACCAGCGTACGTCGAGGTTTAATCCGCAATAACGTGCCGTTGCTCAACGCCTAATCAACACTTTTTCGACATCTCCCTCGTTACCTTGTCTTCATTGATTAAACGAAGACAAGGGGCTCTCATGCGCAAATTCTTTTTCTCTGCTGTTTTGTTATTACTGGCTTCCAGTTCTGGTTTTGCGGGTTACAAATGGTTCACTGACAACCAATATGGCGAAGCGGATCTTGCTGCGGGTCAGCAGTATTTTGAATCTTACTGTGTCTCTTGTCATGGTGACAAAGGGCATGGAGATGGAATGGTGACCAAGGCGACGAACATCAAACCTGATAATATTTTTGATGAACTGACCAACCCATTCGGAACAAAAGTGGAGTTGATAGGGACGGTATTGGAAGGAGAGAATGGTCAAAGCGGTGCAATGCCATCATTCAAATCTGTGCTGAGTGAAAAGCAAGTAAATGACATTTTTGAATACATAAAAAGTATTAACTGAGCTTAATTCTTATTTTAGAAACAGACACTTATTGGCTTTTGGTGTGCTTCAAGGTTTTGAATTCAGTCGAATTTCTACGTTACTTTAGCCGCTTGTTTCAAGGTAATTTGGCGGTCACTCTCAAGTTCTCGATTCCCTCGTTTTTTCTTATCGTTTGCGCGTTTCTCTGCGTAATTTCAGCGATATATTGGCTCGGTTCTCACATGGATGTGGGAGCGAACCCCTATCATCTGTCTGTATGCTGAGAGTCGAAAGTGAAAACAAAAGGATTTACGTTGATGGAAATCACCATCGTCTTAGCAACCTTGGGTTCCATCGCTCTCGCTGCCTTGCCAATTCTGCTCGATATTAACCGTCAAGCTTACGTTTCTATGCTGCACAGTTCGCAGTCTTCTCTGGGGACGTCTCTTAAGTTCTTCCATGCCAAAGTGATGATTGATGATGCGCAGGAGCGCAGACAAATGACGTACATTGATCATCAAGTGAACATGCTCAGTGGGATGCCAGAAGCAAGTGCAAATAGCATACGAGCGTTACTAGAGATTGGTCTGCCTGCCAAAGGCAATTCACCAATTGATAAGCCGTGTGAAGGCAGCGATTTTTGCATCATGGGGAATCAATTCCCAAACAGTGCCTATTTTGTTGCGATTCCTGAGTATCAGTTCGCTGATCATTCTGGCTTAGATCGTGTGGTGTATATTTGGCCGCAAGGTTACACCTTGGAGCGTGAAGCCTGCTATTTCTATTACGTTAATCAAGCGTCGACGCGCTCGGTGGTTAGAGGGCATGTTACAGAAGGTTGCTAGACATCAAGCAAACTGACGTGAGCAGAAAAGTACAAAGCCCTAAGTGCAGAACTTAGGGCTTTGTTTATTCTTAAGTTGGAAAAACTTAGCGAAGCGCTAAATCTCTGCGACCAACTTTTTTAGCAAGCGAAGCATCTCTTTTTGTTCTGCTGGCTCTAGCGGACTCATCAGCTCTTTATTGACAGCCAGTGGGACTGGCAGCAAGGTTTCTTTGAGGCTTCGTCCCTCTTCCGTTAGATAAATACGGAACGAGCGGCGGCTGTTTGGATCGGGATGGCGCTCTACCAAACCTAACTTCTCCAACTTGTCTAAGGTACGAGTCGTGGTTGAGTTTTCTACCTTAGATTTCGCTGCGATATCGCGCTGCGTCACGCCTTCTTCTTCCCACAAACACATCATGGTCGGCCAAAGTGCAACGGTAAGTCCGTGCTTTTTGAGCTCGGCTTCAAATCTTTTCGCTGCATCGTGTGCAACGACATTGATCATCCAGCCAAAGCTGTCTTGTCTGTCAAACTGTTCGCTCATTTTCTTACTCTTATGATAAAGCAACGATTGCCATGGTAACCAATGTTGCAGCAACTAGCACCCCTAAAGCACGGCTTTGCGGCGCGAGATAGACAATTTTCTGTTCCGTGATGAGCGCTTGCTTGTTCATTTGGGTTTGTTTACCTGTGATCATCGCTTTCAACAAGGGTTTACCTCTTAGTTTATAAAAAAGGATCGCACCAACATGTAAGACGATCAGTAAAGGCAAAAGATCGGCCAAGGTCAGGTGTAACCACTCAATCCCTACAAATACGTTGTCGTTAAGCCAAACATCGGAATACGGCCACGTATCGAATAAGCCGCCAAGCGCCATTCCCGAGATACATTGAAGCAGCAATGTCGTCAGCAGCGCCGCCACCATCCAGCCGCCTGCAGGATTATGACCCACTGTCGCCGCCGATTTACCTTTTAAGTAAGTAATGACACCTTTAGGTGAGCGGAGAAACTGTCGAAACAAACTGGTTTCGCTGCCGATAACTCCCCAAGTTAATCGCCATAACAACAAAGTAAATAACGCTAACCCCAATTGAACATGGGGCCCATTGCCAGACAATCCAGATGCCATCAAGGCTATAAACAGTAGGGCTTGAGCCCAGTGATAAAGTCGCGTTGCTAAATCCCAAATTTTCATAATTACCTCGATCTTTTCTCGGTGTGATGATCTTCTTTACGGTAATTTACACAACAATAGTTGCGTACGCAATGATTGTTGTGTAAATTTATTTGCAACTACACAGCAATAACGAAAAACCAGGAGAATGAAATGAAAAAGACATTGGCACTGATTGCACTTTTACCGACCATCTTTGTATCAACAACAGTGTTTGCCCAAGACTTCAGCGCTCAAATCGAAACGCGTCAGAATGCATTTGAGCAAATAGAGTCCCTGTCGAAACAAGCCGATAAAACATTGAAAGGCAGCAATACCGATTGGCACGCGCTAGAGCAGATTGGTGTTGAGCTCACTCGCCACAGCGCACAACTGCAACAAGCGTTTCCAGAGGGAAGCCAAGCTGAGAGCAAAGCGAAGAAAGAAGTGTGGAGCAAACCAGATAACTTCAATCGCTTGATGCTGCAAATGGATGAAGGGTTTGCACAGTTGTATCAAGCTGCGCAGAACCAACAAGTTTCATCGGCTGAGGCAGGACTTAAGCAAGCTCAGAGTACTTGCCGAAGCTGTCATCGTGCATACCGCAGTCGTTGGTAATCAAGCGAACCACAACATTGAATTTATATCGAAGCAAAAAAGAAAATCGTTAAGTGAAAGGTAACCTTATGAAAAAACTCATTCTATTAAGCACACTTGCTGTGGCTTCTTTCTCTAGCTTGGCTGCTGATTACGGCGTGGAACTGGCTTGGAACACCAATGACTCCGAACAGGTTCTCAAAACATTGCCAGAACAGAAAGTGGCCTTTAGCCAACTGATCGAACAAGGTGATGTGAAAGACATGTTTGTTTTACCAAGCAGTATCGATGGTAAACCAGTACAGATTTTGCGTTTCGTGTTGTCGGCTGATAACGAGGCGGAAGTTGCGACTAAATTGCAGGACTTACCTATGTACCAGCAAGACTTGGTGAAGATCGCGAGCATTCAACCACTAGGCGCCAAATGGTTAGATAACACGCCAGAAAGTGATAACTACAGTGTGACGTTGCGTTGGAAAGAGGGCATTGAGGCGTTAGAAATGGACCGTGTATTGGGTGTCGATCTGCAGCGAGTGATCAGCTTGAACAACTCTGGCTTAGTCACCTCGTCTTACATCAATACCCAAGTGTTGGACAATGGTGTTGAGCGTCCGATTTACTCCGTCGCCGTATTGGCGAAAGATGCCCAGCAGGCGCAAAACCTGATGTACTCTTTTGAAGCGGTACAGCTTGGGTATGCGACTTTTGAAATTGAATACTTGGGTAAAAAGTTGGATATGAAAAGCTAACTAAGCCTTTATGTTTAAAGGTCTAGATACAGACGCAGCATGTCTTTGTGTTGGATACCGTTCTCCCAAATTGGTTCTGGGTAGTGGAGTAAGAAGTGATCTTTATCCACGCTCTCTACCCTGAAACCCAAGCGTTGATAGTAAGTCAGTTGGTAACCAAACGTCCCCGTTCCTAATATCAACTTTTGAAAAGATTGGTCTTTTAACTGCTCAATGGCAAATCGCAATAGATCTGAACCAATACCACGTTGTTGATGCGTAGGTGCGACTGAGACGTTCATGATTTCAGCCTGCGTTTCTGAAAGCGGTAACACCACACATGCACCGACGATCTGGTTCTCTTCCACCGCCGCAAAGCTCAATGAATTGGCAAGATAGCGATTAACATTATCTTGGTCTGGATCGGCTTCTAATAGCAAAGCCATCGGGATTTGATTTGGCGATAAGGATTTATATTCAATCATCACAAGTACGCGGTAAATATTGAGTTCCGATCAGTATATCGCAAAGGCAATGTGGTCTTGCTACTAGAATCAACTTACGGATGCTTTAAGACCATTTTCTGACTCATCAGATATTTGCCGTTAGGCAATAGCACTTCACCTAACTCGCCACAATGCTCGAAGCCAAACTTCTCATATAAAGCAATCGCAGGGTGGTTGGTTTTGTAAACATTCAACGCAATAGTGTCATAGCCATATTGCCAACCGCTTTGAATGGCGGTGGTGAGTAGCTTTTTTCCTAACCCTTGGTTTCGATAGTGGCGGTCAATATGAATGCCGAGAATGCCCGTTTTAGCGAACTCTCCTCCTTCGTAGCCACACATTTCGGCCGGGAAGATTTCGATACTGCCAACTAGGCGTTTTCCATCGAAGGCCACAAATTGGGGAATGGATTCTTTTTCTACACGAGTGATTACCTCAATCAGCATCGCTTTGTCTGGCGCTGGCGAGCGTAAGTATTCTCCTTCCTCATAAACGCGATTCCAGAGCGAAATAAAGTGGTCAATGTCGTTGACGGTAATCGGTCTAATCTGCATTCATCTTCCTTGATTGGTGCATAAAGTTTAGTGGCTCAAGTGTATTTGTGCGTATGTCGGTTAGGTGCTTAGCAACTCAGACAAACAACGTATTTGATTTGGGATGGGTTTGCTTGGCGCAGGGAGGTCTTGAGGATTGAACCAAATAACGTTTAACCCTGCGTCCATTGCTGGGTAAATGTCTTTTTCTGGTAAGTCGCCAACCATGGTGAGTTGGCTCGGCTCAACGCTCAATTGTTTTGCTACCGCAAGATAAAAATCAGGCTGATTCTTGGCAATACCAAGGTTTGCAAAGCAAAAGTAGCCAGAAAGGTATTGGTCGAGCCCGACTCGTTGAAAGGCTTTTTGCACATCTTCCATCGCGGAATCTGATGCACTGGTCGCGATATAAACCTGGTGATCTTGTGTGAGTTGAGCCAGAGTCTCTTTGGCTTGAGGAACGGTTTCAACGTGTTCCCAATCGCACATTTTTCCTTGTGCGTGAGGAAAATCGACCATCAAGGTGTTTCCCCAATCGAAAAGATAAATCATGTTCGAATCTCCTTTATTCGTACATCATATCGTCTTTTCGAAAAGGGGAGGAAAGCGTGAAAGATAAATGCGATTCACGTTAGCTTTAACGCTGAAATTCGCTTAAATGCCGTGATCGTTACAAACATTTCATCATAAGACGGGAGTTGGGAGCAAAGCCCAGTTTGTCGTAAAACTGCTGCGCATTGTGGTTAAACTCCATGACTTCTAAGCGGACTTGAGTTGCACCTGACTCGCGTGCCCATTGCTCAACGGCCGTCATTAAGGCTCGGCCAACGCCTTTTGACTTCTGATTTTCATCGACGACGATGGTGCCAATGCGGCAAATCGGGTCTTTGATTAAAAAGCTGATAGTTTCATTTTGGGTAATGGTCGCAGTGATAAAGCCAAGTGCTTGTTGACCTTCTTCGGCTATGAGCACCAATCGAGCATCATCGGCCAGCGCATCTGCGAGAAAGGTTTTGTCTTCTTCAGAAGGTGGTACAAAAGTGTGTGGCGCATGACGAAAGTGAAGTTCGCTAATTTGCGTGTTTAATACAAAGAGCGCATTGAGATCGTCGGGTGTCGCTGATCTAATTTTCATTACTGTTCCTTAATTTCCGCCAGCTAGATCGATAAACGAACCTGTGACATAAGATGCTTCATCACTGAGTAGCCACGCGATGGCATTGGCCACTTCATCTACCGTGCCTCCTCGCTTGAGAGGGATTTTTTCACTGAGCCTGTCGACTCGATTCGGCTCGCCGCCATCGGCATGGATGTCGGTATAAATGCAGCCGGGACGAACCCCGTTTACGCGGATGTTTTGCTCCGCTAACTCTAACGATAATCCCTTGGTGAGCGAGTCCATTGCGCCTTTCGAGGCTGCGTAATCAACGTACTCAAACGGCGCACCAGAGCGGGATGCGGCAGAAGAAACATTAACAATCGCATTGCCAGATTCAAATCGTTTTGCGGCTTCTCGACAACAAAGAAAACAGCTCGTCACATTAGCGTTCATAACAGTTTGAAATCGCTCAAGGGTCATGTCCGCAAGACGAGACTGGGTGAATAAGATGCCCACGTTGTTGACGAGATGAGTGACTTTTCCGAGTGCTTGTTCGGTTTGTTCAAACAATGAGAGTACCTGCTGCTCATCGGAAACATCCGCTTTGATGGCGATGGCTTTACCGCCAACCTCCTCAATCTCACGAACAACTTGCGCGGCAGCCTCGGCTTGCGCGCGATAGTTAACGCATACGGCATAGCCTTGTTTGGCGAGTAATTTGGCGGTTGCGGCTCCGATGCCTCGGCTTGCGCCTGTGATGATGACTACTTTCTGCAAAACACGTCCTTATTTTTTGTCGTGAATATTATTTTTTTAATGAATAGAGCTTATCTGCGTACTTTCTCCCACCTATTTCATAGGCTTCGGGGATGGTCTCGGTGAGCTTGAAGCCACATTTTTCCAGCACTCGCTCAGAGCCAATATTGCCCTCTGTGACCGTGGCGGAAAACTGAGAAATCTTGTGCTGCTCAAACGCCCACTCAATCACACCGGTAAGAGATTCCGTACCAAACTGTTGGCCATAAAATTCTGGCAGTAATAAATACCCGACTTCTGCAATGCCATCTTGCAACACAAAGCCTGTGATGCCGATTGGTCGTACGCTTTGTTTTTCATAAATCACCAAACATAACCAATGCTCGCTTTGCGGTGTCCATACAGGTAGCCGTGATTCGAACTTTTGGCGCATTTCCTCTTCGGTCGGCGGGTCAAAACAAAGCGCGATGATTTGTGGTTCGCTACTCAAGCGGCGATACAAATCCCAATCACTTTTCGTTAGCGGTTTAAGCTCAGTTCTTGGGGTGGAAATGGGTAGAGATAACACGTTTGAATCGCCTCCATGTGATCGAGTTTTCATATCTCACACAAACATATCAAAAGTGCTTTGATAAACAACATCTATCGTTATGACGAATAGGTTCGGTCAAGAAAGATTTTTCAGAAAAATGGAATATGCCAAGGAGTCTCTCAATAACGAAAAATAAGTCACCACCTAGGGTGTACGTATGACTCAGATCAATTACCAGATACTACTAAAGAGGTAAATATGCGACAAAGCATGTGAATTTGTGAGTATTTATTTCTAATTATGTCAATTAAAAAACGTTATATCGCCGCAATGGTGGCAGTGGGTATTGGTGTGGGCTGGCTAACTCTAGGTGGCACCGCAGCAGTGATGCATTACACATCCGACACTGAGTTCTGTCTCTCTTGTCACTCTATGGAAATCCCTTACAAAGAGTATCAAGGCTCAGTGCACTTCAGTAACGCCAAAGGTATTCGCGCAGAATGTTCGGACTGTCACATTCCGAAAGAGCCAATGGATTACTTGGTCACTAAGATCCGCGCTTCAAAAGACATCTACCATGAGTTTGTAACAGGTAAGATCGACACGCCAGAGAAGTACGAAGCACACCGTACTGAACTTGCTGAGATGGTTTGGGAGCAGTTCCGTGAAAACGATTCGGCAACCTGTCGTTCTTGTCACGACTTCGATGCAATGGAAGAGTTCGAGCAATCACGTGATGCGGCGAAGATGCACGCATACGGCAAAGCGAATGACCAAACGTGTATCGACTGTCACAAAGGTGTAGCGCACTTCGCTCCAGAAGCGGAACTTGATAGCAAGGCGTTTGAAACACTGATGAGCTTCACTACCAAAACAGCAGCAGACGCGAAAGTGGTTTACCCAGTGACGTCTATCAGCATGGGTGATTTTGGTACAGTGAACCCAACAACCAAACTGAACGTTGTGAAATCGGAAGGTGACAACCGCACCGTTAAGATCAATGCATTCCAAATGAAAGGCGCAGAGCAAGTGCTTTACATGGGTGAAGGTCAACGCGCGATTGTTGCAACACTATCTGAACAAGGCCAACAAGCAGTTGAAGCTGGCGAGTTCAAAGCAGACGTATACGGCAACGAGTGGCGTCCTGTTTCTCTAACGGCAACGATCGATTCTCCAGTGGTTGATACGCTAGAGCCGGTTTGGTCATACGCAGAAGAGTTGGACAACGTTTACTGTGCAACTTGTCACGCGAAAATTCCTTCAAATCACTTTACTGTGAACGCATGGGGTCCTGTAGCGAAGAGTATGGGTGATCGCACTGATATTTCAGCAGAAAACCTAGAAATTTTGACTAAGTTCTTCCAGCACCACGCGAAAGATGTGGTTGGTCACTAATAGAGAGATAGAAGGATAAGATTATGACTAATTTAACTCGTCGCGGATTTCTAAAAGGCACTGGTCTAACTGCTGGTGCTCTGGCTTTCACTTCATTGACGCCAATGAGCGCGCTAGCGTCTGATAAGCGTGGTTCAGGTGTACTTACAGCGGGTCGCATGGGCCCAATGCTGTGTGAAGTAAAAGACGGTAAACTGGTTTCAACCACGAACGCATTGCCACAAACGGTACCAAACAGTCTTCAAACTACGGGCCCTGACCAAGTTCATACTAAAGCTCGTGTTAAGTACCCAATGGTACGTAAAGGCTACTTGGCAAACCCATCTGCGCCAGAAGGCGTGCGTGGTAGCGATGAATTCGTTCGCGTGTCTTGGGATGAAGTTTACAAACTGATTCACGAACAACACATGCGCATTCGTAAAGAGCACGGTGCTGAATCTGTCTTTGCTGGTTCTTACGGCTGGCGTTCAAGTGGTGTGTTGCACAAAGCACAAACGCTTCTACAACGATACATGAGCATGGCGGGCGGTTACTCAGGTCACCTTGGTGATTACTCTACGGGTGCTGCGCAGGTGATCATGCCGCACGTGGTAGGTTCTATTGAAGTTTACGAACAGCAAACGACCTACCCAGTGGTTCTTGAGCACAGTGACGTTGTGGTGCTTTGGGGTCTTAACCCAATCAACACACTGAAAATCGCTTGGAGCTCAACAGACTGTGCGGGCCTTGAGTTCTTCCATCAGCTTAAGAAATCAGGTAAGACGGTTATCGCTATCGACCCAATGCGTTCAGAGACCATCGAGTTCTTCGGTGACAACGCACAGTGGATCGCTCCGCACCCAATGACGGACGTGGCGATGATGATGGGTATCGCGCATACGCTTGTGAAACAAGGTAAGCACGACAAAGAATTCCTAGCGAAATACACTACAGGTTACGACGTGTTCGAAGCTTACCTAATGGGTAAAGAAGACGGCGTTGAGAAGTCTGCAGAATGGGCATCTAAGATCTGTGGCGTGCCAGTTAAGCAACTTGAGCTGCTTGC
Organism: Vibrio owensii CAIM 1854 = LMG 25443; assembly: GCF_000817815.1. Classification (GTDB taxonomy): domain Bacteria; phylum Pseudomonadota; class Gammaproteobacteria; order Enterobacterales; family Vibrionaceae; genus Vibrio; species Vibrio owensii. The sequence goes on from NZ_JPRD01000020.1 coordinate 200,516, forward strand.
AGACATCTTCAGCAAAAACCGCACAATGCTAATGGCGGGCTGGGGTATGCAGCGTCAGCAATACGGTGAACAACGTCACTGGATGCTAGTAACGCTAGCTACCATGCTGGGCCACGTTGGTCTACCGGGTGGTGGTTTTGGTTTCTCTTACCACTACTCAAACGGCGGTAACCCTTCACGTGATGCGGGTGTACTTCCTGCTATTTCTGCGTCTCTAGGCGGCGGTTCTTCTGCAGGTAACGACTGGGCGGTTTCTGGTTCTGTTAACGCGTTCCCAGTGGCTCGTATTGTTGAAGCACTAGAAAACCCAGGTATGAGCTACCACCACAATGGTCATGAGTTAACGTTCCCTGAGATCAAGATGATTTGGTGGGCAGGCGGTGCGAACTTTACTCACCACCAAGACACTAACCGTCTGATCAAAGCGTGGCAAAAACCAGAGCTTATCGTTATCTCTGAACCATACTGGACAGCGGCAGCGAAGCACGCGGATATTGTTCTACCTATCACCACATCGTTCGAGCGTAACGATATGACCATGACAGGTGACTACAGTAACCAACACCTAGTGCCGATGAAGCAAGTGGTTGAGCCTCAAGGTGAAGCTCGTAACGACTTTGATGTATTCGCGGACATGGCAGAGTTGCTTGCTCCGGGTGGCCGTGATGTTTACACCGAAGGCAAGACTGAAATGGAATGGTTGTACGGTTTCTACAAAGCCGCTCAGCAAGGCGGTCGTGGCCAACGCATCGCAATGCCAAACTTCAGCAAATTCTGGGAAGATAACCAATTGATCGAAATGAAGTGGAACGAGAAGAACGCGCAGTTCGTTCGTTACGCTGAATTCCGTGAAAACCCAATCATGAGCCCACTAGGTACGCCAAGTGGTAAGTTCGAGATCTTCTCTAAGACGATTGAAGGCTACCAGCTTGAAGACTGTCCTCCACACCCAACATGGATGGAACCAACAGAGTACACGGGTAATGCAACAGATGGTGAACTTCAGCTAATGACAGCGCACGCGGCGCATCGTCTACACAGCCAGTTCAACTACGCGAAGATTCGTGAAGAGTACGCGATTGCTGACCGTGAGCCGATTTCTATCCACCCAGAAGACGCAAAAGCGCGTGGTATTAAGACCGGCGATCTTGTTCGTGCCTTCAATGGCCGTGGTCAAGTTCTGGTTGGTGCATTGGTGACTGATGGCATCAAGCAAGGCTCAGTATGTATCCACGAAGGTGGCTGGCCAGATCTAGACCCTAAAACAGGCATCTGTAAAAACGGTGGCTGTAACGTTCTAACGCTCGATATTCCAACCTCTCGCCTTGCGAACGGTTGTGCGGCGAACTCTGCATTGGTTCGTATCGAGAAGTACGAAGGTCCAGTGCTTGAGCTAACGGCATTTACACCGCCTAAGAACGGTTAAGCTCAGTCAGAACCTAAGATACAAAACTAAAGAAGCCAGCAACTTGCTGGCTTCTCTTTTATCTATTTTTCAGCTCTTTACTTGGTCGTTAAGGCAACGAAAGGCGCTTTTTTAGTAATTTGAAATGCCGGCAGCAAAGTAAAAACGATGGCGACAAATACCACTGAACCAATCAAATCCTCAATTCTGTGCATGCCGAGCCACAAGCGGCTGTACGCCACGCCCATTGCCCAGACCCATAGGGTAGCAGCAGAGAAGTAGCACTTGTTCTGCAAAAATAACCCACCAAAGAAGGCTAAACAGATAGAAACGAAAATCGTATGACCAGATGGGAAGGAATAGTCTTTTTCACCTTGCCAGTGACGAGTGCGCCATTCGCTAACTTTTTCTGAGATCTCTCCGATCACACTCGCTTGTTGTTCAGTCTCCAACTGATAAAACGCTTCTGGGTGTTCAATCAATTGCTCTGCGGCAAGCAGTTCTGTGTAGGGACGCGGGCTTTCTGTCATCAGCTTTAAGCCTGTTTTGCTGGCAAAACCAATCACCAGTAACAATCCCAGCATGGACAGTTTTTGCATCCAGTCAGACTGGCTCGGCTTGAAGCGGTAAAGCGACAACACCAACAGCGTTAGAGTGATCAAAAAGCCTTTACTGCCCGCAGAATCGGTTAGCAGAGTAAAGAGAATGCCAGTGCCGTCAGAAACGTGAGAAGTAAGATCGTGATACGAGGCAAACAGCGAAAGTGGGATGATGCCAAGAATGAACAAGGCGAGCATCATCAAACCGTATTTTTTAGTTTTCATGAAAAGTCATACAGCAGTCGAAAATAGGCGGCTATCTTACGACAATTGATGTGAAAAACTTATCAACGCTCTGTCAATTCGAGTGTGAAAGTGACATTGCAGGTCTTCGCTGTGAAAGTAGGGACTTTTGAAAGTTTTGAGAGGTGAACGCGCTCATCCATAAGCGCTTTGCTCTGGAGTGAGCAAGGTTAGCTAATCAAACCCAATAGGTACTCCGATGCGGCTTTTGGATCTTCAGCGTGGCAAATTGCCGAAACCAAAGCCAAGCCATGAACACCAGTGGCGCTAAGCTGCGGAATGTTACTCTCGTTAATGCCGCCAATGGCAACAATCGGCAGTGAAGTCGTCTCTAACGCCATTTTCAAACCATTAATACCCCAGTGTTTTTTTGTGTTGGTTTTGGTTGGCGTCGCGAAGATCGCGCTCAAACCGATGTAATCAATCGGCAGAGAGTCGGCTTCTGCAAGCTGCTCTTCATTTTCGATAGATAAACCGAGAATTTTGTTTGGTCCAATCAACTCACGAGCAATGATTGCTGGCATGTCTGATTGCCCAAGGTGGACCCCATCAGCATCGACAGCCAGTGCGACATCTACGCGGTCATTGACGATCAAAGGCACATCGGTATCTTTAAGGATGTCTTTCACGGCTTGAGCTCGTTCGATAAACGCACGCACATCACCGTGTTTTTCGCGGACTTGTACCATAGTCACGCCACCTTCCACCGCTTTTCTCACAACACGCTTTAGTGTGGCTAAATCTTGTTGGTCATCGGTGACCAAATATAAACGATAGGCGTTCATTGGGTTTCCTTTAAGCCTCTCATTGAAAGAGGATTGAGAGGCTAGTGTTAAAAGAGATAAAAGCTTATTGCACGTGCAGTTTGAGGCGCTTCGCCAATGTTTCTTCATCCAACTGGTAAAGCTCATCCAACAGGTTCATTTGCAGGCTACCTGGACCACGAGCTTGTTCCGCTGCAATCTCGCCAACAACACCCAGTACCGCTGCTGCTGCGAGACCAGTGTCATCACCAACGGCAGCAAAAGCGCCCGTTAGTGCCGTGAGCGTACAGCCCATTCCGGTTACGTATGGCATCATCTCGTGACCATTGTTCAGTCGCACGGTTTGCCCTTTCGTGACGATGTAATCGGTCTCGCCAGAAATCACCACGCTTGCATCATACTCTGTGACTAAGAAGTTGGCAGCGCCAAGTGCTGTGTCGCTGCTGTCTAACGCATCGACGCCTTTGCTTTGTGCTTGCTCGCCAGCGAGTGCAATGATTTCTGAGGCGTTACCACGAATGATGAGTTTGTCTGCACGGCGTGCGATCTCACGTGATGTCTCTGTACGTAGTGAGCTTGCTCCGCAACCGACAGGGTCGAGTACAACGATTTTACCATTGGCATTGGCTTGTTCTACGGCATAGCTCATACGCGGTGTCCAAACGCTGTCTAGGGTTCCAATGTTGATAACCAATGCGCCAGCGAACGACATCATCTCTGCCATTTCCTGCTTGGAGTGCGCCATGATTGGAGAAGCGCCGATGGCCAATAGGGCGTTTGCCGTGTTGTTCATCACCACGTAGTTAGTTATGTTGACGACTAATGGTTTTTGCTGGCGCACTGCGGTTAATGCTTGGGTGATTTGTTCAATTAACATGAGACTCTCCGATTAATCTTGCTGAGCGTTCAGACCTTGTTGCCAGAATGCCACTTCCATACGTGTTGCGGTTTTGAATACCTGAATCAGGTTTTGACCACGCTGGCTATTGATATCGATTTCCGCCAATAACTGGTTAAAGTGCTCAGCACCTTTTGCGACACCAGATTGGAACTCTTCACCACCGTAGAGGTTGATCCAACTTGCGTATGGGTTGCCTTCTATTACTGTCTTTTCATCTTCAATCAGCATCTTACCGATTACGGCATAACCGATGGAGCATGGCGCTAGTGCCGCGTATAGATCAACAAGATCGCCCGTCATGCCAGCATCTAACACGTAACGGGTATAAGCTACCGTACCGAAATCTTCTGGCTCGTTTTCTAGGTCGGATTCCGTCAGTCCCCATTGCTCACAGTAAGTCACGTGATGGGCGATTTCAGAATCGAGCAATGCATGTACGCTTGGTAGGGCACGGCGCATGTCATCCAAAGTACGTGCTTTGTAGATCGCTAATGCGTAAGCTCGTGCGTATTGTTTTAGGAAAAGAAAATCCTGCTTTAGGTAATGCAGAAAACAAGGCTGAGCCAGAGTGCCTTGCGCCAATTGCTGCACGAAAGCATGCTCAGTGTATTCTTGCCAATCTTGGCGGCAAGCGTCGATCAAATCTTGGTATTTCATTATGGGTATCTCGTTATCAAAAGACCCTAGGCTTAGAGCCTAAGGTCAGTAGAATTAGTCAAAGCTCGGTACGTAATCTTTCGCTTTTGGCAGTGTTTCGATGATTTTTTGTGAATACATGAATTCGGCATAATCATCGTAGCGTTTCAGATCCACTGCAGATGGACGAAGAGCGAAACGAGTTAGCGTGTCATTCCAAGCGCGTTGGTTAAGCTCGTTGTTGAGTGTGTCTGGTGAATAAGCCACAAACTCTTTCCACGACTCTTTTGGATGGTTAACGATGTAAGTGGTCGCTTGCTCTAGTGCTTTGTTGAATGCCTTGATGGCTTCTTTGTCGTAGGTTTTTGCATTGGCTACGAAGACTAACTCGTCATACGCTGGTACTCCGTGTTCTTCAGGGAAGAAGGCTTTAGCTTTATAACCTTCTAGTGCAAGTTGGTTGGTTTCGAAGTTACGTAGACCGCCCCAAATCGCATCCACCTTGCCAGACGCAAGAGACGAAGAAAGCGCCCAACCTACGTTGATGATTTGTACGTCAGAAAACTTCACGTTCTCTTGAGCTAGCATGGTGCCGATTGTTGCTTCTTCGTTGCCTGCGATCGCAATACCGATCTTCTTGCCTTTCAAGTCGCCAAGGTTTTCATTCTTACCGTTGTCCAACACCATCAACGTGTTGAGTGGCGTAGCAATCAAAGTCGCAGAGCGGATTAGTGGCAAACCAGCCGCGACATCGATGGTCAGGCTTGGTTGGTAAGAAATCGCCATGTCGACCTTGCCAGCTGCGACCAACTTAGGTGGTGTACTTGGATCTGCCGGCTCTTGAATGTTGACCTTCAAACCTTGCTCTTTGAAGTAACCGCGCTCTTTGGCAATCACGATAGGACCATGATTTGGATTGACGAACCAATCCAACATCAGTGTCATCTCTTTTTCAGCGGCAAGGACGTTGGTTGATACCACTGAAGCGAGTAGAGCAGCAGCGCTCATAAGTTTGTTTTTATTCAAGGGGTTCTTCCTTTTCTTTCCCAATTTCCTTTGGTTATTTTCGGCAATTACTTGCTTTCCCAAGGGATGGCTTTTTTCAATAATTTATCGGTGATGAAGTAGAGTGCGATAGACAGCACGGCGAGGATAAACAGCGCCGCAAACATCTCATCAATGATCATGCGAGCGTTAGCTTGGAGCATCAGATAACCCAAGCCTTCACTTGAACCTACCCACTCACCGACCACTGCTCCAATTGGCGCAATAACGACGGCAACACGAATACCTGAGGCTAAAGTTGGTAGTGCGGCTGGCAATTGAATATGACGAAGTAGCTGCCATTTAGACGCGCCCATGGTCTTGGCAAGATCGAGGTAACCTGTTGGTGTATTGCGTAAGCCGTCGTAGCAACATATCGTGACGGGGAAAAAGATGATGATCGCCGCCATAACAACTTTCGACGCAATGCCGTAACCAAGCCAAAGCATGAGCACTGGCGCGATGGCGAACACAGGGATCGCTTGGCTAGCAATCAGAACGGGCAGTAACCAACGCTTCAGCGGCTCAAACATCAGCATTTGCAATGCGAACAGCAAACCCATCGACAATCCAAGCGCCAAGCCAAGTAAGATCTCTTGCGCGGTAACCCAAGTATGTTTGAGCAAGACATCGTAACGAGCCACCAATCTATCCAGCACTTCAATAGGTGAAGGTAAGATGAAGCTTGGCATATCGAATATCACCACGACCAACTGCCACAATCCCAAGATCACCGCAGTGCTTATGACCAAGCGCAGAGCCGGATGGGTCACGCGTTCTTTTTTATTAATACGTGCCGAAACGGAGTTGTACTGAGTCATATCACTCATAGTCTTTCTCCAATTGATCCAAAATCGCTTGTTGAAGCGCGGCGCACTCTCCATCGAGAACTCGTGGTGGCTTGGAATCCGGAACAACCAAGTGCTGAGCTTGTGCAGGCGTGCCTTGCAATACATAGAGTTGGTGAGCTAATCGCACCGCTTCTTGTGGGTCGTGGGTAATAAGAACAACCGTCTTATCTTTCAATAATTCGGCAGACAAGGTTTGCAACTTATGGCGAGTAACCGCGTCCAACGCAGAGAAAGGCTCATCCATCAGAACCAGAGGCTTGTCTTGCATCAGAGTGCGAGCAAGGGCAACACGTTGTCTCATGCCGCCAGAGAGCTGAGCTGGCTTAGCATCCGCGTAATCGGCGAGTCCCACTTGGCTGAGTAAAGTCAGTGCACGTTGTTTATTTTGTTCTGGTGCTTGATCTTGAGAAAATCGAGAACTTAGGCAGATGTTGTCTAACACATTTAACCACGGCAGCAACAAGTCTTGCTGCGCCATGTAGGCAGTACGTTCGTTTAGGGCGATGCCATCCGTTGTGGTTAATTCACCATGCCATTCGACTTTGTCGTCTAACAACCCAGCTAGATAACGAAGGATCGTCGTTTTTCCGCAACCACTGCGACCAAGTAACACAGTCCATTGATTAGCAGGGATAGTCATACTCAACCCTGCTAATGTTGGTGTTTGGCTGTCTTTGTATTGCAGACTTGCTTCGTTAAGCTGAATGCCGAGTGCATTAGCGCACATGCGTGTGACCTGCAAAAAAATGGTTCACAGGACCATGACCTTTACCGACATCCAATTCGTCAGCGTGCGCGATAGCTTGGCTGATGTACTGCTTACCAAGGTGCACCGCTTTGTGCAGATTGTTGCCTTGGCCAAGGTAAGACGCGATAGCAGAAGACAGCGTGCAGCCTGTGCCATGGGTGTTTTTGGTTGGAAAGCGTTTAGCGCTGATTAACTCGGCGCTGTCTTGCATGATCAGCAGATCGTTGCTGTTTTCATCTTTTTCCAAGTGGCCGCCTTTTAACAGCACCGCTTTTGCCCCTAATGCGCGCAAGTCAGCAATCATATCGTTCATTTCAGATTCTGATTGAGGAACTGGTTTACCTGTCAATGCAGCACCTTCAGGTAGGTTAGGGGTAATGATGTCTGCGAGCGGAATCAATTCTTCTTTTAAAGTGCTGATTGCCGACTGTTCCAGTAATAGATCGCCGCTGGTGGCCACCATAACAGGGTCAATCACGAGGTATTTTGGCTGGTATTGTTTAATTTTGTCTGCAACGACTTTGATGATATTGGAATCGGCCAGCATGCCCACTTTAACTGCAACGATGTTGAGGTCGGTAAATACCGCATCAAGTTGGCTCTCTACATGGTCGAGAGGGATTGGGAAAATCGCAGAAACGCCTTGGGTATTTTGCGAAGTAATCGCCGTGATTACCGAGCAAGCAAAACTGCCGGTTGCGGACATCGCTTTTATGTCGGCTTGAATGCCTGCGCCGCCACCGCTATCAGAACCTGCAATCGTTAACACAATCGGTGTGTCTGTTGAAGTTGCTGCTTGTGGCTGTGTTGATGGTTTTTCTTGGCTTGACTGCTGCGCCATGGTCGCTCCTATTACAAGACGTACAGGAACTGACTTGGCCAAGCAAGGGAAGATCGGTGATCGGATCCATTGGGCTAGCTGCACTGGTAGAGACTCAAGGCAAGCTAGTGGCAAAGTGATGATAGTTCCCTACGTCAGTGCTAACTGAATCAGGTTCAACGGGTCTCGAATTTCGATCTCAGCCGATGCATTCACTGCATGGGCCCCCCGACTATTTCGTCAAGATAATAGCAGTTCACTCAGTTACGGTGCACGTGTTTTTTTATGGCTAGAGAGAGTCATCATTTAAATATGAGAACTGGATTCTCTTCGTAATTAGAGCCCCAGCGTTGTTAACTGCGCTCACTCGCCCAATCACATAGGCTAACTATGCTCATGGGACTCTTTCGCTTGTTGCCTAGCTGGAACCCTTATTATTTTGTGAATCCAACAGCAATGTGGTGGCAGAATTTAGTGTAAATAACGTGCTGCATTGAAACTGGCAGTTCAAGACACTATCTAATAGTGAGATGTCGACATAATACGTAACGATTCGTTCTTTGATTTAGCAAGGATTAGCATAAAACAAGGTTAAAAAAGTGTTAATATTTAACGCGTTGCCAATATGCTTTTGAGTCATCCAATTTAGGTTGTGACTGTTATACACAAAGTCTAACTCAAAGGTGGGGAAGGCTAGGACGATCAACGAGCAAGGAGATTTCATGCTTAATTCTGTAACAGCGAAAGCGGTGATCGATCATGCCCTCTTTTTAGGGGCTGATTTCGCTGAGCTATTCGTTGAACACCATCAAACCAACACTGTCCAGATCGCATCTGGTGAGGTGGACAAGGTGAACTCGGGTATCGATTTTGGTATCGGTATTCGTCTCTTCTTCGGTCATAAAGTGCTTTACGGTTACACCAACAGCACCGATGAAGCCGAGCTTAAACGCGTAACCTCACTGCTTGCAGCAAAAGACAAGCGTGAGCAAATCGTGTCAGCAGGTTCTCTCAATCTGAACCGCTACCCAATTCAACATGGTTGTCGTATGCCACTTGGCAAAGACGCTAACCTAGATTCTAAAATTGCTTTCTTATTGCAAGTTGACCAAGCCGCACGCGCAGAGAGTGAACATATCAGCCAGTTCATCGGCAGTGTGCTTCAGCGCGAACAACAAGTGTCTATCTTCAACTCAGAAGGTCTACACGTTGACGATACTCGTCACTACATACGAGTTGCTGGTAATACCGTGGCTCAAAAAGGTAATGAGCAGTCTTCTGGTATGGAAGGTCCTGGCGCTCTTGCTGGTTGGGAGTTTAGTGAGCAGCTTGATGCCAAAGAGCTAGGTCAAACTATCGCGCAGCAAGCGTTGGTTAAACTTGGCGCCGATGCTTGTCCATCGGGTGAAATGCCGGTGGTGATTGGTAACGGCTTTGGTGGTGTTATCTTCCATGAAGCATGTGGTCACTTACTAGAAACCACTTCAGTTGCGAAGAAAGCATCAGTCTTCCACGACAAGATGGGCGAAATGGTTGCTCACACCGCAGTGAATGCAGTCGATGATGGCACCATGACCAACGAATGGGGCTCGATTCATGTTGATGATGAAGGCATGAAGACTCAGCGCACCCAATTGATCAAAGACGGTAAGCTAACCAGCTTTATGGTCGATCAAATGGGTGGTATGAAGACAGGTTATGAGCCTACGGGGTCAGGTCGTCGTCAAAACTACAAGTTCGCACCAACCTCGCGTATGCGTAACACCTTTATCGAAGAAGGCGAGCATTCACTTGATGACATGCTGGCAGGCATCGAGCGTGGTATCTATGCGAAGAAGATGGGCGGCGGCTCGGTTCAACCGGGTACGGGGGAGTTCAACTTTGCCGTTCGTGAAGCTTACCTCATTGAAAATGGCAAAATCACCAAACCTCTGAAAACTGCAACGCTGATCAGCACGGGTCCAAAAGTGCTGAAAGAAATCAGCATGGTCGGCAAAGACATGGCGCTTGCGCCGGGCATGTGTGGTTCCGTGAGTGGTTCAGTGCCAACAACAGTCGGTCAGCCAACGCTGAAAGTAGATAACATTCTGGTAGGAGGCGGTAACTAATGAGCCAAGAACAACAACTTCTTAATGCGGTTGATTACGTCCTATCAGAAGCAAAACGCCAAGGTGCAGAAGCGGACGTCATTGTAAACCGCAACAGCAGCTTTTCTTTGAAAGCGAACCAAGGAAAGCTGGATGAGTACAAAGTAAGCTCAAGCCAAGTTCTGGGTGTTCGTGTTGTGAAAGATGCGCGTGTTGCAACAAGCTATTCTGAGTCGTTAGAGCAACCAAGCTTAGATTTGATGCTGACCAACGCACTGCAAAGCGCTCGCTTTTCCAAGCAAGATGAACATCAGACAATTAGTTGCGTGAACAGCCAAATTGCGACTGATGTTGCTGAGATTTCACAAGAAGATACGACTTCTGTTGATGAAAAAATTGAACTGTCTCTCGCACTTGAACAAGGCGTAGTAGCTCTGCCTCACGCCTCTAGCGCACCTTACAATGGTTACAGCGATGGCGAAACACAACTAATCATTGCCAATACTCAAGGCACATTGTGTCAACACTTCGAGCGCTCGTTCACTTGTTACGCGTATACCTTGTTTGAAAAAGACGGCAAACAGTCAATGGCGGGGAGAATGTCACTTGGTCGCCGTTTTGATGAGTTGAATCCAGCTTACTGTATAGAAGGCGGTTACAACCTTGCTCGAGATCTTCTTGAAGGTGCACCGGTTGCGACGGGTAACTACCCTGCTATCTTCCATATCAATGCGCTAGCAAGTTTATTCGGTGCTTTCGGCAGTGCTTTCTCTGGCGTAAGCGCGATGAAAGGCATTACGCCACTGGGTGATAAGCTTGGTCAACGTGTTGCGAGTGATTTAATTACCTTTAGTGATACGGCTTACATGCCAAATGGTATGGCAATCGCAAGTTTTGATAGTGAAGGCTTTGCTACTCAAGACAATGTGATGATTGCTAATGGTGAGTTGAAAACCTTGCTACACAACAGCCAGACCGCAAGTTACTTGGGTGCAGTCTCGACAGCAAGTGCCGCTCGCGGTGCAAAATCGAGCCTAGAAGTATCAGCGAATCACAAAGTGATTGCGACAGGCAACAGTAGTGCGTCAGAAGTAAAAGCGGGTGAGTACCTAGAGTTAGTCGAACTGCAGGGTGTTCACTCTGGCGCGGATGCGGTGAGTGGTGATTTCTCGTTTGGTGCGAGTGGCTTCTTGTGCCGTGATGGTGAGCGCATTCAACCAGTGCGTGGTATCACTGTAGCGGGTAACTTCTACAAGATGCTGCAAGAAGTTGAGGCTGTGGGTGATGCTCAGTTAATTAACGATAGCCGCACTTTCTTCTCGCCAGACGTTCGTTTTGCTCGTTTGAGCATTGGCGGTAAATAACTCCGGCATTCCTATAGAAACAAAAAGAGGACTCAATGGAGTCCTCTTTCTTTTAACTCGTGAGAATTAAAATTCGCGAATGTCTAACTCATTGTGGATCAATACCACACACTGAGAAGCGAACAGCATCTTAGGACCTAAGCTGATCTTCTCTGTGCCAAGGCGCTTTAAGCTGTTAAAAGACTTCTTCGGCATCGGAATATGGTCGGTTAGCAAGAAACATGGGTTTCCACCGATTTCTGCATCACGAACAAATTCGCCTTTTTTATCCAACATATATAGTTGGTGATCTTCTGCCAGTTCTTGCACTAGACGTTCAAAGCTGACAGTACGAACGGTGATACCAGGTTCGACTTCACGAAGTTGCTCTTTGCCCATACCAACCGATGCATCCAAAGCGCGAGCCACTGCTGCAATCAAGGTTGACTCATGGAAGCCGCCAATGTTAGTGATGTCATTGGAGCGAATAGTAATGGTGCGTGAGAAGTCTTTTGTGCTTTCTAAAACCAAGTGAACAACCACATCTTCACGGTGTGATTGAGCAACGAACATAGTGTTCATCATGGTATGAGCAAGAATCTCTGTATGCGCTTCATTACCAACACCTTCTAACAGTGCTTTGCTGGTGGTTGGCGCCGCGCGAGCTCGTAAAACAAAAGAGCGCATGAATTTAGCCTCTATATAGGAAGAGTGAATGCGCGGAAGTATATACCCAAGCAGGGAAGGGATGCGAGTTTAATAGCAAATGTGAACTTACTTACAAAGCTTCGATTGTCGTGCGGAGTGTGCTGGTTAGAATAGAGGCAACCTGTTAGGAGCGGTATATGGAAATCAAAAAAATAAACAAACAAGTCTATAGAAAGAAGGTCAACCTAGTGATTGGTGGCTTTGTTGCCTTGCTTGCTATCTCTTCTCTTGCTTTTAGTACGCTATTGATCGTTTTGTTCGGTAATACAGATGTAGTACCTGAACAGTCGACGGGGAACTTTCACTGGAACTTAATTGGTGTTGTGCTTGCCTTAGCTACTTCACTGTCTTTGCTGAACCAATTCAAAACACGCCCTTATATGGAAGAAGTGTTGTATGTCTGGAAACTCAAGCAGCTGCACAACAAGATCTTTCGCAAACTGAAAAGCATTAAAGCCGCTTCTGCTAAGCACGATGTAAAAGCGCTGACGATCCTTAAGTTCTACTATACGACTCAAAGCCAGGTGTTTGAGTTAGACAACAACACATTGACGATGAGCAGTGTAAATAAAGAATTAGAGGCAATTGAGCAAATAGAAGCAGCGAAGTCATTGGAGCTTGATATCACAAGCTTTGAAGAGTCTTGGATTGACACATATTGATTGCCTATTTGCTACGTTAAATTAACAACTAAGTGCTAAAAATAAGCGTTTGAGTGAGATTTCACCACTCGACGCTTTTTTTTAGGTTTTTTTCTAAAAAAGTGTTTGACACTAAAAATTAATTCCTTAAAATACGCCTCCGCTTCGGTAGCAAAGCTTACGAAGCAAGCTCTTTAACAATA
>NZ_JPRD01000021.1 GCF_000817815.1 Vibrio owensii CAIM 1854 = LMG 25443
TAACTGATCGGCATTAGAGCCTAGACTCTGCGTTTTGTTAGATGGTTTTGCTGGTTTTTACTTACTTGGTGTAGAAAGCGCGTTTTAGTGCCATTTCTAGACCACGCACTTCGGCAAGGCCTTTCAAGCGACCGATGGCTGAGTAGCCTGGGTTGGTCTTCTTCTTCAAATCATCCAGCATTTGGTGACCATGGTCAGGACGCATTGGGATCAAACGGTGATCGCCCACTTCTGCGCGGCGTTGTTCTTCATCCAGAATCGCCATCACTACGTTGTACATATCCACATCACCATCTAGGTGAGCTGCTTCGTGGAACGTCATCGGGTTGCTTTCTTCACGCTTGGTTGAACGCAAGTGAGTGAAGTAAACGCGGTCGCCATGCTTTTTGATCATCTTAACTAGGTCGTTGTCACCACGCACACCGTAAGAACCGGTACACATGGTTAAACCGTTCATCTTGCTTGGTACTTTTTCGGTTAACCAGTCGATGTCTTCGATGGTCGAAACGATGCGCGGCAAACCAAGAATTGGACGCGGTGGATCATCTGGGTGTACCGCCAATTTTAAGCCATGCGCTTCACACACTGGCATTAACTCCGCTAAGAAGTACGCCATGTGCTCACGCAGTTTGTCTTTACTGATACCAGCGTAGCGATCCAATTGTGCTTGGAACTCTTCTAGCGTGTAACCTTCTTCTGCGCCCGGCAAACCAGCAATGATGTTGCTTGTCAGTTGTTGGATTTGCTCTGCCGTCATGTTGTTGAAGTACTCAAGCGCTTGGGCTTGCTCAGCTTCGGTGTAATCCGCTTCTGCGCCCGGGCGTTTAAGAATGTGCAACTCAAATGCCGCAAATGCGATTTGGTCAAAGCGTAGCGCTCGAGAACCATCCGGCATTTCAAACTCAAGGTCAGTACGTGTCCAGTCTAGCACTGGCATAAAATTGTAGCAGACCGTATCTACGCCGCACTCAGCAAGATTACGTAGCGTTTGTTTGTAGTTGTCGATCCATTGTTGGAAGTTGCCCGTCTGAGTTTTGATTTCTTCGTGAACAGGAACACTTTCAACCACCGACCACGTTAAGTCTTTCTCTTCGATGATGGCTTTACGCTTTAAAATCTCTTCTTTCGACCACACTTCACCATTTGGAATGTGATGCAAGGCATTCACAATGCCTGTTGCGCCTGCTTGACGAATATCGTCTAGCGACACAGGGTCATTCGGACCGTACCAACGCCAAGTTTGTTCCATGACACTCACCTTTTTTAAGACGCACTCAGCCCGCTCGAATTTATCAAGCTAAGTGCACAACGACTTCTTAATATGCAGCCACGATAATGCAGCTGCGCTGACTAGAGCCGACCGAAGCCGGCAATGTGGTTAACCGTTTTCAGCGCCCTGCAGAACAACAGGGTTGGAACTGAATAAGTAACCATCAAAATTCGGGTCATCGATGTCAGACAGCTCCAAAAGGCGCTGTTTAACGTTTTCAAGGTGTTGCCACATGGCATTTTTTGCAGCGATTGGATCTTTACGCTGCAATGCGGCAAGGATTTTGGCGTGATCGTCTAACCACTCTTCACGGTAGTCTTGACCAGCAATGTGAGAATGAAGTTTATTCCACATTGGGCTGCTCTCACGTCGCTCCCAAGATTGCTTCAGCATGTCCACCAGCACAGAGTTTTGAGTTGCCTCTGCAATGCACATATGAAACTTCTCATCACCGTTACAATCTGCGGTACCGCTGGCGAGTTCTTCTCGTTCTAACTCAAGGGCTGCACGCATTTTCACGATGTCGCCTGGCGTTACTTGCATCGCTGCAAATTCCGCAATGTTACTTTCAAGTAACTGGCGAGCTTGGAGCATTTCAAACGGACCGGCATCATCGCTGATCACGTTCTCACGGGAGTTCGGTTGAGATGGAATATTGATAACATACACCCCAGAACCTTTCTTCACTTCGACAAGGTTTTCCAGCTCCAGCATGATGATCGCTTCACGCACTACTGTGCGGCTAACGTCGAGACGTTCTGCGATATCGCGCTCAGGCGGCAGCCTATCTCCGACCACGTAACGGCCATTGATAAGTTCTTGTCTAAGGACTAAACCGATCTCTTGATACGGTCTTTTCGGTTCAAAAGGCATCATGATGATATTATCACTATATTCCATCTAACTTCTCACGCCATCATAACGACCAATAACAATTGGTCAACCTCTATGTACCAGAATGTGGTAACACCTTGTTTTCGATTGTTTATTACTAATTACTTTGTGAATTACTTAACTGCTTTGATCTTCTCAACCAGTTCATTTAATTCAGGATTTGTCTTTTCTAAGTCCGCGTACATTGGTTGAACCGCTTCAACGAATGCTGCTTTATTTGGTTCAACAAAAGTTACGCCCATCTTTTCAGCTTTTGTACGCTCTTTTGCTTCTGACTCAGCCCACAATTTCTTCATGTATTCAGAAGAGTCTGCTGCTGCTTTCATCAGTGCTTTTTGCTGCTCAGGTGTTAGCTTGTCGTACGTTTTAGTCGAAATAACCAATACGTCTGGCACCATTGTGTGCTCGTCTAGGCTGAAGTATTTCGATACCTCACTGTGACGGCTCAAGCTAAATGATGGGATGTTGTTTTCCGCAGCATCCACCACGCCTTGTTGTAATGCTGTGTATAGCTCACCGTATGCCAATGGTGTTGGGTTACCACCTAACGCTTTTACCATCGCAATCGCAGATGGGCTCGGCTGTACACGCACTTTCAGACCTTTTAGATCTTCAGGCGTATTGATTGGCTTGTTGGTGTAAAAGCTACGAGCACCAGCATCGTAGTAAGTCACACCAATAAAGCCGCTGTCTGCTGAAGAATTCAGGATTTCACGACCTACTTCACCGTCGGTCACTTTGTAGTAGTGGTCTTTATCGCGGAACAAGTAAGGCATGTTGAATGCCGCATAAGCTGGGGAGAAAGCTTCCAATTCTGCCGCGTTACTCTTCACCATATCCAGAGCACCGTTTTGCATTAGCTCCATCGATTCACGCTGAGTGCCTAGCTGCGCATCAGGGTAGATACGGATACGTACTTCACCGTCTGTCATTTCACGAACTTCTTTTGCCATAAAGTCCATTGCTTTATGTACTGCATGGTCACGAGGGTGGTTGTGACTTAGCTTCAAAGTGGTCGCAGCATAAGCAGAAGCAGTGGCGCCGAAGGTCATTGCAGCACCTACTACAGCGCTTAAAAGAGTCTTACGCGTCATCATTGTTCTATTCTCCTTGGATTGGTTGTCCAATATGTAGGGTAGTTTTAATTTTTCACGGTATTTCTTGTTTCGAGGTCATTATTGGCGATCGAAAAACCTATCGTCAAAACAAAAAAGCAAATTGATTGACCAAAATCACAATAAGAACCCTTAAATTGGTCAACCAATCCATTTGTGAACCTGCTCACGTGACAACCAAATCGGCTAACTTATAATCCGACCAGAAAGATTAGCGTATGTTACTGCCCTACACAGAAACACATTCTTACATTGGTAAACCAATTGTTATGAGATACGCGTATTTACTGAAAGGAAACTAAAATGAATAAATTGGTCAAATACATAAATAGAGGGTTGGCCGCCTTTACCATCTCTCTGTCGACCTTCCTCGTTTTTTGCGTGGTCTGGCAAGTGCTATCTCGTTACGTTATTGGTAGACCAAGTACCGTGACCGATGAACTTGCTCGCTATCTCTTTATGTGGGTAGCCCTTATTGGTGCCGCATACACCACTGGTCTGAAACGTCACCTTGCTATCGACTTGCTGACAATGAAGCTGCAAGGCAAACGCAAACTCATCAATGAAATCGTCATCCAAATTGCCATTGCCCTGTTCTCTTACGTGGTATTGGTTCACGGCGGTACTCAACTGGCGATGAAAACACTGGCTACGGGTCAGTTAACGCCAGCACTAGGCTTGGAAATGGGCTACATCTACTTCTGCCTTCCAATTAGTGGCGCACTGATGATCTTCTACTCGGCGGTATTTGCTTTTGACCGCATCAAACAATTGACGTCTGGTGAAGCCCTACTCACCGACACCCAACTTGATCAATAGAGGGTTCCACAATGGAATGGCAATTAATTCTTACCCTATTCGGTAGCTTCGCAGTCCTGCTTGCGATTGGTGTACCGGTCTCTTTTGCTATCGGCTTGTCGTCGTTAGCGACCATTTTAATGAGCTTACCGTTAGAGCCTGCTATCGCCGTTGTGGCGCAGCGTATGGCGGCAGGTCTCGATAACTTCGCCCTATTGGCAATCCCGTTCTTTATCTTGGCGGGCAACATCATGAACCAAGGCGGTATCGCACTTCGCCTGATTAACTTTGCTAAAGTTTTAGGTGGCCGTCTTCCTGGTTCTCTAGCACACGTAAACGTGATGGCGAACATGATGTTTGGCTCTATTTCTGGCTCAGCGGTTGCGTCTGCTGCAGCGGTTGGCGGTACTATGTCTCCACTGCAAAAGAAAGACGGTTACGATGAAAACTTCTCTGCCGCAGTAAACATTACGTCTTGTCCTTCTGGTTTGTTGATCCCACCAAGTAACACACTGATCGTGTTCTCATTAGTGTCTGGTGGTACGTCTATCGCAGCATTGTTCCTAGCGGGTTACATTCCTGGCATCTTGATGGGTCTGAGCATCATGGTAGTGGCAGGCATTATTGCGAAACGTCGTGGTTACCCAATCGCAGCACGCCCTTCTCTTGCAATGGTTTGGGATACGTTCTTAAAAGCAGCGCCATCTCTGGCACTGATTGTGATCATCATGGGTGGCATTATCGGCGGTATCTTCACCGCAACAGAAGCCTCAGCTATCGCGGTGGTGTACACCTTCGCTCTTGCAGTACTGATTTACCGTGAAGTGAAATGGCGAGACCTTCCTAAGATCATCCTAGAATCTGCAGTCACCACCTCTATCGTATTGCTGTTGGTTGGCGCATCTATGGGTATGTCTTGGGCAATGGCAAACGCTGATATTCCTTACATGATCGCGGACGCTCTACTGGCTATTTCAGATAACCCACTGATGATTCTTCTGATTATCAACATCATTCTGCTGATTGTTGGTATCTTCATGGATATGACACCAGCGGTACTGATCTTTACGCCAATTTTCCTACCAATCGCGCTGGATATGGGCATCGACCCAGTGCACTTCGGCATCATGATGACGTTCAACTTGGCTATCGGTATCTGTACCCCACCAGTAGGTAGCGCGTTGTTCATCGGTTGTTCTGTGGCGAACGTTGCCATCGACAAAGTGATTAAGCCTCTACTTCCATTCTACGTTGCACTGATTGCGGCACTAATGGCAGTGACCTTTATTCCTGAACTAAGCCTGTTCTTGCCTAACCTTGTTCTTGGCTACTAAGCGCTTAGTGACAAGCTCTAGAGTTACGATCTCTAGATTCGAATGATTAAAATAAACCATCCCGCAGGTTCGCCTGCGGGAAAAGGGATACCAAAATGAAGACTATTTCGAATTCCACTCTGAATGACCACGTTCTGCTTCCGGACTACGACCGCTCAACGCTTAAAAGCCGTATTGTTCACCTTGGTTTTGGTGCATTCCACCGAGCGCACCAAGCTCTATTCACCAATGAAATGCTAAGCAAAACAGGCTCGGATTGGGGCATTTGCGAAATCAACCTATTTGGTGGTGAAGAGTTAATTCAATCGCTGCGCGCACAAGACCACCTCTATACAGTGGCAGAAAAAGGCGCAGGATCGACAGAGGTAAAAGTGATTGGCTCAGTGACCGAATCACTCCACCCAAGCTTCGACAGCATTCAAGCGGTGTTAGAAAAAATGACAGAGCCACAAGTGGCGATCGTTTCAATGACGATTACCGAGAAAGGCTACTGCGCTGACCCAGCGACGGGCACGCTTGATAAAAACAATCCGCTAGTCATTGCTGACCTTGCCAACCCAACGGAGCCTAAATCAGCATTGGGTTACATCGTGCAAGCACTGAAGATGCGCCGTGAACGCGGTCTGACGCCATTTACCGTGATGTCTTGCGATAACGTGCAAGAGAACGGTCACGTAGCAAAAGCAGCGGTACTTGAGTTCGCTCAACTGCTCGACCCAGAATTGTGTGACTGGATTGAAACCAACGTTACCTTCCCTTGCACCATGGTTGACCGCATTGTGCCAGCAGCAACCGAAGAGACACTGACTGAAATCGCTGAGCTACTTGGCTGTGAAGACCCGTGTGGCATCGCTTGTGAACCTTTCCGCCAATGGGTTATCGAGGATAACTTCGTGGCAGGTCGCCCGGATTGGAACGTGGCTGGCGCAGAATTTGTTGCCGACGTTGTGCCTTACGAAGAAATGAAGCTGCGCATGCTAAATGGTAGCCACTCGTTCCTAGCCTACCTAGGTTACCTTGGCGGTTACGCGCACATCTCTGACACCATGACAGATGAAGGCTACCGCAAAGCGGCATTCGATATGATGATGCAAGCGCAAGCCCCTTCGCTGACCATGCCAGAAGGCACCGATTTAGAAGGCTACGCTAAGCTGCTTATCGAGCGCTTCACTAACCCAAGCTTGAAACACAAAACATGGCAAATCGCGATGGATGGCAGCCAGAAGATCCCACAACGCATGGGCGGCAGCTTACGATTCCATCTTGCTCAAGGTTCTAACTTCTCATGGTTGGCAACGGCAATTGCAGGTTGGATGCGCTATGTATCCGGCCTGGATGAGCAAGGCAACGACATTGATGTTCGCGATCCAATGGCAGAGACACTACGTCAGATTTGCGACCAACACGGCTTGAACGTTTCTGTCGTGCCAGCATTACTCGCGGTTGAAGCCATCTTCCCTGCAGAGCTTGGTCAAAACCCACAAGTGATTGATGCGGTGAGCAGTGCTTACCAATCGCTGATTGATAACGGTGCTCGTGCCACTGTCGCTGCGTTGTAATAGGAGTTAACGATGAAGAATTTCTTGTGTGAAGACTTTTTACTCTCAAACGAAACTGCACGTCGCTTGTACCATGAGCATGCGTTCCACCAGCCAATTTATGATTACCACTGCCACCTAAATCCAGCAGAAGTGGCGAAAAATCGTCAGTTCGATAACTTGGGTCAAATCTGGCTTGAAGGCGATCACTACAAATGGCGTGGCATGCGCTCGGCAGGCATTGAAGAGCGCTTGATTACAGGTGATGCGAGCGACTACGACAAATACATGGCGTGGGCGAAGACGGTTCCTCAAACCTTGGGCAACCCGCTTTACCACTGGACGCACCTAGAGCTGCGTCGCCCATTCGGCATTACCAATACGCTGTTTAGCCCAGACACCGCTGATCAAATTTGGCATCAATGTAATGAGCTGCTTGCGACACCTGAATTTACGGCTCGCGGCATCATGCAGCAAATGAACGTCGTAATGGCGGGCACGACCGATGATCCTATCGATTCACTAGAACACCACAAAGCGATCGCAGAAGACGACACCTTTAACGTCAAAGTGTTGCCGAGTTGGCGTCCGGATAAAGCGTTCAAGATTGAATTGGACATGTTTGCGGATTACATGCACAAACTGGGCGAAGTAGCAGACATTGAAATCCGCCGCTTTGATGATTTATTGAGTGCGCTTGATAAACGTTTGGCACACTTCGATGCACATGGCTGTCGTGCGGCAGACCACGGCATTGAGATCGTCCGTTACGCGCCAATTCCAAGCGAAGCTGATTTAGATGCGTTGCTGGCTCGTCGTTTGAGTGGCGAAGTATTGTCAGATCTTGAATGCGCGCAATTCTCTACCGCGGTTCAAGTTTGGCTCGGCAAACGCTACGCGCAGTTGGGCTGGGTAATGCAGCTTCATATTGGCGCACAACGCAACAACAGCACACGCATGTTCCAACTACTAGGTGCTGACGCTGGCTTTGACTCGATTGGCGATCGCCCATTTGCCTTTGAACTGGCACATCTACTGGATGAAATGGACCAAACCAACGAGCTGCCTCGCACCATTCTTTACTGTTTGAACCCTCGTGACAACGAAATGATGGCGACCATGATTGGTAACTTCCAAGGTGGCGGCATCGCGGGCAAAGTGCAGTTTGGGTCAGGTTGGTGGTTCAACGACCAGAAAGACGGCATGCAACGCCAAATGGAACAGCTTTCTCAACTTGGTTTACTCAGCCAATTCGTCGGTATGCTAACCGACTCGCGCAGCTTCTTGTCTTACACTCGTCACGAATACTTCCGCCGCATCTTGTGTGACATGGTCGGTCGTTGGGCAGAGAACGGCGAAGTTCCAAATGACCTATCGTTGCTTGGTCCTATGGTTGAAGACATCTGTTTTGGTAACGCAAAACGCTACTTTGAAGAGAGGGCGTAACCAATGAAGCACATCGCCATTATTGGTGAATGTATGATTGAGCTGAATGGCAAACCGTTCGGCTCAATGCATCAAACATTTGGTGGGGATACGCTCAATGCTGCGGTTTATTTGAGCCGCGGCTGCGAAGCCAATAGCAAACCTGATGAAGTTAAAGTCTCTTACGTTACGGCGCTTGGCAATGACCCAATCAGCACGGGTATGCTGACTCACTGGGAAGACGAAGGCGTCTCAACAGATTTAGTGCTGCGCGATGAGACTCGCACGCCGGGTTTATATTTGATTCAACTTGATGACCAAGGCGAGCGTACGTTTCTATATTGGCGCAATCAATCAGCAGCACGTTACTTACTTCAACATCCTAACTTTGGCCTAGTTAAGCAAGCATTAACTCAAGTGGATGCGGTGTTTCTCAGCGGTATCTCTTTAGCCATCTTGCCAGAAGAAGACCGAATTTCACTGCTCAACTTATTGGTCGAACTTAAAGCCCAAGGTGTTGAAATCGCTTTTGATAGTAACTTCCGCCCAGCACTATGGCCTCAAGACAATAATCAAACCGTTAAAAACGTTTACCAAGCCATGTATCAACTGACGGACGTTGCCTTGGTGACTTTTGATGATGAGCAATTAATCTGGGGTGACGAAACACCAGAGCAAACCATTGAACGCCTTACCTCTCTTGGCGTGAGCAAATGCATCGTCAAGCTCGGCGCAGATGGCTGCTTAGTTCAAGACTCAACAAATCAGGGGTCGAGCGCGGCTCTGGCTCCACAAGCCGTGCCTACCCAACCTGTCGCTCGAGTGGTGGACACCACATCGGCGGGCGACTCATTCAATGGTGGCTTTTTATCGGCATACCTTGCTGGCGCCGATCTCGCGACCTCATGTCAAAGAGGCAACGCTCTGGCAGGTGCTGTGATTCAACATCGCGGTGCCATCATTCCCAAAGCATTCACACAACCGGCGCTTGGCGTCGTTTAAGGAACACTCATGTCTAGCATTAAAGAACAATTGAAAGCTCTGAAAGTCATCCCTGTTATCGCCATTGATAAAGCAGAAGACATTATCCCATTGGGTAAAGTACTGGCAGAAAACGGACTACCAGCGGCTGAAATCACCTTCCGTTCAGCAGCGGCTGCAGAAGCGATTCGCCTACTACGTGAAACCCAGCCAGGCATGCTGATTGGCGCCGGTACGGTACTGAACCGCGAGCAAGCAATTGCTGCAAAAGAAGCAGGCGCAACCTTCATCGTATCGCCCGGCTTTAACCCAAATACCGTTAAAGCATGCCAAGAAGTCGGGATTGATATCGTACCGGGTGTGAACAACCCAAGCACAGTTGAAGCCGCTCTAGAAATGGGATTAACCACCTTAAAGTTCTTCCCTGCCGAAGCGTCTGGCGGCATCAATATGGTGAAATCACTGCTCGCGCCATACACCGACATCGAACTGATGCCTACTGGTGGCATTAACCCTGCGAACATCAAAGATTACTTAGCTATCCCACGCGTATTGGCATGTGGTGGTACGTGGATGGTAGACAAGAAACTGATCGAAGCGGGCAACTGGGAAGAACTTGCTCGCCTAACTCGCGAAGCAGTAGCACTTGTGAATGAATAATGATTGGTAAGTAATCTCAAGGCTCTTGGGTAACCCCTTAGCGATTTAGATAAAGTGCCCAGCCCTCCCTTTGTGGAGGGCTGATTCGTTCAAAGCATGGCTCAAAGAACAACACTCTAGGGAAACAAATGGAAAACTGGTTAGCACAAGGCATTGGTGGCATCGCGTTTATGGTTGGCGTGATGGCATTCTGGCAGAAAGACGACATGCGCTTTCGCTATCAGATGATGGCGTTTTGTTTCATCATGGGTATTCACTTTACCCTGATGGGTGCAACCGTCGCCGCCATTGGCGTGATCATTAATGGCATTCGCAGTTTCGCCTCAATCAAAACCCAATCACGCAAAGTGATGTGGTTCTTCATTGCACTTATGTGGCTGATGACCCTTCCAAACATCACTCACTTTTTTGAGTTACTCACTGTAATCGGATCATCCGTCGCCACTTGGGCACTCTTTTCCAAACAAGGTATCACTCTACGCAGCTTAATTTTGTTTAATTCCTTCTGCTGGGTCAGCCACAATATTTGGCTTGGCTCTATCGGTGGTTCATTGGTCGAGAGTACTTTTATCATCACCAATTTACTGACCATATATCGCTTGTATCAAGCTAAGACGAATCAGACTGAAGCTTGCTAAATATGCTAAATCACAAGAGCCAACCAACTTACGCTGAATGAAAATCAACTTTCTGACAAATTGGGGGAATGTAGAGCTGAAGATAAGACTCAGACAGGCGAAGGGCTTCTTTTGCCAGTTCTGGGGTGATATAGCCATATTTGCGGTAAGAGAGAGAGTAGATTTTATCGGCAACTTGCAGAGATATAGCAAAAATATTAATCGGTTGAGGTAGCTGAGGAATGTCGAAGAACTGGCGATAAATCATCTCAACTTGATGTCCTAGCTCAAGATCGTGTTCTGTATCTGCATGACCTAACTCAGCAAACGTGTGGCGCCCTAATATCAACTTTTTGGCAATTGGATTATTATTGTAGTAATTCACATAAGCGGTTTCTATCATTCGATTAATATCAGTCCAATGTAGAACTTGTTCTTCATCAACACATTGCTTTAATAATAAATCGAAATCGACAAAAACATTCTCCAATAAACTATGAAATAAGTTTTCTATATTCGGATAATGATGATAAACCGTTGACGTTGCCATTCCGCACTCTTTAGCAACGTCGTACATGGAAATATCCGTCGCTTCTCGCCTTTCCATCAAGCGGACAACTGCTTCGTTAATTTTCAACAACTTTGTTTCCGTACTAACTTTTCGCATTGTGATGTTGTCCTCCAAATTTTAATTAACACCTAATATATAAGGTCACACTATCAATGTCCGCCAAAAGCGACCGTAACTTTGACATGCGACCTTATTGATTTGTGAATTAACTTATTTGCATATTATGGTTGTATATGTGTACCAGACTTCCCTTCAATGATTTCTAACGCAAAAGATAAATCACCGATATGACCACTTTGTCCTGTTTTTTCAACAAACTGGCAGCATGCATCAACTTTCGGTCCCATCGATCCTGCAGGGAAAGAATATTGCTTCATTTGCTCAATAGTCACATTCTCTAGCTTTTGCTCTTGTGGTGTTCCCCAGTTAAGACAAACGTGAGTGCCATCAGTCAGAATCAGTAAATGCTCCGCGCCAATTTGTTCTGCAATTAATGCCGCTGTCATGTCCTTATCAATAACCGCTTCAAAACCGACATACGCCCCGTCTTTTTCGATCACTGGCGCACCGCCGCCACCGCCACAAATGACTAGGTGTTCTTTTTCAAGTAAGTCTTTGATTGCTTTGATTTCTAAGATCTCTTGTGGCTTAGGAGAAGGGACGACACGACGCCAATGCGCACCATCAGGTTTCACAACCCAATGATTTGCCTCAGCAAGTTGTTTCGCTTGATCCTCGGTATAAACTGGACCGATGAACTTGGAAGGGTCCGCAATGGCAGGGTCGTTTTCATCGACGACAATTCGCGTCAGTATCGTCGTGGTATAGCGGTCTTCAATCGCAGCATTAAGTCCTTGCTGAATCAAATACCCAATCATGCCTTGCGTCTCTGCTCCAAGAACATCGAAAGGATAAGGAGGACAGTCTTTGTAAGCATTATTCTGCAAAGAAAGCAGACCGACTTGAGGACCATTACCATGCACAATGACTAAACGGTAGTTTTTACTCAATTCAGCCAGTGACCTCGCGGTTTGCGCGATACTTTTCTGTTGGTTTTCACAACTCATCACCTCTCCACGTTGCAATAGAGCGTTACCCCCAACAGCCACAACAATAATAGGTTTTGACATATCTAAATCTCCAAATAAGTGACGTCAGAATAGACTCAATTCACTGTATTGAATTCACAGCAAAAGATTGGAGATAAAAATCACAATTCGATTCCTGTCCATATTTTGGCTTAAAAAACCTTATTGATATCACGAACTCATTATTATTAGTACACTGAAACTCGATATGTGATCTCGTATATATTTTTGTGCTTAGCTAAGTAAGAAAAATCTGAATTTCATAAATTGATCAAGAACAAGTATTTCGATAATTACGTTTTTTTCCTCTAAAAATGCCTAACTTCTTTTAATTTCCAGCGCAATTAACCTCTCCAAAGCCGATATTAAATTCGCATCAAGGTTCGTTACATAAATTTCACTTTTAATAATTGCCATATTCGGTAGTTAAGGAGCGAAACAATGAGCAACGAAACTCAAGGAAAAATGGGGGTCATGAGTATTGCACTATTTACGTTATGTGCAGTACTGGTGGTCGACACACTCACGGCATCCGCCAGTATCGGGGTCAGCTCAATCGGGTGGTGGGTCGTAATGCTGATCTTTTTTGTCATTCCCTATGGATTCATCACCTCGGAATTAAGCACGACCTACCCTGGTGACGGCGGTATTTATGATTGGGTAAAGGAGGCGTTCAATTTTAAATGGGCAGTTCGTACCACTTGGTTCTATTGGATCAACGTCGGTCTCTGGATGCCTGCGGTATACATCATGTTCGCAGGTATGTTCGCCGAGCTGTTTATGCCCGACCTTTCATTGTGGGGACAAATTGCGATTTGTATTGCGCTCACATGGCTTACCGTTTGGATCTGTAACGTCTCAGCAGACATTGGGGTTTGGGTCACCAACATCGGTGCAATTCTAAAAATCTTGGTGATCGGCACATTGGGCGTAGGCGGCTTTATCTATGCGATGAAACACGGCGTGGCGAATGAATTCACGCTTGCAGCAATGGTTCCTACGCTTGATTCAGCAGTGGCATTTCTTCCTGCCATTGTATTCAACCTAATGGGATTCGAATTGGTTGCAACCATGACCAAAGAGATGAAAGACGTGCGCGATATGCCAAAAGCCGTATTCCTTTCTATTGGTATCACTGCATTCCTCTACATCTTCGGCACCATTGGCATTCTGATGGCATTACCTGTTGAGAGCATCGGCTTGGTTGCAGGCTTAATCGATACCTTCAAAACTCTGTTTGGTGATGGTCCGCTTGGCAATGCCATGGTGTATTTCTTTGGTGTCTGCGCTCTATTAACGCTCATCGGCAACATGGTGAGTTGGACAATGGGCGCGAGCCGTGCCGCCGCAGAAGCAGCACAAGAGGGCGAACTACCAGCCGCTGTTGCAAAGGTATCGGACAAAGGCTCTCCAGTAGGTGCAAACAATATCACTGGCACGGTTTCTACCGTGGTGATCTTGTCATACGCCCTATTCGCTCAAGGTAATGACGACTTGTTTTGGTCCATCTTCGCCTTTTCAAGCTGCATTTTCTTATTGCCTTATCTGTTCATGTTCCCTGCTTATCTCAAGCTGCGCTTAGTAGATGGTGAGCGCGAACGCCCATTTAAAGTCCCTGGAGGCATGGGGTTGCAGTTTGTGATGTCCATTGTGTGCTTCTTCGTGATTTTACAAGCGGTAGTGCTCTTCATCTTCCCGGAAGCACTTGACCTAACCGTCGCCGATTGGAACTACACCGCTCCGGTATTAATCGGCGTCATCACCACGATCTTAATTGGCGAGTGGATCTTACTCGGTGCCTTGAAACGCAAAAATCAACAAATGGAACAAAAAGCTGAGGCTTAGTTCAGGAGATAGACAATGAAAAAGCTATTAGAAACCACACCAAAGCAAGACGGGTTCAGAATGCCTGGTGAGCACGAACCTCAGAGTGAAATTTGGATGGCTTGGCCAGAGCGCACGGATAACTGGCGTAACGGTGCGAAGCCTGCGCAAAAAGTGTTTGCCGACGTAGCCAAGCAAATCAACAAAACCACACCTGTCACCATGTTGGTAAGCGCTGAGCAATATGACAATGCGGTATCTCGCTTACCTGATGATATTCGCGTTTTAGAAGTGTCGACCGATGACTCTTGGATGCGCGATATCGGCGCAAGCTATGTCGTAAATGACAACGGTGAGCGTCGCGGTGTCGACTGGGAGTTTAATGCTTGGGGTGGGTTTGTGGATGGTCTGTATTGGCCATGGAAACGCGATGATCAAGTGGCTCAAAAAATGTGTGAAATTACCGCTGATGCACGTTACAGAGCGCCAATAATCCTTGAAGGTGGCTCAATTCACATCGATGGCGAAGGCACCTTGTACACCACAGAAGAATGCTTACTGGATGAGAGCCGTAACCCAGATCTAAGCAAGGAAGAGCTGAGCAAAATTCTCCGTGAGCACCTTAATGTGGAGAAAATAGTTTGGTTGCCTCGTGGCTTATACAACGACGAAACCAATGGCCACGTCGATAACATTCTCCACATCGTCAAACCCGGTGAAGTGGTTTTGACTTGGTGTGATGACCCAAATGACCCGCAGTACGAAATCAGTCGCGAAGC
The DNA here is from genome assembly GCF_000817815.1 of Vibrio owensii CAIM 1854 = LMG 25443. Lineage (GTDB taxonomy): Bacteria > Pseudomonadota > Gammaproteobacteria > Enterobacterales > Vibrionaceae > Vibrio > Vibrio owensii. The sequence goes on from NZ_JPRD01000021.1 coordinate 14,895, forward strand.
CTACGACTGCCTCACAAATCAAAGAGACGCGAAAGACCGAAAAATCAAAGTCCATAAGCTGCCAATGCCAGGTCCTTTGTATATGGCAAAAGAGGAAGCGGCAGGGATTGATATTGCCGAAGGGATGGAGCGTGAAGCCGGTGAGCGTCTAGCCGCCTCGTACGCAAACTATCTCATCACGAACAACCAGATTGTTCTACCTCTACTCGATAAGCGATACGACGCAGAGGTGATTGCGCTCTTAGAGGAGCTCTACCCAGGCTATGAAGTAAACGGTGTTCCTGCTCGTGAGATTTTGCTCGGTGGCGGCAATATCCACTGTATTACTCAACAAGTACCTCAAGTTTAAATCCATACGAATCCAACGACTCAAAATAAAAGGGGTGAGCTTAGGTAAGCCCCAAATGAAAATAGGAATATGATTATGAAATTACCTTCTTCAAGTGCAACTGACCTACACAAAGCCAACATTGAGCATATGGTGTCTATGAAAGATTTCTCAGTCCGAGAAATGGACAACATGATGGAATTGATGAGCTACCTAAAACAGGCGCGTAAAGACAATGCAGTCCCACAGCTGTTCAAAGGAAAGTCAGTCGGGATGATTTTCGAAGCCGGCTCGACTCGCACACGCGTTTCATTTGAAGTTGCCGCAACGCTACTTGGTGGTCACGCTTTGTTCCTATCGCCAAAAGACATCCACCTTGGCGGCAAAGAATCGATTGATGATACCTCACGTGTTTTGTCACGCATGTGTGATGTGATCATGGCTCGCACTAACAGTCCTGAAACGCTAGATGGTTTGTTAAACATGTCTACCGTACCGGTCATCAACGGCCTAGATACCCGTTTCCATCCAACACAAATGCTGGCTGACTTATTTACTATTCGTGAGCACATCACTGATGGTCGCCAGCTTAATGAACTGACTTTGGCATTCATGGGTGACGCTACCGATGTATGTCGTTCATTGATGCTAACTTGTGCGAAATACGGCATGGGCTTTAAACAAATTGGGCCGGTTAAATACCACATGGAACCAGAATGGGTTGAGCTTGCCGAATCGTTCTGCAAAGAGTCTGGCGGTCATATTGAGATCACCGATGATGTAGAGCGAATCAGCGATTGTGATGTGGTCTACGGCGATAGCTTCTACTGGGTTACTCAAATGGATGAGAAAGAAGAGCGCTTAGCTGCCTTCATGCCTGATTATGTGATCACGGAAGAGCTAATGGCAAAAGCAAAGCCAGGTGCAATGCTTCTGCACTGCTTACCTGCAAACGACAAAGAGGAAGTCACTCGCGGTGCGCTAGAAAGTGAATACTCTGTGGCATTCGACGAAGCAGAAAACCGCCTTACGGCGCAAATGGCCATCTTGGTTTACTTCACCCATAAAGATGCCATCACGCCAAGCGAAGAAACCATCAAGCGTCACGAAGACAAAATCCTGACCTTCCTCAGCACCCTATAACGATCCCATTCACTAACTAACGTTTTATTCGGCACACATAGCCAGACTTGCCTCTGTTTCGCGTGGTTAGTCTGGCTATCTTTTGCCTGGAGGAACACACCCACAGCGTTCCGACAGCAGCCAGAATTGGAGAACATTCGAAATGCACGGCGAAATCATCAAAGTCTCTAGAAATACAGAAAATGCACCAATCAACGACGGCTCAACTCAATCGGTGGCTTTCTCCCATTACAACAATATCTCAGCGCAACTGCCGATTGACCCAGAAAGCCAAAAGTTAGTGGAAGGGGGCATCAAAGAGCAAACTAAGCAATGCTTAAGTAATATTAGATCAATCGTGGATAGCATCGAGCACAGCTTAAATGACGTCGTTAAAATCACGATTTATCTTAAATCTATGATCGATCTGGATGCTGTCGATGAAGTTTATAAACAATACTTCATCAGCCACCTTCCAACTCGAAGTGTAATTGCCGTTGCCGCACTGCCTTTAGAAGGCGCTTTAGTTCAAATCGACGCGCTGATTTCGAACGGCGAAGGAACACACCCTCAAGAACCTTGCGAGCTGATCAAGCTGGTAAGAAACACAGCAAAAGCCCCAGCCAGTTTGTTGTCGAGCCAAAGTGTTGCGTTCTCACATTACAACCACATTTCAGCCCAACTGCCGATCGAACCAGAAACAGGCAATATTGCTGAAGGCGGGATCAAAGCGCAAACTCGACAATGTTTGAAAAACATCAAGAGCATACTGAATAGTATTGATGTCCCTTTTGATGACATTGTTAAACTCAATATCCATCTGAGAAGTCTCGACGACGCCTTTGCTGTCAATCAAGTCTACAGCACATTTTTTCCAGACTCAGCGATAGCAAGAAGCGTTGCCTACGTGCCCGCTCGTACTGTCATCAAAGCTGAGGGGTTACCAATGGACGCCTTAGTGCAAATAGACGCGACGGTTTCTCATGGGGACGGAACGCCACCACAAGCCGTTGAAGATCGACATGGGATTGTGATTCGCGCCCACAACACAGAGGCGGCACCAATCAGCAAGTTCTCAACTCAAACTGTCGCTTTCTCGCATTACAATAACGTTTCTGCACAACTGCCAATCCATCCGTCAAGTGGCGAAGTTATTACCAACGACATAGGCGAGCAAACCATGCAATGCCTCGACAACATCAAAGCCATCATCAAAAGCGTGCACCATGTAATGGACGACATCGTGAAGCTGAATATTCAGCTCAAAGATATCAGTGACTTGCAAGTTGTCGAGGATATTTTAGCAAGCTACTTTGATAAAGAACTTCCATCGCGCACGATCATCGGTGTATCAGAAATCTTTATGGACGCTTCTATCCAAATAGACGCTATCGTTTCTAATGGTGAAGGCTCATTTCCAAAAGAAGAGCTTAGCTACTGAGCCCATAAAATTATCGAGAAAAAAGGTCAGCTCTACAGCTGACCTTGTTTTTATCTGTGTTCTTCTTGCCAAACATATTGCCAAAACCCAAGACTTCAAAGCTCACCTATAAACAGCCAAAATACTCCAACAATTTTGCGCGAAATGAAGACAAATATCTTTGTGATGTGCCTTCTAAAAGAAGCTGCAAAATTATGGCGTGATACAGCAAAGCATCAAGTATAAAACGACGCTTTGAATCGCCCCTTTTCTTTTGAAATCAGACTTCTAATGAAAATGTGAGAAGGCTCCTCACTCCACCTTCTGTCAGAGCTTTGTCAAGACAGAGTACACACTCTTATCCTCACACAAAACCTTCACATCACGGTCATAATCTAGGGTCTAAAATTACCCTTGAACTCGTGTCTACGGACGAAATTTTCAATCGTTAGTTGTGGGAGGTTGCTATGGAAAAGTACTGTCCAATATGTCAAACAGAGTTAATCGATAGAAGTCACTATCTTATCTGTCCTAGAAACAATATTGGCGAATGCGCGTATGATGGCTACGAGGATCACCACAACCATTGCTGTCATGAAGTGGGCGAAAACACCCATGAGAAAGAATTGGTCGCTTTAGATTAAACAAACCTAACAGTGACGAAGCATAAAAATGCCACTCTATGTTGAGTGGCATTTTTAATGGTCTTCACCCGCGACATCAATAAAAAAGCACCACATCTTTCAACATGGTGCTTTTTGGGGGAAATTCAGAGTCGGTTTATAGCACTGCTTTGCGACTTGGTAGGAAGACTTCACCGAGCATGCAACGTACTGAGCCACCACCGATCGATTCGATGGTAGAAACGTCGAATGGCAGCAATTTACCGTGTGTTGCTAATTGATTTCTTTGTGCTGGAGAGAACGCATCATAAGCCGATTGAGACATAGCAATGACCTTATCGCCACGTATCGTTTCCAGCTGAAGGATGTTGCCGCAGAACTGGTTCATCTGCTCAAGAGAAATCGAGATCACCTGCTTATCTTTCGCTAATGATTTAAGCACAAAGCGACGCTCAAACTCAGGGATCACTTCATCACATATCACGCAGAACTGCTCACCTACTGCCATCATCACGTTAGTGTGGTAAATCGGCGCGCCAGAAGGCAAACGGGTTTGGAAAGAAATCACGCGATCGTAACCAATGCGCTTGGCATAATCTTCTAACACCAGACGATCACAACGCTGTGAAAGCGCGGCATAAACGGTTTTGTTGAAGTGGTCGAATACCATCACGCCTGTGCTTTCTAGGTAGGCTTCTTCATCCAGATATTCAGTCAGTGAGTCTTGTTGATGCACTTCACGACCCGCTTTTGCTAATGCAGAAACCAGCGCATCTGGGCGAACTTCATGTTGACGGTTTTCACACGCCATCGGGAAGGTATACAAAGTGCCTTCTGGAGTGGTGCTAAACCAGTTATTCGGGAACACCGCATCTGGCGTGGCAATGTCTGATTGAGGGTAATCAAACTCGACGACTTGCACGCCTTCTTTACGCAATGTTTCAACCATCGCGGAAAATTCAGCCATGGTGTTACGTGAGACTTCTTCTTGAGTCATAGAAACTTGGTGTTGAAACTCGTTATCTTGCGCGGTTTCTTCGTTAAAACGAAACTCTTTCGGCGGCACCATCACAACGCAATTTGCGGTATGACGCAGAGCACTTTGCGTGCTTTCTTCTTTTCCATGTGCATTCTGAGGCACTGATTCGTGTAATAGCATCCAAACATTCCTTTTCACTAGAATGATGAGATTGTAAATTTATTGTTAACTTCGGTTTTGCTGTTTTTAATAATAAATTCATCAGCCAAAGGTAAATATTTCTGACAAAAACTCTTTTTACCCGACTTTTTATTGTCACCGTGCCGATTTACGGTTTTGTGGCGTGTGAATGACAATCTCAAGAACAATGCACTAGTGAATTCTTTATAACCAACTAGTTACATTTAAAATGCAATCGGTTAGACTATTTTTTCGCCTCTCTCACGTACGTAATTTGTCTGCTTTTCTGGCTAGCAGACCTCAATATGTCTTATCACCACGTTCAGTGTTTCGACCTCGTCCAAGGTAGAAAGAATTGATGAATTCACTCTCTGACGTGGCATTGTTTTAACTTTAGGATGAGTTATGTTTAAACGATTTGAAGGCTTTACTGAGCCGTTCCCCAAATCACAGCCTGACCAACCCCCAACTGGGATTTACGCTTTCTTACGCCATTACACGCGTGGCTTTGAGAAACCGCTGATCATCATGTCGATCATGTCGACGATTGTGGCAATCGTAGAAGTGTCTCTGTTTGGTGCCATGGGTCAGTTGGTTGATTGGCTATCCACCAGCAATCCAGAAACCTTTTTGCAAGACAACAAAGCGGACCTTATCTTCTACGGCTCTTTATTGCTGGTTGTCATGCCAATTTTGGTGGTGGTTTACTCGCTGCTGATTCACCAAACTTTACTGGGTAACTACCCGATGTCGGTACGTTGGCTTGCACACCGTTACTTGCTTAATCAAAGTCTGAACTTCTATCAGGACGATTTTGCAGGACGTGTCGCCACCAAGGTGATGCAAACCTCTTTGGCGGTGCGAGAAACCGTCATGAAGACGATGGATGTGTTTGTTTATGTCTTGGTTTACTTCACCAGTATTATCGTGATGCTGGCGGCGGCTGACTGGCGCTTAATGATCCCAATGTTGGTTTGGCTAATGGCGTATATCGCGATTCAGATCCACTTTGTTCCGAAACTAAAGGCCGTGGCTACTGAGCAAGCCGATGCACGTTCTACAATGACTGGGCGCATTGTCGACAGCTATACCAACATTCAAACCGTGAAGTTGTTCTCGCACAGTAAACGAGAAACCGAGTACGCCGAAGAAGGCATGAAAGGCTTCTTGAATACCGTATATCGCCAAATGCGCTTGGTGACCGGCTTCGACGTAGCGGTAGAGATCTCCAACTATCTATTGGTGTTCTCAGTGGCTGCGCTGTCGATTTATTTGTGGCTGGATAGCGCGATCAGCGTTGGTGCCATTGCGATTGCTGTCAGCTTAGCTTTGCGTATCAACGGCATGTCGATGTGGATCATGTGGGAAGTCGGTGCCCTATTTGAAAACTTGGGTACCGTCGTAGATGGCATGAAGACGCTATCTAAACCTATCGACATCAAAGACAAAGCCGATGCGAAAGATCTGCAAGTTTCTCAAGGCGGCATCCACTTCGATAACGTGAGCTTCCATTATGGTGAGAAAAAGGGCGTGATAAACAACCTCGACCTTAATATCAAACCGGGTGAGAAAGTGGGCTTAGTTGGACGATCTGGCGCAGGTAAATCCACCTTAGTGAACTTGTTATTGCGCTTCCACGATGTAGAGGAAGGTTGCATCAAGATTGATGGGCAGGAAATCTCTAGCGTCACGCAAGACTCGCTGCGCTCGAATATTGGTATGGTGACGCAAGATACGTCTTTGCTACACCGCTCAATCCGCGACAATATCTTGTATGGCAACCCAGATGCGACTGAAGAAGACCTGATTAAAGCGACTAAGCAAGCGCACGCACACGAGTTTATCGAAACCTTAACCGACCCGTTCGGCAACGCGGGTTACGACGCACAAGTGGGTGAGCGCGGTGTGAAGCTGTCTGGTGGTCAACGCCAGCGTATTGCGATTTCACGCGTACTGCTAAAAGACGCACCTTTGCTGGTACTTGATGAAGCGACTTCAGCACTGGATTCAGAAGTTGAAGCCGCCATTCAGGAAAGCTTGAACGAGCTGATGCAAGGCAAAACCGTTATCGCCATCGCGCACCGTTTGTCGACCATTGCGCAAATGGATCGCTTGATTGTGCTTGATAAAGGCAACATCGTCGAACAAGGCACACACAAAGAGCTTATTGCCAACAACGGCATTTACGCTCAGCTATGGGCGCACCAGACTGGTGGCTTCCTTGGGGAAGAGTTGGAGAGTTAATGCTCTTTAGATAGCTGTAAATCACCAAACAAAAACGGCGCACCAAGCGCCGTTTTTTATTCAATTTTGCTATATCCATCCGTTTTCTTCAGAAACCAACCCGACACAATACGTGATCATGATCACTTAAAGTCTCAACTATGAAACAACTTTGTGGATGCAAATCACACTTTTTCTGCTAGTATAGCGCCCCGTTGCGTATTCGTTAGCAGTGGACACAACGCAGAGTATCTCGCTGGATTCATTTGTAATTTCACTTTTTGAGAAACAGCTATACTCAATTGATGGCTTAGTTATTAATCTAATAATAAGGTAATTAGCTTATGTGTAAATGTGGTTCAATGCAGATCGTACAAGTAAAACAAAGTTGGGCGGATAAATTATTCGGCTACTCAGAGCGCTGGAAATGCCAACTTTGCCGTAAGGTCTTCCGCTTCTAAAAGCACAATAAAAAATAATCTTAGAGTTTCTAAGAAAAAGCAGTGGCCCGACAATGATTGTCGGGTTTTGTTTTTTCGCCCCTGCTCTATCTCGCCCACATGAATCCTATTGTTCTCAACCTAGCATCTAGCTGTCGGTTGGGTATAAAATCATGCCCACTTATTACTTCATCAACTCATACATAATCGGTCACTATGAACAAAAGTTTGCTGACTAATATCCTCGCGATCGCCATGATGGGCGCGGGATATCACATTCAAAATGATTACCTGTGGTACGCGGGTCTGTTCGCTTTTTCTGGCGCGATCACCAACTGGCTAGCGATTCACATGCTGTTTGAAAAAGTACCCGGCTTATATGGCTCTGGCGTCATTCCAGCGCGCTTCGAAGAGTTCAAGCTGGCAATCAAAAACCTGATGATGGAGCAGTTCTTTACTGAAGCAAACATCGATCGTTTCTTAAACAAAGAAATGGCAGGTGGTGTGAACATCAATCTTGAACCCGTGATTGAGAAAGTCGACCTAAACCCAGCGTTTGACTCATTGGTTGAAGTCATCGAAGGATCTCAGTTTGGTGGCATGCTAGCGATGTTTGGCGGAGCAGAAGCGCTGCAACCTATGCGCCAACCATTCGTAGAGAAGATGCAAGAATCCATTATCGATCTGAGTAAGAGCGACAGCATCAAAGAAGCGCTAAAAGAGCAGATGGAATCGCCAGCAATGATGGATGAAATCAAGCAGAACATCGAAAGCATCATCGATCAGCGCCTTAGCGAACTGACACCAGCTTTGGTGAAAGAAATCGTACAGAAGATGATTAAAGAACATCTTGGCTGGCTCGTAGTTTGGGGTGGCGTATTTGGTGGCCTGATCGGCGTATTGACCACTTTCGTCAGCGCTTAATTGATACAAGCTACGTTCGAGAATTGAAAAGGAGCCTCCATGGCTCCTTTTTTGTGTCTGTCATGTGAACCCAAGCGTAGGTATTAACCAAGCAGCTCTGGATTGACACCAAATCCAGTCTTGTGTTCTTCGATGACCACTTCACTACGAGTTTGTATCACGCCAGGCAACGTCCCAAGCTTACTCGACATAAACTCTTGGTAAGCCTTCATGTTCTTCACTCGCACTTTGATCATGGTATCGAAGTCACCCGACAGCGAGTAGCACTCTTCAATTTCAGGCATCAACTCGACCGCTTTAGCAAATTTCTCGAAAATCGAGAAGCTGGTTTGATCAAGGCGAATATGAATAAAGACCTGCACATCTAACCCAAGCTTTTCGGCATTGAGCTCTGCGTGATAGCCATTGATGAAGCCTTCTTTTTCCAACCGTTTTACACGTTCAGAGCATGGTGATGTGGTTAAGTTAACCTGCTTCGCCAATTCCACCACTGGAATTCGACCTCGAGAATGCAACACTCTCAAAATCTGTAAATCAATTCTGTCTAGTTGATAACCCATTCACCACATCCTTGTAACAACTCAGGAATCACCAGATTAATAGTTACTATTCAGTTTGCAAATAGTGAAATGAGCAACGTGTGAAACTCGCAGGCATTTAACGTTTGCCCTGAACAAAAAGTCGTCAAATATTCTAAAAATGAAAACATTCATGCGTCTAATTTATAAATAGGTCAAACAATATAGGTAACTTTATTAATAAGATAATTTTGTTAACGAAAAAATGGAATGATGAACTTTGAATAGAAAAACATGAGCTTTTAAAAAAAGAAATGAGCCAAATGGTAAGGCAATAATAGGCAAAAATAATGAGGAGAAAGCAATGTTAACCCTACAACTCGCGTACAAGCCATTTGGTGTTGGTGAATGGACGTACACGACCGTTTCACACGAAGTGGCAAAATCTCTGGCGTCTGAATATGCCTCTTACGGCTGGCCAGTTATGATCGATGGAATGCCATTTGCAGCAGAGAAAGAACTGGCTGCTTAAACGTCGATTACATGATTGCTGATGTCTGTCGCGCTGGATGTTGAACCACTTCACCGATAGCGCGATGGTTACAGCAACGACAGTAGTACTGCGGTTCCATTTCGTAGTAATGCTCACCTGATACAAACTTTGCCATCAACTGAGTAAAACTCACGACTTTGCCAGTTAGCGTAGCGATATGCTCTGGTTCACAACGCTTCATGATCACTTTATGCTGCGTTGTTCTTTTGCAAACTGAGCAATAAATATTAGGCATTTCCTTTCTCCCTGATTTCCTGTGCTACTGACAATTGACATATTTTGTTCAAAATAATTCCACAATAAAAAAGCCCCTTTGTTTTTTTGTGTCCCACATCCAAAAAATGACACCCAAGGACTCAAAAACTGAGACCTTGGTCAGACCTCAATTTTTCAACCAAATTATGAAAAATAGCACCTATGTATGTAATACTACGAGACATCATACATAACTGATTGTACGTACTTATTTTTTACATTCGGTATTGCCCATATTGCTCTGCTTGCCTGCGAGAGAAGACGGATTTATCTCTCCAAAACGGCTTCAATTTACAGTGTGAATTGTGTGCAAAATAAGCAGTGGAGCTGGCTCCCTCTTCGTACAGAACATGCCGTTCCAAAGAGATAAACAAGGAAGTAAGATGATTCATATTACCTTCGTCCGCCATGGACGTTCACTTGCAGATGATTTACGCGTTCATGAAGGACGATTCGACAGTCCGCTCACCGAAATTGGGATTCAACAAGCCGAAAATCGCGCGAAACAGTTTGCCGAAGAAGGGCGAAAGTACGATGCGATTTTAAGTAGCTCAATGCAGCGTGCACGTCATGTTGGTGAGATATTTTCTACACACCTAAATGTCCCTATGACCACGCATGATGAATTAATGGAGCGTGATAACGGCCCGTTGCAAGGGTTACCTTTTAGCGAATCTCAACACAAATACCCTATGGCTGATTTCGTCAACCCGTACCAACCTTGCGTCGTCTCTGCCAATGAAGGGGAAAGCGGTGTTGAGCTTTACGCCCGAGCAAGCCTTGCCCTTCAATCTATCATCAGACGTGGCAGTGGCCGCTACTTGGTGGTTTCCCACGGACGCTTCCTCAGCACGATGTTTAATGTGATTTGTGGCAACCAACCAAGAGCCAACGAAACTGGAGTCCGATTTGCGTTCGATGATTTGGGCTACTTCGACACAACTTACCGACCTGATCTCGATGTGTGGGTCATTCAATCTGTAAGGTGATTCCGTTATGCCAACACAACCAAAACTCTTTACTGAGCGACTCATTCTGCGCTCTTTCCAGCATGAAGATAGCGAACGCGTCGCTTTACTCACGGGTGAAAAAATCATCGCAGATATGACCGCGAACATTCCGCATCCTTATGAGCTGCCTATGGCGAAAACATGGATTGACGGACATGCACCAATGTACAAAGAGCGCAGAGGTGTCGTCTACGCTATTACCTTGCGTGAGTCAGGAGAGTTATTAGGCGCCGTGAGCATACCGAGAGTTGAGGATGGCTATGGCACTTTAGGTTATTGGCTCGGCGTCCCATACTGGGGGAAGGGTTACGCCTTTGAAGCTACGAGCGCCCTCATCGAGTTCGCACGTATCGACTTTGAGTTAGCCGGAGTTAAGGTACGGCACTTAGTAGAAAACCACCGTTCCAAATCGGTGATAAACAAACTCAATGTACCTTATATCGAAAACACTTGGGTTGGCCCTAAAGGGGCAGAGCGTGAAGTTTGTGTTTATCAAAAAACGTTCGTTTGAAGGGACAAAAAAGCCAGCGATGATGCTGGCTTTTCTCTATCTTAGTCTTGAGCGACTTTCACGCGAATCTTGCTTTTCGCTACGCTGGTCAAGTTCAGCGCTTCCAGTGCAGCAATCGCCTCTGCTTCATCTGGCATGATCACAAAGCCGAAGCCTTTCGATAAACCGGTTTCTTGATCAAGAACCAGAGTACAAAGTTCTACTTTGCCGTGCGCTGAAAATAGTTTGCGCATCTCTTGCTCGGTTGTTTCACGAGCCAAGTTTCTTACTAAAAGTTTCATAATGAACCTAGTTGGTTTAATAACCGTACGATTCTCTCAGGTTCTTCCAAGCAAACCAAGCGAATAATATTGTACGAACGACTAGATCATTCTAAGTACATCTGATTAAATGATTTTTCGTTCATTTTTCACCCAAAGGAGAGCCGATATGGAAACGAAACGTCTTAAGCTAATCCCCGCTTGTTTGGAACGTGCAGAGGAAGTACATCAAGTCGTGGTACGTTGCCAGAAGACGCTCGAAACGTACCTTCCTTGGGTGCCACATGTGCTCACACTAGAAGCCATGATTGAGGGAACAGAAAAAGCCATCGCCAACTTTGAAAACTTCGAAGAGGAATTGCGTTACTTCATTATCGAAAAGGAAAGCGATCGCTTAATTGGTGCCGTTGGCTTGATGATTAGAGACCAAGAAGTACCAGCATTTGAGATTGGCTACTGGTTAGATGATATCGCTGTTGGTAACGGCTACATTTCCGAGGCGGTGTTAGAATTAGAGCGCTACGCGTTTGAAGATCTTGGTGCGAGGCGCATTGCTATTACGGCAGATTCAACCAACCTAAAAAGCCGCGCCGTGGCAGAGCGTTGTGGTTATGATTTTGAAGGTGAGTTGAGACACGATCGCCTATCTACCTCAGGGGAATTGAGTAACACTGTGGTTTACTCAAAAATCCGTCACTAGGCAGTTTATGATTAAACTTTTTTATTAAATATAGCGCCACAAAAAATAAGCCTCACGAAGAGGCTTATTTTTATTTAACCGGTTTTTAATACGCTGTTTAGGCGCTAATTATAGAGCACGAATGCGCACAATTTCGTCTTGCTCAATACCCAAAGATTCAAGGAATTTTTGGTGCTCAGCAGGCTCCATCTCTTCAAATTTCTGATGCCATGTCACCATGTCGTTTTCAGAGAAACCCGCAGCTTGCATGATTTGTACCCAACGTTCTTTAGTCACAATATTATCCTCTATCAGTTGTGGTTCTTGTAATAGCACCACGATCGCTTTTTGCTGCGCTCGTAGGTTTTGAATCTCACGTTCGAGTTCATTGAAATGGTCTTTCAAGATCTCCGCTTGAGATTTGCCTTTCTGTGCCAACAAAGTGCGTATGCTGGAAATCGGTAACCCATAAGAACGATAAGACGAGATCGTTTTTAAACGCTGCATCTCTTTTTCTCCATACCAGCGATAACCGTTTTCTGAACGATGTGCAGGCGCTAGCAAGCCTTCACGTTCATAGTAAAGAATCGTAGTACGAGAGAGTCCACACTCTCTGGCCAGTTGGGTTACGGTTAGCATAGTGGCTCGTTTTGTCGGTACAGACATAGCATCAGCCCTACACTGATAGACGGGTCAACACGTTTTTTACTATACCTCAGAAATTCTCTAATTGAGGTATTACAGGTCATTCAAATCACCATCAACCATAGAGTAAGCACAAAAAAGCCCGCGATGAACGCGGGCTTTGTTTTTAATTGAGAGGAATTAGTCTAGTTCAACCAACTTCTTCTCGTATTCTTTGTGTTGCTCAAGCACTTCTTCTGCTGCACCACCAGTCATTTTGCTCACTACCACGATAGCGATAGTAGAGAAGATGATGCCCGGTACGATTTCGTACACATCGAACCAACCGCCTGTTAGCTGTTTCCAAACCACGATAGTCACACCACCGATTAGGATACCTGCTAGTGCGCCGTTACGGTTCATGCCGCTCCAGTAAAGGCTAAGTACAACTGCTGGACCAAACGCAGCGCCAAAGCCAGCCCAAGCGTAAGATACAAGACCTAGAACAGAGCTGTCTGGCGTCATTGCTAGGAATAGCGCGATAAGAGAAATCACGATAACGCCTACACGACCAATCATTACCACTTCTTCAGACGTTGCATCTGGCTTAATCACTTGCTTGTAGAAGTCTTCTGCAAGAGCTGATGAAGATACTAGAAGCTGTGAATCCGCAGTACTCATTACCGCCGCTAGGATTGCCGCCAATAGGATACCTGCAATCACTGGGTGGAATACTGTGTTCACCAATAGCATGAAGATTTTCTCACCGTCATCTAGCTGTGTACCAGGGTGACCTGTTACCCACACTAGACCAACAAGACCAACTAGCATTGCACCTGCCATAGAAAGGGCAGTCCAACCCACAGCGATACGACGCGCTGTTGTTAGGTCTTTGTTTGAACGAGAAGCTTTAAAACGCGCTAGGATGTGCGGCTGACCAAAGTAACCTAGACCCCATGCTACCAAAGAAATGATCGCGATAGCCGATAGAGGCTCACCTTTCACGTCGCTCCATAGCGTTAGTAACTCTGGGTTAATGTTGTGCATGTCCGTCGCTAGTTGACCTAGGCCACCGTCCATTACTGCAACAGGTACAATCATAAGTGCTGCCGCCATCAATAGGCCTTGCACCAAGTCCGTCCAAGATACCGCTAAGAAACCACCGAATAGCGTGTACGAAACCACACACACTGTGCCAATGATAACGGCAATGCTGTAATCCAAGCCGAATACGGTCTCAAACAGTTTACCCCCTGCTACCAAGCCTGAGCTGGTGTAGAAAAGGAAGAATAGAAGAATGAAGAACGCAGAGATTGTCTGAATCAGTTTCGACTTATCGTTAAAGCGACGCGACAGGAACTCAGGCAGCGTTAGCGCATCAGTTTGGATGCTGTACGTACGTAGGCGTTTTGCACTGATTAACCAGTTTAGCCATGTACCCACAAGCAGACCACCTGCTAGCCAGAACGCTTCAATACCTGCTGCATACGCATACCCCGGAAGACCAAGTAGCAACCAGCCACTCATGTCTGATGCACCTGCAGATAGTGCCGCTGGCCATGGACCAAGGCTACGACCACCTAGGAAGTAGTCTGATGAATTGGAAGTCCTCTTATACGCGTAAACGCCAATGGCAACCATAATTAGTAAGTACGCCACAAAAGTGGTCGTGATAGCAAAGCTATTTTCTATCATTTGATAGTCCTCGTTATAATTATTTCCTTCCTTGCCCGCTTTGATATTTTGCCATCGCAGCAATACATCAAAGTAAGAGATACCAACCCGAGTAAGCTCTCAGGCTCTTTTGATTCAGATTGGTATCACAAGTCAGGTTAGTGGGAGTCGCTTCCCAACTCGAGTAGAGTCGCGTTACCGCCCACTGCTGTAATATTTATCGTTCGAGTACGCTCGGTAATGAAGCGCAACGACAGATGAGGATCATGAGTCAATGTCGGTGACTCTAAATCCGTTTCAGAAACTAAGCCGACGATGGCACCGTCACGCTTAGCCAGTTGCAGGTTAAGCGCATGCTCAACCTGTGAATGCCCAACATAACCCACACTACGTACGTCGCTGTCTAACAACGGGGAAGACGCATCGTACGCAACCACTTGGACTAAGTTAGATGGGAAGTTTGCTGACGCTACAGCCTGCTTAACCAATTGGGTAAGCTCTGTATTGTCACTGCAAATCACCACACTGTTGCCTGCAATCAGAGCACAGGTGATCATTGCAAATGTGCTGTACAGAGCGTTCTCGGTATTTGCTAGGTTGTTTTCACAAACGACCAAAGCCACACCGCGACCCGCTGCGTACAGCTCGTTAGTTTCACCCGTAGGGCCCACTAACTGATGAGTTTCTGCCAGCAGAGCAGACGCTTGCTGCAAGTGGTAAGACACCACTTTGCCAGCCACGCTATGCTGCTCTTCAATCGCAGATTTAAATGCCAGTAAATGCTCGCATTTGTAATCAAAATCGGTCAGATTCCACTGCTCCCACGCAGAGAATGCATCTTTAAAAAACGTGATCTGATGAACCATAATGCGACTCCTTACGCCTTCTCTGCTTGAACAAGATGTTGTTTAGTAAAGCGGTATAGGTAGTGAGGACCACCAGCCTTCGGACCTGTACCCGACAAACCTTGACCACCGAATGGCTGAACGCCAACCACCGCGCCAACCTGATCACGGTTGATGTAGCAGTTACCCACACGAGCGTGTTTTTCAATCCAACGGTAAGTGGTTTCGTTACGGCTGTGGATGCCCATTGTGAGACCAAAACCAGTTTGGTTAATTTGCTCAACCACGTTTGGCAACTCAGACGCTTTAAAGCGAACAATGTGTAAGATGGGACCGAATTGCTCTTCTTTCAGAACATCAATGCCCGAGATTTCGAATGCACTTGGCGACACAAAATCACCGTGCTGACACGCTTCATCCAATTGCAATTGAGCAACTTTGGTTTGCGTGCTTGTCATGTGCTCTAGGTGAGCAAGGAGTTTATTTTTCGCATTGCTGTCGATAACCGGACC
Source organism: Vibrio owensii CAIM 1854 = LMG 25443 (assembly GCF_000817815.1). Lineage (GTDB taxonomy): Bacteria > Pseudomonadota > Gammaproteobacteria > Enterobacterales > Vibrionaceae > Vibrio > Vibrio owensii. The sequence goes on from NZ_JPRD01000021.1 coordinate 30,575, forward strand.
CACATCCGTTTTGTGCAGGTAAGGAATACCAACATGCAGTTCATTCATCGCACCTTGGATAAGGTTGATGATGCGATCTGCAACGTCTTCTTGAACGAACAGAACGCGCAGAGCAGAACAACGTTGACCTGCAGAAGCGAAAGCGGAACGAATCACGTCACGCACAACTTGTTCTGGTAGTGCCGTACTATCCACAATCATGGCGTTCTGACCGCCAGTTTCAGCGATAAACGGTACTGGCTTCGCGCTACGCTCGGCAAGCGTCACATTGATGCGCTGCGCTGTTGCTGTCGAACCAGTAAATGCCACGCCTGCAATCGCATCGTGAGACGTTAATGCATGACCAATTTCACCACCACGACCCGGCAATAGCTGAATCACACCAGCAGGGAAGCCGGCTTCTAACATCAATTCGATCGCTCGCGCCGCAATTAAGCTAGTTTGTTCAGCAGGCTTAGCGACGACGGTGTTACCTGCAACTAATGCGGCTGTGACTTGACCAAGGAAAATCGCGAGTGGGAAGTTCCATGGGCTGATACAAACGAATACACCTAACCCTTCACGGCTAGACATGCGTTTCACGCCATCAAAGCCTTCTAGCTCAAACGGCTGAAGATTTTGCGCTTGTTTCGCGTAGTAACGACAGAAGTCGACCGCTTCACGCACTTCATCAATGCTGTCATGAATCGTCTTGCCCGCTTCTTGGTGACAAATCGCCACCAGCTCAGCCAAGTTTTCTTCCATCAGATCCGCAAGCTTATCTAGGCACGCCGCTTTTTGTTCAATCGCGGTGCCTTTCCACTCTGGGAATGCAGCATCAGCCGCTTCGATCGCAGCGGAAACATGATCAAGGCTTGCGAAAGCCACCTGACCCACTTCAATACGACGATCGTAAGGTGCAGTAATGATCTCTGCGGAGTTTTCCTTGATCATGCTTTCGGCATGTTTCACGCCGTTGATGATCGGACCCGCAGTCCACTTCTGATTCAGGAAGCTTTCAACCTGCCCTTCAAACGGCTTCGCTTCGCTATCGATATCAACGTTCACACCGTACGAGTTTTTACGCTCCGGGAAGATGCCGGTTGGCATTGGAATTTGACCGTTGTGCAAGGTCTCAAACGAGGTCAACACATCAACAGGGTGATGCGTCAGCTCTGAAATTGGACAACGTGCATCGACCAAACGGTGCACAAACGAGCTGTTCGCGCCGTTTTCTAGTAAGCGACGAACCAAGTAAGGCAGTAGATCCGCATGGCTACCGACTGGCGCGTAAATACGTACTGGCTGACCGTAAGTGTCCATTACATGGTTATAAAGCGAATCGCCCATACCATGCAGACGTTGGAATTCGTAATCTTTGTGCTCTGCCATTACAGCAATCGCCGTAACAGTGTGTGCGTTGTGACTAGCAAACTGCGGGAAGATATTACCGCGCACGCCTTCACTTAGTAGGAAGCGCGCACACGCTAGGTAAGCAACATCCGTCGCTTCTTTGCGCGTGTAAACAGGGTAGTTCTCGTAACCCGCTTGTTGCGACCACTTGATTTCGCTGTCCCAGTACGCGCCTTTTACTAGGCGAAGCGGGATCAGATCACCCTGCTCTTTTGCCAGACCGTTTAGCCATACCAATACTGGCAGTGCACGTTTCGAGTAGGCTTGAACTACTAGACCAAACTTGCCCCAACCTTTCACTAGGTCGCTGCGGTACAGTTTTTCAAACAGTTTGAGTGACAACTCAAGACGGTCCGCTTCTTCTGCGTCAATCGTGATGGCAACATCCACTTCGATAGCGCGTTTAAGCAGTTGTGTTAAGGTGTCATAAAGCTCTGTCACCACGCGTTCTTCATTCGCCACTTCGTAACGTGGGTGAAGTGCAGACAGCTTGATAGAAACAGAAGGAGCAGGGCTTGTGTCACTGCCGTACGTTTCACGACCAACGGCTTCAATCGCCATTAGGTAGTCTTTGAAGTATTTACTTGCGTCTGCCGTGGTCAGCGCCGCTTCACCCAACATATCAAATGAGTAAGTGAAACCTTTGTCGCGCATTGGGCGACCGTTCTTCTGCGCTTCTTCAATCGTACGACCACGTACAAACTGATGACCCATGATCTTCATTGCCTGATACATGGCTTTACGAATCACAGGTTCTGAGAATTTGTTTACCAGACGGTTTACAGCCTGACCTGGGCTCTGGGTTTCTTGCTCACCAAGACCAATCACTTTACCCGTTAGCATTAAGCCCCAAGTTGAAGCGTTTACGAACACGGAATCAGAACTCTTAAGGTGAGATTTCCAATCCGCAACGCTTAACTTATCTTTAATCAGCGCATCCGCCGTTGCTGAATCAGGAATACGCATCAATGCTTCTGCAAGACACATCAGCAAGATACCTTCTTGGGTATCAAGGCTGTATTCCAGCAATAGCGCATCAATCATCTGAATTGACTTCTTATCCGCACGGATAGCTTCGATAAGCTGGGTTGTTTGGGTCGTGATTGCCGATTTTTCTTCCGCTGTCGGCGTCGCTAGTGGCAATAATTGCTCTAGCCATTGAGACTCGTCCACCATGTACAATGGCGAGATCAGTGACCATAACTTATCAAGCGGCTGCTCGATAAATTCTGGTGTTAACACGTTCGTTGCAGTAAACATGCGTTTTCCTCAATCTCTCTCCTCGAAAACCGCTTCGAGGATCATCAATGGCTGGCAGTGTATTTTGAGGGCGAGAAGAATACTTGTCAAAAACTCCGAGCTTTTTGCTAAAAACTCGCTTTTATAACACAACATCTACATAATCACATGCAAATAGATAATATATTGTGTTGTAAAAATTCATCTTTGCATGTCATTTACAACAAAAGTAGACAGGTTTTCGACAGATTTTGTTTGAATAAGAAGGATTTAGATTGCGCTTTTGTGAGAAACGGACAAAAACGCTGAAAACTTTCGGAGAATTACGCAAAAAAATTTGATTTTCCTGTGCAAAGTGCAAGCACAAAAAAACCGCGACTCATGCGCGGCTCTTTCCAAATAAGCAACTGAATGAACAAGCGGCGGCATAGCCGCCTGAGCGAGCTCAGCTCGAAAGCAAAGAGACTTAACCTTCACAGTGTGCTAACAATTCTGCATTACCCTACTGGTCATGCACTCACGATCACTCAGACAATTTTTCTCTCGGAATGGCACCTGGGCCATTTGTCTCAGTAAACACATCTCTGAAATCAGAGATGTTGTTGTCGATAGCCTCACCCGAATGATGGCTTGTGATTCAGGGATCATGGCTCTATAAATACAGGAACTCCGGCTGTACCTACACCAAATAGCTGTAAGTCTCGTGCTTGTAGCAGTTGTGGCGTCAAATCCACCGAAAGGTGGATACACCAACAACAGCATGTGTTGCCTGACTGTGAATGGCAACACATCACCTTCACCATACCGAGCACTCTCTGGCCTATCTTTCGTCATGCTTGCTGGTTACTTAATCGATTATTCAAATGCGCGGCCGACATTTTAACGACTCCAGCAACACGGAGAGGAATTTGCCAACAAACAGAGCTATAGAAGCCAATTTATTTCAAAGCCAAAGTAACAGAAGCGTGTTGACGAACTGCGCTCACGCAGCTCTTAAGGGCGCATTACTTAGAGCTTGATTTAAACCATGACGATTGCCCGTTCATACGTCATGAAAAAGATTGGTTCGCCTTTCTGCGTAGCCAATATCACCGTCGTTGGAAACGGCATTTTTGTAAGAAAACGAACCAATCGCATAAGACGATCAATTACCTAGGTCGCTATTTGAAACGGCCTCCTATTTTTTTTTTGGGGGGGGGGAGGCCATTTCAGCAGAAAGTCCAGACTTAGCTCTGAGGCTATACCCTGTAAGGTCTAGCGAAATTATGATTCCTAATATCAACGATACTGTTGAGTGTTTTTTTGCACAAAAACCGTTATGACTTTGGAGTGCACTTCAAGATCACGGCCGTTATTAAATCTAAAAACATCATATATCATTACTATTTTTCACTCTCGCCAGTGTCATGACTTAAATGGCGATAGCTATGTCTACTTTGATTCGCAAATCCATAGGTATGAACTAATTATTCTGCTGAAGCTAATTTACTGTAACGCCTTTATAGATAAGGGCTGAAGCAGCCACATTGGACTTATCGCTGAAATGGGCGCAAAACCCTTAATTTGAACAGATATACTCATGGCAACATTCCCGAAACATCACCCATCCAACTAAAACACACCACCACTACAAAACAATCACAACCAATTGAATTACCTTGCACCTTAAACTCCCATTTCGCCATTTTTTATTTACACTTAGCGACGGTGTAACCTTTATTTTCATGAGTCGCTGTGCGACGAATAGAATACCAGAATGCCCTCACGTAGTGAGTAAGAAGCGTCCTATCCGAGTACTCAGAAGCTCTTTGGGTTCACAGTGGTTCCGGTACGAAAGTTGTCCTTCGTCTTGCTAGAATGCGCGAGCATAGCGAATAAGACTTTCTGGAGGTGAAGGTTATGCGAAAGTCTCTTGTCGAATGACAAAAGAAAGATTCAGCGAGCCTGATAAACTGACGCCGCTTCGCTCTGTCTGCTTCAAGCCGAATGAAATATGTTCGTTCGCTTAGGCTCTCTCCTTATATTCCCTCCAGCTCGAACCTTGATTGATCGTTAATACTGTTCTTGTGTACGGATATGTCTGTCAAAAGCCCTTCTCGTAGATCCAATGTGCACTGAACGTGATGACTTTTGATGGGAGGTACTAATGAGCGGAGCGATGATCTTTTATTAAATATTTATCTAGATACAAAGTCTAAGTACGAAGTTTTCATAAGCACTGCATGTTAACCAGGGGCATTCTTAGGGTAAATCTTTGCTCTATTTTCTTGCACTACCTTTTAAGTGGACAAATAAAAATTCGCATGTTCTATAGAAGTGTGAAATCCTCCGCTTGCGCGGATACGCTCAATATTTAGTGAGGTAAAAAGGCTGGGGTAGGGCTGAACGCTTGAAAAATGGAAGCGGTAGCATTAGCATAGCCATCAAGCTTCTTACCATCGTAGATCTCTTGGACTTTCTTAGCAATGTCTCGGAATGACAACCACTTGAAACGCAGCCCTTTGCTTTCCTGACGCTTGCGAATCGCCAAGATAAGCTCAACGATATTAGGGTAACGCACTAGAAAAAACGCTCTGTGAGCTGCTTGTAAGCTGGAGCACAGCGAACCGCACCTTCTTCTTCATCGACGTTCGCAATGCAGATATGATGAGTTGCAGTTTACGCCGATTCATCCGTTCAATCGCGCCAATTTATTCATGGGCGCGGGATGTCTTGTGTTGGTGGTTCTGCAAAACATTTACACCACGGTTATCGATGTGGTGATGTTGCTCATTACAAGGCTCATGGCCAAAAACGACGCGCAGTTACGTCCGGTGTATCGCCGTTACGCGAAGTTTCAGCGTTATTACCCCGCCGCTGGCGTCAAGTATCTACACAAACCGTCTCACTCTCTTCGCGCTCGCTAACCCGAGCGCTTTTTTTGCTTCTATGAATAGGGTTTTACTATGTTATCCCTTAAATCGTACCGCGACACGGCCAAGAGACTCCCCGATTTACTCAATTGGGCAGCCTTAGTCGATAATGGCGTTATGCTCGGTAAGGATGGCTCCTTTACCGCAGGGTGGCGCTTTACAGGCATGGACGTGGACACTGCCACCAATTTAGAGCGCAACGCCATGACCGCTCGTCTCAACCAAACGTTGTCTTCTCTGGGTTCTGGCTACATGCTCCATGTGGACACCATCTGCGAAATTGCCGACTCCTACCCCGACGTTGAGTCTTCGGCATTTCCACACCCCGTGATGCAAATGATGGACGACTCAAGACGGCTGTTCTTTGAGTCGCAAGGCAACAAGTTTGCGACCCGCTCTGTGTCGTTTATCACTTGGCGCCCAACCGCCAAGCGTTTATTTAAAGTCACCGATTTGCTTTTTGACCACGGCGACACCAAGCACGTGAGCTTAGCGCAGCGTAACCTCACATTATTTAAAGAGCGCATGTCCGAGCCGAAAAAAGTTTAGCCAATGTGTTCGCGACAGCCAACCGTTTGATGAGCTGTTGTCGTATTTACGCTATTCCTTGACCGGACAATGGCATCCCGTGTCGGCGGTTTGTACTCCGTTGCCACTGGGCAGCTTATTAGGCAGCATCCAGTGTTGTCCTGGCTTTCAGCCGAAAATTGGAGAGCAGTACACGAGCGTTATCAGTATTGATG
>NZ_JPRD01000022.1 GCF_000817815.1 Vibrio owensii CAIM 1854 = LMG 25443
CACACCTTAACTGCGCGTTAGTCGCCAGAAAAAGCTAGCAATCAAAATCATGTCTCTGAGCTTAAAATTTAGCAGTTGTTTGCTTGGTACACCGATTAATCGTCGATCATCAGAGCTTAGTTCCAACTGTTTTAAGTCCAAAGTTTTATACCTGTCCTAGCGGTTGCTTTGTTCTTTGGTGCTTACAGAGTAAGGCAATCGAGAGTCTGTTTTTGGTTGCAACTCCGCTCGGTGAGTTTGTCGTTACAAAAGCCGATTTACTCGCTGAAATGACGTTTTCTCTGGTGTTGTAAATTCCACTTGGTTTCAGCGACTTTGTTGAAAGTCCGCACTGTGAGATTAGCTTTCCAAAGGGCCTTTTTGGGGTTGTCAGTTCGTTTTCTGCGGCGTTGTTTGTTCCAAGTGGTTTCATTGAGTAGCCGCTTTGAAACTACGCCTGACTTAAGTGCATCAAAGCACATAAAGTTTGTTGTTCGCAAAGTTTAGTTTGGCTTAAAATTGTCGCTCGGTGCCTCGCGACTAACAAACTGCTCAAGAGGGATTCGCAACGCGTGGCATTTTTACTATGCGTTGAATTTAGTGATTAAGGTGGTTTGCGGCGGCTTTGGTATTGCGTTGCTCACCCCTTAACAGGGCGTTATGTGCTCGTGAATATATCTCATGTAGAGAGTGTGAAAATGGAAGATATTAATAAAAAAGAAACTATTCAAGACATTGACTCTAATGAAGTCAGTGAGTTTTCTTATGAGGATTACTTTAAATCTAAGGAAGCTTTTTTAATTTTCGTTTTGTTAAATGTTGATGGAGAAAAAAGAGCAAAGTTACTTGGTATCGAGGAAGAGATGTATGAGTTTAAAGACAAAGCCAAAGAGTGGCGTAACAACTTAGTCAAAGTTTTACACTCTGATCGTTGCAAGCATTTGAATGCCGATGATGCAACAGCAAAAGTAAATGCGCTTTATTCGGGGATGAAAAAATATGCCGAATAATGATGACAAAGACAAGCCTAGTACGAGTAAGCTACCTGTTACATTAAAGCCTGTTGACTTTGAATATAAAAAGCCCGTAAGAAGAAATGAATTAGTTGAACCTAAAAAATACGATAAAATCGATTCTAATGTAGGTGAATTCGTTAAGCTAGGAACTAACGGCGTTGTTTATGTTGATGAAGAAGATTTTTCTAATGGTTTCCAAACAACAAAACCCAAAGGTGCATACATCTTTGAGAACCAAATACCAGATTCAGCAAAGAAGAGTTTTGATGGGAAGAATTATGCACATAGTTCAGCTGTAGTTGGGCTTGCAGATAAAAAGTCTCAAGAAGTTCGAGACTCAGAGAAACAAGCGCTTCTCCAATATTACAGGGATTCACTTCTTAACGTATCAGACTCTGCAGAAGCTCAAGATATGAGAAGGAAAGTCGACTCATTTACAAAAAAAGAGTTACCCAAGTTGAGGAATGATCGCGGTGTAAATGTTGATGAAGTAACTGGGGAAGATAAACAGAAAGGATTTGCATTCCATCATGTTAACCCGAAAGAGTTGCACACTGATCCTGAGGATGTTTTAGACCCAACTAAAGGTCGAAATTTGAATCCTAAAACACATGCAGATGTGCATAGAAATAACGTAAATGATGAAGCACAGTTTGAGGAGTACAAAGCAAAAAACAAACCGAAATAAAAAGCACATAACAATCTGTTTAAGAGTGATTCGCAACGCGTGGCATTTTACTATGCGTTGTGTTTGGTGTTTAAGGTGGTATGTAGCGGCTTCGGTATTGCGTTGCTCACTCTCTTTTGAACCGGCGGCATAGCCGCCTGAGCGAGCTCCGCTCGAAAGCAAAGAAACTTAACCTTCATAGTGTACTGACAATTCTGCATTACCCTAATGGTCATGCACTTGCGCTCACTCAGACAACTTTTCTCTCGGAACGGCACTAGGGCCATTTATCTCAGTAAGCACATCTCTGAAATCAGAGATGTCGTGGTCGATAACTTCACCCGAATGATGGCTTGTGGCTCATCGAGCATGGGGTCACGCCTCTACAAGTGCAAAACTCTGGCTGTACCTACACCAAATATGTAAGTCTCGTGCTTGCAGCAGCTGTGGCGTCAAATCCACGAAAGGTGGATACACCAACAACAGCATGTGCTGCCAGATTGCGAATGGCAACACATCACCTTCACCATGCCGAGTACTCTCTGGCCTATCTTTCGTCATAATCGCTGGTTGCTTAATCGATTATTCAAATGCGCGGCCGACATTTTAACGACTTGAGCGAAACGGCAAGGCTTAGAAATAGGTGTTTTCTGTACGCTTCATACCTACGGCCGCAAGCTCAATTGGAATTGCCAACGAACAGGACTGTGGAAGCCCATTTATTTCAAAGCCAAAGTGACCGAAGCATGTTGGTGAGCAGCGATCACGCAGCTCTTAAGCGCGCATTACTCAGAGCTTGATTTAAGTGCAGCTGATTGCCCGTTCATACGTCATGAAAAGGATTGGTTCGCCTTTCTACGTAGTCAATATCGCCGTCGTTGGAAAATGCATTTTGGTAAGAAAACGGACCAACCGCATAAGACGGTCAATTACCTAGGTCGTTATTTGAAGCGGCCTCCAATTTCAGGCTCTCGCTTGCACCACTACAGCAAAGGCGGTCAGCTGACGTTTGAATACCTTAACCATCGTACTGGGGAAAAGGAAATGCTGACTTTAGCCGCTAAGGATTTGATTTGCCGGCCCATCGAACATATACCCGATAAGCACTTTAAGATGCTCCGTTACTAGGGGTCTAAGATGCAACGGAACGAAAAACTATGATAAGGAATTTGTTGTCGCTCCTACCTTTCACTCTTAAAATGTGATTTTTAGTCCAAATGGCTAATTTAAGTAGCCAAAATCAACATGGCCAATTTAAATCCCTATTTCTTATTTTTAGCTCCCCTTATACACTAGGCCAAATGAACTATACCTTACTTGGCGACCTGTCTATGAAAATCGCAAGGTTGTACATCCGCGTTAGTTCTTCTCAGCAAAATCTTGAACGACAACGTCAAATTTATACTGATGCTATTGCTGCTGGGTATTATGTGGCCGGTGTGTATAAAGAAAAAGCCTCAGGAGCACGAGCTGATCGCCCTGAGCTATTACGTCTTATTGGTGACCTCCAAACCAGGTGAAATTGTGATCGCAGAAAAGATAGATAGGATCAGTCGACTTCCACTTCCCGAAGCAGAGAAACTCGTCAACTCTATTCGTGACAAAGGAGCGAAGTTAAGCGTTCCAGGACTTGTTGATCTATCTGAGTTGATACTTGATTCGGACGGAGTAACTAAAATCGTTATTGAATCCATTCAAGAGCTTTTGCTTAAGTTAGCGTTGCAGATGGCGAGAGAGGACTACGAGACTAGAAAAGAGAGACAACTGCAAGGTATTAAATTAGCTAAAGAGCGTGGCAAGTACAAAGGTAGACAACCAGATGCCAATATTCACCAACAAATTATTGCGCTTAGAGGATCTGGAACAACGATCAGTAAGACGGCCTTTCTGGTTGGTTGTAGTGTAAGTCAAGTAAAGCGGATCTGGGCGTTGTATAATCAAGGAGTCATCACCAAATCATAGATGTTCCACACATCGTTCTGCCTTTGTGTTATTCATACATTTCAGTTGAACTCTTATTGTTATAAAGATCATTAATATATAAGAAAGCTGAGGTTTTCATATTGATATAAAAGAAATAGCCCTAATATCGACATGAAATTACACGCTTTTATAGTAATTATAAAGAAGTCACTCCTGACTAAATGAAGGACTTCTAATGAAAAAAGCAATACTAAGTATCGCACTTACGGCTGCCTACTCACCCGCTCTACTGGCCGATATTCCTCCCCAAACGACACCATTGCCAAAAGCAAAATCGCCCAACTATCTAAGCACCACCGTCTTTGATACCTACATTGCTCAAAATACAGATTCGGTAAGTGGAGAACAGCGCCTTATTGTTAAACGTGATGATAATTATGCTCCCGCAAATCGAGAAGCTTACCTTGGTTTTGACCTTGAGAAATACAACATCGGTGGTTTCCTTGAAAGTGCAGAGCTTAAACTTCACGTTCTTACAGAAGGAGACGCTGACATCGATATCCTGCTAGTCAGTGATGATACTTTTTGGAATAGCTCATTTGATTGGGCAGGAAAACCCATCACATCTGACACTCTTACGACCTTTTCCACGGCAGAACGAGATGAGGAGGGATGGGTAACTATCCCGCTCGACACAACTGTATTGAATGAAATCAAAGCAGATGGCAACTTATCTCTAGCACTGAAAAGCAAAACATCACTGGTTTACAACGAATTCTCTTCTTCGGAAGCAGGCGATGAATTTGCACCTAAGCTCATACTTAACAGTAATTCACAAGCCATCACTGACGCGTCCTCAGTTCGTTACCTCAATGTTGTTGCGGCAACGGAGGAAAATGGCTTCGGCGAAATAAAAATTGCCGAGTTTGATGTCATCAATAGCGAGGGCAAACTTGTCACTCGAGATAATTGGCAGGTTCTCGATGGAACCCAAACAGACAATTGGGAGCTGATGTTTGATGGTGAGCACAGCACACACATGAGAATAGCTGAAGGGACCCCAAACTACGTAAATATCGATTTAGGTGAAAACATTGATATTAATGCATTGGTCTACACGCCACCAAAAGAGGGCTATTCTGGGCGCATAAAAGATTTCTTAGTTTATGGCAGCTCTGATAATGAAGAGTGGCGCCTAATCGCCTCTCGTACTATCCCGCACGGAGATGGCAACGCCCCGCATATTGCTTTTGCTGGGCAACAAAGTGAATTACAACAGGCTGAGGACTTGTTAACGGTTGACGTCAGACCGAATAATAGCGTTGAGGCCGAACGTTTAGCGAATAGCAAAAGAACAGATGTAACGCCGACAGGCCTTTATTTCTATGGGGAAGGAACTGTTGTTGTGTGGGCTCAAGGGACTCAAGAGGGAGACTTCTTAGAAGCGGCCGGCGGCGCTTGGGCTGGCTCCCCTAAATTCCCCTTAAAGGAAGGATTGAATAGCTTCAATTTTGCTCATACGATTTACCCTGACGATGCTGATGGTATGCCGCTTTACTTACATTTTTCCTCCAACGAATCAAGTGATAAGGAACGTTCAGCAAACGTCAGATTGATGGCTTCAAATACAGAAAAATACCCCGTTTTTTATAATGACGAAACAACGCAAAACGAATGGGAACAAATGCTCACTCAGTACTCTAAACCAGAAAGGCTTGAGATGGTTGGCAATAATATGATTTTAGATATACGTCGTTCCTATTACAGCCCTACTAATATGCAAGAGTTGTCTGATGTTTATGAAGAAGTTTTGGAGCCGACAGAACTAGCGGCAGGTATCAGTAATAGTGACACTAACCCGCTCCACCATTCTGACGATAACCCCTATATATTTCTGGCCAGAAACACAGATTATATGGCGAAATATGACGATTATTTAGCATATAATTACTTGAGCCTTACTCATCGCATGATCACCCCTGAAGAAGCTCGTAATTTCTGGGGAATATGGCATGAAGTGGGTCACACACTGCAAACTCCAGGCCTAAAATGGTCAGGACAAGGGGAAGTGTCCGTCAATATTTATGCTTTTGCGGCGCGAGCATACAACACACCTATCAACGAATTGGTTACTATGTATGACCCTGAATTTACCAAAGCATTTAGCAACCTAACCCAAGTATCGACTTACTCCGAGCTAGAACGAGCAAGCCGAGAAATGATGTTCCATCATATGTTTTTTGTCTTTGGTGAAACCGTGATGCACGATCTCCATCAACGCTATCGTGAGAATATTCATGGAGAAATCAACGACCCAGAATTTGAGATTGGCAGCACAGATGAAGAGCAAATGAATGTCATGGCGATGATGGCATCAAAAACAACTGAAACAAACCTTGTTTCATTTTTTGAGTACTGGAAGTTCCCGTTAACTCAAGTCACAATCGATACGATCAACGATTACGGTTTTCCAGAGCTACAAGAATTTGACCAACTCCCTTCAGAGCTTGTGTCTGGAAATCCGCCTGAAATGTACGACATGAAGTTCTAACATCAAAGCCGTAGTTAGATACCGCCTTCATTGACGGTATCTATATAGATGATGCTCCCGTTATTTACGACTCAAACTCAACATTAGATGCCGACCCACGGCCTCCCCCTCCTATAGGCTCACGACACGCACAGAACACGATTTCATCATATTGTGCAAGCTCCCCTCCTTGCTTCATTTTTTCAAGCAAAGAGCTAAACTCTTGCCAACCCGCTTCTGGTTTGACTGTCAGAATATCAGCCGAGGTCACATCAGATGAAGGTTTCCGGTTGTGCCACACCGCCGCTTCGTATTCACCCTCTGATGTTTTCTCGAAGTGCTTGATGCGATACTTTCTCACTCTTTCCGGACGCCTGATTTCATTCAACCCTATCGCGTCACTTGGAGAAATATCTCGCCCATGGTAATCAACACCTTCGCCTCTCGTCACGGTCGCGTAAGGCTTATAGTGGCCATTAAGAAGCTTATCCCACCCTAGTGTACTCCCCTCTGGTGGTACTTCCGAAAGAGTATCTCCATGCTTTCCTAAAAAGACCACTTTTTTCCCTAGTGGAACCATTGCTCCTCCTGACATTCCAGGGTCGAAGTCACCATGAGCTGAGATAACCAACCTTTTGGCTGGCGGTTCCCCCTTTCCTTTTATTAAGACAAAGCTAGCACCAATGTCCTCTTTTGTTGGTTTGAGGTGAGGGAATTCCACCTCCAGTTGCGCTAAGTTTGCTTGCGCAAGCCTTTCAGATTGTTGAAAAACAACGGACGGAGCGCCTGAAGATTCTCGGTACTCCCTCATGCTTTTTTGTTTTCGTGCCAGCTTGTCTAACAAACTTGGAAGCTTCTGACGCTCACTCGCTACTATATCATCGGTCAGCCCACTCAGATAAGATTCATAGTCTCCTTTAAAACGGACGTCATCAGAATCATTGACATACTGAACTAACTTAGGTTTCTCTGGCCCCATATGGCCATTCGCAGTACCTAGCACAAAAGAGGTACTTGGCTCATTCGTTACGAAAGCTTGTCTAACGCTACCCTTTAACGATTTTGCATATAGATTATAACCAGATTGACTATACCAATGAGAACTCGAAAGCACTCTCGCCCCCTGAATATATCGAAAGCCTGAGAACTGTTCACTCGAAGAGAATGGCGCACCGGAAACATGGCTAACTTCTACCATTTTGGCTAATACGCCCCGCTTCTCATTTAATGCCTGCTGATACCTCGCAGTCCAGTTATGACGGGTCTCAAGTATCGGCTCGTTAATGCCATATTTTGTCGAGAACTGGTGTGCAGTGGGGTCAAATACCACTTCCACACCATTATAGTTGGCCAAGACAACCCAATGGTTGGTAAACATATCTGCATCCATACCAGACGCCCCTTCCCAAAACGCGATATTACCAAAACGCACTTCGGTATAGCCATGTTGCGTTTTGAGAAAGCTGTGGAGCTCTTTGGCTGACTGCTCACATTTTTCCAGTGGGTTAGCCTGATACTTTTGAACTATGTCCTCGACTAGCCCGTGACTATGCTGAATAACCTCCAACTCTTGAGCGTTATGAGAACGCTCTGTCAACGTCTCTGCGATGTCATTCTTTCTTAAAGGCAATCCCCCCTCACCGCTCGCCACATCGAAGACCTCTGAATTTCTCGGCGAAAACACCCGAGCAGAAGCACGCTTAAAGTTTTGCCTCGTTAACCAACGTCGCAACTGTCCTGCTGGTGTCAATACCTCTAGCGAAGGGGATTCGATTGTTGAGGCGGGTCTCCAACTCACCTCGCGGTTAGAATACGCCACCACTGGTCGACCAGTGGTATCCGCTAACGCCTGAGCAGCGCCACTGCTTTTGGCATAACACGCCAAAAGATGAATAGGCCCCGAGCCCTCCCTTAAGTCCACACCGCCGTATTCTTTGATGTACTCAACAAATTGCTCTGGCGTGTGTTTAATCCACTCTGGGCTGGCTGCCTCCATTCCCTTGTGATAGAAAAAGCCTTGTTCATCTGCCATGATAGAAATGGCTTGCTGGCCAGGCTTACCTTTAAATTGGTCAGTATATTGGCTCAATAGCAAGGGGCCTTCTCCTGTGTCATACCACTCCCTGAGAAGTGGCGTACGACCAATCACTTTTCCGTCAGGTAAGATATCCATATGCTCCGCCCACTCTCGGCCCACTGTGACTTCAAACCCTTGCCCTAACTCATCAATGCGAGTCTGCGTCGCTATATATTGACGCTGAACCTCATCCATCGATGTAAACACATAACCCTTACTCTCTGTTGTCAGGTAATCATTAAATGCCGCCACGGTGTCGCGATCCATTCGATGCTTGGAGTGATTTACTGATGCATGTTTTCCTAACGGCTCCCAAGTCCCAAGCTTAACTTGCAACTGGCTACTGTTCACTTGATAGAAAAAAGTCCCTTCAGTGGAGACATGAACATAAATGACGTGCCTAAAATGCCTTTCCTCTCCGACAAACTCATTGATATGAATAAAGCCCGATTGGGTTAACTCACTCATGTCTAAGGCCTGCTTAGCTGACTTACTATTAAAGCCAAACGCTTGCTTATAATGCGCCGAATTCATTATCTCTTTCGCTGCGTCCGGCTTCGCAATGTCCCTATGCAGCCACCTCACCGCTTGAGGCGAGAGCGTGCCTGCCTGCTGAGCATCGTTGAAGGCAGCGGTGTAACAGATACTGCTGTACATTGCGTCTTTTCGACTCGCTCTATTGATGTTCTCATCCAGTTCTTGAACATCACTCACCTTGCCCTGGCGGTACTTAAAGCGCCACGTGGCTTGTTGTAACCAACTGCCTTGTACCCATTGGGCGCCAACTTCGTTGCTCTTCACCCAGAAGACCCCCGATTCCACTTTACCTTCCAGTGTTTTGCCAAAATAAGAAAAACGTTTGGCCGAAAGGCGAGGTGCTACTTCGGTGAGCGTGTCAAAAAATGCTTCCGGCAGCCCGCCAGCATCAAGATACAAAACAAAGTCTTGGTCACTACCCGGTAAGACTTGTGACGAGCCTTTCCAGACCTCTTCTCCTAGCAAAGGACGTCGAAGAGGGGGATTTCCCCCATTCATCGGTCGACCTTCGCCTTCCACCGCTCTTATTGAAGACCCCGCATTGTCAGTTGAATCGCCGCCGGCTCTTTGGTGAAGTGGGACATCTTGTACGTCTACACTGCGATGGCTCACACCATCTAAACTCTGAGCTAATCTCACCCGGCCGCCGGCATTTTGTAGCGTCCAGGCAAATAGAGAGACTTTATTGCCCGCTTGCCATGTCTCCCCGTTATTCCAGGACACACTGAACTTCCCTTGCCGCGTTTTACGACCCAACATAGCTTTGCCCATCAACTGGAAAGGGCGCTCTGTGATTGTAAAAGCGCTGGTATCAGAAGCGACATCATCCACTAAGGCACCACCGCCCACATTTTCAATGACCATGCCAGTATCCACATCGTCTACATTGTTGTGTCTAATTTTAGCGACTCGTTCAGGAAAGACTTCGTCCACAGGAAAGACACGTCGATACAGGGCCGAAGCCTGTCCTTTCAACGATTGCAGTGCTTGCCTGCCCGCAGAGCTAATACTGCTGGTATCGATACTTGAAGACGCTCGCAAACGATGAATGACTTTTTGGGCTTTTGGACTCAATCGCATCCCTCCAATGACCAACGAATACACTAAGTTAATATTGGCCTCTTGATTAAACGCTTCTCCAAACTCCTCTGTCGCAAGCGCCTGTTTCCACTTAGAAAAACCATATTCAAAAATAAGGTCTAGCGCCAAGTTCGCCAATGGATTAATGGGTAGGGCAATATCAACCACCGCATAAATTTGTTGCACCCTCGTTAACCACTGCAGCCCTACCGCTTCATGTTCATTTAAATAAAACGAGTCCATCGCGTTGTTTAGGTAGTCTTTCAGTTCATCGGCATTCGAAAACTGTGACTCATCAATCAACTGATAGATCAGGTTAACTCCTTGACCTACCTCAGCATTAAGCTGCGTATTGAGATAGGTTTGATAAACAGTCTCTATATTGGGGTTCTCCAGAACAAGCTGGCGAAGTGGTTGCGGCACCTCGAAATCCAGCGTATGACCAGCCCATAGGTCTGTTTCCAAATGGGTTTCATCCACTCCGCGTACATAATCGAGATAATTCACCTCAAAGCTCTTATCTGGATATCTGCGCTTAAACTTAGCCAGTTGGTCTGGATTATGTTTGATGTAATCAGGCACCACTTTCCTGGCTGTCACGGTAAAAGTATCATTCGCGTTGATGTGATAACGCGCAAACAGCCCTTCAATGAATTGCGCCGGCGTTTGCAATGTTTCTAGTGCCTGCTCACCTTTCGCAAGTAGGTCTCGGGTGCGTGTTTCTAGATCTTCCAGTTCATCTGCCGCTTTGAGAATCTCTTGATATGCCTGACCAGAGAGGATGGCCTCCCATTGCAATGCGCTCAAACAGTCTGGTTTGCGCACTCGCTCAGCAAGGTGGTTGGGTAACCGTCCCGATAAAAGCGCATGAAAACAGACCGAACTCTGCGTTCCGTCGATGGGTAACGCCTGACGAAGTAGTTCTTCACCATATTCTTCTTTTAGTACTTTTGTTTCATGCTTATGGGCATCAAAAAGAAACTCTTTCATTTCATCCAGCGCCTTGTCATACGTCTCATCGAGCGAACGCATCTGGGCGGTATCTAATAAGGCTGGCCAGTGCGCATTTGCATTGTCCATCGCCCCAGATAAGAACAAGGCAGTTGGCATCAAAACAAGTTCTTGCGACTGGTCATTTCTTGGTAAGGACACAGTCACATAGCGTGGCAAGGCCACGTTTAAACGCTGATTAAAGAGAGAAAACGCGCTGTCGTACTCACTCAATCTCCCTGAATTGTGCTCAAGATTGAAGCGATAATCAGCTAAAGATGCGTCAAGCCTGCGTATGACGTCATCAGATAGAGGCCCTCCATCGATGTCACTGAGCAGTTTTTTCTCATGCAGATCTTGCAGCGAGTACCCTGCACGTAAATAAGCGTGCAATGGTTGAAATAGCACCTGTCCATCTGGCGTCTTTAACACAATCGAACGCTCAAGCCATTTTGCAATGCTTGGTTGTGAAAAACCGGTCTGTAAAGAGAAATAAGTCGCCAACGTACGATGGCTCATCCCGCTTCGAGGCAGTTCCAACGTTCGATTTAATGAAAGCCCACCGGATAAACGAAACACCACCTCGTGTAACGATGGTTCAATCACTTTCACGTCGTCTTCGTTGACGTCGCGATCATCTCTCCAGCGTTCAAGAGAAGCGCTTAAATTTTCCATCACTTGCTCATACTCCGGCTCCCTCAGCAGATGAGGGGCATGTTCCATGACCTTGGCATGAAACCTCAATGATGAACACACTGAGTTCATTCCCTCTTTCACACGACGCGGCGCAGCAGAGACCTGCAGCTTGTTGTTGTAGGTCGTCAGCTTTGTGAGCACCCGGTTGACGCTTTCTCTGTCTCTCTGTACATCTGATGGCCATAGCGCTTTTAAATCGGCAAGCTGCTCATCAAAAACTAGGGAGCGAGTAGGTAAATGATCGAGGTAGAAGTGCGTTTCTAAATCCGAATAGTATTGATAACCAACTTCAAAGTGATCACCACCGATACCCGAATAATGATGGTCAACAAATAGTGCTAATTTTCTCCTTTTGTATGCAGCAACCACTTGTTCGACGGGATTTCCATGAATTCCTAACGCCACGCGCTCCAGCTGTCCCTCCCATTCTCTTGTCGCACGATTATACATAGAGAAAGCTTCTTCAGGTGAGCGGGCCACGCTCGCGTTGAACTCCGCGAGCTCCTCACTTATCTGTGTTCTTTGTTCGCGGCTTAAGTTCAGAGCATTCAGCTTCTCTTCCGAGTTCACCAAATACGGTACAAGCTGCGCAAAGACGTCGCTTTTAACCTTATCAATAAAAGCACGATAATATTGGTGGACTTCGTTTCTTATCCTCGGATGCATCATTAGGCGTTGACACTCTTGTTCTCCCTCAGCATCCAACGTGACTCGTACCATTTCATCATCCAGATTTATGCCGAATTTGTGCAACGCAGTCCGTATTGGCGTGAGGTTAGAATTAGGGAGCTCTTCAATTGAACGCAACTGTTCACGAATGTTTGGATGTGATCCCGCTAGGTTCACGAAAACCTGTTTGAGCTTCACCGCTGTTCTTACTGTATTTCGCACACCATCCGGCAACCCAGCACCTTCATAAGCGGAGAGATCCCATTGGGGTGTGCCTGCGTTGACTTGGGAAAGCAGAGACAACATTCGATACAGCCTTAACTGATACTCCCGAAAATTTCTCGGATTAGCTCCACGTTCGATGTGTCGCATTTCACTCTTAATCAACGTTTTTAATGACTCTGGATACCCATCAAGATTGAGGTCTTTAAGAGCTTTCTGACGGTTGTATTCCCAAATATCATCAGCCACGACGAGCTTAAAGGTGCCATTTTGTGGCACCACTTGTACGAATTTAGAACCGTCCGGCAAGCCAATTTTATAAATACGCTCCCTAGTGCTAGGCTTGTCATACTCCTGATATGCCCATTCCTGACCAAAAAGAACGATTCGCGGCCTAGCGTGAGTAACGTTGTGAAGACGGTTTCCATCATGGGCCATAAACCCTCCTCCCACACGAGTTGGCCTGATTATCTGGCCTTCCACTCGTCTAGGTGCAGGTCTCACTTTCCGCCAATCCCAATGATTCTGACCACGAGGTAAATCTGCTCCTTTTCCTGCCCATTTTTCGGTCAGCAGCCACTTGAAAGCGTCCATTCTATGTTGGTCACTCTCTGTCCAGTTGAAGGGTTCGCATATAGAATCATCGACATCCACCACTTGACTGCGCTGCGCTGACGTCAAACCTTTTAACTGATACGCATCGTTTATTTCTTGCTTCTCCGTTTGTTCATCCGCGCTGCCGCTATGAAGGTAATCCTCTAATGGTTGGCGAGGCATAGGGACCTCCCTTTGCTGAATATGCGGGAGTAAACGCTGAGGACGATAAGGCTCAGCAGCGCGAGGAGCATCATCGTCGCCCAGTGAGCGCCTAACCCGACGAAACGTCGACGTCTCATCTTCCATTTCGAATGGCCAAGGTTCACCTAATGAGTTCGAGGAAACCGCTTGTGCACCAATATATTCTACAGGGGCTCCTTGCTTTCCATTTTGCTCAATACCCTCGACGGCCCACTCAATGTCAAACATCGTTCCCTCAAACGCTTCATCATCCAGCTGCCCATCAAGTAAATCCGATTGTTGAGGCTCTATCGGCATCGACAAAGTCAACACCTGTCGCTGCACATGATCAGATAACACCTCAAAACCTGAATTGCTTAAGGCGGTCACTGAGCGCAGTGCCAGTGTGCCTAGGTCGTCTATTCTCAGCTGCTGACTTTGTTTCCCGTTGACCACTTGCTCATATATGCCATCCAGAGTCTGTTCTTTACCACTTACGTGCTTGTTATACACATAACCAACTCCAGCCAATACTCCTCCTAATGCTGTTTTCATCACCGTTGGCATCGGCGACGTCAGCATATGAAAACCAAGTTGCTGCATTCGCTTCTTGACCATGGTGTCTATCGCTTTATAAGGCTTATCACTCCCTGGCATAGTTAAGGACTTGGTTTTATACACCTTGTACGGAATTTTTAGTGACGCCAGAGGAAGACAGTAAAGCGGACTGAAAATATTGAAGACAAATGTGGTCGGCACACTCAGCGCAGATTCAAAAATATACCCAGCAAACCCTCGCGTAAATCGGCGCTGCCCCCACGTCACCATAAATTCGAGCCAGTCTTTTTCATAGGCCGCGTAACGTTCCGGCGTCATTGCCGGTAATAACATCCCGGCTTGCGCTCGGGCCAGTTCTTTTGATAAACGCGTTGCCATCAATGCTCCTTCCGGGTCTCCCGCCGAATGTACTTGGTCATTCAGACCGTATCGACGCAGCAGCACCAGCACCTCACCTGGTGATGGCAACGTCTGTCCTGCCACCATTTTTTCCAGCAATATCATGGCCCAATGCTTGGCCAGACGCGCGCCTCGTGACATCTCGTCCAAGTCTCGTCCCGTTTCATGCGCTGAACGCTCTGCTAAACGGGCTTTCATCAAAGCACAGTGTAAAACGCCTCGTTCAACTGACTCTTTGACTTTGTTCATCAAGCGTGAGGGAGATTGCCCTTCTGTCACGGCGTTTTCTAGTGTGGCCAAACAGTCAAATAGAGATTCAGATAACCTCGGAAGGAGCGGTGACAACACCGCGTCACATCGTAGCTTAATCGCTTGACGCTCTTCAGGGCGTAGTTCAAGGGGCGACACCAACGCATCCACCAACGCTTTCGCATCGTGGTCAAACTTCTGACGAAAGGCCGCCTTCACATCTTGTGGACTGTCTTTGCGTTCATGGGTCTCAAACGTCTCAATCGCTTGACTCAGTTGCGTCACATTTTTAATCAGCAGCTCATCCAGCGTTTTCTTTTTCATCGCCGCTTTATTCTCCGGAGACTCGAGGCGATGTTTACGTTGAAGTAACTCAAAAAGCGAGCTCGGCTCAGAGGAGAACTCAACGGGGAGCATGCCTTCCTCCATGTTGAAGTCGGACAAGGCTTTTGACGTGGTCAGAAGCGGCTGCGCCGCTTGCTGTAAATCCGCAGCAGGCTGTTGCAATTGCCACAACACACTACGCACAATCGAATCACTCAAGCGTTGCGTGTCTTGTTCCCGTACGCGCTCACTCACTGGCCCACTAGACTCCTTCCCTCGTACGAGGTGGTGTCCCGTTTCCAGCGCGAGCTTATCCGATAACGTCCTGATTTTTTGCGCTAAATGAGTCAAAGTTTTTTCATCTCGCACTGGCAATAACGCTTCTTTTTGCATCTCAGCGAACCATTGCAGTACTTGATACTGGGCTTGAGACAGTCGATGGAAGACACGCTTCTCTTTCGCCATCAGCATGTCTTGACTGCGTTGCTCCACCGCCGTTTGCGCTTCTATTGGCAAATCTAACTCCGCAACAAGACGGTGAAGGAGCGCCTCCGCTTGCTCTTGCAGCGCCTGTTTCATTGCCGCTTGAACATCCTGCGGGCTGTCTTCGCGCTCCGTTGTCTTCAACAAGGTAAGCCGTTGCTTGACCTCCTTCAGTCGAGCCTGCCACGCCGCCTCTTTCTCCGCTCTATCCTTAGGCTCATGCGTAACCTTATCTAGCGCGTTTGAGTCCGTGACAAGAGAGTGCGCAGTTTGCTCTATTAGGATGATAGGTTGCTGCAAATGCGACAACACACGCGCCACCATCGCATCACAAAGCCGTTGACGTTCATCTTCCCAGCTGAGATTTTCATTGAGTACCCGGTGCGTTACCTTCCCCTTTCCTTGTACCTTATTGGCCACCAAAAAGAGTTTGTCTCCGGTGACCGCAAGCTGCTCTTCCTTACGACGGAATGACTTGTTGAGCTCTTGCTGTAGCTCATCGGGAGAAGTCACAACCTGGATGACCCCTAAAGCTTTGCGTAAACCTTTTGCCACCGTACTGGTCACTTTACTTGTCGCTTTATTAAGCGCCTGCTTCGCCGCTTCTTTGGACAATGGATGAGGTGACGGGCGCTCTGCTGGGGCATACTGTCGTCGCTTTTCCTGATATTGCTTGAGCGCCTTCTGCGTCTCAACATGGCTGGCCTGGACAGTCTTTAGCGCCTCACTAAGCAGCAACTCCGTTACGCCCAAATAGGCCAAAGCCCCCAAAGCCCCCCCTTTAAATGGCAGTGAACAGGACGGTTGAAAGTGCACCTTGCCATAATGAGGCACAGTGACACCTTTGCCTTTCAACTTGTCATCAATCTTGTCGATTTCTTGTTGGATGTCTTTTAACGCCTTCGATTGCAGCGCCTCACGCCGTTCAAGAGCTTCGGCCGTTCTTTCGTCTCGAATTTGTAACCACAAACGCTGAGATTCATCGTTTGACGGTTGGGCCTCGATACGGGTCAGCTCATCACTAAGGGCTTGCTCTGACGATAACGCCGCATTAGCCATGGCAACGTCAGGGGTAAGTGGCGTGGTGCCATGATCAGCGTCGTCATAATAAGGCGCGTGTACGGACGATGCCTGAGAGAATTGAGCGGGCACCGCATGATAGTCATGCGCTAATTCACGCACCAACTCCCGGCGAAGGTGTGCGTCAAATGTAACCTGATCATCGTTGAGCACCATGTCACTGAGTGTCTGAGCCAGCACGCTCATCACCTTCAGTCCCGCTTCTAGGCGGCGGACTAGAGATTGGGCGGCTCTTCGGCTACCGTCAGGCTTTGTGTCGTGACTTTTATCTTCCTTTGCTTGACCTGCCACCTGTTCCGTTATCCAAGCATTCACTTGAGTGGGTGTAAAGCATTCAACTTGACGACGAAGTTTAATAGTCAAACGCTTGATATCATGGCGATTTTGGCCAAGAGGCGACGCGATGTCCTGCTCTAAACGTTGCACCTGCTGCTCGAACTCATCGCGTAGAGCAAAATCAAAGGTTGGTAAAAAACAATTATACCCCAGAGCTCGGAACTCTTGAGCTTGAGTAAGGTAAGCTTGCTGCAAGTGCAGGAACAAGGGGTGAAGTACCGATGAGTCGTTGGTCTGACTCAGAGAGAGGGCTTCCATGACCGATGTCAGTCCTGGTCCAGCGAGGGTAAGAGGTGAGCGATGAGTCATGAGAGAGTCATCACTCTCCTGAGCCTCAGGGTGATCCCAATTTTTTGTCATAAGGCGCCTATTAAACAGAGATGAATAGTAAGCCTAATTTTAATGAAGAGAGACAATGAAATAGCGTAAAAAGCAGTTAACTGTGATTCTTTAGTCAATACCAATACTGTTAAGGACTGCATTTAGGCAAGAAGACTGACTAAGAGTAAAGTTTATACAAGTATATTGAAAAAATCTTAGGTTACTCCATAGGAATGCCTCGATTTAGTCTTCATCCATTATTTAGAAAACTATAGTTTTTAGCGTAGCCAGAATGTGGATAAGTGTGTAAATCTTTGATTGTCCACTTATCCACATTAACTGTTGGGATCTATTATTTATTATTGAACTTTATTTAATCCATTACCATTAACAAAATCTTACAAAAACTATAATACATTGTTTTGTAATGATTTAATTTCAATTTTCGACCGTTTTTATTTGCGTCTTGATCGTGTTTTTTTGCTTTTGAATTTATGTAGTTCTCTCAGCAAACAAATCTATTCGATATGAGTAAGAATCCAAAACATCTACCAAAGCTATAAAAAAGGCCATGAACTGGTTTTCTCGCAACAAGACTTAACAGCCCGAAAAGCAAATATTTTTTGGGTTAATGGTGGCTTTGTTGCTTAAATCGGTGAAACTAAATCAAGAAGCGAAGATCTGATCGGCTACACCCATCAATCGTCGTAGCCTCATGCCTAAACCTCGTTACAAAACAACTAACAGGAAAGCAGTACAATAAAGCCTTAATCAACCGTGGTTCTCTGACCTTTTGGATTGATGAGGAAACGGTAGCCAAGTGGAAGTAAAACAAACAAGGCAAGCGTAGTAGACCTCGCCGATTCAACGACTTAGCCATTACTACCGCACTGATGGTGGAACGCGTTTTCTCTATGCCATTGAGAACACTGTAAAGTTTTCTAGACTCAGTGTTTAAGCTGGCTAACATCCCACTTGTTTGCCCACACTATACCTGTACAAGCCGCCGAACTAAGGAAGTTGAGGTCTCATTTAAAACCAAAACCAGAGGGGCAATACAACATCTAGCCATTGATACTACTGGTCTTAAGGTTTATGGCGAAGGTGAATGGAAGGTCAAGAAGCATGGTACTGATGGGAAGCGCAGAGTATTGCATAAGCTGCACATCGCAGTAGATACAAGCACCCACGAAATCGTCGCAACAGAGCTGAGTTTATCTAACGTAACCGATGCCGAAGTGCTCTCTAACTTGCTAAAGCAGACACGTCGTAAAATCATAGAGATATCAGGTGATGGTGCTTATGACACAAAGGGTTGTTATGATGTTATAGGAATCAAACGAGCGGTTCCACTTATCCCACCACGAGAAGGGGCAGCCTTCTGGGAACGTGGGCATCCTCGCAATTTAGCAGTAGATTGTCAGAAGCTTTACGGCTCAAACTAAACGTGGAAAAAGCGGTATGGCTATCACAAGCGCTCGCTATCAGAGACAGCAATATATCGAGTGAAACAGTTGTTAGGTGGGGAAATTAAGCCTGAGAGATTACAACGCTCAGGTTGGTGAGGCTTACGCCATGATCAATCATTCAAGTGAGCATAGCAACTTTAAGATAAAAGTGAGTTCAAATGTTTTCAAAATAAGATAAAAAGATTAAGCACTTAACTTGATATAGTTCTCGTTTCTGCTCATCGCTCTCCCTCCCCATTAATACCTTACCAAATTATTGGTAAACCGTTACAAAAACCGTTTAAGTAGACAACTTTCTTATGTTGGTGATAAAGAAGCAGCGGCAAGTAACTTAGCACAAGTATTAGTAACTGTAGCTGCTGTTGTTACTTGTGACTGCTGTTGGTTAGTAATTGCATTATGCATTGCTAAACCTATGGTCTCTGAAAAAGTAGCATCCGAAAATGTTGTGCGTTGTTCAGTAAATTTTTGATTTGTTGGTTTAGAGTTCATATATAACTACATCACAAAGATAAGTGTTGAATATCATTAACACCATGGATGGTACAGTAAACTAAAAATAATAATAAGGAGTAAATAACGATAATTAAGTAAAATAAAACCAATTCTTTCATTTAGCTAACCCCACGACTACTCTGGGAATTTGGATGTCACCAAAATCATCCCAAAGTAAATTACCACCTTCTAAAGAAGGTGGCTTTGTGTGAGTCCCCTAAAAGGAGCCTTTGTTTAATCCAACGCCAACTAGTGCTGCTCTACTCGCTCTT
>NZ_JPRD01000023.1 GCF_000817815.1 Vibrio owensii CAIM 1854 = LMG 25443
CAGTCCGCAAGCCATCAATGCGCTGGATTCTTACGTAATTACGTTGGAAATCCAAAGTAGCAATGGTCGCGAGTGGAATTTGACTGCCATCGGACAAGATAATTGGGAAGTTTGCCAATTGCTGCAAGTCACCAGCTTGTGCTTTATCGAGGCGAACTTCGATGGAAATGTTTTCTACACCAACTTGGATTTCGTCTGCGGTTTGGCCAAAGAAAGCCGCACGCAATTGATTGGCGATGAGTTGGCCGTTAATCCCGTAAGCTTCCGCTCCCGGACGCAGTTTAACCAAGACTTCTTCTTTACCCATGCGCATGTCATCCAATACGCCATGGACACCGTCAAACTCATTCAAGTATTGCTGAATGT
Organism: Vibrio owensii CAIM 1854 = LMG 25443; assembly: GCF_000817815.1. GTDB lineage: Bacteria > Pseudomonadota > Gammaproteobacteria > Enterobacterales > Vibrionaceae > Vibrio > Vibrio owensii. The sequence goes on from NZ_JPRD01000023.1 coordinate 367, forward strand.
CGATAGAGGCCGCTTTGAGCGCATCCAGATCATCATGTTTCGCTCGAATCTCAATCGCTCGTCCACCCGGCCCCATGGTCGGTTGTTTAAATACCAACGAGATAGGATCGGCAAGTTCACCGATGTCTTCGCGCCATGCATCGATAAATTCATCGATGAGTGTGTTACGACTCTCTGCGCCCAGCAAATCCAGACGTACCGTGGCAATGTGAGGGCCAGATTCATTCGCGTCGGCGTTAGCATTGAATTGACTGGTGATGTGCAGAACCAATGGATTGCCGTCTTCCACTTTTTCTGTCCATTCTTTATCTAGCTTTTGAGCGGAAGCGACGATCTTATCGACGACGGCTTCAGTTTGAGACAGAGAAGAACCCGGAGGGAGAATAATGCGCGCTTCTGCAATGTCGCCATCCAGTTCAGGGAAGGGTTGGAACTTGAGTAAACCACCTACTAACGTGGCTGCGGAGATAAGAAGCAAGGCGACCACGCCACCCATAAAGGCATAGCGATACTCGACCACTTTATCCACTGCGTTGACCAAGGTGGTGTTGCGGAAGTTTTCAAAAGAAGCCAGCAGCTTTTGTTTGAACTTCGGTGTCTTTCGCTCTTGTTTTTGTTTATGCAGTGAATGAGAAAGGTGGTTAGGTAGGATCAAGAAGGCTTCCACCAAACTTAAACTCAGTACGAGGATCAGAACTTGAGGAACTGCTTTAAGTACAGCACCCATTTCACCTTGCAGGAATAACAAGCTACCGAAAATACACACCGTAGTTAAAAAGGAAGAGATAACCCCCGGCAGTACCTTTTTCACGCCTTTAATTACGGCATCATCGATCTCTTCTCCTCGGTCGAGGTGAGCGGCAATCGATTCAGCAATAACGATGGCGTCATCCATCATGATACCGATGGCCATGAGTAACCCAACCAAAGACATGATGTTGATGGACAGGCCAAGTTGAGCCATCAAAAATAACCCACCTAAGAAGGCAACGGGTAAACCAGCCGCGACCCAAAAGGAATAGCGAAAACTAAAGAACAACCACATGGTGGCGAAGACCAGAATGATACCTTGCCAACCGTTTTTGACCATCATGGTCAGGCGATCCCAAAGCACGGATGAAAGGTCATTGGTCATTTGTAGCATCACACCGTCTGGCGCGATGGCTTGTTGTTCTTCGACAAATTGAGCAACACGTTCTTTAATGCGCAGTGCATCGTCTTCTTTGTTTTTGCTGACTTTTAGTAGCGCAGAAGGGTGACCATCAAAGAGGACTTTCTGTTCGTCCAATTCAAATCGGTCGGTAATCGTCGCAATGTCTCTTAGACGGATGATTGATCCATTTGGACCAGAGCCCACGACAATAGTCTCAAGCTCTTCTGGCGTTACGCGTCGTTCGTCAAAGCGGATCAGAAAGTTCTTATCTGGCGTTTCGACATTACCACTTGGCAACTTGACGTTTTGACGACCAATCTGCTCAGCAATATCACCAACACTTAAGCCAAGTTGTCGGATAGCTTGAGTATCTAACTCTACTCGGTATTGGTGGTCAGAGAAGCCCGCAACTTCAACCAAAGACACATCGTAATCGAGCTTTAACGTGCGCTTAAGTTGTTCTGCGTAAGCTTTTAACTCTGGCCATGTGGTGTCTGCGGTGATCGCGACATCCACAACTGGCTCATTCCAATCTAGCTCTTGTACAACGGGAGATTCAATTTCTTGTGGGAAGTCATTAATCGAGTTGATCTGAGTTTGAACGTCGACCAGCATGCGCCCGATGTCGGCTTCTTCATTCAGTTTTAAGATAAGACGCGCAGAGCCTTCAATCGCTTCACATTGCGTTTCTTCAATGTTAGCAAGACCATCAACAGCATCTTCCATTCGGACACAGATACTCTCTTCGACTTCTTGCGGGGAAGCGCCAGGGTAAACCACACCAGCTAGGATGTAGGGCGGATCAAACTCAGGAAAGGTTTCCCGCTTAATCGTGGAAAGTGAAGAAATCCCCAATATCAGCAGCGTTAGCATCAGCAAGTTGGCTGCTGTTGGGTGCTTGGCGAAGAATCGGATCATGAATCAGACTCCTCAATAGCCGTTTCTGACGGTTCAGGTGACTCTTTCAATAGCATGCCGTTAATCGCAGGCAGCAAATCGTTGATGATCAGTTTCTGACCTTGCTCCAATTCGCCATCGATCACCACTTGGTTATTTCGGCGATATAACACTTCAACCGTCACGACTTGCAGACGATTGTCATCGCCCATCAGGTAAATCTTATCGCCATGAAGCGCACGCTCTGGGATGACCCAACTCGGGTTCTCTTGCCCCTCAATCAAGGCTCGCACAAACATGCCGTTCACCAATGGAGGCGCAGAGGTTGGGTTTAATGCACGGTAGTCTTGTTCAATTTCCAGAATCACACCGGCCGTCGCTTGGCTTGGATCAACCGTTTCACTGATGCGTGCCACTTTCGCTGGCCAGCTTGCAGAGAGGTTACCGCTGCTGAGTTCAATGTTGGCATGAATCGCATTCATATCAGGTTGTGGAATACCAGATTCATCACGAACAAACTCACCGATGCTCGCAGCCAAAGTTTGCATGTCATGAATGGACAGTTGAGCTTCAACCTCCATAACATCAATACCATGCCCGGTCACCATGGTCTGTTGTAGATTAACCACTTGGTTTTGCTCAATCTCGACTTCTGCAATGCGCAAATCGTAAGGAAGGGTGATGATGGTTTTATCAAGCGAACGTTTCGCTTCGTCCACCTTTGATGCATTGACCTTAACTAGGGCTTCCGCGACACGTTTTTCATCCGGCATCAAACCGATTTGGTTTTCGATATCCAACACCAACTTACGTTGAGAGAGTGCGCTTTGCTCTTGCTGATCTACATCCGATTGTGAGGTTAAGCCTTTCTTACGCAGGTTTTGTTTACGGTCTAACTCTTTGTTGGCGATAACCAGACGGTTGGCTTCTATCTTGAGGGTGCTTTTGAGATTCGCTTCTTCTTGGTTCAGCTTAGCCAGAGAGGTTTGGGCAGATTTGAGATCGGCTTGAGCTTGAACCAGTTTCAACTCGTAATCGAGTGGGTCGATGCGCAAGATTTCCGTTCCTGCTTGCAGCACTTGTCCTTTTTCCAGTTGCGGATGACGGTAAACCACCTTACCGGTCACTTCGGCTATCGCTTTCCACTCAACTTTCGGAGCGATTTTGCCAAAGCCAATAGCAACAGGCGCGATAGCTTTCAGCTCAAGAGGAATTGTCTCGACCAACCTTGCTCGATCACCGGCTGGTTTGACGGGCAAATCTGGCTTGAGGCTAATCGCCAAAAATAGAATGACGACCCCAACAGCAAGGGCAGGAAAGAACAGCAGCTTTTTATTCATTTTCATATTGGTCGCCCGAGTCTAAAAATCCATGTTTCATCAGTTGTATGTTGTGTTCGAATAATCGGTTCAAGAAGGCTTCAGAGAGCTCGATACCATGAAGGGCGAGCAACGAGGGAGGTGCCATAAAAGGAAACACCATTAAGCTGATGTAAGAGACGCGACAAAGTTGAGGGTCGGCGTCTTTTCGCAAAACGCCGCTGTCGATCAACTTATCAAAGATCACGCCTTGCATTGGCTTGCTGATATCAGCGATAACTTTTTCGAGCAGCTTGCGTTGGGTCTCTGAAGGAGGCATATGCATGACTTGGGCAATCAAACGCGGGAACTGTGGCGCTTTGATCATCTCGCGGTAGTAGGTACGCATTAAGTCGAGGAAGTTTTTCTCGTTACTGTCGGACATCAATGCTTGCATCTGCTTTTGCATCGGCGACAGCGTTTCGCGCAACATGGTCTCAAACAAGCCCTCTTTGTTGCCAAAGTAGTAGCGAATCATCGCCACGTTCACACCTGCTTTCTGCGCGACTAGGCGAGTAGACACCTTGTCGTAAGCCATAATGGTGAAGAGTTCACGCGCATGGAAAATCAGCTTCTCCCGTGCGTCGATTTTATCTGTAGGTCTTCCCGCCCTTCGATGAGCTTCCGTCACAATCGTCTCTCAAGATATTAAACATTTGATTAATTATAAGACGCTGATTTCTTATGCGACATGCGAAAAATTAATCAGTATTTAATCAAGTGATTAATTTGTGAAGGAGAGGCACAAAAAGGAGCAGTAAGGCCTGATCTTTTGTATCTCGTGAAGGGGTAAGTGCTGTTGAGTTGATTTACCCCCAACTCAACACAGTCCAATTCGGTCTATCGGCTTGTTCTTTTAGGCGAGGGCATGGATTGACCAGATAGGCGTAATCCGCGTATTCACACAGTGGCAAGTCGTTGATCGAATCCGTATAGAAATGGATGTCTGAATAGGTTTCTGGTTTTGCCTCTAGCCACTGTTTTAGGCGTGTAACCTTGCCTTCGCGATAACTCGGGATGCCTTCTATTTCCGCGGTGTAGCAGTTGCCTTGCTCGACTAAATCAATGCCGAGAGCATTAGGAATACCGATACGTCGACCAACCGCTTCAACCAAAAAAGTGACGCTGGCCGAGATGATGACCATATCAATCACATCACGAGACAGTTGTTCAATCAGTGTTTTGGCTTGAGGGAATTGTTTAGCCAGAATATGGTTTTCAACGCACTCTTCCACTAAGGCGTCTACCTGTTCAATAGGCATGTTTTCTAGCGGCTTTATGGAGAACGTTAGGTAATCTTCCATGTCTAGTTTGCCTTCTGCGTACAAGCCCATTAGACGCTTATCTTCCTCAATAAAGTTAGGCGCAGTGGCGATGCCTTTCTCAACCATAAATTCGTTCCAAATCATTGCGCAGTCAGCGTTGATTAAGGTTTCATCCAGATCAAAAACATACAAAGGCTTGGACATAGTTGGCTTCTCACAGTTTGGATTGAGGTTGTCGGTCAGTATAGAGCGAGGTTTACGAGTGTGGGACGTATGCTAACGACAAACTGTGACGGTTTCGTTGCACTTTTTCTGACCATGACAAAACTTAATGACTAAGTCGTGGGATGAAGCATTTCTGACTTGGTGATAGAAGGCTACAATACAGGGGTACTTTAGAAACTGCGTACTATAGATATATGGCGTCTTTCGAACCTGATCTCAATATTGTGTACTGAATACAGTCTTGTCTTTGAGTGATAATAGCGCCACTCGCGCAAAGCGAACGTTAAGAAAAATACAAAAAGAATCCCCGATATGAACCAGTATGTAAATGATCCATCCAATTATCAGTTGTTAATTAAAAACTTGCTGTTTTCCCCAGTTGCTTTCAACCCCGAGCAAGAAATCGTCTACGCGAACCACCGTCGTCACAGCTACAAAACGTTTCATGACCGAGTGAGACAGTTTGCAAACGCGCTGACCAAAATGGGTGTGAAGAAAGGTGATACGGTAGCGGTAATGGATTATGACTCACACCGTTATCTTGAATGCTACTTTGCTATCCCGATGATTGGTGCAAAGCTGCACATGATCAACGTGCGCTTGTCTCCAGAGCAGATCCTTTACACCATCGACCATGCGGAAGATGACATTATCCTGATCAATGAAGAGTTTCTGCCAATTCTGGATCAGATCAAAGGTCGTATTGATACGGTGACGCGTTACGTGGTTTTACGCGATAACGATGAATGTGAATACGAGCGCCTTCTGGAGCAAGAAAGCACCGAATACAACTTCCCTGATTTCGATGAAAACACCATTGCGACCACTTTCTACACCACGGGTACGACCGGATTCCCTAAAGGGGTGTTCTTTACTCACCGCCAACTGGTTCTGCACACCATGGGCATATTGAGCACCATCGGCACCAATGCGTCGCAAGGCCGATTGCATCAAGGTGATATCTACATGCCGATTACGCCAATGTTCCACGTCCACGCATGGGGGCTTCCTTACATGGCGACCATGCTTGGCGTGAAACAAGTCTACCCGGGCAAATATGTCCCAGATGTTCTGCTTAACTTGATTGAACAAGAGAAGGTAACCTTCTCACACTGTGTGCCAACCATCCTGCATCTGCTATTGAGCTCACCAAAATCCAAGTCAATTGACTTCTCTGGTTGGAAAGTTGTGATTGGTGGTGCAGCGCTACCGAAAGCATTGTGTAAATCAGCCCTTGAGCGCGATATTGATGTGTTTGCGGGTTACGGCATGAGCGAGACAGGACCTATTTTGTCTATTGTTCAACTGACTCCAGAGCAGCTTGAACTCGACCTAGATCAGCAAGCGGAATACCGCTCTAAGACTGGTAAGAAAGTCGCGCTGGTAGAAGCTCATATTGTCGATGATGAGATGAACAGGCTTCCACACGATGGAGAGAGTGCGGGTGAGATTGTAGTGCGTGCGCCGTGGTTAACGCCAAGCTACTACAAAGACAACAAGAACTCTAAAGCCTTGTGGCGTGGTGGTTATCTACACACTGGCGATGTCGCGCATATCGACAATGAAGGCTTTATCAAGATCACTGACCGCGTAAAAGACATGATTAAGATTTCTGGTGAGTGGGTAAGTTCTTTGGAGCTGGAAGACATTCTGCACCAGCATCAGGCCGTGTCGGAAGTCGCAGTCATTGGCATGCCACACAACAAATGGGGCGAGGTGCCGCTAGCGTTGGTGACGTTAAAAGACGATGCAGAGATGACTGAGAAAGAGCTGTTAGGTTTTGCGAAAGACTTTATCAGCAAAGGCATTCTTGCCAGAGAAGCGTTATTACTCAAAGTGAAGCTGGTGGACGAGATCGCCAAGACCAGCGTCGGTAAAGTGGATAAGAAAGAGCTGCGTAAACTTCACCTGTAAGCAGTGAAGCTTTTCGAATCCAACCCATAAAAACGGCCCCGATACAGATTATGTGTCGGGGCTGTTTTTTCTAAGCAAGCGATTCAAATTTCGCTATTTTTTCTGCGTAAAAGTGACTGAGAGCCATTGCATAACTAGGCTATTTTTTTGTGATTCTATTCTCATATCCTTGATGGTACGAGCGCGCAGCGATTGTGGTGGTTAAAGTTTAGTGTTAGTAATAACGACGAAATAGACTAGAAATTAACCAATGCTAATTCATGATTAAGCTTGGTTTTGGGGAAAACACAATTCATGTGTTTTCTTTATTGACTGCTTGAAGAGGATGTAAGATGCGTATGCCTTTAATGATGCGACACAAGCAGTGCTCAAGCTCTATTGCTTGGTACACGCGTGATCCGCAACGTGCCTATCTTTCTAAAATCTACCTTTCTTAATGCAATCCGACTTTAACAGCAGAGTCCGTTTTAACTGATCGTTGAGCTATGTAATACGGTCGTTGAAGCGCTGACTAAGCGAGCCCTTCGCTGAGTTTGCTGTTCAAAAGTTATCTCTCTTTAGAACAATTAATTGCTATTAAATTAGTGCGCACATTTGTACTTTTCGTTTATGGAAGAGGCGTGTGCGGCTATCTGGAAGTAAGGTATTTTTGATGGAAAACTTTAAACATTTGCCAGAACCGTTTCGTATTCGTGTCGTTGAACCCGTAAAAAGAACAACGAGAGCGTATCGTGAACAAGCCATTTTAGAGTCAGGAATGAATCCATTTCTGCTTGAAAGCGACGATGTGTTTATTGATTTGCTCACAGACAGTGGTACTGGGTCGATCACTCAAGATATGCAGGCCGCCATGTTTAGAGGCGATGAAGCATACAGCGGCAGCCGTAGTTATCATGCGCTGGCGAATGCAGTGAAAGACATTTTTGGCTACGAGTTGACGATTCCTACTCACCAAGGCCGTGGTGCAGAACAGATTTACATTCCGGTCTTGATCGCCAAACGTGAAAAAGAGAAAGGGCTCGACCGAACCAAAATGGTCGCATTGTCGAATCACTTCTTTGACACCACTCAGGGGCATACGCAAATCAATTGCTGTGTGGCTAAAAATGTCTATACGGAAGAAGCGTTTGATACGTCAGTCAATGCTGATTTCAAAGGCAATTTTGATATCGATAAGCTTGAGCAAGCGATTCTTGATGCCGACCCGAAAAACGTTCCTTATATCGTCAGTACAATTACGTGCAACTCTGCCGGTGGCCAACCTGTTTCTATCGCGAACTTAAAAGCGGTGTATGCCATTGGTCAGAAATACGATATTCCTGTCATCATGGACTCAGCTCGATATGCAGAAAATGCTTACTTTATTCAGCAACGTGAGCCGGGCTACCAAGATTGGTCGATTGAAGAGATCACATTCGAGAGCTACAAATATGCCGATGCATTAGCCATGTCTGCAAAGAAAGACGCAATGGTTCAGATGGGCGGGTTGTTGTGTTTCAAGGATGACAGCTTTATCGATGTTTACAACGAATGCCGAACTCTGTGTGTGGTGCAAGAAGGCTTTCCTACTTACGGCGGTTTAGAGGGAGGAGCGATGGAGCGCCTTGCGGTTGGCCTTTACGACGGGATGCGACAGGAATGGTTGGAGTACCGTATCGCTCAGATTCAATACTTGGTCTCAGGGTTAGAGGCGATAGGTATTGTCTGCCAGCAAGCCGGTGGTCATGCGGCGTTTGTTGATGCAGGGAAACTTCTACCGCATATTCCGGGTGATCAATTTCCTGCTCATGCTCTGGCGTGTGAGTTGTATAAAGTTGCCGGTATTCGAGCGCCGGAGATTGGCTCACTGTTGCTCGGACGAGACCCTGAAACAGGCAAGCAGTTGCCTTGTCCTGCGGAGTTTTTACGTCTGACTTTGCCAAGGGCGACTTACACTCAAACGCACATGGATTACGTTATCGAAGCATTCCAAAAAGTGAAAGAGAATGTACATAATGTCAAAGGTTTGGAGTTCACTTACGAACCGCCAGTCCTGCGTCACTTTACTGCTCGACTCAAAGAGATCGGGTCGTAACTTACCTTGGGTAATGAAGCGGTTATTACAATGGCTCAATAAAAAACAAGCGCCTTAAATCGGCGCTTGTTTTATGTTTGTCGTAAGGCTTATTTGATTAAACCAAACCTTGCTCTTTTGCCATGTGGCTGGCGATGCTTGGTGCTTTCCAAATGCTTGGTAGCAAAATGAAAGACACGGGCACGGCCGTAATCACGATGAAAGATTGCAAAGCAGAGATGCCGCCAGAGCCCATCGAGATAAGCGCGATAGCCACCACACCCATCATTAAGCCCCAGAACGAACGGATCACAGCGTTTGGCTCTGCTGAACCTGTCATTACCACACTGATGGTGTAAGTCATTGAGTCACCTGTGGTCACGATAAACGTCGTAGTCAGGATCAAGAACAATACCGAAATCACCATTGGGAATGGCAGTTCAGAGGTAATCGCAAGCAGAACCGCTGGTAGGTTAAAGCCTTCAAATGCGGATGAAATCAAACCTGGGTTTTCTAGCTCGAATGCCAAGCCACTGCCGCCAACAATACTGAACCAGAAGCAGGTAATCAGAGGTGCAGCGATGCTGATAGAAAGGATCAACTGACGAATGGTACGGCCGCGTGAGATACGCGCGATGAAGATTGCCATCATCGGGCCATAACCAATAAACCAGCCCCAGAAGAATACTGTCCACCAACTTAGCCATTCTGTGTCGCCACGGTAAAGCGCCATCGGGAAGAAGTTGTCCACCATGCGGCCAATGCCTTGCACGTAACCATCGACAATAAAGCTGGTTGGGCCGAAGAACAGGATGTAACCAATTAGAGCCACAGACAAAATGATGTTGTAACGGCTCACAAGTTGGATGCCCTTGCTCACGCCGCTTAGCGCTGACAAGGTGTACATTAGAATTGCAGCCACAATCACCATGCTTTGAGTGATGAAAGTGTCTGGCAAACCGAATAGCGAGTTCAACGCGTAACTGATCTGCAGACCTAAGAAGCCAATTGGACCAATAGTACCAGCGGCTACGGCGATAATGCTGCAGGCGTCAGCCACGTCACCAATCCAACCGTTGATCGCTTTGTCGCCAAAGACAGGGTAAAGCAGAGTACGCGGTTTTAGTGGTAAGCCTTTGTCGTAATGAAGGTGCATCAACACCACAGAAGAAAGACAACCTAAGATTGCCCAAGCAAGGAAGCCCCAGTGCATGAAAGACTGAGAAAGTGCATTGATTGCAGATGCTTTTGGTGATGCTTCACCGTACAGAGGCGGCGCAGAAACAAAGTGCGCGATAGGCTCAGCTGCGGCCCAGAAAACACCGCCACCCGCGAGTAGGGTACAAAGTACGATCGACAACCATTTGAAGGTATCGATATCTGGTCTCGCTAAACCACCCAAGCGCACGTAACCCGTACGACCTAGCGCGATAGCCAAACCAATAAGGAAATTTAGTAGGAGTAATACTTGCCAGAAGGCACCGAAGTATTGAGTCGCAAACCCGAAGCCTGCGTTAACCATTGCGGTCAGAGAGTCTGTATTCGTCAGAGCAAGCAATACAAACACGGTGAGGAAGCTACCACTTAGCCAGAATACTGGGTTGGTGAGTTCAAGACGCTTAAGAAGGGAAGGAGGATGAATCGCAGAATAGTCTGCCTCCTGAATAGGAGCATGAGAGGCGGCGTTCGTCATATTTGACATAATTACTTCGCTTTTTAGGGCTCGGAAGCCGTGCATTTCCCTCACACAAATGGCTCGAAAAGTGTGAGGATGATCAAAAAGCCGCTGATACTAGCACGTTGAGATGCTCAATATAACCGTGAAACCGGATTAAATGTCGTTTTCCTAGCCAAATTACTGATTTCTGGTTAGAGAATTTTTACGTGAAGTGCGCCGCATTTCATACGGAAATGACATTCCCCTTATTCTTGTAGGGTCACCGCAAGATTACATTGAGCCAACCTGTTCTAATAAAAATTAAAGGTCTTACCCTATGGCTCATTTTGAACTTAACGGAACGTGGCAACTTACCTCGCCACAGCGTCCAGATATCGATATTCCTATGACTTTGCCCGGTGACAATGTATCCGCATTGTTACAAGCGGAGCTCATCCCGAATCCCTATTTTGCTGATAACGAAGCGAAAGTTCGTTGGATTGAAACTTGTGATTGGCACATTTCACGCGAGTTTGATGTCGATGATTCTGTGCTTTCTGCCAAACAAGTGTGGATGACGCTCACCCGTGTAGACACCTTAGCGACCTTTTATATCAATGGTGAGCAAGCACTAACTAGCAGCAACATGTTTGCCCAGCAACGTATTGATATCAAACCTTACTTAAAACAAGGCACTAACACGATTCGAGTTGAGTTTGCCCGAGTGGATTTAGAAGGGCTAGAACGTGCGCAGAAATTGCCTTTCCCGATTCCTTCGGCGATGGGGAACAACCAGATCCCGCACATGAACTTGATTCGCAAAACCCAATGTCACTCGGGGTGGGACTGGGGCATTTGTTTGATGGTGTCTGGCATCTATGACCCGATTCAAATTGATGTCATAAACGATGTGTGGCTCAAAGGATTCTCGACAGAGCAACAATGGCAAACGGATGGTAGTGTACAGGTTGATGTATTAGTTGAAGTCGAAACCGATACTCAACCTCATGAAATTTCAATTGAATTCGATGGTCAGCGCCAATCGCTTCAAACCGAAGGAAGTAGTTACTATCACTGCCAGTTCCATATTGCCAAGCCAAAACGCTGGTGGCCTGCGGGTTATGGCAAAGCACATCTTTATCCAATTACGGTCACTTGTGGTAAGCAAGCACTGTCACGCACGATTGGTTTGCGAGATCTGAGCCTAAACAACCAAGCTGATGAGCATGGCTCGGCGATGGAGTTTGTTGTTAACGGCGTGCCAATCAATGCTAAGGGCGCAAACTGGATTCCGGTGGACGCCATGCCAGGGCGTGAGTGTGAAAGCCGCTATCGTGCACTTCTGCAAAGCGCGGTCGATGCCAATATGAACATGATTCGTGTCTGGGGTGGCGGCCAATATGAAAGCGAAACGTTCTACAACCTGTGTGATGAATTAGGTCTATTGGTTTGGCAAGACATGATGTTCGCTTGCTCGCTGTATCCATCTGATGATGATTTCTTGAAAGATGTGGAACAAGAGTTGCGATTCCAAATCCCACGTTTGAAAGAGCACCCATCGATTGCACTGTGGTGTGGTGATAACGAAGTGATTGGGGCGATTGGTTGGTACGACGAATCCAAGCACAACAAAGTCAAATACACGGTGAACTATGATCGTCTGAATCGAATGATAGAGCAGGTGATTGGTCAGCAAGATGAGTCACGTCGTTTTTGGCCAAGCTCTCCTTGTAACGGTGAGTTGGATTTTGGCGATGCATGGCATGATGACAGCAAAGGCGACATGCATTTCTGGGACGTTTGGCACTCAGGCAAATCGTTTAATGCTTATCTAAACATCAACCCGCGTTTTTGTTCCGAGTTTGGTTTCCAATCTTGGCCTTCGTTTGCCGAAGCAAAACAGTTCGTTCCAGAGCAAGACTGGAACGTCACCTCACCAACGTTTGAGCAGCACCAAAAGAACCCTCGCGGTAACAGCATCATCACGGAGATGTTTACTCGCTATTTCCGTTTCCCTTCCGGCTTCGAGCAAATGTTGTACCTCAGCCAAGTGCAGCAGGCGATGGCAATCAAAACCGCTTGTGACCATTGGCGTGCTATCTCTCCGATATGTCGTGGCATGTTGTATTGGCAGCTCAATGACAACTGGCCAGTGAGTTCTTGGTCTAGTCTGGAGTACAGTGGCCGTTGGAAGCAATTGCATTACCACGCGAAACGCTTCTTTGCGCCGCAGTATTTGGTGTTCTCAGAACACACGGGCAAGCTGACCCTACATTTGCTCAACGATGCCAAAGAATCAGTTGATGTGAGTGCGCAACTACATTGGGTGAACTGGCAAGGTGAAGTGAAGCAAACTTGGTCGCTAGAGCACACGGTTTCTAGCGACAGCAATACCGTCGTTTGGCAGTTGGATGAGGCGTTTGATTCGTCCGAATTGAAATCGGGTTTCTTCTACGTAGAAGGGCAAGTAGGGCAAGAGAGAATCACCAACACTTGGTTTAGTACTCACGAACTAAAATCATTGCCAATGGAAAGCGCCAAGATTGACGTAACGATTGAAGCTAACAAAGTCACACTCGTCGCAGATAAACCAGCGTTCTTTGTTCATTTGGAATGTGATACCACAGGACGCTTTGATGATTCGAGCATCACGCTACTGGCGAACCAACCTGTCACGGTTGAATTCTTGGGTGAAGATTTAGCAACGATGGCAGAATCGCTACGCGTCTATCATTTGATGCAATAAGAGAGCTCAAGCGAGTCTAAGCATAGCAAGCGCATAAAAGGGGGCCTCCGTGCTCCCTTTGTTTTTGAACGGGGCTAGAACAAGTTACGTTTCGCCCAAGCGACCGCTTGCATTCGGTTCTTCACTTCCAATTTGCGGAAAATGCTATACAGGTGCGATTTCACCGTGTGCTCACTGACAAACAACGAGTCTGCAATATCAAGGTTGGAGCCGCCTTGGCACAGGGCGGTCAGTACTTGCATTTCTCGACGCGTGAGTTCAATTTCGAGTTTCGTATCCAGCTCAGTAACCGTGTGGTTAAGATTTACTAGATAGCCAAGCAGTCGATTGAGAATGTCTCGAGAGAGCCAGTTCTCCCCACTCAGAATACCTTTCAACCCTCTGATTACCTTGTCGAAATCATCTTCAAAATAGAACAAGCCTTTGAGGTTTGACCAAGTGAGCAGGCTCTCCACGCCCAAGTTGGGTTCAGCGTTCACCAACACCGTCGCATCAACATGTTCCAATTCACTGAGCGTCATTTTGACCTCAGAGAGATCGGGCAGGGAACTGTCGACGATCGCCATATAGTGCTCATCTCTATAGTGAGGTAATTCTACTTCAGCCCCTTTTGCCAATAGCACTGGCTGTCCGAGTTGCTGCTCAATGGCCGATTGTAAGCCTCGACCTTGTATATTATTGAAGGTAAACAATAAGATGGTATTGTTGGTTGCGTTGTTATTTATCATTAGTGGGCCTCCTGTCGAGACTGCATAAATTCATTTCCTACTTGATGGAAGCGATAGAGCACCAGATCTAAGAGTCCATCAAAGCAATGCTTCACCATGGGGTTCTCGAATATGTGTGTCGCGGGGGCTTTAAAAAACGTGACCCGCCGGTGGTGGTAGAAATCCCGTATGAAAATGTCGAATAGAAGTTGTTTAATTACGGGCTCATGAACCGGAAAATGGATGATGGCATTGCCCATAACTTGGATGATGTCAGTCACCAAGAATTTCAAAATTGAGCGCCCTAAATGCCATAAGCTGAGAATCCGAAATTCAGACCTCAGCTCTTGGTAAATCAAATGTCCAACTAGCATGCCCTTGCAATAGTAGAGGCGAGCCTTGCTGGGGGATTCGCCAAACTGGTTGAGCGTGTCCTCTACACCTCCGGGGGTAATTAACTGCTTGTGGACAGCGTCAATTTGTTCGAACTCTGAATCGCTGATTTGGCTGAGAGAACAACTTTTCACATCGGTAACCTGATACTCGTAAACAATGTCTTTAAAGCTCAAATAGATGTTTTTACTTTGCGAGGCTTTTATCCGTTTATACTCGCTGGAAGTGTATTCATACTGCTCACCGATATAGTGAGAGAAGGCGAGTCGCTTTAATAAACTCGGTGTGACTTTTCCGCTTTCCCACTGACTTAACGTGGGTTGATTTAAGCTTTCGAAAGCGCTGTAACTCCTTGCTAAGTCGTCCGCCAATTGACCTTGAGTTAATCCCCTCTCCTTTCGAATTGCAGCGACCGCATGCGAAAATTCTAACTTGCTAACCATATATCTACGTCCTGAACTCATTATATTTTTTGATTGCTTCGAAGCGGCTCGGACTGAGCCAAAACTCTATGTTCTTGATTTTTTAGTGAGGTACATCATTTGGTCTGCGTGCTGGATTAAGGAGTCACTACAGCTCCCTTCATAAGGGAAGCGCGCGACACCGACACTCAGACCGATGTGAACGTTTTGAAAATGGATAAAAATAGGTGCACTACATGCTTGGTGCAGCAAAGACTGAAACTGTTCTAAATCCTTTGTATGTTCTAGCTCGGGTAGACAAAGAATAAACTCATCGCCACCAATTCTTGTTGCGAACTGGCCATCACTTAGTAGATGCAAAATGCGTTGGGCGGTAATGCGTAAAACTTTGTCTCCGGCATCATGCCCGAATTCGTCATTCACGGCTTTAAAGCCATCCAAGTCGATATAAAACAGAGTAAATGGTTGAGCACGCTGAATCTGTCGTTCTATCAGCTGGTTGCCTTTAAAGCGGGAATAACACCCTGTTAGCTCGTCAATCTCGAGCAGTCTTTCTAGTTTTTCAACTTGTTCATATTGGGTTTGCCATGCGCTGTGCCAATAGCTCTCGATAGAGCGCAACCCTTTGTAAATAAATAGGTTGAACAAGTACAGAAACGTACTCCGAATGGAGAACTCACTTAAACCCTGTAGTTTAAACAGGTCGTTGCCTGCGGTTATCAAATCAATGTTAAAGCAAACTGCCATTGATAGGGTGTATGTGATTAATGACCAAAAAACACCGAACTCAATTAAGGCTAAAAGAAGGTTTATTGTGACTAATGACGAAAAGAGGAAGTGGCCGCCTAAGAAGTAGTACAGGTAAAAAGTGAGGGTGTAGCCGAGGATCAGAGCAATGACGACAGAGCGATGTCTTTGCTCAAATGCGAACGTTCGCCCCACCCAAAGGTAGGTAAAACAAGCAACCGCGGATAACACGTAAGGAAGGTATACAACATAATTAACCCCTCTGATTGCACAAGCGAATAGGGTAATTAGAATCCCCAAACTTGTAGAGCGCATGTAGTAGCGCGTAAAGATTTTGGTGAACTGCGTTCTGTCCATAGTTATGTCTCAAAGGAACAGCAAATAATGGGCAGTCAGAGATAGGGTTCAGTATGGATTGAGTGTGGATAGAGAACGTGAGAAACAAAGAATTTGCACCGCATGAATTTGGAAATGCGAGGCGCATATGCTTTTTCGGGCGTTTTTCTCGTCTGCAAGCGACACTGCATTTCATAAAGATGCTCGATACCTACTGCCGTTTTTATAAACTATTCTATGAGGCGAGGTTGCATAAAACTATACGGTTTTCGGGAAAATGCCCCGATCTCAATATGTCCGCATAAAAAGTGGGTTAACAGCAAATTTATCGAGGAAAAACTAATACTTAAGTGCTATGGAGTGTGAGTGAAATCAGTCTTAAGTTTGAGATGTCTACTTGAGTTTTTGATGGATGCGGTAACCGGTTGCATAACCAAGATAAAACAGCGCTGCGAGCGTGACGAACGCAGAAATGTAGGCAATAAAGTGATTCAAACCTAATCCAAAAGACAAGGTGAATGCAATGCCATTCACGGCTTCCATTGGGATCTTGTACCAAGACGCATGCACGGTCGATCCAAATAGAATAAGTGTGCCAATTAAAAAGAGTGTGCCAATGGAAAGGCCAACCCATCTACTGCTGTTCATGTTCATCTCAAGAGTTACTGACTTCGTAACAAAATATTTCAAGAGAAACATTATACAACTGAGTGAGGGGGGAAGTGGTAGCAATATTTGCATGAATATGACAAGAGGCCACCGAAGTGACCTCTTTTTAACCAGATGGCGTCTTAATTATCCAATCCAATTAATGAAGTACGGAATGATGAGAGCATTGGCTAAATCGATGAAGAATGCACAAACCAAAGGCACGATAATAAACGCCTGATGCGAGTTACCGTATTTTTGAGCAACTGCAGACATGTTGGCCATGGCGGTTGGGGTGGAACCCAAAGATATGCCGCCAAACCCAGAGCACACCACAGCAGCGTCGTAGTTTTTCCCCATCAATGGAAAGACGACAAATATCGCGATACAAATTGCCACCAGGAACTGCGCGCTAAGAATGATAAAAATAGGTCCAGCCAAATCGACCAAAGCCCATAGCTGCATGCTCATCAGTGACATGGCTAAGAACGCGCCCAACGCCATATCCGCGATCAACGCAACCGCTGGTTTTCTTGCTGGCCAGCGAGTACCGGTAAGGCGAGGGTAAGAGGCAGGAATAAGATTAGAAATCAAGATACCGGCAAACAAACAGGTCACAAACAACGGTAATTCCAGCCCCAAACTGCTTACGCCTTCATTTAAAATCGCGCCCAAAATGATACAAACATGGATAGCTAACATCGCATCTAAGAAGTCATAAGCATTGATGGACGGTTGCGGTTCATCCTGCGCCGTACCCACGTCCATTTCTTCCACTTTAGCTGGCTTTAGGTTGTGTTTGTTGATCAGGTATTTTGCAATCGGTCCGCCCATCAAGCTTGCTAAGATCAAGCCAAACGTTGCACTTGCGATGCCGATTTCCATGGCTGTATCAAGATCGAATATTTCAGCGATGCGAGGTGACCACGCAATCGCAGTGCCGTGTCCGCCGATCAGAGACACCGTGCCGCTCAACAAGCCAACCGCCTCTGGCTGATCTAACATGGTCGCGATTCCAATGCCGGTTAGGTTTTGAATCAACATATAACCGATGGTGACCGAAAGCAGGATCAATAATGGCTTACCGCCTTTGAACAGATCTTGAAGGCTGGCGTTGATGCCGATAGTGGTGAAGAAATACACCAACAACAAGTCTCGGGTAGCAAGATCAAATTGGACATCGATTTGAGTGACGTAATGGATAACGGCGAACAACACCGATACCAAGATGCCGCCGGAAACCGGTTCAGGAATACTGAATTCCTTTAAGAAACTGCTGGCTTGGGTTAGGCGCCTGCCTAAAAACAACACGATGATCCCGAGGGTCACCGCGAGAAAAGATTCGACCTGTAATACACCGTCGACAAAGTTCATAACCACTCCTGCTTTGGTAAAACATGATGAGAGAATTAATCGGTACGTTTATCTCTAAACATACTGACATGTTTGTATGACATCCAATTGCATACCAACGAATTTGAACCAAGTCGGATTGTGCTGAGAATCGTATTTTCGTAACCGATAGAAAAGAGGAGTAATACAAGGTCACATGTACCTATGCATGACTCCTCTTGCTTCGACTAAGGGCTCGTTAGTTAAATAGCCAGTAGCTTTCTGGATTGTCTGGACATTGATAAGGACCACATTCGGCAAAAGTCCCAATAACATTGAGTGCCACAACAGAAATCGCTAACAAACATGTGATGCGACCTAGATTGCTCATTTCGTAGGGTTCTGGAGACTCCTCTTTACTTGTGAGCATCAGAATAACGGCGACCGCGAAAATGGTGGCAACAAACAACACAAACGCCCAAGTGTAATAGTGCATCCCGAAGATTGGGCTACCGTATCCAGGCGTACCTGGAATCACGTGCAAAGAGACTTGTCTCAGTGACGTAGCGACGCCATAGAGTGCGCCGATAAGGACCACACCATAATGTCGCGACTGCGGCCCATACACCACGTTCAACAAGAAACCGAACATGATCATGATGAAGCCAATGCGCTGCAATAAACACAAAGGGCAAGGCAACTCATTCAGTACAAATTGCAGAACAAAGCCAATCAGTAGAACGGCTGTCATGCCCAGTAAACCAAGGGTATTGAGTAAAGCCAGATAGTTTCGATTCATGTGCAATCCCCTTTACAACAAGATGGAAAGAGGGTCGGTGGCGTGATGATTGAACCAATACAGTCCAATGATCACCGAGGAAGCAAAGAAAGCATAGCCCACCGCTTTCTTACCTAAAAATGCACTGAGCATCGCGATCAATAACAGCAAAAAGATTAATGTCATCATGAGGGAGTTCCTTCCTTACTCTCTGATTTCAATCCTTTTAACTATAGGAAACGCGAGCTAATGCGCGACTTTATACCCAAATAACTTCGAGATGCTTGGTTCAGCGAGAATGACTTGGTTTGCAGACGCGGCGTCGATTTAAAGGTTTAGTGGGCCTAAATCAAGAATCGGCAACAAAGTATGCAAGCCAAGGCAACTCGCCCTTCGGGAGCGTGTCATTGAGTCGCTTTCTTAATTAAACCAATGGCTGCGTCAAACAACTTGGAAAGAGCTGGCTATTACACTGCGTTGCTTTCCTTGCTCTCGAATCAATGACAACGCTCTGAATCCTGCATCTTGAAGTCACTTGGGTATATCTACAATAAAAAAGAGGAGGGGTTAGATTCGAGGTCCCAGATGAAGCTAACCCACTCCCCAAAATCGTTACTCAACTCATTCGGTTTAACTTTGTGGAGATTGCTCTAATGCCCAATCACCACCCAGTGATTTGTAGAGTGCGACAGTGACCTGAGCTGTTTGCAATTTGGCAGCGATTTGTCGATCTTGCATCATGCGTTGCTGGCGCTGAGCATCCAGTACCGACAAGTGGTCAATCAAACCAGCACGGTAGAGGGATTTGGCTTTCCCCACGGCTTTATCTGTCGCAACCAGAGCATCATCAATACGGCGCTGATTCTCTTGGCTTCTGCCATAAGCAAATAGTGTGGAATCCACTTCAGCAAAAGCCGAATCTACGGCGTGTTGGTAAGTCAGAGTTGCTGCGTCAAAACGAGCTTGGTTGATGTCCTCTAAAGCATCGCCACGACCACCATCAAAGACATTCCAACTGATGCCTGCCGCGCCAACCCAGCCGAAAGAATCACTGCTAAACAGATCATCAAAGCTGGAAGCAGACACGCCCGGAGCGCCGGTTAAGAAAAACTTCGGATATTGATTGGCAATACTTGCCGCAAGTTCTTCATTGATCGCTGCCATTTCTCGCTCCGCTAGGCGGATATCAGGGCGACGCTGCATTAAGTCGGAAGGTAATCCGATTGGCACGACATTTTGCATTGCTGGTACACCTTGAGTCTCTGCAAGTCTCACTTCGACTTTCGACAAAGGCTCACCAAGCAGTACTGCGATACGATGTTTGTGTACTTGCTGCGCGATTTCCAACTGAGGAATGATTGACTCCATCGCTGCAAGCGTCGCTTTGGCTTGCGCTAAATCGAGATCCGAACCGTAACCGCTACGGACCACTTTCTCGACCAAGTCCATGGTTTTCCTTTGGTCTTCAAGGTTTGATTTAGCTAAGTCGAGACGCTCGCTTGCCCCTTGATACTGCAAGTAGTTATGAATTAAATCTGCAGTAAGCAAAGTCGTCAGCCCGCTTTGATAAATCTCTGCTTGCTCAACTCGTATTTGGGCGGCATTGGATTGGCGATCAATGCGACCAAACAAATCCAATTCCCAAGCGATACTTGCTCCGGCAAAAACACCATCATGCTGGTTGTCCAACAAGGTTGTCTTGCCAATTTGTGGTGGCAGGCCTGCGGCGGAATCACCAATTGGGTTCAGGGCAGGGCCAAGCAGTGAGTCGTTCTTACTCAGCTGATAATTGACGTATCCGGCACCAACATTGATGGTCGGCACTTTGAATGACTCAACAACGCTCTTATAGCTGTCTGCCATTTTGATGCGCTCTGCCGCGACCTTAAGCGGGATGTTTTGGCTTTGCATATCAAGCACCAAATCGTTCAACGTTGGGTCGTTAAACTCTGTCCACCAAAACGCTTCTCTCTCAGCATTGCGGCTGACGCCATTTTGAGCGGCATACAAATAAGTCTCGGCCATGCTGGTGGTTGGCGTTTGATAGTCTGGTCCAACGGCGCAACCGGATAGACTCATTGCCAACACCAGTGGCGCGATAACGAACTTTCTCATGATTACGCCTCCTTCAATTCAGCGTCAGTTTGCGTTGTTGGTGATTTTTCTTTGTATGCCAAGCGATACAGTGCCGGCATGATGAACAGTGACAACACGGTCGCTGCTGCCAGACCGCCGATGATGGTAGCTGCCATTTGGTCGAACAGGAGATCCGATAGCAGCGGGATCATGCCGAGTGCGGTTGTTAGTGCACCCATCGAAATCGCCATGGTGCGGTTAACGGTGGCTTCTTTGATGGCATCTGACAATGGGCGGCCGTTCGCACGTTCCAACTCAATTTGGTCCATCAACACAATGCCGTTTTTAATGATCATGCCTGTCAGGGTGATGGCACCAATCAACGCCATAAAGCCGAATGGTTTGTCAAAACCAAGCAGAGCAAAGGTGGCACCGGTAGCCGCCAAAGGCAGTGTGGCTAGAATGATGATCGGTTGCTTAAAGCCGTTAAACATTGCGACCAGAATGATCACCATGATCAGCATTGCTTTTGGTAGCTGTTTAAAGATGTCAGTAACCGCTTTGTGTTCATCGTAGTATTCGCCGCCCCATTCCAAGCTATAGCCGCCTGGCAGAGGAATCGCTTCGATTTGATCTTTCACCGCGTTGCGTACTCTTGCTGGTGTGGTTGAACGCTCAACACCTGCTTGTGCTGTGATGGTTTTGACGCGATTGCGACGCCAGATCATGCTTTCTTCTGGTACTAGCTCAAAGCCATCGACCACTTGGCCGAGAGGCACACTGTGCATGCCAAGCAGCGAACGTACTGGCAGAGTTTCTAGTGACGCCATGTTTTGAGACGTGCCACGCAGTTGAATTGGAATCAACTCGTCATTAAGGTTCATCTGACCTAATGGCATGCCATCAGAAGCGCGTTTCAGAGCAAAAGCGATGTCCGCACGGTTGATGCCAGCTTGGCGCATCTTGTCTTGGTTGATGATGGGTTTGAGCACCTTGCTTTCTTGACGCCAGTCATCACGAACGTATTTGGCATCCGGGTGAGTAGCAAAGATTGCTTTTGCTTGATCCGCCAGTTGGTGCAACACCGCTTCATCAGGGCCAGAGAAGCGAGCTTCTACTGCATACTTGTCTGAGGTCGCCAGTTTTAGTGCTCTAAAGCGAGGTTCTGCGTCTGGGAAAGTGTGCTGTAACCATTTGTCACCACGTTCAACAAGTTGGCTGATGCTTTCGTAATCCTTGGTGTTAATCAATATCTGCCCGTATGCAGGATCAAGCGGCTCTGGTTCTACGGTCACCGAGAAGCGTGGCGCACTTGCGCCCATGTAGCTAGAGATGCTTTCTACTTCTGGTTGCTTGAGTAGCCACTGCTCGACTTTGCGCATGTCTGCTGAGGTTTGCTCAATCTTGGCACCATTTGGTAGCCAGTAATCAAGGAACACGATAGGGCGATCCGATTGCGGGATAAAGTTTACCGCTACGTAAGGCACGGCCACGGCAGTCACCAAAAGCAGGGGAATCAATGCTGTCAGAGCTTTCATTGGGTTATCAACCGTCCAAAACACCAACTGCTTGTAACGGCTTGGCTTTGCGTCTTCATAGATAGGTGTTGGTTTGATGAACATCCAGCACATCAGTACGGTGAAGGTCATCGCGACCAACCAAGACAGAAGAAGCGAAGACGCGACGATGTAGAACACTGAGCCCGCAAATTCGGCTGAGTCGGTTTTGGAGAACAGAACTGGACTTGCACCCATGATGGCTATGACGGTCGCGCCAAGCAGAGGGACGGCGGTTTCCTTAACTGAATCAATAGCAGCACGTGTGCGCTCGATGCCTTTGCTCAGTTTTACGATCATCATGTCAGTGATCACGATGGCGTTGTCTACCAACATACCTAGAGCAAGGATGAAGGTACCTAACGAGACTCGATGCAAATCAATACCTGCAATGTTCATGTAGATCAGCGTGAGCAGGATAGTCAGCAATAAGCTTGAACCCACAATTGTCGCGCTCTTAAAGCCCATGAAGACGAACAGCACCACAAACACAATGCCGACACTTTCAAGGAGGTTACCGACGAAGTCATCAATCGCTTTTTGCACTTCTTCAGGTTGGTAAGCCACAGTAGAAATATCAACGCCAAGCGGTAGGGTTTGTTGGTAGTTTTGGATGATGTCGCGAATCGTGTCGCCGAGCGAGACCACATTGATACCTTCAACAGGGCTGACCGCTAGCGTCACCGCAGGCTCACCATTAAATCGACTTTCTGTTAGTGCTGGTGTTTGGTAGCCCATGGATACATCGGCGATGTCACCTAAGCGAATCAAGCCTGTACCTAGCTCACTCACGCCACCTTTGATGACCAAATTGCGAATATCATCTAATGATTGAAATTCACTTGTTTGAATGATGCGAATGCGCTCGGTGCCAGCATCGAACTTGCCTGCTTCAAAGGTCATGTTCTGTGTGCTGAGTTGGCTCCACACCTGCGCGACAGACAAGCCATATTGAGCCAGACGTTCGTCAGGCATATCAATGTAAACCACTCGTGGTTGCACGCCGTGTAGCTCAATCTTCTTGATGCCTTTTACGGCTTTGATTTGGCGTTGCAATTCTTCTGCATAGCGGCGTAATTCTTCAGGTGCGGCGTCTTGGCTATGGATAGAGAAAAGCATGCCATACACTTCAGAGAACTCATCCTGAACAATGCTGATTTGCGCTGTAGATGGCAGTTGCAGTTTTACGTCGTCGACTTTGCGGCGCAGTAAATCCCATTGCTGCGGAAGCGCTTTGGAATTGAGGCTCTCTTTCAAGTCGACAAATACCATCGACATCCCCGGACGAGACAATGAGCGCAGGCGATTCAACTCGGCCATTTCTTGAAGCTTAGTCTCAATGGTATCGGTGACTTGTTGTTCCACTTCTTCCGCCGAGGCGCCCGGATACAAGGTGACAACGACGGCGGTTTTAACCGTGAAGCTAGGGTCTTCCAACTTGCCTAAATCGAAGTAAGAATACAGCCCTGCCACCACACTTAAGGCGATAAAGAACAACACGAAAGTGCGCTGTCTTATCGCGAATTCAGCTAAATTGATCATGATTCGAACCTATAGCGTTTTGATGGTTAAGTTCGGCGTGTTGTCGCCAGCTTGAAGATAATGAGTGCCGCTAATGACCACATAGTCGCCTGGACTGAAAGCGCCGGAGACACAAGCTTGATGCGAGTCGATGGATTGTAAACTCACTGGCTCGGTGTGCACGATAGCGTCACGAACGACATTGACGTGTAGCGATTTCTTTTCACCTAAAATGGCAGAATAGGGGAAGCAATGACTGGATTGATCGGGCTGAAATGAGGTTGTGACCGTAACGGCTTTGCCATTGAACAGCTCGTTAGAAATTGAATCGATAGCTAGAGTGACAGGGTAAGTTTGTTTGATGAGATGTTTTTTAGGCGCGATTTCAGCGACGTTCGCACGGTATGTTTGCTCTGAGCCATACCAAGACAGTGCCGCTGTTTGCCCAAGACTAAACTGACGAATCATGTTCTCAGGCACGTCGATATCCACTTCCCACTGACCGTCTTGTTGAAGAGTGGCGACGCTTACGCCCGGCAATGTCTGCTCGAATGCGTCGATTCGTACCTCGCCAATGCTGCCAGAAAATGGTGCACGCAGCGTAGTGTAAGCCAAGGCATCTTGCGCGCGTTGAATATTCTTCTCTACCACTTTAACCGCAGACAAACTGCGCTCATAACCGCTGATAGCACGATCCAAATTCACACTGGCAATCGCGTCATCATCGGTGGCTTGTTTCACGCGTTTTAGCTCAGCCTTTGCCAGTTTATGCGCAGACTTTGCTTCCAGCATACGTGCTTGAAGTTCTTCCAAAGAAACTTGGTAATCGTGAGGATCAAGCGTAGCAATGATCTGTCCTTTCTCGACATGATCGCCTTTCTTCACCAAAACGCGCTCAACCGTGCCAGGAACGCGAAAAGAAAGGGATGCGGTCTCTTTTGCTTGAACAATGCCACTAAACGATTTGTTCAACGCCGTATTTTCACCCGTGACTTCAACAACTTGAATTGGGCGAGGGGACTCTGGTTCGGTGAACGTGTTTTGGCTTTGATTACAGCCAAACAGTGCCAATGTTGCGGCACCTAATGCAGTAGTTTTGAATAGACGATTCATACGATGGCTCCATAATTTTGGTGCCATCATACAATTGTACAATGTTCAGATAATCACTCGGCAATGAGACTCACTGTCTCAAAAAACGAGACAATGCATTCAGCTAAACGAGTTTTGGGACTTCTTTAATGAGGTGGTCAATAAGTAAGCGGCTCGCCTGACTCAATGTCTTAGGCTGCGGGTAAAGCAACCACCCCGATTCTTCAGTGACAGAATATTGTGACAATAGCTGCACCAAGCTGCCGGATTCCAACTCACGCTTCACCAGTAGTTTGGGCATAAAGGTGATACCACGATCTAAAATCGTCGCGTTCTTAATAAAGCCAATGTTGTTAGAAATGAGCTTCGGGTGCAGTTGTACACTTTGCTCTTGGAAGTGCCATACATTGTCTACCTCGCCATTTGGCCAACGAAAACAGACACACTGGTGTTCCTTCAGTTGTTCTAGGTTTTCTGGCATGCCGTGTGTTTCAAGGTAATTGGGAGAAGCGACTAAACAACGGTCGAGTGTTAGAAGCTTACGCGCAACGATGTCGGAATCAAACAATGCACCACCATGGAAAGCGATGTCCAAGCCCTGTTGGAACATGTCACTAAAGCCATTGTTGATGTTGCGAATATCCAACTCAACATGAGGATATTTATCGTGGAAGTTAAACAGAATTGGGCGAACCAGTTCGTCGGTTTCTGGCAGTAACCCGAGTTTGATGCGGCCGCGAACTTCATTGGTGTCATTGCTGACTTGTTCGTTCGCGGAATCGAGCATGGTCAGCGCTTTTTGCAGGTTCTCATAATAAGCTTCGCCGTTGTTCGTTAGCGATAAACTGCGTGTGGTGCGATGGAATAACTGAGCGCCCAAGGATTGCTCTAACTCGCCAATTCGTCGACTCACATTCGCGCGCGGCAAATCCAATGCGTTTGCTGCGGCGGTAAAGCTTCCTAACTCGACCACTTTAATGAAGAGTTTAAGATCGTCGATTTTCACACTGGCGCTCCATGCTTATTGAACACTGTACTAAACCGTGACACTCTAAAGCATCATAACGTTATGCACAAAATATAACGTGACTTTTGATAACAGATACTTTTTTGAAAAGAGAAATAGGAAATTAATGTGCTGAGAGTCATTCAACGTCGTCGAATCAAGAAGGTCATTAAGTTGCTTTCTGCCAGATTGATTAAGGGCTATGGAAGTCGCGAGTATTTCTCTATCGGACAAGTGCAAAGCAGCACAAGCGAGTTGAGCAAGCGCCAACAACAGATCGCTTTGGCTCTGTATGCCGATCCTCAAGAACTGAGCGCAGACGTTAGAGCTGAGCTTACTTCCTTGCGTGCTGATGTCTCGAATGACTTTTTTGATGGTGGAGATTACACGGCGCAAGATGTACTGAATCTACTTGGTTCGGGTGGTTGGAAAGGCGGTCGTATGGACGATGACATGTCGCACCGATTCGGAATGAATAGCCGATACTAAACAGGGTTGTATTGGGGAACGAATCACGATGAAGCAGCTGGATCTCAACTTACTTCGCATCTTTCTGGTGCTACTTGAAACCAAGAACACGCGTATTGCGGGTGACCAATTAGCGTTGAGCCAACCCGCAGTCAGCAAAGCGTTGGGAAGGCTTCGTGATTACTTTGATGATGAGTTGTTTACTCGTGTTCACTCTGGCCTAAAACCAACGCCTCGTGCGCTTGAGCTGGGTGACAAGCTACCGATGATCATGGAGAGTTTGGATGAGGTGATTCTTGACTCGCCAACGTTTGAGCCTGCCGACTACCAAGGCAACATTACCATTGCGATTAATGGCTTTATCTCCAATTGGCTCGGTGCACGCTTGTGTCTCGCGGTGATTGAAGAGGCACCAAACGCACAAGTAAACATAGTGAATTGGGGCTCTCAAACACTCAAAAAGTTGCTCGATGGCGAAATTCAAGCGGCCATCAACTACTCGCCAATCGACACCAATAAGCAATTTACCCACCAAGTGATTGGTGAAGATGATTTTGTTGGGTTAGTTAAAACCCACCACCCGTTGGCAGGAAAGACCCTGTCTCAAGCTGAAATCAATCAAGCAGAATACGCCAGTTTGGTGGTGCCGGGTTGGAATGATACTCAGCCCTTTATTGCTAAGCACCTTTCAAGTGAAGTGTTGAAAGTAAAAGCGCGAAGCTCCTATCTGCATACCTTGCTTGATGTGGTCAAACAGAGTGAGATCATCTTGCCTTGCTCTCGACAGCTTGCTCATTATCTGCGCGGTGAGTTTGAATATGTCTCTTTCCCTAATCACACCCCAGATGAACTTAAAAATATTGTGCTGGTGGAATCGCACAATAAACGCATGCACCCGATGCATCAGTGGCTCAAACGAAAAATCATCACCACTTCTCGAGCCATCATCCAAGAAAAACAATAAGCCTCTCCATCGAGAGGCTTGTTCTTTGAGGTGTGTTCTTAGAGGCTTGGTCTGAGGAGATTAAGCCTGTTCTGCGTTATTTTGCCATCACGTTCGGGAAGTTGTGCATTTCCTCAATCGCTTTGGCTTTGTCACTCGGACGATAAGCGCGCAGCGCGAAATTCCAGCCCGCATCGTTCACTTCAATTACGTTATTCGCGGCACCACACGTCTCGCCTTTCGGTGCGAAGTGAATGGTGTAAGAGCCATCTTTGTTTGGTACAGCGGAGGTTGAGTCTGCGCTGTTGTTATCCGTCATCAACCAGCCTTTGCCTGAATATGCGGTGATAGACCAGTAGCCGCCTTTTTCATAGCTTAGTGACGGTTTATCGAAGGTGATGTCAGCACACTCAACTTTGCCAGTACCTGCACGTGAAGAGTACACCGCGTACTCTGCTGGTAAGCCTGCCCAGCCCACAGCGGTACCAATCATAAATTGCTTGTTATCTGGTGTTGCAGTAATACCAGTAGTGAAGGCTTCTTCTGTCTTAATCGTGTTGACTTGCTTCTCCCATTTCGCACGTACCGCGTCGCGAGAGGCGCTGTCCCAATGTTGTGCTGGCTTAAATGGTTTTGCGGATTTTGCATCAATCACGGCGGCATCTTGTAAGCGATGTGCTTCTTCCATGCCAGCCGTCGTAGCGGTACGCATTAAGATGTAAATGTAATCCGAGCCTGCAATTTTCGAATCAATGTAGATCTCGTCACCACCATAAATCGCCATGTGGTTGTCGTGATTGTTGTTGAAGAAATGCATGATTTGGTAAGCATCACCTTTCGCTAAACGGAAAGTGGCACCTTTCGACACATCGACCACGGCTGTTGAGTAAAGTAAGTCGGTGTTTGAGCGAATGATCATCTGATTATCAACGGTGACGCTGTCTCGGTTGTGGTCAAACACATTGATTGGTTGGCGCTCTAGTTGTTGAGTGAAGTACAGGTCAGTTTCTGCACGGGCGAAGTTTTCGTCGGTCACTTTAACGGCTGCCATGGTCTGCATAGAGGTGATGGCAATAAGAGTCGCTAAGATGGTCTTTTTCATGTCGCTTACCTTGAGGTCGTCATTAAGAGATGACCTCACTTTATCAATATGCCAGTGATGAAAGAAATGAATTGATGTAATTCAGATAATAACCAAATCGAATTGCAAACTTGGATTGCAAGCCGTCATACGCAATGCTGTTTTCGATATTGCAAAGGGGTGATGCCATTGGTGCGTTTGAACTGGCGGATAAAAGAATCGGCAGAAGCGTAGCAAAGCATGTCAGCAATGGTGCGGATTGGATATTCGCTGTTGGTGAGTAGCTTCTTACTCTCTGTGTCGCGAACTGAATTCACGATATCTCGGTAGGTGAGGTTATTTTTGTTCAACAAGTTCTGCAATGTTCTCGGGTGGATGCCGAGCATTTTGCTGACCAAGGTTTTGCTGATATCACCGAGAGGAAGCAATAGCAGAATAGAGTTGGTGGTGATTTCCAATAGCGTGTTGTGATGTTGAAGACCGTGAGAGACCTTGCGTCGCATTTGATTGGTAATGGTCATCTCCAAATCGGGCTTTTCTGCGAGTAGGGCTTTGGGGAACTCAAAACCATCGAACTGACTATCCAATATCACTTTGCATCCAAAGAAACGTTCAATACGTTCTATCTGTGTTTGCTGCTGTGCTCCTGACTCACCTTGGTAGCGCGCTTTAAAATGGACTTGATGTAACTTCAACCGTTCGCCCAATATCATCTTGAACGTTGTAATAATGCCTCCAATGGAAAGCAATGCGTGTTGGCTTGTATCGACGTTGGGTTCGAATAAGAACTGAGTAAAATGACGAGCAATGTCGTCACGAATATCAAGTTGATGGCGAGAAGCGCGCTGTTGATAGCTGTATAGACCAAACAAAACCGGATAGATGTTTGCGAGAGATTCCTGACTGGCAATCAGCAACATAGCGATGTCTAAAGACTGGTAGTCAATCAAGGTACTGAGCTCTAGGGCGAACAGCGGGTCTTGGGTCTCTTTGGCGGCCAAGTTCAGCAGTTTTGCAAATTGCTGATGGCTAAGCTCTTGGTTTTCATCGTGTAAGGTTGAGATTTGAATATTGAGCTTCGAGGTTAAGGTTTGAGGCTCAACACCATATCGTCTGCACAATCTAGGGAAAGCAGAGAGATATAACGCACTCAATCGATATTCGTTTTTCACTCAAATATTCTCAAAATGTCAATTTTGGGTCTTGGCTTGTTTTTATACTGCGCCAAATTGAGTTGGTCAAGAAATGACTGATTTCAACTTCATCCCGATACCGCCTGAAACGACGAGTAGAGAATAGACATGAAAAAAGTAACGAAAACCCTTATCTCTGGTTTGATATTTGCCGCTTTAACCAGTGGCGCATACGCAGACAACAACATCAAGATTGAGAACATGCACACCCGCTCTGGTGATTTTGCTTTTGAAACCAGCGTGCTCAATGGCATCCCAACAGAGGAAAGCTCAAAGAAACTGTTTAATCTGATGGATTTTCAGCGCGCGACACAAGCTTACATTTGGTCTATTCCGCTGACGTCTAACTACGCGTGGAAGGCGGCGTATGAAAAAATGGGCTCAGAAGATGGCCAAATTACTTATGTGGCATCTCACCAGTCTAAATTAGGCGGCTTAACTTACAACACCTCAACGCCTTACGCGATTACATGGTTTAACGTAGAGAAAGAGCCCGTAGTGGTTAACATCCCGACCGATGAACTGCGTGGTGCGGTGCATACCATGTGGCAGATTGGCATTGCACAAATGACCAAACCAGGCACATACGTCATAAAAGCCAAGGGCAGCGAAACACCGAAGAACCTACCAAAAGATGCGGTGGTACTTGAATCGGATACCAACTATGTCTTCTTTGGTGTGCGTTTAATGGCAAAAACCGAGAAACAGCGCATGACGGACTTGGAGTCGATGTCTATCACGCATCTGGATGGCAAACCACTCAGTGACCGAGGTGTTAACTTCCCGAAAAAAGGTCTCGATGCGAAACACCCACGTGGTATGGAGTTTTGGCAAGTGCTCAACGAAGCCATTCAAACAGAACCTGTTGCAGAGCGCGATCGCATGATGCATGACATGTTGCGTCCATTGGGGATTGAGAAGGGTAAACCTTTCGAACCAAATGCTGAGCAAGTGAAGATCATGAAAGAAGCGGTAGTACTTGGTGAGGCCATGACTAAGAATATCGACTTCAACAAAACGGGTCGTTTACATCAATCGGAATATGGGCCTGAAGGGAACCGTTGGGAAGTTGCAACAGCATCAACACCAAATCAAGATCGCGCTTATGGCATGGATCTCGATGGTCGCGCAGCATGGTTTTATGAAGCAGTGACGAACGATATTGCGATGCATGGTTTTGAAAACGGTGGCTGGGGTCAGATATACCTTGATAACTATCGTGACGGCGAAGGCTATGGTCTAAACGGCAGTAATCACTACACGCTAACTTTAGATGGCGATGTGAACTACGCCGATTTGTTCTGGACCATCACTGTGTACAACGTGGAAAACCGCGCCATCATCGATAACAGTATTCAACGTGCCGATGTGGGCTCAAACGTTCCGGGCACAGTGAAAGACGCAGACGGTAACTACACGTTCCACTTTTCACCAACCAAGCCAGAAGGTGTGAATGAAGCAAACTGGGTACAAACTCGACCAGATGAAAACTGGTTTGTGTACTTCCGTGCTTACTCACCAAGCAAAGCGTTTGTTGAGCAGAAACCAGAAACGATTTTGCCAAACTTTAAACACGTGAAATAACCCGAAAAGCCACCATGATGAAAATTGTCGTGGTGGCTTTTTTAAGACTCACTGCGTTTGATGCTCTGCCGCTAATTTGAATTAGTAATCAAATGACAAACTAAAATCCCAGTAGTTTCGGTTTGAATCATTGAGGTCAAATCGATGAGATAAATACGGTTTTACTCCCCAAAGATTCAACGTAAAGCCGAGATTAATATAGCTGTCGGCATCGGTTGTATTTCTGTTGGTGCAAATCGGTCTGGAGCATGGCAATTCATCAAGATTGAGCTGCGCTTTTCCGTAAAGATTACTGTCGTGTCCGTACGAGGCAGACAGCTCTAATACATCATTCACAGGGTAAAGCACACCAACCAACTTGTTCAGATTGAACGATTCATCACGAATGTCCCAACCCTCTCCCTCAAATCGGCTATCGATGTATTGAACATCGAAATTGGTGAACACTATCGCGTCACCTAATTGCGCGGCTGAAAACAACCCTGTGGTATAAACGCCCGTTTTATCTGTGTTTCCACCAACAGAAGCGCTTACTTCGTTGTAAATTTGGTCGAAGAGTAGGAAAGAATAACCAAGCCCAATGTCACCAAATTTGTCGCTGTCTACCGAGCCAAATAGGCGCCACTTATCGTTCAAGTTATAAGAACCATTTAGGGTGAAAACATAGTCGTTCGAATATTCCCCAAGAAAATCACTTTTACTGACTGAAACATCGAATGTTTCGACAAGTAAGGTTCCCCAATCTTGTTGGGATTCTTCCGGTGATTCTAGTTCTTGGAGTTTAGTATGGACATGCTCCGGTTCTGTACTTGCGTTGGTTTGAAATGGCAGAAGTAGCAAAGAAACGATAAAGGTTGTAAACGGAAATCTCACGAGCGGCTCTCTTTAATGGGCTTCCATGCTGTGAATGCGGGACAGAATTAAGATAAAAAAGCCCCCAAGGAAAGGGGGCTTGAATTCCGACTGACGTTATTTTCTAGTATTTACAAATTGACGGATTTTCTTGCGTTGCTCCGCAGACAAAGCATTAAAGCGATCTTTAACGTTTTGAATATCGAAGTCTGAAGCGTTTACCTTCTCTGTGATTTGGTAAGCATCAAACTCATTGTTTCCAGTTGGTTTGAACACTGGTTTGCCATTTTCAAGTGGAATACGAACCTCTTCACCAGTGTTGTGTTTAATAACAAGGTCAAAGCCGGAGTCAGTATTGTTTGGTTCAATAGTGCCCGTTGCTACCCAGTTATCGTTGCCTTTTTCAGTGATGATCAGCGTTTGGTCGTGCCAAGCGTAGTCGTATTCCATGTTTGGATTACCAACTTCACCCTCGATTGGGTTAGATGGTGTGCCCGGCTTGATAACAGGCTTACCGTTCTCTAGCGGGATACGAACCACTTCGCCAGTGCTGTGCTTGATTACAAGCTCAACTCCAGTATTCGTCTTCTCAAGTGTTCCTGTTGCTACCCAAACATCGGTGCCTTTCTCTGTGATGATCAGCGTCTGGTCATTCCATGCGTAGTCGTATTCCATATTTGGATTACCAACTTCCCCCTCGATTGGGTTTGATGGCGTGCCCGGCTTGATAACAGGTTTGCCGTTCTCTAGCGGGATACGAACCACTTCGCCTGTGCTGTGTTTGATAACAAGCTCAACACCAGTATTCGTTTTCTCGAGCGTACCTGTCGCTACCCAAACATCAGTGCCTTTCTCAGTGATGATTAGCGTTTGGTCATGCCATACGTAATCGTAATCCATATTCGGATTACCAACTTCACCTTCAATCGGGTTAGATGGTGTGCCCGGCTTGATAACAGGCTTACCGTTCTCTAGCGGGATACGAACCACTTCGCCTGTGCTGTGCTCGATAACAAGCTCGACGCCAGTGTTAGTCTTCTCAAGCGTGCCTGTCGCTACCCAAACATCTGTGCCTTTCTCAGTGATGACAAGAGTTTGGTCATGCCATGCGTAATCGTATTCCATGTTCGGGTTACCAACTTCGCCTTCAATCGGGTTAGATGGTGTGCCCGGCTTGATAACAGGCTTGCCGTTCTCTAGTGGGATGCGAACCACTTCGCCTGTGTTGTGCTTAATAACAAGCTCGACGCCAGTGTTAGTCTTCTCAAGTGTACCTGTCGCTACCCAAACATCAGTGCCTTTCTCAGTGATGATCAGCGTTTGGTCATTCCATGCGTAGTCGTATTCCATGTTCGGATTACCAACTTCGCCTTCAATCGGGTTAGATGGCGTGCCCGGTTTGATCACTGGTTTGCCGTTTTCTAGTGGGATACGAACCACTTCGCCTGTGCTGTGCTTGATAACAAGCTCGACGCCAGAGTTAGTCTTCTCGAGCGTACCTGTTGCTACCCAAACATCAGTGCCTTTCTCAGTGATGACAAGAGTTTGGTCGTGCCATGCGTAATCGTATTCCATATTCGGGTTACCAACTTCGCCTTCAATAGGGTTTGATGGCGTGCCCGGCTTGATAACAGGCTTGCCGTTTTCTAGCGGGATACGAACCACTTCGCCTGTGCTGTGCTTGATAACAAGCTCAACACCAGAGTTAGTCTTCTCAAGCGTACCTGTCGCTACCCAAACATCAGTGCCTTTCTCGGTGATGACAAGAGTTTGGTCGTGCCATGCGTAGTCGTATTCCATGTTCGGATTCCCAATCTCGGTCTCGATTGGGTTATTTGGCGTCACTGAGATTGGCTTCATCGGTGAAGCAGGATCGGAACTTGAACCACCCGTGCTGATACTACCTACCGCCCCAACAAGAAGGCCGCCAGCAATCGCGCCTGCGCTGTCCCAACTGCTTTCATCGGTAGCGTCTTCCGTTGCAAACTCACTCAATTCCATTTGTTGATTACGTGCATTCAAGCTAGCGACATACATCGCCTGTGATGCGGAAAGTTGTTGATCAATTAAGATTGAGGTTTGACGATTAGCTTCACGAGTGTCGACTTGCACAGCGTAAGCATTAACAGAAAGAGAACTAAAAACGATGGTAGCTAGAAGTGATTTTCTCATTGGTGATTTCTCATAATCGCTTGGAAGAAAGGCAGAGCGATGCATGCCCGACCGATGAGAAAATCTTACTTTTAATACATCTGGACGAATATTGAGCAGAAGGAAAATGGGTATTAACTAAGAGTTAATAGGGTTGTGTGCCTGAGGTAATTGATTCAGTAAGTTAGCAATAATTGCCATTAGCCATTGCTGAACAGGGTCGAATCGATCCTTGTTGGGGTAATAGACATGAATCCGCTTAAGCAGTTTGTCCAACTGATCTTTCTTGATATCCAAAGCGGTGAGCTTGGGATAACGCTCAATGTGGAAAAAGGCGGTATAGGGAAACAGCAGGTCTGTCTCTGCCAATATTTCCAGAATAGGGGATGGCAACTCGGAGCGAAACGCAATCTTTGGCGGAACATCAGGATAGTATTCTCGAAGCACTTTGATCGCGTATGGTTCATCGATGTTCCAATCCGTGACGAGCAAAAGCGCCAGAGGGTAAGAAATGGTGTCGGCCAACGAAATGGTTTTTGCTGCCAGAGGGTGGTCTTTGCGAACGTAGATGCCAAACAAGTCTTGCCCCACCACTTCGCTAAGAATGTCTTTGCGCGAGAAAGGTAACTCGTAGTTAATGCCGACTTTACAGGTTCCATTGGCAAGATCATCGAGTGAGTTATTATTCCAGCAAGGCAAGTGAAGTTCCACGTTTGGCGCTTGTCGGCTAATTTCACTGAATAGGTCTTTGCCTAAAGCTTGCAATAATATCGGGGAAATCGCGACGGTGATTTTACCTTCAAGCTCTGCAGGATCGAATTGGTTGAGGGAGTTCAGCTTTTTCGAGAGCTTATCGAACGTTGGCTCAATGACACCGTAAAGTTCAGTAGCAAAGTGAGTCGGTGATAGCCCCGTGGGCACTTTGACAAACAGCGGATCATCGAAATGGTTTCTCAACTTAGTTAAGGATTTACTGAGAGCGGGCGCGGTGACGAACAATCGATTGGACGCTTTTTGAAGATTTTGCTCCTGATAGATGACCAAAAAAGTTCTCAGAAGATTTAAGTCTAAGTTGGAGTATAAATCTTTCAATATTCACGTCCTTTGCCGTTGATGTCGCTTACTTCAATATCCTTAATTTAGTACTGAGAGTCAAAGCTGCAACAAAAGGTTGGACCTTTGACTCACAAGTTGATGGCTTGAATCGATTAGCTGAACACATCAATTAGATTTCGTAATCAAACACAATGATGTCTTCAAGTAGTGGTCTAAATACCTCTTTCAACGCATCGTGTTCTGGATGAGGTAAGTAGTTCTGACGACCCGCTTCATCGGCAAACGTCATCATCACGGCGTGTGTGTAGTCTTTGTTCTTTCCTTCTGGGCTGTTGTTTAAACCCCATTCAACGTCGGTTACACCTTCCACTTTCGTTGGCATGGCTTCGAATAGCTCTCGAAGTTGTTGGATTTTGTCGCTGGTGGCAGATGTTTTAAATTTGATGAGTAGAATGTGTCTGATCATGGTTTTGTGTTGTTATATTTTGTTGTGTTTGAAGAACAACACTATAACGGGCATCCACTCTAAAGTTAGCTTTTGGCTTCACAAAATAAGGAATCAAAGACGCGAACACTTTGGCTCGCGTTTTTAGTTGGTTTATCTAGGTCGTTAGATGGGAACCGTTAACCTTCGACGCGTTTCACCAAGTAGAAATGCTTTTTACCTCGTTGAAGCAACCAGTATTGATCGAACAACGGGAAGTTCAAACTTGGGTTTTCTGCATCCACTTTCTCGCCGTTCACACTGATGGCGTTGTTGCCAATCAGCTCACGAGCAATGCGCTTTGAGTTGGCTAAGCCCGATTCAACCAGTAGTTCTACCAAGTCTTGCTCGGCGCTTTGCATGCTTGGTAAGCCATCGAGTTCCAACTGTTTTAGCTCGCTCAAACTTAGCTGCTGCACATTGCCGCTAAATAGCGCTTGAGTGATTCGCTCTGCACTTGCTAAGCCTTCTTCACCGTGGACAAAACGCGTCATTTGCTCTGCTAGGATACGCTGTGCTTGTGGTTTGCCTTTGCTCTCTTTGTCTTGGGCTTCAATCGCAGCAATCTCATCGCAACTCAAGAAGGTGTAGTAGCGCAGAAAGTGGTAAACATCGGCATCTTCCGCAGATAACCAGAATTGGTAGAAAGCGTAAGGTGAGGTCTTACTTGGATCTAACCACACAGCGCCACCTTCGGTTTTACCAAATTTAGTGCCGTCAGATTTGGTGATCAAAGGTAGGGTTAGACCGAAGACCTGCTCATCATTTTGACGGCGAGTAAGGTCAATGCCGCTAACAATGTTGCCCCATTGGTCATTGCCACCGATTTGTAGGCGGCAGCCGTACTGACGGTTTAGTTCTGCGAAGTCGTAAGATTGCAGTAGCGCGTAACTAAACTCGGTGAATGAGATGCCTTGATCTGGACGTTGTAAGCGTTGCTTCACCGACTCTCGGCTGATCATGGTATTCACGGAGAAATGCTTACCTACGTCGCGGAAGAAGTCGATCACATTAATCTGCTTCACCCAATCCGCATTGTTTACCATGATCATTGGTTTGCTGACTTGGTTATTCATCAACTGTTGAATTTGATTCGACAGATCTTGTACCCAACCCGTTACGGTCTCTTCTGAGTTTAAGCTTCGCTCTGTGGCTTTAAAGCTCGGGTCACCAATCATACCGGTCGCACCGCCAATTAGGGCGATGGCTTGGTGTCCTGCATCTTGAAAACGTTTGAGCATAATCAGTGGCACAAGGTGGCCAATGTGCAGGCTACCTGCGGTTGGATCGAAACCGCAGTACAAGGTTTGTGGCGTAGAAAGCAGTTGTTGAACTTGGTCTAAATCGCTCGCTTGGGCAATCAAACCGCGAGCTTGTAAATCTTCAATCAGTGTCATCGTCTTATCTTTATCTGGTTTGGTTGTGTTCAGATTAAAAGGCGATGCGGAATCGAGATATATCCCTAAAGGGACAGTTTGTTATCTTGATTGAGTGATCAGGTGGTTGAGAAACAACTGAAAGAACTCGCTTAACGACGCGACATTTAACTGTGCGTAGATGCGTTTGCGGTGGTTCTTAACGGTGCCTTCTGCAACATCGAGCTGCGTTGCAATCTCTTTGCTGTCATAGCCTTGCGCGATCAGTGCCGCGATTTCTTGTTCTCGTTTAGTAAGGACGGTTTGACCAAACGATGCCAATGCGGATTCAATCGCGGCACGCATTTGTCCTGAATAAACGTTAGGGCTGAATACTGGCTCGGCGAGTGTAAACTCGGTTTGTTTCCAGTGCTGTTGGCACA
This sequence comes from Vibrio owensii CAIM 1854 = LMG 25443, assembly GCF_000817815.1. Classification (GTDB taxonomy): domain Bacteria; phylum Pseudomonadota; class Gammaproteobacteria; order Enterobacterales; family Vibrionaceae; genus Vibrio; species Vibrio owensii. The sequence continues at coordinate 37,859 of NZ_JPRD01000023.1, forward strand.
AAGACTGGATAATGGCGAAGTAAGATTTAAGCTTGGTGACTTGAGGCTTGGTGAAGCGCTTATCGTCCTGCATAAACCCAAAGTAGAGCATCACCCAACGTGTCGGCTCGATTTCAATCAGCATGCTGAGTTCATCCTTCCAACCCGTTTGATGGTAAAACTGCTCACAGTAGGCTTGGTAATCGAGATCGTTACGCGTGACGTCTTTGCCTACGACATCTTTGAGCGTAAAGATGCCTTGCTCTTTGTTAGCGTTAAGCTTCTGGTAAAACGGGTCGTTTTGAAAAGAGGTGGTGAGGTAACGCTGAAACAAAAGCTCGCGCTCATTCTCAATCGAATCATACAGATAGATAGGGTGTTTGCCTTCGCGGTAGCCGAGGATCACCGCGCAATCAAAACTCAATAACGAAGCAATAACGCGCATCAGTTTAGGCGTAAAGCTTGGTGAGTTAAGGGCAGAAATTGTCTCTGCAAGTTGAGTGTTGAATGCGTCGTTCGGCATGGGGATTCGGGAGTTCGATAAAGGTTGAGATAAGCATAACGCAACAGACAGTGATCCCAAAGTGATCAAAAAGGGGAGCGTTGTGCCCCCCATCAATAAATCATTGTCACTAAGCGGTTACTGCGAATCGGTCAGCTCTTTATTCACCCAGTATTTCGAGCCAGAAACGTTCGCATCAACCAACAAGCCAGTGGTGTTTAGCTGATACACCGCCACGCCGCTGTTGAATTGCGCTGTCATCTCTTCGCCATCCTCACCAGCAACTAAAGAGGCTTCGCTCGATGCTTCCCAGCCTTCTTCGACAAAGGTGTTGAAGTCTTTTTCTTCCTCAAACAGCACGACTTGTTGGTAGAACTTACCGCCAACACCAAGGGCAACACCCGCGCCAAACATGTTCATGTAAGTGCGCTTATCCGTTGACTTGTTGACTGCAACACCAGAGCCGGAGTTGGTGTGGAACATCAGCGACAGTTTGCGTGAATCAAACACCGCATAGCCGTAAGCGTTGTCGTAAAGATCTTTTGCTTCTGGTTTCTCATTGAAGAGTTTTAGCAGGGTGCTATCCGCCATTAAATCGATCGCTTGGCGTGCTTCTTCAGGTGTATCGCCTTCCATCAATTCATCGATTTTCTTATCGGCATCGTCGATCCACTTTTTACTGGTCTCAATGCTGGCATCAGTCCATTCACCCGCAGTGTTGATCGCATCTTCAGACCAGTTAGTGAAATCTTGCCAAGCTTGTTTTGAGAACGCCTTGGTGTCATCCCAAGTGTCTTTTGCAGTATCAGAGACGGCGTCACCAAGGTCTGAGAGACTGTTAGAAATGTCGTCCCAATCTGCGTAAGCCGGAGAGGCGAGTAGCGTTAAAGCGGTAACAAGTGCAAGTGGCTTTTTCATAGGTCCATTCTTTTATGAAATCAGATTCTTTCATTCTAGGTGAAAAATCTCAGAGGGAAAATTAGCACGCCGTTTAGGTTGGGATTACCGTCACGAACTCACAGAGCTTGACATGATAGAAAAAGCCCTCAAACCGAGGCTTGAGGGCTTTGCATTACGAGTTGGGAAGGAGCGTATTACTTGCTCACTTTACCTAGCTTCAACCAAGTATCGATAACCGTATCTGGGTTCAATGACACAGAGCTGATGCCTTGTTCCATCAACCATTCCGCTAGGTCATCGTGGTCTGATGGGCCTTGGCCACAGATACCGACGTATTTGCCTGCTTTGGTTGCCGCATCGATGGCCATTTGCAGCATGGCTTTCACTGCTGGGTTGCGTTCATCGAATAGGTGAGCAACGTCGCCAGAGTCACGGTCAAGACCAAGCGTAAGCTGTGTCATGTCGTTTGAACCGATAGAGAAACCATCGAAGTACTTTAAGAACTCTTCAGCAAGTACAGCGTTTGACGGTAGCTCACACATCATGATGACTTTCAAACCTTGGTCGCCGCGGCGTAGGTCGAACTTAGCCAGTAGGTCGATAACCGATGCCGCTTCGCTCGGTGTACGAACGAATGGGATCATGATTTCAACGTTCTTCAGACCCATCTCGTTACGAACGCGTTTGATTGCTTGAGTTTCTAGCTCGAAACAGTCTTCAAACACTGGAGAAATGTAGCGAGACGCACCACGGAAGCCCAGCATTGGGTTCTCTTCATGTGGTTCGTAACCTTTACCGCCGACCAAGTTGCTGTACTCGTTCGATTTGAAATCAGACATACGAACGATCACGCGTTTTGGCCAGAATGCAGATGCGATAGTCGCAATGCCTTCGGTTAGCTTGCTAACGTAGAAATCGATTGGATCTTTGTAGCCACGGATACGCTCAGTGATTTCAGCTTTTAGCTCATCGCTTTGCGCATCAAAGTTCAGCAAGGCTTTCGGGTGAATACCAATCATCTTGTTGATGATGAATTCAAGACGCGCAAGACCCACACCTTCGTTTGGAATTTGAGCGAAGTCGAATGCACGGTCTGGGTTACCCACATTCATCATGACTTTGGTTGGAAGCAGCGGAAGCTCATCGACCGCAGAGCGTTTGATTTCGAAATCCAGCTCGCCTTGGTAAACGTAGCCCGTTTCACCTTCTGCACAAGACACAGTCACGGTCTCGCCGTCCGTCAGTTTGCTGGTGGCATCACCACAACCAACGATTGCAGGAATACCAAGCTCACGTGCTATGATCGCTGCGTGGCAAGTACGGCCGCCACGGTTAGTGACAATCGCAGAGGCTTTCTTCATTACTGGTTCCCAATCTGGGTCAGTCATGTCTGTCACCAGCACATCACCATCTTGTACCAATGACATTTGGTCTAGAGAGTCGACTAAGCGCACTGGGCCTTTGCCGATACGTTGACCAATCGCACGACCTTCAACCAAAACATCTGCTTTGTTGCTTAGCTCGTAACGCTCAATCACGTTTTGCTCGCTTTGAGAACATACTGTCTCTGGGCGTGCCTGTACGATGTAAAGTTTGCCGTCGATGCCATCTTTTGCCCACTCAATGTCCATAGGACGTTTGTAGTGCTTTTCGATGATCATCGCCTGTTTTGCTAGCTCTTTGATCTCTTCATCATTCAGAGAGAATGCGTTGCGCTCTTCTACTGACGTGTCGATGATCTCAACTTGCTTACCGATCTCTTGACGGTCTGAGTAGATCATTTTGATCTGCTTAGAGCCAAAGGTCTTTTTAACAATTGGGTGTTGACCTGCTTCTAGCATTGGCTTGTGAACGTAGAATTCATCAGGGTTAACCGCACCCTGAACCACCATTTCACCCAAGCCCCAAGAAGAGGTGATGAATACGACTTGGTCGAAGCCTGATTCCGTATCTAGGGTGAACATAACGCCAGAAGAGGCTTTGTCCGAGCGCACCATGCGTTGAATACCTGCCGATAGCGAAATGCCACGGTGGTTAAAGCCTTGGTGTACACGGTATGAAATTGCACGGTCATTGAACAAAGAAGCGTAAACGTGCTTGGTCGCTTCTAATACAGCATCAATGCCTTTTACGTTTAGGAACGTCTCTTGCTGACCAGCAAATGACGCGTCCGGTAGATCCTCTGCAGTTGCAGAAGAGCGAACGGCAACAGAAATCTCAGGATGATTGTCTGTCAGTTCTTTGTAGTTATCACGGATGTCTTGTTCAAGATCCGCAGGGAACGGGGCTTCTAATACCCATTGACGAATGGTGGCACCTGTCTTACGCAGGGCTTCTACATCCTCAACGTCCAGTTCATCAAGTAGTTGGTGAATACGCTCATCCAAACCTTCGTGGTCAAGGAATTGGTTAAACGCATACGAGGTTGTCGCAAAACCGTTTGGTACTGATACACCAACATTGGCTAGGTTAGAAACCATTTCGCCAAGTGAAGCATTTTTACCGCCGACTTTGTCGACATCATCCATGGATAGTCCATTGAACCAGAGGGTGTTCTTTTGCATGTCTTTCTCCAGAAACATTGCAGCTTTGTAGGGATTTATACCAACCTCGAGCAGCGGTTGAGCATCCTTGCAGGTCAATGTCATTGAAGACGCAGTATCGAGCTGACAAGCAGCCATTGTAGGTAAGGGGCGTTAACTACAACTTCCCAACTGGGGCTTAAACGAATTTTCCGACGCAAACATAGTTCAACACTTATCGTGGTTGATATGAAAGGCAAACGATTACGTCTTGGCTTAAAAAAACTCCGAAGAATTTTCAAAGCTGTGGGGCACGCAATTGCAAGCCAAACTCATTTATTAATATTATGTAAACCATCCTACTCAAATGAATTTTAAAAATTAAACTAAAATGCAAATAAATAGCCAAAGTCGTGATGTATTCTATGTTTCTGACGGAACGGCCATAACATGTGAGACGTTAGGGCATGTTGTTCTGGGTCAGTTTTCCTTCATTCCTAATGAAAAAACCTTTCCTTTTGTCGAAAGTGAAGACAAAGTCGCCGATGTCATCAAAGAAATCGAGATTTCCTACCAGCGTGATGGGATTAAGCCTTTGGTTTTCTTCTCGATTGTTGTGCCAGAAATTCGTGAAATGCTGCTAAAAGCCCCTGCTCATAGCTATGACGTGCTAGAAAGCATTGTGCAGAAGGTGCAAGACGACATTCAAATGGAACCACAACCGAAGATGCAGCGCTCACGTAGCGTAAGCAAAGATTCGGATACCTATTTCGACCGTATCGCTGCGATTGAATACACCTTGGCTCACGATGACGGCATCACACTTAAAGGCTTGGATGAGGCCGATATTATCCTTCTTGGTGTTTCTCGCAGTGGCAAAACCCCAACCAGTCTGTACATGGCGATGCAATTTGGTTTACGTGTCGTGAACTACCCGTTTATCGCCGAAGACGTCAAGATGATGCGTTTATTGCCGGAGTTTGAAATCCATCGCCATAAACTGTTTGGTTTAACCATCAACCCAGAACGGTTGAATGAAATCCGCGAGAATCGCTTGTCAGGCAGCGAATACGCCAGCACTGAGCAATGTAAGTTGGAGCTTGATACGGTAGAAGCACTGTTTAGAAGAGAAGCTATTCCTTACATCAACACGTCATCGCTGTCGGTAGAAGAGATCACTACCCGCATTCTTGAAAGAGCAGGGATGAAGCGTCGCTTGTTTGGCTAAGTTGCCCTTGTTTGCCTAAGTTACCAACGATAAATTACAAAAGAGGAGGCATCTGCGCCTCCTCTTTTTAATTAGCGGCTAGCTTTAACTCATCGAAAAGTTCGTGAACTGTTCGATTAGTAATGTTGGAACATCTTCTGAATGTCTTGGTAATTTTTGGTCTGTGTTAGCGATAGCATCAACAAAATACGAGCTTTCTGTGGGTTCAACGTACCAGATGCCACGAAACCGTATTTATCGTCGTCAATTTCAGCATCTAGGGTAGTAGAGCCGGTTGGCGTGCGAGAGCTGCGAACAACCATGATGCCATCTTTACTCGCTTTTTCTAACTCCTCAAATACGGTGTGGTACAAGTTACCATTGCCGACACCCGCACTGACGATGCCATCAAATTTCGCATCGACGAACGCTTTAACCGGTAAGCTCGACGCGTTGGCATAGTTATAAACGATACCGACTTGTGGCAACTTATCGAGCTTGGATACGTCGAAGGTTGTTTCAGTGGTGTGCTTACGTTCTGGGCTACGTTGGTACTTCGCATCGCTATTGTGAATGTAACCGAGCGGGCCAAAGTTCGGTGATTGGAAGGTGCTGACTGAGGTTGTGTTAGTTTTCGTTACGTCACGCGCATCAAAGATGGTGTCATTCATCGCAACCAAAACCCCTCGACCTTGAGAATCTTCATCCGTTGCGGTCACCACTGCGTTGTAGAGGTTAACTGGGCCGTCTGCACTCATTGCAGTAGAAGGACGCATTGCACCTACGATGACAACAGGCTTGTCACTCTTCACTGTTAAATCAAGGAAGTAGGCGGTCTCTTCGAGCGTGTCGGTACCGTGAGTAATCACAATGCCGTCAACATCATCTTGAGCGAGTAATTCGTTTACGCGTTTGGCTAACGTCAACCAGACTTCATCGTTCATGTCTTGAGAGCCGATGCTGACCACTTGCTCGCCAGAAATGTCGGCAATCTTAGTCATGCTAGGAACTGCATTGATCAGCGAATCCACTCCGACTTTACCTGCGGTGTAATTGGATTCCGTTGCTGATTGACCAGCGCCAGCGATAGTACCACCGGTTGCTAAGATCTTAATGTTTGGTAGGTCGGCATTGGCGAAGGACAAAGAACTCATGCACAAACCGAGCGTGATCGTACTTAGGCGGAGAAACTTTTTAGTCATAGGATTCACCTGTTTTTGGGTTAGATGTTGGGGGAAGCGATATCTATCCTAAAAACAGTGCGGTAGATTTTTTGAGCACAAGTTCACCAATTTGCAGATGAAAATCGTGATCAACTAATCAGTTAAAGAACATTAAATCAAGCGTTTAACTTAATCGACGTGCTTCATTAACAAGTGAGATCTTTCGGCAGTGTGTTTAACAATTGGTTAATTGTAAATTACTGATTTGTAAGTAAGGCAACGTCTGATGAGGGTTTTAAGGTAAGACTTGGCTGAACATCCATCGCTCAGCCAAGCACCAGAGGACTTTAAACTCAGTTTAGAGCGGGCGTGAGAGTTTGTAGCGTCGTTGCCTGTTTCGATTCCAAATATTCGAGAAAGTCAGGCTTCGGTATCGGCTTCGAGAAGTAGAAGCCTTGTATGTTGTAGAAACCGAGATCATGCAAAACATGTAATTGCGTTTGTTCTTCTACGCCTTCCACAATCACTGACATGTTCAGTGTTTGGGAAAGCGTGTGGATGGCTTCTAACAAAGGTTGAATGGTTTGTCCGTTACCTAAGTTGGTGACGAACACACGGTCGATTTTAATGATGTCAAACGGATACTGGCTGATGAAGTCCAGCCCCGAATAACCTGTGCCGAAGTCATCAACCGCAATACGAATGCCCAGAACGGCTAAGCGGTCGAGATGTTTACGAAGCACAGTAAGTTCGCCGCCACTAAAGATAGCCTCTTCGGTGATCTCAAACACCAAACGTTCGCTGATGAAGTAACGATACTTCAAACGAGACTCAACTTCTTCAATGAAATCCTCTCGTAAGATCAAAGAACGACTGACATTCACGCTGATGTAACGATCATGGAACGTTACCTTATTCGAGGCGATCATATTGATGGCTTTATCTAAAACGAGATAAGTGATCTGGTCGATCAAGCCAACTTTCTCTGCAAGAGGGATAAAGATACCTGGGGAAATAAAGCCTTGAACCGGATCGTTCCAGCGCACTAGGGATTCTCCACCAATCACAGACCCATCTCGTTGATCCACAATTGGCTGATAGTGCACACTCAAATTTCGACTTTTGATCGCTTGTGTAAGAGAGAATTCCAAACTGTTCTTAGCAAACTTCTTCGAAGTGAAGAATAGGCGAACCACAAGCGCAAACGCCATCACTAGCAATCCTAACCAAAGCTTGCTCACCAGAAACTGCAGATAGAACGCAAAGCCAATGCAAGAGTAAACCGTAAAAGGCAGCACATCTGAGGCGACTTCTTCCATGCGCAGAGGTTGTTTATCGCTCGGGCTCCTTACTGTTCTCCCAATGACATCAATCCGATAGTCCATGTCCCCAAAGCGAAAGATGTCAGCAACGAGGGTCTCTAATGACTCCTTAGGAAAAACCACACTAATGCCTCTGCCTTCTTGTTTCGTGAAAAACAGAATCAGTGCTTGGTCCGGAGTTAATGCGCTTTTGGTGTAGGAGAGGGTGGCGTGTACATCGCTATCGCCAAGACGTTTTAAGATGGTTTTGTAAATAAAAAAAGATGGGCTGCGTTCGCTACTGGTACACAACACTTGACCATCGCTGTCGAACGTCGCGATATCTTTAGCCATTCCCAAGCTGAAGATACTCGCTCTCAGGTCATGTATCAAATCATTGCAGGCTTTTAGAAAAAATGCGTCATCAAGCAAGTAGGTGAGATCATTCACATTGTCTCGAAACTCATTCTCGATAGACACCACCGCTTGTTCGGTGAGCTTTTTATGATGTTGGTTCGCAAGAGGGATGAAAGCCAACATGGTGAAAGTGAAAGAAAGAACACCGACCACACCCAATTTGATGTTGTTTGTCCATCTTTTGGAGGCGTTTTTGAAGAATTTATTGGTCACAGATATCAGTAGCGCAAGCAAGTAATGACATAAAACTATATTAAGCGTCTCATATTTAGGAAATGTTCAGCGCAAACTGTGAAGATGATCTTATAAAATAACGATAAGTTACTATTTTAAAATAAAAAATGAGTCTTACTATCACATAATTGTGATAAATAAGCGTTCAAAATTTATTCACCCTAAAGGGGTATGTAGAGTAAAGTTTGTCGGTAATCTAATTCTGCAAAAACTTGTTCAAAGTGTCGTTGAAACACGCATTTTCCACCCCTGCCTCTGACAATATCTTAACGAAGTGTTTCAAGACTTCGTTTAATTTATTTGTAGCAAACGATTTCGTTGTACGTGATGCAATAAACAAGAGGTTAGGGATATGATTGCGAAAACTTTCTCGATTGAAGTGACTTGCCCAAGTTGTGGTGAGCTTCATACTAAAAAATCTAGAGATTGGTTTATCGATAAAAGTACGCCGTTTTTAACCGGTGAAGGTTACGACTTTTACTGCGGATGTGGGCAAGAAGTTGAGTTCTCTTTGCTGTCTCAGCAACACGGCTCTGTGGTGAGGCCGTTGGAAGAATTAGCGTTCTGACGCTCGTTAAAACATAGAACAGTACTTGTTTTAACAAAGTATAAAGTGCATAAAAAAAGCGGCTTTACCCCGGAAAAGATAAAAGCCGCTTGCCAATAGACGTACTACTTAAGTCTTAGCGCATAATCATTTGTTCACGACCAGGACCAACCGATACCATTTTCACTGGTACACCCATTAGTTCTTCAATACGTAGAACGTATTTTTGTGCCGCAACTGGTAGCTCTTCGAATTTACGACAACCAGTAATGTCTTCGCTCCAGCTTTCCATCTTCTCGTAGATTGGTGCTAGTGCAGCCGTTTGAGGCCAAATTGGGTTTTCGCTGTGCTCGCCTTCGTAACCAACACAAATTTTTAGATCTTTAAGACCAGTCAGGCAGTCTACTTTGGTCAGTGCGATTTCAGTCGCTGCTTGAAGCTCAACGCCGTTCTTAGTCGCTACTGCATCAAAGTAACCCATGTCACGTGGACGACCTGTTGTTGCGCCGAATTCACCTGCAAGTTCACGGAATGCATCTTGCTCTTCCATTGCAGTGATTAGCGTACCAGTACCTACTGATGAGCTGAACGCTTTAGCTACTGCAATAACGCGCTCTGGACGTAGAGCAGGAAGACCACTACCGATACCAGCATACATAGACACAACGTTTGAAGATGTTGTCCATGGGTACTCACCGTAAACTAGGTCACGGCCCGCACCTAGCTGTGCTTCGAACAGTAGAGTTTGGTCTTTTGCTTGCAGCTCTTTTAGCGGCAGCGTTACGTTGCAGATAGCATCACGCCAAGGTGCAGACACTTCTAACAACCAGTTCGCCATTTCTTCAGCGGTTTGCTCGAATTCGAACGTTGGGTAAAGGGCACGTAGTTGTGGTAGTTTCCAGTCCATCCAGAATTTGATGCGTTCTACTAGAACTTCTGGTTGTTTCAACCAACCAACTAGGATGCCTTTTTTCATCACACGGTCGCCGTATGCAGGTGCAATACCTTGACGAGTTGAACCGTATGCTTTGTCGCCTAAGCGTTGTTCTTCTAGCGTATCTTCTAGTGCGTGTAGAGGTAGACATAGTGTTGCGCGATCAGAGATGCACATGTTCACTTTAACGCCCGCTTCCGCGACTTCCGCAATCTCCTCAGACAGCGACGCAGGGCTGATAACCATACCCGGACCTAAAACTGCCAAACAGTCAGGGTTGAAAACGCCACTTGGTAGCTGGTGCAGCTTGAACGTACCTAGGTCGTTAACTACGGTGTGACCCGCGTTGTTACCACCTTGGAAACGAATGCTTGCAGAAGCTTGCTCTGCCAAAAAGTCAACGATGCGGCCTTTGCCTTCATCACCCCAGTTTGCACCCACAACAACGATAGACGACATAATTCATTCTCCAAAAACAGACCGGAAAATCTTAGGATGCTCGCATGAATAAGAGAAATTAATTATACTCATTAACTTGATAAGAAAGTCATATCGGGTAATTTTCTATGTTGGATTTGAATTGGTTACGTACGTTTGTCACCTTGGCAGAAGTAAAACATTTCGGAAAAACAGCGATTGAACTGCACATGACGCAGCCAAATGTCAGTCTTCACATCAAGCAGCTAGAACAAGCCACTCGTACCAAGTTGATTGAACGCAACCCAGTACAACTGACTCAGGCCGGTAAGCGATTATTAGACACTGCCGAGCACATGTTGAATGAGCTGCAAATCTGCCAGTCCGATCTCAATGCCATTAATGACTTAACGCAAGGAACGCTCTCGATTGCGGCGAGTGACATTGTCTCGCGCCTGTTACTTATCAAGCCATTCCAACAATTCAAAAACGAATATCCTGGTATCGACTTAGCACTGTTTAACACCACCTCATCGCAAGCGGTGGATTTGGTAAAAAGTGCTCGTGCTGACATCGGTTTTGTCATTGCACAGAAAGAGAGTCAACCACTGCACTTTACATCGCTGACCCAGATTCATTGGTGTGCTTTCGGCGATAACATCTTCGATTGGCGAGATAACAGCGAAGAGAACCAAACACTGATCTTGCTCGGTCACGATACCCGAACGCGTGAACTGATTGACGCGTCTTTGCCAGAGCTAAACCTGCCAAAACATAGAGTCATGGAAGTAGGCAGTGTAGAGGCACAAATTGATTGGGCAGAAGCCGGATTCGGAACCGCAATTGTGCCGGACTTCTCACTCGATCCAAGATTGAAACTCTCACGAAAAGTGACGCCGTTACCCAGCTTCCCCAACACCGATTTTGGCTATATTGTTCGCCAAAACCAAGTGCTGTCTAAAGCCGCAAAACAACTCCTAAAATGGGTAGCTGAGAATGTGTCTGTAGTGGGGTAATCCCTAATAAAGCTCTTCGAAAGTAAGCGCATTTAGGTCGCAAACACTATAGATTTCATTGGTGACTGGTTCCGTTTGTGTTGTCGGATAAGTGAAGACTTTGAGTGGGGCGTCCAATTTACAGGTCAAGCTTTCAAGAGAAATGAACAGAAGGGGAGAAGGGTGAAATGAGTGTACCTTTGATTGCCATATCGTCACTTCATCACCTTGAAACTCGGTACTCAGATCCAGCTTCACTCGAATATCTTGCAAAGAATGTTGTTGGTGTTTGGAATCTAATAGTACAGCTTCAAAAACAAAGTGTCCTTCGGCATCAGATTGCGTCAAGTCGGATACAACACCGTTGAAAACAATCGTTCTTTCTATGTTGATGCCCTCGACGGGCTTGCCATTTAAACGCAGATAGCCAGATATATAAGGGCTTAAGACACCTTTCATTTCTCATGTCACCTCTCGCTGAAATATAAAAGGTGTCAGAATCTTTAAAGTCTATTGAGTGAGCAAGCATAAACCTCGTATTTTCGACCAAAATCACCACGCTTTGAAAACGATTAGGTTTTCTCGATGAAAAAATGAGGCGAGCTGTTTATCATAGGTGACGAAATTAACCATGCCACTATTGTGATGACTGACAACATTATCTCCATCCCTCTACCATCTTTGATTCACCGAATTGGTGGCGATCACGCTAAGCGAGCTAAAGCAATAGCGGCTGAGAAGAAGTGCGAAATGAAGCGCATACGACGCTCGCGTAATTGGCAAATTGCTGGTGAGGCTTTGGATTTGAAAGCATTTCTCGATCATATCAAAGCAGAAGAGTCTGAGCCGATGCGATTTGTGATAAACAAAATGGAAATTGGTCTCGCTAAGCACAGCGATAAGCTTGAACCTTTGGAACCCAAGCTGATTCGATTGGTCTTGGAGAATCCAAACATTACCTTGGCGGAGCTAATGTCGGAAACCAACTGTACCATCGCCCAAGCTCGAACGGCGCGTTTCGACGCAGAGATGCTATAAGCCTGAAAGTTCCTTCTCTTATTCCCTGTCTATACTGGTAAGCGATTGATTATCAAACATCGGATAACATAGAGAGGGAAGGTTATGAAGCTGATATTGAAACTGTTGAGTGTGTTCTTCATTTGGGGGAGTTTGACGCTTCCTGCTTTCGCTCTTGATCCTGTTTATAGCGACTTTCTCGGTAAAGCGATTCGTGGTTATGACCCTGTCGCCTACTTCACTCAATCAAAGCCAGTCAAAGGTGACAGCGATTTTACTTACCGTTGGAATGACGCCAAATGGTACTTTTCATCGGCTGAAAATCGGGATGCATTCGTGAAAAATCCTGAGAAATTTGCACCGCAATATGGCGGCTATTGTGCTTGGGCAGTGAGCAAAGGCTATACCGCCAAGATAGACCCCAATGCGTGGAATATTCACGATGGAAAGCTCTACCTAAACTACAGCAAATCCGTTCAAGCCTCTTGGCAACAAGACATTCCGGGTAACATTGCGAGCGGGGATAAAAACTGGCCGAAGTTACTTGCAGAATAACGAAGTCCGATAAGATAAAAGGTCGCTATTACAGCGACCTTTTTTGATTGTGGGGAATCTTTAGAGTTACGGTAGCAACAACATTTTTCCCATCACCGAACCACTTTCGATTTTATCGTGTGCTTGCGCCGCTTCGGACAACGGCAGAGTGGTAAACACAGGTTTAATTTTGCCTTGCTCTAGGAGTTCGTAAAGCGCTTCTAAAGCAGACTTCAATAGTGGATAGTTATTGAAGTAAGTGGCGTAGATTTCTGAGTAAGTAATGGTTGGTGCTTTGATAAAGTGTTTAATTGCCTCGGCTTGCAAGTTCGTATCCCCAATACCAGCTAGAATTCCGAATATGACTACGTGGCCAAGTGGTGCCAATACTTCTAAGTCTTCGACAATTGTGTCGCCTGCTACCGGGTTAAAGATGTAATCCACACCTCTCCCATCTGTGACCTCTTTTACCGAAGTCACCCAGTCTGTATTTAAAGTGAAGGCGAAATCAGCTCCAAGCTTGATGGCATTTTCTGCTTTATGCTCTCTTCGCTCCAAAGCGATAACGTTTAGACCTGCTAGCTTAGCTAACTGAATTAGGGCTGTGCCTACACCGCCGGATGCAGCGTAAACGAGCGCCGTTTTGCCCTCTTCGACGCGAGCAACATTGTGCAGCATATGGAACGCAGTCCCATAGTTTACTGGTATTACGGCTGCTTCTTGAAGATCAATGCTGTCTGGTATAACAATTAATTTATCTGCACTAACGGCAGTAAATTCTGCATATGTTGCCGAACCAATAGTACCAAGAAACGCTACTTTGGTTCCTTCGACGAGTTCTGTATTGTTTGAATCGACAACAACACCGCTAGCCTCAACACCAGAAACAATTGGAAGTTCAGGCATTAATCCAGGTGGCATTTTCCCTTCTCTAATTATCGTATCAATCAAGTTAACTGGAGCGGCATGAATGCGAACCAAAACTTGTCCTTCTTTCAATGTTGGTTGTGCTACGTCTTGGTAAACCAGTTTGTCGCTGCCGCCTGTTTGAGTCAGTAATACTGCTTTCATGATGTTATCCTCGTGATTCGATTAATGGGCGTTTGCCGTGTCTGTGAATCAAATACTAGACGCTTGCGCTGAGAGAAAAAATTGGCGATATTGAGTATCACTATTCCAAAAATGGGATAATAGAAATTCATACTCGCTAAAAGGAGTTGTGCGTGAAACGAGTGTTGGATGATTTGCAGGTATTTTGCACCGTGGTAGAAGAGGGCAGTTTAAAGCGCGCTTCTGAGCGGTTAGAGATTCCTCACAGTACGGTAAGTCGACGTATTGAAGCGCTAGAAAACAACTTGGGTTTAGTGCTGCTTCATCGCACCACCCGTGAAGTCAAAGTGTCTACTCGAGGTGAAGAGCTTTATCAAAACTGTTCGGCTCTGCTTGGGACGATTCGCCAGTCGATAGATTTTGCGGTGGATTCTGAAGTTGCCTTCAAGGGGAAGTTGAATGTGTCGATGCCCGTTCGTGCTGGCATTGATTTTCTTGGGGCGTGGCTTATCGATTTTGCAGCAGAGCACCCCGATCTTCAGCTTGATGTTTCTCTGTCGAACGACAATAAGCATCTGATTAAAGATGACATCGATTTAGCATTCCGAGTCGGCCCACTTGTCGATTCATCTGCAATCGCATTGCATTTATGGGATATTCCATACGTCGTTTGTGCCCACCGTGATTACGTTGAAAACCATCAATTGAGTGAACTCACTCTTTCCATCGAACAGTTGGAATCACTGCCGGGAGTGATAACTCGTCCTGCAATGAACTGGATGTTTGTGAACAAGCAATTTGAAGACGTCGCTGTATCGCCACAGCAAGGTTTGACGGTGGATGATCTTGGTTTGGCGTATCACGCGATTCAGTCGGGCAAATATATGGGTATGTTGCCAGTGTCTATGGTAAAGGATGCAAACATCGTGACGTTACAAATTGAAAACTTAGAGCCTCGTAAGCGTGTTATGTACGCGTACTATTTAGGACGCAGACACGCGCAGAGCCAGATAAAGCACATCGTCGATTACATTCGACAACGCTATCAAGAGAGCGAATAGCAAACACAAAAAAGCCGCGGTGATCGCGGCTCTTTCATTTTGGGTTCCACGAAGTGGAGCATTACCACATCAGATCGTCTGGTACGACGAAATCTGCGTACGGGTCATCTTCTGCCGGAATGTCTGCTTCTGGTTCTTTCTGTTCGATGATCACTGATTCATCGCGTTGAGCAATCTTGTTTGCTACACCACGTGGGATGACAACGTAGCTTTCACCAACAATCGCGATTGCCAAGATGCCTTTGATAAGCTGTTCGCGGATCTCTGACTCAACGTACAGAGATTTCACTAGCGTGTCGTGTGTGAAGTTGTATTTGATGTCTCCATCTTTCAAATCAACCTTGTTCATTTCAATCAGTTGGTTGATTTGCGCTTTGATTTCTTTGTTCAAGCGTTCTGCGTTTTGTTGCTCGCTCAATTGCTTGTCTCGCTCTAACTGCTGACGTTTGTTCTCTTCAACCGCCGTTTTTACTTCGCGAGCTTGAACGCGTGATTTTTTAGAGCCTTTTTTCGCTTTCTTCAGTTTTTTCTCGTTAACCAAGCCTGCTTTTAGCATCTGCTCTTGAAGGGTAAGTTTTGCCATGATCTATCCAGTTAGTGCGCAATTTTGTGCATTTTAACCAGTCATCCGCCGCAAAGAAAGAGGGTTAAACATACGCCGGGATATGACTCGGCGCTTTGTTGAGCAAAAAAACAAAAAATAAATCGAGAAAGTGTGCGTCTTATTGCAACTTCCAGCGTCTTAAGTACATTAGGCGAAAAATTTTGAAGCAAAACCATGATTACCTCAGACAAAAAAACCATCCCGCAACAAGTGATTGAAGAAGCTTGTGAGTGGGCAATTATGCACGGCGTGGCGTTTCGCCAAGCAGATAACACCGCAAGACACTGTCCTTTTAGTTTTGCGCCAATGACGATAGAGCGCGATGTGTTCGCACATTTGAAGAAAGTGACGCCGTTGATCGCCAAGCTGATCAGTCATGTGTCTGAGGATTATGAATTCCTGCAAACCTCTTTGGTCGAGCTAGGCAAAGCCGATACTTTCTTTGAGCGTTTATTGGAACTGCATAAAGAGGTTCACCATGAAGCTGCACGCCAACCCCTGCTGTTAATGCGCACCGACTTTATGGATGATCGTCAACACGGTGCTAAAGTCATCGAGTTTAATGGCATTGCGGCTGGGATGGCGCCTTTTGGTCAGCGTGCCACAGAGCTGCATCAATTTTTGAGCTCTCAGTGGGGCAGTGTTTACCAACAATGGTTAGAAGATAAAACGGCAACGCCAGTCGATAACCAAGGCATGCAGCAACTTGCGCTTGGCATTGCTACTGCCGCGAGAAAAGTCAAAGCGCATTTTAATGAAGAAGGCGCACCGACGTTTCTGATGGTGGTGCAGAAAAACGAAGACAACGTGTATGACCAACACTTACTCGAAGTGGAATTGCAGAAGCTTGGGGTTCGCACGGTAAGGCGTACCTTTGAACAGTTAAGTTCACAGTTATCGAGCGGTGACAATCAACTCCTCTTGCTAAAAAACATTGGCGGTCTTGACGTTGTGTACTTACGTGCTGGTTATCAATATATGGACTACTTCTCGCCAGAGCTAAATGAACCAATCTGTTGCCATACCTTGAGCCAGACTCGTTTGTTCATGGAAAAGCACTACGTAGCGATGAATGCGACCATCAGCCAACAGTTAGCGACCAGCAAATCAATGCAAATGTTGTTAACCATGATGCCGGCAAGTGAGTATCAGCGCTGGGGACTCAATATTGAAGAAGCCCAGTTGGTCAAAAGCGTATTGGCAGAGATGAAGCCAATTAACACTGACACGATTAAATGGTTTGCTGCTTCTGGTAACAAAGACGAATGGGTATTGAAGAACCAAGGTGAGGGCGGTGGTCACTGTATCTTTGGTGACGATATCGCGAAACAACTGAGTCGACTGCCACAAGAGCAATACAGTGCTTGGGCTTTGATGCAGCGTTTGTATCCACATGAAAGAGAAATACCGACGATCGCAGTGCGTGATGCAAAGCAGAGCGTGGTGACGGACCTTGTGAGTGAAATTGGTTTATTCACGGCGCACTATCAAGGTGAACCCGTAACACAATTGGATGGCTACGCGGGCTATTTGATTCGCAGTAAACCAGCCAGTGAAAACGAAGGTGGCATCCACAGCGGCAAAGGGATCTTAGATTCTTTAGTGCTGGTGGATTAAAAAGAAACACTCTCCATGAGTAAAGTATGGAGAGTGTTTTTATTTGTGGATTAGTTGGTTACATGTGGCCCATACCGTGGAACATCCCTCCGAAAAGCGCCCCTAAGATACTGAAAATAATACCTAGAATGATCATCGCAGGGATTGAAGCAATAGCGAACTTGACCATAAAGATCACCATCGACATAAATGGCATCTTAATATCAACAACCGTCACTTCTTGTTTTGTATTTTCATCAGACACGAGCGTTCTCCTAAATTTGCATTCTGAATATGCAGCCAGTTTATTACACTCAAACTTAAGAAAACGTTGAGCTGTGTTGCGCTTTTCCTTTTATGGGATAGCAACTGATTAATCTGAGAAATACGGCACGCTATGAATCGCTATCACAAGTGGGTAAAGCCTCTCAACCAAGCGCTGGGTAATCTGTATAGCCGTGTTCACTGCCACCAAATAGTGTCGAGCCATCCAGTTCAGCCAGAGGTTGTTGGTGCTGTAAGCGCGCCACCAAATCTGGGTTAGACACAAACGGGCGTCCAAATGCCACCAAATCCGCATAGCCTTTCTCAAGTACCTCGTCAGCACGCTCTTGGGTGTAACTGCCAGCGACGATAATCGTGTTGGTGAAGTATTCGCGCAGTTCGGTGCGGAAGCTTTCTGGAATCACTGGTGCGTCGTCCCAATCCGCTT
Organism: Vibrio owensii CAIM 1854 = LMG 25443; assembly: GCF_000817815.1. Taxonomy (GTDB): domain Bacteria; phylum Pseudomonadota; class Gammaproteobacteria; order Enterobacterales; family Vibrionaceae; genus Vibrio; species Vibrio owensii. The sequence continues at coordinate 55,551 of NZ_JPRD01000023.1, forward strand.
CAGACAGGTGCAAGTACGCAATATCACGAGCTTGAAGTTGTTTCGATGCATCGAGAATGGTCGGAACAATGTCAGGGCAGTTCATGTCCTTGAAAGTGATAAATGGCGCGAGTCGTACTCCTACTTTGTTGGCACCAATGGCTTCGCTCACCGCATCGACCACTTCTAACAAAAAGCGAAGTCGGTTTTCGCGAGTACCGCCGTAGTTGTCGGTTCTGTGGTTTGAATTGGTACGCAGGAACTGGTCAATCAGGTAGCCATTACCGCCGTGAATTTCTACTCCATCGAAGCCTGCTTCAATCGCACGTTTCGCGGCATAGGCAAAATCACTCACAACGCGGTCAATATCGGCTTGAGTCATGGCTCGGGGCTCTACACAATCGACCATGTTGCCATTGCCTTGTTCGTCGGCAATCCACACTTGGGTTTCTACTGGCTTTAGTGCCGATGGAGCAATAGGCTGTTCGCCTTTTTGGAATGTCGGGTGTGATACGCGACCAACGTGCCATAACTGGCAAAACATCGCTGCGCCTTGCTCTTTCGCTGCTTGAGTGACGGTTTTCCAGCCTGCCACTTGTTCATCAGTGTAGACGCCTGGTGTGAACGAGTAACCTTGCGAATCGTCTGAAATCTGGGTGGCTTCAGAGATGATTAAGCCTGCGCTAGCGCGCTGCTTGTAGTAAGTCGCCATCATTTGGTTCGGAATGTTTTCCGGTTGGCTGGTGCGCGCTCGGGTCATTGGTGCCATGACTACACGGTTTTGTAGATCCAGTTGTTTTAGCTGTGCTGGTTCAAATAGCTTGCTCATGATCGACTCCTTACTTAAGTAGTGGTACTTGGGTTTTGTTGCTTACCGATTCCATCCAATCTTTCACGATGTTGTCCCATTGGATTTCTGTGGCACTGAAGAACCCGCGCAAAATAGAAAATAAGATCGCTTCGTCTACCAACGTCACATGCTGGTATGAATCGAGATTCAACACACTTTTCGCACGTTCAATGAGCGCTTCGACCTCTTTGGCAATGTTTGGTGTGTCTTGCAAAAGTGCATCAAAATTGAGTGCATCCGTTTCCTTTTTTGCGCGCCAAGCGAGCTGTGCAGACTGAGTGGCAAACTCTGGTAAATCCATGTTTGACCAACGTGGGTAACCCACTTTTTGCAGTGGAAGAAACGCAATTTTTTGCCAATCCAGCGCTTGTTGAGATGGTTGGCTTGTTTCACTTGATGTAGCCAGCTCAAGGAAGTAAGCGATGATATCTAGGCTTTCTGCCATCGCTCCACCGTTGTCTTTGATAAGAAGTGGTACTTGTTTGGTTCCAATCAGGTCTGTTGTGGTTTTGTCGTCGTCATAAGCAATATTGATGACGTCGAGTTGGATATTCAGCATGCCAGCAACGTAGCGGACGCGAGCACTGAATGGGCAATGTTCGTAAATGTAGAGTTTCATAGTGTTTTCCTAGTGATTTAATTGGGTAGCCCCGCTTTTTCGGGAGGCGTTAAGTTAGGGCTACCAGTAGGGATGAAATTAGTTGTTGAGGCTTGGTGTTAGCTCAGTTTGTTTGCTTTCTTTGCGGTTCGCCTTGGCGATGAATAACAAACCAATCAGTGGAACAATGATGGCTGCGTAAGGGATCATGCCAGCGCCCATTTGGCTATCGAGCACCATGCCGCCTAAGAAGCCGCCAAAGGCATTGGCTAAGTTGAACGCAGAGATGTTTGCTGTCGCTGCTAACTCTTGACCTTCACCGCCGTGGTTCATTACTCGTAGCTGCATTGCTGGCACGTTAGCGAATGACGCAATACCAAATACAAAGGCGGTGGCAATAAACAGAACTTTGCTGTCGACAGTTAGGCCGACCAGTACCAGTGACACAATCATCGCGATAGCCCAGAACATGGACGCTTTTTGTAGGTTTTTATCTGATGAACGACCACCCATGGTGTTGCCGACAATCAGACCGACACCAACGATAACCAAAATCCAAGTCACGGCACTTTCACCAAAGCCAGTGATGTGCATGGCGATAGGGGCGATGTAGCCATACAAAGTCATAAACCCCGACCAAGCAAATACGGTGATCGCAAGGCTGATAAGTAGCATTGGTTTTTTGAACGCAGCCAATTGCGCTTTGACATCTTTTGCTTCGCCATGACCAGTTGATTTGATCACTGAAGTGATGAAGAACAGAGCCACTAAACCAAAAGCGGCAACGGTTAAGAAAGTGGTGTGCCAGCCGAATTGCAAGCCAATCCAAGTACCGCCAGGCACACCTAAAACGTTAGCCAGTGTTAGGCCTGCGAACATCTGTCCGACCGCACGACCTGCCATTTTTTCTGAAACCAAATTGGTCGCGACCACGGCTCCGATGCCGTAGAAAGGACCTTGAACCAAGCCTGTGATCACTCGGCTGACCATCAACACAAAGTAGTTCGGTGCGAAAGCGGACAATACGTTGCCGAGAATAAACAGCACCATTAGTCCAGCCAGTACGGCTTTCTTGTTAAAGCGCGCCAAGTAAATCGTAAGTAATGGGCCGCCAAACACAATGGCAAGCGCGTAGGCACTGATTAGATAACCCGCTTGCCCTTCCGTGATGGACAAAGAGTTGGCGACTTGAGGAAGGATTCCTGCAATAACAAATTCCGCGGTACCGATAGCAAAAGCTGCAAGCGTTAGGATCCATACCTGCAGCGGCATTTTTTCTTTATTCATGGGGGAGTCTCTTTTTTTATTTCGTTTGAACCCATTGGTGCCATGCTTTTTCTTGCTCTGGCACCTTGTTTTTATTTGCGGTTAGCTAAGCGGGTGTTGTTAGCCAAGCAGTGCGCCACCATCAACATCAATCACGGCGCCGGTCATATAGCTGTTTTCAATCAGAAGTCGGTAAGCTTTTGCAACGTCACTGGCTTCGCCAATTTTGCCTACGGGCAAGCTATTTTGTGTGCGTTTGTACATGGCATTTCTGTCGTCTTCGTTCATGCCTTGATACGCCTCAGTTTTGGTCAACCCTGGGCTGACTGCATTCACTCTGATTGGAGCCAATTCTTTCGCCAGTACTTTCGTGGTCGCTTCAATGGCCGCGTTGATGGCAGTTTTGACGTAGGTTTTAGCAACAACTTTGCGCGATAACATGCCAGACGTTAGCGTAATTGAGCCGCCTTTCTTGATGTAGCGTGCGCCATGTTTCGCCGCGTTGATTGCGCCCCAAAACTTGGTATCAAAAGCGTATTTTGCTTGGGAAACTTCCACGTCTACGACTTTGCCTGCCGGAGCATAAGAGCCAGCTGTGACGATCAGGTGGTCAAAAGCACCAATGGTTTCGAAGTAGTGGTAAACCGACTGTTCATCGCTGATGTCTAACCCTGTTTTTCGGCTTGCTACGTGGACAACCGCATTGTCGTTTGCAAGTTGTTGGCTAAGTTCAGCACCAATACCTGATGTGCCACCTAGTACTACATAGACAGTTTTTTCTGTTTTCATGATTTGTTTCTCCAATCTCGTTTCGTTGGAGCCAGTATATTGATTGGAAGAAATTTGATAATTGGGTAATATTTGAATTGATTATTCAGTTCAGTCGAATAATAAGGTTTTAGGAGGGAATGTGGACAAGTTTTCGGATATGACGCTGTTTGTCAGCATAGTGAAGAACCAAGGGTTGGCGGCGGCTGGTCGAGAGCTCGGTTTATCGCCAGCAACAGTAACGGCAAGATTGCAGTCGCTGGAAGACCGTTATGGGGTGAAATTACTTAATCGCAGTACAAGACATATTTCACTGACGGACTCTGGTGCGATGTACCATCAGGCATGCTTAGAAATCATCGACAGCGTTAAAGAGACGGAGAACTTACTCCAAACTGGCATCAAAGAAGTGCGCGGCACACTTAAAATCTCGGCTCCTCGCGATATTGGTAAGCAATACATTTCGCCAATACTGTCGGAATTTAGTCAGCTCTATCCCGACGTGATCCCTTATCTGTATTTGAACGATAACTTATCCAATTTGGCTGAATCCGGTTTGGACATCGTCATCCGATATGGGGAGCTAGCCGACAGCAACCTTATCTCTCGCAAACTGGCGTCCAGTCGCCGAGTGCTTTGCGCTTCTCCTCAGTATTTGGCAAAGAAAGGCACGCCGATCACGCCACAAGATTTAGCACATCACGATTGTTTAGCCATGGTTCGCAGCAATGAAGAGTTGAAAACGTGGCACTTTCAAGATGAAGAGCAGCACAATGTTGTTACTGTCGTACCGAAGCGTTTTTCTGATGATGGTGAAGTGATTCGTCAGTGGGCGTTAGATGGCGCGGGTATTGCGTTGAAATCGATTCTCGATGTACAAGAGGACATCAAACAGCAGCGTTTAGTGACGGTGTTAAATGGCTACATGAAGAACTTCAACGCATCAACCTCTTCTGCAGGCGCAGATTTGAACGTGATTTACCTGAGCCGCCAGTATCAACCCAAGCGACTTCGTTTGTTTTTGGACTTCTTGATTGAGCGTTTTCATAGCCAGTTTCCGGAATAAGCAAGACTTAGACGGCAACCTGTAATTGAGGCCATGTGATTAGCCAGTTTTTGGATTCTACCCGAGATTGAAACAGCATTAACGTTCGCTTGGGATTGTAAGTAATCAGACCTTCAAACAAAGACTCAAATCCGAACGCTGAAATGCAGTCTATCTGGTTCTTTTCGTTCAATCTGGCAGCGACCGCTGTCTCTTTTTCTGGCCAGTAACTCATTGCATCTAAGGTGCTTTGGTAAGGATTATCACCATTCCTTAGGTGCATGTTTGCTTGATTGCGCACTTGCCAGTTGAACTCTGGCATCAAGGCGTTTAGCTGCGTTTCGTATTTGAGGTAGGCTTGTTCGTCCAACTCATCCGGATCGAAATAAACAACATCAAGATCGTTTAATGGTGTTGGATTTTGCTTTAGATGAAGGTGATCCCAAACTAGGTTTCGCACAAAGCCTGCAGCAATGTAGCAATCCGGTAAAGCCAGTGTTCGAACACACTCCAAGGCTTGAATGCGAAGTGGCTCTTCTGCCAACAACTGGGCAAGTTTTTCTTCAAGCATCGGTATTACTTCGCTGGTGGCAGTTCAATGCCCAATTCATCGCGTTTTCGCTTACTCAAGCCAAGTGCAACTAATCGATAAGATTCTGATAAATAGTACTTTAGCTCTTCGTCTAGGCGTCCGGAGGTTTCCGTTTGCTGAATCCACTTCATACCTCTGTTTGCGAAATAAGGGGCAGGAATATAACCCTCATAATCACTTAAAAAATCGAAGTTTAAAGGAGAAGTCTTAAACGTAAAGGCAGGCTGCTTGTCTTTACTCCAGCCACCAATAGCAAATACCTTCCCACCGATTTTCCAAACGTGTGCATCCCCCCATTGAACAACATGGGAAGTGGCAGCGAATGAGCCGCAGAATTGATTAAATTCATCGTATGTCATGGTCAACCTTAACTTATGAGAATTACGGTGTTGGCTAGGTTAGCACAGGTTGATTGGTCTTGATGTATCACGATTCATTGTAAAGCTTTAAAGGTTGGATTCTGTCTGAACTTTTTGCTTTAACTCAGGTAGAGTGAAATTTAAATAATTTTACATTATAGATAATTTGAGTAATGTGAACTTTTCTCCTCGTAGGATTGGACTCCTATATCCTTTCTTACGTGATTGCTGAGGTCGTTAATGTAATACCTATCAATATTGGTTTTTTTAATTAAATTAAATTTATTCAATAGTATAAATGCTATTTTTCGAGTTTTTAACAATATGTTCTTCAATTGAATTTCCTTGTTCGACCATTTGATGTCAGTATTATCGAACCAACAAAGCTCCATTACGAACAACGATTTATTACAAGTATTATAAGTAGAGATTATGGACAATAGACTTCGCTATCTTTCAGCGCTTCATTACTTTGAATCTGCAGCTCGACTAAAAAGCTACAGTAAAGCGGTTGAGGAACTTTGCATCACTCAGGCAGCGATAAGCCAAAAGTTGAGGCAGTTAGAACAACGTTTGAGTTGCAAGCTGTTCATTCGACGTGGACGTGAAATGCACCTGACGGATAAAGGGCAAATTCTTCATCGACACGTTAATGATGGTTTCAAAAACATCATTACAGGCCTAAATCGAATTCAAAATGAACCGCTAGAAGGCGTGTTGAATGTTAGTGCTCCGCGTTCTTTTTCGACTCGTTGGCTAATGCCAAGGCTATGGAAATTTACAATGGAGTACCCGCATATTCCTATCAGAATGCAAAACCTCCACACCATGGATATCAGACACACTGAGACCGATGTACTAATTTGGCAAGGCGATGGAGATGCAACCGATTTAGGGTTGGAGCAAAAGACGTTATTTGAAGAAGAAATCTATCCTTACTGTTCTCCACAACTTGCTGAATCAATTAAGTTTACCCACCCTGAGCAGTTACAACGTTGTTGGCTGATTGACTTTCACTCAGAGGCATTCAATTGGGAGCAGTGGTTTAAAGCTGCCAACGTTGATACTCAAAAAGACAGACTTCAGTGGATGGAGGTTGGCACCTTTGATATGGGAATCAATGCTGTGGTAGCTGGTCACGGGGCGTGCTTAGCAACAGATAGTGTTTGTGCCGACTTTATTGAAAGAGGGATGCTAGTGAAACCTTTTGATATTGGTTTAAAGCCAGGTGTTCGTTACTCGGTAATTGATGACCCTTCGTCTTCGCGCTCTTTGCGTATCAGTGCTTTTAAAGCTTGGTTAATGAAAGAGCTTTCTTTTAAGTAACTTGCTAGTTTTAAGTTTATTTTCATTGGGAATGATAAGGTCAAACGACGGGCTGTTTGAGATAACCCAACATGCCTTTGGGTGCTAGTTATTTGATTAACTGAGCTGGCTTGTTACTTTAATGACTTGTTCTTTAAAGACGTCTTTGACTTTTTGATTGCTGCTCTTAGCTACGGATACCCACTGTAAGCCAGTTCCATCAACATGTTGGAATTCAATTTGTAGCTCGTATTTTTTTGTTGAATTGAGGGCAGCAATTATGCCCACAACGAAGGCAAAAGGGGCGGTAAAAGCTCCAAGTGATTCAGGGCAAACCATCCAAACGACGCTTGAGACTATTGTTCCGATGCAAAGGATACGTAAGGCATGGTCTTTAAATGTGTTCGTTTTTACACGTATTCCTTTTATCTTTTCCAAAAGATAATGATCTTGTTTAAAGGAAAACTGGGATTGCTTAATTTGAAAATCTTGTGCAGAAATCATTGACAACACCTCTCATCAGTTAAATGCATACATATGAATATCACTTCTAAAGTCTGATAATCAATTGTCTTGTGAATAATATAGAGGGGAAAGTCACAGGTTTTTATGATTTGAGGAAAGAAAGCGAAAAAGGTCGCGGTTTTCTCTAGATGGCAGATAAAACAAAGCCGCTGAGATTGTCAGCGGCTTTGTCGTTTTAATTCGGTATCAAATTACTTAGCTACTTGCGGACGTGGCTTACGACGTTGTCCTGATGGCTTGTTGCCTGACGGTTTACCGTTTGAAGGCTTTGCGCCTGCTGGCTTGCCGTTTGAGCGAGCTTGGCCGTCACGGTTGCCTTTTGGCTTACCAGCGCCGCCTTTGCCTGATTTGTTTTCGCCTTTACCGTTTTTGTTGTCGCTGTTGAAACGACGCTTTGGTTTGTTGTTACCGCCGCTGTTTTTCTTCTCAGCAGTTTGACCGTTTTCACCTTCTGCCTTTGGCTTCTTAGGCTTTTTCGGTTTCTTTGGCTTGATAGGGCGAGTATCAAGCTTCGACTCTGGCAATACGTTAGTTGGTGCGTAGCCTTCTAGCTCTTTACGAGGAAGCAGTTGTTGAATCAAACGTTCAATCGCAAACAGCTCTGATGCTTCAAGTGCGCACACTAGAGAAATCGCTTTGCCCACTTCACCAGCACGACCAGTACGGCCGATACGGTGAACGTAATCTTCAGCTACTTTTGGCAACTCAAAGTTAACCACCTGAGGAAGCTGAGGAATATCGATACCGCGTGCAGCGATGTCGGTTGCAACCAACACTCGAACTTCGCCAGATTTAAAGTCAGCCAGTGCTTTAGTACGTGCACCTTGGCTCTTGTTACCGTGAATTGCTGCAGCTGTAATCTTTTGGTCGATTAAGAACTTCGCTAAGCGGTTTGCGCCATGCTTGGTTTTGGTAAATACCAATACTTGTTTCCAGTCACCATCTTTGATCAGTTTGACCAGCATTGGCGCTTTCTTCTTCACGTCTGCTGGGTAGATGCATTGTTCTACAGTGCGTGCTGTTGAGTTTGCAGGGTTTACTGAAATCTCAACAGGGTTGTTTACCAAACCTTTTGCAAGATCGCGGATTTCATCAGAGAAAGTCGCAGAGAACAGAAGGTTCTGACGTTGCTTTGGCAGTAAATCAAGAATCTTGCGAATGTCGCGAATGAAGCCCATGTCTAGCATGCGGTCCGCTTCGTCTAGAACCAGCATTTCTAGTTGGTCGAACTTCACTGCGTTCTGGTTGTATAGGTCCAATAGACGACCTGGTGTTGCAACCAATACGTCCGCACCTTTACGTAGGCGAAGCATTTGCGGGTTGATCTTCACACCACCAAATACCACTGCACTCGTTAGAGGTAGGTGGCGGCTGTACATGAACACGTTTTCTTGCACCTGAGCCGCAAGCTCACGAGTTGGCGTTAGCACCAATGCGCGGACTTGGTTGCTGCGTACACGTGGACCGTTCGACAGACGTTCAAGAATCGGAAGCGTAAAGCCTGCCGTTTTACCTGTACCAGTCTGTGCTGCTGCCATCACGTCTTTCCCTTCCAAAACAGCTGGAATTGCTTGTGCCTGAATTGGCGAAGGGGTGTCGTAGCCTTTTTCCTGAATAGCTTTAAGGATTGGAGCAGATAGACCTAACGAGGTAAAACCCATATGTATGATTCTCAATTGTCGAGTTAGATAACAAGGCGTCGAATTTATGTACGACGCGAAAAGTGCGACATTCTGAGGCTTTTAGGCGTTAGCTTCAACTATTTCTGTCATGGATAATTTTTTGAAGCAGATCTCATTTCTCACGACAGCGTTAAAATGCAGTATTTACCTCAAGTTTGCTTGAGGTTTTAGAGTGTTTAACAAGCAAAAGGAAAACTAAAACGATAACCCAAATTAACAAGGAACAACGTTATGAAAAGCTATGTTGAACACGCCAATATCTCCGTCGTAAATGCGCGCAAAACCATTGAATTTTTAACCACCGCTATTCCAGAGTGGACAATCCGTGGCAGCGGTAAGCTTGATGACTGGTTTGGACGTCCTATCGAATGGTTTCATGTCGGAGATGAACATTCTTACATTGCGATCTCCGATGGTGGAGCTGGTGATGCTGGGCATTGGACGACACATTTTACTGGCATGAAGCACCTCGGCATCGTCGTTGCAGATGTTGATGCGCTTGTCGCTCGATTAAAAGAAGTGGGTTATGAGCTTGACCACTGGGGCGCGGAACACCCATTTCGTAAAAACGTCTATTATTTGGAAGATCATGGGATGCAGTTTGAGTTTGTCGAGTATCTGTCAGATAAAGACAGCGAACGAAATGATTACACTCAGTAGTATTTATTGAATTAAGGATGGAGCAAGGTATAGAGCGTGTACCTTGCTCTTAAGAGTTAGGTTAGTGCTTGGCGTGATCCAAAAAGGCTTGAGTTAGCAGTTGGAACAGCGCGTCAGTATCTGGCCTTTCTTCTATATGATTGAATAGGGGAGTGTGCACGTCGCCGCGAATATCATCGTTATGCCCGCAAAGGCGATTACATAACTGCACAGGTTCAACGATCTTTTTTACGTCCGCATCAATAAGTATACAGGCCTGAGAGAGCACCACTTGCCCGCCGCCTTTCTTCAGTAAGACTCGTTGTGCGGTTCCCACCACTTTTTGTCCATTGATGTTTAGGTTGTAGTCACCGTCACAATAGGAGTTGGGTGTTGCGTGCACATCAACCTTTACACCAAGTTGTTCAAAGAAAACCTCTAGGACAGAACATAAGTCCAGATACGCTTTTTTGATGTCGTATGGTTGACCTACTGGCCAATGATAGATGTGGGATAGATTAATGATTCCAGGAACTTGAGGTACGGGTGCGCCGCCAGTTTTTCTAGAGAATAGCTTCCAGTTCGTCTCTTCAAGGCCTTGTTCAAGCTCGTCTGAAATAGGCCACTTCTTTCCTGCAGGAAGGACGAGCGTTGGGCTTTTCACTTGCCACAACAATAAGACTTGAGAGAGTTGATCCGTCTGCACGAGTTTGATCAGCTCATCTTCTTTACTGAAAACATCTGCGACTTCAGTGGATTGATAGCGGATCAGTTTATTTTTGGAAGCCAAATTCAGTTCCTCTTTTCATCTACCCTTCAGTTTTACTCCAATTTCGTCACAAAATCCAATCACAACTCTGTTTTTGTTTGAAAGTAAATGTTCATTAAAAACATTAAGTTAAAACCTTCAGGCGCAAATGCCGAGTCAGGTTTACAATTTGTTTTTAATGCAAATGTTGCTTGCGCAATGGTTGTTGTGTAATCTTTATTTTGTAACGCTACTCAAATCAAATCAAATCAAATCAAATCAAATCAAATCAAATCGAAAAAGAGAATATCGCTATGAAAAAGTCACTCAGCCTAGCTCATCGACTCAGCTCTATCAGTGCATACCTACTCATCATGAGCTTTTTTATTAGTTCCGTGTTGGTTGAATTATTTGGTGATCACCAAGCTATCTTGTTCGTCAAAACCTATATTTCTTATGCGATTTGGGCTGTAGTACCTTTAATGGCGGCAGCTGGTATTACGGGGTCTAAGATGGCTCCGAATGTAGAGAAGGGCCCATTTGCGGCGAAGAAAAAGCGTATGCCTTTCGTTGCGTTGAACGGCATCTTGATTCTTGTCCCATCAGCCATTTACCTTCATCACTTAGCGGAACTTGGGCGCTTTGATACCACTTTTTACGTGGTTCAAATCGTGGAGTTAGTTGCTGGGTTCATCAATTTGACTTTGATGACGTTGAATATTCGAGATGCAAGAGCATTAAAACGACCAACAAAAGCACCTAAACAGGCTGTTATGTAAAGCATAAAAATAATTTGTTGGTCATCGTCTGGGTGATAAATAGAATCCGCAGACTATTTAATTCTAAGGCGATGAAATTATGAAAAAGTTAATGACTGCTGCAGCATTAGCAACGTTGTTAACTGGCTGCGTGACCTTCCCAACGCAAGAGTCCGAGCAAGTGAAAGTGATTTGGGATGATGTAAACGCAATCGCAAACTGTCAGCACCTAGGCACAGTAATGGGCTCAGAAGGCCACTTTTATGATTACTGGCTTCATGCAGACAAAGACATGGTTTGGGGCACACTAAACCAAATGCGCATTAAAGCAGCAGAGCTGGGGGCAGATACCCTTTACTTGTATCAACCACTTGGTTTCTCAAGCTCAGTGACCATGTTCGCTAACGCGTATCAGTGTCAGAACTAAAAGAAAAGCAGACGTTAATGTCTGCTTTTTTCGTTTTAGTATTTGCCTTCAAGGCATAGCAAGAAACGACAAGGGACAAGCCGTGGATGCTAGTTAGTTCTGCCCTGCGATTTAGTTCAGCCCTGCAGTCGCCATGGCAACTGAATCCGTAAAGGACAGAGAGAAAGCGTCATCGGTGTTCAGAACTTTTGCCGGGAACTCTAGGCTTAGCTTAGCTTCTGGTGCGACTTCTGATTCGATACTGGTAATGAACTGACGAGTTTCTCCTGGAGAGATGGTCAAATCTTTGCCAGCTTGTGGGCCAAGCTCAGCAATACCAATCGTCGTTAGGCCATTACCTTCCTGATCGACCAAGCTCAACAAAGATTCAGATTTGTAAATCAATTCGCCCTTGTCGGTTTGATAAGCTCTGAAGGTATTAAAGTTCGGTTGTAACTCACCGTCAGAGGCTAAGTTAGTCACTGAGAAGGTAACGTTAGAGCCATCAAACTTCTCCACTCGAACAAGTACGTTCGCGTCTTGATAACGAGCGGCCGCCGCTGCAGCTGCCATTTCTCTTTGTCGTTCTTTCTCGCGCTCAACTTCCGCAACACGCGCTTTTTCTTCTTCAATTCGAGCTTCTGCCATTGCATAAGATTTATCAACCATAGCGAGTAGCGCAGGGATAGAATAAGCAGACAACCCTTCTAAGTGGTCGAAGTCGATCTTCGCGTTTGTGGTGAGCTTGTTGGTTGAGAACTGGCAGTGTCCGTCGATTAGGTTGACAAACGCCACTTCAAACGTACCTTGCAGTTTGCTGACTTCAATGCCCGCTTTCTCAATGTTGTCACGAACTTGTTTGATCTCTTCTAATGATTTTTTCGGCAGTAAACCGTTAGGTGAGACGTTGTTTGAAACTGTTACTAACTCTTCGGTAACAAACGGATTGTTTTTGGCCGGAACCACCGTTGTGATGAGGTTAGATTGGGTGATGTCTTCACCCAGCAAGACAGTCATTTTCTGCGACGCAGCAGTTTTGTTGCCGGCTAATACGTCGCTACAGTTTGGTGAGTTGCTCGCTTGTGCGGTTTGAATCGCAGCGAGAGAAAGCATGGCGGACAAGCCAGTGACGACGAGTCCTTTCGATGGTCGATTGTTCATCCTGATAAACCCCTCTGTAATATGATGCGCTAAGCCGACGTGTATAAGTCCAATCGTGGATTGGTATAGCGACATTCAGAATGGTTGTAATTGCGTCCTCGCCACGTTCATCTTCACAAGACTGCATTGCTGATGGTTTCAGCTCGACTTTCGATAGTGATAAGCCGTCACGATCAAAAGTGTTTGAATTCGCAGATGATGCTGCAAGGTCGATGTCTTTTTTCTGAAAGATAGACGTAACTTTTCAAGGCTTCAAATTCGTGATCGAGATCTATTTTTTGCGACAGTGCGAGGATCAAGCGAAAACAGACACTTAACGTAGAGAGTTGATTTTGAGAGAAAAAAATAAATTTTTTTGGGAACTTTTTGAAACGCTGCCTTTGAGACTTAATTCGCATCTCAAAGGCAGGTATTTGGATTTTAAGGTGTAATTTTTATTACAGCGCGTTGAGTACGTCAGCTAAGCGTGTTACCGCCACTTTTAATTCTTCTGGTGTTGCATTGGTGAAGTTAAGACGCAGTGCCGCTTTCACTTCAGAACCTTCTGGGTAGAAGACAGGGCTCGGTACAACCGCCACACCGTTAGCAAGCAGTGATTTTGCCAGCTCAAAGGTATCGCACTCTGGGATCTCTACCCATACGAACATACCACCATCAACAGGCTTGAGGACGCAGCTTGCGGGAAGCTGTTTTTCTAGCTCTGCATACATCACATCGTAGCGAGACTTGTACAGTTCACAAATGGTGCTGATGTGGGTTTCGAAGTTGTCATGTTGAAGCAAGCCGTGCAGTAGGGCTTGCATCGGTACGCTTGAGTGCAGATCGGCACCTTGTTTGATTTTAATCAGCGGTTCTAGGTAGCTAGTTTTACCCGTAACCACACCAATGCGAAGACCTGGTGATGCAATCTTAGAGAATGAACGCAGTACGATAGAGTTCTGTGGACAGAAATCAGACACCAAAGGCAAAGCTTCACCAGAGAAACGCAGCTCGCGGTATGGTGCATCTTCGATGAAAGCCACATTATATTGAATACAAAGCTCTGCAACCTTTTGACGCGTTTCTAGTGCCCAGCATACGCCCGTTGGGTTATGGAAATCTGGCACTGCATAGAACATCTTCGGCTTTTGCTCTGCGAAGCACTGCTCTAGCTCTTCAAGGTTTGGACCGAACTCAGTTTGAGAAACCGTCACGATGTTTGCTTGAACCAAGCCAAAAACCTGCATCGCACCAAGGTAGCTTGGGGCTTCCATTACCACTTTGTCACCCGGGTTCACATAAGCACGTGCAATCAAATCCAAACCTTGCTGAGAGCCTGTAGTGATCATCGCTGTGTGTGTTTCAGGAAGCTTGAAGTAACCGTTTAGGAAGCTCAGTAGCGGTCCATAGCCTGCGGTTGAGCCGTATTGGAACACCTCTGGCATGTTGGCCAAGTTTTCAAGCGTCGGCTTCATTAAGTCGATTGGGAAGGTCTTCTCGTCTGGCAAACCGCCAGCAAGCGAGATGACGTTTTTATCGCTAGCGGCAGCGAGGATCTCTCGAATGTACGATGACTTTACTTGTTGTAGTGACTGTGCGATTTCCATGTGTTGTGTTTCTCGTATTTTTTAATTTTGGTTTTATTCAGAAGATAGTACATGGGATTTGCTAACTTAAGTGTGTCCATTTATGCTGTTAAACATGTCCATTTATGCTATTTCAATCAAACGCTAAATTATGAGTCAGCAACAGGTTTCCAGAATCAATGACGTACTGTTCTACATTCACCAAGACATTAGCAGAGAATTATCCGCTAAAGAGCTAGCCGATGTAGCAGCGTATTCTGAGCAGCATTTCCACCGTATTTTTAAAGATGTGGTAGGGGAGTCGATTCATCAATACATTCGTCGTACACGAATGGAATACGCAGCAAATCAGTTGATGTTCGATACCAAATCGTCGGTATTAGAGATTGCTAATAAGTGTGGATTTAGCTCGGTGTCGTCATTCAGCCGTGCCTTTAAATCCACGTTTGATATGTCGCCCGGTGCTTGGCGTAAGCATGATTTGCATGTCGCGGAAAAGCCGTATCTCAAAGATCCAGAAGTGGCGGCGGGTTACCATCGAGTCGCGAAGCGTACCTTACCTGAGCCAAAGATTGTTGAAGTGCCCCAACGCTTTGCTGCTTATGTTCGTCATGAAGGCTATAACCGTTCTATTCGTAATGCTTGGCTGGTGCTTAAAGCGTGGGCCAATTCAGAGAACCGAGACTTCTCTACCCAATATGGTTTACATCATTCCAATCCGGCTTGGGTTGAGTTGGACAAATGTCGCTATGTGGCCTGTATGGCCATTGATAAACCGCTTAAGTATCGCGGCGTAGTGAACCAGATGATCATACCGGGTGGCTTACATGCGGTGTTCAGGTTGACTGGTGTGTATGGTGAGTTGCTTCCTCAAATCAGTATGGTGTTGGAGAAATGGTTACCAAACTCGGGCTTCAAACAACGCTCGACTCCTGCGTATGTGCATTATCATCAAAACCACTTTTTAAATCATGAAGAAGCGTTTGAATTAGATTTCTACTTGCCTATCAGTTTCTTCTAACAATTTCTTTTAAAAAGCTTTGCTTCACGTTCAATGCTTTTCTATTGTGTCAGATGAAAATGCCCGACATTGACGTCGGACTTTATAGAATAAGTTGAAAATGAAATGAATATAGAACATCTCAAGCTTTTCGTTCGTTTGGCATCAACGCACAACATCAGCATGGCAGGACAAGAGCTTGGATTATCGCCAGCCGTTGCTAGTGCTCACATCAATAAGTTGGAAGAAGGGCTAGGCGTTCGCCTTGTGCACCGAACCACACGTAAGGTCTCATTAACGGAAGAAGGTCAGGCATTTTTGCCACACGCTGAAGAAGTGCTTGCAACGGTAGAAGCGGCGCGAGGTGCGGTAGGAGTTGGTCATAGCGCACCAACCGGCACGCTTCGAGTAACGGCTCCGGCATCGTTTGGGCGTTTGCATCTTGTGCCTGCACTCAAAGGCTTTATGGCGGCTTACCCCGAGCTTACGGTGGATTTTCGTTTCTCCGATTCCATTATTGATATGGTTGAAGGCGGGTTTGATGTCGCGATTCGTCTTGCAGAGTTGAAAGACTCAACGCTGGTGGCACGCAAACTAGCACCAGATCGTCGCATCATTGTTGCTTCACCAGAGTATTTAGAAAAGCACGGTACGCCGAAAACACCGCAAGAACTTGCTGAGCATGAATGCGTGACGCTAATGGGATTGGACAATTGGGTGTTTGAAACCCCAGATGGTCATTATGCGATGCGCGCTTCGGGAAGCTTTAGAACCGATAACGGCGATGCGATGCGTGACGCTTGTATTGATGGGCTTGGTGTGTCGATTAACTCAATTTGGAGTGTCTACAAACAGCTTCAAGCCGGTGAGTTAGTCGAAATCTTGGAAGACTACCCATTAGTGATGAACGCCAGCATTTGGGCGGTTTACCCTAGCTCACGTTTGATCGCACCTAAGGTTCGTGCCTTTATTGATTACTTTGCCGAGTATTACGGGCAGCCACCTTACTGGGAAACCGAACTGGCTACCCATCAGAAATAAACAAAAACGCTTTCCAATCGGAAAGCGTTTTTTATTGTGTTCATTTAGCGAGAAAGAGAACGACTACCAAGAGAAAGTCTGGATGACGTTGTCTTTTGCCATTGGGTTAGATGCGATCGCGTGATTGATGTTTCTCAGAAAATCTTCGCGTGAATCCAACAACCAACCTTTTTGTGGAACGATGTTGTTACCATGGTCGCCCCAGTAGAAGGTATCAATATTCAAGTTTTCGAGTAGATATTTCTCCTCCTCAAGCACTTGAAGTTGAGTTGGCATAGTGAACTCACCATTCTTCACTTCTTGTTCCATCACCGTTCCTGGCTGAATCGCAAGTGCCATAGGCGCAATTTGCTCAGGATTGATTTGGTTCAAGATGTCTGTTGTCGCAATAATGTGTTCTTTTGAACGCTCACGACCACCAAGGCCAAAGATGAAAGACAGCAACACTTCAATGCCAGCTTCTTTCGCCATTGCCATGCCCTCGACCGCTTGCTCTGGTGACATGCGTTTTTTAATGCGCTCAAGAACAATGCGATCGCCAGATTCAAGACCAGAATAGGCCATATCTAAACCCGCATCTTTTAGCTCTTTCAATTCAGCAATGGTTTTACGGCGGAAATCGTTCAATCCACTGTAAAGAGAAATCTTTTTGCACTCAGGAAACGTTGAACGCAGTTTGTCGAAGATCTTAAGCAAGTAATCCGTACGTGCAGCCATAACGTTACCATCAATCAAAAAGATCGATTCTACATGTGGGTAGATAAGACGCGCTTCTTCAATGTCTTTAATCACGTCTTCAATAGGGCGTACCTTAAAGCGTTTGTCATCAAACATGCTGCAAAACGTGCAGGTGTTGATGCTACAACCCAATGTGGTTTGGATTAAGATGCTGCGGTATTCCGGCCATGGTCGGTAAACTTTGCCCTCATAGTTCATAGTTGGATCTCCAGTTAAAAGCGGGATGATTCGATGTCATCACTCGCGAAAGATAATGGGAACGAACGCGTTTGAGTCTGGCGTTTTTCCCGATGGCTGAAGATTAACAAGAGAAGGGTTTGTTGATAATTGGCCTTTATATCGAATGAGTTTTTAGATTTTATTGAAAATGAGCAATGGTGGCAGTTTTAGAAGCACGAGACCAAAACGTGATAAACAGAAACGCTAGAAACTGGTACACAGAAATCAGTACGTAAAAACAACAACACCTAGCCGAAGCTAGGTGTTTAACAGGAATCAACCGTGTTGAATTAAGCGAGTTTAGCAATCACTGCTTTAATTGCGTCTACCACTTGTTGTGATTTGGTGTCATTCAACGCATCACGATGAGGAGCGGCAAAAGCTTCAATATCGTTGTCGAAGTACGAACCATGCGCTTGAGCAAATTCATCCGATAGTGCAGCACGAATTAGAATGTCTGCGCCCAAACTAATGTCATTACCCGCGATACCGTAAGCGTCTTTCACCATTTTGCTGGCAAGGAATGACTTTGGATTGACTGAAACCACCATCGGGCCGACGTTTTTCAACTGCAATCCCATTACGCGTGACCACATAGTCAGTGCCAGCTTACTTTGAGCGTAAGCTTCACCGTCTGACAGTGGTTTGTTGCCCATCAAGGCTTCGATGCTCACTGGCGCTTGTGCCGCAGAAGATAGGTTTACGACACGACCTGTGTTGCCAAGTAGTGGAAGCAACTCTTTTGTCAGCATGTATGGCGCAATGGTGTTAACGGCAAAGCGCACATCAAGACCTTCTTGAGTTCTTGAATTCGGTGTTGCGAACACGCCAGCGTTATTGATGATCACATCCAGTTTGCCAAAGCGCTCTGCCACTTCTGCAACCATCTGTTCCACTGCTTTGACTGAAGATAGGTCAGCAACGATGCTTTCCACTTTGCCAGCGTTCATCTCAATCAAGCTTTGCTCTACGTTTTGAACCTTTGCTTCGTTACGGCCATGAACAATTACGTGGTGACCATCTGCCACTAACATTTTTGCTGTTTCCAAACCAATGCCGTCTGTAGAACCAGTAATCAGGATGATTTTTTGCATAATTGAGATTCCTTTTGAATTCGATATGCAACAATCATAGTGGCATCTTTGGCGTTCGACTATTGGGAGAGTGAGGGAAACACTTTATAGAAAATATTGAAAATGAATTTGTTAGTCTTTTTGTGGGCGATACGACGAATTAACCGCTCATGAAATGCTATGGTTATTTTAAGCGTTGCTTAAGATTTGAGCAGCTTATTTAACTTGAAATGTACTCAGCCAAAGAGGTCTCTATGTTAGGTGAAAATCACTCATTAACTCATGAATTCCCAGAACATTTGGATACCATTACTCAACTTACGGCAGATGACGCCACGTTTGCTGAAAACGCTAAAAACTACAACACGCTCGACAAGGAAATACGCCAACTAGAATTGCGAGGAAGCCCAATCGACGACCACGAAATGAACACGATGAAACATAACCGTGCAGAGCTAAAAGACTGGCTTTACTCAAAAATTATGAACGCTTAATTGACCTGTTAAGTGTCTTTGATGGCGGCTCGAATGTTCGAGCCGTTTTGCTTTTTTAAAGGGGCTAGATTAATCGACAGGCAAATGGCCAGTCTTGACCCAGATTACCGTTTCTTCCTCGACGAAAGGAAAATGTTCACTCATGTGAGGGCTGCGTAGCCAAGTGTGGGTAGGGTATTCCCCTAGTTCGTCTTTAAACTCTCCAGATAGGACAAAGATCTCTTCACCTCCAAAGTGGCGGTGTGGCTGAAATTTTTCACCTTTAGGCCATTTAACCAACGCGACATGCTCGTGTTCGAAGTTGTGTAATGGCATCACCTCCAAGCCACCAATGCCCGGCAACCACTCGGTTTGGTTGGTATTGATGCGAACGGTTTCTAGATCGTTAGGATCAAATTGATTGAGTTTTACTAAGATCACGCAACCGTCTTTGCTGAATGGGGCATGTTGGCTTCCCGGAGGATTACGGAGATAAGTCCCCGCTGGGTAATCGCCATGCTCATCAGAAAACACCCCTTCGAGCACCAGTATCTCTTCTCCGTATGGGTGAGGGTGCGTCGAGAACTGTGAGTTCGGCTCGTACTTCACCACGCTGGTGGTATGCCCAGACTCTTTCGCTTCTCGTTCCAACGGTTTGCGCCATACACCGGCGGCTGGGCTGGCTACCCAATCTTGTTCGCCAGTTTTAATCACCAAACGTTGTGAAAAGTCCATGTTTATCATTGCGTGTTTCCAGTGTTTGCTTTGTATTGTTTAAGTATACGTAGTTTCGCACAGGTCGGTTTTCAACCCTTGAAGTGCGAGATTTTCACTTAGTCGCTTGTATTGGACAGATCACAACAGAGCAGAGCGAATGGGAATAAGTACGACGATGAAGCAAGATTCTTCTAATTAACCTTATGATTGTTATTGATAATTTTCATAAAAACTAAATTTACAAAATGTTACAAGCTACACTTTTTTTAGTGTTTGTTATGTTATAACATCCGCGAAATATTAAATGGTGTTATAACATAACAAAATAAGGAAAAACGTAGTGAATAAGAAATTGGTCTCTTTAGCGGTTGGTAGCTTGTTTGTTTCCCCAGTTTTTGCCGATACGCTTTCGAACCCTCAGATTGGCGTGGTACTAGACGGTTACTATCAAGATGGCCAGCGTCATAACTCAGAGCGTGAAGAAGGTTTTGGCCTGGGTCATACTGAGCTGAACATGTCTGCAAACATCGATGATAAATTCCACGGCGCACTAACGGCGGTTCTAGAAAGCCACGGTGATGAAACCGAGCTGATGCTTGAAGAGGCGTTTATCGAGACTCTGGCACTACCATATGGCTTAAATGTACGTGCAGGTCGCTTCCTGTCTGACTTTGGTTACCTGAACAACCAACACATGCACACAGACAGCTTTGTTGAGCGTCCAATTGCTTACCGTACTTTCCTTGGCTCGCATTACTACGATGACGGTGTGCGCGCAAACATCGTTCTTCCGACAGACCTATATGTGAAGTTGGGTGTAGAAGCGCTAAGCGGTAGCAAGATGTCTTCTGTTGAGGATGGTTCTGAAGTTGGCGTTTACACGACAACACTTAAGCTTGGCAGCGATTTTTCTGAGTCTTCTAGCTGGCAGTTTGGCCTGAGCTACCTACGTAACGAAAACGGTAAGGTAACAGAGTTCGAAGACCATGATCACGGCCATGCAGATGAGCATGATCATGACCACAGTCACGCAGCTGCGGTAACGGGTGAAAACTTATACGGTGCAGACTTTGTATGGAAGTGGGCGCCAGACGGTAACTACAAGTACAGCAATTTCACGCTATCTGCGGAGTACATGTTGCTAGATGGTGTGGTAGACAGCAAATACAAAAACGATGCTGAATCGCCAGACAACCTAAGCGCATACTACGTATCGGGTGTTTACCGCTTTAACCCAAGCTGGTCTGCCGGTCTACGTTACGGTGAAGCAGAAAGTTACGATGGCCACGCGCACGGCGACCACATGCACTTCACAGCACTGAATGATAAAGAAATGGATGCGATGATCGCATGGGATTCTTCTCACTTCGGTACTATCCGTGCGCAATACACTCGCATTGATAACCAAGACAGCGAGACAGACAACGTATTCACTCTGCAATACGTAATGACATTTGGAGCGCACGGTGCACATGCGTTCTAAGCTGACATTAAACAAATGCAGTTTAGCGATGATGGCGGCGGGGGCTGCCATCATCTCTTCACCTGCTTTGGCTCTTAATATCTTTGTTTGTGAGCCAGAATGGAAAGCCCTTCTCGAAAGTCACGCCCCAGACGCGACCATCTATTCCGCGACCACCGCCAAGCAAGATCCTCATTATGTACAAGCTCGCCCTTCTTTGATTGCAAAGATGCGCCAAGCCGACATGGCAATGTGTTCTGGTGCGGAGTTAGAAGTAGGATGGTTGCCTATGTTGCAAGTTCGCAGTAGCAATGGTGCGGTACAAAACGGTTCACAAAGCATGATCTATGCGACCGATTTCGTGCGCATGTTAGACACTCATGATCATGTCGACCGCAGCATGGGGGACATTCATGCGCACGGAAACCCACATGTGCAGTTTGCGGCGAATGACATGGTTGCGATTTCGCGTGCTGTGACAGAACGTTTGAAGAGCATCGATCCTGATAACGCGCAAAGCTATCAAGTGAATGGCATGAAGTTCCGCGCTCACTGGCGTAAAAAGCTCAATGAGTGGAATGAGAAAGCCGCGCCGTTAAAGGGTAAACAAGTGGTGGGTTATCACGAAACCTACCGTTACCTATACGACTGGCTAGGTATGGAGCAAATTGCTGACCTCGAACCAAAGCCGGGTATTTCTCCTACCACTTCTCACCTTCAATCCTTAACTAAGTTGGACTCCGATTCTTTTGAAGCGATTGTCTACTCGTCGCATCAAGACCAGCGTCCAGCAAACTGGCTACAGAAACAAACCAATAAGCCGCTGATTCAGCTGCCTCTGACAGTTTCAGATGGCGAAAGCTTGGATGAGATGTACGACCAAGTTATTGATGACTTGTTGGATGTGCTCGTGCAACCTGTTCCGGTGAAGATCTAAGCCATGGCAGATTATGCATGGCTATTACCAGCGGTACTGTGTGGCTTGATTGCTCTGGTTGGTAACGTGGTACTCGGGCAGCAAGTGTTAAAGCGCCAAATTATCTTTATTGATTTGGCGGTGGCACAAGTTGCGGCCTTGGGGGCAGCGCTGAGTCACTATTGGTTGAACCAATACGATCTCTTTTCTGGTTCTTTCTTTGGTGAGATGGTTGGCCCTTGGGTGATGTCGTTATTGCTTTGCGGTCTGATCGCCTTAATGGAAAAGCGCTACCAACAGCATTTAGAGCCAATGATTGGCAGCTTGTTTGTGGTGTCGGCGTCACTGGCGATATTACTGGTGAGCAAAGACCCGCACGGTGCCGATTTTATTCAAGGCATTCTCAACGGGCAGTTATTGTGGTCGACATGGGATGATGTTTGGCCTTTGGCATTAATCACCGCAGCGATGTTGTTATTGGTGTGGGTGAAGCCAGAGTTTATGCAGGGCAGTGGCTTCTATCTCATCTTCGCGATATTAATGCCGATTACGGTCAAGCTAACGGGCATCTATTTGGAATTTGCCTTGTTGGTGATTCCGGCCTTGTGTGCGGCAGCACTGAAAGGAACAAGATTCTTCGTTGCGAGCATCAGTATTGGCATCGTGGGGATATTGTCGGGTATCGCGGCATCAGCGCATTATGATTTGCCAAGTGGGGCAAGTATCGTGATCACCTTGTTCATTGCAGGCATGTTGTTCAATCTTTTACTTCAGCCTTGGCTGTCAAAAGCGCAATCCGTTTATGAAGAGACGGTATGAAAACGTTGAGGAATCTAACCGAACGTTGACCTAGTACTTTGGCCTTAATGATAAAAAGGCTCCGCGTGAACGGAGCCTTTTGTTTAGCACTGCTTTTTCTTATTAGTAACCTTGCTAGTTATTAACTGATTACTTAGTTACTTATCTCCTACTATATTAGCAAGATTTGAACAGAGGTAGAGTCTGAGGTTGGATTGAATCTGTCAAAGTGTTATCCAGCGCAGGGAATAATTGATTAATTCCCGTTTCAGACAGCCCTAACTACGCCATTAAGCTCGCATGAAGCTGATCAGAAGAGATAGTTGGAATCACACGACCACGTGAAAGCAAGTAAGGGCTCGTCTCAGATAAGTCTGGATATTCACCCACAATTGCTTTTCCGGCTACACCGCCGCCCATGACTAATGCATGGCTTGCCCATCCGTGGTCTGTCCCATCTGTGCCGTTCGGAATCAGAGTTCGACCAAATTCAGAATGGGTAAACGTGGTCACTTGCTCAAACAAGCCGTTGTTTTCTAGTGCCAATTGGAAAGCGGCCATCGCTTCAGCCAGTTCTTGTAGCAAACCGGTTTGGCGGCTGATTTGAGCAGAGTGAGTATCGAACCCGCCCAATTTACAACTAAAGTACTGTGCAGGATGTTGGAACTGATCTTTATGTAGCAACAGTTTAAAGACCGCTTTCAATTGCTTACCGATGCGCGTTTCTGGGAATACGTCTGGGATCTCGGCATTTAGAATCGCACTGAACTGCTCATACATTCTGGTTGAGTCGACCGCAACGCCCGCATAATGAGACTGGAAGACATTGCCGTAGCTGCCCGTGCTCTGCAGTTTATCGAACAGATCGCGTGAGCGTTGATCGTTGAAAATATCACTTGGTGGCTGAGACCCGACGGAGTTGGATTGGGCTTCAATACAGTTCGTCCATACTTGTGTGCCGCCAATATCAAACATCGGTGACAACTCGTTCAAGCTGCGCAGCATAGAGCCAAGCTCTGTGGATGTCTTCGCGCCAAAGCCTTCTTTCGACAGTGACTTGGTGGCATGAGACTGCACCATAGTAGATTGATGCGAGTGACTGAACAGGTGCGCCGGACGAGTGCTTTCATCGTAAATCACATTGTTGACACGCTGAGTCAACGGGCCAAGATTCACCACAGGCACAAGGTTGGCGCTATCCCAATAAGGTTTGAGGGCCGCCATCGCAGGGTTAAGTGCCAGTTTGGCCTCGTCGTTCACTGCGTCTAAGTAGATACAGGTTGTCTCATCCAAAGCCAAGTTGCCACGTAGCGCGCGGTATTGGCTGTTGGCGTTAGCGGCGGTTGGGATAAGCATGTTGTAGCCATCGTTACCGCCCGCAAGGTCGATACCAACCACAGCGCGATAGCCATTCTTACATTGGTTAAACGAATCAGCGAAGGCTGGGAATGCCGCAAGGTTAAGCGCAGAAATCCCCACACCAGCGGAACCTGCTTGTAAAAATCGACGTCGAGTTAAGTTCATGGTGATTACCCCTGTGTGATGAATTCTGGTGAAAGCAGTGCGTTCATAACGAGATTCTTGATCTCTTTGCGCCACTTAGATTGGCGGCTTGGGCACTGAGCGAGGTAATCGAGATAGCATTGACGTGCTTGCTCACTCATTTGGTAAGCAAACAAATGCTCGTTGAGGTAATCCACAACGCCTTCGTCATCAAAAGCAAGGTAACGGGTGAATAGCGCTTCATCCATGTACCAATCTTTGGCTTCTTCTTCAAATCGAGCGATTAACTCGCGGAATTGGATGCCGTATTGATAGATGTCGTGCCATTGGTAAACATTGAACTCTGGTGCAACCAGACCATTAAAATCAGGGTGGTTGGGCGCATCATCCGGTTGGTAGTAATAGAACACGGAAGGGGCAGACAGAGGCAGCGTTCGGTTATACCAGTTGAACTGCTTCGGCCACATCATCACACCGTCACGTCGCTTTACTTGTAGCGCGCGCATCGCATGCGTAAATACAGACAGTGGATCACGCAGTTTACCTACAGTGTTGCCAGAACGCAGGACATCTTTGTCGGTTAAAATCGCGATCACTAGCGTTTGCATATCGCCATCGGAGCGCTTGAATGCGCGGCGCACACGGCGAACGTAGCCCGCTCTAGGGTTGCTGGTCACAAGCTTATTGATGAAGAACTTGGTCACAAAGGTGTAAAGCGTGTTTTGGTTCATCAAGAGTTCAATCACGGCTTCCAGTTCATCTACTGCGCTTACGCCGGCAGGGAACTTCTTACCAAGAATGCGTTTTTCACCCATGTCGTGTTCGCCACGCGGTTCCATTGGCTGGCTGTATTTGTCGTTACCGCGAATGTCGATGAATTTCCAACCTGTAAACACACGAGCCAGTTCTTCAATGTCTTCTTGGGTGTACGACGCCACTTCGTTACCTTCGGCATCCAAACGTACTTCACCGTTATTACGCAGTTTGACTGGGCCAAGCGTGAACAGCTGCAACAGCTCTCGTGCGTAGTTTTCATCTGGGGCTGTGAGCTCGTTAGAAACGTTGTTTACGAAGGTCAGATATTCACCCATGATTGGGGATGTCGACACAAAACGAATCACATCTCGGAAGTTAGCAAAAGTGTTATCGAGCAATCCATCAAAGTATTGGCACATGTAGCGACGCTTAGAGGCAGCACTGAACGCCGGATCTTTCACGCTCACCACAAACAGTTGAGAGAGGGTATATGCGATGCGTTGGCGCAGAATGTCTTGCCCTTCTACCGTCATGCGCGTCCAACTGCTGGCGTAATATAAACCTTGCCCTAAGTCGGGTACGTTAAGCTCATCTTGCTCAAAGTGCGTCAGCCAAGAAGAAGAGGGAATAAGAGTTTGTTGAGCGACCCAGTTTTCAATGCTTCCTGATTGAACAAGGTCATTAATGT
Source organism: Vibrio owensii CAIM 1854 = LMG 25443 (assembly GCF_000817815.1). Lineage (GTDB taxonomy): Bacteria > Pseudomonadota > Gammaproteobacteria > Enterobacterales > Vibrionaceae > Vibrio > Vibrio owensii. The sequence continues at coordinate 81,181 of NZ_JPRD01000023.1, forward strand.
CACGCTGGGAACCCCCGAACGTGCATTGTTGCAGCGTTCTTGCTGCGTCTATGTAAGCCTGATTCATTTTATCTCCCGTAGGTATTCTTATCTTTGTCAGGTAAGGCGTCTCTTTTCACGTCCATGTTTAAAAACACGCTGTATCTTTAAAATCGTAATCCAGATTTTTGATATCAAGAATGTAATACCCACAGGTTTACTGTGACTTTGCTGCCTAATCTAAAAATTATTCGTCTGAGCTTTAAATGAAAGGCGAGTTATTCAACAAAAAGCGCATTTGTTGCACAGGTTGATCGGCAGAACGGTGACGGAAACGAACTATTTGGCAAACCATCATCAAGTTGTCTTGATTAGTTCACATCCGACTCCCAGACTGTTTCTATAGTTTTTATAAGATATGAAAGACCCTGCGTATGAGAGGCGCAGCTGTAACGCGACTAGGCATAAAAATAAAAAACGCTAGGGATACAAGCGAATTTGTAATCTCAACATTTAAGGAAGACCAAGATGAAACCGGAAAAAGTAGCAGTAGTCACTGGTGCGGCTCGTGGTATTGGCCAAGCGATTTGTGAGCAATTACTGGAGGATGGATTCCACGTTGTCGGGCTAGATATATCGCCCGTGGAATGGAGCCAGTCGGAGCAGCTAAGCAGTTATCAAGTGAATTTGTGTGATGCCGCAGCCGTCAGCGAAGTGGTAGAAAGTATCGTAGCGCAGCATGGAAGAATCGATGCGCTAGTTAACAACGCGGGCATCACTCGCGATGCACTGTTGCCAGACATGTTAGAGCAAGATTGGGACAGCGTCATCGACGTGAACCTAAAAGCGGTGTTCTTACTCACTCAGCGCGTTGCTCCTGTCATGCTAGAACAAGGTGCAGGCAGCATTGTCAGCATTTCTTCTATCGTGGGAACGGATGGCAATATCGGCCAGAGCAATTACGGCGCAAGTAAAGGCGGCGTTATTTCTATGAGTAAAGGCTGGGCGAAAGAGCTATCAAGAAAAGGCGCACAAATCCGCGTCAATTGCGTTGCACCAGGCTTTATCGCAACCGATATGACCAAGAACCTGCCAGAAAAAGTGATTCAAATGATGGAAGGCAAAACCCCATTAGGCCGAATGGGCTCAGTGCAAGACATCGCCAATGGTGTCTCCTTTCTCACCTCTGACAAGAGCGCCTACATAACAGGCCAAGTGCTCAAGATTGACGGTGGGTTAGTGCTTTAACCTTCGAATAAAAAGCTTAAATAACAAACGCCCTTCATCTGTGTGAAGGGCGTTTTTGTTGGTATAGGCAAGTGAGTAGTTGGCACACTTTTGCCCCAAAGTTGTTTATCTCAAAATTCCTGATCACTTTCTTATGTCAGTTCTTGACCTACTTTTCTTAATGGTAGATTATGAGTGTAGTTGAGTATTGGTGATTATGCAGACATGTTCTGCAACTTATGAGTGGAAGGAAGAATAAGACCTATAGAACAATACGTTACTTCTATGGCGTCTGTATTTTCCGAAAATATTATAAAGACAATGTCTGCTGAATGAAAAGACATTGTTACGTTGCTTTCGGTTATTCGATGATTTAGAGGTCAATTTTGGTAGATCTAAGTAAAAGAGAAAATTTTGGTTTGCTGATGTCAGCGAAAGCACTTAACCAGTGTTTTAAAATGGAGACTTCAATTGATAATTCAGTCAGTGAATTAGAAATAATATTACTTTCAATAATATCTTATCATGAACGTGAAAGTACTAAGCTGATGTCATGGGTATATAGTTATCTAGCAAAAAATAAAAAGCAGAGAGCGTTATGTAAGAAGTATAGCCATGTAACATCAAGATCTGAGCGCCTTTGGTTGTGGAAAAAAGTACTAAGTAAGAAGTATATACCAACAAAAACATCATATCCAAAATCACTAAGTTATCTTTGTAAAATAATGATAGCTTCGAACGATAATTATATCAGGGACTTTAAGTTTGAAAGTGAATTGTCAAATATCTCAATTGCTCAATATCGAGATAATTACTTCATGCAGTTTGTTAGATCACATTACATTTTTTTAAACTCTGAGCTATTAAGAAGTTACAGGGAAATTTTCAAGAGTAAGTATGGTTTTAGCTTGAAAGACTATTTATATGTTATTTATACTACTGTTTATAGATGTTACGAATTTTCAGAGATTGATTATTTTAATCCTTATGATGTTTCAGCGTGGAAAATAAGAATAAATGATGAAGTTTATATCAATGTAAAGCCTGAGCTTGTAAGAAATGTTTTAGATAGTATTTCTATTTCGCTAAATGATACTTCTGAATTAGGTGATGATTCTCGTAATATTCTGGAATTTTGTAATCGACCTTTATTAAAGTTAAGTGATGGAACATATATACCAATAGATGGAAAATTATTTGAAGACATACTATTTAATAATCTTTTCTACAAGCTATTAGATATGACACCAAAGAAATTTATGTCTGATTTTGGAGAGTGTTTTGAAAATTATGTAACAAGATTAATAACGAAGAGCTGTTCGTTGAATACACGTTACGAATTTATACCTGAGTTTAAATATAATAAAGATCAAAATAAATCTCCTGATGCAATTATATACAATTCAGATTCAAATACAGCACTAGTCATCGAGGTTAAATCAGCAAGAGTTTTACACTCTTTGCTCATTAAAGATGATAACAACAAGTCGTTTGATCTTACTGTAGAAAAATTATTGATAAAACCGTGGAAGCAGGCTCTTAAATCTACTTCAGAAATAGTAGGTAAAGGTATTAATTCTAAGTTGAATGCTAAGACTAGATTTTTCTTTTTGAACGTTACAATGAACGATATCGCAATGTATCCTCTCAATATTTCAATTAATTATAATGACGCTGATGTACGAGAACGATTTTTTTCTATGAACATAGAGGCTTTTGAATTGTTTATAGAGATTCTATCGAAAGAATCTGATTATTGTTTTGGTTCCATCCTAGAAGGTTTTCTAAAGGAAAAAGATAGAATGTCCATTAAAACTTATTTATCAAGAATTAGGGAAGGAACCTATGGTGATAAGGCCTATAAAAATGAGCACTTTAGGAGTCACCTTACAGAAGGTGTTTATGATGTAATGGATTATTTACGGGCATGAGTATGCAATGTAACAATCGTCCAAGGAGTCAAGATACTTTTCCTTATCTGACAGAAAAACTGTAGAGCATCAGTTCTAAAGCGTTTCTGCCCAAAATCTAGCTTCAAAAAGCCAGAACAATTTGAATAAAAAACGCCCTTCATATCTCCATGAAGGGCGTTTTTATTTTGTTCAAATTACCGAAGTAGATTACCTTTCACGCACGTAAGTGGTTTGAACTAAGATATCCAAAACAACTTCACTCTTGGTGACTTTGAAGTTCAGCGGCTGTTCCAAATCCCCAAATAGAGGTGCGCCGCCGCCAAGTAGGATAGGGAAGCGTGTGATCACCATTTCATCGATAAGATCTTCTTTTAAGAAGTTCTGAATCGTCACCCCGCCATCGATGTAAAGGTCGTTAAAACCTTTTGCGTTTAGATCCGCAAGCACATCGTTTAGCTCGCCTTTTACTAGAAAGACTTTGTCTTCGTAGCCTTGTGGTACTTCTGTCATGGTGTTGCTTAGTACAAACACAGGTTTGCTGTATGGCCAATCGCAATCAAAGCTCAGCACGACATCTAGAGTGTTGCGTCCCATTACTAAGCCATCAATACGCTCCATTAGAGAGAAGAAGCCAGTATCAATGTTGTCTGGATTTGGTACTGAATGTAGCCAGTCGAGCTTGCCCTGCTTATCTGCGATGTAACCGTCCAGACTAGTTGCAATAAATACGATATTTGCCATGAGTACCTCATCAAAATGGTGATGCTTGAGCCAAGCTAAAGTATGGTTTAAAATTAATTCTACAATGTAGAATAATTCTAAGTTTATCGGGAAGATCAAATGTCTGTCAACGAAAAGAAACGCGGGAGACCAGCCGCCAAGCAGTCGCAGTTAAGCACAGAAAACATCCTAGATACAGCTAAGTCATTGATGATAAAGGATGGCAAGGTACCAAGTATTCGCTCGTTAGCGACGCAATTAAATGTGGATCCTATGGCGATCTATTACTACTTCAAAAACAAGAATGCGTTGCTTGAAGCGTTGACCACATCGCTGGTGGAGGAAATTTATCAACCGAAAGTGAATGAAGATTGGCAAGGCGAACTCAAAAACTTGTGTGTTAGCTACATTGAACTGTTGCGTGAATACAACGGGTTACTACAAACCATGCTGAGCATGACATCTCATGGCCCTGCTCAAGTGTTTACCGAGCGTTATCAAATCATTGTTCAACCTTTGGCGTTGTCTCCGCAAGTGGAGAAAGACAGTTTGGATCTATTGGCAGATTACCTACACGGGTTCGCGTTCTCGATCAGTTGTTGCCACGATGCGAGCTTGATTAAGACGGAGATGATGGATGGGCCGTTAAATCTGATCTGTTCTTCGTTATTGGCATCTCGAACCTAGTTCACATTAACGTGTACTTTTTACTTATAGCGTGAAAGAAATTCCCATAACCAAAGGTTCTAACTAAAAGAGATTGCAGGACTTTTATTTGGCGAATTCGACCTAATATCTTGAGTATGCCCAATCGCAGTTGGCGAAGTGGTGATTTTAATAATGCTTGCTGGCGCGCAAAAGCCGTCAGTTTGAAGATGCATTCAAACACAATAAGGGATAACAATGACTAACGAATACATTCCACCAAAAGTTTGGACAAACGATAATGAAAACGGCGGTCAGTGGGCGAGCATCAACCGTCCGGATTCTGGCGCACGTCATGAACAAGAGCTTCCAGTTGGTGAGCACCCATTCCAACTTTACTCAATGGGTACACCAAATGGTCAAAAAGTGACGATCATGTTTGAAGAGCTTTTGGCGGCAGGCGTAACGGCAGCAGAATACGATGCGTACCTGATTAAGATTGGCGATGGCGACCAGTTTGGCTCTGGCTTTGTATCAGTTAACCCGAACTCGAAGATTCCTGCTTTGGTAGACCGTTCAGGTGCCGAGCCAGTGAATGTGTTCGAATCTGGTAACATCTTGTTTTATTTAGCGGAGAAGTTTGGTCACTTCCTACCAAAAGAAGGCGCGAAGCGTGCCGAGATAATGAACTGGTTGTTCTGGCTTCAAGGTTCTGCACCATACCTAGGCGGTGGTTTTGGTCACTTCTACGCGTACGCACCAGAGAAGTTTGAATACCCAATCAACCGCTTCACCATGGAAACAAAACGTCAGCTAGACGTACTAGACAAGCGTCTCGCGAACAATGAATTCCTAGGTGGTGATGAGTACAGCATTGCTGATATCGCAACTTGGCCTTGGTACGGCAACCTTGTATTGGGTCGTGCTTACGATGCGGCTGAATTCCTAGACGTAGCAAGCTACAAAAACGTTGTGCGTTGGGCGAAAGCGATTGATGAGCGTGAAGCGGTAAAACGTGGTCGCATTGTTAACCGCGCATGGGGGGAAGAGTGGGAGCAAGTGGCAGAGCGTCACAGCGCAGCAGACATTGATGCGGCTCTGGCGAAGAAGCCTGAATAATTGCCCTTTCTGAATGAGTAAAAAGGAATGCTTCGGCATTCCTTTTTTGTTGTATTAAAGCTCAGCTTTCTCAAGTAAGAAGTCGATGAGTACGCGTACGCGCTTCGCCTTTTGAGTATTCTTGTGAAAGTAGACATACAAGCCTGAGTAGGGTTGCCAGTATTCTTCAAGCACAGGCACGATTTCACCTTTCTTAAAGCCTTCTTCGACCATTGGTGTCACGATACGCCCAATCCCCAAACCGTTGTGCGCCGCGTCTATCATCACATCGGTATCATTCACAATGAGGGCAGTTGGCATGTTGACGGTAAGGGTCTCGCCTTGATTGTTTAGATTCAGTGGAGCGACTTGGTTCGACGAAATAAATCGGTACTGAATCAGTTTGTGTTGCTTCAAATCATCGGGTGTTTTGGGTAAGCCATATTGCTCAACGTAGCCCGGTGAGGCGAATAACGCTTCTTTCACTGGGAGTGTTAGCTGGCGTGCAATCATGCCTTCTTCTACTCGGTCACCAAAGCGGATACCCATATCAAAGCCGTCACGAATGATGTCGATGGCTTTGTCTGAAACAGAAATCTCTAATTGAATGCTTGGGTAGCGTTGGCAGAACTCAATGTAGATGGGTTTGAGTAGCGATTGATACACGAATCGAGGCACGGTAATACGGACTTTACCCGAAGGAACTCGGCTCAAATCGCTGACGCTTTCGACGGCAAGGTTTAACTCTGACATCGACGCTAATGTGCGTTCATAGAGCAACTGTCCCGCTTCTGTTAACTCAATGCGGCGAGTGGTACGCGTAAACAAAGGCAAGCCGAGTTGCTCTTCTAGCATCTTTAACGCTTGGCTCACCGAGGGCGGGGCTATTTCTAATTTACGCGCTGCGGCGGTGATGCTGCCTTCTTGCGCAATGGTATGGAACATCATTAATTGGTTGTAGGTCGTGCCGTTCATGCCTTTTCCCGAGTGATGTGTTTATCTTTAGTTTCTACCTAATAATGATTTAAGTAAAGAGCGTCTAAAACTAAAGGTTACTTCGGCGTATTCTCTACTCATCGGTTAACGCTTCGAAACAGAGGAATCACGATGAGCAAAGTACTGGTAATTTCAGGCCACCCAAACCTAGATGAGTCATACACAAACACCGTTATCATAGACGAGCTAAAAGCGGGACTGATTGATGTTGAAGTTCGCCGCCTAGATACTCTGTACCCGAACTATCAAATTGATGTTGAAGCAGAGCAAGCGGCGCTCGTGAGTGCGGATGTGGTTGTGCTTCAATTCCCATTCTACTGGTACTCGTCACCAGCCTTACTGAAAAAGTGGGTGGATGATGTATTCAATTTCAACTTCGCTTACGGCCCAGAAGGCGACAAGTTAAAAGGTAAAGATTTCATTCTTTCTTTTACGGTAGGTGGTCCTGAAGAGTCTTACGATCCACTTGGCTACAACCACTTTACTATTGAGCAGTTTGTTTACCCATTCCAACAAACCGCTTACTTGGCAGGTATGAATTACCGCAAGCCAATTTACACGCACCGCATGGTTTACATTCCAAATGTGTACAACAAATTGGAAGAGGTGCAAGCGCGTGCAAAAGATCATGCGAGCCGTTTGTTGGCGCAGATTGAAGAGATCACGGCTTCACCAGAAAGTCGTATGCAGAAGTTTGTTGCCGAGTGGTTTGCCAAGTTCGATGTACTGGAAGAGGACACAGAGTTCTTTACCGACAAGCTAGCGCAAGATGTGAAATGGTCGATGCCAGAGGGTGAATTCCTGGGGCATGACGGTTTCCGCGATTGGTACGCGATTGCTCGTGCTACCTTCAAACCAAACTGCGATCACGACGTTCAGCAGATCGAAGTGAAACCGAATGGTGATCGTTTCCAAGTGGAACTGCGTATTCGATTAACAGCAGACAGTTATGAAGATTCGATGATGAAAGGTGAAGCCGTCAACCTAACCGTTAACGAGACGTGGCAAGTTTCGATTGAGGAAGCAGGCTCCATCACCATTCATGAATACAACGTTGTTCCAGTGGTGAGTTAGCTACCCTTGACCAGTAACTCATTGCTTTATTTGCCCCAGGCCTTTGTGCTTGGGGCTTTTTTATGTGTAAGAACTTAACTTACTGACTCAACAATACAGGCAATGACGCGGATAAAAAAACGAGCGCCAAATGGACGCTCGTTTCTCATCTTAATGCTCTACAGCTTTTACTAAGCGACAGATTGTTTCTGTGCTGTGTTTTGATAAGCAGGCAATTCTGATCTCAAACCTTTGATCAAACTGACACACATCAGCAATAGAACAAAGGTGAATGGCAAGCCTGTCGCCACCACGCCGGATTGAAGCGCTTGCAGTGCTTCCTTACCACCGATCCAAAGCATGACCGCAGCGATAGAGCCTTCGATACATGCCCAGAAAATACGTTGTGGTACAGGTGCATCAATTTTACCGCCAGCCGTGATGCTATCGATAACCAATGAACCTGAGTCTGAAGAAGTGATAAAGAACACTAAAATCAGAACGATAGACAGAACAGAAATAACAGAGCTAAACGGCATTGCATCGTAAACGTGGAACAGCGTTAGCGAGATATCTGTCAGGCCGTTCGCACCCAATTCACCTACTTTGTTGACGACTTGATCAAGCGCGATACCGCCAAACACAGCCATCCAAATCAATGTCACAGTGGTTGGAATAACGATAACGGCAAATAGGAATTCACGAACAGTACGACCTTTTGAAACACGTGCGATAAACATACCAACGAATGGTGACCAAGATACCCACCATGCCCAGTAGAACACAGTCCAGCCGTGCATCCATTCCGGATCATCACGACCATGTGGGTTACTTAGCGCGAAGATGTCTTTTGCGTAAGCGACGGTCGTATCCCAGATAGAAGTTGTCGCTACATCAAAGCTAATGAACAACACGAAAGCCAGTAGGGCAAATGCCACTGCCATGTTGATGTTACTTAATAGCTTAACGCCGCCGTCGATGCCTCGAACAACAGAAAGAACCGCAATAAAGGTCACAAACGCAATAACGACCATTTGCATGCCAATGCCGCCATCCAAACCAAATACATGGTTGATGCCGCTGGTGGCTTGCTGTGCACCCAAGCCAAGCGAAGTGGCTAGACCAAATAGGGTTGAAAGTACCGCAAGAATGTCGATGACGTGACCTAACCAGCCCCAAGCTCTATCACCAAATAGTGGGTAGAACGCAGAGCGCAAAGAAAGTGGTAAGCCTTTATTGAAGGCAAAGAAAGCCAGTGAAAGTGCAACGATGGCGTAAATCGCCCAACCGTGAATGCCCCAGTGGAACATGGTTGCACCCATAGCGAGTGATTTTGCTTCCTCGGTGTAAGGTTCTACGTTCAGTGGTGTGCCGTACCAATCAGTGAAGTAAGCCGTTGGTTCCGAAACACTCCAAAATAGCAGACCGATACCCATACCCGCTGCGAACAGCATAGATAACCAAGAGGCTGTTGAGTGTTCTGCTTGCGCGTCTTTACCACCAATGCGGATTTTACCCAGCGGTGAAAGTAAGACAGCGATAGCAAATACGATGAAGAAGTTAGTAGACCACATGAAGAACACATCGAAGTCAGAAATGATGCTGTTCTTAACGCCGTTTAAGGCATCACGGGCTGTTGAAGGATCAACAATTAAAAGAGAAGCAAGACAGAGAAGAACAAGACCAGCACTAATCCCAAATACTGGATTGTGGATATCAAATCCCCATTTTTGAACGTTATCTTGACCAACCTGATAGTCGGTAGTGTCGATACTATATTTTTTTAGTGCATTATCCATAAATACAACATGTACGCTTTTTTAAATGTGTCTTTCCTGAACAAGAAAAACACTAAAACCGCCCTCCGATTGTTTTGAGTTCTAATTAAAAAATGCGACGTGATCATAATGTTTTGTGTAAAACATTGCAAATCGATAGAGTTTTAAGGCTTTTAAACTGGTTGTAAGTCAGGTTTTTAGTGAAAAATACAATGAGGTGTAATGTTTTGATGTGTAAATATTCGTTTGGTGTTAGCGAAGATTGTTTGACCAAAAGTGGCAGCGTGACGCGCGACTGAAGGTTGGTAACGCTTCAAAGAACGCGAACGCTGAACTAGGGCTAATCAAAAATCATGATTTCAAGGGGTTGGTTAACGAATAAGCACAAATTCCAACGAACTTCGCATTCTTTGGGACAAATATCGAGTAAACGTAACCAATCGTAACAGAGGTGCTGTAACTGAACAGCGTTTCCATATACTCGACTTAGTTTGTAAGTTGTAAGCCACAGAATGCTGCTATGAGAAAAAACACTTTATTCAATGCTACGTTAGCGACCACCTTGACTGCTGTTTCTGCGTTTAGTTTTGCTGTTCCTACCGTTGTTCCAAATGCCCCAGAGCTGAGCTCTCGTGGCTACGTATTAATGGATTACCACACTGGCACAGTGCTAGTGGAACGTGATGCCGACAAACGTCTAAACCCGGCAAGTTTGACCAAGCTGATGACCGCTTATGTTGCGGGTCAAGAGGTCAAGTCTGGCAACATTAGCCTAGACGATGAAGTGGTGATCAGCCGCAACGCGTGGGCGAAAAACTTCCCTGATTCTTCCAAGATGTTTATCGAAGTCGGCACGTCGGTTTCACTGTCGGATCTTTACCGTGGGTTGATTGTTCAATCGGGTAACGATGCCAGTGTTGCTATCGCAGAACACGTTGCAGGCAGTGAGGCGGGCTTTGTTGGTTTGATGAACAGTTGGGCGAACCAACTTGGTCTATCAAACTCTGCATTTACCAACCCACATGGTTTGGATAGCGATGGTCTGTATTCAACGCCGCGTGACATTGCAACGCTAGGCCGTGCGATTATCCGTGATCTTCCTGATATTTACCCGTTGTACAGCGAGACTTCGTTTACCTACAACGGCATTACTCAATACAACCGTAACGGATTGCTACGTGATCGAAGCATGAGCGTTGACGGCATGAAAACGGGTTACACCAGTGGCGCGGGTTACAGTCTCGCGACTTCTGCAACCAACGGTGACATGCGTTTAGTCGCGGTTGTGATGGGTGCGAAAAGCCCTAGCGTGCGTGAGTCAGAGAGTAAACAGCTTCTGAGCTACGGTTTCCGTTTCTTCGATACCGTTGTACCAACGCAAGCAGGTAAAGAAGTGGCAACGGCGCGCGTTTGGATGGGTAACCAAGACGAGCTAAAAGTCGGTGTTGATCGTGATATCTACCTAACGTTGCCAAAAGGTGATGTGAACAAGCTGGCAGCCGAAGTGGAATACAATGGCGACCTAATGGCTCCAATTCAGCAAGACCAAGTTGTCGGCAAAGTGTTGTACAAAGTCGATGGCGACGTAGTCAAAGAAGCGGAATTGGTTGCTCTTGAACCTGTTGAAGAGGGCGGCATCTTTAAACGCCTGATGGATTGGTTCAAACGTTTGGTTGCGAGCTGGTTCTAACTTCTCTTAATCCCATTCTATTTAAGCCGCATCTGAGTTTCAGGTGCGGCTTTTTCATTTTCCTCTCAAGCTCAGCCCTTTCTCCTCCTAACTCCACAGAAGAACATACACAAATGGCAATAAAACTTGCCATTAGAGCATTTGCCTAACCATGGGCAGAAACGTGACATTCATATAAATGTCGATTCTTATGCATGCTTGGGAATGCATTTGATTGATGCTATGGTTTTCTTATAAATCAGATGCTTCTAAAAAGAAAAATCTAAATACAATCGAGATGGAACGTAATACTTCGTGAGAAAAAGCTATGTTGTCACCTTGTTAGCGGCGCTTCTTTGGGTAGTGGTCGCTTTCGCTTTGCACGATTACTGGCGTAAGGATTCGCCAAGTGAACATATCAAACAAACTGCCAGTCAAGATACTCAAATTTTGCTTGCTAAAACAGCTCAAGGACAAGCGCTACTCGATGTGAGTTCGCTTATTTACAGTGATCCAGAAAGCGCGCAACAAGCGTTGGAGGCAGTCGGGAACGCCTTTTCGTCTGAGCTCGAAACTTCCTATGCCTTGTATCAGCAATATCGATTGGCGCGTGTGAATGATGAACCTCTATTGGCGGCAGACTACCTTCAGCAACTTCAAGCCATTGCCCGAGAGAGCGATCAACCATGGCTTGATGCCGTGTTGCTAGCAGACAGTGCGAAAGAGCACACCTTGCACGGTCGAAATGATGTGGGTTTGAGCGAAATAAAACTCGCTATCGAGATAGCTGAGAAAGAGCACCTCAACTCGCTTTTGCCCAAGTTTTACAATGTCGCGGGCGCGTTGAGTAATGCGACAAACCAACTGGTGGATGCTCAACGTTACTTCCTTGATGGCATTGATATCGCCGAGCAAGTTGGTCAAGAGGCTTACAAAGGTACGATTTACAATAACCTTGGTCTGCTTTATCTGCACATCGAAAGCTGGGATAGAGCATTAGAGTTCATTCAAAAAGCGCAGCAAATTTACCTCAAGCGCCATGCCAAAGGGCACAAAGCCAGAGGGTTGCAGATCATGTATCTCAATGAGGCGCATATCTACAATCGACAAGGTAAAGCCGAGTTGGCTCGCACAGCGTATGAGAAGTCGCAAGAGTTCTACAAACCTACTTCAACCAATCTGCGTCATCATCTTATTCAGTTGAAAGGCAAAGCAGATATGTTGCTGTTGGAAGAGCAATATCCGAAAGCGTTAGAGACGACTCAACAATGTGTAATTTTGCCTTCAGCGGCGGATTATCCGATTGAATATGATAAATCTGCCGTTTTTATTTTGTGTTTCATGTTTTGGAGTCGGTGGTCGCCTACTCAATGTAGAGCACTCTTCAAGAGAACCATTCAGAACAAAAAAACGGAGTTACGCGTGCGCAAGATTCTATCTTTGACTTTGGCTATGTCACTTACTGGCTGTGTGATGCCGCAGCACCAACCAATGGAAACAGGGCAGTGTGTGGGTGTGATGTCATCGCAAGACGCTTATGGCTACCTCAACCCAAATCACTACACCATGCAAGTGCTGGCCTTAAAGAAAGAAAAGGATGTCAAAGAGTACATTCGCTACATCGATCCTAAACATCCGGTGTGGGTAAACTGGAAAAACAGCCGTGGCACACGTTGGTACACGGTGACGGTAGGGGATTTCAAAACCAAGCAAGACGCCTACAACGCCCTGTCTTCATTACCAAGCCGAGTTAAGCAATCTTCCCCGTTTGTCTTAACGTTTGCTGAGATGCAGCGCAAGCAAGAGACCAGCGTTGTGCGCATGCGCTAGTGCTGTTCCTTTCATTCCAATAAGCGCTTTATCGTTACACATCGAGCCTTTGCAATCGGTTGGAAAGGCTCAACCGAACCTCCAGTCACCCATCTTCTTCAATGTACGCGCAAGATCACGCTTCTAACGTGCTTTTGACTTTACTTGTTATCGGGTATTTTCTAGTCTTCGCATCCCACTTTTTCTGTCGGAGTCACCATGAAGCAAGAAATGTACACCACCTACGCAAAGCAATACGATTTAGCCGCGCAAGATAACCTGTACAACGCGCATTTTGAGCGTCCAAACACCCTTGAACTAGTCGGTGATGTGGCAGGTAAAAAGGTGCTGGATTTAGGTTGTGGCTCTGGTATTTACGCGCAGCTTCTTCTTGAGTTGGGCGCAAGCTCAGTAACCTGCATCGACGCTGCTCAAGAGATGATAGATATCGTAAAAGAAAAGCTTGGTAGCTCGGTCACCGCTTACGCGCAAAACTTGGCGCTCGGGTTACCAGAAGAGGCAGACGGACAGTACGACTTGGTCATTTGCCCGCTTATGGTTCACTACATTGAAGACCTTCGCCCCTTATTTAACGATATTCAACGAGTATTAAAAGCCGGTGGTCAGTTTGTCTTCTCGACCCATCATCCATTTGCGGATTTCGAATGTTCGGCCTCTGGCAATTACTACGATAAAGAGCTGGTTGAAGATATGTGGAATACCGTAGGAGAACCAGTTCCTGTGGCATTCTACCGCCGCTCATTACAAGACATTACCGATGCGATCACGGGCAGTAACATGGCGATGCTGGCGATTTCAGAAGGTAAGGTGAATGAAAAAATTCGTGAAATCTCTCAGGAGCATTACCAACGTTTGGCGACGTTCCCGAACTTTATCTTCATTAAATGTGTGGCGCTGAGCTAGTAAAATCAGTGAGTTCAGATAGAAAAAACGGAAGCGCAGAGGCTTCCGTTTTGTGATCTTAGCGTTGAGCTTAAAGTGCAGCGAGAATGGTCTCCGCTTTGCTTGCTTCAAATGTCTTTGGCTCTTCAACGTTTAGTGTCGTAACCACACCATTGTCGATGATCATCGCGTAACGCTGTGAACGAACGCCACCAAAACCGCCGGTGTCCATTTCTAGGCCCAGTGCTTTAGTAAAGCTTGCGTCACCATCACCTAGCATTAGCAACTCAGATGCGTTTTGTGCTTCACCCCAAGCTTGCATTACGAATGCATCGTTAACAGATACACAAGCAATCAGGTCCACGCCTTTTGCCTTTAGTTGGTCAGCCAATACGACGTAACCTGGCAGGTGCGCTTCAGAACAAGTAGGAGTAAATGCACCTGGAACCGCAAATAGAACCACTTTCTTATCTGCAAATAGCTCTGTTACTTGGTGGTTTACCATACCATCTGCAGTCAGTTCGCTTAGCGTTGCAGCAGGCAGTGCTTGACCTTGTTGAATCATGATTTTCTTCCTTTTGTGTATGCTTTATTTAGCTCACTCAGTCTAGCGCTAAAACTGCAGGCTAACCACGGAAGAAATGTAAGGTCTTAATTGGCTTCATAAAAACAAACCGCCTAAGTTGGCGGTTTGTTTATTAACTACATCGCGTTCAGGTAAGACTTATAAGAGTGAAGTCGAACCGTTGCTGCGCCAATCACATCAATGAAGCCAAACAGGCTGTGTGGTTTATTTACCGCAATCCACGCAGAGCCAGTCGCACCAATTGGAATGGATTTACCTTCCGGTTCGAAAATTTCCAGAATCACTGTACGGCCGTGGCTACTGGTGTTTGCGCCTACGTGTTGACGAACGCTCTGTGGGCCTTGCAATGGCGAGACCGATGATTCTCCAGTACCCGCCGTGATACTGTGAACGCGAGCTCGGAACACTTCACCCGGATACGCATCGACGTAGAACTCAGCAAACTGACCCTGTTCAACATAGCGATAGGTTTGGTCTGGTATGCGCATCTCCAAGAACTTACGTGACGTGTCGTAGATGTGCATGTTACCTACACGGCTACCATCTGCTACGTTCACCACTGCAACTTGGCCGTCGAAAGGCGCACGAACGGTTTTACGGCTTTGCTCAAACTCGGTCTTTTGCAAATCGGCATGCAAAGACTTCAACGACGCTTCTGCAACGCGAAGTTGAGATTCGTAGTATTCAATGTCACGCCCTTTGAAGATCTCTGGTGATGTCTTACCGCGAATAATATCGCGCTTTAACTGAGCCACGTTTTCTTCTTGCTGAACAATGCCTGCTTTGATTTTTTCTACGTCTGCCAAAGAGGTAGTGTCGACCAGCGTATAGATCACATCGCCTTTCTTCACTTCTTGGTTGTGGTCGACATAGATGTGGTCAATCTGCTCGCGAAACAGCGGAGACAACACCGAGTGGGGCGCTTTCACCGTCGATGAATAAGTCAAATCAACCGGAGCCCATAGACGTGAGAGAATTCCTAGCACCACCAGAATGAATGCACCGCCAGAGATGATCCAAAACGCGCTTTTAAATGTCCACTTAATCGCACCCGTTGAAACCAAAATCCACATGATAAGAATGTACGGAATCATTACCTCTTTCATGGCTTATTCCTCCGTCACTTTTGCGGGTGTTTGTGGTTGAGATGACAAACGGCTATTGCGAATGATGTTGCTCAGTGAGTTGCCAATGTGCTCCCAGTTAGCGAAGGCAATGATCAGCGCCAGAACCCACCAGGCTTTGTGAAGGAACAAACCACACAAGGAGAGGGCAAACACTAATTGGATATGAGAACTTTTCTTTTCTTGAGCTCGGTGAACCGCAACTTCATGGATCTGCCATAGCAAATAGATGACAAAAAGGGCAAGGGCTATGGTGACAGAGAACAGATAACCGCTGAAGTATTCGGAGTTGAAGATCACCATCATGGTGTCGTTGGGCGTGTTGGTGAACAAGCTCATATCAATGTCTTTTGAATTGATCGTGCCCATGGGTGCAAGCAAGTAAGCCCCACCAAGCATGAGAGCCATGAATAGTGAGAACTTTAATAGCACCATAAAAATCGCAAAGATAACGCGACCTATGGCTTTTATGACGTTCATAGTTATACCTTTTGTCGATGTGTGAGGGTAAAACGTTGAGCGTGTGATTATTGTTTTGTCTTTTGTAATCACATGCGCGGAATTGTATGAAAAAACGTCATAAGTTGAGTTATATATGATATAAGTTAAGCTCATATCAGTATGAAAATATTCGAGAACACATAATCTATGAAGCACTCAGACTACAGTCTTATCCCGACCTTCGTGGCGATTGTCGAAGAGAAGAGTTACACCAAAGCGGCGCAACGTCTGGGTGTGAGTCAATCTGCGGTCAGTCAAGCGGTAGTCAGACTTCGTGAGGTGTTTAAGGATGCGTTATTTATTCGCGAAAGCCACGGCGTGGCACCAACAGCTTTCGCTATTGATATCTATCCCACATTAGCAACAGCGGTAGAAAGCATCGCTTATATGTTGCCTGAGCACTCACGATTTAATCCTGCTGAGTGCGATAAGCGTTTTGTGATCTCTTCACTCAGTGTGTTCAGTTTTACTTTGCTGCCAGAGCTTTCAGCCTTGCTTAACGAAAAAGCACCGAAAGCAAACACGCGGATTGAGCCGCTTTTCACTATGGACTTAACCAGTCTGCTGAGGTCACAGCAGTGCGATTTGGTGATTGAAGCTCAAACCAATTTACACCCGCATCTGCGTTCACAGATTTTGATGTCCGATAAACTCACGGTTGTGTGCCGAGAGGATCATCCTCGGTTACAAGGTAATACGATCAGCGTTGAAGAGTACCTTAACGAGAAGCATGTGACCCTTTCTCAGTTTGACCAACAAAACGGTTATTTGATTGGCCGTGGCATCAAGAATGAGCAGATACTAGGGAAGCGCCAAGTGGCATGGCAGGCGGGAAGTATTATCGAGATACTGCCAGTGATACAACGCTGTGATTATCTTGCTTTGATGCCACAAACCTTACTGGAGCAATATCGAGATTTGTATCACCTCAGAGAGCTTGAAGCTGAGTTCATGAAAGATCCGATCGATGTGGCGATGTATTGGCACCCCTCTCGCACTAATGACCCAAGCCATCAATGGCTACGGGAGCAGTGTTTATTAGCTGCTGAGAAATTCGTAATAAATCATTCAATTTAAGCCAATTTTTGCGCTAAACCACATAGCAGACTCTTTATTAACAAACTAGACTATATGCATATCCATACACTTGATAAGGACATTTGTGTATATCGCGGGGTTTGCTTTCCGAAGTGTGAGAACCAAGTTTGTCGTTACGTACTCAGTAATGACGATTTGTTTCGTCCTGATTCTTTTCGCCGTGTTGTACTTTAAAGAGCGGCAACGGATCTTTAGTGTCGCCTTAGAAAACTCCATTCAATTATCCAACCTTCATTCAGACGTCATCAGTCAAGAACTGCAACGACATGTGGCGTCACTGCAAACCATCAGTGGTCATCAACGTGTGCAAGAAGGGGATATCGACTTTATTGTCGAAGAGCTTAAGTGGCTCAAAAGCATGTCTAAGAAGTCCGTGATTAATACGCTTTTCGTCGATGAGCATTGGAATCTAATTGATCACAAAAGCAGAACCATCAAAATTGAGTGGCCAGAATTTGTAGAAGACGCTCGATGGAAGAGCGCGGATTATCACATCACAGCGCCGCACGTCGGCTTACTGGTCAAAACACCCGTTGTGGCCCTTGGTGTGCCCGTGTATGACGAAGCGGATAACTGGAAAGGTATTGTCGGTGTGTCTATTTCTGTCGACTATCTCGCGCAGCGTTTGTCTAAAGTGAAGTTAGGCAACAGCAGTTATGCTTGGATCTCTGATAGCAGTGGAACGGTGGTTTCTCACCCCGACAGCTCTCTGATTTTGCACGCCAATATTTTTGAAGGTGAGCGAGTTGGTTTTGAAGGCTTCGCGGACATTGCAGTGCAAACCAATTGGGAAAATGTCGGACACGGCCACTACTACGACAGGAAGGTCAATGAAGCCAAGATCGTGACCTTTGCTAAAATCGACACCTTACCTAATTGGACGCTCTTCGTGACCACGGAAGAGTCCGATATTTTCCTCGATATCAATGAGCTACTGGAAGATGTTGCGATTACTTCATCGGTGGTGATTGTTGTCTTTATGCCTATCGTGTTTTATCTCACCAATTCCATCACAAGACCGATTTTGGAGCTGACATACGATGTAGAAAACGCAGTCAACAACCATTACACCACGTTTTCTGGCTACGATTCGAAAGATGAAATCGGCCAGCTTTCCAATGCCTTTAAAAACACCTTTGATGAAATCCATCAGCACAATAGAAAGCTAGAGGAAGTGGTCGCGCTCAGAACGCAAGAGCTCAACACCGCGAACCAAGAGTTGGCATACTCGGTCAATTTGCTCAATGCAAATAACCACAAGCTTACGTGGTTGGCCATGCATGATCCGCTCACTAACTTATTTAACCGCCGCGCACTGATCACCAAAGTCCACGAGCAGCTTCAGAAAGCAAGAGCGCACAGTTGGCCAGTGTCATTGATTTTGCTCGATCTCGACCACTTCAAAGAGGTCAACGACACCTATGGGCATGACGTTGGGGATGACGTACTAAAGCATATTGCTGACTTTCTCGCTCAAGATCCTTTGGAAGAGGGAATGTTGGCACGCTGGGGCGGGGAGGAGTTTGTCATCGTTGCTTCCAAAGTATCTTTAGAGAAGGCACAGCAATGGGCGCAAATCCGTTTAGAAGCGCTTAAGGATGAGGATTTCAGCCCCGTTTCGAAAGTAACGTTCAGTGCGGGTATTGCGACATTAGAGTTAGAAGACAGTTTTGATGAACTGGTCGCAAGAGCGGATAAGGCGCTCTATGTTGCGAAAAATGCGGGAAGAAACTGTATTAAAACCGAGCGAGACACGTCATGAGGCACGTGGTGAATTACGTATGGCAAACAACAAAATAAGGGCTAGCGAACTAGCCCTTATTGGTTTGTATTTATAATCAGTGATTCGCTAAGTAATCAGCGACTTGAGCACGGTATTTGGCTTTAAGTGCTTCGCTGATAAAGCTCGCATTAATCGCATTGATCGTAAACTGAGCCAACTCTGGCTTCGTCATCGGGTGTGCATTGCTGACCGCCATAAAGTTATCCGTCATGTAACCACCAAAGTAAGCCGGATCATCGGAGTTAATGGTTACTGCGACGCCTTTGCGTAGCAAATCGACAATGTTGTGCTGCTCCATTTCATCAAACACGCAAAGCTTAATGTTCGATAACGGGCATACCGTGAGTGGCATTTTACTTTCGATGAGCGCTTCGACTAACGATGCATCTTCAACGCAGCGAACACCATGGTCAACGCGGCTAACGCCCAGCATCTCGACAGAATCGATGATGTTTTGCGCCGGACCTTCCTCGCCTGCGTGTGCCACGGTGAGTAAACCTGCTTCTTTTGCTTGTTGGAACGCACGTTTGAACTTCTCTGGCGGATGTCCAAGCTCTGAAGAATCCAAACCAACACCGACGATTTTGTCTTTGTGTTTAATAATGGATTGCAGTGTTTCAATCGCGCTCTCTTCCGATAGGTGACGCAAGAAGCACGCAATGATTTGAGAGGTGATGCCTAACTTCTCGCTACCATCTTGCATTGCTCGGTGAATGCCATTGATAACAGTCTCAAACTCAATACCGCGATCGGTGTGGGTTTGTGGGTCAAAGAAGATTTCAGTATGGATAACGTTGTCGGCTTTGCAGCGCTCTAGGTATGCCCAAGTCAAATCATAGAAGTCTTGTTCCGTGCGAAGTGCGTTAGCACCTTGATAATAGATATCTAGGAAAGACTGCAAATCTTCGAACTCGTACGCCTTGCGCAGTGCTTGTGGTGATTCGTATGGAATGTCGATGTTGTTGCGCTGTGCAAGCTCAAACAACAGTTCTGGCTCTAGCGAACCTTCGATATGTAAGTGTAACTCTACCTTTGGAAGACCTTGAATAAATGCGTTCATATTCCACCTCTTCTTATGCTTTTACGTGGATGCAATTACTCTAAGAATAGGTATAGATTGAGAAAAATCGAACGCCATTACAAAGAGTAAGATCCACAGTGATCTCGACTCTTCGTAATCAGCACTTTGCGGGAGCTGGTAGAGACCCCCAAACCATATCATTGGGGTTATACGAAGCAAACGGTTGCGATTATACGCAAAAATTGGGGCTTGGCTAGAGCTAGTGAGTAAATTGTAATTCTTTGGGATAAGGGATAAGGGATAAGGGATAAGGGATAAGAGAAAAGGGAGCGATTTCATCGCATGATGGTTTCGTTGTCAGCACACACCTGGCTGAGTCGAATATTCAGTGGCTAATACTGAATCACATCATGCGAGAAACATTGGGAGTCATATCGAGTTTATTGTGCGTTGCTCATTGTGAGCTCTCATTGTGAACTGAGAGAAGGGGTGGCGATACCTTGCACATCGATACTTTAAATTGAGAAGAGTAGAGAAAAGGAAATGAAAGGGAATGTATTTATAGCTCGAACATTTTATCAAATTCTCTTTGCTCCATGATGTCCTCAATTCGGCGGCGAGTTTGTTGTTTTATCGCAGCAGCGTTTTGTTCGGACTCTTTCTTTTCTTGCTCAATTTGCTTCTTGCTTTTATTTGCCATGTTTTTCACCTTGGGAATTTCTTCCTAAATTTCCACATTAATTATTAATGCACGAAACTGATTTATTTAATAATAAAACTTCCTAGCTTTGAACCTGAGTCACACAGAATGTCACCGGAATAGGTTTTCTCACAGTATTTAAAATCAATGAGATAGCAAGCAAAT
The DNA here is from genome assembly GCF_000817815.1 of Vibrio owensii CAIM 1854 = LMG 25443. Taxonomy (GTDB): domain Bacteria; phylum Pseudomonadota; class Gammaproteobacteria; order Enterobacterales; family Vibrionaceae; genus Vibrio; species Vibrio owensii. The sequence goes on from NZ_JPRD01000023.1 coordinate 101,949, forward strand.
TGGAGTTTTGGCAATATATGGCGCCTTAAAATATCACTGTTAAGTTGATGAATTTTGGCGTTCCAAGAGATGTCGGGTTGTTTTAAACGGAATTCAATCTCTATCATTTATTCTCCTGTTTCTTTGTGATCTTTTCTTTATTCAATAATTGATACCAGTGTCTTTGACGACCTGTTCTTCTAGACATAATTTTTCCTAATTTTAGTAATTTACATACCAACGATGGTAACAGTGATCTGACGACAGATACCTTGTTCCAACGATGGATACAGTGGTGCAGCCCATTTATTTTAGGCAGCAGAAAACCGAGCAATATTTGATTGCTGAGTATTAAGTTTGAGGAATTTTTTGAAGGGGGAGAGAGTTTGGTGCAGCGAGGAGATGCTGCACCAAGAAAAGCTATCTTATAGAGGAGTAACTTCAGTCGCTTGAGGACCTTTTTTACCATCTTCTACTTTGAAGCTTACTTTCTGACCTTCAGCCAAAGTTTTGAAACCGTCAGCAACGATAGCGTTGAAGTGTACGAATACATCTTGGCCGCCGTTGTCTTGAGTTAGGAAACCAAAACCTTTAGTTTCGTTGAACCATTTTACTGAACCAGTTACTTTACCAGACATAAAAACCTCTGAAATTAAACAATAATGTACGAATTGTGATGGATCTTTTTTAAGCTATTGAATGTGCAATCAAGAGGAAGTTTTACGCAGGAGTCTGAACCGAAGATTCAGGATGTTACTGAGAGGGAACTTAAACTAAATGTAGCATTAACAGCTCTTTTCTAGAGCCAGCCGCCACTATACAGGGTGTTTAAAAAATAGCTACATTTATTTTTCATTTTTTTTTCGTTCGAAAAAGTTGATGAAGTAGAACAATTTTTCCCCCTCATAAACTCAGTACTTGCTCTCTAGAATCAACTCATATCCTAAAGGGAGGCAAGATTATGAGTACAGTGAGAGATATTCGTCAGATTATCCCATCACATGCAACTGCTGATGGTGACGGCGTGAAAATTCGCCGTGTCGCAGGCTTTAACAATGCAAGCTTTTCACCATTCTTGATGGTAGATGAACTGAAATCAGACCAAAGAGCCGATTACGTAGGCGGGTTCCCTCCGCATCCACACCGAGGCATTGAAACGCTGACTTACATGTTAACGGGACACTTCCAACATCGTGACCACATGGATAATGTTGGTGAACTTCGTTCTGGTGGTGCGCAATGGATGGCGGCTGGCCGAGGTGTCATTCATAGTGAAATGCCAATAATGGAAGACGGTGAACTGCACGGTTTCCAAATTTGGATCAATCAACCCGCGCGAGACAAGATGGCTCCGGCGCAATATCACGACTTCCAACCGGAAACCATTACCGAACATCGCGCAGAGGCGCATGGCTTAGTTCGCGTTATTTCTGGTGAGCTGAACATTGATGATGAAGTGATTCGAGGGCCATTGAGTAAAACTGGTGTACCTGTAACGGTCGCCGATTGGCAAGCACACCAAGGCGCGTCGTTAAACCTTATGACACCTAACGATCACAATATGATGGTCTATGCTTATAAAGGCAGCATTACTATTGGAGAGCGTGTTGTCATGCAGGGAGAAATGGCACTGCTTTCTAAAGGTGAGTTGGTGACGCTTCAATCCAATGATACCAGTGGCGTACTGCTCTTTATCGGCGAACCAATTGATGAACCTGTCGTGCATTACGGTCCGTTTGTCATGAATAGCATCGAAGAGATTGAACAAGCGATTCAAGATTACAACTCTGGATTGTTTGAAACGTACTAGTTTGACCGACAGTCGTGCGCACTGAATTAGCACGATTGGTGACCCCTAAGTGATTTGGAGTCCGTGCATTGGGCTCATACGCAAGCAAAGACGATATCCACTGCCATCGAATTTGCATCAGCCACACTAACATGGTGTGGCTTTTTTTATTCTGCGGCGCTTTGAAAGTTGTTTTTGTGTTTAGCTCTGTTCCCAACGCGTTATGGCATGCTTGCCAAACTCCAAGCCCAATTCATAAGCTTTGCGCAATGGTTCTGGCGAGCGACTCAAGCGTTTTAACTTAAAGCCTTCTGGCGGACAGATTTGAATGATCTCAACGCCAGCGGGTGGATTCTCTATCAATTCCAAGCTCTGGTTATAGCGAATATGACGCGTGAGCATTGGCTCAACCAAAGCTGGGTGATCTTTCAACAGGCGTGCAGTGAGCTTTTCAAGTTTAGGTTTGGATTTGCGATAGCTGGCTGGCCGACTTCTTAGCACCATGATTCTGGTCGCGCCGCGTTTAATGGCTTCGGCGACAGGAATCGCATCCGTTACGCCGCCATCAACATATCTCACACCATCTAAAGCGACGCCGTTTCGGTACATGATGGGCAGGGCGCTACTGGCTTTCATAGTTTCAGCCAACATTTGAATGGATGGCGTGAGGTATTCTGGTTGCCCGTTGTCTTGTCGAGTGACCCCTAAAAAGAAAGGACGGGGATCTGCAGAAAGCACATCTCTATCTATATCGAGTTCTTTAAGCGTGATATCCCACATCCAATCCAAGTCCATCATGTCACCGCCACGCAGCAGCTGAGTGGGAGAAATGAACTCTTTACGTAAGCTGTAATCAAGATAGATTTTGAGGTTCCTTCCCGGCATTTTTGCAAGGTATGCGGCTAAGTTGCTCGCGCCTGCCGAAACGCCCCAAAAACTGTCAAACGGGGAGAAGTCTTGCTTAATAAAATGATCGAGTATGCCGCAGGAAAATACCCCGCGCATGGCACCGCCTTCAACAACCAGCGCCCGAGAGCCAACGTGTTCCATTCTAGCCATCCGTTTTGATTATTCTGATTTGGGATACGAGCTAATTAGAGTAACGGATCTAATGCGCATTCCCAAGTCGCGTTCACTTTGGTCTCACCTTGATGAATCTGTTTTTTATGTTATAACATAACAATAATCAGAATTATTAAAAGGTAGCGTGTGTCTTGTGTGAGGTGAGAGTGAGCAATATTGACGCCATTATTGAGCATGTTGAGAAGAGTTTTAAGGCTCAGGGAAAGCAATTAACTTCTAAGAGAAAACTGGTGTTGAAAGCCTTGGTTCATGCCGATAGAGCGTTATCAGCTTATGAGCTAGTGGATTATTGCAAAGCCCATTTTGATCAGAATATTCAGGCTATGTCTGTGTATCGAATCTTGGATTTTCTTGAAGGTGAGCATCTGGCTCACAAGCTTAAAGTGTCCAATAAATACATCGTATGCTCCCATATTCTCTGCGAACACGAGCACGGTATCCCTCAATTTCTTATCTGCTCCAAGTGCAACAAGATCAGCGAACAAGCCATCGATCCTAAATTGATTAATGGTCTTAAATCTCATGCAAAACAAGAGGGGTTTACCGTCGTTAGCCCGCAATTAGAAATCAATTGTGTGTGTGATGACTGCGCTGACACCAAATAGCTGTGCTTTTTATTGAGTTTGGCTCACACCATGACGACGTCGTCGCCTTTTCCTCAAATACATCCCAACCATTAGCATCATCAGCAAGGAGATTCTGAACCGCTATGTCTGCAACGCTCATTAAAAACGCCCGTGTAGTAAATGAAGGAACCATCACCAAAACCGATTTGCGAATTGTCGATCAACGAATCGAAACCATCGCAACTGACATAGCAGCAAGGGAAGGTGATGTCGTTATCGATGCGAAAGGTTGCTATTTGATCCCTGGAATGATCGATGACCAAGTACATTTCCGCGAACCAGGACTGACTCATAAAGGCTCTATTGCAACCGAATCACGTGCAGCCGTCGCTGGTGGTATCACGAGCTTCATGGAAATGCCAAACGTAAGCCCAGCAACCACAACGATTGAAGCGTTGGAACGCAAATTTGCCATCGCGGAACAAAGCTCTCTGGCTAACTACTCTTTCTACCTTGGTGCAACTGAAGACAACCTTGAGCAAATCAAGTTACTCGATCCAAAGAAGCACTGTGGTGTGAAAGTCTTTATGGGCGCATCTACCGGAGATTTATTGGTAGAAGACGAGCAAGCGTTGGATGAGATTTTCCGTGATTCGCCAGTATTGATCGTAACGCACTGTGAAAGTGGCCCTGTCATTGCTCAGAACAAAGAACGCCTGTTGAAAGAGAAGTCGGAATTCACCATTGAAGACCACCCTGTACTTCGTGACGAAGAAGCTTGTTATGCCTCTTCTTCTTACGCCGTTGAGTTAGCGAAGAAGCACAACAGCCAACTGCACGTACTGCATATCACAACAGCAAAAGAATTGGCTTTGTTTGAAGCGGGCCCGATTCAAGGTAAGAACATCACCGCAGAAGCGTGTGTTCACCACCTCTGGTTTAGCAATGAAGACTATGCAGAGCGTGGTAACCAAATTAAATGCAACCCAGCCGTAAAATACCCAAGCGATCGTGAAGCGTTACTAAAGGCATTAAGCACAGGCCAGATTGATATTATTGCGACGGACCATGCCCCGCACACTTGGGAAGAAAAGCAAGTGCCTTACGACCAAGCACCTGCTGGCTTACCTTTGGTGCAACACGCACTACTCACGCTGTTTGATCAAGTGAGTCGCGGGCACATGACGATGGAGCAAGTGGTAGAGAAAACCGCTCACAACCCAGCGATTCGTTATGGTGTTCAGGATCGCGGTTTTATTCGTGAAGGCTACTTTGCGGATTTGGTTCTTGTTGATGCCGCAGCACCAACGCCAGTGACGAACGAGAACAGCTTGTACCATTGTGGTTGGTCGCCATTTGCTGGTCACCAGTTCTCGGCTCAAATTAAGAATACATGGGTCAATGGCGGTTTAGTGTATGCCAACCAGCAAGTGAATGAGCAGGCTGCACACGCCATGCGATTGGTATTCGATCGCTAGGATTCACTTTTTTCAGAAACTTAGATTATTTGAAAGCTCAGTTTATTTTCGAAAGCTTACATTTATCCGCTTTCTTTGAGCTTTATTTGTAGAAGTATAGTTGTCGTAGCTTGAGTGTCTTTAAGGCACCGAATAAAGAGAAATCAATATGTTAAGAAGAAATCCTACTGGTCACATGCCTGAAGTATCGGAAACGGCGTTCATTGATCCAACGGCGATCATCTGTGGCAAAGTAATCATTGAAGATAACGTTTTTATTGGTCCTTACGCGGTGATTCGTGCCGATGAAGTGAACGAGCAAGGCGACATGGAAGCCATCGTTATCAAGCGCGATACCAACATTCAAGATGGCGTCGTTATCCACTCAAAAGCAGGTGCAGCCGTGACCATTGGAGAGCGTTCTTCGATTGCGCACCGTTCTATTATTCATGGCCCATGTGAAGTCAGTGATGACGTGTTTATCGGTTTTAACTCCGTGGTGTTTAATGCTGTGATTGGTACAGGTTGTGTGATTCGTCATAACTGCGTGGTAGATGGACTAGACTTGCCAGAGAACTTCCATGTTCCGCCGATGACCAATATCGGCGCCGACTTTGATTTGAACAGCATCTCGAAAGTGCCGCCAGAATACTCGGCGTTTTCGGAGTCTGTGGTTTCGGCAAACCACGAACTGGTTCAAGGCTACAGGAGAATTGCCAATGAGCTCTGATAATCAGCCCATACTTGGGGTTCCAACTAACATTATTACCGGGTTTTTGGGCGTCGGTAAAACCTCTGCGATTTTGAACCTGATGGCGAATAAGCCAGAGAACGAACGCTGGGCTGTTTTGGTGAATGAGTTTGGCGAAATCGGTGTTGATGGCAGTTTGGTTCAAGGGCAGCAAAGCGAAGAGCAGCAAGTCTTTATTCGTGAAGTACCCGGTGGTTGTATGTGCTGTGCGGCGGGATTACCAATGCAAATCGCACTGAATCAACTGCTGAATGAAGCAAAGCCCGACCGCTTGTTGATTGAGCCGACTGGCCTTGGGCATCCAAAAGAGGTGTTACAGGTTTTATCGACCGATCATTATCGACAAGTGTTGTCACTGCAAAAGAACATCACTTTAGTTGATGCTCGTAAACTGACAGATCTTCGTTACACCGAACACGATACATTCAATCAGCAAATTGCCATTGCCGATACGGTGGTGGGTAATAAGCTCGACCTCTATCAAGAGGGTGATACCCAGAAGCTAGAAGCTTACGTGGCGGAAGTTGGTCGTCCAAATACAAAAGTAATTTTCGCGGAGCACGGCGTGATCCCTTTTCATGAATTTGAAGGTGAAACAACCATTCATGAGCATCCACCGCACCATCACCACCATCATGGGAGTGACAAGCCGTTGGCTTCAGACATGCCAATGCCTGAAAGTGGCATTATTAAAGCGACTAATGAAGGCGAAGGCTTCCAAAGTGTTGGTTGGCGCTTCTCACCGGAGAAAGTGTTTGACCGTCGGAAGCTGATTCCTTTGCTGGTAGAGCTAGAAGTCGAGCGCATGAAAGCCGTGTTTATTACGAGCGATGGCATTTATGGCTACAACTTAACGCCAGATGGACTAACCGAAGTGGAGTTGGATGATTGTGCCGAAAGCCGCATCGAATTGATCGCAGACAGCATTGACGAACAATTTGAAGCCAAGCTGCTTTCGTGTGAATCAGTATAAACTTCGAACCTGGGCATCTCATTTCGTGAGGTGCCTTTTCTTTCTTCTGATTATTAGGTATTCGCTAATAGTTCTTAAGTCTTTATTCCTCTAATCCCCGGTAATTCAAATCGTTATCATACAATTTGATCAGCATACCCTTGGGGGAGGAAAATCCATGCGTGTAAAACAATTTCTCGCTTCACTATTGGTTGTAGTGAGTGCTTTCTCTTTGGCGAGTGAGCCAAACAAACAGGCGCAAAACGAAGCCACCATCAATGCGTTTTTTGCTCAGTATCAGCTACTTGGAGAGCAAGGGTTCGATGCATTTGCTAAAGCGCGTGAAACCTTGTTTTCTGACGACAGCAAAACGCTTGTCAACGACGTAACAGCAACAGAATACAAAGGGAAAGCAGGGCACCTTGAGTCTATTAAAGACTGGTTTGAGATTTACCAAACTCAAGATGATTTTAGCTACCGTATTGCTCCTGTTTCGGAAGACGGACGAGTGAAGGTTGAGCTGTTCGGCACACTGATTCAAACCCAAGACGGTCAAAGCGATACCATCAAATCAGATGGACATCGCTGGACGGAATATTTCACTTTCAATGACGCGGGTAAGATTGCGCTGCTACAAATTGATATGAATGTTTTGAGTCAGACGTACGATGCAGAGGCTCGTTCACAGTTGAGCCGAAACGACATCGCAAGTTTTGTTTACCAGTGGTTCGCAGGTTTTGACCATCAGCGCGAATCAGGGTACTTCCTTGCTCGTATCGCAGAGCCCGTTGATATGGTGTACCCAGATTTCCCTATGCAGTCATACCAAGACTTTCTTCGTTGGTACAAAGGTGTCACGGACAACATCGTCTGGAACTCGCACGATATCCAAGGCTTGACCATCAAGGGCGATCAAAACTCTGGCTGGGCCGTGAGTTACGATGTGGTTTGGAAAGCTAAAGCGAAGAACGGCGATAACTACGACATGCGCGTGCATCAGGATCTAAAAATCATTTTGGATTCAGGCAGTTTGAAAATTGCCCAGTTGCGAGCAAAGGTGCTTTAACCAAGTGTTCGATATAGATGTTTAACCCTCTATTTGGAACAAAGGTTCGAGTGATTTGCTTCCTTCATGGAAGGCAATCCGCTAGTCTTTGGCAAAACAGACAGAGATGAGTGTAAATATGATCGACAAGCTACCCGGCATTCTTACTTTTCTGCGTGAGGCGGAGCAGCTCAAAAGCACCTTGCGCACTGCTTGGACATCATCTGGTCGCCATGAGAGCACGGCTGAGCACACATGGCGATTGTGTTTGCTTGCCATGCTGGTGGCAGAACATTACCCGCATTTAGACATGCTAAAAGTGCTCAAGCTTTGCATTGTGCATGACTTAGCAGAAGCCGTGAGTGGCGACATTTCAGCGTTGGAGCAACACGATGGGCTGGATAAAAGTGCGCTAGAACTGGCGGATTTGAAACAGCTTATCGCTCCACTAGACGCGTCTATGCAACAGGAGTTGTTGGACCTTTGGTTGGAATATGACAGTGCCACTACCGAAGAAGCTCGCCTCACCAAAGCGTTGGATAAGTTAGAGACCATTCTGCAGCACACGCAAGGTGATAACCCTGTTGATTTCAATTACGCGTTTAATCTGGAATACGGCAAAAAGCACACCGACTTTGATGATCTGACCAAAGCGCTTCGAGCGATCATCGATGAAGATACCCGCCGATTAGCTGAGCGTTAGTCCCGACTCTCTACTCAAGAACATCACTATATTCAAAAGCACTTAGGCTTCTCTAGCGAGCTTAAGTGCTTTTTTACATTTGCGTTTTCTGCGCTCAGCAAGATCCTTTTTCAACCTTCTCTTCGATCAAATTGCCTTCCTAGGTTGACATTGTTTGATGGTCAAACTAAATTGAAATCAAATAATTTGATAATCAAACTAAAATTGGAAGGTAAGTGTCGCAATGGCTGTATCGCAACATTCACATGATTTCGTTTCTCACAACCAAAAGGGTGAAAAACGCACGCTCTACGTATTGATTCTAACCGTGACCACTATGGTGGTGGAGATTGCTGCCGGAACCATGTTTGGCTCAATGGCATTGCTCGCAGATGGCTGGCATATGGGCACACACGCAGCGGCATTTTGTATTACTCTTTTTGCTTACCGCTACGCGAAACAAAACGCGCACAATGACCGCTTCTCATTTGGTACGGGCAAAGTCAGTGTACTTGGCGGTTTTACCAGCGCGATTGCGTTGGGGATTGTGGCACTGATGATGATGGTCGAGTCGATTCATCGTCTCTTTAATCCAGAAAGTATCCAATTTAACGAGGCGATCATGGTGGCGGTAATTGGTCTAGTGGTTAACCTTGCAAGTATGCTACTTCTGCAAGATCACCATCATCATGGGCATGACCATCACGATCACCACTCTCACGATCATGGGCACGAACATCATCACGACCACAACTTAACCGCTGCGTATTTTCACGTGCTGGCGGATACATTGACGTCTTTGCTGGCGATCGTGGCGCTGATTGTTGGTAAGTTTTACGGTTGGGTTTGGTTAGATGCCATGATGGGTATTGTCGGTGCTGTTGTGATTGGTAAATGGACCTTGGGCTTAATGAAGCAAACGGCGCCTGTGTTACTGGACGAGAGCATCAACAAGTCTTACCGAGATGAGATTACAGAGACACTCACGCCTTATGCCGAGATCGTTGATTTACACATCTGGAAAGTGAGTGGTCACCATTACTCTGCGGCAATCGCACTGAAAAATCATAGCGACAAAACGCTGGATGAATTTAAGCAATTATTGAGTAAATTTGATAAGATTCACCACCTGACTTTGGAAGTTCAAACGACTGACTGATGCGCGAATTAGAAAAGCTGAATCAAACGCTTACCGAGTTCTATGACAAAATGTCATCTTGGGAGCAATCTGTAGTAAAAGAAACGGGTTATTCACTGGCTCAAACTCACACCATCGAAGTGTTGGGTGGGCATGGTGCTATGCGTATGAAAGAGTTGGCTGAGAAACTCGGTATCACAACGGGTACGCTGACGGTTCAAATCGAGAAGTTGGTGAAAGCAGAGCTTATTGAGCGTTGCCCGCACCCAGAAGATCGTCGCGCAATTGTTGTGAAGCTCACACCAGCGGGTGAAGAGATTCACCGTCATCACAATCAACTTCATTTAGATTTGGTTCAAGACTTAACGCGTAATATCGACCCCGAGCATCAAGCGATTTTGTTCGCCTGCTTAGAGAAGATGAATCGAGAATTTTGATTGGTTTTTTAAACCCTAAATAGCAAAAAAGTAGAGCACCGAAATGCTCTACTTTTTTATTATAAGCTCGATAGAATTTGCTCTATTGGTAATTGTGTAAACGCGTAAGTGACGCCAACACAGAATGCAGCGCCAGTAATGCCCATGGCGACTGTCGTTGCGAGTAGCAGAAGGGTAATCTTAGGCATTAGAGATTAAACTCCTTCTTAAAGGTTGGGTAAATGACACCATTAGCCTCTTGGTACGCTTTAAAGCCATACCCAAACGTTAGTGCTGCCATCACAATGGCAAATGCCGCAATGTTTCTTCCTTTCATCCTTAAACTCTCAACTGTTTGTATTGAACAAAGGTAATAAACACTCTGCCAATAGTTTATCTATTGCTTATTAAATTCGGTTATTCAATTACTGGGTAAAACACACGAACAGTACCCATGCTGTTGTTAGCACAAGTAGTGGTGTGAACACCTTCTGAATTGAAGCACCATCGGTTAGGTCATAAATCACGATCGATTCTTTATAGAACGCGCGTTTGAATGAACCAAAGCTGATTTCATTTTTAACGTCAGATTGCTCGTAGTGCTTGCGAGCTGAGTCTGTCATTTGAGACTCTAGATCTTGCATCTCGTATTCTTTGTTAAAAAACGCATCCCACGCCGAAATACGTGCAATAGCTTTTGGCGAACGATTGCCTTTCAGTTTTTCTAGACGCTTAGCGTATGCAGCTTGATATTTATCCACGATGAATTCCTACATGAATAGACTGTAATGCAGAACACTGCTTTAAATGCTCTGCGCAGTGGTTGTAAAAATTAGAAAATGGGAATCAAAAGGAAATTTTTACATCAGTAGGAAAGTTGCAGATGAGGAAGTACGGCATTTGATTGTTAAAGAGCGTAAGGAATGTCATCCCTTGTGCTGCGGATAATATGGGCTGCTTTTGGATGCGACAAACAAAAATAATTAGTGAAAACAACAAGCAATCTTTGTTGCGAGATTGTCCATTCTGGGCATGGTGGGCTGCTTAAATTGGAGAAATGCTAAGTACAGCAAGGGCTTAAGCGGTGTTTCTCGGTGAGAGATTTTTAAGCACTTATGATAAATAAACTTCACAACTGCTAATTATAAATACATCAGAAAGCGATATTCTTTTTCTCGTTGGAGTGCTTAATAAAGATTGAGAGTTTGATTTTCTCATGCAATCCGCCGCAGTCTTTACTCCTTCTTTTCACTCAATCCGAATATATTTCCCCCCTCCATGGTGATATTTGGATTGAGTGTCTTTTTTTCTCAATGAGAGATGAAATAAGGAATAAGTAGCATAAAAATATGGAACAGCAGCAATTTAGTGCAATAAAGCAAAAACTGAATTCTTTGACGTTATCGCAATTGAATGAGGTTTATCAGTTGGTTCAGAATGCAACCAAACAGGAAGTGACAGTGCGTTTGAGTGAAGAAGAACGCCAATTCATCCATCGACTGTTCGCCGAAGAGAGAACCGCGTCCTCCTATTCTTAGGGTATCCATTTACCTAAGTATCTAACCCTTTCGAAGGCTGCGCTTTAACCAAACAGCCCTGTCAAAAGCCGTTACGGCCTTTTAGCTTTGACGATTAGGTTAGCCAATTGAGCAAACCCAAAACCGCCATTTTCCTCGGTCAAAAAGCTAGGTTGGTGATTCAGTTTCTCCAATAAAGGGCGAATGTTGTTTACGCCAAAGGTCGTTGGCAGCCATTCAAACATGCCTTCATCATTCAATGAATCTCCCACGTAAGTGATGCGCTCCAAACTCGGTAGCTCACCATTATTGAACTGCCTAATGTACGCTTCACCGCTAGTACGCTTACTGTGATTACCTACCCAAGCATTGATGTGAATCGAACTCAATGTTGCGTTGACGGGGTGAGACTCCACATTCAAATTCACGATGCGATTAAGAATTTCCATTGTCGTGGAAGGGGAAACTGGCGCTCTATCTTGCGCTATGTTCACCGCAACGTCACAGTAGCGAAAACTCTGATCTTGGCTGAACTCGACATCAGGATACTCTGCCAAAATGCCCGCAATGCTTTCTTGTAATGCGCGTTGTTCTTTGCGCATCGCTTCGGCTGGGCGAGCGAAGGTGGTATTGAATCCTGTCGCGTCTTTTCTCATCCAAAACGCGCCATTTTCACCAATCACACCATGCAGTGACCACATCTTTGCCATTTGGTCACACCAACCAGCACATGCGCCTGTTACTGCGACCACTTTTACGCCCACACGCTCTAACTCGGCTAGCGCAATTAATGTCTCTGGTGGCAGTTTGCCTTGCCAAGTCAACGTGTCGTCCACGTCGGTCAGCAACCATTCGATCTGTTTCAGGCCCTCTAACTTGAGCTCTGATAACGGGTTAGGCATTCACCACTCCTTGCTTGTTTACTTTAGGATTGATTGTTTGGGTATTGTCACTGACGTCTTGTAGTGACACCGCTGGAGCCAGTGTACACTCGATGCGCTTTTCTGTGTTGGCATCAAATAAATGAACATGCTTTGGTTTGATATCCAGACCAAGCTTGTCGCCAATTTGAATCGGCGTATGCCCCTCAACACGAACAACCAGTTTTTGTGAGTCACCACCTTCTGTGCGGCAGTAAAGCAGCAAGTCAGCACCGAGCGATTCAATCAATTCGACTTCTACCTGCAACCATGGGTTATCTTGGCTGATTTGTAAATGCTCTGGACGAAGACCTAGCTTAACTTCACCTAGATCTAAGTTTGTTGTGGATGTAGGAAGCAGTGCATCGCCAATCGTAATGCCGTCAGCGCTAACATTGCCATCTAAGATGTTCATGGATGGTGAGCCAATAAAGGTCGCGACGAACAGAGAAGCAGGGTTGTCGTATATCTCTAGCGGTGTGCCGACTTGTTCGACATTGCCTTTGTTCAACACGACAAGTTTGTCTGCCAGCGTCATTGCTTCCACTTGGTCGTGGGTAACGTAAACTGACGTAGTGCCGAGGCGACGTTGAAGCTTCTTTATTTCCAAACGCATTTGAACACGCAGTTTGGCGTCTAGATTAGACAGAGGTTCATCAAACAAGAACACCTTTGGTTCACGTACAATAGCACGCCCCATCGCGACACGTTGACGTTGTCCGCCAGAAAGTTGCCCAGGTTTACGGTCGAGTAGGTGATCCAACTCCAGCATCTTTGCTGCTTCGTGAACCAATCGCTCGATTTCCGCTTTCGGTGTTTTGCGGTTGCGCAGCCCATAAGCCATGTTGTTGTACACCGTCATGTGCGGGTACAAGGCGTAGTTCTGGAAAACCATGGCAATGTCGCGCTCACCCGGTTCGAGATCGTTGACGATTGTGGTGTCGATCTTGAGCTCACCAGAGCTGATTTCTTCTAAACCTGCAATCATGCGAAGTAGGGTGGATTTACCACAGCCACTTGGGCCAACCAGCACGACCATTTCGCCGTCGCAGATATCAAGATTGAGTTTTTGGATCGCCTGATAGCCGTTCGGATAACATTTAGCGATATTAGAAAGAGTTAACGTGGACATTTATTTCTCCGAATCTACCAGACCTTTAACAAAGGCTTTTTGCATTGCAATTACCACAATCACGGGTGGCAACATGGCGATAATGGTGGTGGCCATAATTTTGTTCCATTCCACAACACCATCAACTACTCCAAGCATCTGTTTAATGCCCATCACGATGGTGTAGTACTGCACGTCAGTGGTGATCAGCAGTGGCCATAGATATTGGTTCCAGCCGTAAATGAAGGTGATGACGAACAGTGCTGCGATGTTGGTGCGCGACAGAGGCAACAAGATATCGAAGAAGAACTTGATTGGTCCTGCGCCATCAATGCGTGCTGCTTCCACTAACTCATTCGGTACCGTTAAAAAGAACTGACGGAACAAGAAAGTAGCGGTCGCACTGGCAATCAGCGGAATGGTTAAGCCGTAAAATGAGTTGAGCATGTTGAGGTTCGTAATCACCTCAAACGTCGGCATGATGCGTACTTCAACGGGTAACATCAGCGTGAAGAAGATCATCCAGAACGCCAGCATTCGTCCCGGAAAACGGAAGAACACCACTGCATAGGCAGACATGATGGAAATGCTCAACTTACCGATGGTAATGCACATCGCCATAATGAAAGAGTTCAGAAGCATACTGCCAATCGGCAAAGTATTGTTGTTGTACTGAGTGTCGTTACTCAACAAGTCAGTAAACACGCTAAAACCCAAGTCCCCAAACCAAAGTGGAGTGCCAGTAGCGAATGCACTGTTCTCATGGGTAGTTGCTACGATTGCAATCCAAACCGGAAGCGCAATCGAAATGATGCCAAGAATCAAAATGACATGGCAAAACAGATTAAAAAACGGTCTTCTTTCTACCATCAGTACGCCACCTTCTTCTCAACATACTTAAATTGAATCACAGTCAGGGAAGCAACCAAGATCATCAGGATCACGGACTGTGCGGCCGATGAACCTAAATCCAGCCCGATAAAACCATCGTTGTAGACTTTGTAAACCAAGGTTGAGGTGCTGTTGCTCGGGCCGCCTTGTGTCATCGCGTGGATAATGGCGAACGTATCAAAGAACGCATAAACAAAGTTCACGACCAACAAGAAAAAGCTGGTTGGTGAAATCAGCGGGAAGCTAATGGTGATAAAGCGTTTGATCGGACCGCTACCATCAATGGCCGCGGCTTCGTGCAAAGACTTCGGCACGGATTGAAGTGCTGCTAAGAAGAACAGGAAGTTGTAGCTGATTTGCTTCCACGTTGAGGTGATGATCACCATCCACATAGCATGAGTGCCATTGAGGGTTGGGTTCCAGTCTACGCCAAACAGGTTCAACAGTTCGGTCATCACACCGATGGTTGGGTCGAATAAAAATAGCCATAACGAACCTGCGACAACCGGAGCGACCGCATAAGGCCAAATCAAGAAGGTGCGATACATGGTTGCGCCACGGATGATTTGTTCGGCGAAAGCGGAAAGAATCAGTGCGCTGACCAACGCGAGCACCGCAACGCTGATGCTAAATTGCAGCGTGGTCATTAACGAATCTAAGTAAAGGGGATCATGGATGAGCTTTTCAAAGTTCTCCAAACCCACAAACTCACGGCTCATGCCGAAAGCATCTTCAAGTTGAGAAGATTGGAAAATGGCTTGTCCTGCCGGCCAGATGAAGAACACCAAGGTGATCACCAACTGAGGTGCGATTAGCGCAACCGGAAGCCATTTGTGTTTAAAAACAACAGGTGAGGACATACAAATACCAAAGTAAAACAGGCAAGGTGTGTGAACGAATTCCCCACCCAAGATGGGCGGGGAGAGTGCGTATCTGAGCGGTTATTTGAATAAGACTCAGCGCATCATTGTTCGTTATTAATGTTCGTTACTTCTGTGTGCGCTCAAAGCGACGTAGTTGCTCGTCACCGCGACGAACTGCATTGTTTAGCGCAGCTTGTGCCGTTGCTTTGCCTGCCCACACTGCTTCTAGCTCTTCATTGATGATGTCGCGAGTTTGCAGGAAGTTACCAAAGCGAATGCCTTTCGAGTTTTCTGTAGGCTCGGTTGACGTCATTTGTAGAACTGCTGTATCTGTGCCTGGGTTCTTAGCGTAGAAGCCTTGTTCTTTCGTTAGCTCGTAAGCCGCTTTAGTGATTGGTAGGTAACCAGTGAACTGGTGCCAATCTGCTTGGACTTCTGCGCTAGAAAGGTAAGAGAAGAACTTCGCCACGCCTTTGTATTCCTCGCTTGAATGACCACGAAGTACCCAAAGTGATGCACCACCGATGATGGTGTTTTGTGGCTTCGCGACGATCTCTGAATCATAAGGCAGTTGCGCTACGCCGATATCAACGTCTTTCATGTTCTCTTTAATGCCAGCCAGACCTGCTGACGAGCCCATAGTCATTGCACACTCTTGGGTGTAGAACAGTGGCATACCATCAGATTGGCGACCGCCGTACTTAAAGATGCCTTCTTTCGACCATTTGCCCATTTGATCAATGTGACGAACAAACGCCGAATCATTGAACTTAAACTCAGTGTCTAAGCCAGCAAAGCCGTTGTTGTTATTGGCAACAGGAACGTTGTTACGCGCACCGAAGTTTTCGATTTGCGTCCATGATTGCCACGTTGTGCTGAAACCACACTTCGCACCGGATGCCAGCAGCTTACGAGAAACTTCTTCCATCTCTTTCCATGTCTTTGGTGGGTTTGCTATGCCTGCTTTTGCGAACATGTCTTTGTTGTAGTAAAGCACTGGCGTAGAGCTATTAAATGGCAGGGAAAGCATGTTGCCTTCGTTTGTGGTGTAGTAACCCGTTACGGCTGCAAGGTAATCATCAGGGTTGAACGACTCTTTGGTGTCTTCCATCAATTGGTAAACAGGATAAATCGCTTTGTCTGCGCCCATCATGGTCGCCGTACCCACTTCGAATACTTGTACAATCGCTGGCTGCTCTTTTGCTCGGAATGCCGCGATAGCACTAGTCATCGTTTCTGCGTAGCTGCCTTTGTAAACCGGTTTGATCTCGTATTCTGATTGGCTTGCGTTAAAGTCTGCCGCAATTTCATTAACCTTGTTACCTAGTGCGCCGCCCATCGCGTGCCACCACTCAACCTCTGTTTTTGCTTGTGCTTGCGTGCTGATGAATGCCGCTGCAACTGCAAGTCCGGCGAGGTGTTTAATAGCCATAATGATTCCTTTTCATTGGATGATTTGAACAGGTGTTTCCTTGCGAATGTTCATTTTGATTATGAATCCGCTCCAAAAAATTCAAATGAACATTAAATGAGCCAAATGACGTTCTAGTTACAAAAAAATGAACTTATTTGAACATTACTTTCGTCACTATTTTGTAATCAAAGCGTCATTGAGGGTTGAGATAGTTCATTTGAAAACAAATGAAAAAGACGGAATAAAAAATGAAAATAACAGCACACCGTGGCTTATCCAGTTTGGCTCCAGAAAACACCTTATCGGCAATACAACGCGCCATTGAATTTGGTTGTGAATGGATTGAAATCGACGTTCAGCTTAGTGCGGACAACATTCCTGTCGTCATCCATGACAAAACGGTCAACCGCTGCACGAATGGTCGAGGCAAAGTCAAAGATCTGACTTGGCACGAGCTAAGGTTACTCGACGCAGGCTTATGGTTCGGTGATGACTTCGCAGGCGAGCCTATTCCTAGTTTAGAAGAGACGCTTGAGCTCACTTCAAGAGCGGGTGTGAAGCTCAATATTGAATTGAAGGTCTACTCCGGTGACGAAATCGACCTGTTGTGCGAAAAGGTTGCACAGGTGATTGAGCACTTAGGCGTAGAAGCGGACGCGATTCTGTTTTCTAGCTTTAACACAGAAGCCTTAATGATGATGAAAAACTACCTGCCAGAAGTGAGAAGAGGGCAGCTATGGCAAGAGATTCCAGATGATTTCGCTGTCGTGCTACAACACATCGATGCATACAGTGTGCATTGTGATTACCGTTTCCTGACTGAATCGCAAGCTCAGAAGATCAAGCAGTATGGCTATCAACTCTTTTGCTATACACCAAACTTTCCTCAATTAGTTAAAGCACATTGGCATTGGGGCGTGGATATGATGATTACAGATACGCCTCAACGTTATAAAGTAAAAGTGCCTTCAGCCATACGAGAACCCGCACTGAATGAATAATTTAAACGTCCGTCAACAAAGCATCATTGAACTGGTTCATCAGCAAGAATATTGCTCGATAGAAGAACTTGCCCAACGTTTCGAAGTCACGACGCAAACCATTCGTCGCGACATCAATGAACTTTGTCGACTCGGACTTACCCGACGCCATCATGGTGGTGTCGGACTGCCTGCTACTCTGAGCAATCGCAGCTATGCCTCTCGCCAAGTCACCAATCAACAGGAAAAGCAGATCATCGCCGATGACGTGGTCAAAGCTATCCCAAACGGCACGACTTTGTTTCTAGGTATTGGTACTACGATTGCTTTGGTTGCTGAACGTCTAGCCAATCACAGTGAGTTACGTGTGGTGACCAATAACTTCGAAGCGGCGCATATTCTGTCTCACTTTGAGAACATCGAAACTTGGATTCCGGGTGGTCGTATTCGAACGAACGATCGTGACGTGGTGGATGGTTCGGCAGAACAGTTTTACGGCCAGTTTTCCGCAGACATCGGAATTATTGGCTGTGCAGGTATCACCGAAATCGCGCAGCCTCATTCAGAGATGGTCAATTTTGGTCGCACTGAAGTTGATTCTCAGTTGTTTGCGATGGAACATGAGTTACGAGAAGCCAAGGTAAGCCAAGCAATTTTAGCCAACTCCGAACAAAAGTGGTTGGTGGCGAACAAAAGTAAATGGCAGCGAAGAGCCAACACTAAGGTGGCGCCACTCAATTATTTCGACCGCGTTTTCAGTAACTGATCTTTTGCTCGCCATACTTGTTTAACTCGTAGGAAAACCCGTTATTGATTCGACCTGCGTGATGCTTTTTCATCGCGATTCGCTATGCTTAGATGATTGAAAATAAAGAGGTCATGCCATGTTTGAATCGGATAAAACCAAAGTAAGAAACTTGCTTGTTGCGACACGTTTTGGTGTCTCTGCCTCTGAAATGCCAACCATTATTGGGGTGAAGCAAGATAAAGCGCTCAAGCTGATTAATGAGCTGATGCAAGAAGGGGAAGACATCCATTCATTAGGGGAAGGGAACAACCCAGAAGAGTTGGTGCTGTATTCGATTGGTGAAATAGAGCCTTAATTGAGCCAACAAGAACAACAAAAAAGCCGCCCATCGTTGGCGGCTTTTTAGATCGTTCATTCAAACTAGTCGTGAATCGGCACAACCAGAATATCTACCGGAGACTTGTTGATCAGATGTCTCGAGTAAGAAATGATCTTGCTCCAGAAGTCTTGGTGGTGGCCACAAATAAGCAGATCAACTTCTTGCTCTTTGATGGTCACTTCCAGTTTGTCCGCCAAGTCACCCGTGCCAACGAAGAAGTGCTTCAATGGCTGCTCCATGTAATCGCTAAAGGACTTCAAGCACTCCATTGAATGTTCATTCAACGGTCTTTGGTCTGGGTTTGCTTTAATATCGACAAGCTCACGATAAATTTCGCCATGAGTACCATCGATATGAATAAAAGAAATCTCGGCACCGAGATAACTCGCCATAGATACCGCTCGGTCAATCAACACAGTACTCTCATCAGACAGTTCCAGTGCGACTAGGATATGTTTGTATTTCATAACCACGCCCTCTTGTGGAATACACTACCAATAGCATAGTACGCCTTTAACAAAAAATGTGTTGATAAGATCCCGAAATCGCTCAAAGTTTTGGCAAATTATCACCAGCCTAAGAGCGATAGGATGATAGAGGGGAGGGCGAAAAAGAGCCGGTACTAATACCAGCTCAATTCAATCTCTAATGGCATGTCACAGCGTATTCTTTCTCCACACATTTCGTCGGATGCGTTGAGGTGAACCAGTTTTGCAGAGGAGTATCCTTCTCCTCGAAAGTGGTCTCTTGCCTCGCAGAGGCTGGCAAATTTGAGCGGACTTTTTTGCTCGTTCAATATCAATGACTTTGTATGGTTTTCTACATTGTAAGCGAGGTAGATACCACCCTCGACCGATTCAATCAAAAGATTCATAGCCGTTTCCCATTGGTGTTTTCACTCTTTGGCTGTTACGGCGAACGATGGATTTTAGTTCACTTCTGATGCTCGATTGCTGCCAACAAAAACTCAGTCACCTCTTGCACGTGCTCCTTAATCTCAGCTTGCGTTGGCTTTTCCATTCCCATTAAAACGCCAGAGCGAATCGACAGTAGCATACCTGTCCATAGGCGAATCTGTGTTTCCGGCTCCTTGATATCGAAACGATCTTGGAAGAACTGAGTGAGCTTGGCATCGGTATCGTCCGGACCGACTTCGCGGAAGATCGTCGTGATCTCAGGCGCTTTGGCGCTTTCTGCAATCAACAAGCGGAAGGTCGCCAAGTGCTCATCAGAAAGGTGGAAAGAAACAAAGTGTTCACCAAATGAGTTCAGCGCTTCTCGCAGATCATTCTTTTGTAGGTGAGTAATGAAGCCACCATCCATGTTTTCACCTATCTGGCGCAATGTTGCTTCAAATAGCGCAGCTTTAGATGGAAAGTAGCGATACACGGTTTGCTTTGTCATGCCTGCTTGGGCGGAGATTTTATCCATGTTTGCTAACACATACCCCTCGGACAAAAAGTTCTCTTTCGCGGCTTCCAAAATAGCTCGGCGTTTCTTCTCTCGGTTTTGCTCGATCTTGCTCATGCTCAGATTCTCTTGATTTGATAATCATACTATACGGTATGATTTTTGTTGACACAACTCCGAAATTAGAAAGTCATACTTACGAGTATGATTTATTTTTGAGGACAAAGACGATGACGACGGCATTAATGAATAACCTAAACGCCAAAGGCGCTCGCTTTGCCGGGGTGGTGATCACCTTGGTTGGTGCACTGTTGATGAGCCTAGACCCAATTTTTATACGCTTTTCAGGCGTGAGTGGTGTGGATACCGCATTTCTATTTGGCTTGTTTACCGCGATTTCGATGCCAATATTTATCCAGCTTCGCGATGAGCGCGGTCTGGTTCGAGCGGTGAAAGAGAGCGGCTGGCATGTATTGTTATCTGGCTTATTGATGCTCGGCAGTGCTGCTGGTTTGGTGATGAGCATTAAGCTCACCACGGTTGCGAATACCTTTGTGATTCTGAGCGCAGCACCGGCTTTGGCTGCATTGTTTAGCTGGTGGTTTTTGGGTGAAGTGACCCAGCGTTCGACGTGGATTGCGATTGTTGCTGTGATGGTAGGTATTGCGATTGTGGTCTCTGGCTCTTTTAAATCGGGTAACTGGATTGGCGATGGTTTAGCAGTGTTTGCCGTGGTGTGTTTGTCGCTCAACCAGGTGCAACTGCGTAAGCATCAACACGTAAGCCGCATGGCAAGTGTTGGTTTTGGTGGACTGTTCTTAGCGATGGCAATGCTGTTTTGGGCTGCTCCTTCAACTTACAGCGCGAACACTTGGCTGATTATGGGCTTGATGGGGCTGTTTACTGCGCCGTTTGGGCGTGTGCTTTCACAAGTCGCGACCCGTTACATCACGGCGCCTGAAGTAGGCATGATTCTGATGATCGAAACCGTGCTAGCACCACTTTGGGCATTAATCTTCTTTGATGAAATCCCAGCAATGGCAAGCATTCTTGGCGGTTCAATCATCTTAGTCACCATTTCCATTTACGCTTTTTCAGCGATGAAGTCAGAACAAAAATAGAGGTTGATATGAACACAAATCAAACCCCACAACTTGAGTTTATTGGGCAAATTCGCACGCCATATACTGATGTTTCTCAGTGCCCAAATAACATTCAGCCACAAGATGGACCTGTGTGTGAAATTCAACTTAAATCTCAGTATTACCAAGGGCTCGTAGGGCTTGAAGTTGGGCAGAAAATACTGGTTCTGTATTGGCTTTCTGGTGCGAACCGCCAACCAGAAATGATGCAAGGAAAGAACGGCACATTTACTTTACGTTCGCCGCACAGACCAAACCCTCTTGGTGCGGCGGTATTACCGATTGAGTCTATCGACGAGGGAGTAATCAAAGTGCGTGGTTTGGACTGCTTAGATGGCACGCCTTTGGTTGATATCAAACCTGCAATTTACTTTGAAACATAGTCCTAGGTTTGTGCCCTTGTAAGCTAGGGCATCCAAACGAGCTCTCGGCCTGAAAGCGGCTTGTGACAGAAGTCGCTTGCTTTTTATACAAGAAAACCTTTAGACTTTGCGCATCACTTCTTTAGGAGATTACGCCAACATGAACAACTAAACCTGTCATCCAACTCTCATTTTATTTTTTGGATTTACAGGGTTAGTAGGCGTAGCTCACTTTCCGATATTTCTTTGCAATTACCATTTTTCTATTTGAAGCGCTTCTATGGGCCCGTGTATTTGCATCGATCTCATCTCTAGATTTATCTCAAGCTACGGCTGTTGTCCCTGTCATACAGGAGGCAAATTATGCCAGTCTTACAGGCTTACAATATCAGTCATCAATTTGGTAATGGCGAAACGCTGTTTCAGCAAATCTCATGTTCTATGACCAAACGTCGTGTTGGGTTAGTCGGACGCAACGGTGTCGGAAAATCAGTGTTTGCATCGATACTCAGCGGTGAGCAAACCCCGGCCAGTGGCACGGTGACCGTACCAAGGTCATTTGCGACATATCGTCAGCAACCTTCGCACTTGCTAGAGGGGGAACTTTCGATTGCTCAGTTTTTAGCAAAGGACAAAGTGCTAAGCGCGCTTAAGCAGATCGAAATGGGAGATTGCTCTGAGCATTTGTTTGAGGTGGTGGGGGATCAATGGGATTTGCCCATCCAACTTGCTAAGCAGCTAGAAACCATGGGCTTGCCGCCACAGCCAGACTTTCCTTGTTCGCAATTGAGTGGCGGACAGTTAGCGCGTTTGCAGCTGTGGCAGTTGTTCGACAGCGAAGTGGAATTGCTGATCCTTGATGAACCATCAAACCATCTTGATACGCATGCCAAGCAGTGGTTGATTGATTCGATGCGCAGTTTCTCAGGCGCGATTCTGCTCATCAGTCATGACAGAGAGTTACTGCGCGAAATGGAGGAAATCTGGGAGCTATCCGGTTTAGGTTTGCAAGTGTTTGGCGGTAATTACGACATGTATGCTGAGCAAAAGCGCACCGAACTGCAAGCGGTAGAGCGCCAACTAGCCAGTGTCGATAAACAAAAAAAGCAATTGGAAGAGCAAGCTCAGCGCAATCGGGAGAAAGCAGAACAAAGAGCGGCTCAAGGTAACAAGCTGAGAAAGGATGGCAGTCAGCCGAAAATCTTACTGGATGGTATGAAAGACAAAGCCACAGCCCGAGCCGCCAGTCGTAACAAAAACGAGCAACTTCGCCAAGCGCACCTGCAAGAGAAAAAGCAAAGCTTGCGAGTGCGCAAAGAGCAAATCAAAGGGCAAAAACTGTATTTGGCAGACAGTCAAAGTCGCTCGCGAAAAGTCGTGTCGCTTTTAGGAGGCGTGTTGCCATTTGGGTCGGCTCAGCCCATCACTGCGCAAGTTCATGCGGATGATAAATTGCATTTGTTGGGCAAAAACGGATGCGGCAAATCGACCTTACTGAAAACACTCTTGGGTGAGTTCTCACTGCAAAGTGGTGAGCTACAAATCAATACGCCGCTTTATTATCTCGATCAGCACTTTGGTGCGATACAGCCTGAACTCTCCATGTTGGAAAACCTAATGCAACATTGTGAGGGGATAAAAGAAAGCGATGCCAGAACATTGCTAGCAGGCATTGGTTTTCGCCGAGACAGTGTGTTTCGTTTGGGCAGCGTATTGAGTGGCGGCGAGAAAATGAAGCTCGCGATGCTGATTGTTAGCCATCAACCAACTCAGCCTTTGTTGCTTTTGGATGAGCCGGATAATCACCTAGACCTGGAATCGAAAATCATGCTTGCTCAGGCACTAAGCGCGTATCGAGGCGGCTTTATTCTTATCAGTCACGACCAAGATTTTGCCGCGGAATCGGGTATGTCTCGAAGTATTGAACTGAGCTAACAAGCTCTTGTCTATAACCCCACATTGAGGGGAATCACCGAAGCTAAGCAGTTAGTTTGGCTTTGGTGACTTTAAAACCTTCACCAAGCAATTTTCTCAAAGCAATTAGAATCCTTACTTCGATATGGGTAAGATGCTTGATGCATTACACAAAACAAAAACAGAAAAGGAAGTCTATGAAAAAGAAAACCTTAGCACTGGTGACCGCGTTTGCGTTGACGGGCGTATTACCGGGAGCTTATGCCGAAGACTCAACAAAGGAATTGGTTGAACACGTACACAAAATGGCGGTGAAGTACCCAACGACAAAGAAAGTTGATGTGGTGGATGAGTATTTTGGTACCAAAGTCAGTGACCCATACCGCTGGTTAGAAGACGACCGCAGTAAAGAAACCGCTGACTGGGTCAAAGCGCAGAACCAAGTCACGTTCGATTACTTGGCGCAAATTCCTTATCGTCACCAGATTGAAGAACGCTTAACTCAGTTAATGGATTACGAGAAGTTAGGGCGACCATTCAAAGAAGGTAAATACACCTATTTCTACAAGAATGACGGTTTACAAAACCAAGATGTGCTTTACCGCCAACTTGATGATGGGAAGCCAGAAGTCTTCCTCGACCCAAATACCTTTAGCGAAGATGGCACGACCTCATTGGCGAATGTGAGCTTCACTAAAGATGGTTCTTTAGTCGCTTACAGTATTTCAGAAGGCGGTAGCGATTGGCGCAAAGTGATTGTGCTTGATGCTGAAACCAAAAAGCCTGTCGGTGAGACGTTAGTAGATATTAAGTTCAGCGGCGTAAACTGGCTGGGGAACAAAGGTTTCTACTACTCAAGTTACGACAAGCCAGAAGGCAGCGAGCTTTCGGCAAAAACCGACCAACACAAGCTTTACTATCACGAGCTAGGCACTAAGCAGAGTGAGGACAAGCTTATCTTCGGCGGTACAGAGGAAGAGAAGCACCGATACGTTCGTGGTTACACTTCCGACGACCAACGTTACCTATTTATTTCGGCAAGCACTTCAACGTCTGGCAATAAGCTGTTCTTCAAAGATTTGACCAAGCCAGACAGTCCACTGCAAACCATTTTGGATGACACCAATTCTGGTACTTGGGTGATTGATAGCAAAGGCACCAAGCTGTATTTGGTCACTAACTTAGACGCACCAAACAAACGCGTGGTGACGGTGGATGCGAGCAACCCTGAGCCGAAGAATTGGAAAGATTTAATTCCTGAAACTGACAACGTGCTTAGCCCATCAACCGCGGGCGGTTATCTGTTTGCCAGCTACATTGTTGATGCGCTTTCTATGGTCAAACAATACGATATGGACGGTAAGTTCATTCGTGAAATCAAGCTGCCAGACATCGGCAGTGCTTACGGCTTTTGGGGTAAGAAAGAAGACGCTGAAGTCTACTACTCTTTCACCAACTACAAGACACCAAGCACGACCTATCGCTTAGACATCAAAGACGGTGACAGCGAGGTTTACCACAAATCGAACGCACCATTCGATCCAGAACAATTTGAATCTCGTCAGGTGTTCTACAAATCGAAAGACGGTACCAAGATTCCAATGATCATCACCTACAAAAAAGGCACGCCGATGGACGGCAGTGCGCCAACGATTTTGTATGGTTATGGTGGTTTCAATATCAGTCTAACGCCTTACTTCAGTCCGAGTCGAGCTGCATGGTTGGAAATGGGCGGTATTTACGCTGTCGCGAACATCCGTGGCGGTGGTGAGTACGGCAAAGAGTGGCACAATGCTGGCACCAAATTAGAGAAGCAAAACTCGTTTGATGACTTTATTGCCGGAGCGGAGTTCCTTATCGATAAAGACTACACTTCGTCAGACAAGCTCGCGATTAACGGTGGCTCGAACGGCGGCTTGCTTGTTGGTGCAGTGATGACGCAGCGCCCTGAGCTGTTCAAAGTGGCACTGCCAGCAGTGGGTGTATTGGATATGCTTCGCTACCATACCTTTACGGCAGGAGCGGGCTGGGCTTATGACTACGGTACAG
This sequence comes from Vibrio owensii CAIM 1854 = LMG 25443, assembly GCF_000817815.1. Lineage (GTDB taxonomy): Bacteria > Pseudomonadota > Gammaproteobacteria > Enterobacterales > Vibrionaceae > Vibrio > Vibrio owensii. Next base: position 127,507 of record NZ_JPRD01000023.1, read on the forward strand.
CAGAACAAAGTAAAGAGATGTTTGATTACCTCAAAGGATACTCGCCAGTACACAACGTCAAAGCCGGCGTTAAGTACCCTGCAACTATGGTGACAACGGGTGACCACGATGACCGTGTGGTGCCAGCGCACTCTTACAAGTTTGCAGCTGAGCTACAGTCTAAACAAGCGGGTACAAACCCAACTTTGATTCGAATCGAAACCAACGCAGGTCACGGTGCAGGCACACCGACCAGTAAGGTTATCGAGAAAACCGCCGATGTTTACAGCTTTACTTTGTTCAATATGGGCGTTGAAAAGCTGTAAGCGAGAGGGTGGATTAACCAAAGAGCTTAAGTTCATTTACATTGGAATTAAAACGCAGTCTTCGGGCTGCGTTTTTTATGTGAATACAAGGGATAAAGTAAGAGTGACAGTTCTCACATTCCTCATTATTTCTCTGTAGGGTATTAAACGGTACTTTTACAAAAGGGAGAATAACATTATTTTAATATAAAATGCTCCACAACTGTAAAGTATAAATATGAAATAGAAAAATTACATAGATATAAAAAACTTCTGTATCTCACGTATTTACTAGCTATTATCAATAGTGATTCTTTTTTGTTAACTTATAGAATCAAAGAAAGATTTCACATGAAGAAGTGATGTTAAAAATAACTTATTATTTGTTTTGTCAATGCTTGTTTATTTCTAGTTCCATTGTTTTCTTATTATTTCTTCTTTTACCAAAGTTTAGGTTATAACTCATATAACCATAGGTGATTGAACTTTCTATACCATTTCTCTTAATTTACGCACAGCGTCAATCCTTTAGCCATCATTAGAATAGCATTTAGAAATATTATCCTCCAAAGCTTGCTTCTGAACGTTTGCTGTTTGTGATGACTCGATGACGCAAAACAATTAATTATCATGAGAATGGACAAAATCCTATGAATTTGGTGAAACCATCTGTTGTTGTAATGGCAGCAGTAATCCAGTTTGCGTCCCCCGTTTTTGCTGAGACAAATTCAGATGAACAATTACAAGATATGTCGGATCCTCTTGCGGTTTATACCCAAGCAGGTTTTGGTATTACGGACAAAGGAGCAAACATCAAAATAGGCCAAACTTATAAAGCGTCACAACCGGGCACGATGGCAATGAACGTTATCGAAGTCAAAGGTATTGGTGGCGAACTGTTTGGCATTCGAGACGAAGATGATCCGTTGTACAGCAAAGTGGATGACAGTATTGATTCCTTCCGTCTGCGTAATTTCCAAGTTGAAGTGGCGAAAGGATTGGGACGTCAGCTTGATGTGAACTACGACGTGGATGCTGACAAGTTAGATGCATCGTACAGCTTCATCAAGGCCTTGCCTAAACTTGGTGTCGTCCAGCTTTACCCACTAGCAGGTGCAGGTGTAACGATCGCCAACGATTTCAGTGGTGAAGACAACGGCTACGAGATTCCGGGGACGTTTACTGTGGTCGGTATGTATTCGAAAATCGATATTACTGACAAAATTTGGATCAACTACAACCCGATGTATATGCACACCTTGTCGGGCTCAAGTGATTATAAAGACACGTATTATGCGGGTGAGGATAATATCTTAACGCATGAATTTGCGATTTCTTACCAAATAACACCGCGTTCAAATATTCGTTACTTTGCAAACTGGAATGAGCAAGTCGACTTTGGCGATGGTGATCACCGCATCGAATATAACTACCAATTCTAATAATTATATTTATATCTCAGGAATAAATGAGTGGGCGTATTTTCATAAGCTCACTTTTTCCTAAGTAGGTCTATTATGAAAGTCCAAAATAAAGCAGTATTACTCTCTCTACTTATTACGACTACCTTACTCTATGGGTGTAATACTAATGAGGCGAAAACACAAAACAAGGCAGCCCCATCAGTCGAAACGCTCACTCTCACTAAAACACCAATCACCCCTTACCATACCTTTATCGGCAGAACAGAAGCTGTCAATGATGTTGATATTATGCCGAGAGTGGGAGGAGAGCTGACCGCGATTCATTTCAAAGATGGAGATATGGTTGAAAAAGGTCAGCTTCTATTTGAAATCGATTCGAGACCCTATGAAGCCGCACTTTCCTATGCTGAAGCATCATTAGAAAAGGCGCGCGCTAACTTGCTTCAAGCTAACCGAAATGCACAGCGAGCTCAAAAGTTGATCAAAGACAAGAGCATCAGTGAGCAGCAGTTTGATGAAGCGATTACAGATAAAGCAACGGCTAGTGCAGAGGTGGAAGAGGCAAAGGCGACTCTGGTTTCAGCTAAGCTTGATTTGGAATTCTCGTCAGTTCGTGCTCCATTCTCTGGTCGTGTGGGATTCAGTAACTTTCGCGTTGGCGACCGCATCTCAAAAATACAACTTGTTCCACTCGTTTCGATTACCCAAATTGATCCGATTCGCTTTGGTTTTGATGTGGATGAAAAACTCTATCGACGTGTAAGAAATGCAATTGATGTGGCACGAAGCCACGACGAAAAGCTCAATGTTGATGTAACGCTTTCTCTATCCGACGGCAAAACATATCCGCACAAAGGAAAGATCTATGCACTTGGGAATAAGATCGATTTAGAAACAGGCTCAATTCAGGCTGAGGCTCAGTTTGACAATCCAACTTACTCACTTATGCCGGGTGAATACGGAAATTTGACGATCAAACTCCGTAACAAAACGATTGATGGGTTGCTAGTTCCGTCATCAGCGATTCAACAAGATCAAGCTGGTAGCTACGTTATGGTGGTTGCTGATGACCATGTTGTCTCACGTCGCAATATCGAGTTGGGTCAAGTTTATGGTGTGAACCATGCTGTCCTATCAGGCCTGTCTGAAAATGAAAAAGTCATTGTGAACGGTCTACAAAAAGTGCGTCCAGGCAGCACTGTGAATGATATTGAGCGACAGGGTTAGCCACGATGTTAAGTAAATTTTTCATTCACCGACCAAAGTTCGCTTTGGTCATTTCATTGGCGATGACCTTGATGGGGATGATCGCTTTAAATGTGTTGCCGATTTCAGAGTATCCCCAAATATCACCGACAGTAATTTCAATAACAACCATGTATCCGGGTGCAAATGCGGATGTGGTTAAAAAGACGGTAGCTCAACCTATCGAAGCCAAAGTCAATGGTGTTGAGGACATGATTTATATGTCATCCGTCATAGGTAACGATGGTTCATACACGCTGAAGGTTTACTTTCGGGTAGGTGCTGACGGTGATATGGCACAGGTTCGAGTGAACAACTTAGTTGCCCAAGCGACCTCCTCTTTACCTCAAGAAGTAAACCAAATCGGTGTAACGGTGAAAAAGAAGTCGTCGGACATGCTTGGCGTTATTACTCTTCGTTCACCAAATCAATCATTCGATAGCATTTACCTTTCCAACTATGCAGATTTAAACGTAGTTGAACGTTTGAAGCGTATTGAAGGTATGAGTGATATTACCTTACTGGGTAAAAAAGATTACTCCATGCGAGTTTGGTTAGATCCTAACAAGCTAGCGACCTTGAAGCTTTCTGCCAGTGACGTCATCACAGCAATCAAAACACAAAACATACAAGTTGCCGCAGGTAAGGTTGGCGGAATGCCTGCTCCGGGAGATCAGCAGTATCAATATGTTTTGCAGACAAAAGGTAGACTGACGACTGCCGCTGAGTTTGAAAACATTGTGATTCGAGCAAGTGAAAAGGGGACTTTAATCCGCCTTAAAGATGTCGCTCGTGTGGAAGTTGGCGCTCAAGGGTATGAGGCTGATGGCCGTATGAATAACGCCCCTGCAGCAGTACTTGCGCTGTACCAATTGCCTACAGCGAATGCGTTGGCAGTCATGGAAGAAGTCAAGCAGGCAATGAAAGAGTACGAAAAGACGTTTCCTGATGATCTTGTTTACGATATTGCTTACGACTCTACCGAGTATGTAGAAACGTCCATCGATGAAGTGTATGAGACCCTCGTTATTGCGGTTTTTTTAGTTACGCTAGTCGTGTATGTGTTTCTCCAAAATTGGCGTGCAACGGTCATACCCACGTTAGCAATTCCAGTGTCGATCATTGCTACTTTTGCGGTAATGGCTCTCATGGGGATGACGATAAATACGATATCCCTATTTGGACTGATATTGGCAATTGGTATCGTCGTCGATGATGCCATTATCGTGGTAGAAAACGTTGAGCGTGTAATGCATGAGGAGCACCTTGCTCCTGTGCCTGCGACTATTCAAGCGATGAAAGAGGTGACGGGACCAGTACTGGCAACCACACTTATTTTACTTGCTGTATTTGTACCTGTTGCACTACTACCAGGTATTTCTGGGCGCATGTTTAACCAGTTCGCAGTGACGATTTGTGTCTCGGTTCTTATCTCAGCAGTCAATGCGTTATCACTTACCCCTGCATTATGTGCTCTGATGCTCAAGTCAACGCATGAGCAGCCTATCGCACCTTTACGTGCTTTCAACCGCGGTTTTGATGCCATCACCCGTAAATATCAAGGCTTAGTTGGTTTTTTGAGCCGTCGTCTTGTTCTCAGTCTTGGAGTCTATGGAGCGTTAATCGGTGCGCTTGCCTACGGATTTATGAATGTCCCGTCGTCGTTTGTTCCAAATGAAGACAAAGGTGTGTTTATGGTTGAGATGAGGTTACCTGATGCTGCCGCATTGCAACGCACCGCTCCTTTAATGAAAAAATATGTCGATGAGCTTAAACAGATGGATGGCGTGGAGAATGTTGTCTCGGTGGCAGGCTTTTCTGTCATCAATATGGCCGCTATCCCAAACTCCGGCATGTTAATTATTAAACTGGATAATTGGGATGAGCGACAAGATCCTGCGTTGCATCAACGTGCTCTGATGGCAAAAGTGAATCAGTTGCTGAATTCTACGCCAGATGCAGCCTCGTTTGTATTTGCGACTCCTGCAATTAAAGGGATGGGAGCGGTCGATGGCTTCAATCTTGTTTTGCAAGATAACTTGGGTCGCTCTCCGAAGGAGTTGGCAAGAACTACCGCAGAGTTTGTAGCAAAGATAAACCAACTGCCGCAGGTTGCACGAGCGTTTTCCATTTTCCGCGCAAACATCCCACAGCGTTACATCAACATTGATCGTGATAAAGCAATCTCAATGGGAGTGCCATTGAATGAGATATTTACAACGCTTCAAGCCGAGTTAGGCGGTGCGTATATCTCGGACTTCAATTTATTTGGTCGTTCTTACCAAGTAAAGGTTCAAGCAGAGGAGCAGTTCCGAGACAACGTTGATGACATTAGCCATCTGTATGTTCGCTCTAGTTCTGGAAAGATGGTGTCTTTGGCAACGTTAGTAAAAGTAGAGCCGATCTTTGGCCCGGATACTCTATCAAATTACAACATGTTTGGTTCGGCAACAGTGAATGGCGCTCCTGCTCCAGGTTACAGTTCTGGTGATGTCGTTAACGCGATAGAGGAGCTAGCACAAACCAGTTTGCCGAGCGGCTATTCTTACGAATGGTCAGGCATGACTTATCAAGAGCAAAAGGCAGGCAACCTTGCGCCTATTGCTTTTGCTCTATCCCTCTTATTTACCTACCTATTCCTTGTTGCTCAATATGAAAGTTGGACGATTCCTGCTGCGGTAATGATGGCAGTACCCGTAGCCATTCTGGGAGCAATGGGAACGCTAGTCATGGTTGGTCAGTCTTTCGATCTCTATGTACAGATAGGTGTTGTTATCTTGATCGGGATGTCAGCGAAAGTTGCCATTCTCATTGTGGAATTCGCCAAAGTACTTCGAGAAGAGAAAGGGCTATCGATTATTGATGCGGCAAAAGAAGCAGCTCGAATTCGTTTCCGAGCGGTTCAAATGACGGCATTTGCATTCATTTGGGGTGTTTTCCCGTTAGTGATTGCATCTGGTGCAGGTGCTGCTTCACGTCATTCATTAGGTTTCGCTGTCTTCGGCGGTATGATCCTTTCAACCTTTGTCGGCACATTATTGACTCCAGTTTTCTTCGTGATGATGCAGTCATTGCGCGAACGATTTAAGCGTAATGTTCCAACTAAAACGGAGGAACCTAGCGCGTAAATTCTAATCGCTCCTCCCCATGCTGCTGCAATGAAAAGAGTTTTTGTTGAGATAAAACCAAATTGTCAGCATGGGTTTTCTTTTAAATATACTTATAGGTTTTAGTATGAAAAATCTTACCAAAATCGTTGCTGTGGGGTCCCTCATCTCGTGTGCAGCAGCGCAAGCAGGAGGTCTGTACTTGTACGAGACTTCCACCACAGACATTGGTTTAGCGTCTGCGGGTATGGCGGCAAGAGCGCAGGATGCCTCGGTCATGGCGGCGAACCCTGCTGGTCTGTCTAATGTGGCGGGTCAGTCATTTTCAGGTCACTTGATCAGCTTGTATGGCGACACAACGCTGGACACCTTTGGTGGCGGTGACGCAGGTAACATCATTGGCTACGTGCCGCTTGGTTCAGCGTTTTACAGCCAACAAGTGAACGATAAGTGGACGCTTGGTATTGGTATGTACGGCAACTACGGCTTGGGTCTGGAATACGACAAGCTGTTCAGCCGTATTGATATTCCTAATGCAATTACTCAGGCCGTGACGGTTCAACCTTCTGCTTCATACCGTATTAACGATCAATGGTCTGTAGGTGCTGCATTAGGCATCCATTACGGCATCTTAGATATGGATGTCAAAGTTGATGGTACGACTCTCGCTGGTGGCATTGAAGATACCGACACTCAAGTGAATGGCCGCGTTGGTGTGCTGTATGAGTTGAATTCGGGTACTCGCTTAGGTCTGTCTTACTCGAATGAAACTGAGTTCGAATTCGATGATAAAGACTTCTCGACCAGTGCCGTTGCACCTCAGCAGTTGGTATTCAGTGCTTACCATGAGCTTAACGACAAACTGGCGGTGATGGGTAACTTGAACTGGCAAGACTGGAGCGCTTACCAAACGCTGATGGATGTAGAAACACAAGACACCTACCAGATTGCTTTGGGTACACAGTACAAGGTTAATAGCAAAGTGATGTGGAATGCAGGTTTCGCATTTGACTCAAGCATGTACACAGATCAATCCAACGGTGATCTGACTATCCCAACTGGCAACGCTTACCGTCTAGGTACGGGCATTGATTACAAGATTGATGAAGCAAGCACGGTTTCAGTTGCCTTCGAAGCGACCTTGATTGAATCGTCTGAAGTGAAAGGTCGAGCGGGCAACACGATTGCAAGCTTTGATGATCCAGCGTTGTACTTCCTAAGCATCGGCTACAGCTGGAAAAACCAATAATCCGGCGTTAACGCAATCACTAGATTAGCGATACGACGAAAAGCAGCGGTAAGCACGTCCTAGGCTTACCGCCGTTTTTGTTTGTAGCGGGACGGTATTAATTCAACTGAACAAAAAGCACAAAGTAAAAAGACGATAGCGAATTCGTCGAGGAAATTTGAAATGAACAACACGTTTTGGCTGGCATGTGCAGCGTTAGTTTTAAGCTCGTCGGCTCTGGCTAGTGAACGCGTTCCCAAAGAGAACAAAAACAAATTAGCCGATGACCCAACAAAGGTGATCACCAAGTTCGGTGCGGCTTATTCCAACAACTATGATTTTGATGACCAGAACATCTCGTTCTCTGGTTCCTTGGCATTGGATGAAGCTCGCAAAATTAATGTTCGTATCAATGATGATGCGAGTGAATGGCGCGTGGGCGGCTCTTGGTTGTTTCCGGTGGGTATCGTGAACTTCAACTTTGGTAAGAATGAATATACTAACGGCGCTGATCAAACCAACTACAGCGTCGGAACCTTTGTACCATTGAGCTATTTCGGCATCGAGCCAGCAGGCTTTCAGATCTTTCCTATGGCTGGCTACACCTATAACGATGGCGATGTGCCAGTTTGTGATGGCGCAGAGGGCAGTGCATGTTCAGACCCTGGTTTTACTGGCACACCTAGCCCAGAGAATGGGTTCAACATGATGAACTCTTCAGGCAGTAGCGGTTATTTGGGAGCGTTCACATTGAAACCCATAACAGAGCAATTGACCTTGATGGGATTTGCGGGTGGCTCTTATGGTTCAGAGAACAGTGAAGGTGACAACTACAAAGGTGCTTTTGGTGGCTTAGGGTTAGGTTATCTTGTTCAAAAGCGTCACTCGTTTAACTTGATGACGTTTATTATGGACAACAACACTTATCTCGATGATCCAGACAAGCGCGTCATCGTCTCATACCAGTATCAGTTTGATTAAAGAAGCGCAGCCCATCGGCTGCGTTTTAATTAAAAAGTGCCACTCCATACTAGAACGGATCAGCTCTCTAACTCTGCGCGGTATTGGTCTTGTAGGATGTACATACGTTTTACATCGCGGTAGCTGCCGTTGATGAAGAACTCTTGTACCAGATGGCCTTCTTCAATAAAGCCGCACTTCTGATAGAGGTGGATCGCTTTTTCATTGTCCAAGGCAACCAACAGGTAGATTTTGTGCAGGTTAAGAATCGAGAATGAGTAATCCAAAGCACGATTGATCACCTCTTCGGCATAGCCTCGTCCTTGGTGGTCTGGAGCGATGATGATTTGGAATTCGGCGCTACGGTGGATGTAGTTAATTTCAATCAACTCTACCAGACCAATTAAGACACCGTGTTCATCTTCTACGACAAAGCGGCGCTCGGCATCGTCGTGAATGTGTTTGCGATACAGTTCTTCTAATTCATCATGAGATTCGTAAGGCTCTTCAAACCAGTACGTCATGATGTTGCGGTTGTTGTTGAGGTCGTGAATAAAGCGCAGGTCTGAACGTTCTAAAGCACGAATTGTGAGACCATTTTTCATCGTCTATCTCCAGAGAGCAAAAGCATAATCAAATGCGATTATAACCAAGCCATCTTAGCCCATTAGAGGGAAATCTCCCCTTTACTTCTAAGAGTTTAGGGTCGTAAAAGCGATCTTCGTCATACCCTTGCAACGCCTTTATCTATAAGGGCTACAGCAATAATGAAACTTAATCATGACGACAAAAAACCTGATTAGGTTAAGGGTGCAATTTCAGATTAAATACCGCCAACGACTTAAGGTCATAATCTACAGAAACAAGGTATTAAATATGTTTTCAATCGGTGACGTAGTAGTAGCTACTAAAGGTATCGAACTAGGCGAAATGGTTGTTACAGGTCTAAGCAGCGGCGGTTTTTACGCACACGTTAAAGCTGGCGAAAAGACACTAACTTACCCAGCTAAAGATCTTAAGAAAGCATAATTACATTTGCTGACTTGCTAAAAAGGTAGCTCCCGAGCTGCCTTTTTTTGTGCCTACAATTCCTTCCTAAATTCCTACTTTATTTCGACCTGAATTATTTTTAATCAAATTTAATATGTTTGGTTAATATATTGTCGCCTCCGTCATTTTTGACTCATATCAATAAAAGCTCCGGTTTTAAGTTGTTGTTTTTATGTTGTATTTTTCACTTATTGCTGCAAGTGTCTGTTTTTATAAACTTTAGATGTTAAATTCGTTGCTCATCTAAATATTCGATTAATATCTATTCCTTTTTCCCATTTTTAAAAATATTGGCATTTCAATAACTTTCGCCCCAACTGATTTAGGGGAACAGTGATGAATAAAAAGAAAATAACACTAGGGATCGTGGGAGCAGGCTTGGTGGCTTACTTCGGCACCGTTTACATGGTGAACCAAGACGATAAAAAAGTGGCTCAACAAAATTTGGCGCAATTTAGTTCGTTAGACCAATCTACGCTGGATTATCAAGCGATGAAGGTGTTAGCGGATAAGGGTTGTGGCTATTGTCATACGCCAAACAGCGAAATGCCTTTCTACTCAGAAATGCCAGTGGCGAAACAGATCATGGAAGCGGATGTGAAGGTGGCCATGCGTCACTTTGACATGACCAATCTGTTCGACGACGTGAAGCAGAATGATCCTGTTTCTGAAGTCGCACTTGCTCGTCTTGAGAAGGTGCTTTACGACGACTCAATGCCGCCAGCGATTTACCTGACTATGCACTGGTCAGCAAGCATGTCGAAAGACGAAAAACACACCTTATTGAAGTGGATTCGTGAGAAGCGTGCAGAGCGCCATGCACAGTCTCCGGTATCTGAAGAACGTAAAACCAAAGTTCTACAACCAATTTACACCACGTTCGAAACCGATGCAGACAAGGCTGAACTGGGTAAGGTGCTTTATCACGACACGCGACTATCAGGAGACAATAGTGTCTCATGTGCGTCATGCCATAGCCTTGATACAGGCGGCGTGGACCGACTTGTAACATCTGTTGGTATTCATGGCCAAGTGGGTGGCATCAACGCGCCAACCGTGTTTAATGCTGTGTACAACAAGCTGCAATTCTGGGATGGCCGTGCTGCCGATCTGCAAGACCAAGCGGGTGGTCCTCCGTTTAACCCGATTGAAATGGGCTCTATGGATTGGGATGAAATCATCGACAAGTTAAGCCAAGACCCAGAAATGGTTGCGATGTTCAAAAAGGTTTACTCAGGTGAGATTAATGGTAACAACATTACGGATGCGATTGCCGAGTTTGAGAAAACCCTAACCACACCAAATAGCCGCTTCGACCAATACATGATGGGTGATACAAAGGCGCTGGACTCGCACGAGAAATACGGTCTAATGCTGTTCAAGAAGTACGATTGTCAAACCTGTCACGCAGGTGAAGCGATGGGTGGTGAAACGTTTGAAACCATGGGTATGAAAGCGGACTACTTTGCTGAGCGTGGTACTGATATGACGGACGCTGACCTTGGTCGTTACAACTTCACTGGCAACAAAGAAGACAAGCACAAGTTCAAAGTACCAACCTTACGTAACATTGAACTGACACCGCCATACTTCCACGATGGACATGCTGATACGCTAGAAAAAGCCATCTACGACATGGGTAAATACCAAGTTGGAGTGGAAATGTCGGATGAAGAAGTGGATGCCATCAAAGCGTTCTTGAAAACATTGACGGGCGATTATGAAGGCCGCCCTTTAAGTTAAGTTGAGGCATTACCGACAAGTTTGTCACCGATAAAACGATAGACTTCGCAATCGAGACCACCTTTGATTAAGGTGGTCTTTTTTATGGAACAAATTCAATCAAGTAGGGATGGGTATGATTGATCATTTTGAAATTAAAGTTGTGGATTTTGATGCTTGTGTCGTTTTTTATTCCAAGATGCTTACCCCTTTGGACATCGAACTAAAATGGTCGGACGAAGCAGCGGCAGGCTTTGGGTTAGTTGGTGAAGCCAATACGCGTTTCCTGATAGAAAAGGGTGCTCAAAGTGCCCCTTGCCATATTGCGTTTAAAGCCAATGACAAAGCGTCCGTCGAGGCCTTTCATAAAGCGGGTATTGAGGCTGGGTTTACTTGTCATGGTGAGCCAGGTTTGCGTGAACACTATGCGCCAAATTACTACGCAGCGTTTTTTTATGATCCCGATGGTAACAACATCGAAGCGGTGGCTTATTTATAGGGCGTTAGCTATAGGATGATCCAGTGGATACTTACTGATCGAACGATCGTTAGGTCATTGGTTTTACGATCAAGATAGAAGATAATCGAGCTCCTATTTCATCCCTATAAAAAGAACGAAAAATACTATGAAAGTTGTCGTCACAAAGGCAAAAAAACAGCACGCTCAAGGCATTACCGAAGTTCTCAATCCCATCATAGAAGAGGGCTTATACACGATCCTTGATACCACCTTCACCCCAGAAGAGGAAGAAGGCTTCATTGAAAGCTTTCCTGAAACGGGTGTGTTCAATGTGGCATTGAATGTAAAAGAAGAGGACGAGGAAGACAGCGCCGTGCTGGGTTTCCAAAACGTAGAGCCTTTTGCCAGTTATACCAAGGCATTCGCTCACGTTGGTATTATTGGTACGTTCGTCGATGCCAAATACCGTCGACAAGGTGTCGCTTCAGCGCTGTTTACTGCCACCTTTGCTGATGCTAAATCCAAAGGCTATGAAAAGTTGTTTGCTTATGTCCGAGAGGACAACCCCAACGCGCTCGCTACGTATCTAAAACATGGCTTTGAAGTGGTTGGTACCGCTAAGAAGCACGCCAAGGTTAACGGCCAGTACATCAATGAAGTTATGATCGAGAAGTTTCTCTAGCGCCTAGAAGGAAAGCAAGATGCACAAGTCAGCAGGTATCATCATTAAAAACGGCGCACTGTTAGTGCTGCGCTCAAAAGGCAAAGACACCTTCTATGCGCCGGGCGGAAAACTGGATAGTGGCGAAACACCAGAGCAAGCGTTGTGCCGTGAACTGCAAGAAGAAGTGAGCATTGCCGTGAAGGAAAATGCATTGACGCTGTTTGGTCGCTTTGAAGCGCCTGCACACGATAAAAACGGCATTACTTTGGTCATGGATGTGTTCTTCGTTAATGATTATTCGGGCGAGGTGGTTGCCAGTAACGAAATCGAAGAGTGCCAATGGGTAGATTCTTCAAACGTGGATGACATCGCGATAAGCACGATTTTCCGCAATGAGGTCTTCCCAAGCTTAGTTGAACAAGGATTAGTGAAATAACACTAAACCTCGAGCAGAATACAAAAACGCCCACAATGCGAACGTATTGTGGGCGTTTTCTTATGACCTGTTACTTAGCCAGTTTTTCTGCGTATTCGCTCAGGATTTGCTTGTAGACTTCAACTGGTTGAGCGCCTGTCACTGCACTTTCCATATTGAACACCACTGTTGGTACTGAGCTCACGCCAAGTTGATGCCATTGGCTTTCTTGATACTCTATAGAGTCAGCATTACTTGCATCGTCTAGGGTGGCGATGCCCATGTTTGCATCTAAACCAATGTCAGTCAGAATCGCTGCCAGTGTGCTTCGGTCAGAGACATCTTTGCGTTGACCAAAGAACGCCGCGAACAGGGCTAACTTCAGTTCAGTTTGCTTACCAAATTGCTCCGCCCACTGCAGCAGTACGTGTGCATCTCGCGTATTGACCATCTTCATGTCATCAAAGTAGTCAAAGTCGAATCCCACTTCTTTACCCAGATTAGTCAGGTTATCGCGCGCACGAACGCTGTCTTCCGGCGTTGTTCCGTATTTCTTCGCTAGGTGTTGGCGTAGGTTTTCACCTTCTGCTGGCATGTTTGGGTTCAACTCGAACGGTTGCCATTCCAACTCAATTTTGTCTTCCAATCCTAGTTCTTGAATTGCTTGTTCTAAGCGTTTGTAGCCGATGATGCACCAAGGGCAAACCACATCTGACACTACGTCGATTTTGATTACTGATTCCATAAAACAGACCTTACTTTTTCGAGTTATAAATTGGATATGGAGACCAAGAGTGCGAATTCAACCAGTTACCTTTTAGTAACCTGATGCTTTCTCACCGCGTTTTATCTTTCAGCGTATCTTTTTCTACAATTCATATTGACCTGTCTATAACTCTACAGTTTAAGATGCTTTTATCAGCGCTGAGGAAAATTACATGTATCGGATATCGGAACTGGCAGAGATGCTGGGTTTGTCTCGTACCACATTGCTCTATTACGAGAAGATTGAGCTCATCAAAGGGCAACGGTTAAGCAACGGCTACCGCGCGTATAGCGATGCGGATCTACAACGCTTGCGTTTTATCCAGCAATTGCAGAGTGGCGGACTGACGCTCAAGGAGTGTAAAGCCTGTTTGGAAGCCAAAGTAGATCGCCAGTTGATGTTGGAAAGACTCAAACAGCTCGATGAAGAGATTGAGCAAAAGCAGAAATCGCGACAGCTGTTGGCGGCACTGCTGGGTGAAACACCGTTAACCGATTGGCATGAATCGTTGGATGAAGTCGCGCCGGATGCGCACTTTAAATGGCTGATGACGCAAGGTTTTAGCGAGAAAGAAGCCCTTCACTTACGTTGGTTATCAAAAGATATGAATACTCACGACGACTATATGGCGGACTTCTTCCGCGTATATGAAGCCTTGGAGTTTTGGGGGCCTGGTTCAGAGCAAGATACGTTGAAAGCATTGAGCCTATTACCAACTCAACCTGATGAAATATTGGAAATCGGGTGTGGGCAGGGCATTGCGACTCGTACTTTGGCAAAACATGCACACATCACAGCGGTTGATAACGACGAGCCGTCTTTGCAACGCCTACAAGGCAAAGCTGAGGCTCTTGGTTTAAGTGACAATATCACTACGGTGTGTGCGAGCATGACAGAACTGCCATTTGCAGAAGGCTCGGCCGATGTTATTTGGGCGGAAGGCAGTGCTTACATCATGGGTGTGGAGAACGCATTCAAAGCATGGCGCCCATTGCTTAAAGACGGCGGTATCTTAGTGGTAAGCGATTTGGTGTGGAATACGGATACACCAAGCGAAGATACGGTGACATTCTGGCAAAAAGAATACCCAGATGTGGGCAGTGTCGAGAAGCGTATTGGGCAGGCGAAAGCAGCAGGCTACCGAGTGTTAGAGACATTCCCGATTAGCCAACAGGCATGGGATAACTACTACGTTCCTTTAGATGAGCGTGTGCAAAGTTTGAAAGCTGAGATGCCAGCATCACAAGCATTAAAAGACATACAAGTTGAATTAGATATCGTTAAACGCCGTGGTAATGAAGTGGCGTATCAGATGTATATCTTACAAAAAGATTGATAGAAAAATGAACGAAACAACAAATCAAAATACTCAAAAATCTAACTACACACTTTCTCCATATGAGAGAGGCATGAGCAGCGAGATGATCGCTTTGTTTACTCAAACCTTTTCTGATTCTGAAGGCGAAGCTGAAGGTAAAACCATTGGCTTACTCGTCGGCGATTTGTTAACTACAACGCCAGAGCAAGAATTGAAAGGCTTTGTTGCGAAACAGGGTGAGCGTTTGATCGCAGGCGTGTTGTTTACGCCATTAAGCTTTGAGAATGGTGAAGTGGGTTACTTATTATCGCCAATGGCCACACTGACAGAGTGCCAGGGTAAAGGCGTAGGACAAGCCCTGATCAACTTTGGCCTTGAACACTTGAAACAACAAGGCATCGAGTTGGTGTTTACCTACGGCGATCCTAACTTCTATTCGCGCGTTGGTTTCCAACAAGTGACGGAAGCGCAATTCAAAGCGCCTCATACTTTGAGCTTTCCACATGGTTGGTTGGCACAATCACTTGCAGGTGAATTGACGCCAATCCAAGGCTCATCCTCTTGCGTGCAAGGTTTGGATAGTCCTGCTTACTGGTAACCCATTAAGTTCCGGTCATTGGTTGGCCTAACCTGAACGAAAAAGCCCCTCTGCGATGAACTTGCAGAGGGGCTTTTTAATGCGTTCTACCAGGCATTACCTCACGGTAAGGACCATCTTGCCTACGTGTCCCTTCTCTTGGAATGCCGCTTGCGCTTGGTTGATTTCTTCAAGTGGGAACGTCTGTGCGACCAATGGTTTGATGTTGCCTTGTTCAATATGATGAACCAAGTTTCCAAACACTTCAGGCTCAAGGACAGTGCAACCAAAGAAGCTGAGATCTTTGAGATACAGAGTGCGCACGTCTAACTCAACCATTGCGCCGCCAATGGCACCTGATACCGCGTAACGACCTTTCGGGCGCAAGACTTCAAGGAACTGTGGCCACTGGTCGCCAGCAACCAAATCAACCACCACATCGATGCTGCTATTGCCAAGCGCTTCAACAAGATTTGCATTGCGTGGTACGACTTCATCTGCGCCCAACTCCAGCACTTGTTCATTTTTGCTTGGGCTTGTGATGGCAATAACGGTGGCCCCGCGCGCTTTGGCAAGTTGAATCGCCGCAGAACCGACACCGCCAGAAGCACCAGAAATCAGGACACGATCTCCCTTTGCAACACGAGAGCGAGTGAGCATGTTTTCTGCCGTTGAATACGAACATGGGAAAGACGCAAGTTCGACGTCAGTCAAATCCGTCTTTAGCTGGTAGGCGTGCTTGGCTGAGACCACGGTGTATTCTGCAAATCCACCGTCGCATTCTGAGCCAAAGTACCAAGGTGGATTAATGTTTTCACCGTTCACGTCGCTCAAGCAAGGTTCAATCAACACGCGTTCACCTATGCGGCGTTCATCTACCATATTACCCACGGCAACGATCTCGCCACAGACGTCAGCGCCTTGAATGCGTGGAAGAACCAGTGCATTACCACTCCAACTTGCGTCCTCGCTGTCGTTGTCGCCTTTTGAATACCACCCGATACGTGTATTGATATCGGTATTGTTCACGCCTGCTGCGGATACGCGAATCAGCACTTCATTCTCTTTTGGGGTTGGGACTGGAATATCTTGGCGGTATTCCAACATTTCTGGTCCGCCGTGACCGGTCAATAGAACACCTTTCATTGTGGTTGGTAGTGTTGTCATGATTAATCTTCCTTTAGCAATCTTAAAACAGCTTGTTGCGCAGAGTTCAGAGCCTCGTTACCCAGTACCGGCCAAGCGCTGGACACGCCTTCGT
Source organism: Vibrio owensii CAIM 1854 = LMG 25443 (assembly GCF_000817815.1). Taxonomy (GTDB): domain Bacteria; phylum Pseudomonadota; class Gammaproteobacteria; order Enterobacterales; family Vibrionaceae; genus Vibrio; species Vibrio owensii. The sequence goes on from NZ_JPRD01000023.1 coordinate 143,988, forward strand.
GCAGTAAGAACAGCTGCGTGGCGAGATCTTGGCGAAGGCTCTGTTTACCCAAAAATTGTCGAACGTCTTCTTTGTGTGCTTTCACGGTTTGGTTGATGATGTCGTGCTCGGGAAATGCCGCAATCGCGTTCATCGACATGCAACCATGTGGCGCGTAGTCTTCCATCCATTGTTTGAGCTTGTTGAATACGTGCTGAGTCGCTTCTAGCCCGGCTTGTGGCGAGTTATCCAGCAGGAAGTTTAAGTAGCGCTGGTGGCGATGCTCCAGTGCCGCCACGATCATGTCTTCCTTAGAAGGGTAGTGCTTGTACAAGGTGCGTAGGCTAACGCCACAGGCCGTCTTGAGCTGTGCCACACTCGGCTCGGCAAATCCAAGCTCGCTAAAAGCTTGTTCTAAACTGGCGGCGATCTGTTCTTTCAACATAGCGTCTTCTCATGGGTAGAATGAATGTTCTACTTTTAGGGTAGAGCGATCGTTCTACCTGTGTCAACTAAGATCGCAGACATAAAAAAACGGAGCCAGAAAGCTCCGTTTTAAATCATCAAGTTAGCGTTAAATATTTTTGTATTCGTCCAACACCAACTGGCTAATCTGAGCGATGACTTGGTCGCGCGCCTGCAACGATAAATCGGTCTCAGTAATGTAAATGCTAATGTAAACTGGCTTATGGTTTTCTTTCCAGATCATCGCCGTGATACCACGCGAGCCAAACCCGCCAGCACCAGAACGATCGGCAATTGACCAGCCTTTTGGCAATACAGAGCGCATCAAAGAATCGGAGACTTTGTTGTCTTGCATCCAAATCTTTAACTGAATACGTGATTCGTAAGATAGTGCATCGCCTTCTAACAAGGTGTGTAGAGTGTTTACCATGGCGTTAGGCGTTGTTGTATCTTGCTTATCGCCCGGTTTTGCTTCATTCAATCTTGGTTCAAAACGGTCAAGACGAGTGGCTTTATCGCCAATAGAACGTAAGAATCTGGTTACACCATGCGGACCACCAATGCTGCGTAAAACGATGTTGGCCGCGGTGTTGTCGCTCATCAGCATTGCGGCTTCACAGGCATGTTCAATACGGGTAGTTTGGCCTGCCATTCGATCCATGACCGGTGACCACACCACCATGTTGCGCTCTTCGACTTTCGCGGTGGCGTTTTTATCAAGCTTTTCGCTGTCCATGTCTTTCAGCATGGTCGCGCACGCCAGCGTTTTAAAGGTACTCATCATTGGGAAGCGCTCGTCGCCACGATAATCCCACTTTTCGTCTGTTTGCGTGTCCCAAACAGAAACGCCAATGCGACCCGTAATGTGGTCTTCAATTGCGGAGAGGTCTTCATTCAGTTTGGCGGCGTACGTTGCACTCGAACAGACTAACAATCCGAGTAGCAGAAATAGCTTTTTCATTATTGATTTTCTTAGTGTTATTTATTCCAGTTCGCACTTTGGCGAATTTAGCCGGAACTATAACGAGTGAATACTCTAATGACTGTTAGATTCTTGTCTTTTTTCTGTAGGAATCCTTGCATATGTCGAGCTTTACCCGCTTTTACTCTTATTGACGTTGCTTTACATGTGAAGCGCTAAAGTAAAGTTGTCGATTAACCGAGTAACCAATCATGAAAACATTCCGCAATCTCATCTGGGCAATGATCGCCGCGATGTCCGTATTATGGTTTGCGATGGAACCGCAGCTTTTCTCTTCTACCAATGTGTTTGAATGGCGATCTGCCATGATCCAATATTCAGGCATTCTGTCTTTGATGCTGATGTCTATCACCATGGTGTTGGCAATGCGCCTTCCTGTGGTTGAAAACTGGCTACATGGCATGGACAAAGCGTATCGAGTGCACAAATGGCTCGGCATCGGTGGCGTTGCATTAGGTCTTGCGCACTGGCTTTGGTATCAAGTGCCGAAGTGGCTAGTCATGTCTGGTGTATTAGCAAGACCAGAGAAACACACAGGTGCAGGGCCGGAAGGTAACCTTTCTGGAATCGAGGCTTGGATTCATGGTCTGCGCGACCTTGCTCAAGGCATGGGTGAGTGGGGCTTTTACATGCTATTGGTTTTGCTGGTGGTTTCTCTATGGGGCGCAGTGAAATACAAACCCTTTAAACTATCGCACCGCTTTATGTCTGTGGCGTATTTGCTGATCGCGATTCACTCCGTACTGCTGCTCAAACGCGCGTATTGGGGTGAGCCTGTTTACTATCTTACTGTTGGGTTTGCCGTCGTCGGCTCGATTGCTGCACTTTACAGTTTGTTTGGCTTCGTTGGTCGTCGTAATAAACATTCTGCGGTTGTGGCGTCGACACGTTACTTCCCTCAAGCTGAAGTGATGGAATTGGTCGTTAAACCAAATGCGTCTTGGCAAGGGCACAAGGCGGGGCAATTTGCTTACTTACGTTTTGGTGATGAAGATGCCCATCCGTTTACTATCGTATCTGGCAGTGAAAGTAATGAATTACGTTTCCTAATCAAAGAGCTAGGCGATTTTACTACCGGCTTGTATGAGCGCGTAAAAGCGGGCGATGCAGTAATGGTAGAGGGGCCTTACGGACGTTTGGAATTTGATTTAGAGAAACCTCAAATCTGGATTGCTGGTGGGGTAGGGATTGCTTCTTTCTTCGCCGCTTTGGAAGCATTGAAAGTGCAAGCGCAAACTAGCGACGTTCACCTGTTTTACTGCAGTCGCGGTATCGACGGCCAGTTGGTCGATGAACTTTGGCACTTAGCGCACCAAGCAAGCGTCAAACTGCACGTGATAGATACCATGAAATCGCCACGTTTGAATGCTGAGCGTATTGCGGCTCAGTGTGGTGATTTGAACCAGTATGAAATGTATTTCTGTGGACCAGAAGCTTTCTCAAAAACACTGAAAAAAGAGCTAGATGCGCATCAATTTAATATTAAGCAGAGTTATCACGAAGAGCTATTTATTATGCGCTAAGTGTCAAGATTGTTAGTCATAAGTTAGCTCAGCGGTGAGCTTTTTAAGCCTCAATTTCGATATTCAGAAATGGGTAGGGTAATAAGCAAATCCAAACCGAGAGAGTAAAGATGACTATCACATCAAAACGCATTCTAGCGCTAACAACATTGGCAACAGTGACCGCTTCTGGCCACGCATTGGCAGAAGGACGTAATAATTCGATTGAAGCGGGTGCGACCTTTGTTGGCGACCACGAAATGTACACCTTGGGTTACAGCCGCGATGTGGGTAACAACATTGTCACCGGTGGTGGTATTTTTGTTGGCTCTGACGCAATTGATATGCCCGTAAAGAACGATCAAGACGCTTGGGGTATGTACGCGAACATTGGTTACCGCTTTGAAATTGCTGAGTTCGATATCATTCCTAAGCTTGGTATCAACTACTTTAATGCGGACGTTGATATCAATGGTGGCACTCACTCTGGCCAGAGCATGAACATTGATAGCGTTTACGCTTCTGTTGGCGGTACGGTTAACTGGCGCATGGTTGGCCTAACGGTTGATTACGGTAAGATCAACGACTCAGCGGTTAACCCGATCAATGGTAAAGAATTTGAAGAGGATGTGGTTCGCGCTACGTTGAGCTTCAACTTCTAACGTTTTTCATCGACCTTTATATTTTTATCGTTTTATTGCACATACTGCTTGTTTGCCGCCTGTACCGGGCGGCTTTTTTGTATGTCCAGTATCGCGATGGCCATTGACGTTATAAATCGTTGAGAATATCGGACAGGTGCTTTTCTAATTTCACTATCGTTGGGTGTTGATAATAGCCACGGTGAAACTGCAAGCCGATATCAAAGAACATCTGAGCGTTATCCTGAATCAACGGAATCTTCTTGATGCCTTGCGGCAAAGCCGAATTGGGCAGGGCAAAGCAAATCAGAACATAATCGGTTTTGATCAACCAATCCAAAGCGGCATGAACTGATGGCACGGTTAACCGTCTTTCCAAAGCAAACCCAAGTTGGCGTTTCACCCTCTCGTAGTAAATGGCGTCATCAAGTGCGCCCATCGACACTCGCACCAGTTTTTCGTTTTGTAGGCGCTGAATATCAATACGTTCATGTTGCCAAAGCGGGTTGTTCTGCGAGGTATAGAGATACAAACCTAGTTCACCGATTTTCCGCTCAACCACGCGTTCATTCATGACGGAAGGGTAACCAGAAATACCGACGGCGAGTGAGCCCGCTTTTGGAAATTCGATGCCTTCAAGATTCCAATCCACCATTGAGAAGTCAGCGATATTGTCGTGTTGGCTGAGCAATTCGAGTAGCGGTGTGGTGAGAATGGCGCTAAGAGGGTTTGGGACAAAAAAGCGAAATTGGGTCGGTTGCGTAGCGGCTTCAAGAACGTTGACTTGAGTTTGAGCAGACTCCAGTTGTTCTAACGGCTCCTCGATAATGTTCATGAGCTGGCTGCAAAACAGGGTCGGGAAATACAGCCCTTTATTGGCAATGAACAGCTCGTTACCAAATAGCTCGCGGCAGTCAGCCAGTTGGCGATTAAACGTGGCTCTGCTGATATCGAGCGTATGGCACACCTTGGGCAACGACTTCTGTTCAAAAATCAGGTTTAAAAAGCGATACAGGTTGAGGTCTATGGAGTGTTTCACAAAGCGCCTTAAGCATAAATTTACATCGTTGGTTACGACATTGTGTGGTGTTCAAAGGTTCAAATTTGAGCTTCTTAACCGTCAAAAATGCGCACGTAATCCACGTATTCTGAAAGTGGTAAATCGACGTATTCATTGCTCGGAGGTGTCATGCTTAAAGATCTGGTTGGCTTATTCATTTTGGTGCTTTTGCTTAGCGCTCCAGTGTTTGCAGAAGAGAGAGAACCCTTTATCGCCGGTGGCGTGACTTTTTTGGATGAGCATGAGGTCTTGAGTGTAGAGATGGGTGCAGAAGTGTTACCCAATATCAATTGGTCACTTGGCTTCAACGCACCGATAGATAACGGTGAGCAAGAGCACTTTGGTACGCATTGGGCAGAGAAGCAAGTTTGGGGATTACATACTGCGTTGGGCTACGAAATTCGCGTAAACGATGTGTTGGCGATAACGCCGCGTATCGGGTTGAATTACAACAATGTCGAGATTGAGTATTTTGAAGAAGAGACGGGTGAGTATGTCGACACAGACAGCCAAAACAACTTTGAACCAACCTTAGGTGTCAAAGTCGATATTGCCAGCATTGGACTTATTGTTGAAGGCTACAAAATTGACGAGGACATCAGCTTATCGGAGGAAGATGAGATGGCGGTTCGAGTCATGGCAGCCTATAACTTCTGAGCCGATGTCAGTTCGAAAGCATGGGTTCAGAGAGAAAAAAGGAGCTGAAATGTCAGCTCCTTTTGGGTGTGTAAGTACAATTTACAGAGTAATGTTCTTTGTCATCCCCGCTTCTGCATGGCCCGGGATGTTACACGCGAACTCAACGTTGTTGTCACCGTGGAAATGCCACAATAACTGCTTCGCTTTGCCCGGTTCTACCGTCACAGAGTTGCCCGAGTCGTGCATGTGAGCACCGCTCATTGTCTTCATCATTTCGCGATGTTCTAGCTGCTCTTTGGCAGAACCGATTGTGAACTCGTGGTTGATCTTGCCGGTGTTCATCACCACAAATTGCACCACATCGTTTGGCTCAATCTTAACGTCTTTCTTGAACTTGATGGTCATGTCATCACCCAAGATAACGTGTACCACCTTGTCTGGCTTTGCCCCTTTTGCTGGCATACCTACTGCCGACATGCCCGGCATATCCATCATCTTTGAATGGTCCATTTTACTGTGGTCCATCTTCATGCTGCCGTGGTCCATATTTTCATGTTTCATATTGCCATGATCCATGTTTGCGTGGTCCATGCTTGAATGATCCATTTGGGCAAAGGCAGCCGTTGTAGTTAAGGCTAGAGCAAGAGTGATTAGTGTCTTTTTCATTTTTATATCCTTGTTTTAATTCATTAATAACTTGGTTACTTCCCCTCAAAACGGATTGTTTGAGGGGAAGGTAGGGATTACGCCTTGTTGCCAGTGCGATCTTTGCTGTCGGCGTTTTCGATTTGATTACCAGCTTGCGTACTTGCTTGACTAGGAGTTGAGTTACTTGGGCGCAACTCGCGTTGTTTCCACAGCTTGAAGATGGCTGGAAGTACCAAGAGCGTCAGTAGCAGTGCCGATGCCATACCACCAATCATTGGTGCGGCGATACGTTGCATCACTTCTGACCCTGTACCTTCGCCGTACATGATCGGAATCAGACCAATAATGACCGTTAGTACCGTCATCATTACTGGGCGAACACGTAAGCCTGCACCTTCGCGAATGGCATCGGTTAGGTCTTTCGCCTCAAGCTTTTGTTGGCTCTCTTCCGCATCGAGTTTTTTGTAGTGCCACGCTTGGTTCAGGTAGACGAGCATGATGACCCCAATCTCAACTGCGACACCTGCTAGGGCAATAAAGCCGACCCCGACGGCAATCGAGAAGTTGTAGTTGAGGATATGCATGAGCCACAAACCACCGACCATAGCGAGCGGTAGGGTAAGCATGATGATCATCACTTCGCCGACACGACGGAAGCTGAAGTAAAGCAGCAGCATAATGATGGCGATGGTGATTGGTACCACGACACTCAAGCGATCTTTCGCACGCTCCATGTATTCGTATTGACCAGACCAAGCCAACGAGTAACCTGCAGGAAGCTCCAGTTGATCTGCCACGACCTGTTGCGCTTCCACGACGTAAGAACCAAGGTCACGACCATCGATGTCGACAAACACCCAGCCGTTTGGACGTGCGTTTTCCGTCTTGATCATTGGAGGACCGTCTTCGTAACGAATGTCTGCTACGTCAGCCAGTGCAATACGAGCGCCATTTGGTGTCACTAACGGTAAGTTTTGCAGTTTTACCACTGAGTCACGGTAGTCTTGTGGGTAACGAACGTTGATTGGGTAACGCTCCAAGCCTTCGATGGTTTCACCCACATTCATGCCGCCCACCGCGGTCGAGATCACCTGCTGAACATCTTTGATGCTTAAACCGTAACGCGCTGCCGCACGACGTTTAATGTCGATCGTGACATAGCGGCCTCCTGCTACACGCTCTGCATAAACCGATGCCGTGCCTTGTACACCATTAAGAATTGGCTCCAACTGAGAACCGATTTTCTCGATCACTTTCAGATCGGGTCCGGCGATCTTGATACCGATAGGGGTTTTGATGCCCGTTGCCAGCATGTCGATACGCGTTTTGATCGGCATAACCCAAGCGTTAGTAAGACCAGGGAACTGAACCAGACTATCGAACTCTTTGCGTAGCGACTCGGTTGTTACGCCTTCACGCCATTGATCGCGTGGCTTCAACTGAATCACGGTTTCGATCATGGTGAGTGGCGCTGGATCGGTTGCAGTCTCAGCACGACCAATCTTGCCCCATACGGTTTTCACTTCTGGAACGGTTTTGATCAGCTTGTTGGTTTGTTGTAGAAGCTCGCGCGCTTTACCAATCGAGATACCTGGGTAGGTCGTTGGCATGTACATCAAGTCGCCTTCATCCAGCGGTGGGATGAACTCGCTACCCAGTTTACTGGTTGGGTAGTAAGCCGACGCCATTAGACCCAATGCAATAACAATCATGGTCTTAGGGTATTTTAAGCTGGTGTTCAACAACGGGCGGTACAACGCGACCAAGCCGCGGTTAACCGGGTTTTTGTGTTCCGGTAACACCTTACCACGAATGAAGTAGCCCATAAGAACAGGGACGAGTGTGATTGCCAAACCTGCTGCCGCTGCCATGGCGTAAGTCTTAGTGAACGCAAGCGGCGAGAACATCTTGCCTTCCTGACCTTCTAAGGCGAACACCGGTACGAAGCTAAGTGTAATGATCAGCAACGAGAAGAACAGCGGTGCGCCGACCTCCTCTGCGGCTTTGCCAATTACTTGCCAGCGGTTCTTGTCGGTCAGTGGTGTTCGTTCAATGTGCTTATGAACGTTTTCAATCATCACGATTGCGCCATCCACCATGGCACCAATGGCTATCGCAATACCACCCAAGGACATGATGTTGGCGTTGATGCCTTGCCAATGCATCACGATAAACGCACTAAGAATTCCGACAGGTAGACTCAGAGCGATAACCAATGAAGAACGAATGTGGAATAGGAACAACGCACACACAATCGCAACGACGATGAACTCTTCTGCAAGCTTCTTCCATAGGTTTTCTACCGCTGAATCGATAAGGGTAGAGCGGTCGTAGGTTGCCACAATTTCTACGCCTTCTGGTAGGCTGCGTTGTAGGTCTGCAAGTTTGTCTTTGACTTTCGCAATCACTTCACTGGCGTTTTCACCAAAACGCATCACGATAACCCCACCCACAGCTTCGCCTTCGCCATTCAACTCAGAGATACCACGGCGCATTTGTGGACCAAGATTAATGTCTGCGATGTCTCCTAATAGTAACGGCGTGCCTTTCTCGGTGACTTTTAGAGGCAGTGATTTGATGTCTTCAATGCTGGTTAAGTAACCCGTGGTACGAACCATGTGTTCGGCTTCCGCAACTTCGATAACGGACGCGCCGGTTTCTTGGTTGCCGTTTTGGATTGCCATGTTCACTTGTTGCAAAGTGAGGTTGTAAGCACGCAGCTTGGCAGGATCAATCTGTACTTGGTATTGCTTCACCATACCGCCCACGGTAGCGACTTCAGAGACGCCATCAACGGTTTGCAACTCGTACTTCAAGAACCAGTCTTGCAGGCTGCGAAGATCAGCCAAATCATGCTTGCCAGTTTTGTCTTGTAATACGTAGCTGTAAACCCAGCCTACGCCTGTCGCATCAGGACCTAAGGTTGGTTTTGCGTTCGGTGGGAGCTTTGGTGCTACTTGGCTTAAGTACTCCAACACGCGAGAACGTGCCCAGTACATGTCGGTATCATCGTTGAAAATGATATAAACATAAGAGTCACCAAAGAAGGAGTAGCCACGAACCGTCTCAGCACCCGGCACGGCAAGCATGGCGGTTGTAAGTGGGTAAGTGACTTGATCCTCGACGACTTGAGGAGCCTGACCTGGATAGCTTGTCTTGATGATCACTTGCACATCAGAAAGATCCGGAATGGCATCAACAGGCGTATTCTTTACACTGTAAAGTCCGCCTAATACAAGAGCTAAGGTCGCGATCAACACTAAGAAACGGTTGCTCAATGACCAACGAATAATTGCACTGATCATAGTGATTCCTCAACCGCCTCTGTTGCTGGCGTTAGCTGTTTAAGAATGTAATCAGATCCTTGTTTTTCAACTAGAAACCGAACTTTTTCTCCTTCTTCAAAACCTGATAAATCCACCTCTTCACCGACAGAGAAGTTCATTTCGCCCGCATCCCAATTCCATTCTGCTACTGGTAGGTGGTTTAAGGTAATCATGCCAAAATCAGCCATCAGCATCGTGATGTCACCAGTTAGCCAAACTTCAGCTGCAATGACGCTGTTGTCTGCCTTATAGTCAACGATTTGATACTGACCAGATTCTGTTTTCTGCATTTCAAATTCGATAGCCTGACCTTTTTTCAAGTTACCCATCTCGACGCCATCAGCAAAAGTAAAGTTCATCACCATGCCTGGCCAATCCCATTCTGGTACCGGCTGGTGGTTAATGGTCAGCATGCGGTGATCTCTCATTACATCTGTGATTTCGCCTTTTGCCCATGCCGTTTCTGCCGCTGCTTCTATGCCGTTGATGCGAGACAGATCTGCTGACTGGCTTGATTCAGAGTCAAGCATGAAGTGAGATGACGTTACGATCTTGTCGTCTTGTTTAAGTCCTTGTAATACTTCGATTTGTTCGCCAGCTTCACGACCGACTTCAATTCGAGCAGAACGGTATTTGCCATTACCTTCAGCCAGAACAACGCGAGTCATGCCGCCGGAGCGAATAACGGATGACTTAGGAATGGTTAATACCGCATCGTCAGTGACAGGTTGCAACGCGATATTGGCAAACATGTTAGGCTTTAGATCGCCATTTGGGTTAGGGAACTTGAGACGTACGCGTAACGTACGTGTTTTCGGGTCGAGGATTGGGTACACGTAATCCACGACACCTTGCCATTCAGTACCAGGAATCGCGTCAAGGGTCATCGTGGCTTGAGAGCCTGCTTTCATCCAGTGTGCTTGACGCTCAAAGACTTCTGCATCAACCCAAACATTGTCCAAAGGACCGGCACTGATCACCGCTTGAGCAGGGGACAAATAGCCACCTTCACGCACGTTTAAGCTAGCGATAACGCCATCAGCAGGCGCTTTGATTTCAATGGTTTGCGATGCTTTACCGCTACGAGTAATGGATTTGATTTGAGCACGGTCAACCCCAAGCGTTACCAAGCGTTCGGTCGCGCCTTTTACAAGGCCTTTGCGGCCAGTGCGGTACGCATTCAGCAATTCTTCTTGTGCTTTAACCAGTTCAGGAGAGTAGAGCGTGAACAGCACATCGCCTTTCTTCACTTTCTCACCCACGGCATTGATGTAGAGTTTTTCTACCCAACCCGCCACACGAACGTTGGTTTGCCATAACAGACTTTCATCAAAGGCAATATAGCCAACCGTTTCGATGCGTGGTGATAGCTGTTGTAGTGTCGCGTTTGCGGTTTTAACCCCGAGGTTGTTCTCTACTGAAGGGTCAATAGTCACTGTACCCGGTGCGTCTTGTTCACCGGATAGGTCTTCTGCGTAAACCGGAATCAAATCCATGCCCATTGGGGACTTACCCGGCTTGTCGCGTTTGTAGTTCGGATCCATTGGGGCAACCCAGTAAAGCGGATCATTAGAGCTTGCAGCAGACTCGCCACCCATCGCACTCATGTCATGAGTTGAGCCCGTAAGAAAATGATTAGCACCAAACCCTAAAGCACCACCAACAATCAGCGCGATGGTTGCAACTTGTAATGTTTTCATTGTTTTACCTTATTATTTTTTAAATTCAGACAGTTCTGGTTGCTCGACTTGATAGTCGAAACCACCGAGTAGGGTGGCTAAATTGCTGTTTGCGATGTTGAGATCGGTCAGCAGACGTTGTTGCTCTAATTGCAGAGCCAACTCGTCAGTCGTGGCAGAAATCACATCGTTAAACTGCGCTGTGTTGTTTTGATAACCCCGCTCAACGGCTTGAATGCGCGCTTTCGCTTGAGGCAATAAGGTGGATTGATAACGTTCTAAACGCTGGGTTAAGTTGCCGCGATCAACCAGCAAAGTGTTCACCTTGGCATTCATCTGCGTTAGTAAGGTGTCTTTTTGCGATTGTGCCGCGCCAACTTGGTATTGAGCGGCCGCGAGATTGCGATCTTGGCGGTCACCTGTGAACAGTGGAATGTCCATGGTGAGGTAAGCGCTAACCAAATCGGAGGCGGGCTCACCCATCATGTTGTCGGCTTGGCGGTAGGCGTACATTACTTCGACGCCAAATTGTGGGTTGTAGGCTTGCTCAGCAATTTCCACCTGCGTTTTATTGGCAGAAATGCTGACGTCGGCCATCTTAACCATCGGGTGTTGGCTGAGTTGCTGATAATGCTTGGTGGAACCCTGACTGGCAGCAAGTTTGCTGTTCAGTGTGTCCCAATTAAGTTGATTGCTCGCATGCAGGGCCTGTTCATTCGCCAACCAATCTGACCCCAACCATTCGGAGAGTTGAGAGATAAGACGACGTTGCATTTGTGCGTTGGCTTGCAGTTTCTCATCCAACTTGCTGACTTGAAGTTGGGCGTTGAGCAGATCTTGCGCTTCACTCTTACCAATCGAATAGTTGGTTTGAATAAAGCTTTCCATTTCCTTCATCAACTTGCGGTTCTCAAGCATGATTTGCTCCGCGCGTTGCTGGTAACCAAGCTCTAACCAAAGTTGAGTCATGCTGTTGGCCACCTCAAGCTCACGAGCATGAACTTGAAGCCCAAGGCCGTCAGCTTGTTGATTGGCTTTTTTCTGCTGTAAATCAAGCGTCGAGCCACGCTCAAACTGTTGCATTAAACCAACGGAGATGTTGGTCATTGGGTCTTCATCGAATTTGAAGCTGTCGACAGGCAAGCCACCAAAACCCACTTTCAGTTTTGGGTCCATCAAGGTCGCGCTCGCGACGCCTGTTTCACGCATGGCAGCGGACTGCGCTGAGTATTGCTTACGATTGCCATCGTTACTCAAAGCGACGTTGATCAGTTGGGCAAGCTTGGTGGTCGAAGCTCGCTCACTTGATGCGGAATTTTGCGCTGCGTGCGTCTCTTTACCTGCGGCGTTAACCAAGGTTGGCGCAGCGACCAGAGCCACCATAAAAATAGGTGCAGCTAAGCGGTATGGCTTGATATCCATAATCTAAATCCAGTGTTCGCCGGATCGATGGAGGTGCGGATTTTATTGCGGGAACAGTAAAGCCTTGTTACCTCATCGTTCAGGCGCATTAAAACAACCTGCGATATACGCGCAGGGTCGAATGCTAGGACGGATTTAGGCTATAGGAGGTCGGTACAAGTCGCGGCTGACGTGTACGACTGGGGAAGCAACTTCAGGAGTAATAGTTGCGCGATAGACGACGGGCATCGGGCTATTGACAGGATTCGGTAGGGGGACGAAAACTATCGTACACGCGGCAGTACAGCAGGTATGAACCATGCCAGAGCCTCCACCACAGTTCATGCTGGTTTCTCTTGCATCGCCATCTTCGGACATAGAAGCGTCAGTCATGGAGACGTCCATCATGCCAGGCATACCGCAGTGTTCGCCGTCACTCATCATAGAAGGATGGTGAGCCATGCCAGTAGACATCATTTGAATATTCATCAACGGCTCACTGTTCGCCACACTAGATACCAATAGCACTAGTGTCGTGAAGAGAGTTAACCAGATTGTATGCAGCGATTTTAAGTGCATACCCTTTCCCATGTGTTTGATGAAAATGATGAAAACCCTTCGATTCTAAAGGTTAACCTAAGGGTAAGGTCAATCATTTATTACTCTTATTATCAAAATAGTCCAACCCTTCAGTTTTCGCACTTTCGAGGGAGTAAAACGTTTGTTAAACACCGAGTGTTGAAAGTTAGCGAAAGAAGCCCTCGCTTTTTATGACACGTGAAAAATGTGGTTTATAAGTTTTACATCACACTAACTTGTCTTACAAATGATTATCCTTATAGAATGCATGGTTTTACTTGTGCAGATTTGGGTTTGCTTTGCTGCGGGGGTTGCATGATAGAAATTGTCATCGATGGAAAATATAGAATTGTAGAAGAGGGTCTAACCCTTTTAGAAGCAGCAAAAGTGTGTGGGGTCGAGATCCCATCGCTGTGCGGAATGAACAAAAGTAATGAAAAAGTACCGTGTGACTTGTGTGTGGTTGAAGTCGAAAGTGGCGGTACTAAGCGTGCGTGTGAACTCGAAGTTTACCGTGGCCTGAATGTGGTCACGCAATCAGAACAACTAAGCGAGCACCGCAGAAAAGCACTTAACCGCATCATGACGGACCATTACGCCGATTGTGAAGCGCCATGTAAAACCGCGTGTCCAGCGGGTGTAGATATCCAATCGTACCTTTATCACATCGCACAGAACGATCATCAAAAAGCGATTGAAGTGATTAAGCGTACGCTTCCTATGCCGCTATCGATTGGTCGTGTGTGCCCGGCATTTTGTGAGAGTGAATGTCGCCGCTCGTTAGTCGATGAGCCTATTGCAATTCGTCAGCTAAAACGTCATGCCGCGGATGCGGATTTGTCTGCGCATGAAGCCTACGTACCAGAAAAGAAACCGAGCAAAGGTTTGAACATTGCCGTCGTCGGCAGTGGTCCCGGTGGTCTAACGGCTGGCTACTACTTATCGAATGAAGGCTACGACGTTACGGTCTTTGAATCCATGCCAAAAGCGGGCGGTTGGTTGCGTTACGGTATTCCTGAATACCGTTTGCCAAAAGACATTCTCGATAAAGAAATCGAACTGATGTGCCGTAATGGCATGCAAGTTCACACCAATCAAAAGCTGGGTGTGGATTTCACGCTTTCTCAATTGAGTGAAGAATACGACGCGGTGTGTTTGGCTGTCGGTGCGTCTCAAGCGGTTGAAATGCACTACACACGCAGTGACCTTGAAGGTTGCTACTTAGGCGTTGATTACCTCAAAGATTACGTTACCGAGCAAAACTACGTCACGGGTCAGAAAGTCGCGGTGATCGGTGGTGGTAACACGGCAATTGACTGTGCTCGTACTGCGCGTCGTGCTGGTGCAGACACCACGTTGATTTATCGTCGTACTCGTGACGAAATGCCGGCAGAAGACTACGAGATTGTCGAAGCGGAACACGAAGGGGTGAAATTCCACTTCTTGACCAACCCTGCAGAAAACCTTGCCGATGAAACCGGACGCGTGAATGCGATTCGTCTAGAGCGCATGGCGTTGGGGGAGCCGGATGCATCTGGTCGTCGAAGCCCTAAACCAACTGGCGAGTTCTTCACCGAAGAGTTCGACACCGTGATTGCGGCAGTATCGCAAAAGCCAGATCTGAGCTTCCTCGAAGGCGAAGATTTGTCGATTCCGCTTACGCGTTGGAACACCTCTGATGCCGATGAAAAGACCATGCACACCGGCACGGGCAACATCTTCAGTATTGGTGATTTCCGCCGTGGTCCTGCAACGGCAGTTGAAGCCGTGGGTGATGGCCGCGTTGCGGCAAAAGCCATTGATCTGTTTTTGAATGGCGATATGGCAGATATGCCAAAGGCGGCGTTCAACTCGCGCAAAGAGAAAAAACTCTCTCAAGTCGATCCATTTCACTTCGAGAACATCCAAAAAGTCGCTCGCTCTATCATGCCTGAGCTGACTCCAGCACAACGCGAGCAAAGCTTCGCTGAAGTGGAGTTGGGCTTTGATAACGAAGAAGCGATGAAGGAAGCGGCGCGCTGTCTAGAATGTGGCTGTCAGGCAAATACCGATTGTGCGCTGCGTGATTACTCCACCGAATATGAAGCTGAGCAAAGCTTTGACTTCTCCTTGCAGATTAAATCACACCAAGATTGGTTAGATCTTCGTGCGAAAGACTTGCGTCATAAGTACGAAGTTGACCGCAGTTCTGAGTTTATTGAGTTTGATGCTAACCGCTGTATTAGCTGTGGTCAGTGCATCCAAGCGTGCCGCGACAAAGCCGTACACGGTGTACTGAACTTCGTGTGCGATAAACAAGGTCGTCCGGCATTGCGTCCTGACGACCGTCCACACTTTGGAAGTAACAAGAATGGCTTAACCCTAATGGGTGATTCGAACTGCGTGCAATGTGGCGCGTGTGTTCAAGTGTGTCCAACGGGTGCAATGGTCGACAGTCGTGACCGTTCGCAAGGCCGGACTGAAGATCTGAAAGCGGTCGACACCATTTGTACATACTGTGGTGTGGGTTGTAAGTTGACTATGTTCGTGGACGAAGCAACCAATACGATTCGTTACGTGAAGGGTGGTGACTCGCCAGTGAACCAAGGCATGTTGTGTGTGAAAGGGCGCTTTGGTTTTGATTTCATTGGCAGTGAAGAGCGTCTTACCACGCCATTGATCCGTAAAGACGGTTGGCTGCAACCTGCAAGCTGGGAAGAGGCGATTCAACTGATTGCGAGCAAGTTCTCAGGCATCAAGCAAGATTTTGGCAGCAACGCATTGGCGGGTTTCTCTTCAGCGAAAACCACCAACGAAGACAACTACGCGTTCCAAAAATTTGTCCGTCGTGAACTGGGCACCAATAACGTCGATCACTGTGCGCGTTTGTGTCACGCATCGAGTGTAACCGGCCTTGAAGCGTCACTGGGTAGTGGTGCAATGACCAATGACATCCCAAGTATTAAGCACTCGGATGTGATCTTTATTATTGGTTCGGATACCACATCAGCACACCCGATCATCGCTTCACACATTAAACAAGCAATTCGTCACCACGGCGCTCGCTTGATTGTGGCTGACCCGAAACGTGTCGATATGGCAGAGCATGCTGAGCTGTATATGGCTCACCGTCCGGGTACGGATGTGATGCTCCTAAATGGTGTCATGCAGCAGATCATCAAGAACGGTTGGTACGATCAAGAGTACATCGAAGAACGTGTCGACGGCTTTGATACCTTACTGCAAGAAGTTATGTCGCCAGCTTATAACCTCGATAAAGTGGAGTTGGTTACGGGCGTAAAAGCCGAAGACATTCAAGCAATGGCGCGCATGATCGGTACAGCAGATCGTACGGCTGTTTACTACTCGATGGGTATTACTCAGCACACGACAGGTCATGACAACGTGCGTTCTATCGCTAACCTGCAATTGCTGTGTGGCAACATCGGTATTGAAGGTGGTGGTATCAACCCATTGCGTGGTCAATCAAACGTGCAAGGCGCGTGTGATATGGGTGCTTTGCCAAACAGTTTCCCGGGCTACCAAAAGGTATACAACCCAATTGTGCGTCAGAAGTTTGCGATTGAATGGAACGCACCAAATCTGCCTTCTGAGCAAGGTCTAACCCTGACAGAAATCATTGATGCGGCTTGCCATCGTGACGTTCGTGGTATGTACATCATGGGTGAGAACCCAGTGTTGAGTGACCCGAACCAAGCGCATGTGATTGAAGGTTTAGAAGCGCTCGATTTCTTGGTGGTTCAAGACATCTTCCTAACGGAAACTGCGCAATACGCGGATGTGGTTCTGCCTTCTTGCTCGTTTGCAGAGAAAGCGGGTCACTTCACCAATACGGAGCGTCGTGTTCAGCGCGTGAATCCTGTCGTAACGGCACCGGGTGAAGCGAAAGAAGATTGGTGGATTATTCAAGAAATAGCCAATGCCATGGGCAGTGATTGGGATTACCACTGCGTGTCTGATATCACCAATGAAATTGCACGTGTGACACCTCAATACGCGGGTCTTCGTTGGGATGCCATTACGCCAAACGGTGTGCAATGGCCGAGCAACAAGAACAACCCGGCGGGTACTCGCATCATGCACCAAACCCAGTTTACTCGTGGTAAAGGGCAAATGGTGGGCGTACCGTTCCGTTATGCGGCTGAGCTGCCAGATGAAGAGTACCCACTTGTGTTAACGACGGGTCGTGTACTTGAGCAGTTCCACACTGGCACCATGACGCGCAAAACCAAAGGGTTGGATAATCTTGCTGGACCACGTGCGATGGTGAGCGTCGAAGACGCAGAAGCACTTGGCATCAGTAATGGTCAGCGTCTGACAGTGTCTACACGTCGCGGCAGCATTGAGATTGATGCCTTTGTGACTAAGCGGATTCAAAAAGGTGTGGTGTTTATTCCATTCCACTTTGTTGAATCGCCAGTCAACCGCCTAACGACAACAGCAACTGACCCGCATGCGAAGATCCCTGAGTTCAAGGTCGCTGCGGTTAAAGTGGAAGTGAGCGAAAAAGTGCAACACGTAGAGCCTGCAACGGAAGCGGTTCATTCCATTTAAGCCAATCTGTTTAGATACAGGTCAGCTGCGCACTGGCGAGTTGGTCGATTACATATAAGCTTATGATATGTAATCGCTAAATGAGCCGTGCGTGTGCTGAGAGTCATTCAATGGATTGTGTTGTTTTTACCCGCTTCAATTTGGCTGGTGGCAAGGCAATATCATGATATTTGGTGGGCGGAGAATCTAACCTCGATTCCCGCTCTTCTTTTATTCGCCTACCTAGGTTTTGCTTTGGTACTTTTGGTTTGCCGTCACTGGACGAAAGCCATTGCTGCCACTTTGATTGGTTTTGCTTCTATTGCGTATCTCTTACCCACTCAGATCACGAACAACCAAACCTGCGAAAATCCGCTGACGATAGTCCAATTCAACCTGTTCTACGAAAATCCAGACATCAATCAGTTCATTAATTACTTGCTTAAACACCCTGCAGATTTGGTGGTGATGCAAGAGCTCTCGCCTCAAGTGGGGGAGAAGCTTCATCTTCTCAACGACATTTATCCTTTCTATTATGGCGGCCAGCGCGGTGTTGGTTACCCGTCAAATCAGATGATTTTGAGCCGTTATCCTTTGGAGCCAGTTTCGATTTATCACACTCCAGATGGTCAAGAGGTGATTCGAGCAACATGGCAAGTGGACACCCCTATTACTTTAATGACGGCGCATCCTCCCTCGCCAAGAACAGAGCCGTTATGGCAACGCCGCAATGCACTGATTCGAACCATAGAAACCCTAACTGATTTGTATCCAACACCGGAAATGATCGTGATCGGGGATTTCAATCTTTCTGCTGCAAGCCCAAGGTTTAATGGGCTGTTTTCTCGTTTCCAAACTCAACCTGTTGCCAGTTGGCCAACATCAGTGAAAGGCTTGCCGGTTCCTGCTTTCGCCATGATAGGGATTGATCACCTCTGGCTTAAGTCAGAAAACTCAAATCGGAGAATCTGTTCAAGAGCATCGGCAGATCAACCGAATGGCTCTGATCACAAGTTGGTGACGACGCTCATAGGGCAATGAGTTAGTACTTTTTATTGGCAGAGTGTCTAGTTATTTAGAATTAGGTTAAATCGCGGTGTGGCTTGTCATGGAATTGACGGACTCTGACCTTAAGTTGTTATTTGGGTGAATTCTTTAACCTAAACTCCATCCGCTTCCTATACTGAGAATATAGAGAAAAGCAGAAATTCATAATGATAAGAGGCAACTTGTATGACAAGAACTACCTCAGCAGTGTTAATACTTATTTTAATGAGCGCCTATTTTGCCTATAACCGTTTTTACGTTTATCCGCAAAAGCTAGAAACACAGGCGGAATCGATGCTGATCCAAATGGCCAATCGTGAAGAGTGGCTTGACGTACATGAGATGATGGAACGTGTAGAAGCGCACAAGGCGCATCTGGAGTTGAACGCAGACATCACCTCAACCAGCGGCAAACGTGCATACAGCGAAGGTTACATTACCTATAGCGACCGCAGTCGAAATGTATGCAAACAAGTGGTTTTCAACTTCAAAATCAATTCGCTAAGAAGTTATAGCATTTCAGACCTGCACGACTGCTCTTTAGGTGAGTACTACTGATCTCGCCACGATAATTGACGATTCAATAAAAACGCCTCCAAATCCGGAGGCGTTTTTAGTTTGGAATCTGATGGATTAATCGAGTGATTTTTTGAAGCGTAATGATGCAACAACTAAACCTATCACCGTAAAGCCCAGTAGCCAGACTGTATCTCGCCATAACTCCATTAAGTCTGCACCGCGCAACACCACACCACGAATAATGCGCATAAAGTGGGTGGCTGGTAGGGCTTCTGATATCCATTGGGCGGCGACGGGCATTCCTTCATACGGGAACATAAATCCGGACAGAAGAATCGACGGCAATAGAATGAATACCGTCATCTGCATGGCCTGAAGCTGTGTCGTCGCAATGGTGGATATCACCAAACCTAAGGTTAAACTCGCGGCGATAAACAACAGCGTGCCAAACAGTATCTGACTAATGGCGCCGTTTATCGGCACACCAAATATCCAGTGCCCCAAGCCTAAAATGATAAACACCTGTATCAGACCAACAAAGATGTAGGGAATGATCTTCGCCACCATGAGTTCGATGGAATGGATTGGCGTAGTAATCAGTAACTCTAAATTGCCACGTTCCCGCTCACGAACAATGGCTGCACTGGTGAACAAGATCATCGTCATAGTCAGAATCACGCCCAATAAACCGGGGACAATGTTCACCGCCGAGCGCCGACTCGGGTTGTAATACAGCGCAACTTCAAAGGTTTTGGTTGGGGCAGGGCGTATCTCAAAATCAAAATCCGTTAACGGCATGGTTTGTAGCGAGAGAATCGCTGAGCTGATCATGGTGTCTGAACCATCCACAATCCACTGGCCAAGCTCTCGCCCTTGCACCATACGTTGGGTTAGGTCGCTAGGTAGAATTAAAGCCGCTCGCACCAAACCGTCTTGAATGGCTTGCTCGGCTTCAGAAGCGGTAGCGAAGGTTTCGACCACATCGACCACTTGTGTGACTTTGACGGACTCGGTGATCACACGCCCAGCAGTGCTGCCACTTTGATCGACGACGCCAACGGGAATGTTGCGAATATCGGTATTAATGGCAAAGCCGAACAGCAAAAGCTGAATCAACGGGATCATCACGACCATGCCAAAGGTAATGCGGTCACGTGAAAGCTGACGGATCTCTTTGATCATCACCGCTTTCATACGGGCAATAGATTTCATCATTGGCGACCTTCTCCCGTAACGCTGACAAACACATCTTCCAAGCTCGGGCGAGCAATGTTCATCTCGCAGCCATCAAGCTCAGGAAAGGTTTGGGTTAACCATTCGATCGGTTCTTCGATGTGCTGGTGGATTAAAATGCGTAAGCGAATGCCGAGCTGTGCGGCAGAACGGACTTCTTCGCGCTGAATGACTTTCTCTTTTAGCTCGCGTAAGTTATCCGCTTTGACTTCGACGATGTTAACGCCCATTTGCGCCATAAGCTCTTCTGGCTCACCATCGGCGCGGATTTCCCCAGCTTCCATAATCGCCAGACGATGACAGCGCTCTGCTTCATCCATGTAGTGCGTAGTGACCAAAATCGTCGTGCCTTGGTCAGAGAGATCAAACAATTGCTCCCAGAAATCGCGTCGGTTTTCTGGGTCAACCGCAGATGTGGGTTCATCGAGAAACAACAGTTCTGGTTTGTGCATAGTGGCTGCGGCGAGAGACAAGCGTTGTTTCTGGCCGCCACTCATTCCACCGACGCGCTGTTTACGCAACTGGTCGAGACCGTAGGTGGATAGCTGTTCTTCGATGCGAGCTTTCAGCGCCTTGGTTTCCATACCAAAGATTTGTCCAATAAACTCAAGATTCTCTTGAACCGTCAGATCATCATAAAGCGAGAACTTTTGTGTCATGTAGCCTATCTTAAGGCGCAGCAGTTCCGATTGTTTTGGGATCTCTAACCCAAGCACGTCCACGTTGCCCTCACTTGGGCTAAGCAAGCCCGTCAGCACACGAATGGTTGTCGATTTACCGCAGCCGTTGGGGCCAAGAAAACCATAAATACTGCCTTTAGGCACATTGAGCGTGATGTTGTTGATGGCGGTGAAGTCACCAAACTTTTTCACCACATTTTCAGCTTGAATCGCGTATTCGGTCATTGGCTTACTCCACCAAATCCACTTGTGCTGGGATACCTGAAGGCAAGGATTGTGCGGAGTCTTGTAGGTCGACTTCTGCTAGGTACATCAAACGCGAGCGTTCTTCCTCGGTAAGCGCGAAATAAGGCGTGAATGAAGGCTCAGTTGCTACCCAACGAATGGTGCCGCTATATGGTTGTTCAACGCCATCTACATGCACGTTAACCGTTTTACCCGGAACAAAGTCGACGCGATAGTTAGCAGGAACATAAACACGAGCGTATGGGACGCGGCTAGCTTGAATCACAGCAACCACGCCATTGACAGGGACGCGTTCGCCAAGGTTAAATGGTAGGTTATCTAACAACCCATCTCGCGTGGCCGTGATGGTGAGTTCTGCTAGTTTCTGTTCTTGCAGTGCCACATCAGCTTTTGCTGCCATGAGTGCGGCTTTCGCTTGTTCAATATCTTCAGGACGAGAGCCAGCTGTTAGTTTGCTGAACTCTTCTTGTGAGGAGTCTAGCTCTGCACGGGCAGAATCTCTGGCTGCTAAAGCGGTGTCTTTTTCTGATTGGCTGATGAGTTTCTTACGAACTAACTCTGCTTTACGTTGGTAGTTCTTTTGCGCTTCAACCAATTGAGCTTCCGCTCTGGCAACGCGAGCTTGCGCTGCGGCAATGTCTTCTGGTCGCTCACCATTGGTCAATTTCAAAAGATAGGCGTCAGCCTTGGCTTGCTCGGCTACGGCGTGAGCTAAAACGGCTTCTTGGTTCTTTGTATCGAGCTGAACCAGCACTTCTCCTTCGGTGACTTGGCTGCCTTCCTTGATGGGTAGGGCTCGAATTATCTCGCTAGAGGTTGCAGTAAAGGTTACGCGGTCACGTTCTAGTGTGCCAAGGGCTTGCTGTCCGTCATCTTTGGAACAGGCAGTTAAAAGAGCCAGGGCTAGGGTGCCAAGAATGATTCGCTTCATCATGCGACGCTTCCTCTAAGAAGGTGAGCTCGAACTCGTATCAAGCTATAGAAGAGTGTGGGACTGCATTCAGTGTAACGTGAGTCAGTTTTATCCGGCTAGGAAGTTAATTCCTTCAATATTCATCAATTGATTAATTATTGAAACTGGCCTCACTCTTGAATGCGTCTCTAAGAATATTCTCATTCAAATATAGTGGGTTACCGTGATGTTGGTGGGATTAGAAAAGATAAATTGAAGAATCGAGACAAGGATCAGGTTTACTGTGCACACGTAAAGAAACGGTTAGATAAAGTAAAGCCCGATGGCTGAGCATCGGGCTTTACAGAGCGCGCTAGGACAAAGTTAACGCAACCTTTAATGGCTGTTTAAGCCGTTTTAAACTGACTGACGATTTCTTGTAGACCAACCGCCAGTTCACTTAAGTCTCGGCACGCAATCGCGGTTTGACGAGAGCCTGTTGCGACTTCGCTAGAGAACTGGTTGATGTGTTCGACATTGCGATGCAGCTCTTCAGTCACAGAGCTCTGCTCACTGCACGCACTCGCGATTTGGATGCTCTTTTCAGCGATGTTGTCAGCGCTTTGCTCGATGTGACCAATCGTCGTACCTGCTCGCTGAGCTTGTTCAACGCACACTTGAATCAAATCGCTGCTGTTGTTTGTTGCCGATACAGCGGTTTTCGAGCAATTCTGAAGCTTGCTGATGATGGCAATGATCTCTTCTGTCGATGCTTGTGTGCGACTCGCTAGCGTACGAACTTCATCAGCTACAACTGCAAATCCGCGGCCTTGTTCACCCGCTCGGGCTGCCTCAATTGCGGCATTGAGAGCTAGCAGGTTAGTTTGCTCTGCGATGTCTTGAATTACGTCAACCACCACGCTGATGTTCGATGCGTCTTGCTCTAGCTCGCTTACCATGGTGCCAACCGATTGAATCGCGACCGAAGCTTCGTTGATCTGCTCAATGCATTCTTGGACCACTTCTAAGCCTTCTTTGGCTTCTTGAGAGGCGCTGTTTGCAGTTTCTGAAGCGGCTTCTGTGTTGCTTGCTACATCGTGCACTGTTGCTTGCATTTCGTTCATGGCGGTCGCAATCAGATTAAGTTGTTGCTGCTGTTCATCCATGCCAAAAGAGGTTTGTTCTGAAATGGCGCTCACTTCCTCGGTAGCGGTGCTCACCTGAGCGGTAGTAGAAGAGATGCTGTCGACCAGACTCAATAGCTTGGCTTGCATATCTTCACAAGCGTCTGCCAATAAACCGAGCTCATCGTTACCAATTTTATTGCGCGGAAGTTTGTAGGTTAGATCGCCGGAAGCAATCTTAGAGGCCATTTCAACCACGTATTGCAGTGGAGAGCAGATTTGTTTTGTGAGGAATAGGCCGAGTACAAAGCTCAATGCCAATAAAGCAACAATCGCGATAATGCTATAAGTGATGACGTCTGCTACCACATCGTGAGTGCTGTTGATGTCTTCTTTGATGAAGGTTTGGTTTAACTCAACCAGATCTTTAATCGAGCTAGAAAGTGCTTGGAAGGTTGAAAATCCATCCAGCAGCATAGCGTTGGCTTCATCAATGCGTTTTGTGGTTAATAGCTCTGAATATTTGTCGTTGAAGCTACGGTATTTTGACCACGCACTCGCTACTTCATTATAAGCATCACGGTCGCGCTGATCCCAAAGTGATTTACCGTATTGTTCAATATAGTTGTCGATTTTATTTTCTGATTCATCCAAACCTTTAAGCCAAGTGTTAAATTCAGGATGGTTTACATTGGTCAGTAAAGAGAATTCGTCTTTTCTTAAGGTGCCAATTTCAATTTCAATGTTTTTTACCAATAAAATACTTGGCACTGTGGTGTCAGAAAATTCTGTCATCTTGCCATCAATAAGTTTTATTTGAGAGGTAAAGAAGAAAGATAACGCAATGACGGCAGCGGAGATAACAAGTATCAACGCACTGATTTTACTTTTAATACTTAGGTTAGAAAGTTTCATAGACTCACTGCAATTGGGGTGGCTTGAAAGGCTCGTAGTCTATTCCTGAGATTTGAAATTTAGTGTGATGAAAGTCTCAAATAGTTTTATCGGAAACGAAAATAAAATGGAAACTTAATGTTCACATTTCGTTTAAAAAATAAGTTAATAGTTAATTAATATTGATGGGAAAAATAATTAATTAACTTGTAAATTATTTCGAGCACGAATTGGTATTAATCTTGATAACCTTACATTCAATCAGAATTTTCTTATTGATGAATTTCGTTATTTATGTGTTAGCAAGCTTTCCTAAATATTAAAACAAGACCTTGTACCGAATTGAAGTATTATACCCAAGTAACCTCGAGATGCTTGGTTCAGCGAAAATGACTTGGGTATATCTCGGTAAAATAAAAGCCCGATGCTGAACATCGGGCTTCATTGTTTGAGTTTTATCGCCAAGGTTTTGGGTATCTAGACCACGTTGGTTTAATCCCCGAGAGGCTGTCTTTCCAAACCGCCACGATAAGAGTCGAGGGCAACTTTGAGTCGGCGAAGTTTATCGCGCGAGCGTCGCTTATGATTAACGGCTAATGCCATCGAAAGTACATCAACCAAAGCCAACATCGCGTAGCGAGAAGCCGATGGCTTGTAGATGAAGTCCGTCTCTTGGTGCTCAATAGGCAGAACCAAATCGGCTTGTTCAGTCAAAGGCGTGTCTTTCGGAGTAATCACAATGACTTTCACGCCGTACTGCTTGGCTAATTGCGCGGTTTCTATGATGGCAGGGGTATAGCCAGTGGCTGAGATCATCACCAACACATCGTTCGCGTCGGCCGTCGCCGCAATCATGCGCGATAACAAGCCATCGTTGTAAGCCACAACAGGGTAACCCAGACGGAATAAGCGATGCTGCATCTCCTGTGCTGCAATGGTTGAGCCACCACCCATACCAATACAGATCACTTGTCTTGCGTTGTGCAGCCAGTTCACGGCAGTGTCGATATCTTCTTCAACAATCAAACTGCGGTTTACATCAAGGGATTGCTTGATCGACTCATAGATGCCTTGGTAGCCACTTTGATCAGGCGGTTCAAGGATGAATCGTTGTCCAACCGTTAAGGTTTGTGCCAGTTTGATCTTCATATCACGTACATTTTTACAGCCAACAGCTTTGGCAAAACGGGTGATGGTGGCTTCACTCACTTCTGCGCTTTCTGCCAGTTCAGTAATGCTGGCATTGGCGGCAGTTTGAATGTCGTCCATGATCAACTTCGCGACCTTCTTTTCGGCATCGCGCAGCGCACTGAAACGTTCAGTGATTTGAGAGATAATATCGACTTCTAAACTCAAGCTGTGTTCCTATCTTTTGCATGGAGACGATTGTGCCGCCTCCACTGGTTTGGCATGAAGTATAACGAAAAGCCTCACTAAGCTCATCATCAGAAACGGGTTTTAACCCAATGAGTGACTTGATACTCATCATCACAAACCGCCACGGCACGCCACTTATCAAACGTTAAACATGGATGAGAGGTTGAGAAGGCAATCATATCACCCACTTGAAGGTCGCTGTTTGCGTCTACTTCGATGAACGCGTGCTGATCCATCACCGCGGTCGTTACCGCACTTTCAATAGAGATTGACGCACCTTCGCGGTATGCGCGCTCAGGGATTGGTAATCCGGCATCAAACGCCACGTCACGTTTACCAAAGCCAGCAACTAGCTTGGTTGGCTCGGGGCGAGAAATGACATAAGCCCAAAGCTCTAGTGCTGATTCCAAGTCACCACCTAAATCACACGCCGCACCTTGGTTGTTTTCAGCGCGCTGCATGACTTTGTTTTGTGCGTCTAGGTAAATGCCTGTGTCATGAATTGCGTAACAACCTGGGCGAATGATGGCGTCAAAATCTTCTAGGTTGGCGAAGCATTCAGAAACCACGTCATACCAAGCAGAGCCTGCGCCAGTAACAAGAGGTTTGGACTCAATCAACTTGTCGTTTTGTAGTTGGGCTGCGATTTCTAATGTGGTGTTGAGGAAGTCACGGATGTCCTGCTCAGCATTGTCACCATGAATGACACCTTCGTAAACCTCGATACCTTTGAGCGTAAGGTGAGGTTGCTGGTGGATGAGTGTGGCGAGCTCAACCACATCTTGTTGATTTCGGCATCCACAGCGACCGCCTTCGACACCAAACTCAATCAGTACATTAAGCGGCAACTGATATTCAGCGAAGGCACGCTCTAGCGCTTTGACGTTTCGGTTTGAATCCACACAGCAATAGAAGTTGATTCCATGGGATTCAATCAAGTTGGCGATGATGGTCATGTTCGCGCGCCCGACTAGTTGGTTCGCCATGATGATGTTTTTCGCTCCGCCTAGCGCCGCAATCTCTGCCTGAGCCGGCGTTGCGACGGTAATGCCCCAAGCGCCGTTTTCTAATTGCTGCTGGAAGAAAGCGGGAGTCATGGTGGTTTTACCGTGCGGTGACAGTTTCACTTTGTGCTGATTGGCAAAACGCTGCATCCAATCGAGGTTGTTCTTCAATGAAGAAGATTTGATCACCGCTGCAGGCAGGGTGATCTCTTCATGGATCAAACTGTGTAACCCATCGGAATTGCACGCAACAGGTTGAGCCTTCTCTCCGTAACCTGGCGTAGTAACACACTCATTATGATAGTTTTTATCACACTTTTGGCGATTGTCTTTCATGGCGTACCTACTTCTAACATGGTCTAAGTGATTGATATTAAGTGTTTGTTGCTAACTATCATAAATAATGTGTTAGAAAGTATCAAACAAATCTGGGTTTTTTGTGTGTTTCTTCACTGTTTAAATTTCAAGAATTATTAAGATGGAATCATGTTAACGACGGACGAAGAGAGTGAAGTATGTTGTTCGATACCATTATCAAAAGCGTAGAGGTATTTGACGGTACGGGTGCAGCACCATTCATTGCTGATGTTGCGATTCGTCAAGATCGTATTGAGCAAGTAGGGCAGCTAGGCGAGCTTTCTGCAAAGAAGGTTATCAACGGTCAGGGTCTTGCGTTGGCTCCGGGATTTATTGATGTGCACACGCACGATGACACCAATGTGATTCGTTACCCTGACTGCTTGCCAAAGATCAGCCAAGGCGTGACGACGGTAATCGTAGGAAATTGCGGAATTAGCGCGAGCCCTGCGGTACTCAATGATACTCCGCCAGACCCAATGAACCTATTGGGCAAGCAGGAAGACTTCAAATACCCAACCTTTGCGGAGTATGCGAAGGCGGTGCAAGCGGCGAACCCTGCTGTCAACGTCGCTGCGTTAGTCGGTCACACAACTTTACGTAACAACGTGATGGACGACTTACTGCGCACGGCAACCGATGAAGAAATCGAGCAAATGCGCCAAACACTGGCACAAGCGATGGAAGAGGGCGCATTGGGTTTGAGCTCGGGTCTTGCTTATGCGAGTGCCAAGCAAGCGAACGCGGATGAAGTCATGCGCCTAGCGGAAATTCTCGGTCATCACGGTGGTATCTACACCACGCACATGCGTACTGAGTTTGAAGAAATCATCAGCGCAATGGAAGAAGCCTTTGAAACTGGGCAGTACGCCAAAGTGCCAGTGGTGATTTCTCATCTGAAATGTGCAGGTGCAGGCAACTGGGGACGCACGGTAGAAGTGCTGGATTTGATGGACAAGGTTTCTGAGCATCAAGACGTGTCTTGCGATTGCTACCCATATTCTGCCAGTTCTTCAACGCTGGATTTAAAACAGGTGACGGATGAAATCGACATCTTCATCACTTGGTCTGAAAGTAAACCTGAACACGCTGGCAAGATGCTGAAAGACATTGCTGACGAGATGCAACTGCCTCTTATGGAAGCAGCAAAAGCGTTGCAACCTGCGGGTGCGGTTTATCACTGCATGGATGAAAACGACGTCAAACGTGTCCTTAAGTATAAGTTGACCATGGTGGGCTCGGATGGATTACCAAATGACCCGCATCCACATCCACGTTTGTGGGGCACATTCCCGAAAGTTTTGGGGCATTACTGTCGTGAAGAACAGCTTTTCCCATTGGCAGAAGCGATTCACAAGATGACGGGGATGTCAGCAACACGCTACCAACTGAAAGATCGTGGGGAAATAAAAACAGGCGCTTACGCGGACTTGGTTTTATTTAACCCAAATACAATTAAAGATACTGCAACGTTCGAAAATCCAATTTCTGTCGCGCAAGGTATTGAATCTGTATTTGTAAATGGCGAGCTATCTTATTTAAAAGATAAAGTCACCGAAAATAGAAATGGCGTATTTATTTATCGAAATAATACCCATCAATAACTTATTAAATAAATTAATTTTATAGATTAAGCATTATCACTGGAGAATATTATGTCAATTAAACGTTATGGTGTAGAAGGCGGCGTAGGTACTGGCGGTCAACATTTACCATTTGCACGAGCAACAGAAGCGGGCGGCTTCTTATACGTATCGGGTCAAACACCAATGACTGACGGCGAAGTGGTAGAAGGTGGTATCGTTGACCAGTCTCGCCTAGCGATTCAAAACTGTGTCGACATCATGGAAGAGGCTGGCTACACGTTAGCTGACGTGGTACACGTAAAAGTAGTACTAACGGATTCTCGTTACTTCCAATCGTTCAATAAAGTGTTCAGAGAGTTCTTTGGCGACCACCCTCCTGCACGTATTTGCATGGTGTGTGATCTCGTGGTGGACGTGAAAGTCGAAGTCGATGTGACTTGCTACCGCGAAGAGCGCCGATAGAAATCACACTTTACCTAATTAAATAAAATAGAGTGCCGGAATTAATTACTTTCCTGTTATTATCTTTTTGGCACTCTCACTCCCTACATAAATATAATTTCATAAAGCAGTAGTGCCTAATATATTTAGCAAAAGCTATTAAAATAAAATTAGATAATTTCTGGAATAAAATCTAATACTTGCTGCTGGAATTATATCAATCTGAAAGATGGATTTTGATATGAGAGGTGTTCAATGAACAGTACACTTTTTCTTACCGGCTTCGGTGCGTATGTCTTATTTTTAATTTGGTTGGGATGGTTTGTCTCTCGCAATCAAAAATCAGGTGAAGACTTTCTACTCGGTGGTCGAGGCTTACCTCTGTTCCTCGTATTAGGTACCACGGTAGCAACTATGGTTGGCACGGGCTCTAGTATGGGCGCGGTTGGCTTTGGTTACTCAAACGGTTGGGCTGGTGCGCTTTACGGCATTGGCGGCGCAATTGGTATCTTGTTATTGGCACTGTGGTTCGCGCCAGTTCGTAAACTCAACTTTATGACCATGAGTGAAGAGCTCGCATACTACGTAGGTGCAAACCGCATCGTGAAGAACGTGGTTGGTCTGCTTATCTTTATCGCTTCTATTGGCTGGTTAGGCGCACACATCCTTGGTGGTGGTATGTACCTAGCGTGGATTGCCGATATTGAGCTGAGCACTGCGAAGATGATCATCGCAGCAGCGTTTACCATTTACGTCGTTATTGGCGGCTACACTGCGGTGGTTTGGACAGACACCATTCAAGCTATCATCTTATTCGTTGGCTTCATCCTAATGGCTGTACTGTCAGTGCAGCACATTGGCGGCTTGGATAACCTGTATTCTGCCATGGACCCAGAAGCGGTGAGCTTCCTTGCGATTGATAAGCTTGGTTTAATCCCAGCGGTTTCTCTTGCTGTTGTGATTGGTGTGGGTGTACTTGCAACGCCTTCATTCCGCCAACGCATCTACTCAGGCAAAGATGTATCAACCATCCGCCGTTCGTTCGTGGCTTCTGGTGTGCTGTACTTGTTCTTCTCCATCATCCCAGCAGTCATCGGTATGGCGGCGCATGCGATTGACCCTGAACTGAACAACGCGAACTTTGCTTTCCCATACATCGCGGCAACGGTATTGCCAGTAGGTGTTGGTCTTATCGTTCTGATTGCTGGTCTATCAGCAACCATGTCGAGTGCGAGTTCCGATGCGATTGCGGGCGTTTCTATCCTACTGCGTGATGTTTACGTCATGTTCACCGGTCGCGTGCCAAACAAAGAATCCATGTTGAATTACTCTCGCTTGGCTTTGGTTGTGGTGATCGGTTGTGCATTGCTATTCGCGCTAACTTCTAACGACATCATCGGCTACATCACTAAGATGATCTCGACAGTCATGTCTGGCATGTTCGTGTGCGGTATGTTGGGTCGCTTCTGGAAGCGTTACAACTGGCAAGGTGCGTTGGCAACATTGGCAGGTGCGTCTATTGCTTCATTTGCAGTAATGCTGAGCCCTGACCTGACCGCTTTCTGGGGCAACCCAGTGATTCCATCTTGCTTGTTTGCTCTAACTGCTGGTGTGGCAGTGAGCCTAGTGACTCCAGCTAACCAAGTATCACCAGAAATGGCACGAGCAATCCTTGATGATGAGCGTGCTCTAATGGAAATGGAACTGTCTGACAAAGGTGTTCTGGAAGAAGACGCTTCTCTACAAAATCGCGCAACGGCGGCAAATCAAAACGCTTAACAGCTGAGAGTTTCCGGCTCGAACAGAAACTCGCTCATAAGCTCCTGACAAACTGGTGGCTCCCCCGAGCCACCATTCTAAATTTATCCAAAGTAGGTGAACGATGACCGATTCATCCCAGACTAAAATTGCTTTCTTTGGCGAATGCATGATTGAACTGAGCGGCGACCCAATTCGCAAAGGCTTTGGTGGCGACACGCTCAATACCGCACTTTACCTCTCTCGACTAACGGCTCAGCAGCCTGTCCAAGTGTCCTACGCGACCGGTCTTGGGGAAGACGTACTTTCTCAAGAGCTTCTGGAAAACTGGCAACAAGAAGGCATTGCGACTGACCTTGTCGAAATATTCCCAGCTCAGCTTCCGGGTTTGTACATGGTGCAGACCGACCAAGAAGGCGAACGCAGCTTTCTTTATTGGCGTGACAGTGCAGCCGTTACAAGCTACTTCTCTACCTCTTCGCTCAACAAATTAGAAGCTGCGATTGCGAACCGAGAGCTGGATTACTTCTACCTAAGTGGCATCAGCGTCGCGATTCTAAATGACGATAGCAAAGTAAGGCTTAAAAAGGCGTTAAGTCAGTTCTCACAAGGTGGAGGCAAGGTTATCTTCGATAATAACTTCCGTCCTCAACTTTGGTCTGCACAAGAGGCGAAACATTGGTACAGCCAAATTCTGCCACTGGTCGACATTGCGCTTATCACAGAAGATGATGATGTCTTGGTATGGGATGAAGAGGAAAGTGTAGAGCAACGCTG
Organism: Vibrio owensii CAIM 1854 = LMG 25443; assembly: GCF_000817815.1. Classification (GTDB taxonomy): domain Bacteria; phylum Pseudomonadota; class Gammaproteobacteria; order Enterobacterales; family Vibrionaceae; genus Vibrio; species Vibrio owensii. The sequence continues at coordinate 175,357 of NZ_JPRD01000023.1, forward strand.
CCTTCGCTTTGGTTGCCAAGAAATTGTGATTAAACGTGGCTGTGAGCCTTGCAAATTGGTTTGGTCGCATGGTGATGACAAGCAAACCGCTTACGTAGCCGCAGAGAAGGTTGTCAAAGTCATCGACACCTGTGCCGCCGGCGATTCATTTGCTGCTGGTTACCTTGCTGGCCGATTGACCGGACAAAGCTGCGAGCAATCTGCCCAACTCGGTCACGCACTAGCAGCAACCGTTATTCAATATCCTGGCGCGATCATTCCAAACCACGCCATGACTCATCTAATTCGATAATTTCCGAGAACGTATTATGTCCCAAGCAATGATTCAGCAACTTCAGCAATTCAAAGTTATTCCTGTTATCCAGATCAATAAGGTTGAGCACGCAATTCCATTGGCGAAAGTGTTAGTAGAAAACGGTCTGCCGGTTGCGGAGGTGACGTTTCGAACAGACGCCGCTGCCGATGCGATTCAGGCCATGCGCGATGCTTACCCGCAAATGTGCATCGGTGCTGGCACGGTACTGACGCCAGAGCAGATTACCCAAGCGAAAGACGCGGGTGCAGAGTTTATTGTCGCGCCGGGGTTGAACCCAAATACCGTGCTTCGCTGCCAAGAAATCAACATGCCAATCGTACCGGGCGTCAATAACCCAAGTCAGGTTGAGCAAGCACTAGAGCTGGGTTTGAACTTCCTCAAATTCTTCCCAGCGGAAGCGAGCGGTGGTATCGCGATGGTGAAGTCACTACTTGCACCTTATGTTGATGTGAGCCTGATGCCGACAGGCGGTATCGGTAAGAACAACGTCAATGATTACCTAGCCATCGACCGTGTGGTTTGCTGCGGTGGTACTTGGATGGTGGCACCGAGCTTAATTGAAAACGAACAATGGGACGAAATTGGCAAGCTGGTTCGTGAAGCAGTAGAGCTGGTTGCGTAACTCAAACAGAGCTCTTTTACCCAAGTTGCGAGACCCCATTAAATAGCGTGACTTGGGTTGAACAATTATAGGGTCTGTTGAACTTTCGAGCTGATTTTTGCAGCGAATTGTTGGATATTTATACAAAGCAGAGACTTTGCTATGTAGTTAGCCTACATGAGAAGTCGATAACGCAGTAGAAATGACCAACAAACGCTGCCCAAAGGGTTCGGCTAAAATCGTTTTATGCTTTGTTAAGGAGTATTTGCTTAGAATGACTAGGCGGCACACTCCTTGCCGCGCCTAAAACGATTTTATCTCGAACAAAATTTAACCGCGAAAGATCAACAGCCCCTAGCAACGACAGGATGGCGCGGATGAACAAAGGTACATTAGCACTACTCATTTCAGGCTTAATCACAATTCCAACGGCAGCGATGGCGATGACTCCCAACACCGAGCTTAACCTAATGCCTTACCCACAAAATGTAGAGTTGGGGCAGGGTAAAATCACACTGGATAAATCCTTCAGCATGTACATCAAAGGTTACGATTCCCCGCGCGTGCAGTTCAACGCAAAGCGCACCATGGATCGTCTATATCGCCAAACCGGCTTACCAATGCTGAACTGGCATGCTGAGTCGGAAAAAGACGCGACCTTGGTGATTGATATTCGTAATGCGCCTAAGTCCGAGGTGCAAGATATTAACAGCGATGAATCGTACCAACTTGAATCGCGTAATGGTCAGATCATCATTCGCTCCGAACGCCCTTACGGTGCTTTCCATGGTTTAGAAACCTTCTTGCAGCTAGTGACTACGGACGCAACTGGGTACTTTGTGCCTGCTGTGTCGATTCAAGATGAGCCGCGCTTTCCTTGGCGTGGTGTTTCTTATGATACTTCTCGTCACTTCATTGAACTCGACGTGATTCTTCGCCAACTCGATGCTATGGCATCAGCAAAAATGAACGTTTTCCATTGGCATATTTGGGATGACCAAGCGATTCGTATCCAGCTCGATAATTACCAAAAGCTTTGGCAAAACACCGCAGATGGTGATTACTACACCAAAGACGAAATCCGCTATGTGGTGAATTACGCGCGTAACCTTGGCATTCGAGTTATCCCTGAAATCTCTTTGCCGGGACATGCTTCGGCAGTGGCGCACGCTTACCCTGAATTAATGTCTGGTATGGGTGAGCAATCTTATCCGCATCAACGTGGCTGGGGTGTGTTTGAGCCGTTAATGGACCCGACCAATCCTGAACTCTACAAGATGCTGGCGAGCGTGTTTGACGAAGTGGTTGAGCTTTTCCCTGATGAGTACTTCCATATCGGCGGGGATGAACCAAATTATCAACAGTGGAAAGACAACCCGAAGATTCAGCAATTCATCAAAGACAACAATCTGGATGGTGAGCGCGGTCTGCAATCGTATCTGAACACCAAGGTTGAACAGATGCTGGAACAGCGCGACAAGAAGATGACTGGCTGGGATGAAATCTGGCACAAAGACCTTCCAACCTCGATTGTGATTCAAAGTTGGCAAGGGCACGACAGTATAGGTCGAGCAGCAAAAGAGGGCTATCAAGGCATTCTCTCAACAGGCTATTACCTAGACCAGCCACAACCAACCAGTTACCACTACCGCAATGATCCAATGCCGAAAGGAATCACGGTTGATGACCAACTTCATCAAGGTGAGAAATTCGCGACTTATGATTGGGTGAAACCACGCAACAAAGGTGGTCCACGTACAGGTAATCTAACCATTATTGAAGCGACAGACGGCAGCTACCGTGCGTTTACCGATTACAACGGTAAGTCCCGCGAAGAAGTGTTCATCATCGAGTACGTGCCGGGTGTGAAGTTTAAAGGGCATTTCGATAACTTTATGTCTTACACCGAATTCAACTATGACTTTGCGGACGGCAAGTTGAAAGACACCAGTTACCAATTGATTGGCAATGTTCGTTGGCCTGCGACTGGAGAATTGGTCGCGAGCAGTGACATGCAGGGGAGTGTCATTCCTGAGCCGAACGGTGGCTATCCGGCTGAACTGACCGAGAAAGAACAGCAGCTAATCTTAGGTGGAGAAATCACTATCTGGGGTGAGAACCTCGATTCAATGACCATCGAGCAACGTTTATGGCCGAGAAGCTACGCGATTGCTGAGCGTCTATGGTCGAGTCAAGAACTGACCGATGAGCGCAGCATGTACAAGCGCATGAAGGTGATGGATACATGGTCTGAGATTTCGCTTGGTCTACGTCATCATGCCGATGCCAATATGATGTTGAAACGTCTTGCTAATGGCGCGGACGAAACACCGCTACAAACGTTAGCGAAGTACATCGAGCCGGCTCAATACTACGCTCGTCATTGGGAGAAGTGGATCTCTACGCCAAACGAAGGTGATTTGTACAATCAGTATGAGCGACTAAACCGCTTTGCGGATGCACTGCCAGTAGAAAGCCTAGCAGTGTATGAGATGCAAGATTTAGTCGCGGCTTATACTCAAGGTGATACAGCAGCATTGGATGCGTTGGCGATGCATTATCAAAGCGTTAAGTTAGCGGCGCAGCAAGCCAAACCTATTTTCGCGGCGAACGTGGCGTCGGTAGAAACGGTGCCAGTTGCAGAAGCCGCAATCAAAGTTGCCGATTTAGGTTTAACTTTGATTGAGCTCGCCAAGCAGGGCAGTGACATTAGCCAATCTGACACTGAAGCGTATCAATGTACTATCGATGAAAATGCGATTATTTTTGATGAAACGATTGTCGCCATCGTAGTACCAACCGAGCAGTTGCTTCACACTTTAACCGATTGATAACTAAAAGGGATTGCCGTCTGGTAACGCAGGCGGCATCTTATCGGTTAAGCACTCTTTTATCTCCTAAAGGTTTCCCATGATAGTAAATGGTCACTTACATTTTTATGTAGGCACCTATACCGATTCACCAAGTCAAAGTCAGGGCATTGCGTGTGTTTCTCTCGATACTGCTACTGGCGCATTAACGCTCATCAATGAACTTGTTCCAGACGCAGTAAAAACGATTCGTAACCCTTCTTACCTTGCGCTCAAAGGAGAGGGTTTATATACATTTAATGAAGTCGAACGCTTGGCAGGTGCAGAGCTGATATTTGCTGAAAAAACAGACAACTATGCACTGCCAATTGAAGGTGACTACCCTTGCCATATCGACATTAAAGAACCGTTACTCGCTGTTGCAAACTACGGTTCCGGCAATGTGAGTGTTTACCAACTTGATGAGCAAGGTAAGCCATTGAAATCCATTGCAGAATTGTATGTAGAAGGTAATGGACCCAATATTGACCGTCAAACTTCCCCTCATGCCCATCAAGTCACTTTTCTAGAACATTCCGCTCAATTGGCTGTGGTCGATTTAGGTACAGACAGTGTTCACTTTTATGACTACGGCAATGATGGTGAGACAGTTAAGTTTCCACTTTCTCAAAGTGTCGCTATGCCTGCTGGCTCAGGGCCTCGTCATTTGATCTTCAATCGTGATGAATCTGTCGCGTACGTTGTTTGCGAATTGTCTGAAACGCTGGTGGTACTTCGCAAGCAAAACGGACAATGGAATCTGACTCAGCAAGTTAAACTGCTAGCCGATGAAGAGAACAAAGAAGCGGCGTCTGCGATTCGTCTCTCTGCGGATGAGCGCTTTGTCTATGTCTCATGCCGTGCGCAAAATCTGATCAGCACATTTGATGTAACGAGCAATACTCCGGTTCAAATTGCCGCGTCCGATTGTGGTGGCGCGTTCCCAAGAGATTTTGTTTTATCCCATGACGGGCAGTGGATGCTCGTTGCTAATCAACATTCACATAATGTCGCTAGCTTTCACAGGAATCCGGAAACTGGCGCTATCACTCCAACCGGATACTCATGCGACATCGGTGCGCCTGTGTGTTTGGTTGAGAAGTCGTAATTAAGAGAAATAACATGACAATTCATCGTATTAATCCATGCAAACGTTGGTCTGATGTAACGGTATTCAACGGTATTGCCAACTTTGTTGAGGTGGCAGAAGCTGACACCACTGCGGATATGAAAGGGCAAGTGCAGCAGATCTTCGACCAAGCTGAACAAATGCTAGCCAGTGTTGATAGCGATAAGTCGCGCATTCTATCTGTGACGATTTACGTGACGGATTTTGCTAACTTCGATGCGCTTAACGAAGTGTGGGATGCGTGGTTCCCTGAGGGCTGCGCACCAAGCCGTGCTTGCGTCAAAGTTGAATTGGCGAACCCTGAACTGTTGGTAGAAATGGCGTTCGTTGCTGCTGCGGGTGAGAAGTTCCAGTAGTTCGACATCTCTCTACTTAAACCATCAAGCCCAGCGTTATATAGCTCAATAACGCTGGGCTTTGTTTTATTGAACTAATCAGCATAAACCAAATAGGTCGCCAGTAAGCACGAATTTGAAAATATCACGCAAAGTATCACTTATTGGCTTAAAATGAGTTCTTTTGATACTTAATGATCGGTTGCTGTTTCTTTTGGGGCATACACTTATCCCGAACTTAAGAAATAGGAGCATCATCATGAAAGCAATCACTACATCGGTTTTGGCGTTAAGCTTATTGGCAGTGGGTTCAGCGCAAGCATTTGAGTTAACCAGTAAAGACATCCAAGAAGGTCATCCTATGGCGAAGACCTTCGAATACAACAGCTGGGGCTGTAATGGTGGCAACCAATCTCCACAATTGATGTGGAAGGACGCGCCAGCAGGAACTAAGAGCTTTGCAATCACGGCTTATGACCCTGATGCACCTACTGGCAGTGGTTTCTGGCACTGGGTTGCGTTTAACATTCCAGCTTCAGTAAGTGAACTGCCACGCGCAGTGAACATTGAAAAATTGGGCGGTAAAGAGTCGCGTATTGACTACGGAACGGTTGGTTTTGGTGGCGTTTGCCCACCAGAAGCAGACGGCATGCACCGCTACCAATTTACGGTTTGGGCATTGCCAACAGAGAAACTAAACCTAGATGAAAACACGCCGGCTGCTGTGGTTGGTTTTACCCTTAACAGCATGGCACTAGACAAAGCAAAACTGACGGCGACGTACACACGTTAAGCCGTAATGGGTAGATGATAGAAAACGAGGGGAATAGATGAGCCATCAATATCGAGTCACGTTGTTTCGTGCCGAGCAGTTACAGAAACTGCGTAATGTGAAGATCCATTCCCCAAGTATCATTCAGATCATCACGGGCAGTAAGCGTCTGTTCTGGAAAGAATCGGCGCTGGATCTTTCCCATTCTGAGTTGCTGCTTTGTGAGGCTTCCGCATCGCTGAGTTTTGAGAACTTACCGCAAAAAGGTAAGTTTCTCTCTAGAATGTTCAGCTTTCATTGTTTGCCGTCAGAAGCAATGCTTGAACTGAGTGCAAGCATTGACGGTGGTGAAGAAAAGCCGACATTAGAAGCCGATAAAGCCTTGGAAGACACGCTCAATGCTTTGTTCTCGTTTGACCAACAAACCATGAGCAAAGAGACCCAAACCTTCTGGGTAATGGGGTTGTATCAACAACTTGCTGAGCGTGGTGTGTTGCATCACTTGTTTGCGAGTGCGAACACAACATTCAGCCAGAAGCTGAGCCGTTATTTGTCGCATTCTCCGGGAGAGGAACACCCATTAGAGCTAGTGGCTGAACGTTTTGCCATGAGCCGTGCGACTATGATTCGCAAGCTCAAGCAAGAGGGCACTCAGTATCGGGAAGTGCTGGCGGAAGTACGCTTAAATCATGCCTTGTATTTGATGCAGAATGGTCATTACAACGTCGCGCTGTTGGCTCAGTCTTGCGGCTATCAATCCGAGGGGCGTTTTAGTCAACGCTTTAAAGGCAAATTCGGATTGACTCCGAGTGACTACATCAAAACGGTTGTGGTCAGTTAGCGCTTGCGAATAATTGCTTGCGCGCGTTTAATCGCTTACGCGCGTTTTACCGAGTGCAACGCAGTTGGTGCTTTGGAATCTGCAATCGCCAAATCAGACAGAAGCTGTTGCAGTAACTCTGCAGCGTGGACGTTCGCTTTTACTTTATCAACGTCACTCCAGCTCGTACTGTTTTCTTCTTCAAGGTATTTAATTGTCTGTTGTGAAAGCTTGAGAACAGCATGCCACTTCAGTTTTTTATATTCTAAATTCATACTCAAACTCCTATGTGAATGATTAATTTAAAACATTGTTCAAAACTTTGAGTTAGCAAATAGGAATTTGTTAATAAGCCTATGCCTAGAGCGGATATAAAAAAGCGCCCATCGCTTTAACGACGGGCGCTTTCAAGTCACTATAACCTTTGGTTATTTGTAGTATTTCTTCTTCATTTTGAGTGCTACGTTCACCAAAGCAATCAATACAGGCACTTCGATCAGTGGACCAATGACACCAGCAAAAGCTTGGTCTGAGTTTAGGCCAAACACCGCGATAGAAACCGCAATTGCCAATTCAAAGTTGTTGCCTGTTGCCGTGAAAGCAATCGATGCATTTTTGTCGTAGTCGATGCCCATTTTCTTACCAACGAAGAAGCTGACAAAGAACATCAACACAAAGTAGATAGCCAGTGGAATTGCTACACGGAATACATCCATTGGAAGTTCAAGAATCATTTCACCTTTTAAGCTGAACATCAGTACGATGGTCGCAAGTAGGGCGATAAGCGTAATTGGTGAAATGCGTGGGATGAACGCGTCGTTGTACCATTGTTCACCTTTCGCAGCGACCAGCCATTTGCGGCTTAGGAAGCCCGCTAGGAATGGGATACCAAGGTAAATCAGAACACTTTCCGCGATGTCCATCATCGAGATATCAACCACGAAACCTTCGTAACCAAAGACTGGTGGCAACACAGTGATGAACAACCATGCCATCACACTGTAAGTCACGATTTGGAAAGCGCTGTTTAATGCAACTAGAGCTGCACCGTATTCTTTGTTACCGCCACCGATATCGTTCCATACCAATACCATCGCAATACAACGAGCAAGACCGATCAGAATGATACCAACCATGTAGCCCGGATGATCACCTAGGAAAGTCAATGCAAGGATGAACATCAAAATAGGGCCGACAATCCAGTTCATGACCAAAGACAGCGTGATCGCTTTTTTATCTTTCGTCACTGTGCCTAGCAGGTTGTAGTTCACCTTTGCGAGTGGCGGGTACATCATCAAAATCAAACCAATCGCTAGCGGTACGTTTGTGCTACCAACTGACATTGACTCGTTCCACTCAGCAACTTGAGGGAATGCTGCGCCAATACCTACACCGATTGCCATTGCAACAAAAATCCACACCGTTAGGTAACGGTCCAAGAAGCTCATTTTGTCGCTGGCACTATTTAAAACTTGAGTAGTCATAGTGTTCTCTTATTCGTTTATCGTCGAAAGGCGATAGTTAAAGGTATAGTTTATCTCTGCACGCCTGACCAGCGTGCAAAGGGAATTAATCAAATAACTTGGAAAATCCTAGATTGAACTGATCAAACGCGTCGCGTTGAATGCGGTAACACACCTTAGGTGGGTTTGGCTCGGCGCTGATAAAGCCAGCTTGCTTTAGAATGCGCAAGTGCTCGGAAACAGTAGATTGCGCAAGACCCAGTTCAGAAACCAAATCACTGTTCAAACAACCGCCCATTGTATCAAGCGTGTGCAGGATATGCAGAATGCGTAAACGTGCTGGGTGTGACAAAGCTTTTGCTTGTGCTGCTAGAGTTTGTTCTTTCTCGAGCTGTTGTTGTGTTGTCTGAAAAACAACTTCGCACGTGTCGTTGCACTTATCACTCATTCGCTGGCCTTAATAGTTAATCGTCGAATTGCGATAAAGTGTACGCCTGCTCTGTGGAAGATGCAACAAATCGATGAAAAAATTAATCGGGAAATAACGATGAATAAAAAGTTGAAAAAATATCTCTTGTAAAAACAGTAATATAATCAAAATCCAAGTAGGTTACTAAAAGTTAACTAATTGCACTATATTTCTAGGTTACCATAATAAACCACATCCGACGCACAATGGTTATTGCGTCATCTTGTGAACTTATTTAAAGGTAATCCCATGAGCAACGTACTGATCATCAACGCACACGAACCATCACCATACTCAGAAGGTCGTCTAAACGCTTCTCTTGTCGACAAAGCACAGACGCTTCTCCAAGCAAAAGGTCATGAGGTTCGCGTTGTGACACTGCAAGATGAGATCAACGTAGATGATCAACTCGCACACTTTGAATGGGCTGATCGCGTGATCATCCAAAGCCCAATCAACTGGATGTCTGTGCCTTGGTCATTCAAAAAATACATGGACGACGTGTTTACTGCGGGTATGGGCGGCGCACTGTGTGCATTTGATGGCCGTAGCGCAGAAGAACCAAAGAAAAACTATGGTACAGGCGGTACTCAAACCAACAGCAAATACATGCTGTCACTGACATTCAACGCGCCAGAAGAATCGTTTGATGATGAGAACGAATACCTATTCCAAGGTAAAGGCGTGGACGATTTGATGTTCCATATGCACGCTAACTTCCGCTTCTTTGGTATGTCAGCACTGCCTACATTCGCTTGTTACGACGTGATGAAGAACGCAGATATCGAAAACGATTTTGTTCGTTTCGAAGCGCACATTAACGAAAACTTCTAATCCTTTTAGAAACATAGTGCGAACTGAATGATGAATTGAGATGGACTGCTGCAGGCGGTCCATTTTTATTTGTTTGCGGCGAGGTGACGTTTTTATTACTCTAAAGCACTAAATGTATCTAGCTTACTTTTCGTTACCTAGATTGGGTGCGTATCTTGAGGTGTATTGTGGAAAGCAGAATCAGTGTAGATAGCAAAGGTCGTAAGTCAGTGGCTAACGTATGTGCGGAGCCATGTGCTATCGAGAAAGGGATGCGTCTAATTGGTGGTAAATGGAAAGGCTCTTTGATTTTTCATTTGAAAGATGGCCCAGTTCGCTTCAATGACTTAGCACGCATGCTAGGCGGCGCAAGCAAAAAGATGATCGACCAACGCCTTAAAGAGCTAGAAGCGGAAGGTATGGTGGTGCGCAAAGTGATCAGCGATCGCCCAATTGCAGTCAGCTATGAGCTAACAGAGTTCGGCCGTACCGCACTTAAGATTCTTGATGATTTGCGAATTTGGTCTGAGACTCACCAGATTGAGTTGCGTAAATAACGCGGCCTTTTGTATCTCATCATCGATTAACGGTTTAAGCCAATAAAAATGCCAGCATATCGCTGGCATTTTTTATGTTTGATTGTTGTTTGGGGCTGATTGGGCGTAATCCGCTTAGTAGTCCAACGTACCACGGATAGGGTAGTTGTTGTCTGGATTACGAATCCAAGCCAAACCACGTGATAGTGCGCCAAGCTCAGGGCGAACAAATGGGTTGTTTGAAATATCCACCACGTGCAAGTTGCCGTGTTCATTCACCACAAACAGCCCCGGTTCTGCGAAGTTATGGTCAGTTTCTTGCTCTGAACGAGGCAGTGAAATGTACAGACCCAATGTTTTCATTTGTTCTTCGGTTAGGCCGTAAGCAATCGGGAAGCTGATTTCGAGTTTCTCTAGATGTCCCTCAAGCTGCTCTTTTGAATCGCCTGAAACCGCAAGAATATCAACGCCTGCTTCTGCGAAAGCTTGTTTGTAGCCCTCTAACTCATTGAGGTATTTGGTACAAAGAGGACAGTGTTTACCACGATAAACGAATACAGCTTGCCAAGTCGCATCACCTTGCGGCTGACCTAACGTCACGCTTGAACCATCTAGCAAGGTTGCTTGAAGAGAAGGGAAGCTGTCGCCCGCTTTAAGTTTCACTGAAGTTGCCATAATGACTCCCGATTTGGTGGTATATATCCATGGATGCCCCTTCGCAATAAAAGCGATTGTGTAGGGGGTGAGACTTCAATGTAGACCCAGTTTTGCGGCATTTCAACTAGTTAACTTTTGGTAACCTAGATAATGAATGGCAAGAAAAAGAAACAGTTAGAAGAGGAAAGCAGAACTTAAAGATACAACGAATTGGGGGTGTAGTATCAGGAGCTAAGTTCTGCTTAAGGTTCGTTTACCAGTTGAAGAAATCGTTCATTGTTACCAGAGCCATAACTTCAAGCTTGTTGTCCGAATGCGCAACGCGCTCTCGGAAATAGGTTGCCATTGTCGGCATGTCTTTCGCTGATCGAATTTGGAATCGCATAGTGTTTCCTCCTTGTTGCTGACAGGGTCAGTATGCGAAGAAAAGAGGAGCTGAAAAAGAGAGTAGATTTCTGTGGTTTATTCCTAGTTAGCCCCAGAAGGTGCGCTAACTCACCGATTTTTGCGTTAGTGAGGGTAAAAAGGGGAACAAAGTGTTTGGAAGTTTTCTTATTTTCTCTCGGATAAGTTGAGTAAAATAAACCTATATCCACTTTTTGAGGGCGCGCGGTGTCTGATCTCAACTTGTTCCGCTACTACCAACGACTCACACCATTTGGCGTGGGAAGTGAAGCCAAAACCACATTGCAGGAAGTCGCTGACCTGCTGTTCACTTCTCCTCGCCATGCACGCAGCTTACTGTCGCAAATGCAGGAGCAAGCATGGTTGAGTTGGCTACCAAAGGCGGGACGAAATCAGCGTTCAACGTTATTGCTGAACATCGAGTTGAGTGCGTTAAAAGAAAGCCTCGCACTGGAGCGAATCAAACTGGGTAAATACGAAAAAGCGTTGGCGATTCTCGATGAAGATGAAGCTGCGTTTGGACGTTTGCTCAAAACGACTTCAGGGGCGTCTGTTCAAGAAGGTCGACTCAACATTCAGCTCACCTACAAACGTATGTTTGAGCGTATTGTTCCTCATCAACTGCATCGAAGCAGTGAGCGCTTCTTCTTGCGTCAAATCTACTGTTGTTTGGTATCCAGTGACTACAACGGAGTGGTGAAGCCAGAGCTTGCTCATCATTGGCGTTATGACGAGAAAAGTTACGAATGGACCTTCTACCTGCGCCCGGGCTTAACTTTTCACAATGGCGCACCGATTGATGCCGATACCGTTGTTAGCCTGTTTGCTAAACTCAGTTCTCTTGAGTTGTATGAGAAAGAATTGGCTCATGTCGATAACATTACTGCGCCAAACCCACTCAAGGTTGTGTTTACCCTTAGCAAGCCAGATTTGGGTTTTGCTGGGCTTATTTCTGGCGTGAAGTACGGTATCCAACCTGTTAGCCAAGTGAACGTCGCCAATAACAATTTGGTCGTTGGCAGTGGTCCTTTCTCTGTGATTGAACACAGTGCCCATCGATTAAAACTGCAAGCTTTTGACGGCTATTACGCCTGTCGAGTACTGACCGACATGGTGACGATCTGGATCGTCAATGATGAGAAAATGGAGAACCCATCCCTAGCCGCAAATACGCCACCTAAGCAGGTAGAAAAAGCGGACGACGAGCTTGCCGACAGCATGTGCGGGCATTACATGTCGACACAAGATGCAGAAGCGGCTCCGGCGAGTCAACACAGTCGCACCGAGGACGGTTGCTTGTTTGCCTTGTTTAATCAACATGCCAAGTATCCTCTGTCTCAAGCGCAGCGCCGTTATATCGCCGAGCTGATTCAACCGGAACGACTTGCTGATGTGATGCGCAAAGAAAAAATCGTGTTTGGCAGCGTGCCTGCTTACAACATGTTGCCAACGTGGAAACCCGTATTAAGACCGTTTGGTGAAGAAAGCAAACTGCCTAAACATATTACCATCGCAGGGTACAACTACACGGCCTTGAGACGATGTGCGCGTGCAATTGCTAACCTACTTGAAGGGACAGGTAGCAAAGTCGGCATTGTGATGTATTCCTACCGAGAGCTAAGTGAAAAAGCCAAGAACGGCACATTGGATGAAACCTTGGTGGTGACGAATATTAACTTAGATGACAACCGTCACGCTTCGGCGTTTACCAACTTCTTTAGCAATACCGTGTTGCACCACACCTTGGGTGAAGAGAATGCGACTTGGTTGGATGAGCAATTAGAGAAAGTGCGCGCGTATACCGCGCTAGAAGGTTACCTCAAAGCGCTAGAACCTATTGCTTCCACACTCGTCAGCGAATACTGGATTGCACCTATGTTCCACCATACGCAAACTTTGCGCTTCCAAGGTGTATTGGAAGATGTTGCTTTAACCAACTGGGGTTGGCCAGATATTCGCTCGGTGTGGTCAGCGGATTAACTGTCTTACTTATTTAGCAAAGTGCTGCTTCACGAATTCAATGAAGGCTCTGGTTTTCGCTGACTGATAGATGAGTTGCGGATACACCAAGTAAACCGCGTTGTGTTGGTGGTCAGTTTCTTCCGACAGAACCTGCACTAGACGGCCGTGTTCAACGTCTTGCTCGACAAAGTAACTGGCTAATCGAGCAACGCCATTGCCAGATAGGGCTGATTCTTTGAGTAAGCGGTTTTCGTTGCTAGAAAGCCAACCTTGGGTTTGAACTGTTCCCGTTTTTAACGGCCACTCTTTTTGATGCAATGTGGTTAAGCATTGATGCTGTTTTAAATCCGCTAACGTTTCCGGCGTGCCTTCTTCTTGTAGATACTCAGGAGAAGCAACTAGCCAGTGGTAGTAGTCCAAAAGGTGATGTGCAATCATATTCTCTGGCGGGGTTCTTGTCGCTCGAAACGCAAAGTCGACGCTGGTTTCCGTCAGATTAAATGCTTGATAGCTAGAAAGGATCTCGAACTCTACGTTTGGATGTAGAGCGCGAAACGCCACACATAAATCATGCAGCACCGCTTCAGCAAACATCTTGGGAGCGGTAAGCCGAATCAGGCCGTCTATTTGCTCAGATTGCTGACTTAAACTCTTTTCCATTTCCATTACGCGTCGTTTGAGATCTTCCGCTTGTGCAAAGATCGACTCACCTTCTGCCGTCAATCTCACGCTGCGTGTGGTTCGAACAATCAAAGGCGTAGCGAGTTCCGATTCCAATCGCTTGATTTGTTCCGACAGGTAGCTTTTAGAAATGCCAAGTTGCTCTGCTGCTCTAGAAAAGTTGAGTGTTTGAGCCACTTCGGCAAACAGCATCAGTTTTTCAATTCTTTTGTAATCTGCCATCTTGATTGTTCGCTAGTGGGGATAATGAATTCGATTTTACGGTATTAAACTAATTTTTACGAACGGTAAGATGGTTCGAGTTAACTTAAGAAATTAAAAATGCAGAAATCGGAAAAGTGAGAATAACGATGAACAATCCAACACTACCGCTCGCCAAAACCTTACCCAACGTTAGCCGCTTGGTCTTCGGCTGCATGGGGCTTGGAGGGGAGTGGAATCGCAACCCGTTAACCGCCCAAGATGAAAACCAAGCTTATGCCGCTGTAGAGGCAGCATTAGAGGTTGGCATCAATCTCTTTGATCATGCGGATATCTACAAATTTGGTAAGGCAGAAGAAGTGTTTGGGCGCATCTTAGCCAGTGACTCAACGTTACGAGAGCGAATTTATCTGCAATCCAAGTGCGGCATCCGTCTAGGAGGTGAGCATGGTGTTAAGCAGTATGACTTCTCTGCTAAATGGGTGACGGCTTCTGTTGAGGGCATTCTTGAGCGCCTTGGCGTGGAGAATCTTGATGTTTTGATGCTGCATCGTCCTGATCCTTTGGTTGAATTTGAAGAACTGGGCACAGCGCTACAAGCCCTGAAACAAGCTGGCAAAGTTAACCACTTCGGTGTTTCTAACATGAACAGTGCTCAAATTGATCTTCTCCAACATGCAACGGGCGAAGTTATTGTGGCGAACCAGTTAGAAATGAGTCTGGCTAAGTCTGACTTCATCAAGCAGGGCATGGGGCTTCCTTCGTCTGCATCTGACTACGTTGCAGGAACACTGGAGCATGCCCGTAGGCACAATATCCAACTGCAAGCGTGGGGCAGTATGGCGCAGGGCAGATTCTCAGAGCGTGGCTTACATTCTGATGATCACAATACCAGACAGACGGCGGAGATGGTGATGGCGCTAGCAGCTGAATATGGTGTGTCGTCTGAGGCGATTGTTTTAGCCTTCCTGACGCGTCATCCAAACCAAATTCAGCCTGTTATTGGTACTGCAAACCCACAGCGTATTCGCGCTTGTGCTCAAGTAGAGAACGTCACGCTATCACGCAGCCATTGGTATGGATTGTTCGAGAAAACCCTTGGCCATGAGATTCCTTAGGAGAGAAAAATGAAATACGTACAAGTTCAAACTCTGATTCAAACGGCATTGGAAATTGCGACTGCTCGCAAGCAAAACATTGCGGTTGCCGTGGTGGATACGCATGGTGAGTTGCTCGGTTTTGCCCGAATGGATGATGTGAGCGTGCAAGCAGGTTTGTTGGCACAAAATAAAGCCTACACCTCGGCTAGAGACCGTCAGCCTAGTGGAAATTTGGGCGCTTGGGCTCGTGAGACGGGTAAGCAGTTGAGCTATTGGACTGACCCAAAGATCACGGGCTTTATGGGCGGAGTACCTGTAGAACAAGAGGGGAAAGTCGTCGGGGCAATTGGCATCAGTGGTTTGGCTGAGCAAGATGATGAAGCACTTGCGATGGAAGTATTAAAAGCGCTGTAAACAAAAAATCCCACCAATGCTCTTCGCTAGACATTGGTGGGGATGGTCAAAATGATGGAGTTGACCACGAATATCAACGGTAAATGCCTGCTCGCCTTCGAAAAGCGTCATCGAAGTGGAGAGTGACAAGGTGGTTATTGCTGACCACTGACAAAATCAGCGCAAACCTAGGTTAGGAGCGTGCTTACTGGATAACAGAAAGCTGCTATCCAATAAGCTGTCAGTTCATTTTGCCAATCAGTTAAAGGCGCGAGCTAAGGTGCCATGACCTTGGCAAACGTACTTCACTGAGTTGCTGCAGACGAAGACCGATTCACCCGCTTTCAAAGTGATGTGATCGTCTTGGCTAGAAACCGAGATTTCCCCTTCGATACAAAACAAAATCTCTGCGCTACGTACGAATTGAGTCGTTGCTGTACCTTCAACGGCCATCACTTCAAAACCGAAATCATCCACCGGAATTGGGTAACTAAGCTTGCCTTGTTTATGCACGGGCGCGAGCTTGATTTGTTCTGGGTCAATCGCGTTGAAGATGGTGTTGTCGATAAGCTCAGGAACGTCGATGTACTTAGGTGTTAAGCCAGCGCGCAGTACGTTGTCTGAGTTCGCCATGATCTCCAAACCTGTTCCTTGGACGTATGCGTGTGGCGTTTCAGCATGAAGGAACATTGCTTCGCCCGGAGCGAGTTCAATCGTGTTCAACATCAATGGCGAAAACAGACCAATATCGTCCGCGTAATGCTGACGGAAGTCCTGAATATAACCGTAAGCTTCTCGTGCCATAGTAGTTTTCGCAGGGCGCTCTAAGCTTGCGTATAGCTCATTCAAAGCCTGTTGTTTGCGCTCGCCTTCTAACGACATAATTGCAGAGAAGAACACTTTAAGACCTTCACTGTTTGGTGTGGCTTTCAGTGCGTTGATTTCAGTCTCTAGAGCAGTGATGTTCGCTTGCTCAAACAGAGATAAGATCTGTTCAATTGGGCGGAAGCCGTTCATCGCTTTGTAAAACGTCAGCGCATAAACCAACTCCGGCTTATGGTTTGGATCTTTGTAGTTACGGTTTGCAGCATTAAGCGGGATGCCTTGTTCGTTTTCACGAGCAAAGCCAATTTCCGCTTTGTGCTTACTAGGGTGTACTTGGATAGACAGCGGTGTTTCAGCGGCAAGCACTTTAAATAGGAATGGCAGTTCACCAAAACGTGCAGCGGTGTAATCACCCAGCGATTGCGTTTTGTTTTGGTTGATGACTTCTGACAGCAGCTGTTTGGTGTCAGCAAGCTTTGAACAGCCGTTTGGATGAGCACCCATCCAGATTTCTGCTTGTGGCTCGTTTGCTGGATTGTCGATGCCGAATAAATCATGAATCGAGGTGTGGCTGCCCCAAGCGTAGTTTTGAATCACATTGTCCAGTTTGAATAGAGCGTGTTGCATGGCGATATTCTCTTGATTGGAACGAAAGAAGAGGAGAGGCTTGCTCCACGATGAGAGCAAGCCTGAGTCGGTTTGGACGGGCTATCTAGTCGATGGCCTTATCCCGAGAACCGGATTAGAACTTCACTTGGAAAGACTTAACCTGACACGGCTTCAGCGTGCCGAACGATGCAGTGTCCACTTCATTTAGTAGGACTTTCTCGTCTAGCTGAGTTTCTTTCCATGACGTGACTTCTGAAGTAAACGCCACTGTGTCGTTAATCACTTCGCTCTCTGATGGGTTGTAGACGCGCAGGATGAGTGCATCCTCGTCTTCCGCCTTCTTCAGTACGCTCAGTACCGCGCCTTCTAGCGATTTGTTTAGCAAGCTGTGCGTTAGCGGTAAATTTTGCTCGCCTACGTTCAGCTTCATCGCGTTGTAAGGGAGCTTGTTGTAGCACTGGATTGGAGTCACGTTGTCACGCGCCGCTGCCATTACGTTTGCTTCGATGTGGTTGCCCGCGAAACCAAACAGTGCGAACTCACAAACGATCTTGCCGCGTACTTGTGAATCTGGCGTCGGGATCTTGATACCAGATGGACGACCCGGACGAAGCAACAACTCTTCTTTACCCAATACGCCAATACCACGCAGAAGGGTTAGGGCGAATGTGTCACGCTCTTCATTGCCTTGGCTTGAAATCACTTCAAACTCACGCAGACCGTTGCTCATTAGCGCCATACCACCTTGTGCGTTTTCAACCGCAGCAAAGTTCATTAGTTGGTAAACCGGCACTGGTGCTTCTTTCCAGCCGTCTGCTTCCCAGTTCGCCATTTCTAGATCGTTCGTTGGGCGAGTGATCAAACCGAACTGGTTATCTGCTACTACGGTTTCAGACACAAACGGTGTTGGTACTAATACGCGAACGCGGTGGTCGTCAGCTTGGTTGTCCAGCTCCATGCGAACTTCAATACGGCGTGTACCTTGTTTTAGAACCACTTGGCAGTTCACGTCTAGGTAACCGTTTTGACCTGTGCGCTCTTCACGTTGTTGTAGGTTCTCTGGCAAGTTCATGCGCAGCTTGATGGTTGCCACAGATTGGAAACCTTCGTGCTTCACATTCACTTCTGCATCGAATTCGTCTGAGTACAGTAGCCACTCTTTACGAGAAGGTGAGTAGTCGTATTCATCACCATCGTCAGAGCCGTCTTCAATGCGCAGCGCTTGTTCGTAAAGGTGCTCTGTCTCTTTGTCGAAGATGTTCAGAGTGCCGTTTGCGTTGACGTTGATGCGGTAGAATTCGTTCTCAAGAAGGAACTCTTTCTGCTCAGCCACTTTTTGTGTGCCTTTCTCATTCGCTTGAATGTGTAGGGTAGTGAAGCCCATCGCTGGCACAGTGTGTTTGATTTGAATGTCGTACTCGATGAACGGGTCGTAGTTACCGTAGTGAACGATTTGACGGTCAATCTTACCTGGGTCGATTACGCGTTGATCTTGGATGAAGTATTCAACTGGCGTGCCGTTTTTATCAAACAGGTTGAACTGTTCTGCACGGATAGTGATGGTGGTGTTTACCACTTCTTCACGAGCGTATGGCGATAGGTTGAATAGTGCTAGCTTGTCGCAACCTTCGCGTGCAGGCATGTGGTCAACAATCTTACGTTTGTAGAAGTTGATCAGGTTGGTCGCCATGTCGTCAGCAAGGATGTAACGGTTCAAGATCTCTGCGTGTACTTTGTCTGAACAGCAGCAGCCAATCGAGTCGTGAGCGTGGTTCTTCATGCTCTCTTTCCACATCTTCTCGATTAGACCGTGGTGGTATTCAAAGCCCAGTGTCCATGCGATAGACGCTAATGGCTCAAGAATGTTTACGATCTTGTTTTCTACTTCTGCGTGGATCAGTTTGATGTCCATACGCGTTGAAGAAATAGTACGGTGAACACGCATGTATTTACCGTCGTTGAACTCGCCTTTGATGGTATCAAGCTGATCGCGCTCGGCTTCAATACGCTCGAACACTTCTTCAAAGCGGCTCATTTTGAATTCTTTGTCTGGGTAGATTTCACGTAGCTTATCCATCACCTCGAAGATGTCTTTTTGGATAGGCATTTGGTCGTGACCGTTTGGTAGTAAGATGTCTTTTGTTACCGACGGTTTTTCTAGCACTGGGAAGTATTTATCTAGACGCGCGCGCAGACCTTCTTCGTCTTGCGGTAGGTATTTACCAATCGCGTAGCCCAGTGGCAGTACTTGCGCAGAGACTTCGCTGCCATCGTTTGATTGCCACAAAAACTCGGTTTTATCTGTGCCGTGACGCTCTGAACAACCACGCCAGAACATTGCGCGATTGATGCCAAAACCGTTGTAGATAGCTGGTAGCTGAGAGCTCATAGAGAATGAATCTGGTAGGTAACCAATCTTCATTGGCTCGCCTAGCGCTAGACAGTCGCGCAATCCGTAAAGCATGTTACGTACGATAGATTCACCAGATACTTGCATCGTATCCGTTTGAGAGTACCAAGGGCCAACAATCAGTTTGCCTGCTTGTACTAGCTCACGTACGCGCTCTTTGTTTTCTGGCTTGATTGCGAAGTAATCTTCTAGAACTGCGGTTTGACCGTCTAGAACGTAGTATTTGTAGTCTGGATCGTTTTCCAGACGAGTCATGATTTCTTCCATGTTGTTCACTAGCAGAATGCGAGACTCTTCTGTAGTGAAGTACCATTCACGATCCCAGTGCATGTGAGGAGTAATATGAACGCGAGATGTAGTCATAACTTTTACCGTCTTAGGCAATAATTGCCGTTAATTTGTTTTAAATTTGATTGCTTTCTATTCGTTTTTGCGGCGTTTATGCTTGCCGACGAATATTTAGGGCGCAGAAATCCCACGCCCAAAGTTTGTGTTGAGCGAATCTATGAATGATTCGAATTAATGTTGAGCGGCAGCCTCAGTGACAAATTTGCCCTTTTTTACTGCGTGTGCTCGCCACATGATGAGAGTGATGGTCGAGATAGTTGCACCAATCAGCGCAGCGCCAAACCAGATTGCCGCAGCCGTGAATGCGCCTAGACCTGCATCGTGTAGTAGGAAGATTGAGAAGATACCTGCACCTGGAGTCGATAGACCTACGCCAGCAGCACCTACCATTGCGCCTGTTACGACCGATCCAAGTAGGAATGAGCCAATAACGCGGATTGGGTCTTCGATAGCCATCGGAATCGCACCTTCAGTGATGCCCGCTAGACCAAGCAACCAAGTTGATTTACCTGTTTCGATTTCAAAATCTTTGAACAGGCGAGGTGCAAGCATGGTTGAAGCCGTTACTGTGAACGCAGAGACCATTTTCACTGAGCCGAAGATAGCGTATGGACCGTAAACACCGTTCGCCATTGCACCCAGACAGAATGCGTAAGCGGCTTTGTTGACTGGACCACCAAGGTCAAACGATACGAATAAACCAATTACTGCGCCTAGAAGTAGGGCGTTGG
Organism: Vibrio owensii CAIM 1854 = LMG 25443; assembly: GCF_000817815.1. GTDB lineage: Bacteria > Pseudomonadota > Gammaproteobacteria > Enterobacterales > Vibrionaceae > Vibrio > Vibrio owensii. The sequence continues at coordinate 195,782 of NZ_JPRD01000023.1, forward strand.
TACCAGACATGCCGTTTAGCCAGTCTGTCAAACCTTGGTTTAGCCAAGCAACAGGTTTACCGATAACGAACAGCATCAATGAGCCAGCAACCAAAGTACCGATAACCGGGTATAAGTAGAAGGTTAAGAAGCCGTTGAACGCTGGGTTCAAACGTATGTTCTCTTTTACCCAACGCATGACGTAACCAGCAATCAAACCGCCGACAACACCACCAAGGAAGCCAGAGCCGATAAGGTTCGCGGCGATACCTGCGGCAAAGCCTGGACCAAGCGCTGGTTTATCTGCCAATGAGTAAGCGGTGTATGCCGCCAGTACAGGAACCATCAATGTACCCAGTAGACCACCACCTAGCTTGCGGTACATCCACAGCCAAGAGCCTTCTTCTGCATACAAATCTTGTAGGTTGAACATTTGTGCCAATAGCACGGCAACAGCAAGTACGGTACCGCCAGCAACGATAAGAGGAACCGCGTAAGAGATACCTGATAGCAGTGCTTGTTTTAGTTCAGTTTTAAGTGGTAGCTTCTTCGGTTTGTCGTTGGTTGCAACTGCAGCGCCTGCACTTCGACCTGCTTTACCTGCTTCAACTGCTTCGTTAAGAATGCGCTCAGAGTGTTTGATCGGCTCAGCAACTGGCACTTCTACACGAGGAATACCGTCAAAACGCTCTAACTCTTTGATTGCCACTTCAGCCGCGAAAACGACCGCTGTTGCACTGTTGAGCTGTTCAGCAGTTAGACGATCTTCAATCCCGTTTGCGCCTTGCTTTTCAACATGCACGTTGTAACCCAGCTTCTTACCTGTCTTCTCTAGGTATTCTGCTGCCATGTAAGTGTGCGCAATACCCGCAGGGCAAGCCGTCACACAAACGATGGTTGGTGCATTTGTATCTAATTGGACTTGTTTTTCTTCTTGCTCTGCCTGACCATCAAGCAAAGCGAAAATTTGTTCTACATTTGTAGCATTTAGCACTGCTTCACGAACATCGTCATCCACTAGCGTTGTGGTCAGTTCGGTCAACAAGTGCATGTGTGTTGAACCTGCTTCCGCATTTGGAATTGCGATTAGGAAGATCAGGTTTACGTCTTCGTCTTCATCCAGACCTTGCCACTTTAAGTCTTGTTTTAGTGTGGCTACGGCAAACGCCGCCTCTTTTACTGCATCTGTCTTACCGTGCGGTACTGCTAAGCCTTCGCCTAGCGCCGTCGGGCCTTGCTCTTCACGAGCAAACACTGCTTGTAGGTATTCTTCCTTGTTATGCAGTTTGCCTTGCTGGTCTAGCTGGTCGGCAAGTGCACGAATCGCTGCGTCACGACTTTCGAACGTCGTTTGTAGGTTTATCAGCGATGGGTTTGTAAGAGAGGTTAATTTCATAACTTTTGTCCCATTGTCACATTCGACATTGTTGTGCATTCAACAATGATGTGAATAATACCTTTTAAATACAAATGATCCGTGATCAGGATCGCAGTTGAATTAAAGTATGTATTATTGTTGTATTGTTTTGGCTTGTTTTTGTATGCCGATATGCGAACAAGTGCTTGTCATGTTGACCTGAATTCGTATTATAGAGCTCATAAACCAAGTCTTTCTTGCAATGATAGTTCACTCCAGTGTGCTCGGTTCTTGAGTTGTCTCAAACAAGTTCACTTGAATGGTCATTTGTATTGTTTTTATAGAGGTAAACATGGCAAGACTGCCAATGTATCGCCAGATTGCGGATGCGATTCGCGAGAAGATCAGCGATGGCGAATACAAAGTAGGAACCGCTCTTCCTACCGAAGCTCAGTTACGCGAAGAATTTTCTTGTAGCCGAGTCACGGTTCGCCAAGCGTTAAAACTGCTGATTGAAAATGGCGAACTGGAAAGTGTGCAGGGTAGTGGTACCTATGTGAAAGAGAACAAGGTTAACTACGACATTTACCAACAGACCAGCTTTGCAGAGAAGTGGGCGCACCTAAATGCAGTCACGCACAGTGATGTGGTCGCGTTCGAGATCACTAAAGCATCGCTCACGATGGCGGATGCACTGAACATTAATGAAGATGACAAAGTCTTTTACGTGAAACGTGTTCGTTACCTAGATGACAACCCAATCACGGTAGAAGAAACTTGGCTACCGACAGACATGTTCCCTGATCTCACCTATCAAGTGATGCAAGGTTCTAAGTACCACTTTATCGAGAAAGAGAAGGGCATGGTGATTGATCGCAGTGAGCAAGAAATCATCCCAGTACTGCCACCGCAAGACATTGCAGAGCTGCTAGATATTGATCCGGCTGAGCCGATTATCGAAAAGCGCACGCGTGGTTTCTTACAAGGGGATGTGGTGTTTGAATACAGCCGCAACTACTTCAAATCGACTGACTACAAGTTTACGCTGGTGGCAAAACGTCATAAGTCGTAAGCGCGATATTACGCATTTCATTTTAAACCCGCCACTCGGCGGGTTTTTTGTGTCTTTTCTCTTCCGACCTTCTGTTCGCTCTATGCTGAAACTAAGCAACGTTTCGATTTCTTTTAGCAAACAAGTGTGATGATTATCCCTGTTTGAAACTCACTAGCGCCGAATTAGTGGAAAATGAAGTTTGAATTTAATCACGATAAATAGCGAGTCAATAGTCGTAATGTGATCGAGATAAACTATTGCGAATTTCTAGAAATGTTTGGATAGGTGCGGAGGTTCAAATTATGCCTATTGACATGTTGCTGAAAGAAAATTTGTTGCTAACTTTCTTTGTCTATTTTTGAGCTATGTTCATTAAAACAAATTGACAGCCATTTAATTGTGATTTGTTGCACAAAAGAGGCGTGCTTGCGCGGTTCTACGACTCTTATTGATAATTAACCCATCGATACCGAACTGTTGATAGGGTTTAAAAATGCTGTATGAATTAATCGACCACGAACTAGTAGATGTTATTAATGACCGCGCTTACCAATGGCAAGACGCAGTTAAAAAGACAACGCAATACCTAGAAGACAAAGGTTACGTTTCTCAGCAATACGCGGATGCCATCATCCAATCGACCGAAGAAAATGGTCCTTACTATGTGTTGTGCCCTGGACTGGCGATGCCACATGCTCGCCCAGAAACCGGTGTCCTAAAAACGGGCTTGGGCATTCATATTTTCCCTTCACCAGTTGATTTTGGTTCGGACCTTGGTCCTGCCAACATTCTAATTACCCTAGCTGCAAAAGACTCTGATACCCACATTGAGGTGATTCAAGCGCTGAGCGAGATGTTTGTGGACGAAGAGAACATTGCAAAACTGGCACAAGCTTCATCTAAGGAACAAGTGCTAGACATAATAAAAGCATACTAAAAGGAACATAACGTGAAAGCAAACATGCGAGCCAATGTGCAAGCATTCGGGGGGCATTTGACCGCCATGGTGCTGCCAAATATCGGAGCCTTCATCGCTTGGGGCTTTATTACTGCACTCTTTATCCCAACAGGTTGGATGCCAAACGAAGCGTTTGGGGAACTTGTTGGTCCAATGATCACTTACTTATTACCACTGTTAATCGGTTATACCGGCGGTCAAATTGTTGGTGATAAACGCGGCGCGGTAGCCGGTGCCATCGGTACCATGGGGGTTATCGTTGGTGCGGACATCCCAATGTTTGTTGGCGCAATGATCATGGGCCCACTCAGTGCTTGGGTTGTGGTGCAAATGGATAAGCGAATCCAACACCGTATTCCTTCTGGTTTTGAGATGGTGGTGAACAACTTCTCACTAGGTATTGTGGGCATGATCCTGTGTCTGTTCGCCTACGAGATTGTTGGCCCAGCAGTAACAGCGGCAAACTTGTTTGTGAAATCAGGCATCGAAGCCTTGGTGGCAACGGGATTCCTTCCTCTGCTTGCGATCATCAACGAGCCTGCGAAAGTGCTGTTCCTAAACAACGCTATTGACCAAGGTATTTATTACCCACTAGGTCTGCAGGCGGCCGCTGAAACAGGCAAATCTATCTTCTTTATGGTGGCATCTAACCCAGGTCCGGGTCTTGGTATGCTGCTGGCTTACGCGAAGTTTGGTCAAGGTCTGTCTAAACGTTCTGCGCCAAGTGCCATTATCATTCACTTCTTCGGTGGTATTCATGAGCTGTACTTCCCGTACGTGTTAATGAAGCCAATCATGATCTTGGCGATGATTGCGGGTGCCGCGACAGGTATCGCAACCTTCAACCTACTTGATGCAGGTTTGGTAGCAGGTCCAAGTCCAGGCTCAATCTTCTCTTACCTAGCACTAACACCGAAAGGCAGCTTCCTAGCGACCATCGCAGGTGTCACAACTGCAACGATTGTTTCCTTCCTTGTCGCAAGTGCGATTCTGAAGATGAGCAAAGCCGAAGACAAAGGAGACGAGTTTGAACAATCAGTCTCTGATATGAAAGACATGAAAGCGGAAGGCGCAATCAAACCAGTTGCTGCAGCAACACAAGAAGTCAACAAACCAATTTCATTTGTCGCATTCGCTTGTGATGCGGGTATGGGCTCAAGTGCGATGGGGGCTTCAACCTTCAAACGCAAGCTAGTTCAAGCCGGGATTGATATTGAAGTGAAGAACTTCGCTATCGAAAAAGTCCCAAGTGAAGCCGATATTGTCGTGACGCACGAAAGCTTAGAAAGTCGAGCCATCAAAGCAACAGGCTTGCCAGTGGTAACGATTAAGAACTTCCTCAATGACCCAGCGCTCAATGAGCTGATGGATACGATTAAGCAACAAGCGGTCGCGACTGAGCAACCAGCCTAACAATGCAGTATGGGGTGGCACCTACCACCCCATTTAGGAGAGAAATCATGGTACAAACAACGGCAGCGGTTATCTGTGGCGAGAAAGACGTTCAACTAAGAACCTTTGATTTGCCAAGTATTTCAGCCGATGAACTTCTGGTTAAAAACATTTCAAACAGCATTTGCCTATCCACTTACAAAGCAGCATTGTTGGGTAGCAAACACAAACGCGTCCCTGAGAACATTGATGAAGTGCCAGTGATGACGGGTCATGAATACGCAGGTGTGATTGTTGAAGTCGGTGAGAACCTAAAAGACCAATACAAAGCAGGCGATTACTTTGTACTGCAACCAGCAATGGGTTTGCCTAGTGGTTACTCTGCGGGTTACAGCTACGAAACCTTTGGTGGCAACGCAACGTATTCCATCATACCTAAAATCGCTATCGATTTAGGCTGTGTGCTGCCTTACCACGGTGACTACTTTGCAGATGCGTCTTTGGCTGAACCAATGTCATGCATCATCGGTGCTTACCATGCGAGTTACCACACTACGCAATACGTGTACGAGCACGATATGGGCATCAAAGAGGGCGGAGCATTAGCGCTACTAGCGTGTGCTGGCCCTATGGGGATTGGCGCGATTGACTACGCGATTAATGGTCCGGTGAAGCCAAAGTTGATTGTGGTAACAGACATCGACGCCGCACGTTTGGACCGAGCAGAGTGCTTAATTCCGGTTGAGAAAGCAAAAGAGCAGGGCGTTGAACTTTATTACGTGAACACAGCTCAAGTCGATGACCCTGTGACTTATCTGAAAGCGCTGAACGATGGCAAAGGCTACGACGACGTGATGGTGTATGCAGCGGTATCGCAGGTGCTAGAACAAGCCGATGAGCTGTTGGGTAACGATGGTTGCTTGAACTTCTTCGCAGGCCCTACCGATAAAAAATTCAAAGTACCGTTTAACTTCTACAACGTGCATTACGAATCAACGCACATTGTGGGCACATCTGGTGGCTCGACTGGCGATATGGTTGAATCTATCGACTTGTCTTCACAAGGTAAGATCAATCCATCGTTCATGATTACGCACGTTGGTGGTCTGCAAGCTGCGCCACATACGATTTTGAATCAGTTGGATATCCCGGGTGGTAAGAAGTTGATTTACCCACACATTGACCTGCCATTGACCGCGATTGATGATTTCTTATCGTTGGCAGACCAAGACCCGTTCTTCGCCGAATTAGACGCAATTTTGAACGCGAATAACTATGTGTGGAACGCACATGCAGAAAAAGCGTTACTTGAGTTTTATGACGTGAGCTTAACGGTTTAGTTGCAACGAATTTGTGTGGTAGCCTTTGCGCTGCCACATAATGGAGAGGTCATAATACGTTGTCACGTGAAGACGAACTACTGGAGAAACTGGACGAGTGCGAAAATGCCACGGCGTTTCTTCAGGTTTCTAACAAAATAATTAACCTCAAGTTAAAAGCATTACTTCCGAGCGTGTTCGTCCAAGACGATCTAGTGAAGGAGTATGCTGTGGATCCTTTATTGAAAGAAGATGGTCCGTTGGTGACGACCGATGTGGTATCGAAGCTGATGTTTGCGATGGGCAAAATCTCTTTGGAAACTTACGCCGATATCGGGTTGTACGATCAGGTGTTGGAGTATGTGGTTAGCCAACCGGAGAAAGTCGAATTCGCGGATGACGTGATTTATGACTTCATCAAAAACCAAGCGGTACTCTCTTCTCAGCAAGACAGCTTTTATCTTGAGTCGATCAATCAGCTTAAGTTCTCTTCGTTTGAGTCCTTTTCGCAAATGAGATACGAATCTCTCATCAAAACAGTGTTGAAGCTGTCGTGTGAAATGTTGATAGAAAGAATCGAAGGGGAGATCAATCAATAAGGGTTCACCATGAAAGTGAATTTAAACGTCAGTGGTTTTGAAACCGAAGCTACCTTTCCCGATGCAGACGTAAAGCGAATCCATCAACCTCTTATCGAAAAATTTACCCGCCTATATCATGAGAAACAGGAACGTATTGTCGTGTTCTTGTGTGCCCCTCCGGGCAGCGGTAAGTCCACCCTTGCTGCGTTCTGGGAATACCTCTCTGAACAAGATGATAACCAAGAGCCACTTCAGGTTCTGCCTTTTGATGGTTTTCACTACCCGAACGAAATCCTCGACAGCAACACCATTGAACGTAATGGTGAAATTGTTCCTCTGCGCAGCATTAAAGGCTCTTACGAGACGTTCAATCTCACTGAGCTTATCGATAAGCTGAAACAGCTTAAAGTGAAAGACAGCAAATGGCCTTACTACGACCGCAACTTACATGATCCGGTTGATGATGCCATTCAGGTTAACCGCAATATTGTCGTCGTCGAGGGCAACTGGTTGTTACTAGATGAACCAGTATGGAAAGAGCTGCATCGCTTGGCCGATTTTACGGTGTTTATTGATACTCAAGCGGAGTTTCTACAAGAGCGTTTAGTCAATCGTAAGATTCGTGGTGGCACAGACCCAGAAGCCGCCTTGGAGTTCTACTTGCGTTCAGATGCGGTCAACGTTGATAAAGTATTGAATCATTCGATTCCTGCAGATTTATCGTTGTTCCTCAATCAAAACGGTTCGTTCGAAATTCGATAGTTCGTCCACAATCTCAGGAGGTCACCATGGATATCGTGATTGATAGCCACACCCATACTATTGCCAGTGGACACGCTTACAGCACCATTTTAGAGAACGCATCGTCTGCTAAGAATAAGGGGCTAAAACTTCTTTGTACCACCGATCATGCTCCCGAGATGCCAGGAGCCCCTCACTACTGGTATTTCAACAATCAAAGAATTTTGCCCCGCTTTTTACACGATGTAGGTATTCTCCGTGGCGTAGAAGCCAACACGCTGAATGTTAAAGGGGAGATAGACTTACCACCGTCCTCTGACCAACATCTTGACTGGGTGATTGCGAGTTTCCATGAGCCCGTTTTCAAGCCCGCGACCGAAGCTGAGCATACTGCGGCCCTGATCAATGCGATTAAAAGCGGCAGAGTGGATGTTCTTGGTCACTTAGGTAACCCAAATTATCCATTTGATATGGAGCAAGTGTTGCGCTGTGCCAAAGAACATGATGTTGCAATTGAAGTTAACAATACATCTTTGACAGGCAAAAGCCGCAAGGGCAGTGATTCTCGTTGTGATCGCATTGTCGAGCTCGGCAAAGAGATTGGCGTTTACTTCAGCACAGGGTCGGATGCTCACTTCTGTGAAGAGATCTCCAAGTTAGACTTGGCAATTGCTTTGCTGGAGAAACACAATGTGGATGAAGAGAAGATACTCACTACGTCGACAAGCAGATTCTTGAACTTCTTATTACTGAGAGGTAAGGCGAGGATTCCAGAGTTCGAAGCGCTCTATTGAGAAGCGAGTAACTCAAACGACAATCTACGAACAAACATAAACCCGCAGCGTGCGGGTTTAGTTCGTTTTGGATGAGACATAAAGCACTACAACGGGGATTCCACCACAACAAACTTACGTTCGGCCCTGAGTGGCGCAAACCAAGTATTTTTGTATTTGAAATAGCTCTGTCCGTCGACGACGACCGTTTCTTTCGTGTGAGGCAGTGAATCTACGATCTCTCCAAGCTTGTAAGGGCTAGGCTCAGGTTTGGTCGCCGGAACAACGTGGGTGACTCGCGGCGCGTTCGAACTTGGCGAAGAAGACACAACTTTCCCTGACGACGATGGCGCATAGTTTGACGACGTTGAGGAGGACGTAGTGATGGTGTTTCCATTCACAATCGTGTAGTTACCACTTGGCGGGTAACGGACGTAATCATAGCGGTCTCCATTCCTGCGGTAATACGAGTCTTGAACGATTGCATAGGTGATGCCGGCAAAGATGGCGAAGGTCGCTATGCCTACGAGATCGCTATGATAATAGTAATAACGTCCACGATAAGGTGGATACCAATACCCCGGTCTCACATAGATAAACGACGAATGATAGCGAGGTGGCCTAACGACATAAGGTGGTCGGTGGTAATAGGGTGGTCTGTAGTAGGGCGGACGGTAATAAGGTGGCCGATTATAGTGGGGCGGCTTGATTGGCCTATGAGGGCGATTCACAGGACGCAAATCGTGTTTGTTACCCGGTTGCGTGATCGGCTTTACTGCGGGCTTCACTTGCGGCTGTGCAGACAGGCTTGTTGCCCCTAGCAAGCAGAGAATGGCGGTGATCATGACCCAGATGCTTCTCATAATGCATTCCCCCATGGTTGGAGTACCGAAGCTCTAATCTTTAAGTTTAGCTCACCATAACTTTGTTTGACTGAGGAGTCTAGGGCACGACTTTATGTTCTCGTTGAGCTTTTGCTTTCGTTGGCTTTCTGTTCTAACACCAAGAAGATCAGCTTAGTCAGCATGGATTGTGCCTCTGGTGACAGTAATCTCGCTGCTGAGGCAACATCGCTTGCAGAAATGTTACCGACCCCTCTAGCATCGAGGGCGACATCCAAATCTGTTAGGTTGAGAGCCCGCAGAATGGAGCGATATTGGGAGAGTTTTAAATCCGATTCGCCTCTCTCAATTCTTTGGTAAGTCTTTTCGCTCATCCCTGCGACTTTTGCCATTTGCTCACGCGACATACCTCTCTCTTTGCGTCGAGCAATCAGTACTTCAATCAGTGGGTCTACATGCATAGGCGCTCCTTAAAGGACAGTTTTGTCCTGAAGCACGCAATATCCGGACCAGTTTAACCACCTCGTATTTACCCAAGTTGATATAGCGATAAGAATGACGTTCCACAAAAAAATTACTAAATTTCAGTCAGTTTCAGAAAATGGAAAAATATCAGCTTTATAAATCAATTTCTGGTGAAGTAGGCATTCGCAAAATGCAACGCGTTTTAGAACAATTGCTTGATGAAATTCGCAATCGCAGCCGTGATAGTCGCTTGGATATGACATGGTTAACCCGAGAATCACAGAAAAGGTTGATGAAGTATAAAGAGCTGTTTTTGCATCGATGCGATCTTGACCAGACTGAGCTGAATCAAACCTATGAGAATTTGAGCCTGATAGAGCGCTTAGTGGCAGATATGGGTGTTGCAGCACTCACTTACATCATTGACGCACTTGACAAGGAAATGTGATCGGTTGAAAGCGTTGCTCGTTGTAAAGCATGGATAACTGTAAAGTATGGAGAGCTGTAACAACATGAACGAGCGAAATCCCACAAAGCCAATTGTGTCAAATAAAAGCACCGAAGGAATTTAAAGAAAGGATGCAAATGCTGGGGAACCAAACCCAGCATTCGGAACACTCATTTACCTATATTTTCGAACCGTAAATCAGTGTTTAGAGGTATGTGAACCGAAACGTGTCGGTACGGAGCGAATAATAACGATATTGCTGAATCTAGGCTATGTTCCGGGTTTCTAACACCTCTCAACAAAGTGTACATTTTCATGTACACCTCAAAAATTGAGCGTCATAGCTCACTTCTTAAGCTTTATAACAACAAAAGGCTAAATAATCGGCGGTTTTACAACATATCTGTTGCATCAACTGATAGTTGTTAAAATATATGGCTATAAGATGGAGCTTTTGCTTTTCAATCGTCCTATTTATGCCTTACAATCCTTTCGAACCAAATCCATTCAGCAGAGAATGGGATTGACGAAAATGGATGTGCTGATTTTGCTTCGAACCCAAAGTGAGACATTCCGTTAATCGAACTCTGCCCGGAAATGATTCCCTACATCCCCAATGTACTCAGACAGGATAGATCCGTCTTGAGTCTAGGCTTCTTGCATCCTGAATTGGTGTTTAGCATCGAATTCATTGGCTGCAAAGTAGGGCGTTTCCGTAGATCGTGCTTCGAACCAAAAGCAGGATAAGTCAAAACAAAACGGATTAAATTTAGAGGTATTAACCGTGAACCTAAAACTTGTCGGCAGCTCCCTGATCGTTGCAGGTACTGCTCTTGGCGCTGGTATGCTTGCTATACCAATGGTGCTTGCTCAATTCGGCCTCCTTTGGGGCACTCTTCTTATGCTGTTCATCTGGGCGGGTACAACTTACGCTGCACTTCTTCTATTGGAAGCAAGCTGTAAAGTAGGTGGTGGCGTTAGCATGAACGCGATTGCTCGTGAAACCCTTGGTAAAGGCGGTCAGTTTGTTACTAACGGTCTTTTGTACGCGCTGCTTGTTTGTCTTTTAATGGCGTACATCATCGGTGCTGGTGACTTGGTACAAAAAGTGACTGCGTCAATGGGCCTACCACTTTCTACTATTTCTAGCCAAGTTGGCTTTACCGTTTTGGTTGGTCTAATTGTATCGGCGGGTACCGGTGTGGTTGATAAGCTAAACCGTGGCTTATTCATCGGTATGATTGTCGCGCTTGTTCTTACACTATTTTCTCTTGCGCCAAACGTGTCGTTTGAAGGTCTGAGTGAAGTCGTGAACGCAGACAAAATGGCACTGATCAAGCAAAGTTCAGTTCTGTTCACAAGCTTTGGCTTCATGGTCGTGATTCCTTCTTTGGTGACTTACAACAAAGAAGCGAGCAAAACCCAACTGCGCAACATGATCATTGTTGGCTCGACGATCCCTCTTGTGTGTTACCTACTGTGGTTGTTTGCAGTAGTGGGTAACTTGCCACCACACGAACTTATCCAGTTCTCAAACGTGTCTGAGTTGATCTCTGTTCTTGGTCAGCAGTACACAGGTCTTGAGTTCATTCTGTCTATGTTTACTGGTTTGGCACTGCTGACGTCTTTCTTGGGTGTGGCGATGGCGCTTTACGACCAAAATGCAGACCTTCTAAAAGCAAGTAAGCCAGTGGTATTCGTGACGACGTTTATTCTGCCGTTGCTTGGCGCGGTATTTGCTCCAGAGCACTTCTTAGCGATCCTTAGCTACGCAGGTATCATCCTTGTATTCCTAGCGGTGTTTGTTCCACTATCGATGACCATGAAAGTGCGTCGTGTACCTGTAGAAGACAACAGCGTGTACGAAGCTGGTGGCGGTGCGATGGGTATGAGCATGATCTTCCTATTCGGTTGTTTCTTGCTGTTCGCTCAAGCGGTATAAATCGACTTTACGAACACACAAATTGAATCTAGAAAGCCGCTTGCCCATAACTGGTCAAGCGGCTTTTTTGTGCAGAATTGTTAGTGCTGCATCAACGGCGTGTATGGCCTGACCGTTGCCTGATAAATCGTGATGATATTTGACCTTGAGGTGAAACTGTCTCGCCACAGGTTGACATGGCTTGCGACCACTCTCTTTATGATGACTAACAAGTTATAAAGTAAAGGGGAACCGAGTGTCGAAGCGATTTTCTTTCACAGTCGTTGGAATGATGCTTTCTTTGGGGATGTTCAGTGCTGAAGCAATGGCACACCCTAAACATCACCACAAACACGGACATCATCACGGACATCACCACCATCATCATAAGCACAAACATAAGCATAAACACAAAAAGGTTGTGGTGGTGAAGCACAAGCGACCGAAGCATCACTACTACCATTACAAACACATTCCACCACGTAGCACCTATATTCAGATTGGCAATTTTACCTACCTAAAAGTGGATGACTTTTATTACAAGCGCTCGAAAGATCGCTATATACATGTGGTCTTGTAAGCAAACAAAAAACAGCGAGCACTTTGGCTCGCTGTTTTACTTGTTGGGTGATGAAATTTGTTCTGGGTTAAAGAGGAGAAGTTAGACCGTAAAGCGGTTTAGGATCTCGTCTTGCTTACGAACATCTTCATGTTGGGCTTGCATTGCATCGTTGGTGCGGTTCGCTGAATCAGCAACTTGGGTCGACAGATCTTTAATGTTAACCGTGTTGTTGTTGATTTCCTCCGCTACCAAGCTTTGTTCTTCTGCTGCTGATGCGATCTGCAAGTTCATATCAGAGATACGTTGGATCGCATCGCGAATACGTTGCAGGGCGTCGTTGGCGTGTTCTGCTTTCTCTACCGCTTCTACTGCGCTGCCTTTACTTTGGTGCATAGCACTAGCCACAGAAGAGGCGCCAGATTGAAGCTGTTCAATCATGCTGCGGATTTCGGTCGTGGATTCTTGAGTACGTTGCGCCAGAGTACGAACTTCATCCGCTACGACTGCAAAGCCGCGACCCGATTCACCTGCACGTGCTGCTTCGATTGCTGCGTTCAGTGCCAGTAGGTTGGTTTGGTCTGCGATGTCGTTGATTACTTTTAGAATCGTTTCGATGTTTGCCGTTGCTGACTCAAGACCTTGCACTTCCTCAACTGCTTGATCGATGCTGTCTGAAAGCAGGTTAATCGTCTCTGTAGACTCATTCACGATAGAAGAACCTTGCACCGTTGCATCGTCTGCTTCTTTCGCTGCACTTGCCGCGCCTTGTGCGTTGTTCGCAACTTCTGTCGCAGTCACTGACATCTCGTGCATTGCGGTTGCGAGCTGTTCAAGTTCTTGCAGCTGAGTTTGAATCGCAGAAGCCGAATCACGAGCGCCTTCAGCGGTGATTTGCGTACCACTTAGGATCTGATCAGAAATGCTCTTCGATTCGATGATTTGATGCTGCAAGTTCTCCATAAAGGTATTAAAACCTTTCGCGAGCTCAGAGAATTCTTGATCGGTATTGGTATCCAAACGCTGTGTCAAATCGCCTTTGCCTGATGCTACAGCTTGGATCGCTGTGTTTAGCTCATCAAGAGGGCGCATCAAGGTACGGATAAGGATAGTCAGCGCGATGATAGAGGCAATAACGGCAATCAATGAGTAGATGATTGCGCTATTACGCAGCTTACCTACCGCAGCATAAGCAATGCTCTCGTCTACAACCGCGCCCACATACCAGTTCTCGCTCGCGATGTGCGTTAGGCTGACCATATATTTGTCGCCATTCATCTCGATGTGCTGAGCGCCAGACGTTAGTGATACTTGCGGTAGGTAGTTTGATAGCTTCTCGCCGTTGTATTTTGCTTCTGGGTGCGCAATGGTTGTGCCATCCGCAGTCACTAGGAACAAGTAGCCAGCATCGAATAGGTTTACTTGGTTGACCAAGTCAGAAAGGGTGGTTAGCTCCATATCGTAGAACATGGCTGCTAAGAACTGGCCAGCTTCACGCACTGGTGTACCGATAGAGATGATCACTTTCTTAGAAGACACATCCACGTAAGGGTCGGTGACAACAAGTTTGTTTTCTGCTTTTGCTGATACAAACCAAGGGCGAACACGAGGATCGTAATCAGGGCCGGCTTCCCAACCGTCATCGTTTTCAATCACGAATCCGTTGCTGTCGTAAGCATAACCGATGGCCAAGAAGCTTGATTTTGGCATTGGCTTCTCTAGCACTTCTTTCACGTAATCGTGGTCGCTTGGGTTAATTTCAAGAATCTCAGTCATGGATTGAGCGAGTTCTTTTTTAGCGTTCATTTCGGATTCTACCGTGTTCCCCACACTGGATAGGATCTCACTCACACTGGTGTCGATGTTTTCTTCGATCTGTGAACGAATAGTCATCACTTGTTGTGTCGACAGCAATGCCACAGTCACAAGCAATAAAATAGAAGAGGCGGTGACAACCTTATGTCTGAATTTCATACTTTTCCCTCTCGAGTCTCCCGGCTGGTTTACCCTGCTTGCACCTCTTTTTTATCGGGCACATTCGGCAGAAGTGAACACATTATTGTGTTTGTTATTTTTGTTATCGACAGATTTATCAGAAACCTGAAGGCTAATTACGACTTTTGTTGGCGAAACGAGAACAAAAAGCCGCTTGTTTTATAAAGTTGTGAGATTGATCTAATTTGTTGAACTTCGTCATCAAACTGTTAAAAACATAAGAATAGTATCATTGAGCCTTATAGAAACAAGTCTGAGTTGTTGGTTTTCTGCAATTTAAATCAATGAATTTAAAGTTATATTTATAACTTATGTGTTTAAAGTGAGGCTATTCGAAAGCTGAATACATAAGGGGAGATGTGACAAAACAGGCGGGAAATTGCAAAACGAGTCAGCAGATACAAAAAAGGCCCCGACAGAGCGGAGCCTTTGTAAGATGTATGATTTTAGAAAATTAAATGAGCTATACCGGCAATAACTGGTAGCGTAATCAGCGTACGTAGAATGAAGATAACGAACAGTTCTACGATGTTTACTGGAATCTTACTACCTAGAAGCAGTGCGCCCACTTCTGACATGTAGATAAGCTGAGTAACTGACATAGCTGCAATCACGAAGCGAGTCATCTCGTTGTCGATTGATGCCGCTAGGATCGCTGGGATGAACATGTCCGCAAAGCCAACTACGATAGTTTGAGATGCTGCCGCTGCTTCAGGGATTTGTAGCAATTCTAGGTAAGGGATAAATGGCTGACCTAGGATTTCGAATACCGATGTGTATTCAGCAATGATCAGCGCAACAGTACCAAGACCCATAACCACTGGCAGTACGCCAAAGACCATGTCGATTGCGTTGTGTACGCCTTCTTTAAATACTGAGCGTACTGAAGTTACTTGACCAGCACGTTTTAGTGCGAGATCCATACCCCAAGAGAAAGTTGTGTGACCTGCAGGTACTGCGTCTGCGTCTTTCTTAGGCTCACTGCCGTCCATGTAGCGGTCTTTCTTTAGGCTCAATGGTGGAAGGCGAGGAATGATGATCGCTGCGATAACACCTGCCAAACAGATTGCGCCGTAGAAAGGCAGGAATAGGTGCTCTAATTGAACCTGAGCAAGTACCACCAAGCTGAACGTAATAGATACCGCAGAGAACGTCGTACCTACAACCGCTGCTTCACGCTGGGTGTAGAAGTTGTTTTCATACTGTTTACTGGTTAGCAGGATACCAACACTACCATCGCCCAACCATGAAGCCATACAGTCGATAGCACTACGGCCAGGAAGGTTGAATACAGGGCGCATTACTTTACTTAGAAGTGCACCGAACAGTTCTAGTAGACCGAAGTTAAGAAGTAGAGGCAGTAATAAGCCTGCAAAAATAAATACCGCAAACAGTGTTGGTAGAAGACCAGTAAGCACAAGGCCACCAGTGTTTTCTTCCCAAATCGCTTTTGGGCCCACTTGGAAGAAAGTCATCAGTACAGCTGCGCCACCAATTAGGCGAACCATTAACCAAAGTGGAGAAGGATTAAATAGGCCGTTCAAGAAACCATTACGTAGGATTGCTGCTGGCTTGAAAATTTTGCACAAAACAGAAGCTATAGCCATGAAAGCAACAATAGCGGTCACGATCGCAATTAAGGTATCGCCAAGAACCGCAGGAATGACTTTTGCCATTACCGCAACAGGGATTGTCAGGCCGCCATCGTAAGAGATTGGAGCCATGAAAAGTAGAAGACCGATCAGGGATGGGATGAAGAACATCCAAAAGTTGCCCTTAGGCGCTTCAGCAGCATTGGTGTTGTTATGCATTTTTTGTCTCGTGTTACTACTAGTCAATACTCGCCATATTCCATGACATAAATATTCACTAAACATCCGTATTTAATCACAGTGTGCGGAGATTACCCGCAAACTGTATCCTTTGCAATACTATTCATTAAATACATCTAGTTATTCAGCCGTTTTTTCGGTCAATTGAATCAAAACCAGAATCTTGTATATGAATTTGTTGCTTGTGTTAGAAAATTGTAGCACGCAAGCCCCTCTGAGCAGCTTGTTAAACGGCACAGTGTGACCAAAGCAATAAAAAGCCTAGCAAATGTGATTCGGATCTCAAGGCGAAAGCGGTGTTTTCTCCCAGTAGTGGCACAACTTTTAAGGGATTAAAGAACAAATAGCTGAATCAGAGCAATCGAAGGGATTCGTTTAAAGCAGAAAGAGATAGGTGAGAGAGTAAAAGAGTGACGGCTTAAGTCGAATGCTTAAACCGTCGTATTACATTTAGGCTGTTTGATTGCGATTGAGTAGGTACAAGTAGCACCAATATGCGATGGCAATAACAAATGCGAGAAGTGCAGGGAAGGCCAACGCATACAGTTCATAAACGTTAAACAATGCCGCACCAGCAGTACCACCTAACAAGAAACCTAAAAAGATAAAGATGAACAGCTTGGCTTTACGTCGGTCAAATTGACGACCACGTAAGCTCTCTCCAATCATAATACCTAGGTCGGTAATGATGCCGGTCATGTGCGTTGTTCGTACCACAGCGCCACTGAAAGTGGTTATCATCGCGTTCTGCAAACCGCATGCAGCAGAAGCAAGGTACTGACCATATACATTGCCTTGTACCAAAAAGCCTAAGCTCAACAGTAGCAAGCTGCCTTCAATACAAAGTGCAACACCGTAACGGCGGCCAAGTTTAAGAGCGCTACTTTCAATAAAGAATCCGCTAAACGCAGAGCCAATTAAAAAGCTGAATACAATAAAGAGCAGGTGGATGGTTGAGTCCACACCTGTTAGTAAGCTGTTCCCTAGCTGAGTTACGGTTCCGGAAAGATGCGTTATCGCTTGATGTTGAAAGCCGAGAAGACCCACGGCATTGACGCAGCCTGCGAGAAGAGCAAGCAAAAACGCGCCATATTCCACCCAACGAGGAAGTCTGGAAATCACAATAAAACCTCACCAAATGTTAGGAGCAGATTATAGCGCTCGTGGCGCGGAACGAAAGTACTTCTGCTATTACGCGGTTGATCATTCTCAATAAAGTCTCAACTTTTGTTGAATGATTTGTTCGCATCGAGAGTAAATAAGCATATCGAAAGTAGATAGGTTGAGTGCTAAGTAATTTTTCAGATTGGGGCTGTTTCTGCTTAACCGATGTGTTCCATGGTGCAATCAAAGCTTACCCAGCCGTGTTTTCGTTGTTCGTAAATAGAGACCGTTGGTTCTGCAAATTCTTTATTGTTAAACAAACCCATCGGAATCACGGCGTAATCTGGTGCGTCCGATAAGAGTAAGCGCATGGTCGTGCCGCACGCAGGGCAAAACTCGTATTGAACTTGATTGCCTGAATCAGCAATTCGAATGTAACTGGTGACCTCACCATCGAGGATGACTTGGTCTTTGTTGAATCGAGCTTGAACGCCGAACACGCTGCCAGTTCGCTTTTGGCATTCGAAGCAGTGACAGATAGAAGTGCGAATGGGCTCCGCCGTGCAACGAAGTTGGACTAAGCCACAGGCACACTCGCATGTGTGGGTGATTTTTGTCATCGTTATTACCTATTGGTTGCCCACCAAACAGTTTAGTTTAATTTTGAAACACTTGAGTCAAATCGAACGAGTAGGCGTTGAGGTCTTCACGGGTGAATTGGTATATACTCCGAACATAATTAAGAGAACAAGAACACAAGGAAGTCTTCATGGCTCGTAAGAGAATCCTACCTATCCCTCTCATTCTACTGATCCCAATCGTCCTGTTAGCTGTGGTGATCATTGCGGGCATTTATCGATTTAGTCTGTCCAATGAAGAGATTATGGCGAAGTTTCCTCAAGCGCAGGCACAATCTAATCCTATCGTGGCCGAAGTTCTGGGGATTCAGTCACGAAATCCGTGGACGGTTCAAGTTCCTGAGCAAGGTGCGGTAACGTTTCTAGAAGATTGGGATAAAGAGAACAGCTTCCTAAAAGGTCAATACGACGCAGGTGGCACCAGAGGTGAAGTGCTAGTTCCTACCGAGTTTATTGCTCAACGCGACATCAATGAAACCCCTTGGATTGTCGCGCCAGTGATTGTGACGACACAAGGTTCAGGGGCGTTTTATTACATCGGTTTGTTCAAATTTGATGCTGTGCCAAGCCGAGTTGTGCTATTGAACAGTGTTTTCATTGGTGACCGAATTCAGATGTCTTCTTTGAAGTGGGAGAGTGATACGCAAATTTCGCTTTCTTATCTTCAACATGGCGAAGATCAAGCGATGGCAGAACAACCAAATCAATTGAATTCAGCGACGCTTAAACGTGTAGGTAATAACCTACATATGCAACAGTAATGAATTTTTTTGTCTTCTGTAAAAAATAAGTGTTTTCTGCGCTAGATCTCGTAATTTCATAGTGATTTCTTATGCGGGAATGCATAAGCTATGAGCCTTGTTATAAAGGAGATAGTAATTCCCGTGTCTACAAATGAAATTACAACAAGACGGTTGCCGAATCTGACAAGTCGTAAAGCGCTACTGTTGTACTCCTTGCCAGTATTAGTTGCGATTGGTGTTTCCAACTCTCTCAAAGAGTCTTCCCTTACCAAAACCATCGCATTGAACCTGCCAGAATCGCAGGTTGTCGAAAATATTCTTGATGCGACAACAGCAGAAGTTGTCACTCCACCCAATTTTGAATACCAAATCCAAGCAGGTGATAACCTGAGTACCATTTTTAGCCAACTGGGCTTCGGCTACAGCTCGTTGATGAAAGTGATGGAAACGGATTTGAACTTCCTTGCTCTTGATACCCTGAAACCTGGCAATACATTGCGTTTCTGGCGTGATGAATCGACAGGCGAGCTACAAAAGATGGAGCTTCAGTTCTCCATTGCCGATAAAGTGGTTTACCACCGTAATGACGATGGCAGCTACGATTTCTCAGACATCTCAATTCCTGGTGTGTGGCAACAAGAGCCATTGGTTGGTGTGATTCGAGGCAGTTTCTCGTCATCCGCAAATCGCTTAGGCTTGAGCTCCGCTGAAATCAGCCAAGTGGTTAACCTGCTAAAAGAGCAAGTGAACTTCGGTAAAGATTTACGTGCTGGTGACCGATTTGAAGTGGTTCGCCGATCTCAAAGCATTGATGGCGTACCAACTGGCAAGAACGAAATAGAAGCAATCAAAATTTATAACCGTGGTCGTGAAGTTACCGCTTATCTTCATACCGACGGTCAATTCTATAACGCGAAAGGCGAGAGCCTACAGCGTGCCTTCCAACGTTATCCTGTCAGCCGTAGCTGGCGTATCAGCTCTGGCTTTAATCCGACACGTCTTCACCCTGTAACAGGGCGTGTTGCACCGCACAACGGTACGGACTGGGCTGTGCCTATTGGTACACCAGTAGAAGCGACCGGTGACGGTACTGTTATCATGACGCGTAAACACCCATATGCGGGCAACTACGTGGTGATCGAGCACGGTAGCAAGTACAAAACGCGTTACTTGCACCTTAGCAAGATCCTCGTGAAGAAAGGCCAAAAGGTTTCTCGTGGTCAACGTATTGGTCTATCTGGTAAAACAGGGCGTGTGACAGGTCCGCACCTTCACTACGAGTTGATCGAATACGGTCGTCCGGTGAACGCAATGCGTGCCAACATTCCTATGGCGAGTTCAGTGCCGAAGAAGGAAATGGCGAGCTTTGTCGCTAATCGAGACGAGATGGACAAACTGCTGAAAGACAAAGAAAAAGCAGTTTTATAAAATACAAAAAAGACCAAACATTGTTTGGTCTTTTTTATGCGCTTTTCACTTGTTTTTCGTTGATGATACTTATCAGTTCATTGACGTTGTGTGGCCTCGAATAGAAGTAGCCTTGGATGTGGTGGCACCCCATCTCTATCAGTTTCTGTAAGGCTCTGTCGTCTTCAACCCCTTCCGCAATCAAATCGACTTCTAACAGTTGTGCTAATTGAGCAATGAGCAGCACCACTTGTTCTGACGTGGTGTTCGCCAACATATTTCTCACAAAGGTGGCATCAATTTTAATGCTGTCGATAGGGTAGTTATGGATGTAGTTCAGACTAGAATAACCCGTACCGAAATCATCCAGTGCAACTTTAAACCCGAGATAACGAAGTGAGTTCAGAACCATCTGTTCGCGGCCACTTTGTGACAACAAAACCGTTTCGGTGAGCTCAATAACAAAGTCAGTCGCTTGGTGGTCGTATTTCTCCAAAATACGCGTTAAAAAGTTCATGTAACGGTTTGAATCGACCAGTTCGTGTGCAGAACAGTTAATAGAAAGCTTCACGTTGTAGCCAAGCTGTCGTTCAAGATCTTGTTTCGCACGGCAAGCCAGTTCAACAATTCGTTCGCCTAGCTCTATGATCAACCCGGATTGTTCGGCTGCTTCAATAAACTCTACGGGAGAGACACTGCCGTAAACGCTGCTGTTCCATCGCGCTAGGATTTCAAAGTAATCCCAGCGGTCACTGGTGATGTCCACAATCGGTTGAACGACGACGTATAGCTCTTCGTTTTCATCGATACTCAAACGCAGTTGTTCGCGCAGTGCTTCAATCAACTGTGTTTGGCGATGATAGAGCGCACTTAAATGGGTGTCGTAGTGTTGTATGCGTGTATCTCGGTGCTTTTTACAGTCTTTGAGCGCTAGGCTGGCATTGAGAATTAGGTCGTCGCTGTTGAGCATATGAACAGGAGCACGAGCAATACCAATGCTGACCGTAAAGGAAATACGGTTGGATTTGTCTGAATAACCCGCTTCAATCTTATCTAGAATTTCCTGACAAACCGCGACAGGGTCTTCGTCATAAGTGATGAAGGCAAACTCGTCTCCTGCAACACGGAACGCGTTATTTGGTGACGTTAAGCTCTGCTGAATCGCATTTGCGGTGAATTTGATAATTTGGTCGCCAATGTAGTTACCGTTAATGTCGTTAATTGATTTGAAATTATCGATATCCAAATAGGCGAGGCTAAAAGGACGCGTAGCTTGTTGTGTGAGTGTTTCTAGCGTGTCTGCCAAACAACTGCGATTGAGCAAACCAGTGAGGTTGTCATGGGAGACTTCATAACTCAGTTGATTAAGCAGTTTGTCTGAACGTTCACTGATCCACTTCTCTCTTAAGCTGTGGATGATCACGTTGGACAAGAAACGGTGATAGAAGATGATTTCCTTTGCCTCTTGCTCATTGATGGCGCGAGGAAAGGTCGAAAGTAAGATACCAAGCACTTCCCCATTGTGTGTTTTCAGTGGAAGGCCGATGTAAGCTTGAATGCCAGCATCTTGGAATAGCTGGTCTTTAGGGTAGAGACGGTAGACCTCATCTTGATAGAAAATAATCTCACCGATGTCTTGTGCCACCTTTTCGCAAGGTGTGCCCTCTAATCCATAACACATGCTGTCAGCAATGGTGCCACCACTTGAATTGGAAAGTGTTACGGCACAGTGCTGTAGGTGCGCTATTTCCACTACACATGTGCAGTAGCTTTGAAACTGTTGATGGAGCTCCAGCGTTACTCTATCGAGTAATGCACTACCGTTAAGTTTTAGAATCTCATCAAGCAATTGGATACTGTTTTGTTCATGATCCATTGAATATTTCACCCGACGTTGTGTTTTGCCATATCGTGTTTATGTTGGTTTTGTTACACGATCTTTTCTCATTTAATCGATATGCATCACGTTAACTATTGTTTACTTCACGTGATTTTTCAAACTCTGATTGCTTAAGAAAGGCATTTTTCAACTAATGGGTTAGCAAGGACTGAATCAACCTCTCACAAAAGTGGCAGTCTCCTTGGTAGTGACTAGATACTAGAGACTGCGCTATGTCGTCTTTTATGAGAGTTTCCTAAGCTATTCACAGACGACGGCGACTTTCTCACTTGCTGCGGTGTTGGCTGGTACAGGATGGTCGATCAGTCGGATAGGAGATTCATACAGTGCAGACAGCGCTTGTTCGTCGAGTAACTTATCAGCGCTTCCTTCAAATGCGATATGACCTCTTTTTAAAGCAACGATGTGTGTCGCGTAGCGCAGTGCGAGGTTCAAGTCATGCAAGATGACAATCACACCCACATCTTCTTTTTTGTTCAGTTCAGACAGCAAACTCATCAGTTGAAATTGGTGATGAACATCCAGTGCTGACGTTGGCTCATCGAGGATTAATACTGGTGACTGCTGAGCAAGCAACATAGATACCCAAGCTCGCTGGCGTTCACCACCGGACAAATCGTCCGCTAGTGCCTGCGAGAATTCAGCAACGCCCGTTCTTTCCATCGCTTGTTGGATAATGGATTGATCTTCTGAGTTCCAAAGACCAAATGTGCCTCGCCAAGGAAAACGCCCTAGACGAACCAACTCTTCTACCGTTAAGCCTGCAGAAGCTGGGAGCTTTTGCGGTAGATACGCGATCTTCTTGGCTAGGTTTCTGCTTTTTAAAGAGGAGAGAGAAGCACCATTTAACTCTACCGTACCGTGGTCCGGTGCCATTTGCCCTGAGAGCAAGTTAACCAATGTCGATTTTCCTGAACCGTTGTGACCAAGAATCACGGTGAGTTCATTCGTTGGAATGGAAAGCTCGTCAATTGAGAGAATGGTTCGCTCATCACGAACGACTTTGATGTTTGAAAGTTGAAACATGTCAGTAATGCCTCGACCAACAAAGTCACTTGATAAAAGCAAATGCACCTTTACTGGCCTTTGAAATTAGATGGTGGTGTTAAGCGCTCTTCTTGTTGTCTGGATGCCTAGGACAATCGTCACAATATTTCCCAGAGTCACACTTATAGACTAAGCAGCAGCTGACCCTAACGAGCTTAAGCATTCCCGAAGTATCGTCGATTTTGAGGCTGGCTAAATGACTATCTGGCAGTTGGCATGCCGCTAACCATAGTTTCGCTTGCTCGGTTATATACTCATTGGTCAGGCTTTGCTCGTGCTGTTGCAGTTTGATTAAACAACCCAATAATAGATCCGCGAGTAAATGGTTGGTAAAGCCCGGGCGGATGCGTGTCCACTCACTAATCTGCTCGCGGAAAAACTCAGTGAGTTCAAGTATGGCTTTACCAGCGTGTGGGATTAACTCTTCTGGTGTGCCGTGCTGATGGTCACCATTGAAGAAACGGTATCCTGTGACGAACTCTTTATACCTAAATTGACCAATATTCTTGATATCGGGCAGCGAATGAAGGCCGTATATTGAAACAAAGGTGACATAGACAGGTTGCCAGCATACTAGGTCCCAAGTTCGTGTTAACCAGTAGGCTTTACCCGCTTCAGGTTGACTCTTTGCAAGGCCATCGTATACGCGCTTGATTTCGATATGGCTATTATCATTCGTAATAGCGATACTTTTGCTGCTCAGAGAACCATAACTTCCACTAAGATAAGGCGTAATTTGTTTAGAGTAAGCGAAGATTTTTTGGTGTAGAGAAGGGGCTCTCCGACGAGTGAAAACATTGTGCAGCTGGGAAAGCATCTTAAACCATTAAATGAGAATTAATTGCGTTATCATAGCGAACCTTATCGATGATAACCATACAAAATGGGGCATCTCCTCGGAGAAATTTCAATGAGAGCTAAGGATGAATTGGGTGCACTTTAGCCATTTTTAAGTGATAAAAGCGCCTTTAAATGATAAAAGTATCTCTGACATCTAATACGTTATGACCACTACCGAGAATTTGATTGCTTGACTATGAACACACCTGCATTTGACCGTATCAGCCGCGTTTTGGCTTATATCCATGCGAACCTCAGCTCGACACTATCATTAGAGGATATTGCGAAGCAGAGTTGCTGGTCACGATGGCAATTGCAAAGGGTGTTTCAGGCTGAAACCGGGCTGACTGTTGCAAACTACGTGAGAGAACTTAAGTTAAGCCAAGCGGCTGAAGAATTGTTGGACAGCAAAGAGCGAGTGATCGATATCGCCCTTGGACTCGGATTCAATTCAGAAATTAGTTTTAGTCGTTCGTTTAAGCAGATGTTTGGTTCAAGCCCTAGTCAGTACAGAAAAGCGGGAAAAAGAGTAGGGCTAAGAAAGCCGATACAAGTGTCTGAAACGGTAAGCGCTGAAGAAAAGGGCGCGCTAAGTTTTGTTAATGTGCGTATCGACGAAAGAGAGCCTTTCTTGGTTAAGGGGATTACCTCGGAAATCAGTGGTTTGTTTTCACTGACGCAAGATTTTGCCCAGAAAGTCCCGCAACTGTGGTCGCGTTTAGAAGGAGAAGTGTCGCTTCCTGATGAGAATGCCTTTCAATTTATTGGCGTTGTCGACCTTACTCGATCGAGTTTTGATGGTACTAATATCCGCTATTGGGCTGGGGTCGAACTTAAAGACGAAATCTCAATCCCTCAATTGCCAAGCATTATCTCTGATAAATTAGAGGTCTTATCCGTTCCTAAACAAACCTATGCAGTGGTTAAACACTGTGGCCCGATTGAGAATCTTCGATACACTCTGAGTTGGTTCGTACTTAATTGGTTGCCTAAATCTGGTTATCGAGGTGTCGACGGTTACGAACTTGAAGTGTACCCGTCAGCCTATAAATCTAATGCCGCAGATGCCGTCATGGAATACTGGGTGCCTATTATTAAATCGTAGTCATATCTTCTTTCTGCGTACTCCCTACAAAGCCTCTCAACCAATAAGGTTAATTGTATTTTTAATCATCAATTGACCTAACTCTTCTCAAAATTGGCCAAGTTCTTTTGGAATTTGCACCAAATTGTTAATTATCCCTTTTATAGATACATACAATGCAAATGAGATTTATTACTATTTAAGTTAAGCATTGGTACCGAGGGAATCATGACCACTCACGTTCGTTTTAAGTATTCATCACTGGCAGTTGCGTTGTTGACTGCATTTTCCACGCAGGCTTTAGCAGAAGAAGCTGTTACAGCGACAGATTCGAACATAGAAACTATCACTGTTTTAGGAAAAGCTTATCGTAATACTGCAACTAAGTCGGCGCTTGAGCCAGAAGAAACGCCTCAAGGTATTACCGTTATTGATGAAGAACAGTTAGAGCAACGAGGTGTTCAATCTTTGAATCAAGCCCTTCGTTATGCACCGGGTGTTGTAACTGAAAACCGTGGTAGTTCGGTAGCCATGTTTGATTCGTACTCTATCCGTGGTTTTGCGACCAACAACGTTAACTACTACGATGGTCTTTCGCTTCAATTCTTAAATGGTTGGAACCTACAACCACAGATTGACCCGATTGCAATGCAGCAAGTCGAGATCTTTAAAGGACCAACTTCTGTACTTTATGGTGCAATGCCACCGGGTGGTATGGTGAATATGATCGCGAAAGCCCCGCAAACAGAGCAATCTACTAAGGTTGGCGTTGCGACGGGATCACGTAATTTACAGGAAGCTTCTATCGATACCACTGGTCAGTTTGGCGACAGTGATTTTTCTTACCGTTTGATCGCGCTTGCTCGTAAACAAGATAGCCAAGTTGATAATGCAGAAGAAGAGCGATACCTAATTGCTCCCTCAGTGGATTGGCAAGCAACTGACAGTACATTAGTTAACTTTAACCTTTACTACCAAAAAGATCCTTCAATGGGCATTAACTCGGCAATGCCATTAGATGTTCTGAAAGTAAGCGATCCATCCGTTTCGATGGGTGATAAGAATTGGAATACGTTGGAACGTGAAGTGTTGATGGTTGGTTATAAGATTAACCATGACTTCAATGATAAATGGACATTCTTACAGAATGCTCGTTACACCGATGCGTCTCTATACCAAGAGAACACTTATCATGTGAGTTACGACCCAAGCACGCCGAACCAGCTGGATCGTTATTTGTATTCAACGGATGAAAGCTTCAAAGGCTTTGTTATTGATAACCAGTTGAGCGGCATCATCAATGTTGGGTCTGTCGAACACAATCTATTGCTTGGTCTAGATTACCAAGACTTAGACGGTAATGTTAACTACTCGTCTTACATTGCGAATGGCAGTGGCTTTAATAGCTTTGATCCATTGAACCCTAACAATGATCTGTTAGATCGTAGCGATGTAACTAAAATGGGTGAATATCTAGATGACACAACATCAAGCCAACTGGGCTTTTACCTGCAAGACCAAATCCGTTTAGATGCACTAGTGTTGATTGCTGGCGCACGATTTGACCATTACAAATCAGAGAGTGATTACTACGCGCATGAATCTGATCATAAACAGTTTACTTACCGCTTAGGGGCTCTGTATCAGTTTGACAATGGGTTAGCACCTTTTGCTAGTTACGCGACGAGCTTTGAACCAGCGCCGGGTGTTGATAAGGCTGGTAATGAGTTTGACCCAGAGACAGCACAGCAAGCAGAGATTGGTGTGAAATACCTGTCTGATGATATGTCGAAAGAAGCAACGGTTTCTCTATTCCATATTGTGAAAGAAGACATGTTGATGACAGACCCAACCAACGTTTATGGCCCAAGAATCCAAGTGGGTGAAGTGGTATCGCAAGGTGCAGAGCTATCAGGACGTTGGTTCGCGACCGAGAACTTCGATATTACTGCAGCATATACGTATGTTGACATGGAAATTACTGAAGACTCTAACAACGGTTTAGAAGGTACGACGCCAATTTATGTACCTGAACACACGGCTAATATGTGGGCAAACTACAACGTATTTAACGGCATGCTAGCGGGCTCTCGATTCAGCGTAGGTGCTCGTTACGTTGGCGAAATGCAAATGGATGCGAGTAATACACAAGGTAAAGTTCCGTCTTACACGGTGGTTGATTTGTCTGTAGGTTACGACTTAGGGGCAGCTAGCGATACGCTATCTGGTGCAACAGCGAACCTAGCCGTGAACAATGTTTTCAACGAAGAGTATTACGCGTGTTACGACCAATCGAACTGCTGGTTCGGTGCAGAGCAATCTGTCGAGCTTAGTGTGAACTATGAGTTCTAACTAGGTTAGGAATATCACTACTAAAGCAGCCTTAATTCGGCTGCTTTTGTCGTTTGAACAAATATCGAATTTAGATTAAGTAGGCAAATATATGAGCTTAAAATCAATCGCTTCCCATTTTTCTAAAGCAAAAAATTTGAATACAAAACTCACTCTGTCTGTTTTAGCTGGCACTTTATCGTTTAATGCGATGGCGGATTACCAAGTCGAAGATAGTGAAGGTGTTAAGACTATTAAAGCTCAACCCGTTAGAGTGGCGGCACTGAACTGGGATATAGCTGAGCAAGTGATCGAACTAGGCGTAACACCGGTCGCGGTGCCTGATATTGCAGGGTACAGTGATTGGGTTGTGCAACCTGCGATTCCAAAAGGTGTGGCGGATATTGGTACTCGAACAGAGCCTAACTTTTCTGCACTTAAGAAGCTTAACCCTGATGTGATCCTTATTGCTTCGCCTCAGAAAGATCTGCAAGAGCGACTCTCTGAAATTGCGCCAGTATTTTATTATCAAACTTATAGTGAGCAGCATAGCAACGCGGCGGCGGCTATCGAGAACTTTAAGAAGATAGCTCAATTGCTTGGCAAAGAAGAACAAGCGAACAATAAACTGGCTGAGATGGATGCGCGTATTGCTGTTCTAAAGGCTGAGTTAGCCAAGGCGTATCAAGGTGACAAACCGAAAGTTACTTCATTCCGTTTTGCCAGCACCACTTCGGTGTACATTTACGGTGATAACTCGATCCCGCAGTATGCGCTTGAGCAGTTAGGCTTTGAAAATGCAATGGATCTTCCTGCGAGTCAGTGGGGTATCAGTCAAAAGCGTATGACGGAGCTTAAGAAGGTGAAGAATGGCATTGCGCTTTACTTCGAACCTTTCCCATACCAAGACAAATTAAATCAGTCCCCAATCTGGAAGAGTATGCCTTTCGTGCGTAATGGCCAATTTAGCCCAGTAGCGGCAAGTTGGAGCTACGGCGGGGCGATGTCGATTTTGTATAACGCTGAAGCCATGGCGCAATCGTTGTTGACGCTAGCGGAGCAGTAATGAGATTCAGTGGTTTGATGATGGGGGCGGTGTTATTGCTCGCCGCCTCTGTTCATTTATGGCTAGGTCAGTCTGAATTTGGTCCCGTTGATGAGTTGTTCCGGCAAATCTCACAGATTAGTGACACCGCTTCGTTCGAACGAATGGTCGATGATTCATTCGAGTTGATGGCGTTAGCCTATGTAAACTTACCTCGTTTGGTAATGGCGATTTTGGTTGGTGGAACACTCGGTACTATAGGTAGCCTGTTTCAACAGCTAACACAGAATCGCATGATGTCTCCGCTTACCTTAGGTACATCGTCCGGTGCATGGCTTGGTCTGGTCATTCTAAATGTGGTCGCGCCGATGTTGGTGGCTCAGTATTCAGTTTGGTTTGCGCTGGTCGGGGCTTTGCTTGCAATGGGGCTTATTGTTTCCATTGTTGGCATCAAAAACATGAGTGGCTTGCCAATTGTTTTGGCCGGTATGGCGGTTAACTTACTGTTAGGCGCATTTGCGACCGCGATTATCTTACTTAACGACCAGTACGCACAAAACCTGTTTGTATGGGGAGCTGGCGATCTTGGGCAAAACGGTTGGGAACAAGTGCTTTGGTTAATGCCTAAGTTACTGCCAATCTCTGCTATTTTTCTGTTGGCACCGAGGGTTTTGACGTTGCTTTCTATTGGTACGGAAGGAGCTGCTGCGCGTGGCCTTAACATAGGTACAACCTTTTTCGTGCTAATGGCAATCGGCGTGTGGTTGGTTTCAGTGTCGATTACCTCGGTGGGTGTTATCAGCTTTATTGGTTTGATTGCCCCAAATATCGCGAGGCACTTGGGCTTTTTAAAGGCGAAATCAGAACTCATTGCAAGCTGTGCGTTAGGCGCACTATTACTCTGTGTGACCGACAGTCTGGCAATATTCTTAGCTCAATGGTCTTTGGATATGATTCCAACAGGAACGGCAACCGCGGTGATTGGAGCTCCAGCTTTGATCATTATTGCCCGCAAACAAATGTCTGCCCAAGATCAAATGTTTTTCTCTATGCCGAAAGGTCCAAAGTCTATCTCATCTTTGGCTTATTTCTTGTTGTTCATCATGATCTTCGGTTTGTTGGCGTTAAGTACATTGTCACAACCGGCTTCTGATATGGGCTACTTTACAATTCCAGATGCGTTTGAATGGTCAATCCGTTGGCCTAGGATGTTAACTGCGATATTTGCTGGTGGGGGCCTTGCTGTCGCTGGTGTGATTTTACAACGCTTGGTTTATAACCCACTTGCGAGCCCAGACATCCTCGGTGTATCGGCGGGTGCTGTTTTAGCATTGATTTTCAGTAGCCTGTTTATGGGATACTCGATTCATTCACTAAGCCCGTGGATTGCGTTTTTGGGCAGCGCTATTGCACTGTGTTTGCTGTTATTCCTTGGTAAGAAGCATCAGTTTGCACCCTCGATTCTCATCCTGACGGGTATCTCGCTGACCGCAGTGTTGGAGGCTTTAGTGCAGTTCTCTTTAACGCGAGTAGGGGAAGGGAAGTACACCCTGTTGGCGTGGTTAGCTGGCTCTACTTATCGTGTTGAACCTGATGCGGCAACGATCATGGCTATCGTGATAACCGTTTGTATTGGTGCTGCTTTACTGTTGAGCCGTTGGGTGACTTTAATTGCTACTGGTCGTCAGTTTGCCAGTGCAAGAGGGTTGAACATCAACATCGCCTATGTTGCTCTATTGTGCATTGTCGCGATTTTATGTTCGATGGTGACAACCACCATGGGGCCGGTTGCTTTTGTCGGGTTACTGGCCCCACATATTGCAGCGATGGTTGGTGCGCGCTTGGTTCGAGAACAGATCATCTTATCGTTTTTGATTGGTGCGGCACTAATGTTGTTCGCCGACTGGTTAGGACAAGTGGTAGTTTTCCCCGCTCAGCTTGCGGCAGGCACGTTGGTTTCTATTATCGGTGGCAGCTACTTCATCTTCTTGTTGCTGAAATCCCGAAATTCGTAGGTTTGTGAGTAGGCTGAAGGTTTTTGTCATCAAATATCAGCGAACCTTGTTCTTAGTATGATTTGGTGCGTTGGCTCTTTTAGAGTGAGGAAAGTGATAACTTCTTATCTATCACTCAAAAGCACTCAAGAAAGACCAACGCACTCTTGCGATTCCCCAGTGCTTTTGCAACCAAAGCGTAATCAGATTAAGCGCGCTTTTCTTCTTCTAAGCGACTCTTTAAGTAGTCCAAGAAGAGTTGAGTTCGAGTGTGTTGGTAATCGAGCTTAGGGTAATACGCATAGACGGTGGCTTCATCAGCTGTGATGTCTGGAAGAATCGGCACTAAGGCTCCGGATCTCAGGTCCTCTTTTATCATCACGTTGTTTGATAGCAAGATGCCCATGCCACGTTTTGCGCCGTGAAACAGAGCTTCTGGGTTGGTGGTGGCGAAATTCCCTGAAAGGCTAATGCGTTTCCCACGATTAGTCTTGATTTCTCTTACGGGCTTTTCACCCCAAATCAAAACGTTATGTTGTGACAGTTCCTCAACACTTTGCGGTGTGCCATGTTTCTCTAGGTAACTGGGGGCCGCATAAAACTGGGCCTTGTGTTCGAACAGAGGGCTTGCTTTAAAGCTAAGCGAATTCAATTGCTCTAACTCTCGGCTGATGAACAAATCTAAACTGAGTTCAGGTATTTGACCGGGTAGGGTTGTAATCAATTGCAGCTTTATGTCTGGGTATTTTTCCAGAAAGTCATCAAGGTAATGCACCAAGAACTTAGAGCCGACGGCGAGCGTAGCGCCAATTTTTAGGAGCCCTGCAGGAGATTGGTTAACGGAACGAGTTTCGTCGAGTACGGACTGCCAAGAGTCGAGTTGTACTTTAGCGCGCTCGTAAAACAAAGCGCCTGCCTCGGTTTGGCTAATGGAGCGCGTCGTTCGTTTTAGTAATTGGACGCCGATCTTATCTTCCAACCATTGGATACGTTTGCTGATGGCGGAGCTGGTGGTATTGAGTTTACGTGCTGCTGCATTGAAACTGCCTTCTTCAACAACGCGAATGTAGCTATTAACACTCTGTATCCAATCCATTCAATTCCATCCTCAGGGGAAATAATCCCTTTCCATTTTGGTTGATTATCATCTTTGAGTAACAAATATACACTGTCTGTCGTGAAACTGTCATGTTGTAAGGAGGGTATATTGCGTAAAACACCATTATTATTGGCGATGATGATCATCGCGACTGGTCAAGTAGGCGTCAGCATTTATCTTCCCTCTTTGCCTCTGATCAGTCATGACCTCGCTTTGCAACAGCATACCGTTCAAAACCTAGTGACTTTTTTCCTTGTTGGTTTCGGTGTTTCGCAGCTGTTTTATGGGCCTTTATCGGATGCCATTGGACGAAGACCGGTGTTTCTCTTGGGGCAGAGCGTCTACTTGATTGGTACGGTCATTTGTATTGTGTTTGCTGATCATATTGTTGCCCTTGAAGCCGGACGTTTGTTGCAGGGACTTGGGGCGGGTAGTGCCTCCGTGCTTGGACGCTCCGTCTTGCGTGATAGTTACGATGGGCCACAGTTAACCAAAGCGCTTTCTTACATATCAGTCACAGCGTCCGTGATGCCGATAGTCGCTCCTTTGTTTGGTGGTTGGATTGCCTATCACATCAGTTGGCATGCGGTTTTTGTGTTCGTGCTTGTTTATCTGTTAGCGATTTTTACATTGGGCTTTGCTGTGTTGCATGAAACACTGCCGTATCCCAAGCGACGCTTTGAACCAAAACGTGTAATGCTGAACTACCTTGAATTACTAACCAATAAACAAGTGATTGGCAGCGCAAGCTACAACTGGCTTAGCTACTTATCTGCTTTGGTTACCTTGTCTCTTTATCCATTTTTGATGCAACAAGAGCTTGGATTAACCGCTGCTGATTACGGAACACTAATGATCGTGCCTTCGGCTGGCTTATTGATGGGCAGTTTGGTGCTCAACTTCATCAACTCACGTTATAAAGAACAGCAGATTTTACTGATGAGCTTTGTCATCGTCGCGGCTTCTGGCGTTATGTTACTTTGTTTGCCGTTTAACGTTGTGTCGTTATTGGTGGCGTTCACTTGCTTGAGCTTTGCACAGGGGATGTCTTTTCCTGTGTCAATTAGCCTCTTATTGTCTCCACACAAGCAGCAAGCCGGCGCTGTGTCTGCTTTGTCAGGATCTATCCAGATGTGTTTGGCAGGTTTGTTTGGTGGTTACCTCGTTGAAAGTTGGGTAACAACTCAACATCAATTAGGTATGTTCTACGTTTTAGTCGCCGTTATCTCTTACGTTGTTTTGCTGCTCGGGCAGTTTCGTACGCCTTCAAATGGCTTGGTTCAACCGGAACGTTCATAGTTAAATCTGGTTGCAAGCATTTAAGCTCCTCTCTAAAATGCGCAACCAATTATTGTGTCGTTACCTACACTTGGCTTATGGAAGTGAGTGTTCGACAACACCCGTTAATCGTTAGGTGAAATCATGCAACAAAACGAATTTGAAGCACTGCTAAAAGAAATCTGTCAAAAAGAAAACCTGCCTCAAGCGCTAGAGCTATTAAAAGCGTGTGAGGAAGAGGAAGTAGCGCAAGCGGCTGAATCACTGACTGGTCAATTTGGTCTTGCTGAAGTAGAAGGCGAAAAACGTATCTACCACATCACGGTTCAAGCCGATGAATCGGGTGAAGAGAAAGAATTCGTTGAACATGTAATGAATGAAGGTGATCACCTGATCAAATTCGCAGCTTGGTTCTTTGAGACTTTCTTTGAGATCAAACCAAAAGACACGTACAAAGCAGCAGGTAAAACCTACCAACAGCTTAAGCGTTAATTATCGTTCTGATTCGCTAGGATAAAAATTCTGTAAGTAAATTACAAAATAATTGTGACTAAAGTCTTGTTTTGTGGTTTTTATGGTGTAAAATTACAACATAAACCAGTCAATTACTTCTTAGGAGAAGGTCATGGGTTACGAACTTGGTGGTGTTTACTTTGGCCAAATGATTGCCAAAGATGCGATGCACAAAGCGCTTTACGGTAAAGCGAAGAAGAAAAAGCCTTCTATGTTTGCTCGCGTTATGAAAAAGCTAGCGAATTAATAAGAAAAGCCCCGACATCATGTCGGGGCTTTTTGCATTCTAGGTATCGGTTTTTGAATTCGGAGCTCTAAGCTGTTTGGTTTGGGATCTCAACCACGTTATCTGGCACACTATCCAATCCCTTTTCCGCTAACCACTTTTCCAAGTTATCGGCGCCTCCGATGTACTGACCATCTAACCAAATTTGTGGGACAGTGACTGGTGTTTTCTCTCCGATGATCGCTTTTACTTCTGGGATCATGCGATAAAGTGCTGCACTGTCTTTTACAACGTCATGGTATTTGTATTCCACACCCGCTTCATCAAGCAGTTTTTTGGCTTTTACACAGTAAGGGCAGGTCGCTTTACCGTAAACGATGTTGCCTTGAAGTTGGTCTCGTTTGGTCCATTCAGCAATAACAGACTGGACAAGCACACCTCTGTTTAGCGCTTCCCCTTGGCTGACGACTTTGCCTTCAACAACTAGGATAGGGGCGTGCCAAGCACCAAGCTTCAACGGTTCCCACCAGTGAGACAACCAATCTTTCACTTCAAGCTCTACAGGTACGTCTGCTAATTCGTTCTCAAACGTATCTGCAAGAATGTCTTTTGTTAGTGTGCATTCGCCACATGGGATGTTTACTTTAAACGGTCCCCAGCTGCCTGCCCAACGATACAATGTAATTTTGATTGGCTGTGTCATAAGATGCTCCTCATTTCCTTTCCTGAAAATATAGAACCCAAAACCCAAATATTTCTTTCAAATTACTTTCTTTTTTTGCTTCCCAATGAGTAATGAAAGCAATCGAGCCGATAATGATTGCGGCACCAAGCCATAGTCGACCCGGTGGAACCCAGTTAAACACTAACCAGCCAGCGAACACGTTAAGTGGTAACTTTGCATGGTCAAAGGGTTGTACAAAAGAGGCGTCCGCTACGGCATAAGCTTTAACAACCGCCCACTGTGCAAGAGCAGTCAGTACACCTGCAGCAACCAAAATGCCCCAGATACTCCAACCTTCTGGCATCGCGAAAGTAGGAACGGCGAGCAGGATATTAAATGGTGTGATCAGTAGAAGCAGATAGACCACCATAGTGGAAGGAGGATCGTTCACTGATAGTTTCTTCACCATCAAAGAATAAGAAGCCCAGAAAAACGCTGCGCCAACAGGAAGCAAGGTTGCCCATGTGAAGGA
This sequence comes from Vibrio owensii CAIM 1854 = LMG 25443, assembly GCF_000817815.1. Taxonomy (GTDB): domain Bacteria; phylum Pseudomonadota; class Gammaproteobacteria; order Enterobacterales; family Vibrionaceae; genus Vibrio; species Vibrio owensii. Next base: position 230,443 of record NZ_JPRD01000023.1, read on the forward strand.
GTCTGACCATGGCTCAAGGATGATCATCGCGCCAATAAAGCCCGTTAGTGTCGCAATCCAACGAGCGACTCCCACTTTCTCTTTAAGAATCAGGCCTGAACCAACGGTAGCAAAAAGAGGGGAGGTCATTAGCAACGCAATACCTTGCCAAATCGGGACGGGGTAAGCGAGCGCCCACAACCAAAGTTGAATACCAATAACCGCTAAGAAGATACGTAATGCGTGCCAAGCAAAATGATTCGTGCGCAGAGATTGGCGGATACCTAAGGTTCGCAAGTAAGGCAAGATAGCGAAAAATGCGATGGCGTACTGGAAGAGTGCAAATGTGGTGGATGACACACCAAAGTGAATACTCGCAACTTGAGCAAAACTATTGACGATGGCGAATGCCAAACCTGCGGTAAGCATCCAAGATGCCCCTTGGACAGGATGATGATTCAATTGGATATTTCCGGTTTTAGAGAATTATCAGAATCATACGTCCTAATCTGTGGGTAGCCAATAAAAAAATGCCTCCCAGAGGGAGGCGACATTACCAATTCAAAGGACGTGCCTACCGAAGTAGGTACAAAGAACGAGAAGCACAAACGCTGCCATGCATTTGCTCGATCTAAGTATTGCAGCTAGTGTGCCAACTTTTAATTTATTGATTTTAAAGGGCTAGATCGGTATTGCTTAAGATAAACTAGAGGAAATGCACTAACTTCGGGATTTGGTGCATTAAAAGAGGGCAAGTTCTTTGTTAGTTAATACGATCAAAAAAGCCGACACAATAGTGCCGGCCAAAAGACTCGCTATTAGGACAAGTTTTTATTAGAAGTCGTAACGTACGCCTAGACGTAGTGTGTCTTCGCCTTGAATCACTTTACCTTCTGCATCCTTCTCTTCGTCGAGTTGGTTCATGTAGTAAGAAAGGTAAGTACGGAAGTTGCTGTTAAGCTTGTAGTAACCGACTAGCTCAAAACCATCAAGAGCATCGTATTTTGCGCCACCATTTGGATCGTTTTCTTGGTACGTGTAAAGACCAACAACAGTGAACTTGCTTGCTAGTTTGTAGCTTGCTGCAATTTCGTAAGCGGTGAAGTCTTCAGAATCGTCTAGTGCACCTTGTGAGTATGTACCTGCAAGGTAAAGGTTTTCTAGAGAGTAAGCGATACCACCAAGAATTTGGTCTTCTGAGTTATCTTTATCTACATCGCCACCAGAGTAAGCAAGACCTAGGTCTAGACCCATTGGTAGAGAGTAAAGGCCAGAGATGCCGTATTTGTCTTGGCTGTCACCAGAGTTAGCTTGGTAAGTTGCTTGAACTTGTAGAGCATCAAATTCGCCACGGTAAGCGAATACGCTGTCTTGCTTATCAGAAGATGAATCAATAACTTGTTGAACACCTGAGAACTCAGTGATATCCGTCATATCAGAGATGATAACAGCAGCCATGTCTTGGCGACCTACCGAAAAATCACCTGCATCAGCACTCACACCAGCGTACATGTAACGGTTTTTAAACTCGCTTTTACCTGTTTTTTGTTCCGCTTCGTAAACACCAAAAGCTGAAAGACCGTTACCGATGTCTGTCTTACCTTTTAGGTTTAGACGTGCACGTGATGCATCTTCCATAGAGCCATCGATTTCCGCACCGTCTGAACCGATGAAGTCACCACGAAATTCAACACGACCACCAACTTTTAATTCAGTGCCGTCGTCTTTGTAAACTGTTGCTGCGAAAGATGGTGATGATACCAATGCTGTTAGAACTGCAGTAGTTAGTGCTGCCTTTTTCATTTTCTTATTACCCTAGTTGTAATCGATGAGCTTACTTGCTCGATTTGTGTCGATGACGCTTAAGGTAAACCGCGAAAATGAAAGATAGATTTCTGTTAAGTTATGATTCCATTGCATTTTTATTTCAAATGCATGAATGCGCTCCTATTCATGAAAATAAGAGGAAAGGGCTTTTTATCTTTTTTGATGTTTCTGTCTTACCTAATTGACAGTGTGTTTTTAAAAAAGTTCCTAATCATATTTCTTTACCCGAAATGTAACATTGGGTTTCTTAAATATTAGACTATCTGACCGTTTAACAATAACTTATGCTTGGTGTTTCTTCGTAGATGTAACAAAATGTTTCTGTTTTTAGGTGTTGTTTTCCAAATTTGTGTATTGATTCGAGCTAAACGTTTGCCATTTTTCTTTTTTATTACATCTTTTCACTCTGCTCTTGGGAACTTCTGAAATACATTGATTAGCAGTTGTTAAGCAAAAGTGACGCGACATTGATGGAAGAGATGCCCCAATCCACTTTTGTATAAAACTGACTTATAAACTAATGCATAAATACACGGATTTTATAATGAACAAAAAATTCCTAGCAGCAGCGATCGCAGCAGCAACATTTGGTACACAAGCAGTAGCAGTGGAGCTTTACAACAACGACGGCACTACTTTCTCTATCGGTGGTCACGTTTCAGTTAACCTAAACGGTTCTGAGCAAGGCGACACAGATGTAGGTACTAACTCTCCACGTATCAACTTCACAGCAACTCAAGACCTAGGCAACGGCTTCACAGCTGACGCTCGTGGTGAGTGGGCTCTTAACTACCTAGACGGTGGCGACAACTCTTTCACAACTCGTCTTGGCTACCTAGGTCTAACTCACGACGTATACGGCCGTGCAGTTGGTGGTACTCAATGGGCACCTTACTACGACGTAGCTGGTGTTGCTGATATGCCAATCGCGTTTGCGAACGACTTTATCTACGATGACCACGGTAACCTAGGTACTGGTCGTGCGGACAAGATGCTTTCTTACCGCAACGCAATCGAGCTAGGTGAAGCTGGTTCAATCAACTTCGGTCTAGGTTGGCAAGGTGCTAAAGAAGACGGCGCTGAATACGATGACCGCATGCAAGTTGCACTTTCTTACGCAATCATGGGCGCGAAAATCGGTTACACGTACAATGGCGGTGACTACCTTGATACTAACAAGTACACAGGTAAAGCTTCAGCTGAGTCTCACCTAGTTTCTGCAGCTTACGGCTCTTACGGTCAAGGCCTTTATGTTGCGGCTGTGTTTGCATCTAACGAAAACATGAACACATTTAAGCGTAACAACGACAATGTTAAATTGGCAGAGAGTAACGCATACGAAGCTCTAATTGCATACGCATTCCCAAGCAGTCTTAACCTAAGCGTTAACTACGAAATGGTTGAAGGTAAAGAACTTAAGAGCTTTGCTGAAGAGACATATCGTGAAGAAATGGCTGTTCAAGCTGAATACAACTTCACTTCTAAGTTTGTTGGTTACGCTGGTTACCAGTTCGACCTAAACGATTCTAACGATCGTAAAACAGACGACAAATGGGCACTTGGTGCTCGTTACTACCTATAATAGTAACCTGTCCTAGTTACTATAAAAGCCAGCTTCGTGCTGGCTTTTTTCATATCTAGTGTTTGATAAACAAGAGCGTTTCGCCTTGAAGAGTGCAAGAGCAAAACGGGCTGAATGTCTTGTTTTTAACATTCCAGAGCGGGAACTAGTGGGGGTAACTCAAGCAGTTAGATTATCATGTGCGTTTTGTTTTGCAGGGAAGAGCAATGAGCGTCATTCAGGTTGAAGAGAAGAAAGTTAAAGTTGGTAAAGTTCTGTGTGTTGGACGTAACTACGTTGAGCATATTCAAGAGCTTAATAATGCCATGCCAGAACAAATGGTCGTGTTTAATAAACCGGCGACTTCCGTTTCAACCAAACTCACCTCATTTCATCAAGAGCCTTTGCATTACGAAGCAGAAATCTGTTTTCTGATCAAAAATGGTCATTACAATGCGGTTGGGCTCGGCTTAGATCTGACCAAACGCGGCTTACAATCTACCCTCAAAGAAAAAGGACTACCGTGGGAGCGCGCCAAAGCGTTTGACGGTTCAGCAGTATTTAGTCGATTCCACTCTCTTAAAGGTGTCGATATAGACGATCTCAACTTAGAGCTTTTGATTAACTGTGTTCATGTTCAAAAAGGGCACGTTAAACAGATGCTTTACCCACCAATGAATATTCTCGATGAGCTGAAGAGCTATACAACACTAGAAGATGGCGACGTCGTGATGACAGGCACACCAAAGGGCGTGGGAGAAGTGCATCAAGGCGATGTCTTCCTTGGGCGTTTGAAGTGTGGAGACATCACCTTGTTAGAGATTGAGTGGGTAGCTGCTTAGTCGTGAGCTTACAACCAAATTCGAAGCAATAAGAACGCGACCATACTTACTATGGTGGTGAGCAAGACATTCTTGGTGAGGTACGCAATCGCAGCGGCTAATAGAGCTGCCAATAGGAAAGGATTTTGCCATGTGACGCTAAGTTCACCCTCTGGCATAAACACAATTGGAGCCCAAATTGCGGTGAGTACTGCAGGGCTTGCGTAGCTCAATACTTTCTGAGTTCTTACCCCCAACCTAAGCGGTAATTTCGGTTCTAAGAACAGATAACGGCTGGTGAACACCAAGGCGGTCATGGCTAAGATAGACAAAAAGATCATTGGCGCTCCTCCGGTGTATTCTCAATGTTTGGAGCTTTCGTCGTAAATTGTTCTACAAAATAGCCCGTTAACATGGCGAGAATGCTCGCGAACATCAAGCTCCCTTCCACTTGGTAGTAGTTCAGCGCCACTGAGCTAACTAATGCCACCAACACACTGCATAATACGGGAATGCTTTTTATCGTTGGCACCACAATCGCGATAAAGGTGGCAGCAACCGCAAATTCCAATCCGAGTTCATTCAATTCAGGTATCAAGCTGCCAGCAACGATGCCAGCAAGCGTTGCGAAGTTCCAGAAGAGATAAAAGCTTAATCCAGCGCCAAGGGCGTACCATCGATCAAATTGTTTATCGGATTGGTGCCCGACAATAGCAAATAGCTCATCCGTGAGTAAGAAGCCAAGTGAAAGGCGCCATTTTAGTGGCAAAGGCGAAATTTTACTGCGCATCGAAACGCTATAAAGAAAATGGCGAGAGGTAATAAAAAAGGTAGTCAGCAACATAGTCGTCAAGCCAGCGCCTGCTTTAATCATCCCCATGGCCACGAGCTGTGCGGAGCCTGCAAACAGAATGGCGGAAAGCGCCTGACCTTCCAAAGGGTGTAAGCCAGTATCAATGGCAAATGAGCCGGCTAGTAATCCCCAAGGCAATACAGCAATGCTCAATGGCATCATTGCGATGGTGCCTTGTAAAAAGAGTGAGGATTTTGAGTCTTGATGAGTTGGCAAAGTAGTATCCATAACTTCAACTTAAATAGAAAAACATGCTGTTAAGGTAGGCTGACCTCAGCACGCTGCCTTGTACAAAATTGCTAACAATGCTTGATGTACTGCCCAGGCGTTACGCCCATGGCTTTTTTAAAGTGACGATGCAAATGGCTTTGATCGTGAAAGCCACACTCTTGAGCAACGTCGGAAATCTTTTGTCCTAGCTTGAGCAGTTTTTTCGCCATTCTGAGCCTCTGTTGAATCTGAAATGCGTGCGGTGGGAAACCAAACTGCTTTTGAAACTCACGCAACAAATGAAAAGGACTTAATCCCGCTAATTTCGCCAGTTCTTCTAAAGAGACATCGGCTTGAGGAAAGTCTTCAAGAAACTCTTTGACCAGATGTACTTGCTTTTGCGCTTTGGTTGCATCTTGAAGAGGAGCTCGATGTGTACTGTGCTTACTGGCAAGTTTGACCAACGTACCGTAGACAAGTGTCTCTCTTAATAAGCGGTTATCGGACTTCTCTAGAGTATCGAACACTAATCGCAGTTGATTAGCTAGTTCCGGATCGTAAACGACAGGTTGGGGGAAGTAGGGCTGCGCGACATTGGGTGCGCCAAGTTCTTCCCCAAGCGTTTGAAACTGCTCTGGTACGGGATACATGGCTTTGTATTCCCAACCGCCTTCTGATGCTGAATGACCATTATGCACCTCGTCGGCGTTGACAAGAATGATACTGTCTTGCGGTGCGATGTGGTTGCCACCAGTACGAAAGAACTGTTGCGCGCCTTTTTCAATCACACCGATGGTGTAGCCTTCATGGCTATGACGAGAGAAATTCTGTTTTTCGTACTTTGCGTCGAGCAGCTCCAAGCCACCGAGCTCTTGAGCAATCTTAAAAGTCGCGATTTCCTTATTCTTTTCTTTCATCTTGTTCCGAACTGCGCAAGCATTAATCGTGGCATCACATCATTTGGAGTCTACCGGATCCATCCTGCTTATTTTTGTACAAAATTGCTATCGGTATTAAAAATAAACACCAAAAAGGTTAATTGTTTTTAAATTGAACATTAAACCTTTTCTATTTTCTGAATTTTACTCCTTGGTTAGATATTTGGTCTGGTTGTTATCTATTCATTGGTATAAGATCCGCCGCCTGTTTTAGAAAGCCAGTTCCACCATGATCGATTTATCTGTACTCCCTGTTTATCTCACTGCTGTTGTTGCACTTCTTTTGTTACCTGGACCTGACATGTTGCTGATTGCCAGTTCTAGCATGAGCTATGGTAAGAAAGTTGGTCTGTTTGCGAGCTTGGGCAACGCGACATCCGGCGTGATCTTAACCTTATTGGCCGCAATGGGCGTGTCAACCTTGATTGCAATGAGTCCAATCGCGTTAAAAGTGCTTCATCTACTGGGGGGCGCGTACTTACTAAAAATGGGCTGGGATTGTCTACGAGCGGATGTATCTGCTGCACCAGAGCTTGACCAAAAAAACAAAATGGCATCGACTTACTATCAACGCGCTTTGATGAGTAACCTGCTGAACCCGAAAGCCTTAGTGTTCTTCGTGATGTTTTTACCTCAGTTTGTCTCTAGCAACATTACCGCATCGTCGGGTGAGCAAATGCTCGCACTTGGTTTGCTGCTAAACGTCTTAGGCTTGCTATTCAATATCTTGCTGGTTGCATTGGCGGGGACATTGGGTAAAGGGTTATTGGAAAACGATAAATTCCGCATGTACCAAGGTAAGCTAATGGGTTTGGTGTTCGTAATCCTTGCGGTGTGGATGCTCAGTAGCTTCGCGATGTAGTGTGTAGGAACAATCAGATTTTTAAACAAAAGCCAGCACTCGCTGGCTTTTTGTTTTAGTATCACACTGATTTCCAAGGAGTGGCAGTATGAAACTTGAATTTAAACTCAACCCAGAACAAAACGATCTCGACTTTATCCGTGATGGCATCCGAGCATATAACCGCATGCATTTACCGGATGGTGATGTAAATGCCATTGGTTGTTTTGCCCGTAATGACGAGGGCAAAGTGATTGGTGGACTCACGGGAGAGATGTTCAATAACACCGTGTTCGTTGAATATCTTTGGGTAGATGCAGAGGCACGCACTTCGGGATTGGGAAGCAAACTGATTTCTCTACTGGAAGAACAAGTGAAACCGCGTGGAATAACGCATTTGTACCTCGATACTTATAGCTTTCAAGCACTCGATTTTTACTTGAAATTGGGTTTTGAAAAAGTAGGGCAGTATTCAGGTTACCCAGCAGCAGGCATTGATAAACATTTCCTGCAAAAACAGATTGCTTGATTTGGTTTGAATTTAACAAAAAAGAGGCGCACGATGCGCCTCTTTTACTATTTGCGATTTGCTGTTGTCACAGAATCGATGTTTCAAACCCGAATTACAAGCTTTGTTGATGTGCTTCGATCAATGAGTTCATCTTCGCTTCCGCTGCTTGATTAGCTTGCGTGTAATCCATCTCTGCTGGGAAGTCGCTGATCACTTCGTAGTAACACTTCAACTTCGGTTCAGTACCTGAAGGGCGAACAATCACGCGTGATTTGTCTTCTAGGTGGTAAACCAGTACGTCACTTGCAGGCAAGTCAATCTCTTCTGTTGGACCATCGGTCACAAAGCGAAGTGATGACTTCAGATCTTCAATGACTTCGATACGTTTACCCGCGATCTCTGTCGGTGGGTTTGCGCGCAGTTTGTCACCGATTGGTGGTGATTTCGGGTCAAGTGCAATACTGCGCTGCGCGTTAAAGTAGAAACCGTGTTGGCGGTATAACTCTTCTAACTTATCCCAAAGCGTTTTGCCTTGTGCTTTTAGCTTACCTGTCAATTGAGAGAAAGCGACCAGCGCTGACAGGCCGTCTTTATCCCAAACCTTATTGCCAACGGTGTAGCCCAGTGCTTCTTCGTAAGCAAACAGGAACGGATTTACTTCTGTCTCTTGTGTCATTGCTACGTTGGTTAGCCATTTAAAGCCAGTTAACGTTTGGTAGTATTCTGCGCCGTGTGTTTTAGCAATGCTGCTCAATAGACGAGAAGACACAATGGTATTCCCAACAAGTGCGTTTGGTTGAGCTTGCAGTAAGTAATCACCAAACAATGAGCCCACTTGATCACCGGTTAGCATCTGGTATTCGCCATCTGGACGTTTTACCGCCACAGCAAAACGGTCTGCATCAGGATCGTTCGCGCAAGCAATGTCGGCATCGACAGATTTACCTAGCGCCATCACCATGTCCATTGCACCTGCTTCTTCCGGGTTCGGGAAGTTTACGGTAGGGAACGTGCCGTCCGGTTCGCGCTGCTCTGGAACGCTTGCCACTTTTTTAAAGCCAGCGTCTGCGAGCAACGTTTCTGCCATGTCCGCACCGACACCGTGCATTGCCGTGTAAACAATCGAGATATCTGTGTTGCTGTCCGGTGTTAGCAGGGCATTGTCGTTCATTGTTTTGCGGTATGTTTGGTAGTACTCGTCTTCGAGCCAAACTAACAAACCTTTTTTTTTCGCATCGTCCAGTGACATCAGAGGAAGCGGTTCTGTTGTTGTTTCATCGATTTTTGTAGCAATACCTGAATCGTGCGGTGGAATGATTTGCGCGCCATTTTCCCAGTAAACTTTAAAGCCGTTATACTCAGGCGGGTTATGGCTTGCGGTAACCACCACAGCAGCTGCTGCATTTAACTCACGAACACCAAAAGCAACTATTGGTGTTGCCGCTACTTTATAGGTTAGGTAAACCTTAATGCCTAAAGCAGTAAGTACGGAAGCTGTATCGTGTGCGAACTGTTGTGAATCAGGGCGACCATCGTAACCAATAACAACACCGCGAGACGGTGCATCTTTCACTTGTTCAATCAGATAGTGACCGAGACCAGTTGCTGTTTCTTGAATCACCAAACGGTTCATGCGATTTGGACCTGCCCCAACTTTGCCTCGCAGACCTGCTGTACCAAATGCTAAGCGTGAGCCAAATCGATCTGTCAGTTCTTGTTCGTTATTCGCATCGACTAGGTGCTGAAGCTCTTCACGAGTTTTTGGGTCAGGATCTCGTGCTAGCCATTGAGTAATTTGTGTTGTCATATTCATCTTTCCTTAGCAGGGGGAGCCTACTTGTTTAGACACTTTTATCAGGAAAGTGTCCCCAATGTTTTCTTTTTATTAATGTAAATGGTTCTCAATTACATTTCAAAGAGGGCAATCGATAAACCGAATTTATTTTTCTCTCTCTACAGAATTTATTCACATTTTATTTCTTGAAGAACTATTGAACTATAACTAGCCTTTTAACATAAATATAACAAAGTGCATTGAAATCGTAGTTTTTGTGATTTTTTGTAAATTTGTTCGATATTTGCATCGGGAAACAAGGAAGCTCGCGCAAGCGCAGCGGCTGAGCAGAGGAGAGATCTTTTGAAAAGATTAGCGACTACTCTAGCCTTATTAACGAATGTGATTTTTATCACATTTTCTTCGTACAGTTGGTCAGAGCAAAACGATTACAACATGACGAGAGGTGTTACAGGGATCAGTGAGCAAGTGTATGAATTACATATGCTGATCTTCTACATCTGTTGTGCCATCGCCTTTGTGGTGTTTGGTGTGATGTTCTATTCCATCTTCCGACACCGCAAGTCAAAAGGGGCAGTTGCGGCAAATTTCCATGAAAGTACCAAAGTGGAGATTATCTGGACCATTATCCCCGTCATTATCCTCATTGCCATGGCGATTCCTGCTACAAAAACGTTGGTGGCGATGGAGGACACCAGTCAATCTGACCTCACTGTGAAGATCACAGGCTCTCAATGGAAGTGGCATTACAGCTATTTCGGAGAGGACGTCGAATTCTTCAGCCTACTTGCTACCAGCCAAAAAGAAATTGATGGCATCGAAGCGAAAGGGGCGCACTACTTACTCGAAGTAGACAACCCGCTCGTTTTGCCAATCAACCGTAAAGTTCGTTTATTAATGACGTCTGATGACGTAATCCATTCTTGGTGGGTGCCTGATTTCGCAGTTAAGAAAGATACGATTCCAGGCTTTATCAATGAAGCTTGGACCAAGATTGACGAACCAGGTGTGTATCGCGGTCAGTGTGCAGAGCTTTGTGGTCGAGCACATGGTTTCATGCCGGTTGTCGTTCATGCGATGGCGGAAGACGATTTCGACCAATGGATGGCAGACAAGAAACAAGAAATTGCATTACAAAAAGCGGCTGCACAAGAAGCACTAACACAAGACCTTTCAATGGAAGACTTGATGGGGCAAGGTGAGTCGATTTACACCGCGCGTTGTGCCGTGTGTCATCAAGCTAATGGTGAAGGTATTCCGGGCGCATTCCCGGCGATTAAAGGCAGCGAAATAGCTAAAGGCCCGGTTATGGCTCACATCGATGTACTAGTAAACGGTCGTGCAGGGACAGCGATGCAAGCTTTTGCTAACCAACTTAGCGACCAAGAAATTGCTGCTGTTATTACCTATCAACGTAATGCTTGGGGAAATGACACTGGCGATACCGTTCAAGCATCCGATGTTAACGCCTTTAAGGCACAAGAAAGTGCCAAGGAGGAAATATGAGTAAGCCAATTGAAAAAGCGGTGAAATCTGCTCCTGCAGAAGCGCAAACGACCGCAAACACCACCATTGCGATTGAAGATGACCACGATCATTATCACGCACCAAAAGGGCTAGCGCGTTGGCTTTATTCCACCAGTCATAAAGACATCGGTACGCTTTATTTATGGTTTAGTTTTGCCATGTTCCTCACTGGCGGTGCGATGGCGATGATCATTCGCGCTGAGTTGTTCCAACCGGGTTTGCAATTGGTTGACCCTCAGTTCTTCAACCAAATGACGACCGTGCATGGTTTGGTGATGGTATTTGGTGCCGTCATGCCTGCGTTTACCGGCTTAGCTAACTGGATGATCCCAATGATGATTGGCGCTCCAGATATGGCGTTACCACGAATGAACAACTTGAGCTTTTGGATCTTACCTTTTGCTTTCCTCATTTTGATCGGCTCTTTGTTCTTACCGGGTGGTGGTCCTGATTTCGGATGGACTTTCTACGCGCCACTTTCTACAACCTACGGCCCTGACAGTACGGCGTTGTTTGTTTTCTCAGTCCATATCATGGGGATCAGTTCCATCATGGGTGCCATCAACGTCATCGTGACTATCGTAAATATGCGAGCACCGGGCATGACATGGTTCAAGTTGCCAATGTTCGTCTGGACTTGGCTAATCACGGCGTTCTTACTGATAGCTGTGATGCCCGTATTAGCCGGTGCGGTGACCATGGTTTTGACCGACAAATACTTCGGTACCAGCTTCTTTGATGCCGCTGGTGGCGGTGACCCGGTGATGTTCCAACACATTTTCTGGTTCTTTGGTCACCCAGAGGTGTACATCATGATCTTGCCTTCGTTTGGTATTGTTTCGGCAATCATTCCGGCGTTTAGTGGCAAGAAGTTGTTCGGTTACCATTCGATGGTTTACGCAACCTGTAGTATCGCGCTGCTTTCATTCCTAGTGTGGGCACATCATATGTTTACCACAGGGATGCCAGTATTCGCCGAACTTTTCTTCATGTACTGCACCATGTTAATAGCCGTGCCAACCGGCGTGAAAGTGTTTAACTGGGTGGCGACCATGTGGCGAGGTGCCATGACGTTCGAGACACCGATGTTATTTGCCATCGCCTTTATTGTCTTATTCACGATAGGTGGTTTCTCAGGCTTGATGCTGGCAATTGTGCCTGCGGACTTCCAATACCACGACACGTACTTTGTTGTCGCGCATTTCCATTATGTCTTGGTATCTGGTGCGGTGTTCTCGATTATGGCGGCAGCGTATTACTGGCTACCGAAGTGGACAGGCAATATGTATGACCACAAGCTAAGCCTGTGGCATTTCTGGTGCTCAATTATCTCGGTTAACGTACTGTTCTTCCCAATGCATTTCTTGGGCTTAGCTGGGATGCCACGACGTATTCCCGATTACGCCATCCAGTTTGCTGACATAAACCAAATCGTATCGATAGGTGGCTTTGCCTTTGGTCTTTCCCAACTGATCTTCTTGTGGCTAGTGATTAAATGCATCCGTGGCGGTGAAAAAGCGCCAGCCAAGCCATGGGAGAGGGCGGAAGGTCTAGAGTGGACAGTACCAAGTCCAGCGCCACACCACACGTTCACAACGCCGCCAAAAGTTGATTAAGAAAAGAGTGAGGTGAGCGAGATGCAAGGTAATTCATCCAATAAGAAACTCACTATCAAGTTGCTGTTAGCGACAGCAATGATGTTCGGCTTCGGTTTTGCCCTCGTACCGCTCTACGACATTATGTGCGATGCATTGGGTATTAACGGTAAAACCAGTGAGGTCGCAGCGATTCAACCCACAGGAATGCAAGCGGATATCAGTAGAACGATTCGTGTGGAATTTATGGCGCACGTCAGTCCAGACATGCCTTGGGAGTTCAAACCAAAAGTTGTATCCATGGATGTTCATCCTGGCGAAGTGATTCAAACGGAGTATCTTGCTTTTAATCAAAGCGGTGAAGATTTAGTAGGACAAGCTGTGCCCTCCGTATCGCCGGGTACTGGTGCGGCTTACTTCAATAAGATCGAGTGTTTTTGCTTTAATCAACAACCATTGGAAGGTAAGCAGCAAGCGAGTATGCCTTTGATTTTCTACATTGAGCCGGACGTGCCGGATTTAATTCATACATTGACCTTGTCTTACACACTCTACAAATTTCCTCCTCAATCGGGCGAGTCTTCGACAGCTAGCCTCTCAGGGAGCGAGAAACAGACCTTAACGCCTCAAACCAAAGCGCGTCTGTAAGGAGAGAACTCATGAGTAACAAGCCTGACACCTATTATGTTCCCGCACAAAGCAGTTGGCCTATTGTAGGGGCATTTGCGTTATTCCTTGTCGCTGTCGGTGCTGGAATGACCGTTCAAGGCACTCAAAGTGACGGTGCGGTTGGGACGCTAGGCGGCATTATTCTTGCGGTTGGTATGCTGTTTTTACTTTACATGTTGGCTGGGTGGTTCAGCAACGTTATCACCGAATCTCTTACCGGAAAGTACAGCGCGCAAATCACCCGTTCATTTCGACAAGGGATGAGCTGGTTCATCTTTTCAGAAATCATGTTCTTTGGTGCGTTCTTTGGTGCTCTGTTCTACGCAAGAATGATTTCCGTGCCTTGGTTAGGTGGCGCAGATAACAATGCCATGACTCATGAAGTGTTGTGGCCAGCTTTCGAGGCGATATGGCCGCTCACTACCACGCCGGGTGGTGATACGACCCAAGCAATGCCGTGGCAAGGCATTCCATTAACCAATACGATTTTGTTGCTATTGTCTTCGATTACGTTACATATGGCACACATCAGCTTAGAACAAGATAAGCGAACGGCGCTGATTGTCTGGTTGGAGATCACCATCGTCTTAGCGGGTTTCTTCCTCTATTACCAAGCGGTTGAGTATGCCCATGCTTATCAAGATATTGGTCTGACACTGCAATCGGGCGTTTATGGCAATACCTTCTTTATGCTCACGGGCTTTCATGGCTTGCACGTTTGTCTCGGTACCATCTTCCTCATCGTATTGCTGTTCCGCATCGCCAAGGACCACTTTTCACCTAAAAACCATTTTGCGTTCCAAGCGGGCAGTTGGTATTGGCACTTTGTAGACGTGGTTTGGCTGTGTTTATTTGTTTTTGTTTATGTGCTGTAAAACTAGTAAGGACGAGGGTTAGGGGCGATCCATCCTGCCCCTAGAGCAATCAGAAGGAGTATCACGACTAACGCAGAAAACATGACACGACGACCAAGGTAATGGCTCATTGGTTTGCCTTTTTTTGATGAGTCCTCTGGGTCTTCGCGAACCATTTCGATAAGCGCTTTTGCGAGGTTAAAGATGATGAAAAGCAGCAAAAGGACAAGCGTTAATTTGAACAGAAATACGGTGGACATGGCACCTCCGGTTTCGTTTTTGATGTTATCGAAATGGGTTTGGATTGCTGTTTGTTTAACTGTGGTCGTGTTTTCTCTATTGGTCAAACTGGGCTTCTGGCAGCTCGAACGTGGTAACGAAAAGCAGCTTTTAGAACAAGCTATTTTAGCACGAGCGAATGCACCTTATCAGGATATACGCACTGTACTGGAGAACAATGATTGGCGTGAGGAGAGTGTGATTGGCATTAAGGTGAAAGCCAATGTGACTCCGGAGGCACTTCCGGTCATCCTTTTAGATAACCAGACGTATGAAGGGGCAGTGGGTTATTTAGCGTTTCAAGTCGTTTCTTTGACCCAAGACCCAACCACATTGACCCTCCTTGAGTTAGGGTTTGTCAAAGGGGGAGCTTCACGCTCTGTGCTACCTAAAGTGGAAACTTTACAAGCTCCTTACGAGGTTACTGGGCGTTTATATCGTAAATCGATGAACCCTTTGAGTTCTGACTTGATGGCAGAAGTTGGCGATACGATACGTGTCCAAAACCTCAACATAAATCAACTGAGCCAGTTACTCAATGTCGAATTAATGCCGACCGTCGTACAGCCAAACAATTTAGTTCGATGGCCGTATTCTTTCCCATGGAATCCTTTGCCATTAACCAGTGCTAAGCATTTTGGTTACTCCTTTCAATGGTTTGCTATGGCGGGTGTATTTCTGCTTATCACGGTGATGATCTTCATTCGATGGTTTAAAAGTTCACGCTCACAAGGAGGTGAGGTATGACATCAGCAGTCACGAGAGGAAGAATTGTACTGTTATCGCTCATTGTTCTTTTTGTCCTCCCGGCCGTTATTGCCAAAGTGGTGCTTAGTCAAGGTTGGTACGAAACAGGTGTCACCAATCGAGGTGAGCTGGTGGAGCCCTATACCACGTTTGAACAATTGGGGCAGACATCACCTCTTAGTGAAAAAGGGTGGCAACTGGCTTATGTGTTGCCCTCTGATTGCCAAGAACAGTGTCAGCAACAACTTCACCTCATGCAGCAGAGTCATATTGCGTTGGGCAAATACCAAGAGCGAGTTGTCCCAGTTATCTGGACATCAAAGCAGGCAGCTAGTACGAGCGAAACGATGATGGTGATGCAAATGAATGATTCGTTGTCGGAAAAAGTACAAGCAGGGCAAATGTTGATTGTTGATCCATTAGGGCAGCTTGTGATGGCCTATACACCGGAAGCCAACGAGGATTTGGTGCAGTTGAGTAAAGACGTTTTGGCGGATCTACGAAAACTATTGAAGTTATCACGTGTAGGTTAGGGAGAGAGTGATATGGCGTTAAAACGTTTAGTTAAGTTCAGTCTTTGTCTTACCCTCGTCGTCATTATGCTAGGTGCATACACACGCCTTGCTGATGCGGGTTTAGGGTGCCCAGATTGGCCAGGATGTTATGGTCAATTACTCGTTCCTCAAACCGATGCTGAAGTTTCTCGAGCGAATGCATTATTTCCAGAACGAGCAGTGGAGCAGGGAAAGGCTTGGCTGGAGATGATTCATCGTTATTTCGCGGGCACCTTGGGGCTCGTAATTTTGATGATGGCGATTGTTGCCGTTAGGGCTGAACGTGTTGATGCGACGATTCCGATTTTACTCTGCGTCTTAGTTATTGGTCAGGCAGCATTGGGGATGTGGACCGTGACTTTAAAACTCATGCCAGTAATTGTTATGCTGCACCTACTGGGCGGATTTACATTGCTTGCTCTCCAAGCGGTGTTCTATTGTCAGATTAAATCTCAGAACAGCCTCTACTTTTCGCCATCTTCCAAAAACGTAAGAACCTTTTCCTTGATCGCTTTTGGCGTAGTGTTAACACAGGTCTTGCTTGGTGGTTGGACATCATCCAACTACGCTGCTCTTATGTGCACCGCTTTACCGATTTGTGAGGGGAATTGGACCAGTTACTTATCTTGGAAAGAGGCGTTTTCTTTCTGGCAAACAGGGTTTGATAACTATGAGTTTGGTGTTCTAGATTACCCAGCAAGAATGACAATTCATGTCAGCCATCGTATTGGAGCCATCATTACCGCATGTGTTGTGCTGGTTTACTGCGTATTACTATTAAAACAAGACTCACACCATTCTCAGCGCTTGGGTGTATGGATTGGCTTAGCTTTGGTTTGCCAAATCCTATTGGGTGTAAGCAATGTTGTGTTCCAACTTCCTATCTATGTGGCAGTCGCGCACAATTTAGGCGCAGCGGTCATGCTTTCACTTATCTGTGTTAGTCAGTTCTACCTATGGCAGGGTAAAGCTCGTTGGAGTCATCAAGCGAAAGGAGTTCGCTATGAGTAAAGAAATCGCGTTACCTCTAGAAAGTGTTAAGAAGAAGCTCGGTTCAACTTATTTAAAACTAACAAAGCCCAAAGTCGTTGCGCTTATGTTGATTACCGCCATTGTCGGAATGAGCTTAGCGCCGGTGGCCAGTTTTCCTTGGCTACAAGCGGCGATAGGCCTTATCGGAATTGGCTTAATGGCTGGCTCCGCGGCAGCGTTTAATCACCTCATCGATCGCCGAATTGATGCGCGAATGGCTCGAACTCACAAGCGTCCTCTGCCTTCTGGTGATACGAATCCGTTATCAGTCGCGTTGTTTGCTGTTACGTTAGGTGTTGTTGGTTTCGTACTTCTGTATGCGCTGGTTAATCCGTTAACAGCTTGGATGACGTTTTTAAGCTTGCTCGGTTACGCGGTGGTTTACACCATGTATCTTAAACGAGCGACCCCACAAAACATTGTGATTGCAGGAATTGCAGGTGCTATGCCACCACTTTTAGGGTGGACTGCAGTTACGGGAGAGTTACACGCTCATGCTTGGCTTTTGGTGATGATTATCTTCATATGGACGCCACCTCATTTCTGGGCATTGGCGATTCATCGTGTTGAAGATTATCGAAAAGTGGATATTCCAATGCTCCCGGTCACCCATGGTATTGAGTACACCAAAACTTCGATTCTTCTGTACACAGTTCTACTCACGCTCGTTTGTATTCTGCCAGTGCTGGTGGGTATGGTCGGTTCGGTTTATCTTTTCTCTTCTTTGCTTCTTAACATTGGCTTTATGTATCACGCGTGGAAATTGAAGTTCTCACCGGAACAAAACAGCGCTATGGAGACATTCAAATTCTCCATTTATCACTTACTCGCTTTATTTGTTGCTTTGTTGGCAGACCATTATCTTGGTTTGATCTTCTCGCTATAGATGCTCTCTTCTTTGTTTCTCCAAACCGCACTGATCAGGTGCGGTTTTTTGTTGGTCTTTATATCTAATCATATTGCGGTGTAACTACTTAGTGGTGTGAACCAAACCTTTTGATAAATACCTTTTTGAGCGCTGTGCCGTTAGCTGAGGATTTATGAATCACGCTTTAGTTTGTAACGGGAGAGAGGAGGAGAGCTCATTAAGAACTGCCACACGGCTTTCTGTTTAACCCCGTCAAGTCTTGCTGAACAAATCCTTAATCTATGAGCTTAAACTGTCGCCTTTGATATAAGAGCTCGAACCAGAAGTGTTATGACGGAACAAACAAGAAGTTTGATTTAGACAGTGAGCGAGTTGAGAGAGTCTTAGCGGCAAATAAATGGTACTGAAGTGAACAAATGAAGAGGCAAACAAAAAGGGATGCCGAAACATCCCTTAGATTAGAAATTAGAGCGGTAACTCTTATTCTGGTTGAACTAGTTCTTCGTATTGGAACTCAGGAACTACAACTTCAACACGACGGTTCTTCTCGCGACCTTCGTGAGTGCTGTTGTCAGCTACAGGGTTCTCTTCACCCATGCCTTTAACTGTGAAGCGGTCTGCATCGATACCTGCTGCGATTAGGTAATCTGCAACAGATTGAGCACGACGCTCAGACAGTTTTTGGTTGTATGCTGCTGGACCAGAGCTATCTGTGTAACCAGTGATTTCAACTTGAGCTTGTGGGTACTCGTTCAAGAAGTTAACGAAGTTATCTAGACGCTCAGATACTGAATCAGTAAGTGTTGCACTGTCGAATTCAAACGTACCTGTACCGTACTCTTCTTTGTGCGTCTTCGTCATCATTACTGGTTCTTCTTCCATAACCTCTTCTGTTACTACTGCCGCTACAACAGGTGCTGCTGCGAACTTGTAGTTAACGCCGATGCCGAAGAAGTTGGCGTCCATATCATCTAGAACGTCGTCAGAAATATCTTGGTAACGTTGGTACTCTGCACGAACGCTCCAGTTTCTATCGATAGTGTATTCCGCACCCAATGAGCCTGTAGGAACGATGTCTTTCTCGTCACCAGAGATCATGTAAGCACCACCGACTTTCGCGAATAGGTTCCACGTATCGTTTAGATGCCAGTTGAATTTTGGTGCAAGTGTTAATGCCCAAAGGTCGCCGTCAATCGTATCAACTGTACTAGCCCCTGACTTGAAGTTAGCTTTGTAGTCACCTAAGTAATCAACGCCGTACTCAAGACCAATGATATCGGTAAAGTCGTAACCGATGTGCATTCCGGCACCGAAAGCATCATCATCACAAGGGCTGTTTAAATAGCAAGCATCATCTAGTGTAGTCATGCCTACTTTGCCCCCGATATACATTTCAGCTTGAGCAGAGTTAATTAAACCACCAGCTACCACTGCTGCTACTGCAATTGCTACTTTTTTCATAGTGTTTCCTTGTATTGATTGCATATTAATTTCTACTTTGTTTTAACAATTTGAGTAAAACTAGGTAGTTATAAGAAATTAGTTTAATAGTCATTTAATTTAACATCAAGCAACAATATCTTAGATCTTGCTAGACTTTTAGTCGCGAACTCCCTCACAAACTTCTGATATTTCTTACATTGTAGACAACTTTTTCAAAGTTACAGGAAAATATATGATTATTTTGAACTTTTTCTGTACATTAAAATTTACACTGTGTTTTGTTTTGAACATGGAGTGTTAATTTGCATTTTTTTTAAAAAAGTGATTGCAACTGTTCTTCTAAGCCGATAAGTTACTTGCATTGACACAATTAAATAAGCCCACAGCCCTTATTGTTGCTTGCTTTGTGAACAATGTTGCACTGAGTAAAGTTTGGGCAAATTAGTGGGGCTGGGATAGTAATTAGGAAGTAGAAGTAATGTTTCAAACTGATGATGTAAGAATTAATAAAGTAAAAGAGCTATTGCCACCTGTTGCAGTGCTTGAGAAATTTCCGGCAACCGAAACTGCTTCCACAACCACTTTTGAATGTCGTAATGCCATCCACAATATTCTTGAAGGTAAAGATGACCGTCTGCTTGTGATCGTTGGTCCATGTTCTATTCACGATCCAGAAGCTGCTGTCGAGTACGGCAAAAAGCTCAAAGTGCTTCGTGATGAATTAGGTGAGCAACTTGAAGTGGTTATGCGTGTTTACTTTGAAAAGCCACGTACAACGGTTGGTTGGAAAGGTCTAATCAATGACCCGTACCTAAATGATACTTACAAGCTGAATGATGGTCTTCGTATTGGTCGTAAGCTGTTGCTTGACCTTACTGACATGGGCCTTCCTACGGCAAGTGAATTCCTAGATATGATCACGCCACAGTATGTCGCTGACCTTATTAGCTGGGGTGCTATCGGTGCACGTACGACTGAATCTCAGGTACACCGTGAGCTAGCGTCAGGCTTGTCTTGCCCAGTTGGCTTTAAAAACGGTACTGATGGCAACATCAAGATCGCTAGCGACGCAATCCGCTCTGCAAGCGCATCTCACCACTTCCTATCAGTAACAAAATACGGCCACTCTGCAATCGTAGAAACAGCAGGTAACCCTGACTGTCACATCATTCTACGTGGTGGTAAAGAGCCAAACTACAGCGCATCTCATGTTGCACAAATCAAAGATGAGCTAGATGCTGCTGGTCTGCCGAAGAAAGTCATGATCGACTTCAGCCACGCAAACAGCTCTAAGCAATTTAAGCGTCAAATGCTGGTTTCTGATGATGTTTCAGAGCAGATTTCTGGCGGCGAAGACGCAATCTTTGGTGTGATGATTGAGTCTCACCTTGTTGAAGGTCGTCAAGACTTAGTAGACGGCAAAGTCGCTAACTACGGCCAATCTATTACAGATGCATGTATTGGTTGGGAAGATACGGAAACCGTTCTACGTCAGTTATCAGATGCTGTAAAAGCTCGTCGCGCCAAATAAGCATCAATATTTCGTGTTCATAAAAGCCAGCAACTCGCTGGCTTTTTTAATGTTCTGAAAACATAAAATGAAATCGGTTATATCCAAATAAACCAAAACAAGGAATAAACGTGTTGCACATAAGTCATGTGTTTTAGTTTTAAATCCGTTATGGTGTGGGCATAGATTAAAAAACACTCAAGGAATGAGATGAACAGAAACGTCTGGCTATTGTCACTTTGCCAAGCTTTATTAATGACAGGGAACATTCTCTTAATCTCAGTCATCGCGCTCATCGGAAAGCAAATCGCTCCTTCTTCAAGCATGATTACTCTACCAGTAGCGTTGCAATTTCTTGGCTTGATGTCAGCGACGATTCCTGCTTCCTTAATTATGGGAAAACTAGGGCGTCGTCTAGGTTTTAGCTTGGGTAACGTTATTGGCATCTTGGGCGCTTCATTAGCAACTTATGCGCTTTCGTTAGAAAACTTCACTTTGTTTTGTGCTTCTACGTTTTTATTAGGTGTAGGGATTGGATTTGGTACGCTCTATCGATTTGCTGCGATTGAAGTTTGTGATGAATCTGCGAGGCACCGCGCAATTTCTATTTCCATGGCGGGTGGGGTACTTGCCGCAGTATTGGGGCCAAACCTCGCTGTCTATTCACAAAAGTGGTCAAGCGATGGACTGTATATTAGTGCTTTTGCTGTATTGATTGGTTTGTATGTTACCGCACTCACTTTGCTTCAAACGATTCGATTCCCCCCGGCACACACCCAGAATTCGCATTTAAAAACAGACTCGATAAAAGTCATTGTTCGCCGTCCTAACTTTATGATCGCAGTTCTAGCCGCGATGGTTGCCTATGCTGTCATGAATATTCTGATGACAGCAACGCCATTGGCGATGATTGGTTGTGGCTTTGACTTCACCAGAGCGGCTGGCGTGATTGAATGGCATGTCTTGGGCATGTTTGTTCCTGCTTTCTTTACGGGCAGTTTGATCGAGAAGTTTGGGGCGAAGAAGATGATCTTAGCTGGTGGAGTACTGTTTATTGCGTGTATCGCGATTAATATGCACGGACTTTCTATTTGGCATTTCAGTACCGCGTTGATCTTACTCGGGGTTGGATGGAATTTCATGTTTATCGCTGCAACAAGCTTGTTTAGCCAGAGTTATGAAGCAAAGAACAAGAGTAAAGCGCAGGCGTTTAATGAGTTTTTCGTGTTCAGCTGCGTCACCGTTACTGCGCTTTTGTCTGGCTGGTTGGAATCTACCGTAGGATGGCAGAGCTTGAATTTGTACGTTCTGCCTTTTGTTCTATTGGTGATGGGAATATTTTTATCAAAGCAAATAATAACTCTGAATCTCAAGTTGCATAAATCAACTTCAAGATTTTATAAGACCCAGTTATGTACGCTGGGTCTTTTTTGTCTATCGGCTCACAACTCACAAAATAATTGGTTAATTATTGTTATCTAAGTAAGTTTTTCGAGCTCGAAATGTCGCATCTGTAAGGTTTTTTCTCTAGCATTTTGTAATAAATATAACAATCGTGTATATAACCTGTCGCAATTTAATAAAAACTATAGAAGCCTCATCTATGTCAGTCTCAACTTCCAATAAAGCTCAAGAAACCCTCGTAGGGGATTCCGACGAGCTGGTCTCAACCACCGATCTCAAAGGTGTCATTACTTACTGTAATGATGCGTTTTGTCGAATCGCAGAATACAGCCACGACGAACTGCTCGGACAAAACCACAATATCGTTCGTCACGGAGATATGCCCAAAGCCGCTTTTGGTGATATGTGGACTCGCCTAAAACAAGGCAAAGCGTGGCGCGGAATTGTAAAGAACAGTACGAAGTCGGGTGGTTACTATTGGGTCGATGCTTACGTAACCCCAATCTATGAAGGCCATCAAATGGTGGGCTATCAATCGGTTCGTGTGAAACCAAAGCGTGAATGGGTTGATATCGCTTCTAAGGCTTACCAAGGGCTTCTGAAAGCAGAGAAGTCGGGACGTGCATGGTCACTGAAGTTAAATGAAACACTACGCTATGCGATTCTTCTAGGTGCATTAGCCGCACCGGTCACTAGCTTTGCTTTATCACTTGAAGGGCCACTCGCTTGGCTTGCGACATTATTACCGGCAGGCGTGCTTACCGTATTATTCCGCCAAGAACTCATTGATACGCCGCAACAGTTTAAAAAACTGCAAGCGCAATACGACAGTGTGAGTCGCTTGGTGTATTCCGGTAATAAGCCATTCTCTATCGCGGACTTTCACATCAAAATGCTTTCTGCTCGTATTCGTACCGTTCTGGGGCGTATGACGGACTCGGCAAGACCGCTCCAAAATTGCGCTGAAGAGTTAAGTCATACCACAGCAGAAGTACTTACTGCTTTGACGCAGCAGAACAAAGACATTCATGAAGTTCGTGATGCTGCTGACTCGATGGAGGCATCAGCGAACTCGGTTTCATCCAGCACTCACGATGCTCATCTGCTGATTGATGATACTTTGAAGTCCTGTCTAATGGCGAAAGAAACGATAGATCAAACCCATACCAACCTAGCGCAACTAAGCTTGCAAGCTGAGAAGGCGACAGAAACGACCTATCAATTGAGCGATCAAGCACAAAAGGTCAGTCAATTAATGGAAGAGATTGGTGGGATTGCCGATCAAACTAATCTGCTAGCACTCAATGCTGCAATTGAGGCAGCGCGAGCGGGTGAACAAGGTCGTGGCTTTGCTGTTGTGGCTGATGAGGTGAGGGCGCTTTCTGGACGTACCTCGAATGCGACTGAGCAAATTAAAGCATCGATTGAAGCTATGCTAATGACGATTCAAGGCTGGCAGAAGGATATCATCGCTAATAAAGATCAAACAGACACCTGTTCGCAAGTGGCTGAACAAAGTGCGGCGCGTCTGTCTGAGGTAGAACAGATGATGCAAACCATGAGTGGTTTGATGGTGAATGTCGCGGACTCTGCCAATAAGCAGTTGCAGCTTTCTAGCGACGTGAATCAGCACATTCATTCGATTGCGTCGACAGCAGAGCAGAACTTAGCGGCTACACATTCTGTAGAACAGAACAGTAAGCAGTTGAAAGATCAAGTTCAAGACTTCTATCGACTTGCTATTCAGTTTGAAGAGAAGTGATTCAAACCAGCTAGCTGAATCGTTGTTGAAAAATGATTAGATAAAATAAAGCCCCGCCGAAGCGGGGCTTTTCAGTTTTCAAATTCGCAATAGAGAAAACTGACAATACTTAGCGATTAAGCTAGCAGTTCTTTTGCTGTGTTTACTGCGTTTTCTACAGTGAAACCAAACATTTCGAACAGTTGATCTGCTGGTGCAGACTCACCGAATGTTGTCATACCGATGATGCGGCCGTCGAAGCCAACGTACTTGTACCAGAAGTCAGCAATGCCCGCTTCGATAGCGATACGTGCCGTTACATCTGATGGTAGTACTGATTCACGGTAAGCTGCGTCTTGCTTGTCGAATGTATCTGTTGCAGGCATTGAAACAACGCGTACTTTCTTACCTTCAGCGGTTAGCTGCTCTGCTGCTTTCACTGCTAGTTCAACTTCAGAACCTGTCGCGATTAGGATTAGCTCAGGCTTACCATCGCTGTCTTTCAGGATGTAACCACCCTTAGCGATATCAGCAACTTGCTGAGCTGTACGCTCTTGTTGCGCTAGGTTTTGACGAGAGAAGATAAGCGCCGATGGGCCATCTTTACGTTCAATTGCTAGTTTCCATGCTACTGCAGACTCAACTTGGTCACATGGACGCCATGTGCTCATGTTTGGAGTAAGACGTAGAGACGCGATTTGCTCAACCGGTTGGTGAGTTGGACCATCTTCGCCAAGACCGATAGAGTCGTGCGTGTAAACTTGGATGTTCTGAACTTTCATCAGAGCAGCCATACGCATAGCATTACGAGCATATTCCATGAACATTAGGAATGTTGCGCCGTAAGGAACGAAACCACCGTGTAGTGCGATACC
>NZ_JPRD01000024.1 GCF_000817815.1 Vibrio owensii CAIM 1854 = LMG 25443
TCCGCTCCGCCACTTATTTAAAAACCCAGTCTTCGGACTGGGTTTTGTCGTTTTAAAGCTCAAAAATGTTCCCTTTCAGGGAATGAGTCCCGCTTGAACGCAAGCCCGAACTAGGCGTCCCCGCCGGTTTGCCGCTTATTCCAGACCTTAGTGGAAATGCTGAGGTCTTTTCGTATTACGATATTATACTTTGGTCTGCGACCAACGAGTCCCGCTCGTGTGCGAGTCCAATTGAACGTAAGCCTAGACTCGGCATCATCACCACTCCGCTACTTATTTAGAAACGTAGTCTTTGGACTTGGCATTGTCGTCTCTAGAGCACAATGACGTTCCCTTTTAGGGAGCAGATCTCCAAAAGGTGTTCTCTTAGTCGAGTGCTCCTTCAGGTGTTTCCGATTTAATTTCTCTTATTCAGAAAAACACAAAATAACGAAGTGAAAGAGCGCCTTGGACTTTTCGTATCTATGGGCTTGTTAATTCTCTAATAAAGCTTAGTTAGCATGTAATCTACGTTTCGGACCTATTAATTCATTTAGAATACAGTAATGATTTTGATGTTGGAGTCGATGAGCTCCATAGCTTTAGCTAGTCTCGTCTTCACTTATTCCTATAAAGTAGGCCTCAGTCTGAAGACCCCCTATATTTCATCATTCCTTAACAGTTCAGCCTTGGCGTTGTTTTTATAGTATGGGAGGGAGAACTTCTTCTTTCCAATGTAGCAAGCTACTGTCGACTCTTCTCTTAGTGTTACATGATTATGGATTAAGAAGCGCTGTATGAAGTTACTAGAGGTAGGGAAATAGGTTTTAGTTTATTGTTTTGGCTTTAGATACACTAGATTTTAGGCATAAAAAAAGGCAGCCAAGTGGCTACCTAGTTTGATAATTGTAGAAGTACTTACTCTTGAGAAGCTTTTGCTTCTTGTGGTTCAACTGAGCCTTCTGCTTCCATTTCTTTCTCGGCTTGTTTCGCTTTCTCGATCATTGGCGTAATGGTGGAGCCTTGAATCAGGATTGAGAACACAACCACCGAGTAGGTCATCACCATGATGATCTCTTTCACATCAATCAATTTCTCTGGAATAACCAAGATACCCGATGGGATTGATAGTGCCATAGCTAGAGCGAGGCCGCCGCGCAAGCCACCCCAAGTTAAGATCTTAATAGACCAAGGATTATATTTTCTATAGCGCTTAAATCCGATGTAAGAAATGAACACACTTAGATAGCGAGCAGCCAGCACTAGTGGTACTGAAATTGCCATCATGATCCAGTCTTCTTTGTGGAATTCGAACAGTAGCATCGACATACCGATAAGAAGGAATAGCACGCCATTTAAGAACTCATCGACCAGTTCCCAGAAATGGTCTAGGTGATCTTCACTCTCTTTAGAGAAACCGATAAAACGCGTCCAGTTGCCAATCATAATACCCGATACCACCATCGCAAGTGGTCCAGATACATGAAGGTATTCAGCAAATGCGTAACCAGCGGTTGGCACACCAATAGTAAGCAATAGCTCCATTGAGTGGTCATCAGTGGCGCTGATTAAGTAGTGGAAAATAAGACCTAGTACGAAGCCATAAACGATGCCACCAATCGCTTCTTGAACAAATAGAAGTGTTACACTGCCAACGGTAGGAGCTTCAGTACCGAAGGCGATGGTGAATAGTGTTACGAAAATTACCAGACCAAAGCCGTCGTTAAACAGAGATTCACCTTCGATCTGTGTGGAGATTCGTTTTGGTGCATTAAGCTTTTTAACAATGGCGAGTACTGCAATCGGGTCGGTTGGGGAGATAAGCGCACCGAAGAGCAGACAGTAGACGAGGTCAAATTGAATGCCGATAACTTGGCAGAAGCCGTAAAGTACAAAACCGATAAAGAAGGTTGAGAAGAGTGTTGCACCTAAAGCGAGTACGGTGATTTCCCATTTTTGATCTTTGAGGTTAGGGAGTTTGATACCCAAACCACCGGCAAAAAGTAGGAATCCGAGGATACCTTTAAGAAGAAAATCCTCGAAGTTAATGCTGGTAACAGTTTCGGTCGCTATCTCGGTGAGATGAAACCAATCATTTTGACCTGCGATTAGAATGAGGAGTGAAAGAATCATCGAACCGGCAGTGATTGCGATGGTGGTTTGCATCTTTCCTATCTTACTGTTTACAAAGGCAATAACCATTGCCGCTGCAGATAGAAAACATAAAGTATGATAGACCGACATAGAGCTCTCTATTTGTAACATTTTATGAATGGAATTCTCGGACGATGTTGACTAAATAGCAAACATTTTTTCGAGATTATTTTGTAACTCGACGGAGACAAAATAATCAGTAATTCGTATTTTAGACGTCTAGACTCCTTTAATTTGTGTGATAGGATGGAGAGATAACTAAAGGAATGAGGCTGTACTGTGGGAAGTAATGTAAGACAACAGATTGAAGCTCAATTAAAGCAACGTATCTTGCTGATCGATGGTGGTATGGGCACCATGATTCAGGGATATAAACTTGAAGAGCAAGACTATCGAGGAGAGCGCTTTGCGGATTGGCATTGTGATCTAAAAGGCAACAACGATTTGTTGGTGCTCACTCAGCCTCAATTGATTAAGGAAATTCACAGCGCTTACTTAGAAGCAGGCGCTGATATTCTTGAAACCAACACCTTTAACGCGACGACGATTGCGATGGCTGACTATGAGATGGAAAGCCTGAGTGAGGAAATCAACTTTGCCGCTGCAAAGCTTGCGCGTGAAGCCGCTGATGAGTGGACGGCAAAAACGCCAGAGCGCCCACGTTATGTTGCGGGTGTGCTTGGTCCAACAAACCGTACTTGTTCTATCTCCCCTGATGTAAACGATCCGGGCTATCGTAACGTCAGCTTCGATGAGCTTGTTGAAGCTTATTCAGAATCAACTCGAGCGCTGATCAAAGGTGGCTCTGACCTTATTCTGATCGAGACCATTTTCGATACACTTAATGCTAAAGCTTGTGCCTTCGCAGTTGATAGCGTCTTCGAAGAATTAGGTATCGAGTTGCCAGTTATGATCTCCGGTACCATTACCGATGCTTCTGGACGCACCCTCTCAGGTCAAACTACGGAAGCCTTCTATAACTCTCTTCGTCATGTTAACCCTATTTCATTTGGTTTGAACTGTGCGCTTGGTCCTGATGAACTGCGCCCGTACGTAGAAGAGCTTTCTCGTATCTCGGAATCTTTTGTTTCTACTCACCCAAATGCGGGTCTACCGAATGCATTTGGTGAATATGACCTTTCGCCAGAAGATATGGCGGAACACGTTAAAGAGTGGGCGGAGAGTGGTTTCCTCAACCTAATTGGTGGTTGTTGTGGTACCACGCCAGAGCATATTCGCCATATGGCAATGGCAGTTGAAGGTGTGAAACCTCGTGATTTGCCTAAGCTTACGGTTGCTTGTCGTTTATCCGGTCTTGAGCCTCTTACTATTGAAAAAGAGACGCTGTTTATTAACGTAGGTGAGCGTACTAACGTTACTGGTTCTGCTCGATTTAAACGTTTGATCAAAGAAGAACTCTATGATGAAGCACTAGAGGTTGCCCGACAACAAGTTGAGAACGGAGCTCAGATCATCGACATCAACATGGATGAAGGCATGTTGGATGCAGAAGCTTGTATGGTTCGCTTCCTAAACCTATGCGCATCTGAGCCTGAGATCTCCAAAGTGCCTATCATGGTCGACTCTTCTAAATGGGAGGTGATCGAGGCGGGTCTGAAGTGTATTCAGGGCAAGGGCATCGTAAACTCCATCTCTTTGAAAGAAGGTAAAGAGAAGTTTGTTGAGCAAGCAAAGTTGATTCGTCGATACGGTGCCGCAGTTATCGTTATGGCGTTTGACGAAGTTGGTCAGGCAGAAACACGTGAACGTAAGCTAGAAATCTGTACTAACGCTTACCGTATCTTGGTTGATGAAGTCGGCTTCCCACCAGAAGACATCATCTTTGACCCGAACATCTTTGCAGTTGCGACGGGTATCGAAGAGCACAACAACTACGCCGTGGATTTCATTGAAGCGGTTGCAGACATCAAGCGCGACTTACCTCACGCGATGATCTCCGGTGGTGTGTCTAACGTTTCCTTCTCATTCCGCGGTAATAACTACGTTCGTGAAGCGATTCATGCGGTGTTCCTATACCACTGTTTTAAAAACGGTATGGACATGGGCATCGTGAACGCGGGTCAATTAGAGATCTACGATAACGTTCCAGACAAACTGCGTGAAGCAGTAGAAGATGTGGTTCTTAACCGCCGTGATGATTCGACCGAGCGACTACTTGATATCGCGGCAGAATACGCCGGAAAGGGTGTCGGCAAAGAAGAAGATGCTTCTGCACTAGAGTGGCGTACTTGGGCGGTAGAAAAACGTCTAGAGCATGCGCTGGTTAAAGGCATTACTGAGTTCATCGTCGAAGATACCGAAGAAGCTCGCCTTAATGCCTCTAAGCCACTTGAAGTCATTGAAGGTCCATTGATGGATGGCATGAACGTGGTGGGTGACTTATTTGGTGAAGGTAAGATGTTCCTTCCTCAGGTAGTGAAATCAGCGCGTGTTATGAAGCAGGCAGTAGCGCACTTAGAGCCTTTTATTAATAAAGAGAAGCAAGCGGGCTCTTCCAACGGTAAGATTTTGTTGGCTACGGTAAAAGGTGACGTGCACGATATCGGTAAGAACATTGTTGGCGTGGTTCTACAATGTAACAACTACGAGATCATCGATCTTGGCGTCATGGTGCCATGTGAGAAGATCCTCAAGGTAGCCAAAGAAGAAAACGTCGACATTATTGGTCTTTCTGGTTTGATCACACCGTCTCTCGATGAAATGGTTCATGTCGCGAAAGAAATGGAGCGTCTTGATTTCGATCTTCCACTTCTGATTGGTGGTGCAACAACATCCAAAGCGCATACGGCAGTTAAGATTGAGCAGAACTACAAACATCCTGTGGTTTACGTCAATAACGCTTCTCGTGCGGTCGGTGTATGTACATCACTGTTATCAAATGAGCTTCGTCCTGGCTTTGTTGAAAAACTGGATGCGGACTATGAGCGCGTACGTGATCAGCATAACCGTAAGAAGCCGCGCACTAAGCCTGTTACTTTAGAAGAAGCACGAGCGAACAAAGTCGCGATTGATTGGGATAAGTACACGCCTCCTACCCCTGTGAAGCCGGGCATTCATATCTTTGATGACTTTGAAGTATCTACTTTGCGTAAGTACATCGACTGGACGCCTTTCTTTATGACTTGGTCGTTAGTCGGCAAGTATCCAACAATCTTTGACCATGAAGAAGTGGGTGAAGAGGCTCAACGCCTGTACAAAGATGCTAACGAACTACTAGATCGTGTTGAGCGTGAAGGGTTACTCAAAGCGCGTGGCATGTGTGGTCTGTTCCCTGCAGCAAGCGTGGGTGATGATATCGAAGTCTACACCGACGAATCGCGTACAGAAGTGGCGAAAGTCCTGCATAACTTACGCCAGCAGACGGAGAAACCAAAAGGCTTCAACTACTGCCTGTCGGATTATGTTGCCCCGAAAGAGTCTGGTAAGCTCGATTGGGTTGGTGCTTTTGCTGTAACTGGTGGTATCGGTGAGCGTGAACTTGCCGACGAATACAAAGCGCAGGGTGATGATTACAATGCCATCATGATTCAAGCGGTAGCGGACCGTCTGGCGGAAGCATTTGCTGAGTATCTACATGAGCGCGTGCGCAAAGAGATTTGGGGTTACGCTGCGGATGAAGAGCTATCGAATGAAGAGCTGATTCGTGAGAAATACCAAGGTATTCGTCCTGCTCCCGGCTATCCAGCATGTCCAGAGCATACTGAGAAAGGACCGCTTTGGGAGCTTATGAATGTTGAAGAAAACATTGGAATGTCACTGACATCGAGCTATGCGATGTACCCAGGAGCATCCGTTTCGGGTTGGTACTTCTCGCACCCTGACTCTCGTTACTTTGCGATCGCTCAGATCCAAGAGGATCAGTTGCAAAGCTATACTGATCGTAAAGGTTGGGATAGGATCGAAGCGGAAAAATGGTTAGGTCCCAACATTAACGGTTAACCAAGCTATATAGAAACGAAAAGGGCTGCCATGTGCAGCCCTTGTTTATTAGTGATTGAAAGTATTTTTATTGCTCAAACAACTCGGTGTGCAATTTTTGGATTGCTTGGCGAGATACGGACTCGTGAACAAGGAAGCACAGGTTATGTGGGCTTGCACCGTAACAGATCATACGTAGGTTGAAGTCTTCTAGCGTGCCAAATACTTGCTTCGCGTAGCCTTTGCTTTCACTCATGTTGTTACCAATCAGAGCGACGAGGCATAGATCGTGTTCCACCTCTACCTTACATAGCTCTTCAAGCTCTTCACGCGCTGCTTGTGGCAATTGAGGTGCACCGCCAGATGTGTCTGTTTGATCAAGAGTGAGTGACACACTGATTTCAGATGTGGTGATCAGATCAACAGAGATTTTGTGCTTCGCTAGGATCTCAAATACTTTCGCTAAGAAGCCGTACGCGTGGAACATGTTAGCACTGCGTAATGTCACCATGGTTTGGTTGCAGCGAAGAGCAAGTGCTCGGAATAAAGGCGAACTCTCTACTTGATGGCGAATCCATGTGCCGCCTTTTTCCGGCTCTTTAGATGACCCAACAAATACCGGAATGTCGTGACGAAGAGCAGGAACCAATGTTGAAGGGTGCAGGATCTTTGCGCCAAAGTTTGCCATCTCTGATGCTTCGCTAAAGCTGATCTCTGGAATTGGCGCTGCTTTTGAGGCGATACGTGGATCAGTGGTGTAGATGCCCGGAACGTCGGTCCAAATCTCTAGACCTGCAGCTTTCACGCCTTCTGCAATGAGTGCTGCACTGTAGTCACTGCCGCCACGGCCAAGCGTAGTGGTATTACCTTCTTCATCTGAACCAATAAAACCTTGGGTGATAACCACGTATTCTTGGCAAAGTGGGACTAACTTTTCTTGTGCTAGTTGTGAAATGGACTCGACATTAGGTTCAGCTCGACCAAAGTTTCCATCGGTTTTTAGCACGTCGCGAATATCAAAACGAACTGCGTTCACACCACGCTCTCGCATTAGTTGGGCAAGGATGTGAGTCGACATTAATTCACCACAAGCGACTAAATGATCGGTCAGTTTAGTGCTTGCTTGGATTGAAGCGGCCTCTGCCAAACTGGTGACGGTATCAAGAATCGAATAAACCTCTGCCGCAGCTTCGGTTGCATCCTCAAGTTGCGACAGAATTGATTGGTGGATACCTGCTAGTTTCTGAAGTACTTCCGCACGATGTTCTTGGTCTTGAACACCATTTGCCAGTTCAACCAATAGGTTAGTGACACCTGAGCAAGCGCTGCTAACCACAAGGCGAGTATTTGGGTTGTTTTCTATGATAGTGGAGCAACGACTCATTGCCTCAAAGTTGGCAACACTGGTTCCACCGAATTTTGCTACGTTAAATGCGCTCACTGCGTTCTCCCACGACTTCCTGAAAAAATAATAACAAATTAATAGGTTGCCTAATACATCCAATGTTTGGTGAGGAAAGGAACAGAGCAAATAGAGAGGTAGTTAGAATGTAATTTGAAAATTTACCCTCAGAAGCTCTTCATCATACGGCGCTGATGACAGTTGATGGGATTCAACCCAAGTCAACCGACAAGTCAAATCCTGCAACTTTGACTTACCTCGGCACTACTCCCCCTGAGTGATTGGTATTGGAATTGCGGCTCCACAAATCACCTGCCTGGGCAGTGCTCCTCTTCTGCATAAAGCTTAAACATTGAACGGTTTTGCTGTCACATTGTCAACCAATATCTCAACCAGAATGAAAGTTTTTATTAACGAATTTGTGACAGTGGTTTGACCTCTATACTTAGGGCTAATTGCCGATAGAGGAAAAATCTATTAGGGTGAAAACTTCGATACCTGAGCCAACCTTTTGAATAGAACTTTTATAACGCTCAGGATGAATGACTGCAATCAAGGAGCTGACATGCCGATCCAAAGCTTTATTCCCCCACACCGTATTTTGATGGGACCTGGTCCATCTGATATTTCCCCTCAGGTTTTACAAGCGCTTAGCCGTCCAACAGTTGGTCACTTAGACCCGCTTTTCATTGCCATGATGGATGAGCTAAAACAGCTGCTTAAATACGCTTTCCAAACGGAAAATGAATTTACTATCGCAGTTTCGGCACCGGGCAGTGCGGGTATGGAAACGTGCTTCGTTAACCTGATAGAAAAAGGCGACAAGGTCATCGTCTGCCGCAATGGTGTTTTCGGTGAGCGTATGCGTGAAAACGTGGTTCGTGCTGGTGGTGAAACGGTTGTCGTCGATGATGAATGGGGAACCCCTGTATCGGTCGATAAAGTTGAAGAAGCGTTAAAGCAGCACCCTGATGCTAAGATTCTTGCTTTTGTTCATGCTGAAACATCGACGGGGGCGGTAAGTGATGCTCAAGCTCTGGGTCTACTCGCGAAGCAATACGGTCTGTTATCGATTGTTGATGCTGTGACCTCGCTTGGTGGTGTACCTCTTAAAGTTGACGAGTGGCAGTTAGACGCAGTGTATTCGGGCAGCCAAAAATGTCTTTCGTGTGTTCCAGGTTTATCGCCTGTGACGCTTTCTCCGTCAGCTATTGAGAAGATTCAATCAAGAACGACACCGGTTCAAAGCTGGTTCTTGGATCAAAGTCTAGTGTTGGGTTATTGGAGTGGACAAGGTAAACGTAGCTATCACCACACTGCGCCCGTGAACAGTTTGTATGCGCTGCATGAAGCTCTACTTATTCTTAAGAATGAAGGTTTAGAAAATGCGTGGGCACGTCACCAGTTAATGCATGAGAAGCTTAAAGCCGGTTTACAAAAACTAGGTTTTGAATTTGTGGTAGAAGAAGAGTATCGACTACCACAATTGAATGCGATTTATGTCCCGGAAGGAATTGATGAAGCAAAAGTGCGTAATCACTTACTTGAAACCTACAATCTAGAGATTGGTGCCGGTCTTGGTGCACTGGCTGGTAAAGCATGGCGAATTGGTTTGATGGGCTATGGTGCTCGACCTGAAAATGTAGCTTTGTGTTTGCGAGCTTTAGAAGAGTCACTGACTGAATAAATCGACTCGGTAATGAGGTAAAGAAAAGCGAAGGTTATTCCTTCGCTTTTTTGTATTTATTGCTCAGCACCTGAAGTCGGTGCTGGTGAGGCAGATATGGTTTGAGAAGGTGGTTGATAGTTGACGCCACTGAAATCAATTTTAGGGAACAAGAACTGTGCCTCTGCACGAATTTGTTCTGCCTTGCTTGTGTCATCTAACCCTTGATATGCCAGTATCAAGTTGTTGTAAAACGCCGGGCGTGGCTTGTCTTTAATGATGTCCAATGACCAATCAATGTAAGGCTGAATCAAGGTTGGGTCTTGCTTGTATAAGCCAATGTTTAAGAAAGTACTGTATACATCCCAGTCGAAACGATCTTTCCAAACCACAGGGTTTGTCACTTGATTCAAGATATCCGGATTGGTTGGGCGTGTAGTTTCAAACTTGGTTAAGACATAATTAGTGTGCAATGCGCTAACCATATAGAAAGTAAACACTGCTGGAGTGACTAGGCTACACACTCGCAATAAACTTTTGGTTACTTTGCTAAACGGTGCTTGGCGGTAACGAGACACTCGTTGGTCGACCCAATAAAGCAGAATCACAAAGATCAGCCAATGCACCAAGGAATGATAGAAGGGGTATTCTAATTGTGAGTGCAGCACGATTGGTATAAACAGAGCCAGCAGTGCTAAGCGAGTACCGCGTTTGGCTTGGTAGATGCGATATAGCACTAGCGCCATTGCCAAAAATATACCCAGAATTGGCAACAATCCGCCTTCTACCGCCCAGTACAACAATTCATTGTGCGGGTGGTCCATAGATGGCAAGCCCGCAGGATAGCTTTCATTAAGTGCATGCTGTCGTGCCGTGTAAAGTATGTATTCTGACTCAAACTTGCCGTAACCATAACCAGTGAATGGCTTCTCAATCACCATATCTAAGGTTTGAGGGAAGGTGTAAGCACGTGCTGACTCCATGTTCACCTTTTCGCTGGCTAAACCGCTTCCATCGGGAAAGGCGATCTGCATGATCACAATAGATAAGGCTAATCCTGTTGCCATTGCGAGCGCCCAACGTACGAATCTTGCTTTGGTTGCGAAGCGGTACATATACGGAATGACTAGTAGGATTGCGATGATAGAAGTAAGCCATCCCGTTCGAGATGCCAAGGCGACAATTAACGGTAGAGTCAGTACTGGCACAGCATAAAGCAGATAGATATCGCTAAGTTTACGAGAGTATTTATAAGGTTGACGGACAAGCAGGTAACTTGCGATAACTAAACCAGTCGCAAGGAAGTTCGCCATGACATTGGGTTGTTGGAAGATGCCATAAGGGCGGTTCGAGACTGTGTCATATCCAAATACGTTCCCTGGTTTAAGGTAAAGATATTGCGTTAAACCGAAAATCGCTTCGATAACGACGGCAAGCACAATAAACCATAATAAGCGCTGACGATGCTTGTTACTGAAATGGAATTGCTGCAGCACGATGAAGAACAACATGCCGCACCACAGGCCAATCAGCTTATTTGCAGCAAGCGCACTATCCGCATTGGGGTAGAAGATAGGCAGCGTCATGATGATACAGCTGATCAACAGGCCAATTGTTAATTTGGAGTAGCGTAATACACGATTGGTCGCAAGTTGGTAGCAGCCAATACCAAGTGCAAAGCTGAACGCAATCCACGTGGTCGCATTAAAAGACAGTGCTAGTCCAGAGCCACCCGGATTAGGCATGAAGAAGTGCATCGCCAGCAGAAAGAGAGCTGCTAACGCGATGAGAAACTTGCGGTTAAGAGGAACTTGGACTTTCCCTGGAGAAAGCTTAGTTCCACTGACGTGTATAGTTGCCATAGTTATTGTGTTGTTTTGAATGAAAAAAGACCAGCATTGGCTGGTCTTTGTACTTTACCTGTTTTTTCTACTTCAACATAGGCTTAAGGAAGCGAGCTGTGTGCGAACCTTCGATCTGAGACACATCTTCAGGCGTTCCTTGTGCGATGATTTCACCGCCGCCTTGTCCACCTTCAGGACCTAAGTCGATAATCCAGTCGGCCGTCTTAATCACATCGAGGTTGTGCTCAATGACGACAACGGTATTTCCATGGTCGCGCAGACGGTGTAGTACAGTTAATAACTGCTGGATATCGTGGAAGTGCAGACCGGTTGTCGGTTCATCCAAAATGTATAAGGTTTTGCCTGTATCACGCTTGGACAGCTCTCGAGCCAATTTCACACGCTGAGCTTCACCACCTGACAGTGTAGTTGCTGCTTGACCTAAGCGAATGTAAGACAATCCTACATCCATCAGAGTTTGCAGCTTACGAGCAATCGCTGGTACTGGATCGAAGAAAGTACGTGCATCTTCTACCGTCATTTCCAGTACTTCATCAATGGTCTTGCCTTTGTAACGTACTTCAAGTGTTTCGCGGTTGTAGCGCTTACCTTTACAAACATCACAAGGAACGTAGACATCTGGTAAGAAGTGCATTTCTACTTTGATTACGCCATCGCCCTGACAGGCTTCACAGCGACCACCGCGAACGTTAAAGCTAAAGCGGCCTGGCTTGTAACCACGAGAGCGCGACTCTTGCGTGCCTGCAAACAGTTCACGAATCGGAGTAAAGATTCCCGTGTAAGTGGCTGGGTTTGAACGTGGTGTTCGACCGATAGGGCTTTGGTCAATGTCGATCACTTTATCGAAGTGCTCTAACCCTTTGATTGCTTTATATGGCGAAGGGTGCGCCGTTGTTGCACCATTCAACTGGGTATGAGCAATCTTAAAGAAAGTATCGTTGATCAGAGTCGACTTACCTGAGCCAGATACGCCGGTAATACAACTGAACAAGCCAACAGGAACGGAAAGGTCAACATTCTTTAAGTTGTTACCTGTCGCGCCAAGTAGTTCAACGGTTTTCTTTGGATCGCGTGGTGTACGCTCTTTTGGTACTGCAATCTCTTTCGCACCACTGAGGTACTGACCAGTCAGTGAGTTCGGATTGGCAATGATCTCCTCCATCGTACCTTCAGCGACCACGTTACCACCATGTACACCGGCACCTGGACCGATATCGATCACGTGGTCAGCACAACGAATCGCATCTTCATCGTGCTCAACCACTAATACCGTGTTACCTAAATCTCTTAGGTGTGTCAGAGTTTTCAATAGACGTTCGTTATCACGCTGGTGGAGACCAATTGATGGCTCATCAAGTACGTACATCACACCTACTAGACCCGCACCAATTTGGCTCGCTAAACGAATACGTTGAGCCTCACCGCCTGATAAGGTTTCCGCGCTGCGTGATAAGTTGAGGTAGTTCAAACCAACGTTAACCAAGAATTGCAGGCGGTCGTTGATTTCCTTCATCACTTTTTCGGCGATTTGGGCGCGTTGACCTTCTAGCTTCAAAGAATGGAAGAATTCCAATGCGTCGGCGATGCTGAGTTCTACAATCTCCGGTAGTGTCGTATCTGCAATGAAAACGTTACGTGCTTCTAGGCGCAGACGTGTACCGCCACAGCTTGAGCAAGACTTGGTCGAGATGTATTTCGCGAGCTCTTCACGTACTGAGTTAGATTCAGTATCGCGGTAACGACGTTCAAGTGTATTCAGAATCCCTTCAAAAGGATGACGCTTAACACGAATGTCACCACGATCGTTAATGTACTTAAACTCGACTTCAGTACGCCCCGATCCTTTAAGAATGATGTCCTGGGTTTTCTTTGGTAGAGAATTAAACGGTGCGTGAAGATCGAAGCCGTAATGATCCGCCAGCGCTGTCAGCATCTGGAAGTAGTAATAGTTCTTTTGATCCCAACCACGAATCGCCCCTTGCGCCAAGCTAAGCGTTTCATCTTGAATGACTCGGCTTGGATCAAAGTATTGCTGCACGCCCAAACCATCACAAGTGCCACACGCGCCAGCAGGGTTGTTGAACGAGAACAAACGAGGCTCAAGTTCTTGCATGCTGTAGCCACAAATAGGGCAAGCAAAGTTGGCTGAGAAAATCACTTCTTCGCCGTCGCCATCCATTGGTGCAACAACAGCAATACCACCAGAAAGCTCTAGCGTGGTTTCGAACGATTCAGCTAAACGTTGCTGCAAATCTGGGCGTACTTTAAAGCGGTCCACAACGACTTCAATAGTGTGTTTCTTGTGTAGCTCTAGCGGCGGTGGATCAGAAAGGTCACAAGTTTCACCATCGATACGTGCGCGGATGAAACCTTGAGCAGCGAGGTTCTCTAGAGTCTTAACATGCTCACCTTTACGTTCTTTCACGATAGGAGCAAGCAGCATCATTTTGCTGCCTTCTGGTAACTCTAAGACTTTATCGACCATCTGGCTGATGGTTTGAGCGGCAAGAGGCGTATGGTGCGTCGGACAACGAGGTTCACCAACGCGAGCGTAAAGTAGACGCAGGTAATCGTATACCTCGGTAATGGTACCGACGGTAGAACGTGGGTTGTGTGATGTTGATTTCTGCTCAATCGAGATCGCAGGAGACAAACCTTCGATGTGGTCAACATCTGGTTTTTCCATAAGAGACAAAAACTGACGTGCGTAAGCTGATAGCGATTCTACGTAACGTCTTTGACCTTCAGCGTACAAAGTATCGAATGCGAGAGAGGACTTACCAGAACCACTCAAACCAGTAATGACAATTAGTTTATCGCGGGGGATAGTGAGGTTGATGTCTTTGAGGTTATGGGTGCGGGCACCGCGAACTTCTATTTTATCCATCGTTTTTGCTCTATGTATAACCAAGTGACGCAAGTATTACATAGTGTGAGAAATGTGCAAAGAAAATACTGGACAAAAAAACAGTAAACAAAAAGCCCAGCATTAAGCTGGGCTTTCTCATCAATCAGTTTGAGTTGGTTACGCTTCTTTCTTCGTAGCGTGTTTGCCTAGCTCAGACTTCTTTTCGTCTTTTAGGTACAGGTTTTCGAAGCAGTAGTTTGTTGCTTCGATGTAGCCTTCTACGCTACCACAGTCGAAACGCTGACCTTTGAATTTGTACGCCAATACACAGCCCGCTTTTGCTTGTTTAAGCAGTGCGTCTGTGATTTGGATTTCGCCGCCTTTACCTGGTTCTGTGTTTTCGATCAGCTCAAAAATATCTGGAGTCAGGATGTAACGACCAATGATCGCTAGGTTGCTTGGCGCCGTGCCTTGCTCTGGTTTCTCGACCATGTCGTCTACACGGTAGATGTCATCTTTGATCATCTCGCCAGAGATTACGCCGTATTTATGGGTTTCTTCTTCTGGAACTTCTTGAACAGCAACGATTGAACAGCGGAACTGTTTGAAGAGCGCTACCATTTGAGCCAGTACGCCTTCTTGTTCATTCACACAAAGGTCATCAGCCAGTACCACAGCAAATGGTTCGTCACCTACAAGTTCACGACCAGTTAGGATTGCGTGACCTAGACCTTTCATCTCACGCTGGCGGATGTAGGTGAAGTTTGCAGAGTCAATGATTTCACGGATATCAACCAACAGTTCTTCTTTGTTTGTACCGCTGATTTGGTGCTCCAATTCGTAGTTTTTATCGAAGTGGTCCATGATTGAGTGCTTACCACGGCCAGTCACAATACACATGCCGTTCATGCCAGCTTGGATTGCCTCTTCTACACCGTATTCAATCAGTGGTTTGTTCACTACAGGCATCATCTCTTTAGGCATAGACTTGGTCGCAGGGAGGAAGCGCGTACCATAGCCCGCTGCAGGGAACAGACATTTTTTAATCATTGGGGGAATATCCTTTCTCATTTTTTAATCAAGAATCTGGGCATCACTTTAACACGAGAGATGCATATGAATCATGAATTAAGTAGGAAAAAATCTGAGAATCGGAGCCTAAAGAAGCATGAGCAACTAATGTCTTTGTGAATTTGTGTCGCGCATCTAGTTTTATGACATCAGATTTTGGTCAGCCCAAGCAATGGCTTGTACGCGGTTTTTTACTGAGAGCTTCTTAAAAATTTGATACAGGTGTGACTTGATGGTGAACTCACTAACGAACAACTCTTCCGCCATTTGATTGTTCGATGCCCCCGCTTGAAGGCAGCGTAAGACTTGCAGTTCACGAATGGTCAAATCGACGGTGGCTGGCGCTGTGTGGGTACTGATGACATTGCGATAATAATGCAGGAGTTGGCTAGTCACATTGCGAGGTAACCAGTTCTGGCCGTTTACGATCTCTTTTAAACCCTCCCCAATTTGTTCTAAAGAACTATCTTGGTAGAAGATGCCTTTCAATTGCCCAAATGTCAGCAATTCATCCGTAGTCAAACGCTTAGGCACATTGAACACCACGGTTTCAAAATTTTTCCAGATCAACGGCAGATTTTTGATCGATTGAACCAGTTCCTTGTGTTCACTAAAGTCGATCAACAAGATTTTATTGCGGTGTTTCGGGTTGGCTTCCATCAAAGCTTGAGTCGAAATGACAGGGATGTTGATGTCGGTGTATTTTTCCAGAGCTTCGACCTTTTTCGCTGCATCATCTTCCATGCTGATCAGAAAAAGTTTTCTCGCATAAGCCGATTTTTTCACGCGCCTTAATCTCCTTGAGTAAAGTTTCTTGAGTTCGAAAACGCGGATACGTTGGCATCAATCATCACTCAGAGCTATAGGAAGGGAGGAGAAATGCGTTGAGATTCAAAGGTTCGCGAAACGATGTCTGCAAAACGAATCAAAAATGCTACGCCTAGAGGTTGAAGTGAGATTTCGATTCCACCAACTGTTGTCACAGAAGACAATGGGGATTAGGCTTTAATCAAAACATCAAAGCGTGTATTCTTATGCGCTAAAATTTTATATAGATCCAGAGTGAAACGGAGCACATCATGGCCAGCCGTGGAATTAACAAAGTTATTTTGGTGGGGAATCTAGGTAACGACCCTGAAATTCGTTACATGCCTAATGGTGGTGCAGTAGCAAACATCACAATTGCAACTTCTGAGTCATGGCGTGACAAAGGGACTGGCGAACAGCGTGAGAAAACAGAATGGCACCGTGTTGTGTTATTCGGCAAACTTGCTGAAGTAGCAGGTGAGTACCTACGTAAAGGTTCTCAAGTTTACGTTGAAGGCCAGCTTCAAACTCGTAAATGGCAAGACCAAAGTGGTCAAGACCGTTACTCAACAGAAGTTGTTGTTCAAGGCTTCAACGGCGTAATGCAAATGCTTGGTGGTCGTGCTCAAGGTGGCGCACCTATGGGCGGTGGTCAGCCACAACAGCAACAACAAGGTGGTTGGGGTCAGCCTCAACAGCCAGCTCAGCAGCAGCAATACAATGCTCCTCAGCAACAACAACAGGCTCCTCAGCAACCACAGCAGCAATACAACGAGCCACCAATGGACTTCGACGACGATATCCCGTTCTAAGTCGATTCAGTATTGAGTTTAAAAGGCCGCGAATTTCGCGGCTTTTTTATTATCTTCGCGCCTATATCGTGGGTTCAATCATTTCAATTTGTAATTAAAAGACAGTAACGCTCAAATATCGAATGATGTTTTGTTTCTTTCCGCCTCAGCTTCTCACATTCACACGAATGCGATTGTTTACTGAACGCTTATCAAGTATAAATATTTCAACAAGGTATATGATGAATA
Source organism: Vibrio owensii CAIM 1854 = LMG 25443 (assembly GCF_000817815.1). Classification (GTDB taxonomy): domain Bacteria; phylum Pseudomonadota; class Gammaproteobacteria; order Enterobacterales; family Vibrionaceae; genus Vibrio; species Vibrio owensii. The sequence continues at coordinate 16,772 of NZ_JPRD01000024.1, forward strand.
GAAAAGGAATTTGGTATTCATGAGGTATACCCCAACTCTTAAGCTAAGCACGCGGCTGGTGGCCTTTGTCACCATGATCGTTATTTGCGCAATGTTTATCTTGTTTGTCGGTGGCACCCTCTCTTTCAAACGACTAGGACAAGAGTATCTCAACCATTATTTGGAAGGGATCGTAGAAGTTGTTGATAAGGAGATGGAGGATCCTGACGCAGCGTATTCGATGCAACGTTGGATGCCAAAGATGCTGCAAGCAAGCAACATTGTTGAAATGACGCTCTCAACCAACAATGCTGTGGTTTATCGCTTCAAAGATACTTCCCATAAGATGGATAATTCCGTTTTGTTTGAGCACGAGTATCAGCTTAATCATAACCAAGATTACACTATCTATTTCAAAGCCATTCCTCCGTATCTAGGCTACGGTTATTCGATGCAAGCACTTTGGTCGATCACGCTAGCGGTCATTTTGATCATTTTCTGTTTAATGCGCGGTGTTAAATGGCTCAAAGAGCAACTCGCGGGCTCGGAAATGCTTGAAGAGCGTGGACGCATGATCCTCGCAGGGCGAGTCGAACAATACGCCAAAGGTGATGAGCGTGAATGGCCATATACAGCCAGTGAAGCGCTAGATGTATTGATCGAAGAGCTTCAAGATGCGCGCCAAGAGCGTAGCCGCTTTGACACCTTTATTCGTACTCAAACCTTTCTTGATAAGCTCACTGGTACTGCAAATCGTGTGCTGTTTGATAGCAAGCTTGAATCTGCTTTGTTGGAAAGTGGTGCTCGTGGTTCAGTGATGCTGATTCGTATCCAAGATTGGAAGTCTGTCGAAGAAGAGCAAGATAAACAAACTTGTGATGAGTTTATTGTTGAAGTGGGCAGTTTGCTTTCAAACTTAGTTCAACGTTATCCCGATGTCGTGTTCTCACGCTACTACAATGCTGATTTTGCCCTGTTCTTACCTCATCAAGCGGCAAAAGATGTCGCAAACTTGGCGTCTCAATGTATTCGTCAATTAGAAAAGCTTCATCCTCCTTACCCTCTCGATTCTGACAACTGGTGTCATATCGGTATCACCATGTACAAAGAGGGCGAACGTCATAGCCAAATCATTGATGAAGCTGAAACCGCATTACGTAGTGCTCAGTTACAGAATAATAACAACTGGAGTCGTTTTAAGAAGTGGAATCACGACGAAGAAGCTCGCGGTAGTGTTAGATGGCGTACGCTATTTGATTCAGCACTCACATCTGAAAATGTGATACTCTACGCACAATCGGCCTATTCAATAAGTGATGTGGCGCATAAAAAACCATTACATGAAGAGTTAACATGTCGGATTCGCGATCCGGAAAATGGCATTGTTAAAGCGTCTCGCTTTATTTCTGCTGTTCGACAAGTTGGCTATGAAGCACAAATGGATCGTGCTGTTGTTCATAAATTCTTAAAAGATTTTAAACATAGCTTTGATAGTTCCAAGTGTTATGTCGTTAATCTGCATGTTGTGCCTTTTGGCCATCGAGAATACTTCAAATGGTTCCGTGATGAACTCTTACAGTTGTCACGTGAGCAAAGAAAGTGTCTCATTTTTGAGTTTGTGGAAGCACAATTTGTAAGACACTTAGACTTTATGCGACCAGTCGCTAAAATGCTGGCCGGTTTAGAATGTCACGTCATGATTGGACAAGCGGGACGCACGATCGTTAGCACCCATTATTTAAAAGAAGTAGACATTCGTTACCTTAAGCTTCATCGCAGCTTGGTAACAAAAATCGATCAGAGACATGAGAACCAGCTGTTTGTTCGCAGTATGTTGGGTGCGGCCGCAAACAGTAAAACAAAAATAATAGCAGTGGGAATTGAGAATAAGCACGAATTGAACACCCTGAATGAATTAGGGGTTCATGGCGGGCAGGGACGTTATTTCTCTCCAGAAGAGCAGTATCTACCTAGATCCAAACCAACGGTCATTTCTCAATCTGAATCTCAAGTAAAATTGGGACGCAGAAATCGCTGGCGAAAAAAATAAAGATAATAATCATGGATTTTAAAGCAGTACTCGATAAGCTCAAGCGGTCATCGGTTGGTGGTCGTACGTGCTTTTTGGTCATTCAGCCAGACGCAGTTTATTTATCATCACCAACGAAAAGCAGTCGACCATCCAAATTTGAGATCACAGAATCAAATTGGGAACGAGCTTGTGAGCAAGCACTCAGTGTTGCTGCCAGTTCTTACGACTCGTTGGCAGTTGTGCTTTCTCACAACTATTACCAGATGTATCAGATCGATAAGCCTGCGATGCCGCGCAATGAGTGGCCGTCGGCGTTGCCGTTTCTGTTAAAAGAACTTATTTCTGAACGTGCTATCGACATTATTGCCGATGCCGCAGAGTTACCTAACTCAAATAAAGTTCAAGCTTATGTGCTTTCGCGCAAAATCCTCGACAAGATCGTACTGCTTGCAAACCGAGTTCAATTAACGCTTGAAGCAATCATTCCTGAAGATGATATCTGGGGGGATACCTCTGGTGGGCTAGGCAACTTCCTACTTCTACAACGCAGTGCGCGCGGTCACTTCCGTATCAGTGCGTTTGTCGAACATACCATTGCTTTCCACCGTTCTATTCGTAGCGTCACGCCACCATTAACAGGTGTACCTTCAAGTGACTTACAAATGGACAGTTTGTCACTGGAACTGCAACGATCGATAGATTATCTCTCTTCTCAATTACGTCATGTTCAATTGCACCAGCTTAAGGTTTGTTGTGATGATGAAGATGAAAAAGAATTGGTAGAGTCGCTTAACTATCGTTTAAGCACCAAAGTTTCGCCATAGCTAGCAGAAGAGCATGAGCTATCAGGTCATGTGTTGGCGGATACTGCATTAGCTACATCAAGTGCTCGACGTGTCAATCTATACCCTGATTTTCTAAAGCCGAAGAAGAACCTGCTGACGTTAAAAAACGTCGCTATCTCTTGGGGTGTCGCTGCCGCGCTGATTTTCTTGTCTTACGGTTATGTTACTTGGCAGAGCCAAGGCGTTGAGGATGAAATCGCGATTGTTAAAAGTCGTGGCGATATCATGAAATCAGAGCTTACACGCCAACAAGCTAAGTTACGTAAACACCAGCCGGATACCAACAAGTTGGCGGCGAAAGCACGTTTAGAGCGTGAGGTGAAAGCAAAGCGTGACTCACTAAAAGCGGTCGGAAAATATGACGATTCACAACGAACCGGTTACTCTGGCGTGATGCAATCTCTTGCCAAGCTTGGCAGCAATAACATTTCTTTGTCTGAAATTCGTATCGACAATACGACTCTAGATCTCAAAGGCTTGGCTCGTTCTCCAAGCTCAGTCCCAAATTGGGTGAGCCAATTTAAAAATGAAATTAGCCTTGTTGGGCGTACATTTGATGATGTGAAGATTGGTCGTAACGAAGACAATATTGTGACCTTTGAATTAAAGACGCGTGGAGACAAAGAGAAATGAACGAATTCTGGTCCTCGTTAGAAGAGCGCTTCGATGAGATGAGCGCACGAGAAAAGGTATTGATCGCCTTGTGTGGTCTTGTCACTGTCGTGATGCTGCTGTTTACCTTGGTGTTAGAGCCGAAACTGAATGAAGTTACCAGCAATGACAAACAGCTACGTAACTTAAAACAGACCAATCAACAGACTGAAATCGAGATCTTACGCATCCAAGCGCAATTAAAGAAAGATCCGAACGCTGAGATTGATCAAGCTATTTCTCAATTGTTAACCGAAAGTCAGCACCTATCGATGCAGCTTTCTGAAATTATTGAACACTTGATTACGCCTTCTCAAATGGCGAGCTTGTTAGAAAGTGTATTGGAGCAGCAAAGCGGTATTCATTTATTGTCACTTCAGACATTGCCTGCGGAGCCGATAACGGAAGATAAAGAAGCGTCGCAATACTCAGGTTACTACGTGCACCCAGTTCGTATGGAACTTACTGGTGACTACTTTGCAATTGCTAATTACCTAACAAAACTTGAAAGCTTGCCTGCAAGTTATTACTGGCGAAGCTTCAGCTACAAAGTTGAAGATTATCCAAAAGCAAAACTTGTATTGGAAGTCTACACCCTAGGTTCACGAGAGGAGTTTATTGGTGGTTAAGAAACTCATTATCTCATTGGCACTTGTTTCTATTGCGGGCAGCTGTTGGGCGAACCAAGATCCAACAGCGCCGCTGGGCTGGACGAAACCAGCTACCGAGCAAGCAAAGCCAAAAGCGAAACAATATCGTCTGCCAACACTGAATAGCATCGTTTGCAAGCCAAACACGCCCTGTGTAGCGATTTTGAACGACCGTATTGTTGAGCCTGGGGCAAAACTTAATGGCTACCGAGTAGCTAGCATCAACAGTGAATTTGTAACTTTAAAGCGTGGTAACCGTCAGTGGAAGCTAGAGCTTTTTGGTTTAAACGTAAAAAAATAATAATCAGAGCCTGATCAGATATGCGCAAATTAGTTGTAGGAATTGTGATTGCTTCCTTAATGGGTTGTTCTATGGGTCACCGCGATCCAGTAGAAGTGAAGCAAGCACTGAATGAATCTATCAATGAAGCAAACAGTCGTGCCCTAGAAGACATTCCTTCTTCAGTGGAAGCCGATCTTATGCCAAACCTAGACGCAAACATGTCGTCTCAACAAGGAACATTGAAGCGTTTTAGAATCCAAGCCAACGCGGTTGAGGCGCGTAGCTTTTTTGCTTCTTTGGTTAAAGGCACCGAATACAGCGTGGCGATCCACCCTGCGGTACAAGGCAATATCACCGTAAACCTTTCTGATGTGACGCTGGATGAAGTGCTGAATGTTGTGCAAAACATGTACGGCTATGACGTGGTGAAGTCGGGTAAAGTAATTCAAATCTACCCAGCTGGTATGCGTACCGTTACGATTCCAGTGGATTACCTTCAGTTCAAACGTTCTGGTCGCTCACTAACAAGCATCGTAACTGGCTCTGTGACCTCGGCGGGTACATCAAGTTCTGGCGGTAGCTCTGACGATTCTGATTCTTCAGATTCAAACAACAACGGTGATAGCTCAACAACCTCAACGGGCGGCACTCGTATTGAAACTATTACGGAAAGTGATTTCTGGCCAATGCTACAGCAAGCAGTAGCTAACCTGATTGGCTCAGGTAAAGGCCAAAGCGTTGTTGTGACCCCACAAGCTGGCGTGATCACAGTACGTGCTTTCCCTGATGAAATTCGCGAAGTTCGTGAGTTCCTTGGTGTATCGCAGGAGCGTATGCAACGCCAAGTGATTCTAGAAGCAAAAATCTTGGAAGTGACATTGAGTGATGGTTACCAACAAGGTATCAACTGGTCGAATCTATCTGCCTCTATCGGTAATTCGGGCAGCATCTCGATTGGTCGTCCATACCCGGGTGGCGGCTCTCCTGGTGATGGCTCTGATATCCCATTATTACCAGGACTAGATGCGATCGGTTCACTACTTGGTGGACAAACGAATGTGACTATCTCTGATGGCAATTTTGATGCTGTATTGAGCTTTATGGCAACGCAAGGCGACTTGAATGTGCTTTCTAGCCCACGTATTACAGCAGCAAACAACCAGAAGTCAGTGATCAAAGTGGGTACTGATGAGTACTTTGTCACTGAGCTTTCGAGCAACGCAGGTAACGGTGAGAACTCCAATGCCGTTCCTGAAGTTGAGTTGACACCTTTCTTCTCTGGTATCTCTCTAGATGTCACTCCGCAAATTGATAATAAAGGTAATGTGTTCCTGCACGTTCACCCTGCAGTAATTGAAGTAGAAGAAGAGATTAAGAAATTAAATCTAGGCGGCGAATTCCAAGATATTCAACTGCCACTGGCGAAAAGCTCAATTCGTGAGTCTGACTCTGTTATTCGCGCTAAAGATGGCGACGTGGTGGTTATCGGCGGCTTGATGAAGCAACAAAACCTAGAGCAAGTCTCAAAGGTGCCTTTCCTCGGTGATGTACCAGGGCTTGGTAACTTATTCCGTAACATCAATAACATATCGCAAAAAACAGAACTGGTTATTTTGCTGAAACCAACCGTTGTTGGGGTGAACACATGGCAGAAAGAGCTAGAGCGTTCACGTGACTTGTTGCAAGAGTGGTTCCCTGACGCTGAGTAATCGGCGTTAGAACTGTCGTTAAACGTGGTTTTGTGATTCGACTATGTACTTGTCGCATTTTGGATTTCGAGTTCAACCTTTTTCACTGACCCCAAATACGGAAATGTTTCTGGGGTTAGTGCCTCACTACGAGGCTATTCAAACCATTATGGCTGCAGTCAAAATGGGTGAAGGGGTGATTAAAGTGACCGGAGAGGTTGGTACGGGCAAAACCATGGTTTGTCGTAAGTTAATCGAGCAAATCGAATCTGAAGTGGAACTCGTTTACTTACCCAACCCTGTTCTAAATGGTGAGCAGTTACAGTTTGCGGTCGCTCGTGAGTTGGGTATTGAAGATAGTGACCCCCTCAAGGTGGTTTCGCTGATTCAAGAGCGTTTAATTCAAATTCATGCGGTAGGTAAAAAGACCGTACTGATTGTCGATGAAGCACAGGCATTGTCATCAGAAGCTCTGGAAACGCTGCGTTTATTCGGCAATTTGGAAACGGAACAAGACAAGCTAATTCAACTGGTCTTGTTTGGTCAACCTGAATTGGATGAGCGACTTGGCACTCATGAATTAAGACAGTTCCGTCAGCGAATTACGTTTAGTTGCCAACTTCGTCCTCTCTCGATTGAAGAGGGCGTCGCCTACATCAATAACCGTTTAGACAAAGCGGGAAATGGGGCGCATATCTTCTCTATAGAGCAGAAAAAAGCCATTTGGCGTTCGGCGATGGGTATCCCAAGATTGATCAACCAAATCAGCCATAAAGCCTTGCTGACGGCGTTTAATGACCGTTGCACCTTATTAAAGAATCAACACGTTTACGTTGCAATGCATGACACTTTCGATGCGCGTAAACCTAAGTTTAAAACTCCCAAATTTTGGGGATGGAGTCAGCCTTGAGTGCCATCAATAAAGCATTATCAGAACTTGCTGAAAAAGAATCGCCTTCTGCACTAACGAAAGCAGAGATTCCAAGAATCACACGAAGCAAACCGTGGCTGTGGCTAGTGGGTGGCTTCTCATTGAGCCTTGCTGTTGGAGGTTGGGCTGTCTCTCAAGGTCCGGCACCGATGGAAGACATCACATCTTCATCGAACATTTCAATGAATACCGTCAGCGTTGAGACCTCGCCAATCATGGCAGTGAATCACTCACCGACCAGTAAAGTGACGCCTCAGTTAGATAATGTGGTGTACACGCAAAGAATTGATAAACCAAAGGTGACGATTGAGTTGCCTGTGACGAAGTCCACTCCGCAAGCAGACCAATTCACTACTAACGCAGAAGTGAACCGATCAGTAGAACAACCGATGTTGTTGGCGAGCGTGAATCAGAATGTGAATACCTCGTCGAATGTGTCACAAGATAGCTCAATGCGTATTGAGCAAGTTGAGCTGACGCATCAACAGTTAGCAGAAAAAGCGTTAGCCCGTGCAGATAAAGCAATGGATGCGAATGATATGAAGACGGCTTTGTCTGCATTCGATGAAGCACTTCGCTATCAGCCAACGAATTTAGAGGCCCGTCAGAAGTTAGCGGCGCTGTATTTTGGAAAAGGGGATACGCGCAAAGCTTATGAGATCTTACAGTCGGGCATCGCTCTAAACACCAATAACCAAAGCTTGCGCCTTGCGCTATCAAAACTGTTGATGAAAGCGGATCAAGCTGAAGCAGCATTAAGCCCACTTGTGCATTTACCGCCAGCACCAAGCCGCGAATATTTAGCCATGCGTGCCGCGTTGGCCCAAAAGCAAAAGCAAAATGAAATTGCACTGGAAAGCTACCAGTTATTGACTCAGCGTGAACCTGAGAATGCGCGCTGGTGGCTTGGTTTGGCCATTCAACAAGAGCGAGCATTAGCTTTCACTCCAGCGATAGCTTCTTATAAGCAAGCACTTGGTAAAGTCGGCATTTCAAATCAATCTCAGGCATTTATTCGTGATCGCTTGAATATCTTAAAACAACTGGAGAGTGCGCAATGAAAATTCAGTTGAGAAAACGCTTAGGCGATCTGTTAATTGAAGAAGGTATTGTTTCTGAAGATCAAGTTCAGCAGGCGCTGAACGCTCAGCATAGTACTGGTCAAAAACTGGGTGATGCGCTGATTGATCTTGGTTTTATCAGTGAAAAGCAGATGCTTGAGTTCTTGTCCCAACAGTTGAGCTTGCCCTTAATTGATTTGAGCCGTGCTCCTGTTGATGCCGATGCGGTGCAAATTCTTCCAGAAGTACACGCGCGTCGTTTACGTGCCATGGTTGTGGCTCGTAATGGTGACACATTACGTGTTGCGATGAGTGATCCGGCGGACTTGTTTATTCAAGAGTCGCTGATGAACCTTCTTGGTCAATACGACTTAGAGTTTATCATTGCACCAGAACGCCAGTTAGTAGATAGTTTTGACCGTTATTACCGTAGAACCAAAGAGATCGCTTCGTTTGCAGAGCAGCTTCAAGCAGAGCATCAAGACGTTGAAGGCTTCGATTACGGCATTGATGAAGGTGACAGCGAAGAAGTTACCGTTGTTAAACTGGTTAACTCCATGTTTGAAGATGCGGCGCAAGTCGGCGCGTCGGATATTCATATCGAGCCAGATGATAAAGTGCTGCGTTTGCGTCAACGTGTCGATGGCGTCCTTCATGAGACACTTCTAAACGAGGTGAACATTGCCTCAGCGTTAGTATTGCGTCTGAAGCTGATGGCGCATCTCGATATCTCTGAAAAGCGCTTACCTCAAGATGGTCGATTCAATATCAAAGTTCGTGGTCAATCGATTGATATTCGTATGTCGACGCTACCAACACAATATGGTGAATCAGTAGTAATGCGTTTGCTAAACCAATCTTCTGGTTTGCGTAAACTTGAAGATTCCGGTTTGCCACCTGAGCTACTCGCTCGCCTTCGTCGTCAGCTTTCTCGCCCACACGGGATGATCTTAGTTACTGGTCCAACAGGTTCCGGTAAAACCACTACGCTTTACGGCGCGTTAAGTGAATTAAATGAGCCGGGCAAAAAGATCATTACCGCAGAAGATCCAGTGGAATACCGCTTGCCGCGTATTACTCAGGTACAGATCAACAGCAAGATCGACCTAACGTTTTCTCGCGTGCTACGTACCTTCCTACGCCAAGACCCAGACATCATCCTTATTGGTGAGATGCGTGACCAAGAAACGGTTGAGATTGGCCTTCGTGCTGCACTGACTGGCCACTTAGTATTGAGTACCTTGCACACCAACGATGCGGTAGACAGTGCGCTGCGAATGATTGATATGGGCGCTCCTGGTTATTTGGTGGCGAGTGCGGTTCGTGCGGTTGTGGCTCAGCGTCTTGTTCGTCGTGTCTGTCCAGATTGTAAAACCACCGATGTGCTCGATGAATCTCGTCAACAATGGTTAGCGGGCCGCTTCCCAAATCAAATAGGAACAACTTTCCATAAAGGTGCTGGTTGCCAAAACTGTAACCTAACAGGTTATCGCGGCCGAGTTGGTGTGTTTGAGATGCTTGAGCTAGAAAATGAAATGATGGACAAGTTACGCGCGAATGATGCCGTGGGCTTTGCTCAAGCAGCGCGCCGCTCAGAAAACTACAAGCCGCTATTGGCTTCTGCAATGGAACTTGCGTTGCAAGGTACTGTGAGTTTGGACGAAGTTATGACCCTTGGCGAGGGTGATGCTTCTGGTAAAACCGCCCCAATTTTCATGTAGGTAAGTAAATGCCAACTTTTCGTTATCAAGGCCGCACCTTAGACGGCTCATCAACCAGTGGCAAAGTCGATGCGGTGAACTCCGAAGCGGCAGCGGAAGCATTGATGAATAAGGGGATCATTCCTCTAAACTTGCGATTAGAAAAAGAAGCGGTTAAAAGCAAAGTCAGCTTATCCAAGTTACTTGTGCCTGCGATTCCGCTTGAAGTGATTATCCTGTTTTCACGTCAGCTATTTAGTTTGACCAAAGCGGGCGTGCCATTGTTGCGTTCAATGCGTGGCCTGCTGCAAAACTGTGAGAACAAACAGCTCAAAGAAGCTTTAGAAGATGTGGTAGCTGAGTTGAGTAACGGTCGCGGCCTTTCCTCCGCGATGCAGCCGCATACCAAAGTGTTTAGCCCGTTGTTCGTTTCGATGATCAACGTGGGTGAAAACACGGGTCGCCTCGACCAAGCCTTGCTACAGCTAGCAAACTACTACGAACAAGAACTGGAAACGCGTAAGCGTATCAAAGCGGCAATGCGCTATCCAACGTTTGTGATCGTGTTTATCACCATCGCAATGTTTATTTTGAACATTCTGGTTATCCCAGAGTTTGCTTCCATGTTTACACGCTTTGGTGTTGAGTTGCCGCTGCCTACCAGAATTCTGATCGCGACGTCGAACTTCTTTGTGAATTACTGGGGCTTGCTGATTGCTGCCATCATTGGTGCATTTATTATTTTCAGATCTTGGGTTGCAACCGCAGATGGTCGAGAGAAGTTCGACAAACTGCGTTTAAGGCTGCCTATTGTTGGTGACATTGTTAACCGAGCACAGCTATCACGATTCTCACGAACATTTTCATTGATGTTGAAGTCCGGTGTGCCGCTCAACCAATCATTAGCTTTAGCTGGTGAAGCGCTCGGCAATAAGTTCTTGGAGAACCGAATTCTAGAGATGAAAGCGGCCATTGAAGCGGGCAGTACCATTTCAGTTACCGCAATCAACAGTAAGATCTTTACGCCTCTGGTTATTCAGATGATTGCGGTCGGTGAAGAAACCGGTCGTATTGATGAGTTGCTATTGGAAGTGTCGGACTTCTATGACCGTGAAGTGGATTACGACTTAAAAACCCTAACCGCGCGAATAGAACCGTTACTTTTGGTCATTGTAGCAGGCATGGTTATGGTGTTGGCACTCGGTATCTTCCTGCCAATGTGGGGGATGCTGGACATCATCAAAGGCGGCTAACGGCGTGGTCGAAAATCAAAGTCGAGCGACGCTTATTTTAGCGGGGGTCGTCAGTATTATTGTGCTGGCTGCATTTATGCAAAAGTTGAAACCGATAGAGCAAGAAGCGCAAGAAACTGGAGCGAAACTTGCCAAGGTTTGGATGCAAGATAGCGTGCAAAGATACCACCAAGCATGGCTCGTTCATGGAGAGCCTAAGTTGCTGTTAATGGATGGTTTTGAGCTCAATATGACGGAAGGGGGCTTAGTATCACCTTTCAGAACAAGCGGTGCACTCGATTGTGACTATTGGCTGACGGTCCATTACCCACAACGTAAAATTATGGCGAGCGAGTTGTTAGAAATTCGTGGAGCAATTAAAAGTAATAGTTATACATGTAACTATACTTATGAAAATGGACAGAGAGTTGTTGTTATATCAGACGCTAATTACCTGAAAATAGACGTCGAAATTTCGGCGGAGTGAATTTTTTGACACTTAAGTACTATAAATGGGAATGAAAGTCGGTATAATGCAAACATTACCATAAGCAAAAGGTTGTAATGAAAAGTAAACCAAACATGGGATATCTTTTTTGCACGGCTTTAACTTAACAATGGCGAATCGTCATTCTGCTCAAGCGGTAGAAAAAGGGCTCAATGGATAAACATTGGTTTATCGCTGAGATGCCACACCGTTTTGACATCATCCAAAATGGTCGCATGACCGATAAACTTTGCAGTCACTCTGCATGCTTACATAGAGAGAGTAAACAATGAAAAGACAAGGTGGTTTCACCCTTATCGAATTGGTAGTGGTAATTGTAATCCTAGGTATTCTAGCGGTAACTGCAGCACCACGCTTCCTTAACCTGCAAGATGATGCTCGATTAGCTTCACTACAAGGCTTGAAAGGTGCAATTGATGGTGCTGCAGGTATTACATATGGTAAAGCTGCTGTTGAAGGTGTTGAAGGTGAAGCTAGTGGTAAGTCAGTTGAAGGTATTGACCTAGCGTACGGTTACCCTACTCAGGCTGGCTTGGAAAATGCTGTAATGGGACTTGCTGATGACTGGGATGAAATTACTGTAAGCAGCGACAAAGTATATACATTTAAAGGCAAAGAGGCAGGAGATGATTGGGTTTTCGATCCAACGGGCGCAGCTACAAATAAAGGTTGTTACGTTGGTTACATCCAAGCTACAGGTAAAACAGCAGCTTCAGCAGCTAAAACAGTTATTGCAAATGATGACTGTTAATTCTTGAGTTCTGAAAGGCCAGCTAGTCTGGCCTTTATCTCTTTATTTTGATTAATCTTGGAATAGTTCATATGCACAAATCATCGGGTCTTAGTGCAATTGAGTTTGTCGTTGTGCTGATTATCTTGGGGGTGATCGGTTATGTGGTATTACCAAGATTTATCAGCTTTGAGCCAGAAACTTATGAAGCAAAGTGGGAGCAAACTAAGCAAACTGCTGAACACGTTTCTGAGGCTCTAAGCAACAAAGAAACTTACGATCGAATTGAAGAAGAATTAGAGCGCTCAAAAGGGGAGAAATAGCCTTTTGTTGGTTATTTGTACACTTGCTCACAGTTCGAATTTAAAACTTATAAGTCTATCATTATTCTCATAATTTCATCGTATACTTACTTCGCTTGTCCTAAGCCTAAGGTTGGGTTATGAAAATTCGCAGCTCTGCATTAGGGTTTACCTTGATGGAATTGATCTTAGTGATCGTTCTCTTATCTATTCTTTCCCTTTTTGCTGCTAGCCGTTTTATGGGTAAAGGCAGTGTGTCTGCATTCGCTCTTCAAGAGCAGGTTATTTCAGTGATTCGCCAAGTTCAAGTGAGTCGCATGCAGTCGAATATCAATATCCCAAACAAGTCTTATCCTGAAAGATGTCTACCCAGTAGCTATAACGCTGGAGAGGACTCTAGCTACACTAACTTTTGTCTATCAATCACGAGCACTTGTATCGGATCTAGTGCAGCGTGCAATCTAGTTAGTAATGAACGAGATGCTCGAAGCGATATTGTTGTCGATAGCTCAGCACAGTTTTCAATTATTAATGGTGCCTCTAGTCCCATTGAATTTGATCTATTGGGTAATCCTCTCAATGTTTCCTCTGCTGGTATTTCTATTCTTATTCAAGATAAAAACGGTCAAAGCCAGTGTCGAGTATTGATCAATCCTCAGGGTTATGTTTCGGAGGAGACATGCTCATGAGAAAGCACATTGGTATGACGCTTATTGAGATGATCATTGCCATCGTTCTTATGGGGATTGCGATGGTAGCGTTTACGTCTTTTTTAGTTCCTCAAATTCGTGATTCAGCAATGCCTCATTATCAAATGCGTGCAGCAGCCCTAGGGCAGGGTTTTATGTCGCAAATATTGGCGCGTGGCTTTGACCAGTGGAGCGATTTTGATGGTGGGGTTATTCGTTGTGAGGAAGCTAACCCTCATCCAGATAACCCCTCTAACAGTTGTTCGGCAACATTGGGTGTTGATACAAAATATGGCGAAATTTCTAATAATCCGAGTACTTTTAATGACGTGGATGATTACATTGGTTGTTGGAGTACACCGACGACGGTAGGTCAGTGCCAAGGTGCGAAGCGTGGGAGTATTGCTGATGTGTTAGGAAAGAGCGGTGAAGATAAATATCGCAATTTCCGTGTTGAGGTCGGAGTTGCGTACGACAACTTATCTGCGGCGAAAACGACAGGCACTACTAACTATAAAAAAATCACTATTACTATTTTTGCAAGTAACACTCAGCCATTAACACTCACTGCCATAAGAGGTAACTACTGATGAAAGCTCGTGGTTTTACCTTAATGGAAATGATCGTCACCATTGTGATCGGGAGTTTTATCATGCTGGGTATTGCGGGTTATGTTCAGCTTGGTATGAAAGGTTATGCGGATACTATTGACCGACAACGTATGCAAACTCAAGCCCAGTTTGTGCTGGAGAAGATGTCTCGAGAAATTCGCCATGCGGTACCGAATAGTTTTCATGAGCCTGATGGAACGACGAAGTGTTTAGAGTTTGTACCTATTGAGTATTCGGGGTTCTACACACTGACAAATAACGACTTGGAGTTCTTATTGGGCAATGACGCCACGTTAAACCCAATGCCTGCTAACGCTTGGATGGTTATTAATCCGAGCCGTTATGAAGATCTACAACCTTCTTCTTCACAAAGTTTAGATGTTGGTGATCTAGCCAAAATTGGTGATGTCTTTGTTATTAGTGGTGCTGCCAGTACGATTGGGGGCTCTTCTATTTCGAGCCGTCATTACGTCTATCAAGATAAGTCTGAAGTACGTTACTGCTTCGAAAATGATCAAATAACGCGCAATGGAATTACAGTCGCGGATAGTGTCGATACTTCGGTAAGTGATATGCACTATCTAGAGCCAACGCTGCAGCGTGGTGGTCTTGTACACATCAATTTAGAGTTCACTCAAAACCGGGAGCGTAGTGTTTACCAACAAGACGTGCAGGTGCTCAATGTTCCGTAGAAATGTCCAACAAGGTAGTGTTCTGATTGTCGTGTTGTTTGTCATCATTGTGATGGGGTACTTAGCTGCTTCTTTGATGAGAGTAAGTTGGTCAAACCAAAGTACATTAACGAGAGAATTCTTGGGCACCAAAGCTTGGTTTATTGCTCAATCTGCCAATGAGTGGGCACTAACTCAGCTTTATCCATTAAACACAGATGGCTCCGTCATCGCTGATGTTTGCTCTAAGATTGAAAATGGTAAGACATCTCCTCCTACACAGATTACACAAGGCTCGGGTTGCCTAATCAATACTATGACATGTTCAAATATCGGTACCTTTAACGCAGGTACCTCTGAAGCTGAATCTCTTTTCAGAGTGCAAGCCACAGCAATTTGTGGTTCCGGGGTTGTACAAGTACAGCGCCAACAAGAGATTTGGGTTACGGAGTAAATAAAATAATGAAAAAAATAATGATGTTTGGGGCTCTCACATATAGCTTGCTGTCTGCTCAATCTCTTGCTGGAGTTATGTATGACCTTACTCCTCGTTGGTCTTGGAGCGATAATGAATATGTGGCTTGGAATAGTCCTTGCCCCAATAATGGCTACTATGCAAACAACTACTCCACTTACGTATGTACAGTAGGCGTTAATCTAAACTACGGCGATAGTATTGTTGCCGGTCCTTATGTATCACAACTGTATTTGGATCGATATTCTTCTTTTGGTGGTAATAATACGATTGGTAGTAGTAATCGGAATCTTTCCCTTAACCTAGACCGAAATTCTTTTAGTGCTCGTAACTTATATATTTACGGTAGTATCGATAATGGTGGTTACATCAATTTAACAGACGCTACTGTATCTAGGTTTATAAGGAGCTCTAACAATGATGTTGTATTTGATAATGTCAATGTTGGAGAAAGTGTTATAGCTCAAAAACACATTAATGGTGCCAACAGTGATGTTGGTGGCTATGTTGATAGCTATGCCGGAGGGGTGACACTGAATAATGTTGATGTAGGCTCGTATATCGAGGCTAGAAATCAGATAAAAACAACGAATGGTGAGGTGGGCGGACACATTTCCTCTTCCAGCGGTGGTATTCTGGCTGTGTCAAACAGCGCGCATCTCATTTCTGGGTATGTTAGTGCTAAAGAATCCATAAAAGTGACTAACTACAGAATCAATCAATACATATTTTCTGAAGACTATGTGCAACTCAATAATACGAATGTGAATGGAGATGTTACCTCTCGTAGCAGTGGTAACCCTGCGGTTGAAGTATTAAATAACTCGTCTGTTTCTGGTGATATCTCCGCCAAAGGTTTTATTCGTGTATCTGACTCTAGTGTATCTGGCGATATTGATAATACTCAAGGGCGCAATCAGAGCATGGCAATTAATAGCAGCCAAATTGGCGGAGATATTGCTGCTAAGGGATACGTCGATGTGCAATCTTCACAAGTGTCAGGCACTGTTTCTAGTGCAAATGAAGGTGGTCGAATTGAGCACTCTAAAATTAAAGGTGATGTTAATGTTAAAGAGTACCTTCACGTAGTTAATAGCTCCTATATTTGTGGAGAAGCATCAAGCTCTGGTGATGGTGCAAATATTAACAACTCATTTGTTGGTGATGATGTATCAACTAAAAAGTATCTGCATGTCACAAATGCCTCTGTTTTTGGCACTGTAAGTACCAAAAATACAGGGATGGCTTTTTCTGGAGCGAAAATTCTTGCTGACATGAAAGCAGTAGGTTTTCCTAATAACGAGTATGTCAGTATTTCTAACAATTCTACGTTGTGTGGGCAGTTGAACTCTTCATATTATTACAACGGAAATTTGGTTGCGTTTTGTGGGTTAAATGACCCAAGTTGTAATAGCTCCCAATCAAAAGGCGAATGTCCAGTTAATGTAAGTTCAGGATCCGGTTACGATGACTTCTATGAGTTTTGTGGTACTCCTCCTCCTGACCCTGAACCAACACAATGTAATTTACTCCCAATGGAAGACTTCAATGTTAATGATATTAGCAACTGGTCTGTTATTGGCTTTGGGCAAAGCATCAAACCTACACCATCTGGTGGTCGATTCGTTTTAAACTCGTCTCAAAGAAATCAAGCAACAGCATCGGCATACAACTATCTGTTCCCTTCGAAAGATAACTACCTTGAGGTGGAGTTTGACCATTACGCGCACTCCGGCTCTGGGGCTGATGGTGTGGCATTGGTTTTATCTGATGCTAATGTGCCGCCGCAAACTGGTGCATTTGGTGGTCCACTTGGCTATGGTGTGAAACCTAACATACAAGGTTTTGCTGGCGGTTGGCTTGGGTTTGGTATTGATGAATACGGCAACTACTCAAGAGAAGGTAGTTTTGACGATTCCCCTAATCGACCATCCAGACCAAATGCAGTCGCAATTCGTGGTTCTGGGATTAAGAACAACTCTGGGCAATGGATGGGAGGTTATCGCTATATCAAAGGTAACAATAATGTTGGTGACTTAGATAACCGTACTAATCTAAAACACAGATATAAGGTTATTATTGACTCAAAACAGCAAGGTAAAGTCTACATTACGATTCAGCGTAAGATAGGTAGTGCGAACTCTTGGACAACATTGATCTCCAAATTTGATGTTATGGGCGGTTTTGGGCAAACCACGCCTCCAGAAAATTTTCGAGTGTCGATTACCGCCTCGACTGGTGACATTACCAACGTACACGAAATGGATAACTTCCAAGTTTGTGCCGACAAATACCAGAAAATAACGGAAGGCATTCACCACTTCGAATTTGATTACGCTGGTACTGGCAGTATTTGTCAGGCGTCCGAGGTAACACTACGAGCGTGTATGGATGCTTCTTGTTCGAAAACGTACCCATCTTCAGTATTGAGCTCGAACCCGGGAGCAACGGTTGATCCTGTGACAGTTTCTTTATTGCCGCAGTCAGATTCTCTTGTCGAATGGGAAGGGGGAGATCGTGTTACGTTCTCTGACTCTGTTTCGTTGAAGCTACAAGCATTCCAATCAGGTTCAGCAAAACTTGGAATTGCAAGTAGCTCGGTTCCGCAGTTTGGTTTTGACGGTGCGAAGTGTCGTATCGCTGGTGGCTCGCTACTTGAGCAAAACTGTAATATCGTATTTAATTCTGCAGCCTTGGGCGTAACGGTTCCAGATAAGGTTGCTGGTAAACCATTCTTCAATAACAAAGGACAGGCACAATATAGCAATCAAAGTTTGCCTTATTTGGAGTTTTGTAGTTCGCCAAGTCAACAAGGCGGTAACGGCGAAAATCGAGATGTTCAGCTGTCTATCGAAAGAATTGAACCTACAAGTAACGCAGTATCAGTACCTGTTTACGTTTCTTTCAAAAAACGAGATGGCAACTTCAGTGATGATGAAGTTAGTGTTGGAACAACTGATGTTGATATCGCGGATGTTTATTTTAATAGCCAAGGTAAAGCGTACTTCAACCTGAGATACCCAGAAGCTGGCAAGGTTGCGTTGAAGGCAAGAATTAAAGATGAAAGTGATTCCTTGGGCCAGAATAGCTTTGTTAGCTTCCCAGCATATCTCAAATTGACGGTTGATGGTGGTTTGTGTGGTTCAGGCTCTTGTAACCAGAAACTTGTTGCTGCTGGAGAAGAGTTCACTATGAAAGTGACGGCTTACCAATTTGGTGATGACAAGAAGCCTGCACAAAACTATCAACAATCAGGTTTAACGATTAGTCATAAAGTATCTTACCCGCAGTTTGATAGTGCGATTCCTGGCACTTTAGGGACGACCACATACGATCATATCAATCTAAATAATGGTACGGGGTCAGTGACGCAAACTGTGTCCGAAGTTGGTGCTTTTGATTTTACGATTACACCACCTGAAACGTATCTCGGCAGTAAAGCTTTCACCATTACGCCAGCAGAAGAAAATATTGGTCGTTTCTACCCTAAGTATTTCCGAGTTGATGAAGCGAAAGGAAATCAATGGGCTTACCCACATAAAGAAAACTTTGCTTATATGGGACAAAACTTTGGCGTCGAGGAGTTTTATGTTGAGGCATTAAATGCGGATAAAGGCGCTTTAACAAACTACGCCTTCTTCTCTAGTGGCTTACAAGCAAAGTTTGGTTTGAAAGATACTAGCTCTTATCAGTCTCGTTTTATTTTGAACAAAACCTATAGGGGGACTTGGGTGAATAATGGTGCTGCTTATGTCACTTCAAGAAGTCTAGGTAAGTTTACTGGTTCAACGACGGATGGGTTAGAGCTATTAAAAGGTTCAGGTTCAAGTTACCCAGATGGTCCGCTCAACCTCAACGAGAACGCGAAAGATACGGCGATATCAATCAAATCTGCGGATCATAATAAGGATCCAGTATCTATTGATGATAGTGAGGGATTATTGCCTACTCAACCTGACATCCGCTTCGGTCGTGTCGACCTAGATGATGTTGGCGGTAACCAAGGTACGACATTGCGAGTACCACTTCGAGTTGAATACTGGAATGGCAGCCGTTTTATCGCCAACTCTGATGATAGTCAAACTAGTGTACTTGGGGAAACTGAAGATGGCTCTCAGGTACATATTTGGCCTACAGATAATACTGCTAAAGTTGTTTCTCTAGGGGCTGGTGGTCGAGTTAGTTCAGGTTATTCTCGTTCAGTTACTGCAATGGAGGCGGAGTCTTACCGTCAACAAACTCGTGTGTGGCTTCAGCTTGATGGTGTTCTAAATGCAATCCCATGGCTCAAATACGATTGGGACAACGATAACGCCGAAGAAAACCCATCATCAGTCGTCACGTTTGGTATTCACCGTGGCAATGACCGCGTGATTTATCGGGGTGAACCGGGGTTAACCGGACAATAACAAACTTCGGTTTCTTGCGTTAAGTAAGGAAACTGCAAGAAATTGAGGCTTTCTGCTCATGTTTGTGTACCAATGCCTTGCTGTGACAGCGAGGCATTGGTACATTTAGGACAATTTTTGTCTTCTAAATTTTTGCAGGATGAGCGAAGAATATGTTTAAAAAACTTCGTGGCATGTTTTCTAACGACCTATCTATCGATTTAGGTACTGCCAACACTCTAATTTACGTAAAAGGACAGGGCATCGTCCTTGATGAACCTTCTGTAGTTGCTATTCGCCAAGATCGTGTAGGTTCTGCAAAAAGCGTTGCTGCTGTAGGCCATGCGGCAAAACAGATGCTTGGTCGTACACCGGGCAACATCTCAGCAATCCGTCCAATGAAAGACGGCGTTATCGCTGACTTCTACGTAACAGAAAAAATGCTTCAGCACTTCATCAAGCAAGTGCACGACAACAGCATTCTTAAACCAAGCCCTCGCGTACTAGTTTGTGTTCCTTGTGGTTCTACTCAAGTTGAGCGTCGTGCGATTCGTGAATCTGCACTAGGTGCTGGCGCGCGTGAAGTTTACCTAATTGATGAGCCAATGGCGGCGGCAATCGGTGCTGGCCTTCGCGTATCTGAGCCAACAGGTTCTATGGTGGTCGATATCGGTGGTGGTACAACGGAAGTTGCGGTTATCTCACTAAACGGTGTGGTTTACTCTTCTTCTGTTCGTATCGGTGGTGACCGCTTTGATGAAGCAGTAATCAACTACGTGCGTCGTAACTACGGTAGCTTGATCGGTGAAGCAACAGCTGAAAAGATCAAACACGAAATCGGTTCTGCTTACCCAGGTGATGAAGTTCAAGAGATCGAAGTTCGGGGTCGCAACCTTGCAGAAGGTGTGCCACGTAGCTTTAGCCTTAACTCAAACGAAATCCTAGAAGCACTGCAAGAGCCGCTATCTGGCATCGTATCTGCAGTGATGGTTGCGCTTGAGCAATGTCCACCAGAGCTAGCGTCTGATATCTCTGAAAACGGTATGGTACTAACAGGTGGTGGTGCACTACTTAAAGACCTAGACCGTCTACTAATGGAAGAAACTGGTATTCCAGTTGTTATCGCTGAAGACCCACTAACGTGTGTGGCTCGTGGCGGCGGTAAAGCTCTAGAAATGATCGACATGCACGGTGGCGATCTATTCTCTGAAGAATAAAATGCAGGGTGGAGTCTATATGGACTTCACCTTCATTTCCGCTCTCTGTAATTTCAATCTGCTCCATACCAAGAATCCACTTACATTAGATTCTCTGGTTGCCAAGTAAGGCTCAATAATCATGGTAGCAATCAGGTTAAAAACAAGATGAAACCGATTTTTGGCAGAGGCCCATCTCTGCAATTACGTCTGTTTTTTGCTGTCATCGTGTCGGCGAGCTTGATGCTGGCTGATAACCGTCTAGATACGTTTTCCAACGTCCGATACCTATTGAACAGTATGGTTGCGCCAATTCAATACGCAGCTAATTTGCCTCGTAGCATGTTCGATGGAATGTTCGAGAGTTTAAACACTCGTCAGGCACTGATTGAAGGCAATCGCAGTTTGAAGCGAGAAGTGCTTCGCCTGAAGAGCGAGCTGATCTTGCTCGACCAATATAAAGAAGAAAACCAACGCCTGCGTAAACTGCTCGGCTCTTCATTCGTCCGTGACGAAAAGAAAGTCGTCACAGAAGTGATGGCTGTCGACACCTCGCCGTATCGCCACCAAGTGGT
Organism: Vibrio owensii CAIM 1854 = LMG 25443; assembly: GCF_000817815.1. Taxonomy (GTDB): domain Bacteria; phylum Pseudomonadota; class Gammaproteobacteria; order Enterobacterales; family Vibrionaceae; genus Vibrio; species Vibrio owensii. The sequence continues at coordinate 37,969 of NZ_JPRD01000024.1, forward strand.
GATTGATAAAGGTCGTATTGATGGTGTTTACGTTGGTCAGCCTGTTATTAACGAGAAAGGCATCGTTGGTCAGGTAACGTTTGTTGCAGCGCACAACGCACGCGTGTTGTTGCTAACAGACGCGAAAAACGCGATTCCTGTTCAAGTGATTCGTAATGATATTCGTGTGATCGCTTCCGGTAATGGTGAAGTGGATGAAATCCAACTGGAACACATCCCAACCAGTACTGACATTCAAGTGGGCGATTTGCTCGTGACGTCGGGTCTCGGTGGTATTTATCCAGAAGGCTACCCAGTTGCAACCGTCACGAATGTCGATCACGATACTCGCCAAGAGTTTGCATCGATCAAAGCGGAACCTGTGGTTGAGTTTGATCGTCTGCGCTACTTGCTGTTGATCTGGCCGAATGAAGACCGTCAACACAAAGTACTGCAATCCAATGTCGAAGAAGGTTCAGAGCAAGAGGTAACCGATGGCCAATAGTGTATTTAGAAGCCGAATGGTCATCGGCGTTAGCTTCTTTGTTGCGCTAGTCTTACAAACTATTCCATGGCCGGGCGTGCTCGATTTGCTGCGTCCGTCATGGCTATTTCTAGTGGCCTGTTACTGGGTGTTGGCATTGCCTCACCGTGTTAACGTCGGTACCGCTTTGATCTTAGGTTTATTGTGGGACATATTGATTGGTTCTACGCTCGGTATCCGAGGGATGATGATGTCGATCATTATCTACTTAGTAGCCTTGAATTTCTTGGTGATCCGTAACATGGCATTGTGGCAACAATCTATCTTGATTGCCTTTTTTACCGTGCTACTGGAACTTCTTATATTCTGTGGGGAATATTTGAACCAAGACGTAGTATTTAATCCATTATCTCTGTGGACTGCGGCAATAAACTGTATACTTTGGCCATGGATGTTTTTACTTATGCGACGCGTCCGTCGCGCATGGCACGTAAGGTAGCGTTGTGAAAAAGGGCTTATCCCTCGTTCTCGCATCGGGTTCTCCGAGAAGAAAAGAGTTGCTTGCTCAATTAGGTTATGACTTTGATATTGTGCTTCCTGATATAGAGGAAGCCAAACAAGACCACGAGCAAGCAAAAGACTATGTTTTGCGTCTCTCTCTGGAAAAAGCTCAAGCAGGCTTAGCGATGGCTAAGCCTGATTCCGTTGTATTGGGCTCAGATACCGTGGTGGTATGCGATAACCACGTATTAGAGAAACCTAAAAATTTCGAAGATTCAAAACGCATGCTCAGCAATTTATCGGGTCGTCAGCATCAAGTGATGACCGCGGTGAGCGTCGTATCAAAAGAACAACAACATTCAGTGGTCGTTATCACTGACGTGTGGTTCAAAACACTGACTGAAGAAGAAATAGAACGATACTGGCAGTCAGGCGAACCATGCGATAAAGCTGGAAGTTATGGTATTCAAGGACTCGGTGGGCGTTTCGTCACCCGAATCGAAGGCAGTTATCACGCCGTAGTAGGCTTACCTTTGTTCGAAACCGATCAGCTAATTCAAGAATTTTTATAATTGTTTTGAGGTGTGCACATGAGTGCAGAATTGCTGCTAAACGTGACCCCGAGTGAAACTCGTGTGGCCATGATTGAAGGTGGAGTACTACAAGAAGTTCATATAGAACGTGAATCACGCCGTGGCATTGTGGGCAATATCTACAAAGGCAAAGTGAGCCGAGTATTGCCAGGCATGCAAGCGGCGTTTGTTGATATTGGTCTTGATAAAGCGGCGTTCTTACACGCATCAGATATCGTTCCACACACCGAATGTGTGGCAGAAAACGAAAAGCAACAATTCCAAGTACGTGATATTTCTGAATTGGTTCGCCAAGGTCAGGACATCGTTGTGCAAGTGGTGAAAGATCCTCTGGGCACTAAAGGCGCACGTCTTACAACCGATATCACCTTGCCATCACGTTATCTTGTCTTTATGCCGGGTGCTAGTCACGTCGGTGTCTCTCAGCGTATTGAAAGTGAAACAGAACGCGAGCGTTTAAAGAAAGTTGTCAATCACTACTGTGATGAGCATGGCGGCTTCATCATTCGTACTGCCGCAGAAGGTGCAGACGAAAAAGAGCTTTCTCAAGATGCGGCATTTTTGAAGCGTTTATGGCTGAAAGTCATGGAGCGTCGCTCGAAATATAAAACGCGTTCCACCTTGTACGGTGAGCTAGGTTTAGCCCAGCGAATTCTACGTGATTTTGTTGGCACTGAGCTTGACAAAATCATGGTCGACTCTCGCCTTGAATACGAGAATCTGAAAGAGTTTACCTCTGAATATGTGCCAGAGTTGACTGAGAAGCTTGAACTGTACGAAGGCGATAAGCCTATCTTCGATATGTACGACACAGAGAACGAAATCCAACGCTCTCTGGAACGCAAAGTCGAGCTTAAGTCCGGCGGCTATCTGATCATCGATCAAACGGAAGCCATGACTACGGTCGACATCAATACCGGCGCGTTTGTTGGCCGTCGCAATCTAGAAGAAACCATCTTCAATACCAACGTTGAAGCGACACAAGCAATCGCACGTCAACTTCGTCTGCGTAACCTTGGTGGCATCATCATTATCGACTTTATCGATATGGCATCGGATGAACACCGTAAGCGCGTTCTAAGCTCTCTTGAAGCTGCACTATCAAAAGACCGAGTGAAAACCAACATTAATGGTTTTACTCAACTAGGCTTAGTGGAGATGACTCGTAAGCGCACGCGCGAAAGTATTGAACATATCCTGTGTTCAAGCTGTCCTACTTGTGAAGGTCGCGGCAGCGTGAAGACTGTCGAAACGGTGTGTTACGAGATCTTGCGTGAAATTACCCGTGTTAACCGTGCTTACGATGCAGACAACTTTGTTGTGTACGCGTCACCGTACGTTGCGGAGACACTACTGGGTGATGAATCACACGCACTGGCTGAACTCGAAGTATTTATTGGTAAGCAAGTTCGTATTCAAGCTGAACCCCTGTACATTCAGGAGCAGTTTGACGTCGTCATGATGTAATTGGAAAATTTGTGAATTCTGGTTTTAACCGTTTCGGGCGTTTCTGCGCGTGGACTTTAGTTACTCTGTTGGTGCTTCTGGCCATCTTAGTAACCACACTGCGCGTAGCATTGCCACAACTTAACCACTTCCAAGATGAGATCAAAACCTGGGTCAAGCAAGGCACAGGTTTTGACTTTTCTATCACCAGCGTTGCTGGTTCTTGGCGTAACAGCCATCCCTCTATCGCCCTGCAAGGTTTAGAAGCGAATCTGCCTAATAACCAAGACGCTCGCTTTGCAGTGGATGAAATCCATATTGAATTCGATTTGATTCAATCTCTTCTGAGTTTTAAACCAGTTGTTGCTGATTTAACGATCGATGATTTAGCGTTAGACATCCGCACCGTCGACCTTTTGTCGAAATCAGAAAGCAAAGAGCCGCAAGCGAATGTCAGCAAAAATGAAACCAAGCTGATAGACCAATTAGACTCCTTGTTGCTGCGTCAGTTTGAAGACTTCACCATCACAGATTCTCGCATTTGGTATAAATCCGTTTCAGGCGAAACACGCCGTTTGGACATCGAGCAATTACGTTGGAGTAACCAAGGTAAGCACCATTTAGCTGAGGGCACGGTAAGCATTGCGGACGCCAGTCTCAACTCATTGTTAGTACGTGCTAACTTCAAAGATTACGGTTCGCTGCGTGATGTGTCGGGTGAGTTTTACGTCAGTGCGAAAGACGTCTCGGTAACGCCTTGGCTAACCACTTACATGCAAGATGAGTCTGGCGTTGAGTCAGGCAAAGTCAGCTTAAACACTTGGCTGACTCTTGAGCGCAGCCAACCAAGTTATGCTTATGTTGACTTACAACCTTCCGAGTTAGTGTGGGACGAAAATGGCCGTCATGATCTGTTATTAGAGTCTGGCATTTTCAAGCTGTCTCCTGATAAAGAGGGCTGGAAAGTAAATGGCCACTCACTGCAAATCCGCACCGATGACAGACCATGGCCAGAATTGGATGTCGCCTTTGATTGGCAACCGGATGGTTGGCTACTCAACCTTTCCCAATTAGATATTGAAGCGTTAACACCACTGGTTAAGTTGGCGCCAAAGTCTGAGTCCACTACCGATTTACTCAACAAGTTGGCACCAAAAGGACGAGTGGAAGACATTCGTCTATCGATGAATGGCGGCTTAGATACCTTGCGTTACTCTGCTGAGTTAGATGAACTGGGTTTAACACAATGGGAACTGCTTCCTGGCTTTAGTCATGTGCAAGGTAAAGTATCGGGTAACTTAGAACAGGCGAAAGCGAAAGTTACCGTTATTGATGATGTCTTCCCTTATGGGGATGTGTTCCAAGCGCCACTGAACATTAAGCAAGGTGAAGTTGACATCATTTGGCAGCAAGATGAAGATGGCTGGCGTTTGTGGTCCGATAAAGTGACGGCGGCGACACCTGACTTACAAGTGCTGGGCGCATTCCGCCTCGATTTCCCGAAAGAGCAAAGCCCATTTCTGTCGTTTTATGCCGAAGCTGACCTCTACAACGCAGGTGAAACATGGCGCTACCTTCCGACTTTAGCGCTTGGGCAAGATCTCACGGATTACCTATCTACCGCGATTCAAGGTGGTAAGGTCAATACCGCAAAACTGCTTTGGTATGGCGAGTTGGCCGACTTCCCATACAAAGAGCATAACGGCATGTTCCAAGCATGGGTTGGATTGAAGAACGCGAAGTTCAGCTTTGACACTGCTTGGCCGACCATCACAGATTTACAGCTCGATTTGTTGTTTGAAAACGACGCCATGTACCTAGATTCAAAGTCTGCCACGTTAAATGGCGTGAAAGCGAAGCGAATCACGGGACGCATTCCGGAGCTTGCAGAAGATGGCCATATTGAAATCGAAGCCAAGGCCAGCGCTCCGGGTAATGAAGTTCGCGACTACATGATGGCAACGCCACTGGTTGACTCTGTTGGTGCTGCCTTGACCGCGCTGCAAGTCAGTGGTCCGGTATATTCTGAGTTCCAACTGAACATCCCATTTGATTCAGACCGAGATGCGAGAGCTTGGGGGTATGCCGATCTTAAAAACAATCGCGTAGATATCGATGCGCCGCCTATGACGTTAGAAAATGCGACTGGGCGTATTAGATTCGATAACGATGTAGTGACCACATCTGGCTTGTCAGCGGAACTGTTGAAGCAACCAATCTCACTGGATTTCCGAGGTGAGAACGCTGAGCAAGGCTATAACGTGACCATCAACACCCTTGGTGATTGGGAAGTGGATCCACTTAAACCTTACCTTGGCGAGCGTTGGTTAAGTTTGGTTTCTGGTCATGCGCCGTGGCAAATGGACATCGACTTACAACTTAATGATGTCGGCTTTACCTACCAAGTCGATGTGCTTGCTCAACTTAGTCAGCTCGCGAGCGAATACCCATATCCATTGGCGAAAAAACGCGGTGAGAAAGGGCAAGCGAAACTGCAAGCTTCTGGCAACCAAGAAAGCATCTCGGCTCGATTACAAATCCCTAATGCGAAGTACCAGACGGAAATCGATATCTCTGGCGATGTACCTCTGCTAACCGCGACTAACCTGGTTATTGGCAATGGTGGCTTCAAGATAAGCCCAGTTGTGGGGCATGATGCTTCGATTCGTTTAGATGATTTGAGCCTCGATAAGTGGGCGGACTTAATGCACGTTCCACAAAGTACGACGCAATCGGTATTGTCGAGTATGAAAACGCCGACGATTCCCTTGCCAACGCGCGTCAGTATGGATGTGCAAAACCTAGAGCTCGGTGGTATTGAGTTCCACGACGTCGACTTAAATGCGCGTAAGAAGAACCTAAGTTGGCAGCTTGAAGTCGATAGCCAAGAGGTGAAAGGTAAAGCCAATTACCTCAAACCATATGATCTGTCTGTTTCATTGGATCACCTGCACTTGTACATTCCGGGTTTCGATGAGATGACCAAGGAGCGTAGTTCTCTGTTTGCTAGCGAAGATCAAACGGCGCCACTTATCTCAAACTTTGACCGTAAGTTCCATGCAGAGATGCCAAACTTAACGCTGAGCATCGATGATTTTTGGCTGCAAGGTTACAAGGTCGGTAAGGTGAACGTGGATGTTGAACGTGGCAACAACCGACTTGAATGGAAGAATGTAAACTTTAGTAGTGGCCAGAACCGCGTTGATATGAGTGGTTGGTGGGAGCTGACGAAAGAACGCAGTCATTCAAACCTGACCATGAAAGTAAAAGGTGAAAACAACAGTGATTTAATGGAGCGATTTGGTATCACTTCAGGTATCCAGCAAGCACCGTTTGAAATCAATGCCAACCTTGATTGGGATGGTGCGCCTTGGTCGATGAAAACGCAAAGCTTGCAAGGGGATGTCTCTACCGAGTTTGGTAAAGGCGTGATCACCGAAGTGAGTGGCGCGGCGCGATTACTGGGTCTGTTTAGTCTTGATTCGATCATCCGTAAGATGCAGCTCGACTTTACTGACGTGTTCGACAAAGGGATGGCATTTAACTCAATTACGGGTACAGGCAAAATCCAAGATGGTGTGTTTATTACCAACGATATTGTGATGGATGCGTTAGCCGGTGAGATGAAGATCCGCGGCATTGCCAATATGAACACTCGTTTGGTGGATGCCGAGGTGAACTTCACTCCGGATATTACTTCGGGTTTGCCTATGTTGACGGCCTTTGCGGTAGCGCCTCAAACGGCATTGTATGTTCTGGCGATTTCGACGGTTATCTCTCCTGTAGTGGAAGTCTTTACACAGGTAAACTACGAAGTGAAAGGCCCTCTGGATTCACCTACCGTAAAAGAGATTTCGCGAAGCAAAGGTGAATACAAGTTGCCAGAAAAACTGCGTGAGCAAGCGAAGTAATTACGCGGTCAGCCTTCTGACGAACAAGGAATTGAATACATGGAACGTGTTGGCATCATTCAAATGACATCGGGTCCAGATATCGAGCAGAATCTGGACTTCATTGCCAAGCAATGTGCATTGGCTGCTGAGCAAGGTGTGAAGCTGGTTGTGACACCAGAAAATACCACACAATTTGCCAACCGAGAGGCGTATCACCAGAACGCAGAAACTTTGGGTGACGGTCCGACTCAACAGCGCTTATCTGAGGTCGCACAGCACAACCAACTGACTTTAATCGTGGGCAGCATGCCGATTCGTACTGAACAAGGTGTGACTACCACGACATTGGTTTTCTCACCGCAAGGCGAGTGTATTGCTCACTACGATAAGCTGCATATGTTTGATGTGGATGTCGCTGACGGGCACGGCAGTTATCGCGAGTCGGATACTTTTACCGCTGGCAATCGCATCGTGACGGCAGAGACCAATATTGGTACGGTAGGGTTAAGTATTTGCTACGACGTACGCTTTCCTGAATTGTTTAAAGCGCTACGCTTAGCAGGAGCACAAGTTATTGTGGTGCCTGCTGCGTTTACCGCGGTGACGGGACAAGCGCATTGGGAAGTATTGCTTCGAGCGCGTGCGATTGAAACCCAATGTTGGATTCTAGCCTGCGGACAAACGGGGACGCATCCGTGTGGTCGCCAAACTTGGGGACACTCCATGGTGATTGACCCTTGGGGGCGCGTTCACCAACAATTGAATGACCAAGTAGGATTGCTGGTGGCCGAGATAGATTTGTCACACAACCAGCAAGTAAGGCAGAATATGCCGCTGACTCAACACAGTCGCTTTCAAAATGAATTGAAACGGAAATAAAAGAGCTAACTATGAGCATAAACCAAATAGAACAGGCACTCCTTGCCCCAAACGGTCTGACAGAGCAAGACATCGCTGACACACTAGCGAGCATTGCGACGCGCCAGATCGATTATGCGGACATTTACTTTCAGTCCAGCTGGCACGAGTCTCTGGTTCTAGAAGACAGCATCATTAAAGATGGCTCTTTCAATATTGACTGTGGTGTCGGTGTACGAGCAGTCACAGGCGAAAAAACCGGTTTCGCCTATTCAGACCAAATTCAACTAGACGGTTTGAAGCAAAGTGCGATTGCAGCGCGTGGTATTGCGCAGCAAGGCCAAAATGGCAAAGTGCACGCATTCAAACGTTCTGATAACCAAGCTTACTACGGTGCGGTAAACCCACTAGCAAGCTGGGAAAAGCAACAAAAAACCGAACTGTTGTTGTCTCTAGATGCGTACATTCGTACCAAAGAGCCAATGATCAAAGAAGTATCGATCAGCATCAGTGGTGTCCATGAGCAAATGTTGGTTGCTGCAACCGACGGTACTTACGCTGGTGATATCCGCCCGCTTGTCCGTCTTTCAATCAGTGTTCTTGCTGAAAAAGGCGATCGTCGTGAACGCGGCAGCGCTGGTGGCGGTGGTCGTTTCGGTTACGACTTCTTCCTATCTGAAACGAACGGCGTGAAACAAGCCTTCCAATTCGCTGATGAAGCGATTCGTATGGCGCTAGTGAATCTAGAAGCAGAAGCAGCACCTGCAGGCATGATGCCTGTGGTACTTGGTTCTGGTTGGCCGGGTGTATTGCTGCACGAAGCGGTAGGTCACGGTTTAGAGGGGGACTTCAACCGTAAAGAGTCTTCCGTATTCTCTGGCAAGATGGGTGAGCAAGTGACATCTCCACTTTGTACTATCGTGGATGATGGCACGCTAAAAGACCTACGCGGCTCATTGAACGTCGATGATGAAGGTGTGAACGGTCAGTACAACACACTTATCGAAAATGGTGTGCTTAAGGGCTACATGCAAGATAAGTTGAACGCACGCCTAATGGGTGTGAATCCTACAGGTAACGGTCGTCGTGAGTCTTACGCACATCTACCAATGCCACGTATGACCAACACTTACATGCTGCCGGGTGAGCACACGCCAGAAGAGATCATCTCTACAGTGAAGAAAGGTCTGTACGCACCAAACTTCGGGGGCGGTCAGGTGGACATCACTTCTGGTAAGTTCGTGTTCTCTGCATCGGAAGCGTACTTGATTGAAGATGGCAAAATCACTCGCCCAGTGAAAGGCGCAACGTTGATTGGCTCAGGCATCGAAGCAATGCAGCAAGTTTCTATGGTGGGTAACGACCTAAGCATCGACAGAGGCGTTGGCGTGTGTGGTAAGGCGGGTCAAAGCGTACCGGTTGGCGTTGGTCAGCCCACATTGAAGCTCGATTCCATCACCGTTGGTGGCACTGAATAAACTTCATCTGAAGCAGAATTAAAAAGAGCGCCCATTGAGCGCTCTTTTGTTTTTAGGAGGAGAGTGTTCGTTATAAGTTCTCTTCAGCGAACTCAGCCAAGCGACTGCGCACCACACCATTGAGGTGAATATTGGCGCTACCTTCAAAGTTCTTGAAGCGTTCAACCATATACGTCAAACCAGACGTCACTGGCGTGAGGTAATGAGAGTCAATCTGTGCCAAGTTACCCGAACACACAATCTTAGTGCCTTCACCACAACGGGTGATGATGGTTTTGATTTGTGAGGCGGTTAAGTTCTGGCACTCATCGAGCAAGACAAACGCATTCTGGATAGAACGGCCACGCATAAAGTTGATCGACTTAAACTGAATATTGGCTTTATCACAGATGTACTTCATCGAGCCCTCTGTGCAGTGGTCGTTCTTGTGCAGCGCTTCCAAGGTATCGGTCACCGCTGCTAACCAAGGCATCATTTTCTCTTCTTCCGAGCCCGGTAAGAAACCAATCGACTCACCAATGTCTGGCGTGTTACGCGTCACGATGATCTTATCGAACATGCCTTTTTCAATGGTTTGTTCCAATGCCGCTGCCATGGCAAGCAGTGTCTTACCACTACCTGCAGCACCGGTCAGAATCACCAAATCAATATCTGGATCGAGCAGGGCATCCATCGCCATGCCTTGATAGATATTTTTAGGTGTAATGTCCCAAGCGCGGCGATGCATCATGCGCTCACGGCTGAGGTCGAGTAAGGTGAGCTTATCCTCATTGATGGTTTCTACTCGGCCTACAAAATCACTCTCTTCATCAATCACGTATTGATTAATAAAGGTCGGATCGAACGGTTCGCGGCTGAGTTTATGGAACGTTTTTCCACCCAGCGCATAGCTTTCCACTTCATCCACGCCACTCCAAAAATCGCCTTCACGTTGTTGGAAGCCCTTGGTGAGGTATTGGATATCATCAATCAGCTGGTCCGTACGATAGTCTTCAACGAAACGCACGCCAGCGCCTTTGGCTCGCAAACGCATGTTGATGTCTTTGGTTACGAGCACGACTTCGCGTGGTGCGCGTTTGTTTTGCAGATAAAGCACCGCATTGAGTATGCGGTTGTCACCGGCTTTGTCGGCGAAGGCTTTGACGGTTTCCTGCAATTCGAAGTCCGCCAAAATAGAGATGGTGCCTTGGCTTGGGTTGTCTTTAGAAACGGGAATGCCTTCTGAGATTTCATCTGGCGTGGCTTCTCTAAATAAATCCTCCAAAGCGCGAATCGCAACGCGTGCATCTCGTGCAACATCACGTTTGCTGTCTTTGATTCGGTCGAGTTCTTCCAACACAGTCATTGGGATGACGACATCGTGTTCTTGGAAAGAGAAGATGGCGAAGGGTTCATGAAGAAGAATGTTGGTATCGAGTACAAACAGTTTCCGATCGGTATCGCCCATAGCGTCTCCTTGCCGCAGTGCGGCTTTGCTGGCTAGTAGTTAAGAAGGAACAGACTTCCTAACTCTGATTGCTTGCAATAGAGGTTGTCGGGCAATGTCGGTTAGTGCGCAACCGAGTAGCAAGACAACTTACTGCAAACCCGTGTTGATCCTAATCGTGTACTTAATGCGCTCAAATCATGCACGATGATTCTAAGCGCCCCTCAATAGAAGTATACGTAATATTTACTTCTTACAACTTAATAATTGTCATGAGTTTTTTACAATTTGATTGCATTCCTAATTCAGGAAAAAAAGTTTGCCCTCTGGGCGGTTTCGGCGTGACCTAAATCACAGCTTCAAGTAAGATTAGCGACCTTTTTCTGCGTATAGGCTACGCCCGATTTATCATGTTCAGCTGGCTTAAAAATGCACAGCACAAAGTGGCATGACAAGCACGATTGGCATAGCAGAAGCCAGAATCAGATCTAAACTAATATCCATGCCCATCGGGATGGGTAGAGACCAACAAGAAACAACAACGAGGTAGTCAATTCATGACATTTGCTTTGGGGCAGCGCTGGATTAGCGATACGGAAAGCGATTTAGGTTTAGGTACCGTAGTAGCAATGGATGCTCGTACTGTGACATTGATGTTTGCAGCATCAGAGGAAAACCGAGTTTACGCACGTAACGATGCACCAGTTACCCGAGTAACGTTCAACGTCGGTGATGTCATCGATTGCCAAGAAGGTTGGTCATTAAAAGTTGAAGAAGTACTGGAAGATGAAGGTCTATACACCTATTTCGGTACTCGTGAAGACACGCAAGAAACGGCGATCGTGCTGCGTGAAATCTTCCTAAGCAACCACATTCGTTTTAACAAACCGCAAGACAAGTTGTACGCAGGTCAAATCGACCGCATGGACAACTTCGTACTTCGCTACCGTGCGCTACAAAACCAATTTGAACAGCACAAGAGCCCAATGCGTGGCCTGTGTGGCATGCGCGCGGGTTTGATCCCTCACCAGCTTTACATTGCGCACGAAGTCGGTCGTCGTCACGCGCCTCGCGTATTGCTAGCGGATGAAGTAGGTCTTGGTAAAACCATCGAAGCGGGCATGATCATCCACCAGCAAGTGCTGGCGGGTCGTGCCGAGCGTATTCTTATCGTGGTTCCTGAGACGCTGCAACACCAGTGGCTCGTTGAGATGATGCGTCGTTTCAACCTGCACTTCTCTATCTTTGATGAAGAGCGATGTATTGAAGCGTTCGCAGAAGCAGAAAACCCATTCGATACGCAGCAATACGTATTGTGTTCTCTGGATTTCCTACGTAAGAGCCGCAAGCGTTTTGAGCAAGCGCTTGAAGGCGAGTGGGATCTATTGGTTGTCGATGAAGCGCACCACCTAGAGTGGAGCCAAGACAAACCAAGCCGCGAATACCAAGTGGTAGAAGGCTTGGCAGAACGCACTGCGGGTGTGCTTCTACTGACAGCGACGCCAGAGCAACTAGGTCGTGAAAGCCACTTCGCTCGTCTACGTCTTCTAGATCCAGATCGTTTCTACGATTACGACGCATTCGTTGAAGAAGAAGAGCAATACGCACCTGTTGCGGATGCTATCACCTCGCTATTCTCTGGTGAGAAGCTGCCTGACGAAGCGAAAAACCAAATTACTGAACTGCTTTCTGAGCAAGACGTTGAGCCACTATTCCGCATTATTGAAAGCGACAGTGATGAAGAAGCGAAAGCGTCAGCGCGCCAAGAACTGATCGACAACCTAATGGACCGTCACGGTACTGGCCGCGTTCTGTTCCGTAACACGCGTGCTGCAATCAAAGGCTTCCCGAAGCGTAACGTGCATCTAATGCCAATGGACATTCCGCAACAGTACACCACGTCAATGCGTGTATCAGGCATGATCGGTGGCAAGATGACACCAGAAGCACGCGCGGTGAAGAACCTTTACCCAGAAGAAATCTTCCAAGAATTTGAAGGCGAAGATTCAAGCTGGTGGCAGTTCGACTCACGTGTGAACTGGCTGCTTGAAAAAGTGAAAGAGAAGCGCAGCGACAAAGTCTTGGTTATAGCCTCTCGTGCAAGCACTGCACTGCAACTTGAGCAAGCATTGCGTGAGCGTGAAGGTATTCGTGCAACTGTATTCCATGAAGGCATGTCGATCCTTGAGCGTGATAAAGCGGCTGCTTACTTTGCGCAAGAAGAGGGGGGGGCGCAGGTTCTTATTTGTAGCGAAATCGGCTCAGAAGGTCGTAACTTCCAGTTTGCGAACCAGCTGGTGATGTTTGATTTGCCGTTCAACCCAGACTTGCTAGAGCAACGTATTGGTCGTTTGGACCGTATCGGTCAGAAGCGTGATATCGACATCCACGTCCCTTACCTAAAAGGCACGTCACAAGCGATCCTTGCACGTTGGTTCGATGAAGGTCTAAACGCGTTTGCTGAAACCTGTCCAACAGGTCGCGCGGTTTATGATAAGTACTCTGATGCGCTGATTGAAATGCTGGCGTCTGGCGATGTTTCAAATCTTGATGAAGTGATTGAAGAATCTGCGAAGATGAACAAAGAGCTGAAATCACAACTTGAGCAAGGTCGTGACCGTCTGCTAGAGATGCACTCAAACGGCGGCGACAAAGCGCAGCAAATCGTTGAGAAAATCGCATCGACAGATGGCGACACAAACCTAGTGACATTCGCGCTGTCTCTGTTCGATACCATTGGTTTGAACCAAGACGACAAAGGCGAAAACGCACTTGTGGTAACGCCATCTGAACACATGATGGTGCCAAGCTACCCAGGTTTGCCATACGAAGGCGCGACAATCACGTTTGACCGTGATACTGCGCTGTCTCGTGAGGATATGCATTTCATCAGTTGGGAACACCCAATGATTCAAGGCGGTATCGATCTGCTGATGAGCGAAGGTGTGGGTACCTCTGCGGTTTCTCTGCTGAAGAACAAAGCGCTACCAGTGGGCACTATCCTACTTGAACTGGTGTATGCGGTGGATGCACAAGCGCCGAAACGCAGCGGCATTGCTCGTTTCCTACCGAAGACGCCAATTCGCATGATGATGGATGCTCGTGGTAACGATCTGTCTTCTCAGGTTGAGTTTGAAGGTTTCAACCGTCAGCTTAGCCCGGTAAACCGTCACCTAGGCAGTAAGCTAGTGACATCAGTTCAGAAAGACATCCATAGCCTAATCGAAGCGGGTGACGCATTGGTTGAGCAGAAAGTGGAAGAAGTTCGCAACCAAGCGCATCAAGACATGCAACAAAGCTTGAATGCCGAGCTTGAGCGTCTACAAGCATTGAAAGCGGTAAACCCGAACATCCGTGATGAAGAAATTGAAGCGATTGAAGAGCAAATCAAAGAGCTAACAGGTTACATCAACCAAGCTCAGGTTCAGCTAGACTCGCTACGTCTGATTGTGGTCAGCCACAACTAATCAGCGTTCATACAAACGAAAAAAGGTCTTCAATTGAAGACCTTTTTCTTTATCTGAGCTTTGTTTACCCACGAGCTAAGCTAGTTGCTCGCAGATAATTACATCAACCACTTCCACCAAATAAACAGTGCTAAGAAGCCGAATAAGTAAATCAAACCCGCAATCGACAACCACTTCAATTTACGACCCAATGCCAATGGCTTAGGTAAGTCCGTTTTACTCACTAGAATGTAGTTCAATAGCGCGAAAAACGGCGTCGTCATAAATGCCAGCACCATGGCAAAGTCCAACATTGGCAGCAGTGCCGAAGCCCAGAACACAACAATTCCTAAAGCCAGTAGCGATACGATCAGCATGATCGCTGACGTCGCTTTCGGGTCAGTTTCTGGCTGTGAGCGCAGCAGGCGCTGAGAGTCTGAAATCACACGTGAGTAGCCATCAATCACCGTAATGGTACTACCGAAGATACAGAAGAATGCAATCACTGCAATTAGGTAACGTGACCACTCACCAATGGTCGAAGCGTACAAGCCAACAAGCTGGTGGGAGAAGCCTACGCCAGAGCTCTTAAGTTCAATGCCTGAGCCGTGTAGCATCAACGCACCTAGCGATACAAACACCAAAGCCAATACTGCTGTGCCAATGTAGCCGACATTGAAATCAAACAGGGCAGATTTTGCCGTAACCTCTTGTTGGCTAGTTTGGCGTTTTAACCACGCAGACGTCAAACAAGAGATCTCGATTGGAGCAGGCATCCAGCCCATGGTCACAACAATAAAGCCGATTGCTGCAATTGACCACGGAGAAGGGGATTCAAAGTTCGCAACAGGCTCTACAGGGTTACCAAATGCAATCGCCACCGCCAGCAAAGTCGCAATGGTCAGTACTGTCATGATGGCTTTAGAGAGCGTATCTAGGGCTTTGTAATGACCAGCAAATAGGATCACCAAGCACGTGACCAATACGATGATGCTGAGTGATGCCATCGACAATGAAAAAGGAATGAAGTAACCCAACAAGCTAGCACTGAACATCAACAGGGCTGCGGTATTGATTACCGCTGAAACAGCACTAAGAAACAAGAACAACCACAAGTATGGGCGACCAAGTTTGGCATAGCCTTCAACCAACGTTTTACCAGTGCCCATGGTGTACTGCACGCCTGCTCGGAAGAATGGGTATTTAAAAAGGTTTACCAGCAGGATGAGCGCCGCGAGTTGCCAGCCGTAGATAGCTCCAGCTTTGGTGGATGCAACAAGGTGAGAGCCACCGACGGCGGCAGAGGCCATGAGAATACCAGGACCAAGGGAACGGAAGAATTGCGAGACTTTGGATTGGGGTTGATCGGATACTGCGGATTCCATTTATTATTGTCCTTTTTGTGTCAACTAGTGCTTATAAATAACATTACCGCTCAGCTTGTCAATTTATATTTACGAGGTGATTTTTTTTATTTTTCTATTCGTTATTGACTTGGTTGTTTTTGTTATTTCTAAAAGTTATATCGATGGTCAAAAGAGGCAGAATTTAAGCGATTTTTCTGCATGCATCTTTGCATCTCTTGGGTATAATCAGCGCGTTTTTATTCTGTAGAGATCCAGCCCATGGCAATGCTTGAGTACAATCCACCAACCGACCCTTGGATTGATGTCGTTTTTGAAGATGAGCAAATTTTGGCGGTAAACAAGCCATCTGGTTTGCTTTCTGTGCCGGGGCGTCTTGCTGAGCATCACGACAGCATGTGGAGTCGCTTAACCGAGCAATACCCTGACATTCAAGTCGTGCATCGTTTAGATATGTGCACTTCTGGCTTGATGGTGCTCGCTAAAAACAAACGTGCAGAAAGCGCGTTAAAAAAGCAGTTTCAATACCGATTGACGCATAAGATTTACTACGCGCGAGTTTGGGGACATTTAGAGCAAGAAGAGGGTGAAATCGACCTGCCATTGATTTGTGATTGGCCGAATCGTCCCCTGCAGAAAGTGTGTTTTGAGGATGGCAAACCATCTAAAACGCTGTTCCAAGTAGCGAAGCGAGAAGATCATCCTGATGGCTCAAAGACGACGATTGTACGTTTGTTGCCGATCACTGGTCGCTCACACCAATTACGAGTTCATATGCAGGCATTAGGTCACCCGATTGTAGGCGATGAATTTTACGCAACTGAAGAAGCGAAAGCCTTCTCTGAGCGTCTAGAACTGCATGCCGCTGAGTTGAGCTTTTACCATCCGAAATGCCATTGGCTGCGCAGCATCTTTGTTCCTTGTGATTTTTACCCGGAAGCAGAAGCGATGATCTTTGACTATTTCGACCCAGCGCGTAAATTACCAGATTACAAAACACTGCCTCGCCCATAAATTCATCTTTAGGCAGTGAACAAGGAGTTGTTATGTCACTGCTTAAAGTGGTCTTCCTAGACCGCGCGACCATCCCCACTCAAATTCAAATACCTCGTCCAAGCTTTGCCCATGATTGGGTGGAATACGATCTGACTTCTTCTGAGCAAGTTGTTGAGCGTCTCGCTGATGCGGATATCGTGATCAGCAACAAGGTGGTGCTCGACCAATCTGTTCTCATTCAACTTCCTAACCTCAAGATGATTGCCGTCGCGGCAACGGGCTTTAATAACGTCGATATCAACTATTGCGCCGAGCACAATATCGCAGTTGCTAACGTGCGTGGCTATGCGACTCGGTCTGTTCCAGAGCACGTTATCGCAATGCTGTTTGCCTTGCGTCGTAACTTGTTTGGTTATCATCAAGATATTGCTGCAGGTGAGTGGCAACGCAACAAGCAGTTCTGCTTCTTTACGCATCCGATTGGAGACGTTGCAGGTAGCACTTTAGGTGTGGTTGGCAGCGGTGCATTAGGTCAGGCGACGGCACAATTGGCAAAAGCATTGGGCATGACTGTGTTGTTTGCTGAGCGTAAAGGCGCAACGGAGTGCCGAGAAGGCTATGTTTCTTTTACCGAGATGTTGGAGCAAGCGGACGCCATCACTCTGCATTGTCCACTGAATGATGAAACACGTAATTTGATTGGCGAAGCCGAACTCAAGCTGATGAAGCCTACATCAATCTTGATTAATACCGGGCGTGGCGGCTTGGTGGATGAACAAGCTTTAGTGGATAGCTTAAAACAAGGTGAGATTGCAGGGGCAGGGTTTGATGTCTTTACCCAAGAGCCAGCTGATGAGAGTAATCCGTTGATTGCCAATATGCACTTGCCGAATCTATTGTTGACACCACACGTCGCCTGGGGCAGTGATTCATCGATTCAGCGTTTAGCTGAGATTCTGATAGAGAATATTAACGCCTTTGAACGTGGAGAAAACCTTAATCGTTTGGCGTAATGCCAGAAAATAGGCATGAAAAAAGCAGACTCAAAGGTCTGCTTTTTGCTTTCTTAAACACCGAATTAAATTTCTTCTTCTTCGTGCGCTTTTAGAATTTGGAAGATTTCACGGTAAGATTTTGCTGGTTTGCCGGCTTTCTTCTCTTTCGCTGCTTGGCGAGCAAGTTGGCGTAGGCGTTGACGGTCCGCTTCTGGGTACAGTTCCATTACGTCATCAATCGCTTTATCGCCTTCTTCTACAACACGATCACGCAACGCTTCTAGCTTGTGCAGAGCGGCTGTTGCTTGTGAGTGCTTGTTGCGCACTTTGTCCAGTGCCGCTTGAATTGGCTCTGGATCTTCGTAACGCATTAACTTACCGATACGTTGCAATTGACGACGGCGTGCTTCGTTTTTAAAGCGCTGCGCATCAGCAATTGCTTCGCGTAGGTCTTCGCTCAATGGAAACTTTTCGAGAACTGCTGGCTTAAGGCCGACAAGCTCTTCGCCAAGCTTTTGCAGCTCTTCCATGTCTCGCTTCATCTCGGATTTACTTACCCAGATGATCTCTTCTTCTGGTTCCCATGGCGCTTTTTGATTCTTACGTGCCATTTCAGTTGCCTGTGTTTTGATTAATATTATGACTATTTTAACAAGAATCGTGGGGAGAAAGCGAAATTCTTGTTATTCTATTGTACATCGAATACATGATGTGAAAGACAATGGATATTAAACAGCAGGTTGCTGAGCAACGTACCGAGCTAGAACAAGCCGTTTCACGTGCACTAGAAATCGCTGCGGCGAAGTCTGATGCCGCTGAAGTCGCAATCACCAAGAGCACGGGTTTGAGTGTTTCCACTCGCATGGGTGACGTGGAAAACGTTGAATTCAACAGCGATGGCGCACTGGGCATTACTGTCTACCGTGGTCAACGCAAAGGCAGCGCTTCCACATCTGACTTGAGCGAAGCAGCTATTGAGCAAACGGTATTAGCGGCGCTAGACATTGCTCAATACACATCAGAAGACCCATTCGCAGGTCCCGCTCCAAAAGAATACATGGTGAAAGAGGTGCCTGACTTAGACCTTTTCCACCCAGACGCACCCGATCCAGATTACGCTGCACAAGTTGCGATTGCTGCTGAAAAAGAAGCGCTGAACTACAGCGATGCGATTAAGCAAAGCGATGGTGCGAGCTACGACAGTCACTACGGTGTAAAGGTTTACGGTAACAGCCACGGCTTGCTAGCAAGCTACGCATCGAGCCGTCATAGCACCAGTTGTTGTGTGATTGGTGTAGGTCAAAACGGTGAGATGGAACGCGATTACAGCTACACCGTTGCTCGCCATCGTGACGATCTTTGGTCACCAGAAATGGTTGGCCGCAAAGCAGCTGAGAAAACCATCAGCCGCCTTGATGCGCAAAAGCTTAAGACTGGCAAATACCCAGTAATGTTTGCGGCGGACGTAGCGACAGGCTTGATTGGTCACTTAGTGATGGCAATCAGCGGTGGTAACCTGTACCGCAAATCATCTTTCCTATTGGATCACCTTGGTAAGCAAGTATTGCCGGAGTGGTTCAACATTTCTGAGCGTCCACACGTATTACGTGGTTTGGCTTCAAGCCCATTTGATAGCGAAGGTGTATACACACAAGATCGCGAAATCATCACCGATGGTGTACTGGCTACTTACTTATTGACCAGCTACGCGGCTCGCAAGATGAAGATGGATCCAACGGGTCACGCTGGTGGTATCCACAACTGGTACGTAAATTCTACCGGTCAGAATTTCGAGCAAATGCTGAAAGAGCTCGGCACAGGTCTACTGGTAACAGAAACCATGGGTCAAGGCGTGAACGTTGTGACTGGCGATTACTCTCGCGGTGCAGCTGGTTTCTGGGTTGAGAACGGTGAAATCCAATACCCAGTGTCTGAAATTACCATCGCGGGCAACCTGAAAGACATGTTCAACCAGATTGTTGCTGTGGGTAGTGATGTAGAAACACGCTCGCAAATCCAAACGGGTTCTATCTTGTTGGATACTATGAAGGTTGCCGGTGAGTAAGCTTGCTAAACGCTAGATACGAAAAAGCCTGATGTGTTCATCAGGCTTTTTTATTGCTCGTTATTGGCAGTTCGCTACATGGCTTAAATCATTAAGGTTGCGAGACCGAGGAAGACCGACAGACCAATCACATCGGTTACGGTCGTCAGCGCCATACCACCTGCAAGGGCTGGGTCGATGTTCATTTTCTTCAGTAGGATTGGGATGGTAACACCGGCAACACCCGCGACCAGTAGGTTGGTCAGCATAGCTGCTGAGATAATCCCACCAAGCATCCAGTTACCTTTCCAAGCAACCACAATACCACCGATGATCAGCGCCCACATGATGCCGTTTAGTAAGCCGATAGCGGCTTCTTTCATCAAGAGTTCGCGTTTGTTCGAGTCACCGATATGACCGAGCGCTAAGCCACGGATAACAAGCGCTACGGTTTGGTTACCGGCCACACCACCCATGGAAGGCACGATCGTCATTAGGACTGCAATCGCAGCCATTTGGTCTAGAGTTGCTTCAAACATGTTAGAGACAGAAGCAGCGGCCAGTGCAGCAAGTACGTTGGCACCTAACCAGATACTACGTTTACGCGCTGATTTAACTACAGGCGCGAAGGTATCTTCGTCGTCATCCATACCAGCCATACTCATCATTGAGTGTTCAGCGTCTTCACGGATAACGTCGACCACGTCATCGATGGTAATACGACCGACAAGATGCTGGTTTTCATCCACAACAGGAGCGGACACCCAGTTACGACGTTCAAACAGGCTTGCTACGTCAGAGTCACTGGTATCTACTGTAATTGCATCGTCGGCGTCTTCCATGACTTCACTGACTTTGACATCAGGCTGCGTCGTGATCAGTGTTGTGATAGGCAGTTCACCAATCAGTTTGCTGTCATCATCTATCACGTACAGTGCATCGGTTGCTTCGGGCAGTTCGCCTTTCATGCGCAGGTAACGCAGGACTACGTCGACATCAACGTCACCACGAATGGTGATTACGTCGGTGTTCATTAGTCCACCTGCGGTATCCTCAGGGTAGGATAGGGCGGTTTCAACGCGCAGACGATCGGCAGAGTCCATCTGGGAAAGAACTTCGCGTGAGACGTCGTCAGGCAAGCTACGCAGTACGTAAGCCACGTCATCGGTGTCCATGCCTTCCGTCGCTTCTGCAAGCGCTTCAGGAGCCATTTTGGACACAAGACTGTCTTTAACGTCTTCGTTTAGCTCGTCAAGAATCTCACCGTAATCTTCTGGGTCGGTAAGTTGCCAAAGAACCTCACGACTTTTACGCGGGGAAGCTTCTAAAAGGTGGGCAATATCCTCAGGCTCCATGTCCTGAAGTTGGCGACGAACATGGACGAAGCGGCCGTTTTCCAGCGCTTCAGTGACTTCTTGGAGGGCTTGGTGAGCTTGGTCGAATTCTATTTGCTCTGCCATTCATTCCTCCCAATTCCTGATATTTACAATGCTTTGAATAATAACTTAATTCTAGGCACCTTTTAATAACAACTTATGAAAGTCGACAAAATTATTTATCGGAATTTAAGTCGGAGGTGAAACTTATGTGGGATATCTGGCTAGAGATAATAAAAAAGCGAGTGAATCACTCGCCTTCATCAAACTTGTCTTCAATCAAATGACAAACCGCATCAAGGGCTTGCTCAGATTGATCACCAGTGGCGTGGATAGTCACGTATTGTCCTTGGGCAGATTCCAGCATCAACAACCCCATGACACTGTCTGCGGTCGCGGTTTTGTCTTCTTCGTTGTCGATGGTGATCACCGCATCGAAGCTTTGCGCCAGTTCTACCAGTTTAACCGCAGCACGGGCGTGCAAGCCTAAGCGGTTTTGGATCAATACTTTACGACTTATTTCCACCGTTATTCCTTAACGTTCTTTTCCAATGAAGTGTGGCGAATTTGTACTTGGTGTCCTTTGTCCGCAAAGAACTCACCGATTTTTTGAGTTAAGTACACTGAGCGATGCTTACCACCAGTACAACCAATCGCAACCGTTAGGTAGCTGCGGTTGTTTTTCTCTAGCAGTGGTAACCAAGTCTCAATGAAACTCTCAATTTGGTATTTAAGATCAAGTACCGATTGGTGTTGTTCTAGGAAAGCACCGATTGGCGCATCTAAGCCGGTCAGTGGGCGCAAGGCTGGTTCCCAATGTGGGTTTGGCAAGAAGCGTACATCGAACACGTAATCGGCATCAGAAGGAAGGCCGTATTTGAAACCGAATGATTCAAACACCATGACTAAGTCTTTACGATCACGCCCTTGAACGCGCATACGGATCGTTTCGCTGAGATCATGCAAAGATTGACCGCTGCTGTTCAGCACTAAATCAGCGTGCGCTTTGAGTGGCATTAAGATCTCTTGTTCAAGCTCAATGGCCTGATCAAGCGACAATGACTGACTACCAAGCGATAACGGGTGAATCCGTCGTGTTTCGCTGTAGCGAGTAAGGAGCGTTTCTTTATTCGCGTCTAAGAACAGTACCGTCACATCCAGTTCAGCTTTCAGCTTCTCTAGGGTGGTGTTCAGTTCTTTGAGTTTCTTAGGAATGTTTCGAATATCAATGCTTACTGCAACGTTCTGTTTGCTCTCTGATACAGATTGAACAAACGCGTCAAGCAAGTTTACTGGTAGGTTGTCTACACAGTAATACCCCAAGTCTTCTAGTACGCGCAGGGCAACACTCTTCCCGGCACCGGAATGCCCGCTAACAACGATTAATCGCATGGTGATCGTCCTGATTACTGATGAATCATAATGTCGTAGAGTTCTTCATCACTCTGAGCGTTACGCAGGCTCTTTAGCACTTGCTTGTTGCTCAGGCGTTCTGCCATAGAGGATAGTGTTTTGAGGTGCTCTTTGCACTGTTCTTCTGGAACAAGAAGAGCAAAAAGAAGGTCGACAGGTCGGTTGTCGATAGCATCAAACTCAATCGCCTCGTCACATTGCAGTAATACGGCGATGGCTTTGTCGCTAGATTGCATTCTTGCGTGAGGGATAGCAATACCGTTGCCGATACCCGTACTACCCATTTTTTCTCTGCTGAGCATACACTCAAACAGTTCTGTAGAATCTTGGCCCGTGTTCTCAGCAACAATTTGGCTGATCATCTCTAGGGCACGTTTCTTACTTGTACAATGGACTGCACTTTTGGTGCAGTCCAGTGACAGTATCTCGCTCAATTGCATGATTAATGACTGTTTAGTTTTTCTTTGTGCTTGTTAAGTTGACGAACTAATTTATCCACCAGCGAATCAATTGCTGCATACATACTTTCGTCGTTCGATGACGCGTGGATTTCGCCCTGATTGATGTGGAGCGTAGCTTCCGCTATTTGGTTGAGTTTTTCAACTTTTAGTACGACTTGGACTTGGTTAATGTGGTCGAAGAACCTTTCGAGCTTCTGAAACTTAGATTGAACATAGTCTTGCATTGAATCGGTAAGATCAACGTGATGGCCTTGAATATTGATTTGCATAGACTTTCCTTTTCAGTTGGTGCCTTAAAGTAGGCGTTTACGCTGACTTGAAGGGGCGATACCCAAGGATTCGCGATATTTCGCTATCGTTCGTCTCGCGACTTGAATCCCTTGGTCAGCCAGAAGAGCAGCAATCTTGCTATCACTTAGTGGTTTAGCGGTATTCTCCGCTGCGACCAGTTTTTTGATAAGAGCACGAATTGCTGTGGACGAACATTCTCCACCATTGTCTGTACTAACATGGCTAGAGAAGAAGTACTTCAATTCAAAAATGCCACGTGGGGTATGCATAAACTTCTGTGTTGTTACACGAGAGATTGTCGATTCATGCATGTCCACATCCAATGCTACATCGTTTAGTACCATTGGTTTCATGGCTTCTTCACCATACTCGAAGAAATCTTGTTGATGTTCAACAATACATCTTGCAACTTTGAGAAGCGTCTCGTTTCTGCTTTCTAGGCTCTTAATCAGCCATTTTGCCTCTTGCAAATTGCTGCGAATGTACTGGCTATCCGCACTGTTGCCTTTGCCTAGTTGCGCATATTGTTGATTTACTTTTAGTTTCGGAATGCTGTCAGGGTTAATGGACACAGTCCACTTACCATGATCTTTAAATACAGACACATCCGGAATGACGTATTCAGTGTCATCGGGTGTGATGCGGCTGCCTGGGCGAGGGTCAAGTTGTTGAATCAACTTCAATACTTCACGCAGGTCAGCTTCTTTAAGCTTAGTCTCTTTGATAACAAGCTTGTAGTCGCGATTACCAAGGTGATCGATATGATCGCTAAGAATCATCTTTGCTTCAGCAAGCCACGGCGTGTCTTCAGGGAAAGTCGCAAGTTGCAGCAGTAGGCACTCTTGTAGATTGCGAGAAGCAACGCCAAGTGGGTCAAACTGCTGAATACGCTTACGTACTGCTTCTACTTCATCCAATTCTACTTCTTCGTTGTCGAAGCTCTCGTGAATTTCTTCAGGAGAAAGGGTTAGGTAGCCGTAGTCGTCGATGGCATCGATGATCGCGAGGGCAATGGTGCGGTCGGTTTCACTGAAAGGCGTTAAATCTAGCTGCCACATAAGGTAATCATGCAGCGATTCGGTAGTTTCACCTTGGTAGACAGGCATGTCGTCATCAAGCGCTAGGCCTGTACTGCCCGTATTTGCGCTATAAACATCATCCCAAGTGGTATCGATTTCTAGCTCAGAGCTGATTTCTGATTTCTCAATTACATCTGAACTGTCTGGCAGATCGGGCTCTGAGGCATCGTTGGCTTCGTTCGCACTGTTATCAGCAGATTCAGACGCTGATTTGTCTTCACCGTTTGCTTGAGGTTCTTCGTGGCCTTCTTCAACTTCCAGTAGCGGGTTGGAGTCCAGTGCTTCTTGGATTTCTTGTTGAAGATCGAGCGTCGACAATTGCAACAAACGAATCGCTTGCTGCAGCTGCGGCGTCATGGCTAACTGTTGACCTAGCTTGAGTTGTAATGAAGGTTTCATTCAGTGTTACTTACCTTGTAATGCTCAGAATCTTACCGTTCCTAATGTAATCATAGACGGAATTGTTCGCCGAGATAAACTTGTTTCACCTGCTCGTTATTGAGAACTTCATCCGGAGTTCCCGATGCAATTAGGTGTCCTTGGCTTACGATATAGGCTTTTTCACAAACGTCCAAGGTTTCGCGAACGTTATGGTCAGTGATTAACACGCCAAGGCCGCGATCACGCAAGTGTTCAATGATTTTTTTGATGTCGTTAACCGAAATTGGGTCAACACCCGCGAACGGTTCATCCAACAAAATGAATTGAGGGTTAGCAGCCAGTGCTCGCGCAATCTCTACACGGCGGCGCTCACCACCTGATAGTGCCATACCCGCACTGGTGCGTATGTGCTGTATGTGGAATTCTTCCAACAAATCTTCAAGCTTATCTTGGCGTTCTTCTCGAGTAAGCTCTTGGCGAGTCTCTAAAACAGCCATAATGTTATCTTCCACCGACAGCTTACGGAAGATCGACGCTTCTTGTGGTAGGTAGCCAATACCCAAACGAGAGCGGCTGTGCATCGGAAGGATACTGATATCCTGATTGTCGATAGTAATGGTGCCTTCATCACGTGGCACCAAACCCACGATCATGTAAAACGATGTGGTTTTACCCGCACCGTTTGGCCCCAAAAGACCAACGATTTGGCCAGATTCTACTTCGAGACTTACATCGGTAACGACCTTGCGCTTTTTGTAGCTCTTCGCAAGGTTCTTTGCGCTCAGTACTGCCATATTAGTTCTCGATTTGGTTCGGTTGTAGGATGGTGGTTACGCGCTCATCCTTCGAGCTGTCAGCGACAAGCTTCTGTTGACCAATTTGGTAACGGATCGACGAACCTTTGATGGTATTGCCGTCTTGTGCTAGTTGCGCTTGACCTTTCATGGTCAGTTCATCAGTAGAGATTCGGTAGTCTAACTCAGTTGCTTGACCACTGAGTGTTTTGCCATCGTCCATCAACTGAGAAAACTTCGCAGGTTTGCCAAAAGCTTGTATCTGCTTAATAGACTCAGTCTTAGGATCGCGAGTCACAACGATTCTGTCAGCATCGATATTGATGCTACCTTGCTTAAGCGACACATCACCTTTAAAGATCACCTGATTACTCTTCATGTCCACCTGTTGGGTGTCTGAATTGATGTAAACTGGCTGTTGAGTATCCGACTTAAGTGCTAACGCTTGTGGCGCTGCTAAAACCAATGCCAATAGGCTAAGGTGTAACGGTTTCATATCGACCTTGAACTTCATCAGTCAGAGTCGCAGTGTGAGCTTTTAAGTTGCCCTGCATTGCGCCTCCGGTAGTTTCAAATTGCGGTCCAACCAACATCACTTGTTGATCGGCTTTAAAATCACGATTGCTTAGATTGATGACCAGTTTGTCTGTTGCCATGGTGTCGAAACTCGCATCAGGCAATAGATTCTGCATAAGTACTTTGTCGTACAAGGTCAGAATTTGGTCTTCATCTAGCACTGCTCTTGTTGCAGTAACTTTCCACTCCACAACGCTACCTTCGCGGTAAACCATAAGCGTTGGGCTTTTAAAAATCGTGTCTCCACTCTTGGCATAATGATCCAAGTTAGTAGAACGGATGATGTAACTGCGGACACCATTTTCACCATAGGTGATGTTTTCTAGTCCAGTACCACTGAACATAGGCAGCTCTAAATTTGGTGCTACTTGGATATCTTCATTACCTTTTGGCGTGAGTAGGTAATAACCACACCAAGCGACAACAAAAACCAAGAGCAAATAAATAAGGCGAGTAAAACTCATAAAATAAAGGCCTTTATCTTAGCTCAGTACTTCCCTGACCATTGCCTTAATCTGTTAAATCAATTCGTTAAGTCTTTTGGGGGCGTGATCTTACATCACGCCTGCTTTAAGTAAATCATGCATATTCAGTGCGCCAACAATTTTATTGTCATCGCACAAGATCAGAGCATTGATGTTCTTGTCTTGCATTAAGTTTAGCCCTTCCACTGCCAGCATTTCTGGGTGCGCGGTGGTAGGGTTCTTCGTCATTACGTCACCGATCGCTGTGGTATGGATATCAATACGTTTGTCCAGAGTACGGCGCAAATCACCATCGGTGAATATACCAAGCATAGCATCGTGCTCATCGACAATAGCGGTCATACCCAAGCCTTTTTCAGAAATCTCGAGTAAGGCGTCACGAATCAGAGCATCCGGTGATACTTTTGGTAGTGCATTACCGAAGTGCATTATATCAGACAGTTTAAGCAGCAATTTTCTTCCCAGTGCACCGCCAGGATGTGACAAGGCAAAGTCTTCTGCTGAAAAACCACGAGCTTGCAATAGCGCAACCGCAAGGGCATCGCCCATTACTAACGTCGCTGTTGTGCTGCTTGTCGGAGCAAGGCCCAGCGGACAAGCTTCTTTAGGGACTGTAATTTGCAAATGCAGATCGGACAGTTTCGCCATATTTGATTCTGGCTTGCCTGTCATACTGATGATTTTGATGTTCAGGCGTTTCAAAACTGGGAATAGAGACAAAATCTCATGAGACTCTCCCGAGTTTGAAATCGCAATAACAATATCACCCGCGCTGATCATGCCTAGGTCACCATGCGCAGCTTCGCCAGGGTGAACGAAAAATGCCGAAGTGCCAGTGCTCGCAAGGGTCGCAGCAATTTTATTGCCGATATGACCTGATTTGCCCATGCCCATTACGACAACTTTGCCGTTATTGGAAAGAATCAATTCGCAAGCTTGTTCAAACTGCGCGTCAAAGTATTGGTCAAGTTGTTGTAAGGCCGTTACTTCGATATCGAGAACTTGTTTAGCAGCAGCGCGAAAATCAAATTGAGTGGACATATCAGTGCTCCAATTTGTCTTTACTTATTATGTTATTAAGCGGCCATGTTTGCGAATAGGTACACTTGGTAAGCCAAGAAACACACAAACAGGATGCCACCTTCAAGGCGGTTAATGCTGCGTGATTTACCAAGACACATCGCTACCAAGAGTAGAGATACACCTAGCATCACCCAGAAGTCACGACCCATTGCGTACTCGCTCAAGGTTGAAGGGTTAATGATGCCTGGTAGGCCCATTACCGCAAGAATATTGAATACGTTTGAGCCGATGATGTTACCTACAGCCATGTCGTCTTCGCCTTTTAGAACGCCAGCAAGAGAAGCTGCCAGCTCAGGAAGACTTGTACCAATGGCAATGATGGTTAGGCCGATAACGAGATCACTCATGCCGAAGTACTTAGCAATAACCACGGCGTTATCAACCAGCATGCTTGCTGCCAAAGGAAGCAGTATCAAGCCAATCACTACCCACATAACGGCTTTTGAGTTGCTCACACCGTCTGGAACTTCAGACTCTTGCTCATCAACGAAAGCATCGCCTGCTTTTTGTTCTTTGCGGCTGATTTGCAGCATGGCAAATAAGAAGCCACCAAACAAAACAAACAGCAGTACACCTTCGTAGAAACCTAGATGACTGTCCCAAAGTAAAATACCCGCTAGAACCGTCACTGCTATCATCAAAGGCAACTCACGACGAATAACGGCAGAACTGATAGAAAGCGGTTTAATTAGGGCTGTAATACCTAGGATCAGGGCGATGTTGGCAATGTTTGAACCCAGAACGTTACCTACAGCAGTGTCGGTTTTGCCATCCCATGCTGCGGTTGCAGAAACCATCATTTCTGGTGCCGAAGAGCCCATTGCTAGAATGGTCATACCGATCACTAGAGGTGAAATACCGACGTTGCGGGCCAGAGCGGCAGAACCAAAAACAAGTTTATCTGCACTCCAAACAAGTAAAACAAGACCGACGATAAGCAACGCTACGGCTTCGAGCATGATGATTCCTAAGTAATAAAATAAGTGAAATGAGTAACCGCTAATTTTGACCTTTTGCGGCCAAAAATGGAAGATAAACAACAAATAAATTAAAGGTTAGTAACGAAATTGTGTTTAATTGTTGCTCATATACGCGTCGTTCAGAATACGGTTAATCTGGCATGGGATATAAACACCTTCCTGTCATTTCGTCATAATTTATGAAGAATTGCTTGAATTTCGCGGGCTTTATTTAATTGAACAGTGCTTTTAATTAACGTTCAATGTGCTTATGATTGCAGCCTAATAAGTGTACCGAAGTCACTTTAGGATATTCTCGACGTAATATCTTGAAAACAATCGGGGTTGAGTTGGATTGCAACTCTGTGAGAACCGCTCACAAACAGTAGAAGAGATAGTATGTCGAACAACGATTTAGTTACCGTTAACAATCTCACTTTTTCACGCGGCGAACGCAAGATCTTCGATGGTGTTGATTTGTATGTGCCAAAAGGAAAAGTGACCGCCATTATGGGGCCGTCAGGGATTGGTAAAACGACACTGCTGCGCCTGATCGGCGGGCAGCTTTATCCTGAGCAAGGAGAGATCTGGTTTGATGGCGACAATATCCCATCACTATCTCGTAAAAAGCTTTACCACGCGCGAAAGAATATGAGCATGTTATTTCAGTCGGGCGCTTTGTTTACTGACTTGAACGTGTTCGACAACGTGGCGTTTCCTTTACGTGAACACACGGAACTTTCTGAAGAATTCATCCGTACCATGGTGCTGCTAAAGCTTGAAGCCGTTGGCTTACGTGGTGCGGCAAAGCTGATGCCTAGCGAATTATCTGGCGGTATGGCTCGACGTGCTGCGTTAGCGCGTGCAATTGCACTTGATCCAGACCTCATCATGTACGATGAGCCGTTTGTTGGGCAGGACCCAATCACCATGGGTGTGCTGGTTGAATTGATCAGTAATTTGAATCGAGCACTGGGTTTGACTTCAATTGTTGTTTCTCACGACGTTCCTGAAGTGATGAGTATTGCCGATTGGGTTTACTTGATGGCTGATGGCAAAATCATTGCGTTTGGTACGCCGCAAGAACTGAGAGATAACCCTGATCCTCGCGTGCAGCAATTCTTAAAAGGTGAAGCTGATGGGCCAGTGCCTTTCCGCTTCCCTGCTCAAAGTATCGAAAAGGACTTATTTGATGGCCGATAGCTTTATTCAATTTGTCGCTTCTTTAGGAAGACGCACGCTCGCCATCTGTGAAGCGTTTGGTCGCGCGACTTTAATGCTCATTGGCGCCTTGGTGACTCGACCTCAGCCAATAAAAAACTTTCCGTTACTGATTAAACAGCTTTACTCGGTTGGCGTACAGTCATTGGCGATTATCGTCGTTTCGGGTTTGTTTATCGGTATGGTGCTTAGTCTGCAAGGTTATGTTGTGCTGGTGGACTATGGTGCAGAGGGTAGCCTTGGTCAAATGGTGGCTCTATCGTTGCTACGTGAACTTGGCCCTGTTGTTACGGCGCTTTTGTTTGCTGGCCGTGCTGGCTCTGCTCTGACAGCAGAAATCGGACTCATGAAAGCAACGGAGCAGCTTTCTAGTATGGAAATGATGGCCGTCGATCCACTAAAACGTGTTATCGCACCGCGTTTTTGGGCTGGTGTCATCTCAATGCCTCTATTGGCTATGATCTTTATGGCGGTTGGCATTTGGGGAGCTCAGATTGTCGGTGTGGATTGGAAAGGCGTAGACCACGGTAGCTTTTGGGCTGCGATGCAATCTTCGGTTGAATTAGGTCAAGATATCGGTAACAGCATGATCAAATGTATTGTGTTCGCGATTACCGTTACTTGGATCGCTCTATTTAATGGCTATGACGCTATTCCAACTTCGGAAGGGATCAGCCGAGCAACGACGCGCACTGTTGTGCATTCTTCTTTAGCAGTACTGGGACTAGACTTTGTACTGACCGCATTGATGTTTGGGAATTAATCATGCAACAAACACGTAAAACAGAATTATGGGTTGGCAGCTTTGTATTAGCAGGAATTTGCGCGATTCTTGTGATGATTTTTCAGGTTGCTGACGTAAAAAGCATTGGCTCTGGCAATACTTACACCCTGAAAGCCGAGTTCGATAATATTGGTAGTTTGAAAGTTCGCTCTCCAGTGAAAGTTGGTGGCGTTGTTATCGGTCGTGTAAGTAACATTACACTTAACCCTGATAGCCTATTACCGGTCGTGAGCTTGTCGATTAACAGCCAGTACAACCAGTTCCCTGAAACTTCTAGTGTGCAAATTTTGACATCAGGATTGATTGGTGAGCAGTACATTGGCTTGGTTCCGGGCTTTGTTTTTGACGATGAAGAAATGCTTGTTGATGGTGATACCATTGAAGACACTAAATCTGCATTAGTATTAGAAGACCTGATTGGTCAGGTACTGTACAGCATTGGTGGCTCAGGCGATTCTGGTGACACGAGTAAGGAATAACCCATGTTTTCTAGACTATTACTTTCATTCGTAGCGGCGTTTACTGCTTTTGGTGCAGTGGCAGCTGAAGTAGATAAAACTCAGCCATATTCAATGATGAAGCAGGTTGCTGAAGTGACGTTTGAGCGTCTGAAAAACGAGCAACCGCAAATCAAACAAGATCCAAACTTGCTCAAAACCATTGTTGAAGAAGAGCTGATGCCTTACGTCAACGATCGCTATGCAGCATTGAAACTGCTTGGTCCAAACTTGAAAGGGGCGAAGCGTGAAGATGTGGGTGAATTCATCACAGCATTCCGTGCTTATTTGGTGACTTCATACGCGCAAGTGTTAACACAGTACACGGATCAACAAATTGAATTTGGCCCTGAGCCAAAGCTGGACCCTTCTAAGCGCATTACGAGCATCAAAGTTGATATCATTGACGCGCCGCGTCCAAATATCAAACTTGAGTTCAAACTGCGTAAAGATAAGAAAACCGGTGAATGGTTAGCATTCGACATGGTTGCAGAAGGTATTAGCTTACTATCGAGCAAGCAATCAGAGTGGAATACTCAGATTCGCCAAGACGGTATTCTTGCGGTCGCAAAAGATTTAGAGAAACTGGCAGCACAGCCAATTCGCTTCGAGGCAGCAAAGTAATGGCGCAGTCTCATTCTCAGTGGCATTTACAAACAGACATTCTTAAGCTTACAGGGGCGCTGGATCGCGATACAGTGCCCGCATTGTGGGCGGTGGCACAGCAATGGCAACCTTCTCAAACCGAGCTAGAATGCTCGCTCCAAGAGATTGAACGCATTGACTCTGCGGGAATGGTGATGTTAATCCACTTATTAGAGCATGCAAAAAAGCAAAACTGTCATATAATGCTCAGTTTCGTGCCGGCGCAATTGCGCACTTTGTTTCAGCTGAGCAACGTTGAATCTTTAGTGGCCAAACATATACAGAATTATCAGGGGTAAATTGTGGATAGCGCAAAAGTACAACAGTTACTAGAAGAAGCACTAAACCTTCAAGAAGTGCATGTAAAAGGTGAAGGTAGCCACTATGAGGTGGTTGCTGTTGATGCTTGTTTCGATGGAATGAGCCGCGTTAAGAAGCAGCAGTTAATTTACGGTCCTCTGATGGATTACATCCAGCGTAACGACATTCACGCGCTATCGATCAAAGCGTTCACTCCAGAAGAGTGGGCTCGTGATAAGAAGCTAATGTCGCTTTAAGGTTTATTGATGGAAAAGTTTCGAGTTATTGGGTCAGATAAACCACTGGTTGGTGAAGTGACCATTTCAGGTGCAAAAAACGCAGCACTGCCGATTTTATTTGCGTCTATCTTGGCGGAAGAGCCTGTAGAAGTGGCGAACGTGCCACACCTTCGTGATATCGACACAACCATGGAACTGCTTAAGCGTCTTGGCGCAAAAGTAAGTCGTAATGGTTCCGTTCATGTCGATCCAAGCAGTATCAACGAATACTGTGCTCCTTACGATTTAGTAAAAACCATGCGTGCGTCTATTTGGGCGCTTGGTCCTCTTGTCGCTCGATTTGGCCAAGGTCAGGTTTCTCTACCTGGCGGTTGTGCTATCGGTGCTCGTCCTGTTGATCTACACATTACTGGTCTAGAACAGCTTGGCGCAACCATCACACTAGAAGATGGTTACGTGAAAGCGGAAGTCGATGGTCGCCTTAAAGGCGCGCACATCGTGATGGACAAAGTGAGTGTTGGTGCAACGATCACTATCATGTGTGCAGCAGCGCTTGCTGAAGGCACAACAACGCTAGACAACGCAGCGCGTGAGCCTGAAATCGTTGATACAGCGGATTTCCTAAACACACTTGGCGCAAAAATCTCTGGTGCGGGTACAGATACCATCACTATCGAAGGTGTTGAGCGTCTAGGTGGTGGTAAGCACAGCGTTGTGGCTGACCGTATCGAAACCGGTACCTTCCTAGTTGCAGCAGCGGTTTCTGGCGGCAAAGTTGTATGTCGCAACACCAATGCACATCTGCTAGAAGCGGTATTGGCGAAGCTAGAAGAAGCGGGCGTATTAGTAGAAACTGGTGAAGACTGGATTTCTGTTGATATGACAGACCGTGAACTGAAAGCAGTAAGCATTCGTACGGCTCCGCACCCAGGTTTTCCTACTGACATGCAGGCGCAATTCACGCTATTGAACATGATGGCGAAAGGCGGCGGCGTGATCACTGAAACGATCTTTGAAAACCGTTTCATGCACGTACCTGAATTGATGCGTATGGGCGCGAAAGCAGATATCGAAGGTAATACGGTTATCTGTGGCGACGTAGACTCTCTAAGTGGCGCACAAGTGATGGCAACTGACCTACGAGCTTCGGCAAGTTTGGTGATTGCAGGTTGTATCGCAAAAGGCGAAACCATCGTTGATCGCATCTACCACATCGACCGCGGTTACGACAAAATCGAAAATAAACTGTCTGCACTTGGCGCAAATATTGAGCGCGTGAGTGAGGCAGGTTAAACTGCATCGCAGTTGACCTAGATATAAAGAGAGCCGAAACTCAGGTTTCGGCTTTTTTATATCGCGCTTTCTGTCATAGTTCATGACTATGTTCAAAGAGACAATAATAGCTGTAGCTGGCGCAAAGCCGGTTCCTGGAGAACAACAATGATTGCACTGTTACGTGTATTTGCTGTCGCAATTTTCGCAATTGTGATGTTTATTGGTGGTTGTGGTTACTGCCTACTAAGCCCTCGAAACCCTAAGCACGTGTTCACCTTTGGTCGTCTATTCGGCAAGATGTCGCGCGTATTTGGTATCAAGCTTGAGCTGCGTCTTCCGGAAGATGCGTACTCTCGCGGTCAGCATGTTTACATTGCTAACCACCAAAACAATTGGGACCTTTTCACTGTCTCTTCTGCAGTAACACCAAAAGTGGTAACAGTAGGTAAAAAGAGCCTAGCGTGGATGCCGTTGTTTGGTCAGCTTTACTGGCTAACAGGTAACATCTTGATTGACCGTGCAAACAGCTCTAAAGCAAAAGGCACTATCGACCAAGTCGTGGACAGCATCAAAAACAGTGATGTTTCAGTATGGATGTTCCCAGAAGGTACGCGCTCACGTGGCCGTGGCTTACTGCCATTCAAGACTGGTGCATTCCATGCCGCTATCGGTGCAGAAGTGCCAATCATTCCAATCGTGTGCAGTTCGACAGACCATATCAAATTCAACCGCTGGAACAATGGTCATGTGATCATTGAGATGCTGCCACCAGTTAGCTCTGAAGGTTACGGTAAAGAAGGCGTACGTGAGCTAGCGAATATTTGCCGCGAGCAAATGAAAGAGAAGTTGGCTGAGTTGGATGAAGAAGTGAAACAGCGCAACGCTGCTTAAGTTTTACTGCGATATCATTACAAAAAGACAATAAAAAACGGGTAGCCTGAGCTACCCGTTTTTTTATGCTTGTCAGCAAATGCAATTATTTGCGAACTGCAATTGCTTCAATCTCGATGCCTACATCTTTAGGTAGACGAGCTACTTCTACGCAAGAACGAGCAGGGTAGTTTGCTACTTCATGCTCATCGAAGAACTTGCCGTAAACTTCGTTCACTGTACCGAAGTCGTTTAGGTCTTTCACGAATACTGTCATTTTAACGATGTCAGTCACTTTAAGGCCTGATGCTTCAACAACAGCTTTTACGTTCTCTAGAGATTGACGAGCTTGCTCTGCGATGTCTGCAGACACTTCACCTGTCGCTGGGTTTACTGGGATTTGGCCAGAAGTTAGAACCATGTTGCCTAGATCTACGCCTTGAACGTAAGGACCGATTGCTGCTGGTGCAGACTCAGTGTGAAGTACTTTCGTCATTTGAATTGTTCCATCTGTTTAGGGGGAATAAAGAGTTTGCTCAAGTATCTTGAGCGTTCTTAAGAAGAATCAGTTTGCCTTTAAACATGAAGCACGTAAAGAGCAAAATACCCCGCACTAGCGGGGTATTAGTCAATTTATCGTTAGCAAGAATCGAAGCGAGAAATTAACGCTCAGTCACGATCTCACGTGCGAATACTTTCTCACAGTATTTACACTTCAGACGGATTTCTTCCTTCTTCTCGAACACTTGGAAGCTGCTCGCAACTGGCTCGTTGTGGGTAATGCAGTTAGTGTTTGGGCATTCAAACACGTTTTTAACTTGCTCTGGTAACTCCAGAGCAAGCTTCTTCACAACTTCGTAGTTTTCGATTTGGTTTACTGTCGCATGTGGTGCGTAAAGTGCCAGCTTACTTGCCTGCTCTTCGTTGATGAACACGTTCTCAATCTTCAGTAAGTCTTTGTGACCGAGTGCTGATGAAGGCAGGTTCAGACCGATGGTTACGCGTTGAGAAGAGTTGTGCATATCGAACAGTTTCAGCACCTTAATACCAATTTGCGCTGGAATGTGGTCGATTACCGTGCCGTTTTTGATTGCTTCTACCTGCAATTGAGTTTCTTTAGCCATGTTATTCTCTCCCTCGATTACAGTGTTTCGTTAAGAACCAGTGCCAACAACGCTTGGCGCGCGTAAACGCCGTTTTCTGCTTGTTGGAAATAGTAAGCGTGTGGTGTTACGTCGACGTCTGTGGTGATTTCATCCACGCGTGGAAGTGGGTGAAGTACTTTCAAGTTCTCACGCGCACCTTCCAGTAGTGCCGCTGTTAGGATGTAAGCTGACTTGATGTGCGCGTATTCAGATTCATCGAAGCGCTCTTTCTGTACGCGAGTCATGTACAGAATGTCTAGCTCAGGAATCACGCTTTCCATATCTGTGTGCAGGCTGTATTGGATACCTGCTTCATCTAGCTCTTCGCATAGGTAGTCTGGCATCGCAAGTGCTTCTGGTGCAACGAAGAAGAAACGGATGTTATTGAACTTCGCCAATGCTTGCGTCAATGAGTGTACGGTGCGGCCGTACTTTAGGTCACCAACGAACGCAACGTTCAGGTTGTCTAGACGACCTTGTGTTTCCGCGATGGTGTATAGGTCGAGTAGCGTTTGCGTTGGGTGTTGGTTTGCACCATCACCAGCGTTGATAACTGGTACGCCGTTAGAAAACTCAGACGCCAAGCGCGCTGCGCCTTCTTGAGGGTGACGCATCACGAATGCATCGACATAAGAAGAGATCACTTGAACTGAGTCAGACAGCGTCTCGCCTTTTTTCGCCAGAGAGGTGTTACCACCGTTATCAAAACCAATAACATCGCCACCGATACGTTGAATCGCTGTTTCGAATGACAGACGAGTACGTGTGGATGGCTCAAAGAAACAGCTCGCTACAACCTTGTTTTTAATCAGTTCTGGACGAGGTTCTTTTTTTAGCTGACCTGCAGTTTCTACAATCAGTTCCAGTTCTTCACGTGAAAGCTCTGGAATAGAGATGATGTGCTTCTGGTAAAGCGAGTTCGCCATGATCTTCTTCCCTATAACAGTGGTGACTATCCCCAAAATTACCCTGATGGAATTTCGGACATAAAAAAACCTCCCCAATTGGGGAGGTTTTAAAATTCAATAGAATTAACGAAAATAACAGCACGTAAGCGTAGTCGCTTAGCTAGAGCAAATCGC
Organism: Vibrio owensii CAIM 1854 = LMG 25443; assembly: GCF_000817815.1. Taxonomy (GTDB): domain Bacteria; phylum Pseudomonadota; class Gammaproteobacteria; order Enterobacterales; family Vibrionaceae; genus Vibrio; species Vibrio owensii. The sequence goes on from NZ_JPRD01000024.1 coordinate 74,428, forward strand.
GTTTTTACGTCAGCAATCGGCGTGGTCATTTCGTAATCCTCAGACAAATTGCCGAGCATTATACGCTTAACTTTCGTGAGCGCAAGCGATTACATCATGGTTTTTGTTACCATTTTTAATGCTTTGGTTTAGCTGCCTAAGGTTGCCACCATCACGGCTTTAATCGTGTGCATGCGGTTCTCGGCTTCGTCGAATACGATAGAGTATTCAGACTCAAACACCTCTTCGGTGACTTCAAGCCCTTTCATTCCGTATTTCTCTGCTACCTCTTTACCCACAGTCGTTTCATCGTTGTGGAAGGCTGGCAGACAGTGCATGAACTTCACATGAGGGTTACCCGTTTGCTTAATCACATCCATATTGATTTGGTATGGTGTCATCAGCGCAACACGCTCATCCCAAGCCTCAGCCGACTCACCCATCGAGACCCAAACGTCAGTGTATAGGAAGTCACAGCCTTTAACGCCTTCTTCAACGTTTTCCGTCAGCGTGATTTTCGCGCCGGTTTGTTGGGCAATTTCTTGGCAAGTTGCTACTAATGCTTCTTCTGGCCAGAACGCTTTTGGCGCCACAAGGCGGATGTCCATGCCCATTTTTGCTGCGCCAACCATGAGTGAGTTACCCATGTTATTGCGAGCATCACCAAGGTAGGCAAACGTCATTTCATGCAGTTGTTTCCCACGTCCGTGCTCTTGCATGGTCAGGAAGTCTGCAAGGATTTGAGTAGGGTGGAACTCATTCGTTAAACCGTTCCAGACAGGTACACCAGCATAAGTACCAAGCTCTTCAACGATCGATTGACCAAAGCCACGGTATTCGATGCCATCGTACATACGACCAAGAACACGAGCGGTATCTTTCATCGATTCTTTATGACCGATCTGTGAGCCAGAAGGACCGATGTAAGAGACTTGAGCGCCTTGGTCAAAGGCCGCGACTTCAAACGCACATCGGGTACGAGTAGAAGATTTCTCAAAGATTAGTGCGATGTTTTTACCTTGAAGTTTCTTCTGCTCTGTTCCTGCATATTTAGCTTTTTTCAGCTCTGCAGACAGTTCGAGCAAAAACTGGATCTCTTTAGTTGAGAAGTCCAATAGCTTCAAAAAGTTGCGATTACGTAGATTGAAAGCCATAGCTCGTCCCTTAGGTCGTTTGGTTGATAAAGAATAAAAGCATTAAAACATATAAATGCTTTTATTGTGAATAATTATTTTAACTAAAAACAAAAAAAGGTTGATGCATTCACATCAACCTTAGTCTCAATTGGTTTTATTTGGTGGGAGAGGTTTCTCAAATATCGTCACGTTCGATTGGGCAACTCATACAACGTGCACCACCACGACCGCGACCAAGCTCGTTACCCGGAATAGTCAGGACTTCAATGCCAGCTTTGTCGTACTTCTCGTTAGTGTAGACGTTACGTTCGTAACCAATCACAACACCAGGCTTCACCGTCAGTACGTTGTTGGCATCGTTCCATTGCTCTCGCTCAGCTTCGTAGCTGTCACCACCGGTTGTGATGATCTTCAATTGGTCTAAGCCAAGTGCCGATTCAATGGCATGCAGATAGTTGTGTGATGCTTCGACATGCATTTCACCGTTGCCTTTAGGTGTTAGGCGCCAAGTATCTAAATCTTTACGCATGATTTCTGGGTATACCGAGAAAGTGTCTACATCCATGTGCGTCATGACCGTATCAAGGTGCATGCACGAGCGGTGTTTTGGTAGGTCGATAGCAATCACTTCTTTCGCCTGACCAGATTTAAACAGGCTTGCCGCTAAGTTTTCTACACCTTGCGGGGTTGTGCGCTCAGACATACCAATTAGAACCGCACCTTTACCGATAACCAGTACATCACCACCTTCAACGTTGGCATTGTCGTAGTGTTGGTCTTCATCACCAAAGTAGTTAATGAAGTCTTGACCCGCGAAGGTTGGGTGCCAGCGATAAATGGCGCGCAGATGGTTGGTCTCGCGTTGACGTGCAGGCATCATCATTGGGTTAAGAGAAACGCCGCCGTATACCCAGCATGACGTGTCACGGGTAAAGAGGTGGTTAGGCAGAGGTTCGATGACGAAATCCAGTGGGCGCTTCATCTTCGGCAACATTGATGAAGATTTGATTGGCAGTTCGGAGTAAGCCAAGCCGCCAAGAAGAATGCTTGCTAAGTGCTCATCGTCCATCTCTGCGAAGTACTGACGCAAATCACGAGCGAAAGTCGGACCGTAACGGAAGTCAGAGATCTGAGTATTCAACAACCATTGTTTTGCTTCTGGAACCGCAAGGGTTTCAACCAGCAGATCATGAAGCAGTAGTACTTCGACATCTTGTTCACGCAGTGTGCGCGCAAATGCGTCGTGTTCTTCACCAGCCGCTTCGACCGCCAATACGTCATCAAACAGTAGCTCATGGCAGTTCGATGGCGTTAGGTGGGTGAGGGCGCGCTCTGGGCGATTTAATAGAACTCGTCTTAGTTGACCAACTTCTGATCCAACGTACAGCTTACTCATTTTGCATCCTTACAAATATTCCAGCCGTTAGTTATGACAAGCTTGATGCAAAGATGCAAGTCTTAGAGCTTTGCTTATATATTGCAAAAATATCGTTTTTTGGCGTTATATTTTGTAAATGGTTCCTTGGTGTATTTTAATTCTATATTTTGTTGTTTGTTCATGAGTTTTAAAAAGTGCGTTTTTATTCTTTTTCGTTTGAGAAAGAACTCATACATCAAAAGTGCATAAAACGTGCATAACCATTCTGAAATATGCAGTTTTTAGCTTTCTTTTATTCGTTAGGTCAGAATTACCGAGCCGTTGCTGTATTCACTCCAAGATCATAAACACGCAAACATGTCTAAAATTACTCGTCTTAGGTTCAATTAGGATCTTCTGAATATTAAAGATTAGCCGTTTTTGTTAATTTTTTGTTTCTGTGAGCGGGGTTTAGATTTGCGAGCAAAAATTATCATCAAGAATCACCGCAGTTTGGTGTTTGTTTGTGGCTTTTCATCGCAATCCGTGCCATATTTCACCGCATTAACGTACTCAGTTTAGAGTATAGTGTTTCCATCAAGTAACTAATCTGGAGCCAAAACATGTCTCACGAAGATGAATATCTATCAGTAGAAGAATTAATTGAGATTCAAAAGGAAGAGACTCGCGATATCATTGCAGCATTGCTAGAAGACGGCAGCGATCCAGATTCACTATACGAAATCGAGCACCACCTATTTGCTGAAGACTTCGACACGCTAGAGAAAGCGGTTGTTGAAGCGTTCAAAATGGGCTTTGAAGTTCTTGAAGCTGAAGAAACAGAAGATGAAGACGGCAACAAACTGCTTTGCTGTGATGCAACAATGGAATCTGCACTAAACGCAGAGGCGATTGATGCACAGGTTGAGAAACTGGTTCATCTTGCAGAAAAATACGACATCATTTACGACGGTTGGGGTACTTACTACGAAGGCGAAGATGCGCTTTACCCTGAAGAAGATGATGAAGACGAAGAGTAATCCTCTTATTCAATCTAAGAAGCCAGCGTTTATCGCTGGCTTTTTTGTGCCTTGAAAATGATAACCGCCGATGACGATAAATAATTCTCATTGAGTTTGTCTGCTTATAGCCTGTAACCCTAAGTTACTTGTGTATATAATGCGTGAAAATTGATCTAGCTCAAGGTGTATATGCAACTCTCACTCGCCGGTTTATGGCAAGTCTCTCCACTGACGGACCTTTCTATCCCACAGGATGACATTACTTTCCCTGCTCCTTTGAGTCAGGTATTGCCTGCAGAACTGACTGAAGAAGCGATTCGTCAGCAAGAGTGGCACCTGATGCACGACATTGAAGTGGACGAATCCATGATGGCATTCCCTGCGGTAGAAATGGTGTTGGGTGGTGTGGATTACCATGCAGAAGTGCGTTTGAACGGGGTAGCATTGTTCGACTGTGATGGCTCACAAAGCGTGTACAAAAAAGACATTCGCCCGTTCATGCAGATGGGGCGTAACCGTTTTGAGCTCCTGTTCCTTGAAGAAGAAGAAGATCTTCTGTTGGATGAGGATAAACCAGAGTTGTGTTCACTTGCGGATCATGAATACCAAAAGAGTGATGAGCGCTTCGGGGTATGGCAAGAGCCGTATCTGCAGTTTATTCGCAATGTGCGTTTAGACCGTGTAGCAACCGAGCAGATTTGGCACCACGGTGGTGGTTGTGAGTTTAAAGTCGACTTGTACTATCAAACTTTTGCGCCGGGTTTAGTATCGGCATCGGTTAAGTTTAATGGCATGACTTACCATATTCCTATTGATGTCCGAGCGGATCATGCGAGTGCTTTATTCCAGATCGAAGCGCCAAAGTATGCCGATCTTAATGATCCCGATCCAAAAGATCTCTACGAACTCGTGGTGGAGTTGGATGGGCAACGTCAAGCATTTACAGTGGCGCTTAGCCAAGAGCTCTGTGTTACCCACCTTGTACTTTAAGTTTTGGGATAAAGCGCTATAACGTTTTAAGCATCACGACTTCACATGCATCATGCCCCGTTTGTCCTAGCGGGGCATCGAGATGCTCAAAGCCTAGTTTTTCATACAAGCCTACCGCTTCTCTTAGACATTCTGTCGTTTCTAAATAGCACTGCTGATACCCAAACTGTTTCGCCAGTTGTAAGCTCAATGCGACGATTCGTTTGGCTAAACCGTGCCCTCTTGTTTGAGGTAAGAAGTACATCTTTTGCAACTCACACACATTTGGCTCACCAGCTAAAGGTGCAAAGCCGCCGCCGCCCACAATCTCGCCTTGGTATTCGACTACCCAGTAGGCTGCGCCTTGCTGGTCGTAAACCGAGTACATGTCATCAAGCGTTGGATCGGCCACACCATAACCTTTGTCTGCGGTTAAACCGTATTCTGCAGAGACTTTACGAATCACGTCTGCAACTTGCGAGTTATCTGCTTTGGTAAGAGGTCGAAGAACGTATTCCTCAGCCTGACATACTTTTGTTAGCCCTTTTAGGTAAGTCTCCAGACCAAGTTTGAGTTGCTCTTGCTCGCTGTCATCCAGTTGGGTAAGCAGTTGTTCAAAGAAGCTGTTTTGCTGCTGGTCTAGTTGCGATAACGCCAGTTGCCCTCGCTCTGTAAGCGCTACAAGTTGGCTACGTTTGTCTTTTGGGTTTTCGATGCTCTCAACCAAGCCTAATTTAATCAGACCGGTAACGGTTCGACTCGCATTGGACTTGTCGACATTAAGCTGCCGTGCCAGTTGATTGATGGTCAACGGCTGCAGCTGGATTTCACCTAACGCGTGCGCTTGCACTGGAGTGAGAGCGACATCGCCGCATTGTTTATCGAGCATACCAAGCAATCGGACGGCTTGACGGGAATAGTGTCGAAGTTGACGAGCATTCATTATCACTTACCTCTAAAAATAAAGTTGCGCACCGCAGTTAAATTAATTGCGGTGCGCAACTTTGTCAATGGTGAATGTTATTTTGCTCGTTAGGAGGCGTATTGAGCCTCCATGTTTAAGCGTGTTGGTGTAAACAGAACTGTGGTGCTTGGTTATCTGATTTACGCATCCATACTTTCTCGTGGAAGTAGTAAGCCACAGTGTTCAAGCTTGGCTCTAGCATCGCCATGATACCACCGACAAACGCATCACCTGTTAGTAAGTAAACCACGCTAAACGCAACACTGAAGTGGATAGTGGCAAAGCTTGCGGTTTTTAATTTGGTCATCCACTGACGAGCTTTAAGCGCTGGGACTTTTGCCCATGCCTTTTCATGAAAGTAGAAAGCGACGGTGTTCACTGAAGGCTCAATCATGGCAATTAAACTACCAATTAGAATGTCGCCAGTAAGCACGTAAGCGACACTAAACGCGATAGTAAAATGGAGTGCTGCAAAGGTTAGTGTCTTTTTCATGATAATTACTCAATCGTTGTGTTGTTTCGATAGGTCTATTATTGAGAATTATTATCATTAAATCTAATGGGCAGTTAAGATTAGTTTGATAGGTAAAAACTATTAAATAGGAGGGAGAGTAGGAGAGAAGAGCGAATATCTTTGAAAGCTTTCCGAGCGATAAAATGCAAAAAGGGTTGATGCTTTCACATCAACCCTTTGATTCTTTCATTCTAGCCTTTAGCGATTAAAGTGCAGCGATCGTTGTCTTCTGCTCTTCTAGCTTAGCTAGTGTCTCTTTGTAGCCTTCAAGCTTCTCACGCTCTTTAGCAACAACTGCTTCAGGTGCTTTCGCTACGAATCCTTCGTTACCTAGTTTACCTTCGATACGCTTGATTTCGCCGTGAGTCTTCTTGATTTCGCCATCTAGACGAGCAAGCTCAGCGTCTTTGTCGATCAGCCCCGCCATTGGGATCATCAGCTCAGACTTAGCAACCAATGCTGTTGCACACGCTGGCGTTTCTTCGTCAGCAGCAAGTACGCGTACAGATTCTAGTTTCGCTAGAGACATTAGTACTTGTTTGTTTGCTTCTAGACGCGCTGCGTCTTCTGCGTTTGCAGCTTTCAGCATAACGTCAAGCGGCTTACCTGGGTTGATGTCGTATTCAGCACGTAGGTTACGGATGCTGGTAATGAACGCTTTCACCCATTCAATATCGTCTAGCGCTTCTTGGTTGAAGTTTGCTTCGTCAAATTGAGGCAGTGCTTGCAGCATGATTGTCTCGCCTTCTACACCTTCAACTAGTGGCTTGATGCTTTGCCAGATAGTTTCAGTGATGTAAGGAATCACTGGGTGAGCTAGACGTAGAGTCTTCTCAAGAACCGTGATTAGTGTACGACGAGTGCCACGCTGTTGTGCTTCAGTACCTTTCCATAGAACTGGTTTAGTTAGCTCTAGGTACCAGTCACAGAATTGGTTCCAGATGAATTCGTAAAGCGTGTTAGACGCCATATCTAGACGGAAGTTGTCGATATGGTTGTTGAACGCTTTCGCTGCAAGTTCAAACTGAGACTCGATCCATTTGTCCGCTAGTGAATATTCAATCTCACCACCGTTGAAGCCACAATCTTGCTCTTCTGTGTTCATCATTACGTAACGGCTTGCGTTCCATAGTTTGTTACAGAAGTTACGGTAACCCTCAAGACGCTTCATATCCCAGTTGATATCGCGACCTGTTGATGCCATTGCTGCAAGAGTGAAACGCAGTGCGTCTGTACCGTATGCTTCGATACCGTTTTCAAACGTCTTACGAGTGTTCTTCTCGATCTTCTTCGCTAGCTGAGGCTGCATCATGTTGCCACAACGCTTCTCTACTAGAGACTCTAGGTCGATACCATCGATCATGTCGATTGGGTCAAGTACGTTACCTTTCGACTTAGACATCTTGTCGCCGTTTTCGTCACGGATTAGACCAGTAACGTAAACTGTCTTAAATGGTACTTGTGGTTTGCCGTTTTCGTCTTTCACGAAGTGCATGGTCATCATGATCATGCGCGCAACCCAGAAGAATATGATGTCGAAACCAGTTACTAGTACGTCTGAAGGGTGGAATACTTTCAGGTCGTCAGTTTGCTCTGGCCAACCTTGAGTACCGAACGTCCATAGTGCAGAAGAGAACCATGTATCCAGTACGTCTTCATCTTGGTGAAGTTCAATAACTGACTCTAGGTTGTTGTTCTTACGAACTTCTTCTTCGTCACGACCTACGTAAACATTACCTTGGTTGTCGTACCAAGCTGGGATGCGGTGACCCCACCATAGCTGACGAGAGATACACCAGTCTTGAACGTCACGCATCCAAGAGAAGTACATGTTTTCATATTGCTTAGGAACGAATTGGATGTCGCCGTTTTCTACTGCTTCAACTGCTGTTTTCGCTAGAGGTGCAGTACGTACGTACCATTGGTCAGTTAGCATTGGTTCGATAACCACACCACCACGGTCGCCGTAAGGAACTTGTAGATCGTGATCTTTCACTTCTTCAAGTAGGCCTAGCTCGTCGAATTCAGCAACGATAGCTTTACGAGCGGCAAAACGCTCCATACCGTGGTACTTAGCTGGTAGCTCAGTGCTGTAAGCGTCGCTTGCTTCGCCGTTTGTGTTGAAGACTTCAGAAGCGTCACGGATGTTCGCGTCGAAAGTCAGAATGTTGATCATTGGTAGCTGGTGGCGCTTACCAACTTCGTAGTCGTTGAAGTCGTGCGCAGGTGTGATTTTCACACAGCCAGTACCTTTTTCCATATCTGCGTGCTCATCGCCCACGATTGGGATGCGACGATCAACGATAGGAAGAATGATTTCTTTACCGATAAGATCTTTGTAACGTGGATCTTCTGGGTTAACTGCAACACCAGTATCGCCTAGCATGGTCTCTGGACGAGTCGTTGCAACAACGATGTAGTCTTTGCCATCTGCTGTTTTAACGCCATCTGCTAGTGGGTAGCGGAAGTGCCACATGTTGCCTTTAGTGTCTTTGTTCTCTACTTCTAGATCTGAAATCGCTGTGTGTAGCTTTGGATCCCAGTTAACTAGACGCTTACCGCGGTAGATTAGATCGTCTTCGTATAGACGTACGAACACTTCTTGAACAGCGTTAGATAGACCATCGTCCATCGTAAAGCGCTCACGATCCCAGTCTACAGATGCGCCAAGACGACGAAGCTGCTTAGTGATAGTGCCGCCAGATTCGCCTTTCCATTCCCAGATTTTGTCGATGAAGGCTTCACGACCGTAATCGTGTTTTGTTTTGCCTTCTTCTGCAGCGATCTTACGCTCAACAACCATCTGAGTTGCGATACCTGCGTGGTCCGTACCTACTTGCCAAAGAGTGTTTTTACCCTTCATGCGCTCACAACGGATAAGCGTATCCATGATCGTATCTTGGAACGCGTGGCCCATGTGTAGGCTACCAGTGACGTTTGGTGGCGGGATCATGATGCTGTATGATTCTTTAGTAGTGTCACCGTGTGGCTTAAAGTAGCCTTTCTCTTCCCAAGTCTGATACAGAGCTTGTTCGATTGAAGTTGGGTTGTATGTCTTTTCCATAGCGCTCTTTTAATGGATACGTTGATGGTTGAATCTAAGTCAATCTTTATAAGTGAACTCTCTGAGTGGAGAGCTTAACTATAAGGATTGACCGTTAAGGATATTGAATTTCGATCGTTTGCAGTTGATAACCTGCCTGACGGTAAATTTTATACCTTTCTCTTGCGAGCTGTTTAGCTTTTTCTTCGCAAGGCACGAAGTCTACCACTTGAGCAAACTTGTTCGCAAAGGTTGTCTCATTTTCCGCCAAATTAATTACCAGCTGACGGTTCCAATTAGGTTTTACACCTTCATGGCCGATCTCAATATTGGTGGCGTATTTCGGTCCTTCGCCTACAAGATTATGTGCCATGAACTTGTCTGCATCAATTTGCCAAAAGGCTTCAGCGAGCTGCTCGGCATGCGGTTTGTCTTGGCAGTTCAGATATACTTTTGCGCCTTGGCGAGCAAAGTGCTGAGCCAAAAAAACAATGTATTCTTCAAAGCCAGTCACCGTTGCTTGTGGGCTCTCTTCGTTAATGATGTAGAAGGTTGCAGTTTGCATCATTCTCTCACTTGCCGTTGGTCTCTTCCTGAAACCATATTAAATCCGATTTTCAATCAAGAAAATCGAGGTAATAAAAAAGGGCCTTGCGGCCCTTTTAGATGTTGTTCAGAAATTACTCTTCTGTCTCTTGGCCGCTGCGGTTCAAAAGGAATTGGACAAGCATTGAGACAGGACGGCCCGTTGAGCCTTTCGCTGCGCCTGATTTCCACGCAGTACCTGCGATATCGACGTGTGCCCAGTTGTACTTTTTAGCAAACTTAGACAGGAAACAACCCGCAGTGATAGTACCAGCAGGACGACCACCGATGTTTGCCATATCAGCAAATGGGCTCTTCAACTGCTCGTGGTACTCGTCTGCCATTGGTAGACGCCATGCACGGTCACTTGCTTGCTCAGAAGCATTCACTAGCTCATGAGAAAGTGGGTTGTGGTTAGAGATTACGCCGCTGATATGGTGGCCTAGTGCAATAACACAAGCACCAGTTAGCGTTGCAACATCTACTACGCAGTCTGGTTCGAAACGCTCTACGTAAGTCAGTGCATCACAAAGAACAAGGCGACCTTCCGCGTCCGTGTTTAGAACTTCTACAGTTTGACCAGACATGGTTGTTAGGATGTCACCTGGACGGTAAGCGTTGCTGCCTGGCATGTTTTCACAGCCTGCTAGAACACCAATAACGTTGATTGGTAGGTTTAGCTTCGCTAGCGCTTTCATTGTACCGAATACAGACGCAGCACCACACATGTCGTACTTCATCTCATCCATACCTTCACCAGGTTTTAGAGAGATACCGCCTGAATCGAACGTCAGACCTTTACCGACAAGTACGATAGGTTTTGCTTCTGACTCTGGGTTACCTTTGTATTCGATAATCGACATCATTGATTCGTTCTTCGAACCACGACCTACTGCTAGGTAAGATGTCATGCCCAGTTTTTCCATCTCTTGCTCACCAATGATCTTGGTGGTTACTGTTTCGTAATCGTCAGCAAGGCGACGTGCTTGAGAAGCAAGGTACGCTGGGTTTGCGATGTTTGGCGGCATGTTGCCAAGATCTTTTGATGCTTTCACACCAGATGCGATAGCTAGACCGTGAGTGATTGCTTTCTCACCTAGGTTTAGTTCACGACGCGTTGGTACGTTGAATACTAGCTTACGCAGTGGACGACGAGTTTCTGGCTTAACGCTCTTGAACTGATCGAATGTGTAAAGACCATCTTTAGTCGCTTCTACTGCCTGGCGAACTTTCCAGTAAGTGTCACGACCCTTAACGTGAAGTTCAGTTAGGAAACATACTGCTTCCATAGAACCTGTTTCGTTAAGTGTGCTGATCGTCTTTTGAATGATTTCCTTGTACTGGCGCTCGCCTAGCTCACGTTCTTTACCACAACCTACAAGTAGAACGCGCTCTGACAAAACACCTGGTACTTGATGCAGTAGCAGCATCTGACCAGGTTTACCCTCTAGATCACCACGGCGAAGTAGTGAACTGATGTAACCGTCACTGATTTTATCAAGTTGTTCGGCTACTGGAGAAAGGCGACGTGGTTCAAACACACCAACAACGATACATGCGCTACGTTGTTTCTCTGGACTGCCACTTTTAACACTGAACTCCATGCGTACTCCTACATCCTGAAGACAAATTGCTCTAAATGTTAGATAATGATCGCTTACTTGTTGAATTTAAGCTCAGGTCTTACCAACAGAGCTGATTTAAGCGCTAACATCTAGTTTATAATTTTTAAAAAATAAATGGTTCAACGGGAAACTATAGTGATTCGACCAAAAAAACAAGTTTTGTATAGGTAATTTCAGCGTGATTATTGTTAGATATTTGATCCGCGAAACACTCAAGAGCCAATTTGCGATTTTCTTCGTGCTTTTTTTGGTGTTTTTGAGTCAGAAGTTTATCAGTGTTCTTGCTGACGCTTCGGACGGGGATATTCCTGCTGGATTAATTTTCTCAATTGTTGGTTTAAACATGCCAGCAATGGGGCTATTAATGCTGCCATTGAGTTTGTACATCGGCATATTGATCACGTTTGGTCGTTTATATGCAGAAAGTGAAATCGTGGTGATGAACGCGACAGGTATTGGGAATAAATTCCTAGTACAAGCGGCGTTGTATTTGGCGATCATTACTTCTGGTGTTGCGGCGTTTAACGCATTATGGCTATCACCTTGGTCGCAAGACCGCGTAGAGCAGCTTTATGAACAAGTCGCTGCCGAAAACAGCGTTGATCTACTAAAGAAAGGTCAGTTCCAAGGCACGCCAGATGGTTCTTCGGTTGTTTTCATCGATGACATTAAAGACAGCACGTTAAGTAACGTGTTTGTAGCACAGATGCGCCCACGTGATTCTATTTTGCCTAGCGTGATGTTCTCTTCTTCGGGTGAAGTGAAAGAATTGTCGGATGGCCGTCAGATCATCACCATGCATGAGGGGACGCGTTATGAAGGTGTGCCGACTCGCGTTGAGTACATGGTGACTAAGTTTGATCAGTACGAAGGTGTGATTGGCCAACGTGAGGTGAAGCAAAAAGGACGCGACTGGGAAGCATACCCAACGGCGGACTTGATTGGCCATCCAGATCCTGAAGCGCAAGCAGAGCTGCAATGGCGTATCTCATTGTTCGTATGTATTCCACTATTAACGATGCTGGTTATTCCTTTATCCGCAGTTAACCCACGTCAGGGGCGTTTCGCTAAAATGGGACCGGCCATCTTGATTTACCTTGCGTACTTCCTTGCAATCAGTGCAACGAAATCGGCGTTAGAGGATGGTGCGATTCCTGCAGCTATAGGTATGTGGCCGATCAATGCAATGTTGTTGATAGTGGCTATTTTGGCAAACATGATGGACAGCGTTCCTGTTCGACGAATGAAAGATAAATTCCGCAAGAAGAGGCTCGCGTAAGCTGTGTTTAAACTCTTAGACCTTTACATCGGTAGAACGATCATCTCTACCACTGCCTTGGTTCTGGCGACCTTCGTTGGCTTGTCGGGCATCATCAAATACGTAGAGCAGTTGCGTAAAGTCGGCCGTGGTGCTTATGACTTAATGCATGCGCTTTACTTCGTTCTTTTGAGTATTCCTCGCGACATCGAAATGTTCTTTCCAATGGCCGCGCTACTGGGTGCTTTGATTGGCTTGGGCATGCTGGCATCAAGCTCTGAGCTTGTGGTAATGCAAGCGGCGGGTTTCTCTAAGTTGGACATCGGCTTATCGGTGCTTAAAACGGCCGTACCATTGATGCTTATCGTTATGACGCTCGGTCAATGGGGCGCACCAGAGGCGCAAAAGATGGCTCGTGATTTACGTGCGTTTGCTCTATCTGGCGGTAGTATTGTATCCGTTCGGGCTGGGGTATGGGCTCGTGATGCCAATGACTTCATTTTTATCGGTAAAGTAGAAGACGACAAACTCTACGGCTTGAACATGTGGCGTTTCGATGAAGATAAGAACTTAGACAAAGTTATCTTCGCAGAAGAAGTCGACTACCAACAAGATAACAATTGGTTGATGCGTTATGTTCAAATCACCGATATGGAAAATGAAAACGTCATTACCAAGCGTGATTTAGAGCAGATGGAATGGCACACCTCATTAGCGCCAGATAAGTTGGCGGTGGTAACGGTGAAACCAGAAGAGCTTTCATTAAGTGGCTTGTATGACTATGTGACCTATTTAAAAGCGTCAGAGCAAGATGCTTCACGTTATGAACTGGCATTTTGGCGCAAGCTATCTCAACCGCTCTCTATTGCGGTAATGATGTTGATGGCGCTGTCGTTTGTTTTCGGTCCATTGCGTAGTGTCACCATGGGCGCAAGGGTGCTCTCAGGGGTAGTTGCAGGTTTTACCTTCTACATATCCAGTGAGTTCTTTGGACCTCTTACCTTGGTATACGGTATTCCACCAGTGTTCGGTGCATTGGCCCCTAGCTTGGTGTTCCTAGCAATTGCGGTATCCTTGCTTAGAAGGAAGTTGTAGGTTTTCAAAAGCGATAAACATAAAAAAGGAAGGCACTGTGCCTTCCTTTTTCTATTCTGCTTACGCGGCTTCGTTATTTTGCTTTCGGCAAGACAACGACTTCAGTTTTTGCCCAGATGTCGTGGAAGCCACGTTTTTGCGGATCGATTGGCACAGTCAAGTTAGCTAAGCCAAAGCCCGACGTACCTAAACGAATTAACGCCTGAGTAACCGTAATTGGTGCACCATCCTTACTGTTACGAATTTGCATTTTCCAAGCTCGCATCCCTAAGGTTTGTCCTGCTCGTGTCCAGAAGAAGACAAAGAAATATACCCAGACTGCCGCCAAGTAGAATGTAAATAGTGGGCTCAGTACAGGATGTTTTCCCAGCATGTCAGCTGCATCTGCATATTCCCCGTAGCTCAGCAATCCTGCTGCATTCAGCGCAAAGACGATTGCCATTACAACACCAGCAGCCATCATTTCAATCGCCAAGATAATCAGCGTGTCGTAGAACAACGCCGCTAATCGACGAAAGAAGCCTGCTGGTGGAAGAGTTGTAGAAGTCGTCATAGTTCCATCACTTACCTTTAAAATTGTGCGTCAGGATATAGATTCCGCTTGTTGGTGAAAAGAGAGCTAACGCACAGAGTCTCTAATTACGAATAAATCACCGCAGCAGAAGACACTTTATATCCATCCTTCCACTTAACAAAGCTATCCAGTTCAAACTTCGCGCCACCCAGCCTGTGAAATCATCAAACATACGGTACCTTGCTGAGTTAACGAAATTACGAATGACGTGATAGAGGTACAAGATGATCGTAATTACTGGCGCGAGTAGTGGCTTAGGTGCGCAGCTAGCTAAGTTGTATGATGCTCATGGCGAAGAAACACTGTTAACCGGACGCAGTGAAGAGAAGTTGGCGACTCTTGCTCAGCATCTCTCCAATAAAGCGCAAACACGTAGTTGTGATTTGGTTGATACATCCCAAGTCGAGAATTTGTTTGATGGGCTGCCTAAAGTGCCTTCTACGCTGATTCACTGTGCGGGAAGTGGGTATTTTGGTTTATTAACTGAGCAAGACCCGCAAGAGATTCAAAAGCTGATTGAAAATAACCTCACTTCGGCGATTAATATCCTTCGAGAGTTGGTCAAACGTTATCAAGATCAGCCAGTAAACGTTGTGATGGTGATGTCGACAGCAGCACAGCAGCCTAAGGCACAAGAATCGACGTACTGTGCGGTGAAGTGGGCTGTCAAAGGTTTGATTGAATCCGTTCGTATGGAGTTAAAAGGCAAACCAATGAAAATTATCGCTGTGTATCCCGGGGGTATGGCGACGGAATTTTGGGAGACGAGCGGTAAGTCATTAGACACCAGTAGCTTTATGAGTGCAGGTGATGCAGCGCGGATGATTCATGGTGCGCTTTCTAATATTGGTAATGGTTACGTTTCGGATATTACTGTTAATCGTTTATAGGGCTGAATGGTGGTATTACAACAAAGCGAAACGGCAGACCGAGCTAAGATGAGATCTCCTTTGTCACACTTTGTGGCGAAATTATCAGCAAACGATAGTTATTTAAGGTTTTTCTGCTTGCGCAGGTCAAAAGCTTACGTATAATGCCAACCATCAAAGGGCAATAGCCCAGAGATGCCGGTGTGGTGAAGTTGGTATACACGACGGATTCAAAAAAAGTTTTAAATCAAGTCGTTACAATCAAAACTAAAAGCATCATCACCAAGCATTGCCAGTAAGTCGCTAACTAAAGCGGCTTTTTTTATGTCTGCAATAAACCACCTTCATACTGAACTATGGTACATACATGGTTCATCTACTGTTTATCAAGTCACTTCTCTAAGCCAAGTAAAGCAACGACGTTACGACGCTAAAGCCTTCCAACTCTAGTATTCCCAAGCCTGATGTATCCCAAGAACCATGGTCAAAGCATGGTGACTTTGCGTGGTATGAGGTTTTTTAAGCGTAGGCAAGGGTCGTAAGTAATTTTAATCAATTTCTTACGACAAATAACGAGTGCGATGCTTCATTGAAGATAAGTATCAATTAGATAAAGTACAGTGAAGTAAATGATCAACCGGATAATTTGTTTTTAACTGTGTAAACCGTTAATCCAACGGCGGCAACAGTTCCTAAAACATTGCTTACAGTTCTCAAGGTGTTGTGCGTTTTGCTTTGCTCTACATGTTTTGCAAGCATATCAACAAATTTATTCTGCATCTGAAATAAATGTTGTTTGTCGGATTCGGTCTTAGCGCTAGCACTCAAAAGGTGCAATAATTTAATTTGTTCATTGAGTATAGCAGCTATTTCACTATCAAATTTTGCACTATCTTTTGTGAGTGTTTCTACTTCATTGGTAAAGTGTGATAATAATGCTGAATTGCTCATTAAACGTTGCTTTACTAAGCTGCCTGCGTTTTTATCTCCATCCGTAACTTGCTTTGTTAATTCTCTTATTTCCACGATATCGTCATGTTTAGCATATTCTGTCATTTTAATCGCGACTCCTGAGCAAATGTTTCTTTACAGTGACTGATAAGATAAACCTAGTTACTCTGAAAGCAAGAAAAATCAGACCATTCGTGGGAATAAATAGCTTATCTATTTACGCCATGAAGTTGTTAGAAATCCTGACCTGCCCAAGTACAATGTGTCCCAACCAGAGAAAATTTCAAATCTTGTTTATGGTAGTAGTGATGTGTCGCTACTGCCTGAGACTATCCAGATTGATGCCGGAGGTTGGTTCTTTGAAGGAATCTCGTCTTCGATGGCTATGATAAAACTAAACGAAATCACAGCAATGAATACATTGCTAAGAACTGGTTTTGAAATTGTTCATCAATCTACGTTTTGTCGTAGTTTTCAAGATGCCTTCCTTTAGTTCATTGCAGCATTACTTGAGATTAAACTATCAATCTAAAAACTGTGAATTAGCATCACAAATCTTGATTTTTAGGTAAAACGACAGGCTTAATCGTTGTTTGGGTTGTGTCTTTAGGCACTCTTTGGTCGTCAGTGTTTCATATAATGCTATGAATCAAAAAGTAAACAATGAAACGTTTTACTATGGAAGACTCGAATCCCGATCTAAAATCAGAGCGAGAACATCACTACGACTTTAACTACCCTTTCCCACCTAGGCATCATGACTGGTACTGGCGTGATGCTTCAATGAGCTATGATGAGGCTCTTGAAGCGTTCCATGCTCAAAGTGAAGAAGATCAGCACATTAGACGTAATCCCGTAAATCGAGATACTCCAAAGAAAGTTGTTGATCCTATCTCGCATGATGGTAAGGGGTATCCATTTCCACCAAGGCACTCAATGACTTGGCAGAATAATGAATATGGTGTGAGTTATGATGAAGCCGTTGCTTTGTATGAGCATGAAAGGGCAAAGGCAGTTAACCCTAGAATGGTTCGTAATCCCCTTGTGAATGTTTCGCCTAAAACACCTGACGGTTCACGTTTAGCTGTTCAAGCTATGAATCAAGAATTAGCTAATGCTGAAGCTGCGATGAAATCTGTTCAAATTCCGTCGGATATGTCCCAACTAAACACAAAGCACGTAAATAACCGTGAAGTTGAGCAAGGAGTTTTTCTGTGGATTGAATCGAAGGGTACAGGGCATACGTTTGTCTCCGTACATCAAGCAGAGAAAATTACAATATTTTCGTATGGGCGCTATGATGATGTCGGGTTAATCCCTGCTGTAGGTGAAGGTGTTTTGATCAAGCTGGAAGCAAGTTATGCTAATGAGTATATATTGCGGCAGCTATACAGAATGGAAGCAAAAGTTTTTAAAATTTTTGATGTTCCCCCCGATAAGGTGATTAAACATTTCAATTCGTTATGGGAGGGGAGTTCTGAACGCCCTGATGCAAAAGATACACCTGAGACAACAAAGTTATTTGGTCGAGTTATTGATAATTACGATTTGTCAGGAAACAACTGTACAACGCACAGTGTTAACGCATTAAAAGTATCAGGCTCACGCATTTTTGACAATGAACTGTTTAGTCTTAAGTATTCAGAGGATTTTGTTATTCCCTCATCTTTAGAACGGTACATGATTGATGTTAGTAATAGCTTTGAAATGATTTCGGTAGATGTGACTAGCGAGATGAAGAATCGTTTTCCTAACACAGGTAACCTATCGTCATTAGATAAGGCTGGGAAGTTTGAAGAAAGCCTTGGTGCTTCTGGCGAAAGTTCTGGATATGTAGGAAGTTCGTCAGGTTATTCTGGTGGTACTAATGGTGGAATATTAGGGAGTAGTAATGAGTCGTAAGTTGATAATGTGGATCGGAGGGGGGAGTGTTGTATTTGTCTATATTGCATTCTTTATTGCTGCGATGTTTGCTTCAATGACTTTTAAAAATTGGGTTAGTCTTGGAGCATCGGTCAATGATTCTGATATTGCGACTGTTCAAAATATAATGAATACACTATTTAATATTCCAATTATGGTGTTTTCACTGCATGCGATTTTGATCGCTTTTATGTATTGGTACGGTCGAAACAAAAAGCGCTAGTTCTGGGTGATCTTTATGTGAACAACAACCGCAATAAACCACCCTTGAAACTCATATTAACTTCCTGAATAACCCAAGACATTCAGGAGGTTAAATGAGCAAATCACAACGTCTCACCACTGCATTTCTAAACAATCTCAAGCCCAATTCTGCCAACGCTAAATCCACCGATTACGAAATTAACTTGTCTGCTATGAAAGATAGCGGATTACCAACAGGTGTTCGTTGTCTCGTCGGTAAGTCAGGTAACAAGCGTTTCCTTTTGCGATACACCAGTCCAGTGACAGGTAAGAAAGCCTCTATCGGTCTTGGTAAGCATCCTGAAACAGACTTATCGACACTGAGAAAGGTGTCGAGAGAACATCGCCAACAAATCCTTGAAGGCATTGACCCGAAGTTAGAGCGCGATACTGAAAAGGTTGACGCTTCCATGACGCTAGAGCGCTTCTTCAATGAGGTGTACTTACCGTTAGCCAAGCAAAAGCGCAGTTGGAAAGATGATGTTGCCAGATTTAACCAACACGTTAAGTCGATACATCATGTACCTATCTATGAACTGACAGCGGCTCACATCGTGAAAGTTCAGATGGAAATGCAAGGTAAAGTCAGCAGCACAACGGGGAAGCCTTATGCGCTTGCAACCATTAATCGAGTATTGGCTTTGCTGAAAACCATCAATCGCCAAGCTTACAAGTTGATGGATGCGCCGTTAGTGGCGGATAAAGTGAGTTTGCTGCGAGTGGATAATGTGCGAACCGGATATTTGAGCGAACAGCAATTGCAAGCGTTCGTATCCCATGCGCTCAATTATCAAGATAAGCAAACAGGGGCATTTCTAGCGTTGTTGTTTTTAACAGGAGCGAGGGACAAGGAGCTTCGCTTTCGCTTATGGACAGACATTGATTGGCAAGAGCGTTCAATTCATATTCCACATACCAAGAACGGCACAAGTCATACCCTCTTTCTTAGTGACTTTATGGTCGATATCCTACGCTCGATACCTAAGGTGACCAATAACCCTTATATCTTTGCAGGACATAAACATCGCAAGCCCATCAGTCCCGCCCGTCATGCTTTGAAAGTCATCAAAGCAAAAATGGGATTGCCTGATATTCCAGGCGATAAGGAAAACATCACCCTGCATAGTGCAAGGCACACCGTAGGCTCGTTACTCGCCAGCCAAGGTGTGCCACTTCACGATATCGCAAAACAGCTAAACCATGCTGACCTAGCCAGCTCAAGACGTTACTCCAAGCTTACCGTTGGTCGACGACGAGAGATTGGCGCTAAGTTGTCAGATATGGTTAGCCAAATCCATTGATAAATAACCGTAATGAACGCCCCCATGCAGTCCATCTGCATGGGGGCTTTCTGCATTTAAGGACAAGCAAAATGAAAAAGATACGCCACTTTAACGAAATCAAAACCCTACCTATCCCAGACGACATCAAAGCCAAGTTGCTCGACCATTTGATTGAACCGTTCGGGGATGAAGCGACAACGAACGCATTTTGGCAAGACGTAGGCACTACCTTGTACCTCATTGAACATGCAGATACGGACGCTTTACTTGCTTCTGAAAGTGAGGAAGACCAACACTTTCTTCGCTTTGTGATGAATTATCCAGAGTGGGTGTTTGTACTCAGTGATGAAACTTGTCCGTGGATATTAGCCGTTGCCATTATCACGATGGAGGGGGCTGGCGTGTACTTGCTGGCACCCTCTACTAGCCCAACTCAACTGGTCAATCGACTGTCCACTCAAGCCGTAGACTCAATCTAATACACCATCGAAATAAGGAAAAAATAGCATGACTCGTAAAACCAACAACAAACAGAAAGCGCCTGAGACGTTGAATGAAAAAGAGCAAGGAAAGAGTGACGTTCAATCTCAGGGTGTTGCACAGATTACCCATCATATTTTACAGGAGGGGAAAGCATTGAAATTGAGCCCTAAGTCCACCAACCATGTGTTTTATGAAATCGGTCGCGCCGTCGTCGACGGTGAGTTGTATGTCCGTTTAGTCGGTAACGAAGGCGGTGGTTTGCACAGTAAAGAGTGGATAAAACTGACGGATGTGCTGGATGTATTGGCAGAGCAGGAAGATAAACCCTTTAAGAGCAGCTTATTTAAAACGGTATTCAAAGGGGGCAGTGCCAACAATGCGGGCTTTCTGGCGGCTTGCATTCGTGGCATGGGGTTAACCATCAAGTCGGAGACATCCGTGTTCTTGCATGTGGTTGCGCCAGAGTTTGACCAACAGAGAACGCAACTGCTGGCGCTTAGTGAGCCAGAGTCCGATAACCAATAGCCAACCATCCTACCGTTTCATACCGAGCACGACCTAACCGTGCATTCTTAACCACCAAAAAGAGATTTTATTATGAACTTAACTTTTAATGTTGAGCGTTTGCTGCTGCCTGTTAGCATCGACTTACAAGAGAAGCTGTCCAGTCTGGCGAATGAGGAGGGCGTGGCGTCGACGACGACAGCGGTTGTGTTTAACTTTCGAGAGACTAGCTACAGCGCAGAAGAGGGCGGTTGGCATCCAGTGGAAATTCGAATTGAACAAACTCAAGGACAATGGGCTTTCAGTTACATCACGGACTTTGCATATTGTGGCGGGGCTTTTCCTGAGCTGGTTAAAGAAGTGGATTTCTGCTTTGATTCCGGTGTTGCCCACTTTTCCTATGTTCCAGAACTACCAATAGCAAGTAGTGAAGTGATGGAGTTCTACTCAATATGGGAGAGTAACTTTTTAAGCTACATCGACATGGACGTGTTTGATGAAATAAAAGTCACTCTTTACTAGACCATTAACCACAACTTGCGTTGAAAGCACCATGTATGAACCATAAAATACCACGCTCACTTCCTAGTGAAATTAAGGCTTCCTATTGCACCATGTCAGTCATGGAACAATGGGAAGCCTTTTTCATTTGGGTAACTAACAGCAACGTTTTACTTAAACGTTGAAGACGAGAGCCAGAGGGAAGCGATTCGATGAAGTCGGTTGCAATCGGAGAGAGGTTAAATTTAACCCGTTTGTGTGGTTCGTACTGGTGTTTTTGTTATAAACGCTCAAGAGAAGCATTGAGTTCACGGATTAACTCAAGCTTGAGGCTTACGGGTGAAAGCACTTCTATTTTTGGCATCCAAGCTTTTAATGTGGGTATCACGTCCCCTAACTTCGTCACTCGACAACTGACCAGCAAACTGCCATCAGCCAACTCTTTCAATATCTGTTGATTGGGAAGAACACCACCACCCATAAACACAGAGGCAATGTCTTGGTCGACTTGCAATAACACATCGGCATTTTCTGCGGTTAACCACTCCATACCTTGACGGTAGATGTCTTCGCGTATCTTCGCGTCGGGTTGGTACTTCTCAGCGCTTTGAAGCACCTGAGTAATCTTACTCATACGATAAGAATAGAGAATGCCTAAATGCGTCGCTGCCAGATACCAAATGCCACGGTCATTGACGAGCAAGTAAGGATAGACAGCATCAACCGCTTGTTGGTTGTACATCATACTCACGACAGATTGAGAGCGAATGGCTTGAGCCAGTAGATTGAATACAGAATCAAAATGTTCGGTATCTTCAATACGAGGATGCTTAAACAAGAGACTACGATAGACCTGACTCATGTTGATGTTTTTTGGCAGCAAGCTAGAGAGTCCGGAATCACTCATGACTTTTTGAATGGATGGCATGGTCAATCTGGTTGGCGCTAACTTGTATCCCTCAGCATCACGCACAATCGGCGCTTTAATCAATCTTTCATTGAAGTCACGGCGCAAGGTCTTTTCGCTGACCTGATAATCTCTCATTAGCTGCTCGATAGAAAGCACCTCACCCATGAATAAACGGGTCAGGATATCACTCAATCGAAAGGCTAACTTTTCACTCTTATCACTCATTTCTACATCGTAACGGTCAGTTTGGACAGGTTGCGTCCGTCTGATTTTTAAATGGATGAGCCTGTTACGCACTTAGATTTGATATAGGTTTTATCCGCCTTAGCCTTTCTTACTTTTCTATGTAAAAGCAACCACTTGGTGCATTTGGACACCACCTGTCCTTAGTGCGCCAGATAATACTTTCCCTTATATCCATGACCTTATTTTTAAAGGAGACAAGCAATGTCAAACATTGTATTTGAACAAACAGACAACGCAGTACTGACAACGAGTGGAGACTATGCTTTGGTCTTTCAGCACTGCCAGCAGGTACTCATTCATCTTGGTGGTCGTATCAAAGCAGAAGACTTGAACGCAGGTTTACTCGAAGCGGCATGGCGATATGGCGTTAATCCATTTGGCTTGAGAGGGACGTTGCACTTTAGAGCGATGGAAGACGGTCAGATTTCGGTCACAGTAAAATCGGGCTTTAAAGATAGCTTTAATACCAGTTCAGCGGTTGATAAGAAGACGCAGGAAATTCTCTCCGCATTACTGGGGGGAGCGTCGACGTCGACGACCCTCTCACCTCCTGCCTTTGATGCCGCACCAGTCAACCCATCGAGAAACAAAACCAAATTAGCCATGGCACTGCTGACCTTCTTTTTAGGTGGCGTAGGTGGTCATAAATTCTATGCCGGATGTTGGGGATGGGGATTGGTGTATCTTGTGAGTTGCTTGCTACTGCCGGGCGTTTCAGCGGTAGTGGCATTGGTGGAGCTTATTCGTGTACTGACCTTGTCTCAAGAGCGCTTTGATGAGAAGTACAACCTAACCGCACCTAAACCTTTTACGTTTATTTGGTAGAGCATGATGAAGAAAACATTCCTAATTCTGGCATTAACTTGCGCGCTACCTGTACAAGCAGGTTGGTTTGATTCACAAGAAGTCAAAGCGGCGAAAGGGGCAAGGTTGAATGCTTGTCCGAATGTCACACTAGAGCAGATGGTGGATAGCTTTCTCGCTTCTCCGTCTTGGGCGTCATTTGAAACAGAGGGTAGAAGCTTTGTGAATATTGAGGGGGGATTAGAGTTCAATGACAAGCCTGTGAAGGGACTTATTCAGTTCGAGCTGTTTGAGGATGACTCATTGAATATCAACGCGTTTGAGATGAACGAGATAGCGCAGAATCAACTTATGACCATGGGGTTGATAGATAAGATGTGTGAGAGCGCGGTATCAGAGCATCAAATGACGGATGATGTGACATCGGGGAAACTGACTGCCAAGGTGTTATCGGTTGAACCGAATGGCGGAGAAGCTTTAAAGGTGATAACAGACAAAGGACACTTTGTGCTGAATGGTTCCATCTTAACGGTGGACGAGATAGTGATGCTTGAAATGGCGGCATTGAATGATAGTGAGCTGTGTTTCTTGGGGACAGATACGGTTTACAAAGACAGCTTTACCGCGCAATGCTCAGAGTGAGATTAAGCAGATAAGCAAATGAATAGAGCGCCCGATAGGTATGTACTTATCGGGCTTTTTTACACCCAAAGAAAAGGAGCATGATGGTGTTGTCATTAATGAGTACGGGTATCAGTGCCGTGAAGATACATAAGCGAAACGATGATGTTGATATTGAAATCAAACCGAGCACTAAAGGGGCGATTAAAGGTGCAGCAACGGGCATGGCAATAGGACGTTCTTTTGGGAGTATCGGTTTAGCGGTTGGTGCAGGGCTTGGTGGCGTACTTGGATACATTCTAGAGGCTGACTAGCTATAAGCAATCTAAGGGGAGCGATCCCCTTTTTCTTTTTTTGGGTGGAAAATCGGGACGCACATTGGGCGCAGGGAGTCGGGAGATAGTTAGTGGATAGGGCTTATTTACTGGCTAAGTCAAACATATATGAGTTTGCTCCTAATGATTCAGGCGAGATGCTCTCTCAGTGCGCTAGCCTAGGATCATTTGCCTATATGGATACCAACACCACTTTAGCCTTTGTTTTTATAAAAAACTTCGTTGAAAAAGTTACAACAACTTAATTATAGGACTGTTTGCTATTTAGCTTAGAAATGCTCCTATTTTAAACAGAATCGTTAACACCGATGAGGCATTATATATGAACAATCTATTTGAAATTTGTAACTTGGAAAGCAGTAAAATTGAAGAGCTGAAAGTGATTCTTCCTAAGAACGTCATGAATACTCGCCCTATAACGGGACGACCATTGAGAGCGTCTAAAAAAGTATTGTCAGTAGCTGTAATGACTAAGTATGAAGAGGAAAGAAAGTTTACCTACTTGATAAATAGTGAAACAGCGAAGCTATTACCGAAGTCTGCATATCAAGTGAAGGATTTATTTACTACTTACGACGAATTCGGTTCGATAAGGTTTCTAATTTTAAGTTCGGAGTCAAATAATACTTGGCAACGCTCGTTACGTGAATCTATAACGTTAGCGCAAAGTACGGCTATCGAACTAAAAACCGATCACGAAGCTAAAGTTTATGTCTATCACCAGAAAGAAGGAGCGATAGTAGAAGAGCCTAGTAGTGAGTCAATTTCAGAGCAGTTTCAGCAGACCTTTGATGAGTTCTACATTGATACACCTGAACATCCTTTGATTCGAGAAAAGTCAGGCAAGCACGTTGTCGTCGTCGACGAGGGGATTACCGACGACGTCGACACTAAACCGACGCAGTTGCAAGCAGCCTTAGAAGTTGAGAGTGACAAGGAGCCTGACCTTTTTGAAGGTGAATTCGACAACTTGACTGTTGAAGTACCAGAGTTCGATTTTGGTGAGCTAAACATTGATGATCTTGACCTATGAAGGGTTCTCGCCCGTTATAGTCTGTCTTCTGATACTCCTTACTTCTTAAGAGTACAGCTTCAAAAAAGCTCAGACTTAAAGAAGATCGTTAAGCAAAACCATCTAACCTTAGCCACTGTCCCACAAGGCATAATCACTCGTATAGAGAGCCACTTAAGCCATATCCATAAACGTCAAGGCATTCGAGTTAATCGCGATGCCATTGAGCGCAGGATCCACAAATATTTAAAGAAGAACTCGAAAGTTAGTCAGCATGTAGCCAAATTGTTAGGAGGCATGCTGGCAGGACTTACGTTCTGTGATGGAGCGTGGTTACACAGACCACAAGTATCCCCTTTTCACACGAAAACAGGGCGGGATACCTCTATAGGTTCAGCATTGAACTATGTACCTAAAGAATATTGGTCATCATTTCTTCTTCCGCCTGAAGAATATTCATACGTACTGCTGGATTATGAACAGCAGGAGCCAGTTATTGCAGCACATTTAGCCGGATGTAACGCTCTCTTAGATATTTACAGTGCAGGTGATATCTATGAGCACTTGGCTTGCTTGTTGGACGACCCAAGGTTGGGGCGTCCCCAAGTTAAACGGCTATTGATTGCCCAACTGTACGGGATCAGTGAGAAAAGATTAGTGGAAGATTTTGGTGTACCTAGCTCTTTAGTCAGAAGTTGGGTGAATAAAGTAAAAGAGGCAACGAATCCAATTAGTTCATATTTAGATCGTATAGGTCGAACTATTCAGCAGAATAAAGTCGCAACGTCTCTAGATTGGCGATATGCCATAGATGTAAAGGATCCCTTTAACTCATTGCGAAACTGGTCAATTCAAGCGACAGGGGCGGACATTATGCGCCGAGCTTGCTTAGGCTTTGACGCCGCAAAAATTCCCTTACTCCTAACAAACCATGACTCATTTCTGATTCAAGTGAAAACGAGCAACATTGAGGAAGAAGTAGAAAAAGCAATAACGCTTCTTGAGGTTGCTAGCGCTGATGTCTTGAGTGGGTTCAAGTTAAAAACAAAGGTCGAAATGACCTTGTCTTAAGGAATAAAAAATGACAAGTAAGAAAGATGAATTAAAAAAAGTGATAGAGCAAATCCCATCAACGCAATTTAAGCTAGATAAGAAGAATGACAGTAGTGTTTTTCTAGATATCAGTAAGGGGATTGCAGAAGTTATCCCTGTCAGAGGGGATAAGTTTAAAAAGGTTATCCGCCAGAAAGCTAAGCAGATTGGGCTCCGACTAAAACAGGCTCAGGTTGATGAGTTAGTCGAAGAGTTTGATGCTATCGCTTTTGAGAATGACGAGGTGATCGAGGCTCAGATCCGTTACGCGTTGAGTGAGGATAAACAAACCGTTTGGATTGATTTATGTAATGGTTCTATCGCCAAACTTTCAGCGGGAAAAGTGGAGCTCGTTGACGTCGTCGACGACGGGATTTACTTCTCGCGCCCGACTTATCAATTACCAATGACGATGCCGAACGTAGAAATTGATAGTGGAGGGGTCAAAAAAGCGCTCAAACAATTCAAGAGCTTGGTGAATACAGATACAAATACCTTTTTCTTATTATTAGGGTATATGACATACGTGATGTCTAACCCTAAAGCGAGAGGTGTGCCATATCCCATTTTAGCGATACAAGGAGAAAAAGGGTGTGGAAAGAGTTTTACGTGTAACAATGTGCTGCGTGGACTGCTTGATCCAAGCTCAATGTCAGGTCTGTCGTTAACGCGCAAGATGAATGACTTTATGTTGGTCATCAACAGTATGTATCTGTCGGTATTCGATAATTTACGTTCGCTAACGAAAGAACAAAGTGACATTTTATGTACGACCGCAACCAATGGAAGCACAGCTAAGAGAGAGCTTTATTCCGATACTCAACTTACGGTGTTGCAATTGCATAGCCCTCTAGTGCTGAATGGTATCCACGACTACATAAAAGAAAGTGACTTAGCTTCTCGCTGTGTTCACATCAAATTACAGCCCATGCCTGAAAAGATGCGTCGAACCGAGCAAGAGTTAAAAGCCGATTTAGAAGCCCTTAAACCAGATTTGTTTGGTGCCTTGTTAGTGTTGTCTTCAAAAATTCTTATTGAATTAGAGAGTGTAAAGGTCATCTATTCGGCGAGAATGATGGATTTTGCAAAGTGGTTGAGTGCATTAGAGGTTGTATTGAATTTACCAGAGGCTCAGCTTCAAAAAATGTACGCAGAAAATGTGAAGTCCTTGATGGCATCGGGAACTGCGGATGATAGCTTAACGATAGCGCTACAAAAACTGGTTAAAACGCTAGGAGCTGGAGAAGCTTGGCAGAGTACACCATCGGCTTTATTAGAAAAGCTATATGACTTTGAGAACAGCCAGTTTCTTCCAAAAGGAGCAGGAGCGTTAAGTGCCAAGTTGAAAGGTCAGGAGGCAAGCCTAAATGCTAACGGAATTTACCTCAAGTTTGGTCGAGGCAGTGAACGCTTCGTTATGGTATCGAGTAAGATGCTAGTGGAGTAGCGCCAATGCGATAGAAATCGAGTATACAGAAATGTTTTAGTCTATTTTTGTCGGGTGTTCGCGTCGTCGTCGACGGTTATTGTCGACGACGACAAAATTTTATTCTAACGGAGGTAATTTGTTTTCACATCGTTGAGCGTTTGCATGGGCTAGTACTCGACCAACAGATGTTACTTGAAAGCTAACATCCATCTTATTCCACCATTCTGACAATGCTTTTAAATTATGTTTCTCATTCCATTTTTTCATGAAAAGAATTGTATTGTTTTCCTTCAATGTGTTCTCGTTAGAGTATAAATCGTAAATAGAGTTTAGAGCTTGTATTTGTATGTCCGTAAGCTTTAATGGTATATCGGCAGGAGTTCCTTGATATAATACTCTATGATATATTAATATAGAACTTATGTGTTCTTTTCTTGTGACAGGAATTCTTACGTAGTTTTCATTTAGTTCATGTACGATCAATAAGTCTTTCGGTAATTGATTTGATTGAAGTATGGCTACAGCCTTTA
Organism: Vibrio owensii CAIM 1854 = LMG 25443; assembly: GCF_000817815.1. Lineage (GTDB taxonomy): Bacteria > Pseudomonadota > Gammaproteobacteria > Enterobacterales > Vibrionaceae > Vibrio > Vibrio owensii. Next base: position 102,285 of record NZ_JPRD01000024.1, read on the forward strand.
AATAGTCATCAGAATCTTTTTTTATACCAGCATCAATATATCCAGACAATAATTCAGGGTAAAATTGTTCTATCTTTTTTAAACCACCAAACGGGCTTAATCGTACAGCATCTAGGATGTCTAGATGATCAAGCCAATTAGAACCTGTAGGCATAGTGTTATACATGACCTTTCCAAATAAACTATCTAATGCATCTAGTCCTGAATTGATATTACCAGCTACAGGTAAGAAAGTATTAACGGAGTGGAAAACTGTTAAACCAAGTAGTGCATCATCTGCAATTTCGTCCACAATTTCAACGGCACGGGTTACACCTGCGCGAACTATTCTGTCTTCTCTTTTTTGAAAACGATGAAGTAATAATTCTGCCAGTAAATCATAATCTGCGGGTCTTTCTGTTGCAGCGGCTGTTTTTTGTGCTTCAAGTAAAAGTAGTTGAAAGCTTGGGTCTGCAAACGCTTCTAATGCTCCGTCTACTATCTCCATTTTAGGCATTAATCTATTTTCAAACTCATTTATTCTTATGTTGGCGATGTCAAATGCTTCCTGAGAATATTCTTTTCTTAGTTGTAAGTTCATCTCTTGGTATATTTCTCGAGCTCTTTTTTCATCAATGCCAACATTTAAAGTTATTTGTTCGGCTTGAATGTTTGTTGACGAATCCCCCCCTTCTTGAAGTTTCTTATTTATCATCATGTTTTCCCCTTAAGTTTAAATTTTTACCGATTTGGATGTTCGTTGAATTATTACCGCCTTTTTGTATTTGCTTATTATTTCTATTTGAAAAGAAGTAACTTAGGACAGCTATAGGTACAGCGATAGCTACCCCACTAAATAGCCATTCTTTATTTTGCATAATCCAATCCATTTATCCCATCCTCGGTAGTTATGTTTGTTTAGTTTTATATGTGTGAAAATTATTTTGGGGCTAGTTTTGCACTTTCAACATCATATAGAGTTTCATGGTTTCGTAACCATAGATGAAATTCAGTACCTCTTAATGACGCATCTTTAGAGCAATCTACATTCCATAAACGAAGCCAATATCCAGCGACAGCAGCTCTTACTTGAATAACTTTGACACCATCTTTCATATCTAGATCACGTTCAATCGTCTTTGGATTCAATACATTTTCTGAACAAGGGTGAGGAACTAGTTCTAATCTTACATACCTATTCCATTGATAATCTAGTGTGCTTGTTCGTTCGAAAGGAACAAACTCGTCTAGTTGCTCTGCTTTTATAATTCGGCTTAAAACAAAATCACAAAACTTTTTCCTTTTATAATCATAAGCTCTTACATGCAGTCTGAGCCCGTTGTCTACCAATGAGTGAGGAACTATCTTTCTATCGGAGTTCCCGTTTTTAACTGATAGGTAGTTTATTCTTAATGCCTGTTTGTTGATTATGGATCGTGATAGGGACATTAACACATCCAATTTTGGCATTGATAGGCGAGGTGGTGCTGAATAGCTTTCGTTCTCACCTAAACCTAAAGCCAGTGCTAATGCTGGATTCCGAAGCTTTCCAAGTGCTTCATGAATCCTAATCGTAAAGACAGGTTTGAAGCTGCTATCTTTTATGGTGTATGTCTTAGAGCTATCGTCAAAGTCCAAATTCTCAGGTGCTATATCCTTATATTTTCTGAAGTCCCTTGTGGCTGCAGGTGCTGAAATAGCAAATTTATCAACCAAATCACTTCGAGATAACCATCCCCGAAATTGGAGTAGAAACTCGATATATTGCAGTCTTTCTCTCACTGAAAAAGACAGTTCTTCAATACTCATGGTGTGTTCTCCTTTACAAAAAGAAAGTATTACACAACAAGATCTAAATAACCACTTGATCTAATCATTTTGATCATGTTATTGTGTGTTTTGTGAACTGTGAAGTTCGGTTTTTATACTTTAACTAAGGACAAAAAATTATGGCGGTTAATAGACCTTACGGTGATAACAAGCGGATCGGGGCAGTGAGAAAGCGTTCTCAATTTAAACTTCCTTCTGGTCTTTGGGCTAAAAGAAATGCAGAAAACGGTCAGATTATGGACGTGAAAATGGATGGGGAACCATTTAAGGGGGTAAGGAAAGAGCATAAATGAAGAGGGACAATGAAGCTGCAACTTCATTGTCCCAGTATAGGCGCAACTAAATCGCATATGGACTGCAATCCATTTGTTTCAAAAAAACTATGCCACCTAGCTACGACTCGGAGATTACGCAATAAGTATCGCTCAGGTCAAGTTTTAGTGTGGTTTTCTTAGAAGGAAATCAAGTAATGACTAGTGATAATACACAGTTAGAATCTGATGTTGAGTATATTTTTAGACCTTACATTACTGTCAAAGGTAAGCGTATAACACGCAAAAACGGCGGTATGTTTAAAATTCCTGTTAATAAAAAGACGAAAGATTGAACCACTAAATTTGATGTTTTTTAGTCGTTCTGTGAGGGGCATTGTCGTCGACGAACGTAAGCACGGTGAGTGCTCCTTAACTACTTACAATGAGACTTTTTTGGGAAACAAGCCACGATATTCAATCTGTTTTCTATTTATTATGAAGTCTCTTGAATGTTAATGAGTGAGGTATCTTAAGATGGCAGTATATTGCGTAAGTTATGATTTGAACTCTCCGGGTCAGAAATACGAAAAAGTACATGAAGTTTTGAAAAACTTTTCTAAGTGGTATCACATCATGGACTCTACATGGCTCATTTCTACTCACTACAATGCTACACAGATTCGAGATATGATCTCCCCTTATCTAGATGGAAGTGACAGAATGTTCGTTTCTCGTGTTGATGAGTACTCAGGTTGGTTGACTGATGATGAATGGACGTGGTTATCTCAAAACGTTTAGTTCCATCATCATCGGACGCTTGAACCTCACGCCCGAAGCAACGAGATTTTGAATCCGAAAGTGACCGAAAAGATTCATGGTGCATTCATGGTCTTTTATCGCTGATTTATCAGGTTATATGGCAGACTGGACTGTGCTGAGATCTCCTTTGTCACACTTTGTGGCGAAATTATCAGCAAACGATAGTTATTTAAGGTTTTTCTGCTTGCGCAGGTCAAAAGCTTACGTATAATGCCAACCATCAAAGGGCAATAGCCCAGAGATGCCGGTGTGGTGAAATTGGTATACACGACGGATTCAAAATCCGTTGCCTTCGGGCGTGGCGGTTCAAGTCCGCCCACCGGTACCATATTCCAAGACAGAGCCTCGACGAAAGTCGGGGCTTTGTTGTATCTGGGTTTTGTGAATTCAAATCCAGCGTGGCGGCAGGAGTGCCTGTCCAATCAAGTCGCCCACCGATACCATATTCTAAGACAGAGCCTCGACGAAAGTCGGGGCTTTGTTGTATCTAGGTTTTGTGAATTCAAATCCAGCGTGGCGTCAGGAGTGCCTGCCCAGTCAACTCACCCTCCGGTACTGTACATAGAAAGGTCGCTTTTATAGCGGTCTTTTGTCGTTTTGGGTGTTTGAAAATAGCGGAAGAAAGTTAGCGTTGCCTTCGCGTTAGCAGCAGGAACGTTTGTCCAGTCAGGTTGGTGCGCCGATACTGTAGCTTAAAGCGTTGCCTCGAAGTTTCTGAATCCTCAAAACAAAAAAAGCGCGAGGGGTATGCCTCGCGCAAACTACTACATGGTGATAGTAGGAACAGCCTATAGAGCTGTGAACAAGGTGTTCTGTGTATTCGGAGTCCAGTCTGCTTGTGATACGTGCGGTACGTTGACTAGGTAGCGCAGACCTTGGTAAGTCACCACGTCGCCTGCTTCATACGCGACATTTAGAGCCCAGTTGGTAGCAGGATCTGCATTGGTCCAAAGGCTAGAAGTAGAAGATGGTGCCCAATCTTGTTGCGCGATGTGTGCTGTCACGGCTTTGTAAACAGTGCTAGAATGCGTTACGTAATCACCAGCAGCGTATGCGTTGCCGACCTGCCAAATAGGCGTGTAGTTATCAATGGTATCGAATACGTAACCTGCTTCTTTAGCGATTCGAAGGAATTTTGCTAATTTAGGAAGGTTTTGCGTAGCCCCCATACCACGCTTGCCATCTTCGTATAGAAATTCGTGTGTTAAGACCACGACTTTGTCAGCATGCAAAGGCGTACCACAAGGGAAACCATGGGCTTTTGAGTTGATCGGATTGATCGTTGTTGGTGCGCAGCTGTTTAAGGCGGCATCAACGTAGCCAAGAAATGCTTCTGCTTCCGTTAAACTGTTAGCTGGCATTGGGATTCCCCAGTTTTCTGGTGCCCAATCTACATCCCAGCCATGCGTTTGATATCCTTTATTCGCCAAGATGTTTTGCACTTCGATAGAAGCTTTTACACTGTTTGATGGATTATCTAGATCGCAGACATAACCAGGTTCCCAAGGCTTTAAATCATCAGAGGTTGCACATAATCCGTCGGCTTTAAAATCTTTTGTGATACGCCAGCCATTGGTATAAGGCAAGCGCGCCAGCTCTTCGCCAAGGTAGTTCGGGTAACTGTTGATGTTAGGCAGGTATCTCTCAAACACGACTAAGTTATCTGCAAATGTCGAAGCATCGTAAACAGGATCTTGGTAAGCATTGATTTGGTGATCGCCGGTTGCATTACATTCTGCACCACTCGTTGGGCCAAATTCATCAACACAGTTGTGCACCATATGAGCATAGCTGTGGTTCGCGACGACATGCCCTGTATCAAGCGCTAGTTTCAAAGCTTCCAATGCACGATCTTCGTTCTCATCGCCAATGCCATCCAAGTGCCAAGCATTAAAGTAGAAAGTGCCTTTAACGCCTTGTTCATTAAGCACATTAATCACATCAATAGAAGCGTTAATAGGACCGTCATCAAAGGTTAAATATATCGTGCCTTTTGGTGCAGTTTGGGCAAATGAAAATTGAGATAGCGCAGTACCTAAAAATGTAACCATAGCCAGTTTATTTAATTTCATTTTCTATTCCTTTTTAGAAATTAATTATGACGTTGTCAGTAGTAATATATTGATAGTTATAAATATAAGTTAATACATTTTGTTATTTTGTTATTTTGTTGGCTTTTATCCTAGACCTAAATAATTAATAAAAAATAGGCTGTATTTTCTAAAATGAGATTTGGTTCACGAACAATGCAACCGGTTGCGCTTTTTTGCGTTGGTTATTTTTGCTACAGTTTTTGTAGATTGAAATTTACACAACGGGAGTAAGGCTATGAAAAAAATTCTTTTGTGCTGTAGTGCTGGGATGTCGACCAGTATGTTGGTTAAGAAAATGGAGCAAGCAGCTGAAAAACAAGGCATTGACTGCAAGATAGATGCGCTGTCAGTGAATGCTTTTGATGAAGCAATTAAAGAATACGACGTCTGCTTGTTGGGTCCACAAGTGCGATTCCAACTAGAAGAGCTTCGTAAAACAGCAAATGAACACGGCAAAAATATTGAAGCGATTTCCCCTCAAGCTTACGGAATGATGAAAGGGGAAGAAGTACTACAACAAGCATTAGAACTTATTAACTAATTCAATAATTTAAATAAAAGTAAGAATTTTAACTGAATATAAATATTCGGTGCGGAATTCTTTTGTCTGAAATAAGGATGGAATCTATGAAGCTTTATGATGCGATTATCGGAATCGTCGAAAAGCATATAGCCCCAATTGCGGCTAAAGTGGGTAATCAACCTCATGTTAGAGCAATGAGAGACGGATTTATTGTGGCAATGCCGTTTATTATTGTCGGCAGTTTTATCTTAATTTTTGCGTTTCCCCCATTTGCTGAAGGTACCACGTTTACTTTAGGGCAAATATGGTTGGATTTCGCGACAACGCATTTCGATACCATAATGATGCCCTTTAATATGTCTATGGGGATCATGACCATATTTGTCTCGCTTGGGGTCGCCTACAGTTTGGCGAAGGCGTACAAGATGGACGGCATTACCAGTGCAGTTTTGTCACTCATGAGCTTTTTATTGGTTGCTGCTCCTGCCAAAGATGGTGCTTTAGCGATGAATCACATGGGAGGAACAGGGATCTTTACAGCGGTTATGTGTGCTTTCTTCTCAGTTGAACTGTACCGATTTATGAAGAAGCATAACATTACTATTCGTATGCCAGAGCAGGTACCGCCAGCTATCGCTCGTTCTTTTGAAGTTTTACTGCCAGTCTTGGCAATTTTCATTACGCTCTATCCGTTGAGTATTTTTGTTCAAACTCAATATGACATGTTGATCCCTGATGCCGTGATGGCCATGTTCAAACCATTGATCAGCGCTTCTAATACTTTACCAGCGATCATTGGTGCGCTGCTTGTGTGTCAGTTGTTGTGGTTTGCAGGTATCCACGGGGCTGCAATCGTTGTTGGTCTGTTATCCCCAATCTTCTTAACTAATATCAGTGCGAATATTGATGCCTTTGTTGCTGGTCAGCCTATTCCAAACGTATTCACTCAACCTTTCTGGGATTTCTATATCTTCATTGGTGGTTCGGGTGCAACACTGGCGCTAGTCCTGCTGATGTCTTTCAGTCGTTCAGCACACCTCAAAAGTATTGGTCGCATGAGTGCTGTTCCGGGGTTCTTCCAAATCAATGAACCAGTCATTTTTGGTAGCCCTGTAGTGATGAACCCAATTCTATTTATTCCATTCGTATTTGCTCCAATCTTGAACGCAACCATCGCATATTTTGCTGTGCATCTTGGTTTTGTTGGTATGGGTGTCGCGACCACGCCTTGGACAACGCCTGCGATTATTGGTGCGTCATGGGGAAGTGGTTGGACATTCTCACCTGTTTTGTTGGTGATTGGCCTGCTTATTCTTGACCTCTTTATTTACCTGCCGTTCTTCAAGATGTTTGAGAAACAGGTACTTGAGCAAGAGTTACCGACCAATAAAGAGTCCAAAGAAGCAGAGCAGCCTTCGGGTGAAGGCGTGACGGCTTAACTATTAATTGGGCTGTGACTTGGCAGCCCTTCTTTTCGGAGAGAAGACATGGAACAAGAATTAGTTGTAATGGAAATCATCTGCAATGCTGGTGAGGCTAGAAGTCTAAGTTACGAAGCGTTACGTCTATCGAGAGAGAAAGACTTCGTTGCCGCAGAGGAAAAGCTTTCTCAAGCTAGAGAGTGCATTAACAAAGCACACTTGATTCAAACTCAATTGATCGAAGAAGACCAAGGAGAAGGCAAAGTACCAATGACGTTAGTGATGGTACATGCTCAAGACCATTTGATGACCACAATATTGGCGCAAGAAATGGCCGTTGAAATCGTCGCGCTGAATAAGCAACTCGCTGAGAAGTAAGGAAACCATTATGCCAAGAGATGCAATCAAGCTTGCCATTATTGGTGGCGGCAGCAGCTATACACCGGAACTGGTAGAAGGGGTGATCAAACGCTTGGAGTTTTTGCCAGTCAAACAGATGCACTTTGTGGATATTGAAGCAGGCGCTGAGAAGCTAGAGATCATCAAGGGCTTAGCTCAGCGTATGGTGGATAAAGCTGGTGCAGATATTGAAATCAAAGCTGGATTTGACCGACGTGAGGCAATCAACGGAGCCGATTTTGTTATGACTCAATTCCGAGTCGGTGGTTTAGCTGCACGAGCTAACGATGAGCGTATCCCAATTAAGTACGATGTCATCGGTCAAGAAACAACAGGCCCTGGTGGATTTGCAAAAGCATTACGAACTATTCCCGTGATTCTGGATATTTGTAAAGATATTGAGGAGCTTGCGCCAAATGCTTGGATGCTGAATTTTACCAATCCTGCAGGTTTAGTCTCTGAAGCGGTGAGCAAGTACTCTAAGGTTAAAAGTATTGGTTTGTGCAATGTCCCTGTCTCGATGGAGATGATGATAGCTGAAATGATGGAGTGTGAACCGAAGGAGCTTCAACTCGAGTTTGCAGGCTTGAACCATCTTGTTTGGGTGCTAAAAGCTTGGTTGAAAGGCGAAGACATTACTCAAACGGTGCTAGAGAAAGTCGGTGACGGTGCCAATTTCAGTATGAAGAACATTTGGGAAGAACCATGGGATCCTGCATTTCTAAAAGCGTTAGGCGCAATACCGTGTCCTTATCATCGTTACTTCTATCAAACTGACGCGATGCTAGCAGAAGAAAAGCAAAGTGCAGGGGAGCAGGGGACACGTGCTGAGCAGGTGATGGAAACAGAAAGTGCACTCTTCAAACTTTACCAAGATCCAAATTTAGACCACAAACCCAAGGAGCTAGAAGAGAGAGGTGGTGCTTATTACTCTGATGCTTCTTTAAATCTTGTGGATTCGATTTACAACAATCGTAACAGTATTCACGTTGTTAATGTGCTAAATAATGGTGCAATCAATGGCTTAGCTGATGATGCCGTTATTGAATGCAGTGCCGTGATCGGAAGTTGGGGGGCAAAACCTCTGGCTGTTGGTAATTTATCTATCAATATCAGTGGATTGCTTCATCAAGTAAAAGCCTATGAACAACTCGCAATAGAAGCGGCGGTTGAGGGGAGTTATGACAAAGCCTTAATGGCATTAACTAACAACCCGTTGGTTCCAGATATTGGTCGTGCGAAATCCATCTTAGATGAAATATTGGAAGTGAATGCGCCATACCTGCCGCAGTTTAAACTGACGACTTTGTAACTCGAGGAACATCGCGAATGAAAGTGATTTTTAACGCAGATGATTTTGGTTTAACTCAAGGTGTAAACAACGGCATTATCAAAGCGCATCAACAGGGTGTTGTGCTATCGACAACCATGATGATGGGTATGGACGCAGAGCAACACGCTGTTGAGTTAGCGAATCAGAATCCGAACTTAAAAATTGGCGTCCACCTTCGTTTTACTGCAGGGAACCCTCTAACTGGCCATCCAAATCTTACCAGTGGTGGGGAGCAGTTTGTTCGTTTTAATGAGTTATGGAAGAAGCGTGATTTCCAAGAAGAGGCGGTTTACCAAGAAGCCGTTGCTCAAGTTGAGCATTTTCTTTCATTGGGATTACCGCTTAGCCATATAGATAGTCATCATCATGCTCATACTCATCCTCAATTATTGCCAGTGATTCGAAGAGTGGCTGAGCAGTATCGAGTGCCGTTGCGTGGTAGCGGTTTGTGTCATATCGACTGCGATACCACGTATCATTTTACCGATGAGTTCTATGATCAGGGAGTGAGTTTAGATGGTGTTATGGCGCATCTAAAAAGTCTCAAGTCTCAATATGATGTGGTTGAAGTTATGTGTCACCCTGCTGATGTCGATCAACACTTATTGTCTATTAGCGGCTACGCTCTGCAGCGAGAGTTAGAACTTCAGGTGCTGACCTCTCCAATATTAAAACAAGAGCTGGGCGAACACGGTATGAGAATCACGGATTATTCGACTCTCATTTCTACTCGTAAATTTGCCAGTGTATGATTAAGGCTGCCAGCATCGCCCCCCCCAACACACCTTACGATTTGCTGGCAGTCACTTTCTGGTATTGTCTCCATTAACAAAAAGCAGTTGGATTGAATAAGCACGATGGCAAGGATTAAAGATGTCGCTGAACTTGCGGGAGTAAACCGCTCTACCGTTTCTCGCATTATTAATGGAGAGGGGAAGTTCCGGGAAGAAACAAAGAAAAAAGTTGAAGCTGCGATGGCTGAACTTAACTACCGCCCAAGTGCTATTGCCCGTTCGCTTGCAACTTCATCTAGCAACATGGTTGGTTTGTTGGTGACGTACTATACCGGTGGATTCTTTGGTGAGATGATGGAGCAAGTGCAGACCGAATTGGACATGCATAAGAAGTTCCTAATTACAGCGCAAGGGCACCATTCGGCGGAAGGGGAAAAGGAAGCCATTCAGCGTTTTAATGATCTGCGGTGTGATGGTTACGTGCTTCATAGCCGCTATCTATCTGATGATGATTTACGAGAACTCGCCAAGTTGCCAACGCCGTTTGTGTTACTCGATCGTTATGTCGAAGGCATAGAAGAGCGTTGCGTCACCTTCAACCATCACCACGCCAGCCGAATTGCCGTTGAACATTTAATTGCTGGTGGGCATAAACATATCGCTTGTATCAGCGGGCCTTCTCAGCGTCATAACAGTTTATTGCGAAAACTCGGCTATGTGGATGCAATGAAAACGGCTGGCATTAATATAGACGAAAGTTGGTGTGAAGAAGGCAATTACGGACGCCAAAGTGGTTATGATGCAATGGCCGCTATTTATCACCGCCATCCTGAAGTGACGGCTGTGTTTTCATGTAGTGAAGAGATGACGGTCGGAGCGATGCAGTTCTTGCATGAAAAACGTATCCCGGTGCCAGAACAAATCTCATTGGTGAGTTTTGATAGTGTGGATTTGTGTGAAAGCTTATATCCAACGGTGTCTGCCGTACACTTCCCAATCAGCGAGATGGCTAGAGTGGCAGTTCAAACATTAATGGGGTTAATCAAAGATCAGCAACCACACACCAAGCCAGTATTTGAAGCTGAGTTAAAACTACGCAAAGCGGATCGAACTCTTTTCTAACACCTCTTTATTACTCTCTGTGCGAGTTTGTTGATGACATGCACAGAGAAGCTTCATTCATCACCCTTATTGATGAATTCATTTACAAAATCTACTAGTATTATAGGCTTATCAATAAAGTCTTATCAGCAGTGGAACAGTGGCAGCAATTAAACTTACAGTGGATCGTATTCAGCCCGGGTTACATATCCGTCTTCCGCTAAAGTGGAACGATCACCCATTCCTACTTAACAGCTTCAAGATTAAAGACCAGGAACAAGTGGAGATGATTCGTCACCTTGGTGTGAAGTTTGTGTACTTTAATCCGGAACAAAGCGATGCATCTCCTCTTCCTGCGAATCAACCTCAAGCCGAAGTAAAGAAAGACGATGCCTTAGATCTTGAGGCTCAAAAATTATGGCAAGAGAAGCAAAAACGAATTGAAAAGCTGAGTGCTTATCGTCGTCGCGTCATTCAATGTGAAAAAGAATTCGAACGGTCACTCGCTCGAATGCGTTCTGTGATGACGAAAATTCGTAACCGTCCCGCAGATGCGGTAGGGGAAGCAAAACAACTGATCGACGACATCGTTGATAAGTTAATGTGTGATGACAATGTGACTTTGCACTTAATGAACGGTAAGAACGAGTTCGAAGATATCTACTTCCACTCTCTTAACGTTGCCGTTATTGCGATGATGATTGGGCGAGCGAAAGGCTATTCCGCCGAGCAACTTAAAGCACTTTCGTTTGCTGCTTTGTTTCATGACATGGGCAAGATCAAAATCCCAACCGCTATATTAAGGAAGCAAACGCCACTGAGTGAGCCCGAAATCAACTATCTAAAGCTGCACACTAAGTACGGCTTAGACATGGCTAACCAGATTGAAGATTTTCCTGATAGCGCAAAAACCGTGATCGCTCAACATCATGAACTACGCGACGGCTCTGGTTACCCTGAGGGTTTGAAGGGGGATGAGATTGATGAGCTCGCACAGGTGATTATTGTTGCTAATGCTTTTGATAATCTGTGCCATACCCCAATCGCTTCTGAACAGAAAATTCCATATACAGCACTTTCCCACTTATATAAGAACTGCAAGCACTTATATAAAGAAGAGAACCTTAATATCTTAATTAAGTTTATGGGCGTATTCCCTCCAGGGACGGTAGTTCAGCTTTCTAACAATATGGTGGGCTTGGTTATCTCAGTGAACGCATCTCACTTATTGTTCCCGAATGTACTAGTCTATGATCCTGCTGTTCCAAGAACGCAAGCGCCAATCATTGACCTCGCATCTAAAGATATAAAGATAGTTAATGCGATTCCCCCGTCTAAATTGCCGGAAAAAATCAAAGAGTATCTTAATCCGCGCTCACGCATTTCCTACTTCTTTGATAGCGACGAGTAGTTATCCACAGTTTTTTGTGGGTAAATTGTAGAGATCCTGAGTGTTATTTCTGGGTAATTTTAAGGTTGGATGGAAAGTGTTCGCTTGGCATGTTCTTTTAGAAAAAATGCATTTTTAGTCTTGCCAAAGAAAATCTTCTCCCTATAATACGCATCCAGCGACACGGCAGACGCCACAAGGCTTCAGCGGAGTCGAAGAGGTGAAAAGCTTCTGCGAAAATTAGTTGAAAAAAGTGTTTGACACTCTCAATTATCTCGCTAGAATGCACCTCCGCTTTGAGAGAAAAACTTCTTGATAAGCAAGCTCTTTAACAATA
>NZ_JPRD01000025.1 GCF_000817815.1 Vibrio owensii CAIM 1854 = LMG 25443
GAGACCATCAAAATCAAAGATCGTCAGTTTGATAAACTCGTCCCGGTCGAAACGCGTATCAAAGAAGTTTCTGATTTGTCCGATTCGGTCACCGAAATGACGCAAGAGATTCAGCATCACGAGCAACAGCAAGAAGAGTTTGTTGAAGCCTTTATTCGTCTTATCGCACAAGCGATCGATGACAAGTCACCTTATACGGCAGGGCATTGTAATCACGTTCCTGAAATTGGCATGATGTTGGCAGAGGCGGTAGAGAAGTGCGACACCGGCAAGTTCAAAGACTTTAAGTTCAACAATGAAGACGAACGACGTGAATTCCGTATCGCGGCTTGGTTACACGATTGTGGCAAGATCACCACGCCAGAACACATCGTTGATAAAGGCACTAAGTTAGAAGCCAACTACAACCGCATTAATGAAATTCGCACTCGTTTCGAAGTACTAAGGCGAGATGCTGAGGTGGAGATGTGGAAGTCGATATCTACTGGTGAACTGTCAAAAGAAGAAGCGCAAGCCAAGTTCGACCAACGAGTTGTGCAGTTGGACGAAGACTTCCGATTTGTTGCCAACGCCAACGTGGGTGGCGAGTTTATGAGTGATGATAAGATTGAGCGCATTAAACAAATCGCCCAACAAACTTGGTTGCGTCACTATGATGATCATCTTGGTCTTTCTCCATTTGAAGAAATGATTAAGCCAAAATCTGACGTGACGCTACCCGTGGTTGAAAACCTTTTAGCGGATAAGCCTGACCATATTATTGAACGCGTTCGCCCAATGGAATTTGCACCCGAGCATGGCATTAAGGTGCAAGTGCCAGAGCATCAATATAACTTGGGTGAAGTGTACAACCTGACCATTTCCCGCGGGACGTTAACACCAGAAGACCGCTTCAAAATTAACGAGCACATGATCAGTGGTATCAAAATGCTGGGGGCACTGCCATTCCCTCCGGAGTTAAGCAACGTGCCGCGTTACGCTTCGACTCACCATGAGACGCTGAAAGGCACTGGCTATCCGCGCCGGTTGAGTGCAGAAGATTTATCAACCCCAGAACGCATCTTGGTGATTGCCGATATTTTCGAAGCATTAACGGCGGGAGATCGACCTTACAAGAAAGCCAAGCCAGTGAGTGTTGCGGTCGACATCATGTACAAGATGGCACTGGACGAGCATTTGGATATGGATTTGTTCTTGTTGTTCTTAGAAAGCGGGGTTTACCGTGACTATGCCAACAAGTTTATGCCAGTTGAACAGGTTGATGAGGTGGATATTGAGAAGTATCTGAAGTCCAAATCATCAGACGCATAAACCAGAGAGCTTAGAACGTTGAATTCCTACAGCTTCAAAGAGTGGCGCATTCGTTGCCACTCTTTCTGTATCAGAACTTGGTATCGCGTTGGTAGATCAACGTTATTTGGGGTAGGTAGCAGTTCTGCCGCCTCTTGTAACGAGAGACCGGCAAAGGGATGTTGATCGTGACTGCTGAGTAAGGTCATTGCCAAGGCATAGAAATCATCGTTCTTACTTGCCTGACCTATACGCAGAGAGGGGCGGGTCGCACTATAGGCTCGGCTAACGGTTGTATGTGAATGCTCTCGGTATTTAGCATCAGCTCGAATCACACTGCCAAAGTCGATAAGCCGAACTTGGTTATTTGGCGTCACGACGATGTTGTGTGGCTTGATATCGCCATGCAGATGCCCCGTTTTGTGCAGGTTTAGCAAAGCGAATTCAAGCTTGGTTATTAAGTCTTGCGGTAATAAATCAGGTTCTATCGCGTTAAGTGTTTTGCCTTCCATATACTGGCTCATTAACCAGTCAGCGTGGTTTTGCGAGCCGTAACCATGAAAGTTCGCCCAGTAATCCGACGCGTAGTTAGATAGAAAGTCTGCTTCCGCCATCAAAGCCCGCTTCTCAGCCAAGCTGCGCGCTACCTTGATGACCACAGTGCCATAAAGTTTGTGCTCGCACTGAAACACGTTTTTGCTCAAAGGCGCTACATAAGTAACGCCACAGGCTCTAAACAGGGTTTGATTGGCGAACGTATTCATCACTAAATGCTCGCAGGTAACACAAAGCCCGCAAAGAAGTTCGGTACGAACGGATTGTTCTGACCTTGAGTTTTAATCGTTAAGCGAACCTTATCGCCATTGTAATCAAACTCAAGTTGGGTACTTTGCGAGGAGGTTGAAGTGACGCGCGGTTCAATCAAGCGGAACCATGCCCAGCTGCCTTTAAACTGTTCATTGGCAATCGACGTTGCTTGTTTTTGTAGACGCACCGTTAGTGCATCTTGCGCGACAGAATCACCTTTCCAGCTTTGTTGAGTCCACAGCATCGGACCGTGTTGATAGGTGAAAATCGGTTTTTCAGCCCGAATGGAAAATTCAGTCAGTGCCGAGCTCATTTCTGTTGGTTTCATCTGGAATTGAATCGCAACGTTTTTCGGGTCAGCTAAAAACAGGGCAGAGCGAATGTCTTTGGCTTTATCAAACATCAGCCAAATCGCAGGATCTAACGCAAAACCAGTATTTGGCAATAAGCCGGACATAAACGGCGCACGTTGCTCTGTCGAAAAGCCTTTCAACATGGTTTGATAGAAGGTGTCCAACGTGCCATCTGTCTTGAAGAAGGCTGCGACATCCGCCGTGCTTGCGTCGCTGTTCGCACTTTTCTTAAACGGGTAGAAAGCCGCGATCGTGTTTTCATAAGGCTGGTAGACTTCGCTGTTCCACATACTATTAAGGTATTGGTGAGCTAAGTTCATCACTAACTCATTGGTTTGCACTGTCACGTAGTCAATCACTTCACCGGATAGCGTTGGCTGGGAATCGGTCAGTGACGCCAACTGTGCGACAGGGTTTTGCGCTTTTAAACCTGCAGATAACGTCTCGTAAGCCACTTTGTCTGGCGTATTGGATTTGTAGAACTGATCAAGCCATTTGGCAGTGTTAGCGAAACCTTCCAGAACGGTATCTATTGGTTTCTTACCCTGAACGTCTGGCGTCACTTGTTTGTGGAAATCATTAAACGTCAGCGTGATTTGTCGAGCGGATTCCTTCTTCTCGTTGTCTTGCGCAGCATCGGCAATCTCCTCATCGGTTTTCTTCTTCGCATCTTTTGGCTCAGGTAGAAGAACCGAAGTGTAGTTGCTGATGGTGGTAAACAGCTTAGACATTGGATTGTTTGAGGCATTGTTGAGCACGTTCAAGCTGGCATTCAATTGCTCAGAACCGGAAATAGTTTTCACCTCGATGCTGTTAATAAAATCTCGCCAGTAATTGATGTAATCGTTCTGATACATGCGCTTCAAGTCGTGGCTGATTCGGTGCATTTCTAGTGCACTTGGGGCTTGTCCTGCGATGCCTTCATAAGCGGATAACGCTTCGATAAGAAGAGGGGATTCCACCGAAAGATCCAACTCGTTAAAGCCAGTCGGTGTGTACAAGTAAGGCACGAAATAACCCACGTAGCCAGGTTTGAATTGATATATCTGATTGAAGTTGGAGCCCAGTTCTTTACGTACGTCGATGCGCTTCTCGTACGCATGATCGTTCAAAATGTGTTGGTAGAGTAGCGTCTCTATGTTGGACTGATTGATGACTTGCTTCGCCAGCCCCTCAAGCTCTTGATTGGTAGTTGTCGCCACCAAGTGCTGGTTAAACACGTCGTCGAGCAACACTTTGAGCTGAGCTACATTGGTTTTGTCCGCTTCGCCTTGGTGCTCTAAGTTTGCTAGGAAGTAGCTTTTGAGCTCTTCAATGTTGGTACGATTTTTATCAAACAGCAGTCGATAGTCGTTCAGCAATTCGAGCGTTCTGGCTTGATCTTCCAAGTTCACATACACATACAAGTCGCTCTCAATGGTGTGCGCCATAGAAGGGATCAGCACTTGTTGCAGTTCTTTGGTGTAAGCCGCTTCAACTTCTGGTTTGATGGTCGCATTCGGTAGGAATGGCAATGTATACCAAGGTTCGGGCTCCTGATACAGCGCGTAAATACGATGCATGGTGTACAGGTTTGGAATGTTGCCCACCAAATCTTCTTTGCTGTATGGCTGTGCTGCGATCGCTTCTTTGTAACGCTCTAACATGCCATCGGCTTTGGCTTCACGATTGGTTTGATAATCGAAGTCGAGCTTGAGAATCGTCAGTGTACCAATCAATAAACCGAGCCAAATTAGGGTGTAGGCGGTTTGGCTGAACCACAACCAATTCTCTTTATGGCGGTTAACTCCGACTAAAGTGTTTTCATTTAGCACGACATGAGACATCAAATGCTGAGCAAACAAGGTTTGTTGAACGGGCATTTGTTGGTGTTGCTGATATTGCTCATTGCCGAGGGATTGATTGACTACGTTCGCGAGTAAATCATGCTGCGCGAAATCACTGCCACTGTGGGTAAAGTAGAAGCCGCGGAAGTTGAGCCCATCTGTGTATTGGTCGCCTCGATGCAAACGCTGTAAGAAGTGCCACAAATTCTGTTTAAGCAGACCAAATTGGTATGGCGCACCACAAATGGCATTGCGGAAATCTTGGTTGAGCTGCGCTCCCAATGCATTGCTCATGTTCGAGATTAACTGACCGATGAGGTGGTCGTATTCGTCATTGAACCAATCGGCATCAATGCCACCATGTTTTTGCACTGGGCTGGTGGCGCCGAATACTTCATTGCGTCTCGCTTCATCAAACGCAGAAAAGAACTGACAGAAATCGCTCACTTGACCCATGTTGGTTAGGACATTGTAGATAGGTAGGTTCAAACCAAATGAACGATTGAATGCTTTGATTTGCGATTTCAATTGGTCGGCTTTTTGTGAAAGGGTTTCACTATTGCCAACTAACTGTTCAATTTCTGTGGTGAGCAACAAACCGTTAATCGCTTGTCTCGGACGCCATTTATTTAGGCACTGACACAGTGTTTTTAAGTAAAGCGGTTGCTGATCGTCGCCCATGCTGACGGAAATCAGAATTGAGTGTTCACTGAGCCAAAATAGAATCGGAAACTCAATGTCGTTGCCAAAATCATCCACTTTATAAGCTTCATAACCCATCTGCGTGATGATGCTTTTGTCTTTACTTGGGCTATCACTGAGTAACAGGTAAATCGGCTGATCGTAACGGCTGGTTAAGCGCTTTTTACGCTTTTGTACATCGAGCATTTTCTTGAAGTGGAAGGCGAGTAACTTGGATCGTTTGATAATTAGTGCACGTTCTTGGTCTTGCTCAAGACTCTTTTTCACCTTGCGATTGATTAACCAAAAGCAAAGCCCAGCAGACAGCAGTGCCACAATGGTTGTCGTGATGACGCCTGTCCATAAGAAATCAGGATATGCGACAAACCAAGTCAGTAAGCTGCCTAAGATTGCCAGAAGCAGAAGGGTAACAAGGCTCCAAATGATTGCCTTTTTTCTTGTTGGTGTGTTTGGGTTGTCTTGCGTCATTGTGACTCAACCTCGCTTTGTTTATTTTTGTTATGCACCACTAAGCCGTTGACGTTGGCATTCTCTCGATACCAATTATTGATGGTTTTAGCTTGTTCTGAGTTGTCACATCGAACAATGACGCGAACATATGAATTGATGTTATCCGCGACAGGTTGATAGTTGGATGTCGGCAGCTGGGCGATAAACTTCTCGGCGTTTTTAAGGTTAGAGAAGGTCGCAAGTTGCACCAGCCAATCAGTGTCCGCTACAGGGTTCGTCGTTGGATTGCTCGTTGTCTCTGGCGTCGAAGTTTTCGCTTGTGGCATCACGGCTTTTGGTTGGCTCGGCACTGGACGAGGTGGTTGAGTGGTGTTTACCGCGACTTTATTGCCTTTTAAATCGTCTTCAGTGCTGACATACACGATGTCTTCCGCGCGACCAGATTCAATATATCGCTGGCTGTACTCACCAAGCTGAACAAAATCTCGCGCTCGCTGTGGTTTGGTTTTGTTGTACCAGAAATAGGTCAGGGCAACACTCAAACCAATGACCGTTAAGAAAAATAGCGTGGTGACAAGGTAACGTTTCTTGCGCGTTGGCTTACGTGTTTTAGGTACCGAAACCTTAGTATGACAATAGATTCCACCGGCTTGTCGGTATTGACTTAAAATCTGCTCTAAGCGGTAGGTAAAACTCTTTAGCTGTTCGCTGCCCGTTTCGCGGTACTGACCTTTAAACCCGATATTGAGGAACAGATACACCACTTCTAATAAGTCGATCAGCTTGTGCGGTTGGCGCGCTGCTTTCTCTGCCACAGTAAAGAAAAGCTCACCACCGTTGCGCATACCAAACAGTTCACTGAGTAAGGTTTTGTTCTCCCAACCACGTTTCTCACCCCAATCGGTGTAGACAATCAACTCATCCAAAACCACTGCATACAAGAAACACAGCTTGTCGATCACGGCGACTGGGTAGGTCAACTCGGCACCTTTGGTTTTGATTTCATTGATGGAAGCCACCAGTTGATGTCTGAGCGTGGTGATGTCTTCGGGCTCCGGCAAGGTGTTGATCTTGAGCGTGACAGCCAATAACTCAGAACTGATGTTGATCAGCTGATTCTCGGCTTTATCGAAATGATGTAAGAACCCAATATTGGCTTGAGCAGCGTTGACCGAATGCCACTTTACGTCTGGCATGTCGGTGTCTTTACTCACGAAGTCGTTTTCGCTGCTATCCCAAACTAAGGTGTCTTCATCCAAATAGTTCATAACTTACTACCTCAGTGCGTACAGCATCACTTCTAGGTCGCCTACACGTGTATCGACGTGCAGCGCAAGTGCATCGCGGTTTTCAATCATTTCTAACCAATTGCGGTCTGACGTATCCACTTCAAAATACGCTGTACCTTGCATCGGTTTTAGTTCGCTTGGCGCAACAGGAAGCGGCGTCAGTTGCACGCCAGAAAGGGCATTACGCACGATCTCGACAATTTTGTTATTGCTACTGAGTTTGGCAGCGGCAGGGAACAATTCGTTAAGCTCGGTGCTGCTGATATTGGAACGGACACTGAGAACGAATCGGCGATCGGACAGGTTGTGACCATCTTTTACCAACGTGCGAAGCAAGCGGCGTCGTTCAAACAACGAAGTGTCGAACGCAAACTCAATCACTGAGTCTTGTTGAACCAGCGTGAGCATATTGCGCAGATTTGAAAAAAGCGGGTTAAAGCAATCGTACAGACGATGGAAATCCAACGGTTGGCAAGGCTCTGGAATCGCGGGTGTAGATGCCATGACTTGCGCTTCAAACTTGCGTAGCTCCAAATAAAGCTGATGGGTTTGAAACTTTGGATTCGACAAAGATAAATCAAACCACGGAAGCCAAGTGTTGAGTGTTTGCAGCCACAGGTAATCCTGCATCATCGATTGTGGGCTCTTTTGCCCTTGTCCGGCTTGAATACGTTTGAGCAAGCTGGTGGCACGGTTGGACGTGAGGGCATGAATCTCTTTCAAACGTTCAACCAATAGCTGTGATGCACCATAGTGCAAACACGCAGGAATAAAGGAACGGTCTAGCATCACTTCGCCCGTTTCGCTGCATTCCAACACCTTGGCGAAAGGTATGAGGGTGAAGCCCGAAGTGTCTTCGCCTTCTAGTTTAATCGCTATATTGAGCTGCGCGACGTCCACCTCAACGCTGGCATTCTCAGAGGTTGAAGTATCAAACACATTGATGGTTCGTGTGAGATAGCGGCTTTGTTCCAATTCATCATTGGCGTAATCATTATTGCCTTGCAGAGAAACAGGCAGCGCTAAGTAAGCCATTTTCTCAATCGTACCGTGCGGCACATCTCTGGCGACTTCGCGTTTCAGTTCGAAATGCGTGCCATCTGGGAACAAACCCGCGCTAGAAGAGACGGAAAGCTTGCCAATTTTAAGTAGATCGTGATTGATCACCAAGTCGGTCACACCATAGTAAGGGGCATAACCAGCAAGCGTTTCGACGTTTTGTCTGACGTAGTTTTGTGTGTATCTGTCTTGTTGTTGAAAGTGTTGTGGGGCAATGAACATGCCTTCTTGCCAAACGACTTTTTTGTATGCGTCCACGAGATTTCCTTATCTACTGAATCGAGTTAAAAGACATCCCACCAAGGTGAATCTGGTGTCACGGTTTGTAATGCTGCTTTGTTACCGCTGATCTTTAACTGGATATATTGTTCTTCTTCCTGAGGCGTGGTTGTCACTACCGTCGCCGTGCTCGCATCATATTCGGCAAATTCCACCAATACGCCGATGTATTGAGTGGTCTTGTTGATGTCTAAGGTTTGTTTGCTATTGCTGTCTGGCATCACCACGGGCAGAACTTGTTTCGACACCAAGTTTGCGCCCAATAGGCTCACGTCATCGTTGTACAAATCGATAAACGGCAATTGCTTAAACTGCTGTGCATCGGTCAGTTGATACAAGCGTACTACTACGGGATTAGTACTGTTGTTAACACTCGGGTTAATCGTCTTCTCGGCGCTCACCGCCAATTGATATTGCGTCACAACCGGTGTTGGGTCAGATGAACATCCCACCAAAGCGAAAGCGAGTAAACTAAGCCAAATCTTCATCAGCTTTCCTCGCTTTGCTTTTGCATGTTTTCCATAAACATCGCTTTGAACTGGCGACGAAAATCACCGTTGTCTTGTCGATGTTGGAAGTGCTTGCGGTAGATTTTCCAATACTTCTTGTCTTTGCTACTGAACAGTCCACCAGACACAAATTCGCTAAATTGATTCTCTAGTTGGTTCGGCGCGAATTCGTTGAGGAACTGATCGAGCGTTTTGTCCAACGCATCAAACAAAGCATCATGTGCAAGCGGTGGGTTGCGAAGGTATTGTTGATTCTTCTCGGTAATCGTAATCAGCTTTTCGATGGAGGCTTCCAGCTCTGACGTTGGAAGGTGGTCTCCCGGAAGATACTCAATCTCCGTAGAACGCTCCATTGCTTGCTGCTGTTTCGACACCTCATCCACTTCAAAGTGATCCGCCAGTTCGTCATCGTCGATGTCTTCAAACGGGTCGGAGGAGAAAGGGTCATCGCTCATTACATTTTGGTGAGAGTAATGAACTTCCGATTTCACGGGTTCGACGATGTCACCTTCATCGAGAAAATCGACATTGTCTTCCAGTTGCAGGTCGAACTTAGTCGCAAAGAGGTCATCGGGTTGCTCTTCGACGGGCGCTTTGCTCGACGTGAGTGTTGATACCAACATCGAATAGCTTTCGATCTTTAAAATGTCGCCATCGTTGAGTGGGTAATCTTTGTCTCTCACCATGGCTTTATCGTTGAGGCGAGCCGGGTTCTTGCCGGTACTCTTCACCAAATAACCTGTTTCAGTGAGACGAATTTGTCCGTGAATACGCGAGATGCGTTTTGATTGATCGGGCAATGCCACTTCACAAGAAGCAGAACGCCCAAACTGCCCGCCAGATTCGGGCAGATAGATGACTCTTGAAGTCACCACCTCTTCAGAGGGTACAGAAATCAAATGTATGCTGATCGCCACTTGTTATCCCTCGCATTTAGCCAACGCTGTGTTGAAAGCGGTTAAGAAACCAGAATATTTGTCCAAAAAGCGGTTAGAGAAATACACGCCCATTGGCTTGGTTTCGAATACTTGAGAATAGAAGTAATCGCTTGGAAGAGAGGCTTGGCTGATTTCAGTATGGAACACCCGTTCATCTTCCAATGCGACGTCAATTTCTCTTTGTTTTAAAAGCCTTAGTAAAACCTTAGCATCTCGTGGCTGCTTAACGACGTTGTATCCGTTACGTTTCAGCCAAAACCATGTGCTTGAGCCAAATTCTGCCGAGAACTTAAGGTTCAACTTTGACAAATCATCAAGCTTAGGCTCTACACCAGGACCAAAATACCAACGCAGTTTTTGCTCGGTAATAGGAGCAGACAACGTTGCGTAGCTGTCGTGTTCTCTGGTTTTTGGCGAGACGAAAAAGCCGTGCTGTTGACCACTGTGTACGTGGAGCTGTGCGTCAGACCATTCCGTCATGGTCAGTTGGTAAGGTTGTCCCATTTCGCCCAGCGCGCATTTGACGCGATTAAGCGCAAACCCATCCATGTTTTGATTCTGGTGAGTTTGGTACGGTGCCCATTTGTGAGTCGCAAGTAGCAATCGGTCGGGACCAATCCAAACTTGCGCCCATGCTTCGAACGAGAATAGGGCGCCAAGCAAAATAAACAGCGACGAAACCAGCTTGGTTATTTTGCGGAAAAGACTCACCCCACAGCTGACCGCCGCCTCTTGAACAAGAATCGAGGTGGTGACGAAATGGGGTGAATGTACGCTTCTAAACATCATGATTCGTTACTACTGAATATCCAGTTCAAAGCCCTGTGGCGTGGACGCAGCGGTCACCGTCACTTGGCTAATCGGTTGTTGTTCGCTCAGACGCGCGATGCATTCTTCTGCCAACTTCGGCATCAAAGAGCGGTTAATGATTTGCTCAACCGCGCGACCACCTGTTGTAGGGTCAGTGTTTTTGCTGACAACCAAATCCACAAAACCTGCATCCCACGTAAAGCTCGCTTGATACTGTTCTGCCAGTTTTTTACGAATGCGGTTTAGCGCGATTTCGGTGATCTTCGCTAACTCATCATCGTTGAGTGGGTAATAAGGCACGATGGTAGTACGTCCTAAGAACGCAGGTTTGAAGTAGCGTTGTAGATCGGGACGAATCGCTTCAAGCAGTTCATCGTTGCTGATGCGTTCGGCGTTTTCATCACACACATCGCAAATCGCTTGATCAGCGGCGTTGGAAGTCATGATGATTAAGGTGTTTTTGAAATCCACCGTGCGACCTTCGCTGTCTTTGATGTGTCCTTTATCGAAGATTTGATAGAAGAGGTCATGAACGCCCGGATGCGCTTTTTCCATCTCATCCAAAAGCAAGACAGAATAAGGATTGCGGCGAATCGCCTCGGTTAACACGCCACCTTCACCAAAGCCAACATAACCGGCAGGCGAGCCAAGTAACATTGAGATTTTGTGTTCTTCTTTAAACTCGGTCATGTTGATAACCGTGAGATCGTTGCTGCCTCCGTAAAGCTGCTCGGCGAGCGCCATGGCGGTTTCCGTTTTACCGACACCACTTGGACCACACATCAAGAACACACCGATTGGTTTGCGATTGTCGGTTAAGCCAGCACGTGAGATTCGAATCGCTTTTGCCAGTTCTTGCTTCGCCACGTTTTGACCGATAACGCGTTTATCTAGCTCTGATTCTAGCGACAATAGGCGAGCGATTTCATCACTCATCATGTTGCCGACTGGAATGCCTGTCCAACCGGAAATGACTTGAGCAATGGTCGCGTCATCCACCATCGCATTAACTAATGGCTCTTCGCCTTGAAGCTCATGTAATTGATCGAGAAGGGCATTCAATTGGGGTTGTTGAGCTTCGTCCGGCGTTTCGCTTTCTGTGATGCTTTGTTGAAGCGCTTTAACCTCATCAACCAACG
Source organism: Vibrio owensii CAIM 1854 = LMG 25443 (assembly GCF_000817815.1). Lineage (GTDB taxonomy): Bacteria > Pseudomonadota > Gammaproteobacteria > Enterobacterales > Vibrionaceae > Vibrio > Vibrio owensii. The sequence goes on from NZ_JPRD01000025.1 coordinate 11,452, forward strand.
TAATCTCTTGCTCCCAACGAGTTTGGTAGTCAGCTAGTTTAGATTGATTAGTGGTGATTTCTTGCTTCAATTCGGCGATCTCTTCTGCGCCAGTGCCGAACAAATCAAATTCTTTTTCTAAAGCAGACTGTTCGTTTTGTTGATAACGAATGGTTTGCTCCAACGCTTCAATCACTTCTGGTTTTGCACCTTGGGTTAAAGCAATACGCGCACTAGCTGTGTCGAGTAGGCTGATCGCTTTATCTGGCAATTGGCGAGAAGGTAAGTAGCGAATAGATAGGTTAACCGCCGCATCAATGGCTGATTCTGTAATAAAAGCGCCGTGGTGCTCTTGCAATGAAGCCGCAATGCCACGAAGCATTTGTTTGGCATCTTCTGCATTTGGCTCTTCTACAGTCACGACTTGGAAACGGCGAGTCAGAGCTGGATCTTTCTCAAAGTACTTTTTGTATTCTGCCCATGTTGTTGCGGCAATGGTTTTGAACTCACCACGTGCAAGAGCGGGTTTCAATAAGTTGGCAGCATCATTTTGTCCTGCTGCACCGCCAGCGCCGATCAGCGTATGTGCTTCATCAATAAATACAATGATTGGTACATCGCTGTTTTTCACTTCGTTGATGACGTCTTTCAGGCGGTTTTCGAATTCGCCTTTTACGCTGGCACCTGCTTGTAACAAACCTAAATCAAGTGAATGGAGTTGAACGCCTTGCAACGCACTTGGCACTTCATCTGCTGCGATTCTCAGCGCTAAGCCTTCAACGACAGCGGTTTTACCCACGCCCGGCTCACCAACGAAAATAGGGTTGTTCTGGCGTTTACGACAAAGAATGTCGATGGCTTTTCTCACCTCAGAATTACGCCCAGAAATCGGGTCGATATTGCCTTCAATCGCTTGTTGAGTCAGGTTGATGGTGTACTTGCTTAATGCGTCGTTCGCGCTTGCTGTATTTGCTGCTGAACTTGCTTCACCTGTGCTTTGTTGCGTTGCTCGCTTAACCGGCGTTTTGTTGATTAAACCTTGCAGGGACTCGGTCGACACGTTCTGTAGTGATTCGAGATTGTTGCTCGATACGCCCATGACGTTCTGCTGCAACAGCGCTTGAACGAGATGCAAGCTGATGATTTCCCCATGACCATAGTTAACGGAGGCAATCATCCAAGCGTCTTTTAGAAGTTCAGTCAGTGCGTGGCTGAGCGTTGGTTGGCTGTCTTGCACTTTTGGTAAGCGCTCGATGCGATTCGCCAGTTCACTCGCAAGTTGATCTTGGTTGATCTTCTGACTTTCAATCAGAGTTTTTAAGTGCGTGTCTTGCTGATTCAATAGCGTGAGCAGCCAATGTTCCGGCTCAATGGCTGCAACGCCTTGGTTCATAGCTGCACCCGCAGAAGCTTCCAATGCGCGTTTTAGCTCTGGCGATAACTTGGCGACTAAATTTGTCAGCGTTACTTGTGTCATAACCTTATCCTTGTCTTTTGCGCGATAACCTTCTTTGTCGTCGCGGTGTCTACCTAGCTATTTCAGAAGAATCCGAATCCGCTCTGTAGGTTTACGTTCTGGGGCGAGGCAATCCACTTCGCCCAATTTCGCTGCTTGATCTGGTTGAGCAGACAGCGTTGGTTTTTCGAGATACGCACGCTTAACGTTGAGATAAATAGAAATAGGCGTGGCGTCTCGTAAATAATGTTGAATGAGGTGGCGCATGTGGTTCGCCAACTGAGTATCTCGATGAATTTGATGCAGCTCTTTGCGGTTGGCAGGTTGGATACTCACCACCAAATGTTGGTTGTAAGTCATGCACGTTTTGCCAATGAGGAAACCCTGTCCGATTCCGCTGTTGTAGTCGTCTTTCTGTCCCAAAAGGGTAAGAGAACTTGCGGGTAACTGACGACGTTCATGGCTCTTAGTCGACACATCTATTTGGTAAGGGAAGTAGTCGTTAAGGATCTGCTCTAACGTTTCTAAGTTACGATGCCCTTGAGCAAACAACAGCGAATACTGGAACAGCGCACCGTGTTCGTTTTTCAGGTTCGCCAGTTGTTTGAGTAAATCGGTTTTGTCTGTTGCCAACTCTTTCTGCACCAAGAGGTGAGGAGCGAGCTCTAGCTGCGCGGCAAGTTCAAAATGGCGTTGATTGAATACGTCTAAAAAGTCCTTGAGTGCGTGATCGTCGTTATGCAGTGCAAACAACAATTCCTCATAGATGTAGTTTGGGATAACCCCTTGTGCGCCAGATAGTGCTTGCTGCGCAATACGAACTTTGGCGCTATGGTCACTGAACGAAAAGTATTGAATATCGTCGGCATCACCATGGGGCATGGCTTCCGCTTTAAGCTCTAACTTCAGCTTGTGCCCAGACTGTTTTGCCATTTGCATCAGCAATCGCATTGCTTGAGCAAAGTCATATTCATGTGGGTTCGCTTTTAAATCGTTAATCAGTGACATCGACATCATCTATCTTCCACGCTACATCGAGCGCTGGCTCCCGTGGATTTTTGGATAACGCCTCGCAATGCCATCTTTGCCATAAAGACGAATTGTGAGCTGAATGTAGCGATCAAAACTACAGAACTGTTGGAAGAAGCGATTCAACACATCGGTGAAAGTCAGATAGTTGCCAGACGTATCGAGAGTGATTTCAATCTCTGTGCCCGGAGAGAAGACGTTCTTGCCTAGAATACGCATTGATGAAACCTGTGAGCGCACTTTAACTGACTGAATCATCTGAATTTCATCGCTTACTAACTGGTTGCGGCTACACAATTGCAGCATTTGCTTAAGCTGTTGAGTAGGATCTTCAGAGTGCAGCAGAGACGAGAAGTTACTGTTCAGTAGCCCGATAAATTGCCAGTGCATATTGGCATCAGATTCACGTTCTATCGGAGCCGACGGCGGGTAGAGAGAATGAAAATCACCGGGCAAATCGATCGGCTCTAAACATGTCATCTCACCATTGATGGTGCATGCTTGTTTGCCATTGGTACAAAGAAGGCGAGTGCCATAGAGTTTGTTGAATTCGAGCTCTTGGTTGGCGTTCAGGCTGATCGCCAATCGCAGTTCACCAGTGGAGTCTTTTCGGCTTTGCCAGTAATCGCAATGTGGGTCGCTTTGGTAACTGTCTTTAAACAGTGGCGTCAGCAGTTTTTGACCGCTCGACGTAATCTCAAACACATCCAAAATGTCGACCACTTGAATTTCATTATCGGTATGCGCATCGGCATTAACGGGAATGGTCAGGCTGCGTTGGTCATAGCTGGTTGGTTCGCCTGTTTGTTCGAATAAGTTCACCGCAGGCACGACATTGAGCTTAAACACTTGGTTGTCGAAAAGACGGATAAACTCCATCGGTAAAGAGTGCATAAACAGGTTTAATACCACAGTGGAGCAATCATGTTGCTGACAGGCTTCACCAAAGCCTTTAAGACGGAAGAACTGACGTTTCTCTTTGAAGAAGAAAAATTCGTTCATCAAATGGTAGCCAGAAAATTGATTGCCTTTTTGTGGCAGAAATTGAAACTGCTTATCGCTGATTCTACTCTTGAGCTGATTGGCAGCCAAGACAGCGTAATTCTCACCATTGATGTCGGAAATCGATATTGCACGCGCTTCACTGAGCAGCAGTTCAACCAAGGAATCCGCATTGTTCTCGAAACCTTGAACGAAGAAGTCGAGATCTTCTAACGCTAATTGACTGAAGTGCACATCATCATCGCCAGTAGACAGAGTGAGCTGAATAACGGCGGTAGTTTGTTCACTGCCTTGTGGGCGATTGAAGTCAAAGGGCGCGCTGCTTGCCTTGGTGTCAATCAGTGCAAATGGTGTCGTTTTGAGTTCATCCGTAGTGGTGAACAAACATGTTTTGCCTTGCGATTCAGAAGAAAAGCGTGTGCCTTTTGGAAGCGTCGTGCTGTCGGTGGAAGGGGCATCTGTGCTCATTTCTAGATACGCTACACTTGGTACCGTTTGAATGTAACTTGGGTAGAGTACGCCAAGTAATCCTTCGACAACTTCAGGGATTTGCTCAGATAGACGTTTTTCGACGTTGGCATTCAATAGTGCCACACCATCCAATAAGCGAGCCAAACTCGGGTCTTCGATTTGTCCCTGATGGATGTTTAGGCGTTGTGCGTGTTCTGGATGTTCAGACCCAAATTGACCGAGGGCACGGCGAACAAAAGTCAGTTCTTGCTCGTAATAACGCAGTAGAGGATCACTCATACAAATCCTCCTTCATATCGGTGGTCATGTCGCTTAATGAAATCTTGGAATCAAAAATCAGCTCTTTTTCGCCCTGTGCCGTTTTGGCTTTGGCGACAATATTGAACGCGATGGTGTTTTCTCCCGCTTTACGTTCAACAAGTTCAACCATGACTTGGCTAAGACGAGGCTCGAAATGTCGAATGTAGTTTTCTAGTTTGAGGGCTAATTGCTGGTGGTCGAGACTGGCACTCAACAGGTGCACATCCTCGATGCCAAAACGGTAGTTAGAGCGCTGCACTTCGGTTAACCGATCATCAATGCTTATCAGTGACGCTTCCGAATCGAACAGACGAGTCAGGTGATATTTGATGTCCTCGATATCATCTCGACGAGTCGTAGGGGCAGTTTGCACAAAGGTACGCCAAAAACTCATTACGCCACCTCATCCAATTCTGTTGTCAGCACCACTTCGCCGCTGAAATGGTCGTATTGATACTGCGGTACGATGCGCAAAGTACAGACGAAATTGCCCGGATGATGATCAGAGTCGCACACGCTGATCTTTGCAAAACTCAATGGGTATTTTGATAGGGTTTCTTCGTTGGCGTACGCGACGTTACTAGAGAATTTTTCAACCCATTGAGAGAGGAACAACTCACACTCAGCCGCTGTTTTGAAGCTGCCAATCATCTCTCGCACTTGTACTTTGAGATAATGTGCAATACGGCAAGACATCAATGATGTTTGGATTTGAGTGAGGACTTTCTCATTATCAGATTCACTGTTGTGCCAAATCGAATTGTTACCATTGAAGTAAAACTTATCGCTCAAAGGGCTCTTAGTAAGAGGGATAAAACCACTGCGACTGTAGAAGGTCGACAGTTGCCCAAACAAGGTCACTTTGGTTTGTGGTTGAATCAGAAAATGGCTATCGCTTTGGTTTTGATTGACCACGGCACCTTGGTTGTTGTCGTTCCAGCGAGATTTCAAGAAGCCAAACCAACTTACACGTTGATGCTCTCGCATAATGGTGGATACAAATGCAAAGCCCGCATTGCCCCAAAGTCCGTTTTGTTTCTCGTTGTAGATGAAACCCACTTTGGCGTTTTGATAACGTGTACGCATGCACATTTCTGGCATCACCAAGCCGACAAAACGCGCAGAGGACTTACTGCGTAAAGACTGCCACGATTGGTAATCAGGGCTGGCAAGGATCTTCTCGATTCGGTTGATATCAGACAGCCAGTCTGCGCCGGATTCGACAAAGAAATCGCGATTAGGAGCAAATAGCATTGGGCATAACGTCGCTTCACCCAAGCGGCTCAATAGTTCTACGGTGAATAAATCATCGTAGTCAGATTCGAAATCCATATCTGCTGCTACTGGCTGTGTGAATAACAAGCAACCGAATGGATGCCCGCCCAAGGTGTTTAACTCTTGGTTGCCGATCTTGTTGTACAACTCGGACGTTTTGGTGCTGTAGGCTTGATTGACGTCGGACGATACTTCTTCCCAACTCATATTGAGAAGCTTGAGTTGAGTGCGTTGATAATTAACGGGCAGGGTGGCTAAGCCTTGAAGCCCTAGCCAATTGGTTTGCAGTGCCTCAAATTCTGGATGATGCAGTAATTCATCCATCTGTTTCGAGAGTTTATAGTCGATCTCTGCAATCAAGCGCGAAACATGTGTGATAAGCGCATCGGAATTGTCTAGCGCGGAGCGAGACACTTGAGACAGTAAAGAGAGCGCCTCTTGTAAAAAGTCGCTGTCTTTATCGTCTAGCTGTATAAACTGGGTCTGCCAACCTGAGTGATAAATCTTACTCATACTATCCTTGTGACCTAAATCGAATTGGCTTGGTCGAAGCATCCTACTTCGACCAAGCTTTATTATGCGTATACCGATCGTAGTAAATAACTGGTCATTCTAGCTGGTTATAACGCTCGATAACTTCGTTTAAAATTTTGATTGTAGAATAACTACTTACCGAAAATTTTAGCCTTGTTCTCAAGCGTTATTCCTGCTCTAACTCTGACCACTTACTTATTGTGATCGGTATTAACCTGGGATCTTCGCTACCATACGAACCGACGTAGTCAGCTCTTCAAGTTGTAGCCAAGGTCTTAGGTGAGCAACGGCTGAATACGCGCCCGGTTTACCCGGTTGTTCAACCACTTCAATGCGAGATTCTGCCAATGGCGTTTTCGCTCGTTGATCATTACCAATTGCACCTGCGTTGGTGTATTGATCGATCCACAGTTGAAGTTCACGTTGAATGTCTGGCGCTTCTAGGTTTGAACCTAGCTTGTCGCGACCCATGACTTTCAAGTAGTGAGCGATGCGACCACTTGCCATGATGTAAGGAAGACGCGCTGAAATGGCTGCGTTTGCTGTTGCATCTGGATCTGTGTACGTCTTCGGTTGCTGTGTTGTTTGACCGCCGATGAATACGCCGTAGTTTGAGTTTTTGTAGTGAACCAGTGGCAAGAAGCCTAGGTCACTTAACTCTTTCTCGCGTTCGTCGGTTAGGTTCACTTCTGTTGGACATTGCTGAACCAAGTCGCCAGCTTCGGTCTTATAAGTTAGGTTTGGTAGGTTTTCTACTTTACCGCCGTTATCCAGACCGCGAATCGCTGTACACCAACCGTACGCAGTGAAGGCTTGCGTCATTTTCAGACCCAACTCGTAAGCGGCATTTGACCAAACCAACTCATCATTGCTTGATGGATTCGGGTTGCCATCTTGGTCTGTGTTTAACTCTTCGTAGCTAAACAGCTTGGTGCCAAGAGCTTTCTCACCGTAAGGAAGGCGAGCCAGTGTGCGAGGTAGTGTTAGAGTTACGTAGCGCGCGTCGTCACTTTCACGGAACGAGTTCCAAGCAGCGTAAGCCGGGGAGTCAAAACCAGCCGCGACAGGTTTGCCTTCTTCAAAGGTTGTGAAGTCATTGAACTCAAACATTTCTGCATTTGCTGCGGCAATGAACGGAGCGTGACACGCAGCGGCTACTTCACCCATGTAGCGTAGTAGGGCGACGTCTTCATCTTTTGCGCTGAACTCGTAATCACCGATGAAGGTGCCATACGGTTCACCACCTGCTGTGCCGTATTCGCCTTGGTATACCGCGTTAAACAGTGGGCTACGGTCGATGGCTGGCGCATCTTCAAATTGATCAAGTAGTTCGTCTTTGGTGTAGTCGACCATTTTGATTTTCAGTGAGCGCCCTAGATCGCTCTCTTTAACCAGTTTTTGCAGACCACGCCATGAACCTTCTAGCTTTTGGAAGTCATTTTCTTGCATGACTTTCGATAGCTGTTTAGAAAGCTTTTTGTCGATCTCTACGATGGCATTTTCAATCGTTTTGGTGACGTTCTTGTCCCATGTTACCGTGCCGCTTAGCGCTTGTTCTGCCAGTACAGAGAACAGCTCTTTTGTTGTATCCGCTGGCGTTTGTGTGGTCGCTTCGATTGCACGATCCAGAAAGCTCAGCGAAGCTTCAGCCGCTTCTGCTTGTGGTTGGTTTTCAACTTCCGTCGTCATTATTCTGCTCCTTCTTTCTGGATGCCTAGCTCATCGGAAAGGGCGTTGATAGTGTCTGCGCTTTGCAGAACTTCCTTGAGTAGTTTCTCTAGATCACGAGAACGGTCCGCTTTTGAAAGCAGTACTTTGAGTTGGTTACGAGTCTCAACAAGCTTCTTGAGCGGTTCAACTTGCTCAACGATGGCTTCAGGCTCGAAATCTTTCATTGATGAGAATTTCAGACTCGCTTCGATTTGGCTGTCGTCATCAATCAAAACGTTGTCCACTTTGAGTGATAACTCAGGGCCAACACGCTTCATAACAGTATCGAAGTTGTCTTTGTCGACGTTATAGAAGGTGCGATCTTCCACGTCTTCTTTGTCTTGCTTGTGACCCGAATAATCACCGACGACTCCCACCACAAAAGGGAGTTCTTTGGTTTCTACTGCGCCATTCGTCTCGACATCGTAAGTAATACTTACACGGTTTTTGCTAACTCGCTTGTGTTGGGAGTTCAGTGCCATAATGGTATCTCCTTATTCCATTAAGAAGCTGTCGAAGTAACTTTCGCTGTCGTCGCGTCAAAGCCCACTTCAGGACCTTTCTCGATTTTGCCGCCTTCGCCTTCGATGTAGTACGCTTTCGAAATCTCGGTGTAAGTGAGGCTGAATGATTCATTTGGTAGGTGACCATCCGACGCGCCCATGTTGTAGCTCGACATACGCGCAGCACTTAGTGTCAGGATTAGGTATGGATCTGCACCAGAACCTTCACGGTTTGGCTTAGTCATCACGATCTCGATGGTTTTGCCTTCGCCACCTGGTGCGTAAAGGAAAGTCGTTAAGTACGGTGTCGCGCCATCACAGCCACGAGAGATGTTCACTTCACCTAGCGCGACCATGCCTTGGTCTGCGTTGTTCGCGTTACCGACGTCGATGCCAACGCCACGAACGGCACTCCAGTTCACTGTATCAATAGCAAAAAATCCATCCTTGCCACCGATCTTTTCTACCGTTGCAGCACCTTTTGGTGTGGTGCCATCAATTCTCATGTAAATAGAAGCCATTGGGTTCTCCTTTGCTTTTTAGCATTTTTTGCTTCACCACTCGAAATCGGTAATACCGCTCGACGATTGAGTAGTTTTTACTTCTGGTTGGTTGGTTGTATTTGGAGTGTCGCTTTGCTCTGACGTTGTTGGTTCAATTGACGTTGCACTTTGAGACTCCTCATTAGAGGCTGTTTGAACCTCAGTCGCAGGTGGTACGGTCGGAACCGACTCTGACACTGATTGTGGTTCAGGAATTGTCTTCAGAATGGTTTGTTCTAAGTTGTCCATTCCGGTGAGTTGATTGATATGACTCAGAACTTGGCTGTTGCCGCCTGTCATTTCTTGGAGTAGTTCTGGTAAGCTTAGATAACCCCATCGAATCGCGCGCTCTAACAAGAACGGAACAGGGCTGTGTGGCTCGGTTTGTTTGAAGTAATCGGCGAGCTTTCTAAGTTCATGAAAAGCGTGGTCGCGATTTTGGATCTGGCCAGCGATATTCATCGCGGTGGGTGTCGCTAGCTGGTGTATTTCATTTGAAGGAGTCGGCTCTAGCAACGGCTTCGTCGTAATTTGCTCTGCTTCTGGCTCTGATGAGGTTGGTGCTACTTCTGCATTTTCAGTTGCCTGATAGGTTGTTTCAGGAGAGTTTGATTCGACGGGGGGAGCCTGAGCTTCTTCGGCAATCAATCTAAATTGATCATCTAGCGGCCATTTAGAAAACTTGTCTTCAGTGAGATAACGGATCGCGTTAATCAGCTCCGCAATGTTTTCTTTGATGAATTTGAAACTTACAGGAGTTGCATTAACGGGTTGGCACTGTTGAGCGATGGCTTGTTCTATAGCATCAAGGTTTTGATAGGTTTGCGCCAAATCCATTAAGGTGTCTTGCGTGTCAGCGTTGAATAGGTTTTGCGCTTTAGTTTTGATTTCACCAAGCGAACCGTTACGCTCTGCGCGTAGGTAATCGCCAAAGGTGACATCGTCAATCAAGCCAGTCAACTGCAAAGGCATATACAGGGCAGTGGTATCGTGAGTTTCGCCGACAAGTTGTAGCAGAGGTTTCATCCGGAACTCGGCCCGTTCTCTAGCGATGCCAGACTCTTCTGCGCTTTTTAGTTTGTCTTCAGGAAGGAACGGATTGAGCGAGTCCCAAAACTGTTCCACGGTGCTTAGAAGCACTTGCGTTGCGTCGGCAAGATTTCGATAGGGAGCGTCGGTGAACAACTGACTGGTGATATACCAACCTAGCAGCTCCAAGTCTTTGCTTGACTGGGTGAGGGCGTGGTATGTCGCGGTACGCAACTGTGCCCAGTTGTCATCGTTGCTTTCAAGCAGTGCTTGATCGCTAGATGCATCAGGAGTTTCAACCAATTGGCGAAACGATGATTGCGCGGCATTGTAACTGTTTCTAAGTGCTCGATAGGCACTTCTATCAAGCTTCAGATAGACACCACTTGGCGAGCCATCTGCGATCGGAGCCAAAAGACTATCAATATTAACCATATTCAATCCATGAATTATTGTTTTATTAAGTCAGAGATAAATCCATTACTCTGGTTTCATAGTTTGTAAACTTGAGTCTAGTGAGAATTTTCTGAAATAGCTGAGAAAAATTAACTATTTAATAAAAAGTAAGAGGTTGATCCAAAAAATTGGTCGGAGGAATACATCTATCAATATAATGTCCTGATTTATAAAGGGGTTTTATCCCCCTATTAGTACAGTGGGCATTCCTGCAACGATACTTCCGCCGTGAGACGTCGTGTCTCCCATTCGGGCTGCAGGCTTATTGCTTAATAGCACGGTCGTGCTTCCCATCGCGATAGAATCCGGGGTTCCAACGCATACACAAACATCACTCACAGTGGCAGCAGGTAAGCTACCGATCAGTACGGTTGGAGCTCCAGGGCCGGTGACCGGACCACCCACATGAGGAATTGGTGGGGTTGCTGGTGTCTGCATCGGACATACATGCATGTCAGTGATACGAGCAGCAGGTAACGTCATCGCACTTCTCCTTGTACTGCAGTTTGTGATTGGCTATCTGAAGTGCCTTGACCGCCCGCAGCAATATTCAGAGCCATCGCGATTGCGGCTTGATAGAAAGGTTTAGTTTTGTCCCATTCAGGAAGGGCGGCTGCGTGATTGATCGCTCCTGCAGTCGCTTTGGCGTACAGAAATGGATCAGGCATAACGGGTGGAATATCTGGTGCAACGATGCTGCCAGAACCATTCCAAAATACCGCTTGAGCAAGCCAAGATGGGCCGCAATTCAGCTCCAATCGATGAGAGAGATGTTCGGCTTTGCGGCGCAATTCTTCGGAGGGTGAACGCACCCAAGCCATACAAGTTTCGACACTTTGTTTTTGAAGGGGTGACCATTCCTCATTGCGTTGATTTAAACACAACGCTCCCCACCAGATTGCCTCCCGGACGGGTAGAGCGTGCGTCAAAAACTGAACGAGATCGTTGTAGAGCTCTTTGTCTTTGAGCGATTGAATTGCATCGCTGATGCTGGCTTCTTCGTCGAGCAGAGCTTTGGCCTCGTCACTGGCTTTGAATCTCGGTAGTATTTGCCCAGCCGTCTGGTATGGAATTTTCTTATATTTCATTAGTTAACCTTTACAATTGCGCCTTTTACTTCACCCATTACGCCGCCATCAAATGTCGCTTTGAGACCCGATTTAAACTCCGCACTCAAAGAGCCTTCAGCAGAGAGCGTGGTGTCCGCTTTGATGGAAATACTCAAGCCAGAAATGCTGTTTGAGCTGGTTGCTTCAAGCGCCGTCGTGGTGCCAGAAACTTTGTTGGCTGAAGTGGCTTTGCTGGTGACGTTGGTCCCTTCCAAATTCAGTGCGCTGCTGGCTTTGATGTCGATATTGGTAGCTTCAATGGCAATGGATGATGAGGACAGGGTTATTTTGCTTGAGCCAACTTTGAGCTCGATAGAATCGTCAGCTTCAATCGAAATCGACTTGGCTTTTTCGCTTAATGCTTTGGTTACGCTCAGCGAGTAGTTGTCTTCTGTAGACACAGATACTGCTTTGGTGACCGTCTGGCTTAATTCACCCTTGATGGTTTCGGTTTGGTTGTTTTCAACTTCTTGTGTCAGGTCTTTGGCTGCGTGAAGGTAAAGCAATTCATTGTCTTTTTTGTCATCGAAGTAGAGCTCATTGCTTTCACCGGAAAGCTGGGTTTTGATGCCAGACTTTGTTGTATTGGCTTCTGCGTATGGTGGGGCATTTTTGCTGTTGTAGACGCTGCCCGTGATGATTGGTCTATCTGGATCGCCATTAATGAAAGAGACCAGAACTTCTTGCCCGGCACGCGGCACAAACTGAGCACCGTAACCACTTCCCGCAAGCATTTGTGCGACACGAACATAGCAACTGGTTTTGTCACCACTTGCGTCTGTATCCCATTGGAACTGAATACGCACGCGACCTTGTTCGTCCTGATTAATATCACCCGCGGTTGAGCCAGCAACGACTGCGCTTTGCAAGCCCTGAACCACTTGTTTTGAGCGAGGCTGAGGGTAGTGAGGAGTATCTTTTGGGATCACTTTCAGTCTGGTGCTGCTCTGTGCATTTTCAGTGTATTCCACTTCCATGCTAATGACCGAAAAGTCACCAAGTTGATCTTTGTCTAGATGGCTTGAGAGCGAGAAGTAAGTACCGAGCTCGAAGAGATCATGTTTTGCGCTGGCAATGACACTTTGGTAATCCTGCTCAACATACTCGATTCGACGTTTGGCAAGATTGCTTGAGAGATCCGTCATATCACCGCTGATACCCAAAGTCGGGTAACGCGTGTTGACGAGTTTAGTGTTGTTGGCAATGGTATTGCTGGAGGTTTTACTGCCGCTAGTGATGAGTTTCGTCTGCGAATAATCGTAGCTTGATAGCTCGACACTCGCGCCATGAAAAGCAACGGTAGGGCACCAATCTTCAAGTAAAGGAAGTGAGCCTGTCGGCGTTTCCTTCATATCAAATTTTGCAGTGCTGGCTTTATCAAATGGGGTTTGAGCATCTTGCAAAATCATGGTGTGTGAACCACTCGCATGCTCAAAATAATAATGAACGCCTTCCTCAGCGAGTAGGCGAGAAACGAAGTCAAAATCCGATTCATTATATTGCAAACAATATTCACGCTTGGTCGAAGGCATGCTGGATATTTTATAGTTACCTTTGAAACCTGCGTTATCGAAAATATCACTGACAATTTCTTGTGTGGATTGATTTTGATAAACCCGGAAAGAATGTGTGTGTTTTAATAACCAAAACCACGGTTTGAGCGTTATTTCGTATTGGTGATTTTGCAAATTAGAATCCATTCCTAAATGTTGGATCAATGTCACAACTCCATTGTAGGAACGATTGAGTGTATTGCTGCCAGATTCGTTGAAATAACGGTTTATTGTAAGGAACTGACCTAGTTGATCTTGCATGTCAAAGCCACTGGATACCAGCATTGCTTTGATTTCAAAGGGCTCTGATAAGGCTTGCTTTATTGTTGCATTACTTATGATATGTTCTTGATTACTTGAGTCTTTTGCAGACATCAAACTAGCCGAACTGCTGTATTTATCAGCCATTGCATATCCTTATGCTTGAACTTTTCAATAATAAAAATTTGAAATATAAATACTATTATTAATCAAATTACTCAAAAAATAGCAGTATTAGATCTTATTCGCTATTCGATTTATTAAAAGAAAAGGAGTTCTTTATGACGAGTCAAAATGCAAAAAAGATGGCGAAAGAATTTTTGCAAAATGTAGAAAAGGACAGTAAGTCATATCACAAAAGTTGGGCGAGAAAATTCGGTAATAAATACCAATCTGCCAAGAACTGGGTAAAACGTGACAAGAAAATGGTCGCGATGGATATTGCGCAAAAAGGGGTAAGGACTGGTATCGGGATGATTCCATTTCCCGGCTCGAAAGAGGGGGCAGCCCTGTTGGAAGTCGCAGGTGGTGCAGCGTTAAAAGCAGCATCTCGTAAAGCGTGGGAAGAGGGCTCAAAGAAAGGCGTTAAATCTCTTCTTAACAAAAAAATTGAATCTGCTCGCAAGCAGCTTAAAACCAACTCGGTAGGAAAAGTCGATCACGAGTTCCTGGCGCTTTCTGCGCGTAAGCGTGATGAACACATTCATGCGATTCGTAAGTTAGTGAAGTACGAGGTGAAGTTGTTACCAAAGCGTTCTGATGAGCTCAGTTTGCGTTTATTCAAGCTTAAAGAGGCGATCAATGAATCCCGTGTGAAACTCAATAAAACCACCATGTCTTCCACATCGGCTATCGATAACATGCAAGCTTGGACGGAGTTCTTTTCTGCCATCAAAGAGGTGGAGCACTACCAAGCGAAATTGCGTGAAAGCCTGATTCAAGTGCAAGAAATCACCAAGGATGTGGAGTGGTTCTTGGCGGCTTCTGAAGCAACTACTGATCAGATGAATGCGCAAAACTTACCGCAACTGGAAGAAGCGTTTGACCAGATCCGCCGCAGTTACGGCAACATCAATTCGCTGAAACAACTGCAAGATATGATGCTAGAGAGAAACCTCGTTGAATCCGGTTTGTTGGATGAAAAAGACTTAACCTACAAGCTGGTCAACTAGATAAATCCGACCGTTCGTTAGCAAATTAAACCCAAGTAGGGAGCTGTTGTGCTCCCTAATTCTTTTTACCTGCTGAATTTATTGGGTTTTTATTGTCGACAATTTCAGCTTGCTCTTATCGAACTGAATGTTATTTCACTCATAAATCACTCAATAACACTATGCCTTAGTCTAAATTGTCGACAATTTGCTTGATTGTCGACAATCTGATCGTCTATTTTATATTCAAGTTAACAAATTGTTGACACTTTGATTTCTAAATACGAGTGCCTTGAATATGAATACAGAATTGAAAACTCGTCATAAAGTGATTGTCTCTGAGAAGGAGCACACTAAATCTGAATCGCTGACCGAATCGTTAGTGGAAGCGATTGTGAGTGGTGAAATTGAACCGGGCAGTAAAATCTCAGAGCCTGAATTAGCCAAGAAATATCAAGTGAGTAGAGGTCCTTTACGTGAAGCTATGATGCGTCTTGAAGGGCTTGGCTTGATTGAGCGCATTCCGCATGTTGGCGCTCGCGTTATCACTTTCTCTCCAGAAAAACTCATCGAATTGTATTCAGTCCGCGAAGCATTAGAGGGTATGGCTGCCAGACTTGCGGCTCGCTATATCACTCAAGAAGAATTACTCAGTTTGGAAATGCTATTGTCGACACATTCCAAACATATCGACGAAGTTGAAGGATCGTCTTACTTCCACCAGCATGGTGACTTCGATTTCCACTATCGAATCATTCAAGCGAGCAGAAACAGCAAGCTTATCTCTCTGCTTTGCGACGAACTGTATCACTTGTTGCGCATGTATCGCTACCAATCACCGCGTGCGCAATCTCGTCCTAATGAAGCACTCAACGAACACAAATTCATTCTGCAAGCGATTCGCAACCGTGATGAAGAGTTGGCAGAAATGCTGATGAGAAGGCACATCTCAGGCAGCCGAAAACTTATCGAATTACAGATTTTACATTCTGAAAGTAAAGATAGAGAACAAGACTAGAAGGAAATTGTCATGAGCTTATCTCCGGGGGCGAAGTTCAGACTCGCCATTGAGCAAAACAACCCGCTGCAGATCGTTGGCACCATTAACCCATACTGCGCCATGATGGCTAAAAATTTGGGTCACCAAGCTATCTATTTGTCGGGTGGCGGCATCGCTAACGCGTCTTACGGCTTGCCAGATCTTGGCATTACGACACTGAACGATGTCTTAGTAGATGTAGACCGTATCACCAACGCGTGTGATTTGCCGTTATTGGTTGATATCGATACCGGCTTTGGTGGTGCTTTTAATATTGCTCGCACTATTAAAGCGATGGAAAAAGCGGGAGCGGCGGCAGTACACATGGAAGATCAGGTGGCGCAAAAGCGTTGTGGTCATCGCCCAAACAAAGCGATTGTTAGCCAACAAGAAATGGTCGACCGAGTGAAAGCGGCGGTGGATGCGCGTAATGACGAGAGCTTTGTCATTATGGCTCGTACTGATGCGTTAGCGGTGGAAGGCATGGATAGCGCGATTGAACGAGCGATTGCATGTGTGGAGGCGGGCGCAGATATGATCTTCCCTGAGGCAATGAATCAGCTCGACCAATATCAACAGTTCTCGGCAGCGCTCGAAGACGCGACAGGGAAGCACGTTCCAATTCTTGCCAACATTACTGAATTTGGACAAACGCCGTTATACGGCTGTGAAGAGTTAGCCCAATCCAAAGTGGATATGGTTTTGTACCCATTGAGCGCATTCCGTGCAATGAACAAAGCGGCTGAGATGGTTTACAAACACTTACTAGAAGTTGGCAACCAAGAAGCGTTGCTTGATTCAATGCAGACACGAAAAGAGCTGTATGAGCACCTTAATTACCACGACTACGAGAATAAGTTAGACAAGCTGTTTTCGGAGGGTAAATAAGGTCAACAAAGAAAAAAACGGAAGCCCAAGAAAAAGATAGATAAACGGAATCTCTAATCCAATAACGTGAAAATTGTCTGATTCAAAAGAGCCCATTAAGAGAGCCAAATCAGACAGAAAAGGAGTTCAACAATGCCTCATTCTGTAGAAAAGAAAGCTGAGATAGGTGGCGCAGGTCTACGCGGTCAAAGCGCTGGAAGCACAGCTTTATGCACTGTCGGTAAAACGGGGACGGGTCTAACGTATCGTGGTTACGATATTACGGACTTGGCAAATCATGCTCAATTTGAAGAAGTGGCGCATTTGCTGTTACGCGGTCACTTACCTGATCAACAAGAGCTAGACGCCTACAAGACACATCTATTGAGTCTGCGTGGCTTACCCGCGGAGCTTAAACAGGCGTTAGAACTGATTCCTGCTGATGCTCACCCGATGGATGTTATGCGTACAGGTTGCTCTATGCTGGGTAACTTAGAGCAAGAAATGGACTTTGAGCAACAGCTCCATGCTACTGAGCGAATGCTGGCGCTTTTCCCTGCCATCATTTGTTACTGGTATCGCTTCAGCCACGATGGCGTACGAATCAAAACACACGATAACAGCGAAGACTGCATTGGTGGCTACTTCCTAAAACTGCTTACTGATAAAGCACCAAGCGAAACGCACAAAAAGGTGATGCACTGTTCTTTGATTCTTTATGCAGAGCATGAGTTTAATGCCTCAACATTTGCGGCGCGCGTGTGTGCCTCGACGCTTTCTGATCTTCATTCTTGTATTACGGCTGCTATCGGTACGTTGCGTGGTCCACTTCATGGCGGTGCAAACGAAGCGGCGATGGAGATGATTCAAGATTGGCAAACGCCAGATGAAGCAGAAGCAAACATTCTTCAGATGCTAGAGAACAAAGACAAAATCATGGGCTTTGGGCATGCGATTTATCGCGAAAGTGATCCTCGTAATGCACTGATCAAGCGTTGGTCAGAAGCGTTATCAAAAGAGGTGGGTGACACGCATCTTTACGCGGTTTCTGAGCGAGTGGAATCCGTCATGAAGCGTGAGAAAGGTCTGTTCTGTAATGCCGACTTCTTCCATGCTTCGGCTTACCACTTCATGGATATTCCGACCAAATTGTTTACGCCAATCTTTGTAATGAGCCGACTGACAGGTTGGGCGGCGCACGTGTATGAACAACGCGCGAACAATCGAATCATTCGCCCAAGTGCGGATTATACCGGACCGGATCATCAAGACTGGGTGCCAATCGAACAACGCTAGCGCGTGACGCCTCTTTGTGAGTTTCATCTTGCATGGCATTCACAAGGGGCGTCTCTTTCACCGCGAATCCATTTCAAAAACAGTATCGCGGTGCGTTCAGGCACAAGATGTACACTAAAGCGGAAGCAAGCCCATGAGCATCACCACAAATATAAATACTCAATATCGTAAGCCGCTCCCGGGAACCCAACTCGATTATTTTGATACCCGAGAAGCAGTTAACGATATTTCTCCTGGAGCCTATGAAAAGCTCCCATACACCTCACGCGTTTTAGCAGAGCAGTTGGTTCGTCGTTGCGATCCAAGTACGCTCACTGATAGCTTAAAGCAGTTGATTGAACGCAAGCGTGACCTCGATTTCCCTTGGTATCCGGCGCGCGTGGTTTGTCATGACATCCTTGGACAAACGGCATTAGTCGATCTCGCTGGTCTGCGTGATGCGATTGCCGAACAAGGCGGTGACCCAGCGAAAGTAAACCCTGTGGTTGAAACGCAGTTGATCGTTGACCATTCACTGGCAGTTGAACACGCAGGCTTTGACCCAGAGGCGTTTGAGAAAAACCGCGCGATAGAAGAGCGCAGAAACGAAGACCGATTCCACTTTATCGAGTGGTGCAAAACGGCGTTTGAGAATGTCAGTGTTATTCCTGCGGGTAACGGCATCATGCACCAAATCAACTTGGAGAAAATGTCTCCGGTTGTGCAAGCCAAGCAGGGCATTGCTTATCCCGATACTTGTGTCGGCACAGATAGTCACACACCTCACGTTGATTCTCTTGGCGTTATTGCGATTGGTGTCGGCGGTCTAGAGGCAGAGACGGTTATGCTTGGTCGCCCGTCGATGATGCGTCTGCCAGACATTGTTGGCGTGAAGCTGACTGGTAAGCGTCAACCGGGTATTACCGCTACCGATATCGTGTTGGCGATTACCGAGTTCCTGCGCAATGAACGTGTGGTTTCATCCTATCTCGAATTCTTTGGCGAAGGGGCGCGAGACCTAACCATTGGCGACCGCGCAACCATCTCAAACATGACGCCAGAATACGGCGCAACCGCCGGGATGTTCTACATTGATGAGCAGACCATTAATTACCTCAAACTGACGGGGCGCGATGATCAACAGGTCGACTTGGTAGAGAAGTACGCCAAGCAAACCGGTCTGTGGGCGGATGATTTAGATACTGCCGTTTACGAACGTGTGCTTGAGTTCGATTTGTCCCAAGTCGGGCGCAATTTGGCAGGCCCATCTAATCCTCATCGTCGTTTACCTACCGCAGAGCTTGCTGAACGTGGTGTTTCTGGCGAGTGGCAAGAGAAGGAAGGCGAACTTCCAGATGGCGCGGTGATCATCGCGGCGATTACTTCTTGTACCAATACCAGTAACCCAAGAAACGTTGTGGCGGCTGGTCTTGTCGCTAAGAAAGCGAATGAGCTTGGCTTGGTGCGCAAACCTTGGGTCAAGTCTTCATTTGCTCCGGGTTCTAAAGTTGCTCGACTCTACCTTGAAGAGTCTGGCTTACTTCCTGAATTGGAGAAGCTTGGTTTTGGTATCGTGGCTTATGCGTGTACAACCTGTAACGGCATGAGCGGCGCACTTGACCCGAAAATCCAACAAGAAATCATCGACCGAGATCTGTATTCAACGGCGGTACTTTCTGGGAATCGCAACTTTGATGGTCGAATTCATCCTTACGCAAAACAAGCGTTCTTAGCATCGCCACCTTTGGTTGTTGCTTACGCGTTAGCTGGTACGATTCGTTTTGATATCGAACGTGACTCTTTAGGCACAGACAAAGACGGCAAGCCGGTTTATCTCAATGACTTGTGGCCAACGGATGAAGAAATTGATGCTGTGGTGGGTGAGTACGTTAAGCCAGAGCAATTTAATCAAGTCTACATTCAAATG
This sequence comes from Vibrio owensii CAIM 1854 = LMG 25443, assembly GCF_000817815.1. Taxonomy (GTDB): domain Bacteria; phylum Pseudomonadota; class Gammaproteobacteria; order Enterobacterales; family Vibrionaceae; genus Vibrio; species Vibrio owensii. Next base: position 30,920 of record NZ_JPRD01000025.1, read on the forward strand.
TTCAAACTGAATGATGAGACTCGCAATCCGAATCCGCTCTACGATTGGCGTCCGATGAGTACGTATATCCGTCGACCTCCCTACTGGCAAAAAGAGGGGGAAGGTGCACTGGCTGGTGAGCGGACTTTGTCTTCAATGCGTCCTCTTGCCGTTTTAGGCGACAACATTACAACCGACCATTTGTCGCCATCAAACGCAATTTTGGCAAGCAGCGCCGCAGGCGAATACCTCGCGAAGATGGGCGTGCCAGAAGAAGATTTTAACTCATACGCGACTCACCGAGGCGATCACTTAACCGCGCAGCGCGCCACTTTCGCTAACCCGAAACTGTTCAATGAAATGGTCAAGGAAAATGGCGAAGTCGTGCAAGGATCGTTAGCGAGGGTCGAGCCTGAAGGCAAAGTGACACGCATGTGGGAAGCTATTGAGACTTACATGAATCGCAAGCAGCCGCTTATCGTGGTCGCAGGTGCGGATTATGGTCAAGGCTCTTCGCGAGATTGGGCGGCGAAAGGCGTTCGCTTGGCGGGTGTAGAAGCCATTGTCGCTGAAGGTTTTGAGCGTATTCACCGTACCAATTTAGTTGGCATGGGCGTGCTTCCTCTGCAATTTAAAGATGGCGTGAACCGAAAGACGCTCGAATTAGATGGCACTGAACTTTATGACGTTATCGGCGATATCACTCCTGGTGCTGATTTGGCGCTGGTGATTACTCGTGCGAATGGCGACAAGGTTGATGTGCCGGTGACTTGTCGACTCGATACCGAAGATGAAGTTCACGTCTACAAAGCGGGCGGTGTGTTACAGCGCTTTGCTCAAGATTTCCTCTCGCAATAGATAGCGCAATAACGGAGCAAGATATGGATAGCAAGAAAAGCCAAATCAAAGTCCCGGCGACTTACATGCGCGGCGGTACGAGCAAAGGTGTGTTCTTCAACCTTGAAGATTTGCCACAGCCAGCGCAAGTCGTAGGCGAAGCAAGAGACAAGCTGCTACTTCGTGTGATTGGCAGTCCGGATCCGTATGCCAAACAAATTGATGGTATGGGCGGCGCGACTTCCAGCACTAGTAAAACTGTGATTGTGTCGCGCAGTGAGCGAGCTGATCACGACGTTGATTACCTGTTCGGGCAAGTATCGATAGATAAGCCGTTTGTCGATTGGAGTGGTAACTGTGGCAACCTTTCTGCTGCAGTCGGACCTTTCGCCATTCATGCAGGGTTGATCGACGAAGAACATATTCCCCAAAATGGCATCGTCACCGTTCGTGTATGGCAGGTAAATATTGGAAAAACCATTTTGATTCATGTGCCAATCGTAAATGGTTTCGTTCAAGAAACAGGGGAGTTTGAGCTTGATGGAGTGACGTTCCCTGCAGCAGAAATCCAAGTTGATTTTGTCGACCCTGCTGATGGCGAAGGCAGCATGTTTCCAACCGGTAATCTAGTAGACGATTTGGTCGTGCCAGATGTTGGGACCTTCAATGCCACCTTCATCAACGCAGGCATACCGACGATCTTCGTAGACGCAGAAGCGCTCGGTTACCAAGGCACTGAGCTTCAAGATAACATCAATAATGATGAATTTGCGCTCGCGAGGTTTGAGTCCATTCGTGCTCATGGCGCGTTGAAAATGGGGCTTATTGATTCGCTCGAAGAGGCTCAAACACGTCAACATACGCCAAAGATTGCGTTTGTTTCCCAGCCTAAATCCTATTTATCGTCGAGCGGTAAAACCGTAGAAGCAGGTGAGGTCGATATTCTCGTCCGGGCTTTATCTATGGGCAAGCTTCACCACGCCATGATGGGAACCGCTGCGGTCGCCATTGCCTCGGCGGCATGCGTCCCGGGGACTTTAGTCAACTTAGCGGCTGGTGGCGGAGAGAAAGAATCTGTGACGTTTGGGCATCCATCAGGAACGCTTAAGGTGGGGGCAAAAGCCAAACAAACAGAACAAGGTTGGGTGGTTGAGAAAGCCATCATGAGCCGCAGCGCGAGAATACTGATGGAGGGCTTTGTGCGTGTTCCCTCCAATGTCTTTGAATAACACAATTGCATGGTAGTGATACTTATACCAACCACATCAATTATTTGATGATTCTTGCTTGTTAAAACCGCTGATAACTTCGTTAAAGATCTTGTAGGTAGAGCAACTAGCTAGCTGCAATCTTTGCCTTGTTCTAAGCAGTTTTACCTACGCAATCTTCTGAACATCTAATTAATGCGATTGGTATTAAAAAGCAATGTCAGGACATACTGGAGGAAGCAATATGTCTGCATATCAAAAAGAATACCTTTGGGCACAAAATGAACCGGAAAACTTTTGGCGTGCTCAAGCTGAAAACGTCGATTGGTTTGAAGCGCCAAATACCATTTTACAAGCTGACGAACATGGGATTGAACGTTGGTTTTCTGATGGCGTATTGAACACTTCATGGCTCGCATTGGATTATCATTGCGAGCAAGGGCGAGGCGATAAAACCGCACTGATTTATGATTCGCCAGTAACGGGGCAAAAACAAACTTACAGCTATCAAGCTCTGCGCGACCAAGTGGCAAAGATCGCGGGCATGCTTTCTAACCAAGGCGTAACCAAAGGCGATCGTGTGGTCATCTACATGCCGATGATCCCAGAAGCGGCAATGGCGATGCTGGCGTGTGCTCGATTGGGCGCGATTCATTCGGTGGTGTTTGGCGGTTTTGCCCCGAATGAGCTCGCCGTTCGAATTGAAGATGCGGAACCCAAAGTCATCATGACGGCGTCTTGTGGTATCGAAATTAATAAGGTGATTCCATACAAACCCATGGTCGATAAAGCCATTATGGACAGCCGTTGTAAGCCAGAGAAAGTCTTTGTTCTTCAACGTCCGCAGTGCGAAGCCGAACTTAACCTTGAGCGTGATTTAGATTGGCAGCAAGAATACGCGCAAGCTTTGCCTCATGCATGTGTCCCTGTGCTTGCGACAGATCCTCTTTATATTCTGTATACCTCTGGCACAACAGGGAAACCAAAAGGCGTGGTGCGTGATAATGGTGGTCATGCCGTTGCGATGAAATATTCGATGACGTCGATTTATAACATCCCTCAAGATGGTGTGTTCTGGGCTGCATCGGATGTAGGTTGGGTCGTTGGTCACTCCTACATCGTGTACGCGCCGCTGATTCATGGTTGTACAACTGTGCTATTCGAAGGCAAACCGGTGAGAACTCCAGACCCCGGTGCATTCTGGCGTGTTTGTGACGAATACAAAGTGGACGTGCTTTTCTCCGCGCCAACCGCTTTCCGTGCAATTAAGAAAGAAGACCCAGAAGGCGAGTTCATTAAGCAATACGACTTGTCCAACCTCGACTCTATCTTTATGGCAGGCGAACGCCTTGACCCACCAACGCTAGAATGGGTCGAAAGCAAAGCAGATAAGCCGGTCATTGACCACTGGTGGCAAACCGAGACTGGATGGGCTATCGCGGGCAATCCGACTGGTATCGAGGTAATGCCAGTAAAAGCAGGCTCCGCTACCAAGCCGATACCTGGCTATCAGGTCGAGATTCTGAACGAAATGGGCATGTCAGTAAGTGCAAATCAGCAAGGTTTTGTGGCTTTGAAGCGCCCATTGCCACCAAGCTGTTTACCGACGGTCTGGCGCAATCATGACCGCTTTGAGACCGGTTATCTAAGTCAATTTCCGGGTTACTACGTATCGGGAGATGGCGGTTACCTAGATGAAGATGGTTACCTGTTTATCATGGGTCGTATTGATGACGTAATTAACGTCGCAGGTCACCGTCTGTCTACTGGCGAGATGGAAGAAATCGTTGGTGGTCACCCTGCGATTGCGGAGTGTGCGGTAGTCGGTATCCACGATGAGTTAAAAGGTCAGCTACCACTTGGCTTCGTGGTTCTTAAAGATGGTGTGAAGATTGATGATCTAACACTAGAAGGTGAGTTGGTGGGCAAAGTGCGCAACGAGATTGGCGCAGTAGCGTGCTTTAAACATGCGCTGGTTGTTGACCGTTTGCCAAAGACTCGCTCAGGTAAAATTTTGCGAAGAACCATTCGTCAAATAGCCGATGGTGAACAATACGTGGTGCCATCAACCATTGATGATCCATCCAGTTTAGGCGAAATCGAGCGAGTGCTTAAACGTGGCTAGTTAAGTAAGATCTTAATTAAGTGCGCCCTTAGCTTACCTAGGAGCAAGCACAAACACCGGAGCCTCTTGCTTTGTCGGCAAGAGGCTTTTGCATTCTTGCTTGCCTAAATGCATGTTTAAACACACACTATATGGATTCCTGTTTTTGGCTTCTTTTCCTATGTCTACTTTTGTAATCAAACCAGCGCTTTTTGACGATCTTGAACAACTTAATGATTTGATGTTCGAGCTGCATGATGAGCACCATATCCAATCCCCAGAGCTGTTTAAAACCGCAGAAGAAATCGAACAAGAAAAGAGCATTGCTCGTTATCTCGATAACCCAGAATGTTTGGTGTATGTCGCTAGAGTAGAGGGTGAGATCATCGGCTTTGTTTCAGGGCACTTTTGCGAGCTTATTTCTACGGTTAGCAAACCCGTGATGATGGGAAGCGTTGATGAGCTCTACGTTTTACCCGAGTATCGCAAGCAAGGCACTGCGAAGGCTTTGATTGAAAAGATAGAGGCGACATTCGTCGATTACGGAGTGAAACAGATGTTTGTTGAGGTTTGGGACTTTAACCAGACAGCAATTTCTCTCTACGAGAACCAAGGTTTTGGGCATCATATTCATTGGTTAAGAAAGTCGTTATCTGAAAGTTAATTAATGCGTTGCTAAGACGGTAAGTTAGTGACTTATGTAATCTGACGGTGCAAAAGTTGAGTCTACTAGTCAGTATTTGCTATTGGTTTCGTCGCAATGTGCGGTGACTCATTCTCATCCAAATTGGTGATGTTGTTTTTGTTTGCTTGTTTTGTAAGTGGCACATGAATAGTGCCTCATAAAACAAGAGGAAAATAACATTGAATCTATCAAAAACCTTACTTGCAACGGCGTTATTGCCAATGTTGGCAAGCGCAGATCAAGTCACGGATACACAAAACATTAAAATTCAGCCCGATATCGTGGGGGGTATCACGGCAAACCCCAATGACTGGAAATTTTATACGCAGATAGTCAGCCGCAATGGTAATCGTTCTTTCTGCGGGGCGAGTTATATTGGGGATGGTTTCGTACTCACTGCTGCTCACTGTGTTGACGGTGACACACCAAATCAAATAGCAGTAAAAATTGGTGGTGTGATTTATAACGGTACTGATGGTGTACGTTCCAACGTCAGCCAGATCTATGTTCATCCTTCTTATAATGCTTCTACGCTTTCTAACGACATCGCATTGCTTAAGCTCACTTCAATTCCCTCTGGTGTTGCGAAAGTGGATATAGCCGCAGGCAGTGTCTCGCAATATGCAGGCGTCGGTGATTGGTTAACCGTCGCTGGCTTAGGTCGAACTTCGGAGGGGGGCAGTTCACCAACCGCGCTACAAGAAGTGGATGTTCCTCTGGTCTCTGATGCGACTTGTCGACAAGCTGGCGGCAATTACACCACAGTTGGCTCCGTATCATTCTGTGCGGGTGTTCCGCAAGGTGGCATTGATTCTTGTCAGGGAGACAGCGGCGGTCCTATCGTCTTTAAGAACAACGGTCTCGTCACTCAGCTAGGTATCGTCAGTTGGGGTATAGGTTGTGCCCGACCGGGTAAGTATGGAGTGTATAGCGACATTGCGGCGTTACGCAGTTTTGTTGATGGCGTAGTAGGTACGACAACGCCTCCGACAGATAATGTTTCTGTTGGTTACACGGCAAATCAGACTTTGAGTTCTTTTAAAGTGGGCGAGCTGAAGCAACACAGTTTCAGTATTCAAAATATCGGTAATGTTGCGTTTACTGTCGAAAGTGTGGGACTGCAAAGTTCTGGTGTCACGAAATCTGCGATGATCACCAGAGACCAATGTGCACAATCGACACTCAATGCAGGAAGCTCATGTCGTGTCGATGTGGAGTTTGGCGCTTCTCAAGCAGGTGAGGCGAGCGTCGCTTTGGCTTTTGGCATCGATAAAACCAGTACTACATACCAAGCAGTGGCTACAGCTTCCGCCACTAGAACAACGACACCGCCTTCTGGTAGTTGTGACAATGAATGGAAAGCGAGTGGCGTATACAACACGGGTGAAACCGTTACTTGGGCTGGTCAATTATGGCAAGCGCAGTGGTGGACTCAAGGCGATAACCCATCAGAATCTGGTCCATGGGGAGTATGGCAGTCAATAAGCAGCTCAGATTGTTCTGGGACTAATCCTCCAACAGAGTCTACGCCACCAACGTCGCCATCTTCAGGTGATGCTTACCAAGCGGGTACGAATTACTCTGCAGGGGATGTAGTGACGAATAATGGTGCAAGTTACCAGTGTAAGGCTTGGCCAAACAGTTTGTGGTGTGGCTCAACTCCAAGTGCTTATGAGCCGGGTGTGGGCTCAGCTTGGACAGATGCATGGTTAAAGCTGTAAATGCATAACTGAACCATAAAGAGAGTTTATTTGTTGTCGACAATAAGCTCTCTTTATTGTTTCAATTCTGAGAAGGCGTAAAATCCACGTAAATTCCTCTGACGTTAACTTAATATAACTGGCAAAATCGCAGCCAATATTTCGAGTTATGTCTGATTTTTGTCAGAACTATTTTGAGGAGTGTCGCAAAGCGTTTTTTGACATGTGTGCTAAACGTACAACTGGTTACTTAATTTATGTCGAAAAATATTGGTAATCCTGCCATCATAGCTGAGTGATTCTTCTTTTTTGTTAAAGGTCGTATTTTGTGCTGAGACAGCTGTTTTTTCTCATCCTGTATTCCATTTCTTTGTTTGTATCTCCTACATCTGCCGCGAATCCTCTTCCTGAAGACGTAAAAGGGGCGCTTTGTATTGTCCGCGCAGATGACAAACTGGTTTTAATCCATGAAATATTAACCAATAAGATTTCTCTTCCTGGTGGCACTGTTATTGAAGGTGAGTCACCAAAACTCGCGGCTCAACGAGAAACTTGGGAAGAAACCGGCTTAGTTGTCACTGTCGGCGAGGAGCTAGGTAGAACGGATACAGCCGTATTCTATGATTGTGTCTCTGATTCAGAAGTGATTGCGTTTTCGATGACCAACACTTTAGATGGGAACGAGCTTCCAATTTGGTTTGCACCGCATTATGGCGTAGAAGTCGCCTCTGCAATGATTGCAAACCCGAGCAACATGTCAGCTTCTCTATACCGTTATCCTTCGCAGTGGAAAGAGGTGGCTGAATTTTATTCGCGAGCAACAGATCAATCAGTCGTCTATGTTGATCAGTTGATAGACTCCGCACCGGGTTTTCGTCAACTTGAGCTTTCTTGGATGGTTGATCTACAAAGCTGGATCGCGTCATTTTCGTCAGCAAGCCGTGAAACAGCCTGTGAAGTTGCGAAATTGGTAACGAGTATCAGTAATCCGACGTTCCTGCTGTTCTTGTTCCCGTTTGTCATGATGAAGTTTGATAGCCGTTTCGTTTACCGTCTATTTTTCTCAATCACTGCGACTTCTCTGATGGTATTGGTTGCGCAGCAGGGGTTCTCGCTACCAAGACCGCACGTTTATATGCCGATCACAGAGTTAACGCATAGCTTTGGCTTTAGTTTCCCAAGCTTGCCGATCGCGATTTGGTTCTGTGTGATGACCTTCTTATTCCAAAGAACGAAGAGTTTTGGATTAAATCGAGTCACTTTGTTGACGTGCTTGGTCACTTTAACTGTAATGTTCTGCAAGTTCTTCTTGGGGACTGCGTTTATTCTGGATATGTCTGTTGGTGCGTTGCTGGGTGTTCTAGTGGCATGGCATGTTTTACGTTTGGAAGACAATCCAGAAATAGACGTCGATAGACTGCTCACCTCGAAAGGGGTTTGGTTCACCATGACAGCAATTACGGCGGTGATCTCTGTTATCTGGCCATTGCCTGTGTTCACCAGTTGGTTAGCGATTTTAATTACAGCGTCTGCACTGGTTATGACATTTAAAGAGTCGGATATTCGATTTGAGCGCCAGCAGATGTTGTTCGTTATTTTGGCCTTGTTGTTGGTTGATCAACTTTACCTCTACTTGGGAACAACGGTTTCGTTCAGTGGGTTCTGGTCTCTGGTCTTTAATACGTTCCATTCCCCGTTGCTAATGCTGACTTTTATTACGCTAGCTAGAAAGCTGACGTGTGGAAAACGTGCGAAACATGGCGCTTAGCTAGAAAATGGATAACAAAAAGCCTCGCTCAAATGCGAGGCTTTTTTACATCAATTCAGATCGATTCAGAGGATTACGCGTTAAGCACAAATTTCTCGATCGATTTTGCTACACCGTGGTCGTCGTTGCTTACTGTGATGTAGTCTGCGATTTGTTTGGTTTCTTCCATTGCGTTCGCCATTGCGATACCAAGACCTGCGTATTCAAGCATGTGATGGTCGTTCTCGGCATCGCCCATACAAATCACTTCTTCAGCTTTGATGCCTAAGTATTCTGCGATTGCCGAAACACCAACGCCTTTGTTGCTTGATGGATTCAAAAACTCTAAGAAGAAAGGTGCACTTTGCACAACTGTAAACTCTTGTTTTAGCTCTGCTGGTAGGGCTGAGATAACTTCAGTTAGTTTACTTGGCTCCGCAACCATCATTGCTTTAATGATCGCGTGATCATCTTCTAGCGCATCAAAGTTCATCTCAGTGACTTCTACGCCATTTATTTTTGCTTCGATGTCAGTGTAAGGGTTGTTTTCTTCTGTGATCAGACCATGTTCTTGGCTGAATGCGTGAACATAAGCGCCAAGCTCGCGCGCTTTACGTGCAATTTTCTTCGCAGCTTTGCCATCAATGATCTGCTGGTGGATGATTTCATTGGTGCCAATGTTTTTCACCATAGAACCGTTGTAGTACAAAACAAAGTCTTCGTCCGAGTTGATGTTTAACTCGTCTAGTTTGTCTTGCATTCCCTCAAGAGGGCGGCCAGAAGCAAGGACAACGGTAACACCCGCTTCACGTGCTTTTGCAATGGCTTGCTTGTTTTCTTCAGAAATTACTTTGTCGCTGTTAAGCAACGTGCCGTCCATGTCTAGGGCGATCAGCTTGTACATCTTTACTTACCTTAAAAAATGGGGAACCTGCGTATGAAACTACAAAACAACCTATTTTAACAATTTATTTTTGGTTTAAATTGACCTGAGTGCGCCTCTCCATTAAGGTCTTCGCCTCGAAGTATAATGAGTTGAGTGAGTTCTACGTTGTATAAGCTAAATGAGATGTTTGAAACCATCCAAGGGGAAGGGGTTTTCACTGGTGCGCCGGCGGTTTTTGTGCGTTTGCAAGTATGTCCGGTTGGGTGTTCTTGGTGCGATACGAAACAGACTTGGTACGCAGAAGAAGAAGACCAGCGCCAGATCGGTGACATCTTGGTGAAAACAGAAGATTCTCCAACATGGTGTTTCGCATCGGCAGAAGACATCGTAGCTGAATACAAAAAGCAGGGCTTCAATGCGAAGCATATTGTGATCACTGGTGGCGAACCATGCATTTATGATTTACGTGCGTTGACGGCTGCATTTGAAGAAATGGGTTGCCAATGCCAAATTGAAACCAGTGGTACTTCAGAGGTTGTAACTTCAGAAAGTACATGGGTGACAGTGTCACCTAAGGTCGCAATGAAAGGGAAGCTACCAGTACTCAAAAGTGCATTAGAACGCGCAAATGAGATCAAACATCCGGTGGGTACCCAAAAAGACATCGATCAGCTTGATTCGTTGTTGGCGTCAGCAGACATCGCTGAGAAGACAGTAATCGCACTTCAGCCTATCAGTCAGAAGCCTCGCGCTACACAACTGTGTATTGATACCTGTGTTGCTCGCAACTGGCGTTTGTCGGTTCAAACTCATAAATACCTAAGTATTGCTTAAGCTCGGAGAGAAAGATGAAAAAAGCAGTCGTTGTTTTCAGTGGTGGACAGGACTCTACAACATGTCTGGTTCAAGCATTAAAAGAGTTTGACGAAGTACATGCCATCACATTCGATTATGGTCAGCGTCATAAGCTGGAGATTGAAGTGGCTGAGAAAGTTGCAAAAGATCTTGGCGTCGCTGCACACAAAGTGATGGATGTTGGCCTACTGAATGAACTGGCCATTAGCTCTCTGACGCGTGACGACATTCCAGTTTCTCATGAACTTCAAGAAAACGGTTTGCCGAACTCTTTCGTTCCTGGCCGCAACATTTTGTTCCTAACGCTTGCCGGCATCTACGCTTACCAAATTGGCGCAGAAACTGTTATTACTGGTGTTTGTGAAACAGACTTTAGTGGCTATCCAGATTGTCGTGATGATTTCGTGAAAGCGATGAACAGTGCCTTGGTTAAGGGTATGGATCGTCAGTTTGAAATCAAAACTCCGCTAATGTGGTTGAACAAAGCAGAAACGTGGGCGCTGGCTGATCAATATGATGCGCTGCAACTAGTTCGTGAAAACACGCTAACGTGTTACAACGGCATCATCGGTGATGGTTGTGGTGATTGCCCGTCTTGCGACCTGCGCAAAGCGGGCTTAGATGACTATCTAAACAACAAAGACGCCGTTATGCAGTCGTTGATTCAAAAGCAGAAGACGGAAGATCAATAGGCTCGTTATACGCATCAATCACGGCATTATGTCCGTTCTTTTTAGATTGATACAAAGCTTGGTTTAGTATCGAATACAACTCATCAAAGTTACTGAGTGGCTTAGACGTTGAGAGGTAGGCCAAGCTTGCTGTCACATTGAGAGTTTCATCGTTAGTGCTCTTAATTTGTTTTTCCGAGATAGTTTTGTGAAGGCTCTGGATACGGAATGGCACATCAATCTCATCTACGTTCTTCAACATTAAGATAAACTCTTCTCCCCCCAAGCGACCAAGGTATTCGCCTTTATTCAATTTTACTTGAATCGCTTTACACACGTGCTTTAACACCAAGTCGCCAGTCGGGTGTCCGTGCTTGTCATTGAGCAGTTTAAAGTTATCCAAGTCGATCAGGGCTAATACATAACGCATGTCTTCTGGAGCACTTACGGTTTGATTTCTGATTTTTTCAATGATTGCGCTTCGGTTTAACGAACCAGTAAGCCTATCTAAGCGTGATTTGATCTTGGTATTGCGTAATACGAACAGCACGACTAGCAAAACAGTAAGCAGACAGAAAATCACAAAGTTATAAGTACGTTGCTGTTCACCTAACCTCTCAAGTTCTAAGAGCTTAAGGTTTCGCTCATTGTCTATTTTGACGAGTTGAAGTTCATATTCGTACTCGCTTTTTGTTAGATCCAATGCCTCAATTGCTTTTACGTTGTTGGCATCTCGGCTAGCAAGTTCGAGCTTTGCGTATTTTTGATAGTGCGAGAGGGCGTTAGAAAAATCATTCCGCTTTTGATAAATCTGCGACAACAACAGCTGAGCTTTGGCTTGTAGTGCTGATGTGGAGTTTTTATTGGCGAGTTCTAACGCTGCTTGTGCGTGTTCCAAAGCCTCACGCAGAGAATCGTGCTTCAAATAAGCAAAGCCCGCGGTAAGATGGCTTTCAGTTTGCAAACGCATATTTTCGTATTGCTCACCTAATGCAAGTGCACTTTTAATGTAAGGTACTGCACTTTTCAAATCGCCAGAATCAACATAAGCGGAACCAAGTCCAAGATAAGTTAACCCTTGACCGTAGGGATAGTTAAGATCCTCAAGAAGCGTCAATGCATTCTTGTAGTGGCTGACCGCTTTTTCATAATCCCTAGACTTGCTATACATCGCCGCCAAGCTATGTTCGACCTGTGCGACTTCTAGCGGTGTTGATTCAAGTTGGCGTGCCAACAAGGCCTGTATTAAGTATTGTTCGGATTGCTCAAACTGACCTAACTCGCTCAGTAAGTTACCAACGTCATTGTAAACACCGGTTGGGTCACTCTGAGTCGGCATTTCTGTCAGCAATCGACGGTACAAATTCAGTGCAATTTCATACTCACCGCGAAAGTCAAAGTTGTTCGCGATAACACGTAAAGCAAGATCCGAAGGGATATTTTGTTGATGATCGCCCGATAAATGATTGTTTAATGATGAACAAAAGAAGCTTGCTTTGTGGTATTGGCCCTGTTGATTCAACGTGTAGCAAAGCTGATAGTTCATCAATGCTTTAGTTTCTTCATCACTTCGCTGTTTTGCACTTTGTAGTAAGGAAGTAAAAACGTTTACTGACGTATCGTAGTTGCCGTTTTTTCGTTCTGTCAGTGCAAGAATGTATTTGGACTCAAGCTTGGCAAAGCGGTTTTCTAATATTTGACTGCTTCCATAATACGGCTGATCAATATTCGACATGTATTCGTAAATCAAGCCGCTAACGTACAACTTTTCGCTATTAGAATCGGCGCTATGATAACGATCTTGCAGCATGCTGAGCGCAGACTTAGCGTTTGTTTTCATCGTAGCTTGATAGACAGCATGCCATTGGGTGATATTTTGAGTGTCACTTGCGTTTGCCTGACCGCCGATTAGGAGTGACGCAAGCAAAGAAAGCAGGGTACGCATAGTGATGTAACCTTATGTTATTTTTATATTGTTTGCTCAGAATGATATACCAATTAGGTACAGGTCATTGTGACAAAAGCCGAAGGGTATAGATAATGGAATGAAGAAAATTATGCGCTCGGTCGAGCTTTACATCGAAAAGGTAAGTAACAATAAAGCAGACCCCAGCACGATGCTGAGGTCTTTAGGAATTAGCCTACGTACAGTTTAGCTAGATCTTGAGGTTCAACCTCTTTACCTTCTAGCTGAGCGTTCCAGTTTGTACCAACAAGCACGCCATCTTCTGCAAGAGTTAGAAGCCAATCTTCAACGAAGATATCTAGAGGGATTTCTAGTACTTCGAAATCTGCCCATTCTTCAACGTTGTGTGTTTGTGCATCTTCCTTAGTAGACCAGAAAGGCATAACCTCGCTGTTTTCGAATTCAGTTGATTCACAAGATAGCCAACCTTCTTCATTGCGTAGACCCCAAACCAACTGGTTTTCTTTGGTTTCAGCAACGAAAAGGTCAAGGTTTGCTTGGATATCTGATGTAAGTTTGCTCATTTCAAAACTCTCATTGTTATGACGCGAGTAGATTACCACTAAAGTGCCGATTCCTAAAGCATAATACGGTTTAGCAAGGTTGAAAAAGAAAAGGAGCCGAAGCTCCTTAAATTGTATTTTCAGGAAGAGTGGTAAATATTGTCCACTCTTTCTTTATTTCACCTTTGTAACCCACAACGGAAGCGGTCACTCTGCGGTTGAGCGCGTGGCTGACTTCATCCGTGCCTTGTTGGGCTAAATGAGTATCGCCATAACCTACTATTCGAACGCGATTTGCCGCGATACCGTAACCTAAAAGTGCAGAGCGAACGTTGTTCGCACGACGTTTAGATAGGTCTAAGTTATGGGTTGAGCCACCAACCTTACTTGCATAACCGTGTAGCTCAATAGATGTGGAAGGGTATTCGTTCAAAAACTCAGACAGCTGACGAATTTGACGGTGGAACACTGGGTTAATTTCATCAGAATCATTGGCGAATAACACGCGAACTTGCATTTGTTCTGACGATTTAATGTACTCACCGCAGCCGTCGTTATCGATCTCTGATGTCGGCGGCGTTCCCGGGCATAAATCTCTGGCGTTAATTACACCGTCATCGTCATCATCTTGAAGATCTGCTATTTGCTGTGCATTCGGAGTGACCATGTAGTCGTATTCATCCTCTGCGAACGCTTGGTTCACAGACAAAATCAATCCAAGTGAGAATAGAATCTTTACTGCTTGCATGTCTTAGTACTCCACCTTCTGATTCCATTCTGTAGGAACGTCTACGCGTAGGGCATTCAATAGTTGTCCTGTTGCGTTCATCACACGATATTTTGCGTATTGCTCAGCGTATTTCGCATCTAAGTAATCTTTGCGCGCTTCGAACAGTTCATTCTCTGTGTTCAACAGATCAAGTAGGGTACGTTTACCAATTCGATACTGTTTCTCATAAGCGATAACGGTTTCAGATGCTGAATCTACGTGATCAGACAAAAATTGTTTTTGTTGCTGGGTCAGATCCAATGCACTCCATGACAAACGAAGGCCTTCTTCAACATTTCGGTATGCGCGTTCACGTAAGTCTTTAGCTTTGTTCAATTGGTAAGCAAAACTCTCGGCATTTGCTGCGTCACTGCCACCGTTATACAAGTTGTAACGCATTCGAAGCATTGCGGTCGTTTCGTCACTATTTCCTTCGATACCAGCGGCATCATCACGCCATGTCTGTGCGGCTTCTACCGAGATCGTTGGGTAGTAATTGCCTTTTGATTGCTTGTATTGAAACTTCGCTGAATCAACGTCTGCTTTAGAAATTTTGATCACTGGGTGAGAGTCAAATGCCAAGTCAACGGCGTCATCCACTGTGTATGGAATGAAGTTTTGATCAGCTCGTGGGAAGATTAGTCCTTGTGGAGCTTGCCCGACTAATCGAGTAAAGATGGTATGACTATCAAACAAATTGTTTTGTGCCGCGACCAAATTACCGTGAGCTTTTGCTAGGCGAGCTTCTACTTGGGTTAAGTCTGCGGTTGAGCCAATTCCTGAATCTACGCGTTTTTTGATATCTTGATAGATCTTTTTGTGCACTTTCAGGTTGTTTTCTGAAAGCGTCAATACTTCATAAGCTTTCACTGCATCTAGATACACTTTGGTCACTTCAAGTGCCGTATCTTGAGCATCTGCAAGCAGTTGATAACGAACAGACTCAGCGTCAGCGGCCGTTCTATCAATGTCGTTTAGTGTTGCTGAACCATCCCAAATAAGTTGGGTTAGGGTGACCGTTGCTTCTTTTCGAGTTAAGTCTGTTGAGTCTCTGCCACCTTCGGCAGGGTTAATACCTTCATAACCGATTCCTGCATCCAGATCGACTGAAGGGAGGTAAGCACCACTCGAGGCTTCATTCACATACTGCTTACTTACGAATTCATTAAACGCGCTTTTGATGTCTGGATTGGTAATAAGCGTGTTTTCTACTGCTTGCTCTAGTGTTTGCCCGAAAGCTGGGCTAACGGTAAGCACACCAAGACATAGGGCGTTGGCACGAGTCCACTTCACTTTAATTCTCCTAGATTTAGTCAAGTCTGAAGGCGAGAAATTATTCTTATAAATTAGGGATAACTCTATAGGCGTCAATAATCTAACGCACAAAGCTATTAACAATCAACTATGGAACTAGTTGCTATACTTAAGTGTGCACGGTTGAAGTTCACTATACCGTATGGGTGTTAATATAATCTTTGAATAAAGATCATATTTTCATGATGTTAGAACTATTTTGGCACTAAAACGTAGTGATCCAGTTCTCATACATTTGTTTGGCACTTCATATGGATAATATGTGACTTAAAAGTTGTTTTTTGGTGTTAAAGCTCTGTTATTGCGTTATATCTTCGGGCAATATATAACGAATTAGTATCATTGGTCAAAATGTTGACAGTATTTAAAGGTCAGGGGTTTATATGGATCGTACATCCTTAGTTTCACTTGGTGGTCAGATCGTAGTAATAGGTTTGGATGGGCAATTAAAGACATTAGCTCAAAACGAACAGCCGTTACCGGGTGAACTTATTGTTGCTAGAACTGAAGCTGAACCAGAAAAGCTTCAAGTTCAAGTCGCAAGAGAAGAAGGGGTGCAAGACGTCACTGACGATGTCGCTCAAATTATTGACGCACTTCAAGATGGGCAAGATCCAACGTTGCTAAACGAAGAATTCGCACCAGCCGCAGGCGAGAGTAATGGTTCCAGTTTGCAGGCTAGCGGCACTGTAGAGCGCACGGCAGCAGAATTGCTAGCCGATACTGTGTTTGAAACAACGGGGTTAGCTGCGCTTGGCTTTTCCGAAACTCAAAGCCTAACTCTTGCTGAGCTGTATTTAAACCTTCCTAACACTTCTCCAGCCGTCACGCCAATTGCTCCGGTCGCTGAAGATGACAACATTCAAACAGACGAAGACGTTTCGATTACCATTGATGTCCTAGCCAATGACGATGATGAAGATAGCGACTCCCTTACAATTGATTCAGCCACAGTACCTGAAGAACAGGGAACCGTTGCAATCGTTGATGGTGAGTTAGTTTTTACACCTGCTGAAGATTTCAACGGCGAAGCAACCATCACTTATGTTGTTACCGATGGTGAACTAACTGATGAAGCAACGGTTTCGGTTACTGTTAATCCTGTAAATGATGCTCCAGTAGCAAATAATGACAGCACTGAGACGAATGAAGATACGCCAGTTACCATTGATGTACTACTCAATGACACCGATGTTGACGGTGACACACTGACCATCGTGAATGCGTCTGTTCCTGCAGAGCAAGGCACGGTTGAGATCGTAGACGGTAAGCTTGTTTTTACACCTGCTGAAGATTTCAACGGTGAAGCAACTATCACTTATGTTGTTACTGATGGTGAACTAACAGATGAAGCAACGGTTTCGGTTACTGTTAACCCTGTAAATGATGCACCAGTAGCAAATGATGACAGCACTACGACGGACGAAGATACGCCTGTTACAATTGATGTGTTACCGAACGATACCGATGTTGACGGTGATACGCTGACCATAGTGAATGCGTCTGTTCCTGCAGAGCAAGGTACGGTTGAGATCGTAGACGGTAAGCTTGTTTTTACTCCAGCAGAAAACTTCAACGGCGACGCAATCATTAGCTACACAGTTTCTGATGGTGCATTAGAAGATGAAGCAGAAGTTTCGGTAACAGTTAATCCACTTAATGATGCTCCGACAACCGAAAATGCTATTCCATCCCAAGTTCTACAAGAAGATTTTGCTGAATACACCATTAATTTGAATGACGCCTTTAGCGATGTTGACGACGCAGACAGCGAACTGACGTTTAGCGTTTCTGGGAACAGTAACATTCAAGTTTCAATTGTTGATGGTATTGCAACGATCACACCAACAGCAGACTGGAACGGTTCAGAAGAGCTAACGTTCACTGCAAAAGATCCAAGTGGTTTAGAAGTGAGTCAGACGGTTGATTTCACAGTCAACGCAGTTGCAGACATTGTCGCAGATAGTGCAGATATCGTTGAAGACACTCCAACCGTTTTGAACGTGTTGGGTAACGATACTTTCGAAGGCCAATCACCAGTTGTTACAGTTGAATCTGGAGATGGTCCGACTAACGGCAGTGTGGTTGTTAACAACGACGGTACCATTACCTACACGCCAGACCAAGATTACAACGGTTCTGATGAGTTCACTTACACGGTCACCTCTGGCAGCGTCACTGAAACCACAACAGTTACGCTAAACGTAACTCCTGTAAACGACAAGCCAGTGGTTGAAAATACCATTGCTGACCAAGTTCTACCTGAGGACTTTACGCCTTATACCATCGATTTAAATGACGCGTTCAGTGACGTTGATAATGCAGATAGCGAATTGACGTTCAGCGTTTCTGGTAACAGCAATATTCAAGTGTCGATTGTCGATGGCATCGCGACGATTACACCAACTGCAGACTGGAATGGTTCTGAAGAGTTAACGTTTACCGCGACAGATCCAAGTGGGTTAGAGGTCAGTCAGACGGTTGATTTCACCGTCAATGCCGTTGCCGATATTGTTTCGGACAGCGCGAATATTGTTGAAGATACGACGACTATTTTGAATGTGTTGGGCAACGATAGCTTCGAAGGTCAATCACCAGTTGTTACGGTTGAATCTGGAGATGGCCCTGAAAACGGTAATGTGGTTGTAAACGTTGATGGAACAATTACTTACATACCAGACCAAGATTACAATGGTGCTGATGAGTTCACTTACACAGTCACCTCTGGTGGTGTCACTGAGACTACGACGGTTACGCTAAACGTAACTCCTGTTAATGATAAGCCAGTGGTAGAAAACACCATTGCTGACCAAGTTCTACCTGAGGACTTTGCTGAATACACCATTAACTTGAATAACGCATTTAGCGATGTAGATAACTTAGATAGCGAACTGACGTTCAGCGTTTCGGGTAACAGCAATATCCAAGTATCGATTGTTGATGGTATCGCAACGATCACACCAACAGCAGACTGGAATGGTTCTGGGGAGTTGACGTTTACCGCCACAGATCCTGATGGTGAAAGCGTTAGCCAGACTGTTGATTTCACGGTTAACGCCGTTGCCGATATTGTTTCGGACAGCGCGAATATTGTTGAAGACACACCAACAATCTTGGATGTGTTGGGCAATGATAGTTTCGAAGGCCAATCGCCGGTGGTATCGGTAGAAGCGGGCAATGGCCCTGCAAATGGCAGTGTGGTTGTTAACGATGACGGCACGATTACTTACACGCCAAACCAAGATTACAACGGCGCTGATGAGTTCACTTACACAGTCACCTCTGGTGGTGTCACTGAAACCACAACAGTTACGCTGAACGTTACTCCTGTAAACGATAAGCCAGTGGTTGAGAATACCATTGCAGACCAAGTTCTACCGGAAGACTTTGCTGAATACACGATTAACCTAAATGATGCATTTAGCGATATTGACGACGCAGACAGCGAATTGATGTTTAGCGTTTCGGGTAACAGCAACATTCAAGTATCGATTGTTGATGGTATCGCAACGATCACACCAACCGCAGACTGGAACGGTTCGGAAGAGCTGACGTTTACTGCGACAGATCCAAGTGGGTTAGAGGTCAGTCAGACGGTTGATTTCACGGTTAATGCTGTTGCCGATATTGTCGCTGACAGTGCAGATATCGTTGAAGATACACCAACAATTTTGGATGTGTTAGACAACGACAGCTTCGAAGGCCAATCCCCAGTGGTATCAGTCGAAGCGGGCAATGGCCCTGCAAATGGCAGTGTGGTTGTTAACGATGATGGCACCATTACTTACACACCAGACCAAGATTACAACGGTGCTGACGAGTTCACTTACACAGTCACCTCTGGCGGTGTGACCGAAACCACAACAGTTAAGCTGAACGTTACTCCTGTAAACGATAAGCCGGTGGTTGAGAATACCATTGCTGACCAAGTTCTATCTGAGGACTTTACGCCTTATACCATCGATTTAAATGACGCGTTTAGCGATGTTGACGATGCAGACAGCGATCTGACGTTTAGTGTTTCTGGTAACAGCAACATTCAAGTTTCGATTGTTGATGGTATTGCAACTATCACCCCAACAGCAGATTGGAACGGTTCTGAAGAGCTAACGTTTACTGCGACAGATCCAAGCGGTTTGGAAGTGAGTCAGACGGTTGATTTCACAGTCAACGCCGTTGCAGACATTGTCGCAGATAGTGCAGATATCGTTGAAGACACACCAACCATTTTGGATGTGTTAGACAACGATAGCTTCGAAGGTCAATCACCAGTTGTATCTGTCGAACCTGGAGATGGTCCGACTAACGGGAGTGTGGTTGTCAACGATGATGGCACCATTACTTACACGCCGAATCAGGATTACAACGGTGCGGATGAGTTTACCTACACAGTCACTTCTGGTGGTGTCACTGAAACCACAACAGTTACGCTGAACGTCACACCAGTTAACGACAAGCCACTTAACGAAGACTTTGACCATAGCGCTGACGAACTTATTACTAACGTAATTTTTGATACTGATGATAAGCCCTTGGACCAAGGCTCAGAAAGCGATCATATTTCTGACGTTGAGGATGACTTAAATGGTGATGATCTTCAGATCCGGATAACAGAGCTACCTACATCTGGCACCTTGTATTTCAAAGATGAAAATGGCGATCTTCAAGAAATCACATCGGCCGATGGCTCGTTGTACAACAAAGACAGCATCTACTACGAAGCGGATAATGTAGGGTTCTTGCTTGGTATCAAAGACAGACCGAACTCTCCAAATGGAGAAGAGTCAACGACGGATTTCTACAACTGGGGTTTAAGTGCAGACGGTGGTGAGTCACACAGTCGAACCGAATATCTAGTAAATGGAGCGTCTATTGATATCTCCTCTGATAGTGGTGTGCTAGCTCAATACAACCGAGAAGTCTCACATATTGGTCATGGTATTGCTGATAACGATGGCCAAGGCATTCAGCGCGGTGAAACCATCAGCATTGATTTGTCTGAGAACCCTGTTGGCAGCGTGAATCTTGGTCTGGATGGTCTAGGAGGCTTGTTTGAGCACGACGACAACAATGCTGCTCTTATCACGGTGACATACCTTGATGCTAACGGCGCAGAGCAAACTCAAGTTATTGAGTTCTTGAAGCCAGAAGGCAACAACATGCTATTCCAGGAGACCAGTATTGGCTTCGGTAAGGATTACCCTCTACCTGAAGGGGCGGTAATTACTCAATTAGACTTCTCGACCAAAACATCTGGGAATTGGGAGTTGCGTTATGTAGAAGGCTTCCCACCTGAAGATAGTTTTGACTACGTTGTAGTTGATTCTGGTAACGCTGAAAGTGACCCTGCAACGGTTACAATTGCCAATCAGATTCTAGACGGCAACGTGTCGGAAAATGGTCCGGACCTATCTTTAACAGGGAGCACTGTTACAGAAGGAGAAGACGTTACGTTTTCTGTAGTACTGGATGAGGCGACAGAAACGGCGGTTAAGTATCCAATAACTACATTGGCTCCAAGCTCATCGGCTGATGATTCAGACGTCAACCTATCTAATGCAACCTACACGAATGGTGTTGTTTTTGCCGGGGGCTACCTGATTGTTCCTGCCGGTGTTAGTAGCTTCGAAATCATTGTGCCAACGATTGATGATCTTGTTGTTGAAAATGACGAGACGATGGAAGTTGAAATCGGTAGCGAGTCGGACTCATCAACAATCTTAGACAATGATAGTACGTCACTTTCAGTGAGTAATGCTGGCGACGTGAGTGAAGGTTCTGACGCAGTATTCAAGGTGTCGCTGTCTAACGAAGTTCAAAGTCCTGTTGTCGTCAATCTAAGTCCAAAGACAGATGGCAATTACACCGCTGAAGATGAAGATCTTGGTAACATGACGGTGACTTATATTGACGGAGAAGGCCAAGAGCAGACTCTGGATGTTAGTCCAAGTGGAGACGTTACTATTCCTGCCGGAGTTACTGATATCACGGTAACAATAACAACGACACAAGACGATGTTTACGAAGGCGCAGAGTCTTTTGGCTTGGTGGTGACCGAATCTGGCGGCATTACCTCAAACGGCGTGGCGAGTGGCGAGGCAGTGATAAAGGATGATGGCTCAGCTGTCGGTCCAACAACGCCTGATAACGATAAGCCGCTGCTATCTATTAGCGGTGGTGGTGATATTAATGAAGGGGAAGAAGCACTATTTGTTGTTTCTTTGTCTAATCAAACAGAGTCACCAGTCGTTATCAATTTGGCTACGAGCACGAGTGGCGCATATACAGCAGAAAACTCTGACATTAAAGATTTTGTCGTAACCTACAAAGACAGTGAAGGCGAAACGAAATCACTAGCCGTTTCAGACAATGGTGATGTCACTATTCCTGCAGGTATCACTGCAATCGAAGTATCTGTTCCTACGACTCAGGATGATGTTTACGAAGGCTCTGAGAGCTTTGGCCTAATCGCGACGGAGTCAGCTGGCATCACTTCAAATGGTTCTGCCGTTGGTCAAGCGAACATAAAAGATGACGGCTCTGTTGTGAGCCCGACAACACCAGACAACGACAAGCCTACGCTAACCGTAGATGGTGGCGGGAATGTCGATGAAGGTGAAAATGCAGTCTTTACGGTTTCGTTATCAAATCAAACTGAAAGTGCTGTTGTTGTTAACCTATCGGTAGAGACGGACGGAAACTATTCAGCGGAGGATAATGACCTTGGCGATTTAGTTGTGACTTATGTAGACACTAATGGTCAAATACAATCATTGAATGTTGATGGAAATGGGAATGTAACAATACCTGCGGGAATCCAGGACATCACAGTTACTGTGCCGACTAACGAAGATCATATCTACGAGGGAAATGAAACGTTTGGCCTGACTGTGACAGAAAGTAGTGGGGTGACAACTAATGGTCAAGCGACTGGCCAGGCAACAATTTTAGACGCAGAAAGTGCACCGAAAGTCAGCATCGTTGCTGACCAAGACAGCGTCAACGAAGGTCAAACCGCAGGCTTCACTGTGAGCTTAGATCAAATCGCTGATGAGAAAGTAACGGTTGAGTTCGAATACTCAGGTGTTGCTCAAGATGGTACTGACTTTACTGGCGTAGCAAGCATTGAAGTACCGACCGGTCAGTCTTCTGTCGACCTAGACATCACTACGCTTACTGACGGCACTTACGAAGGTGCAGAGTCATTTACTGTCACCATTAAAGATGTGGAAGGTGCAGACGCAACTGCCTCTACAAACAACAGTGCGAGCGTGACTATCAATGACGCTCAGCAAGCACCGAAAGTCAGCATTGTTGCTGACTCTGGGTCTACAGCCGAGGGTAGTGATGCGAACTTTACTATCAGCATCGACCAGAAAGCGGATGAAGATGTCGTAGTGACATTCACGATTGGTGGTGATGTTGATGGTGATGATTACACTGCGCCAAACACTTACACCGTGACTATTCCAGCGGGCCAAACTTCAGTCGCCCTTGATATTGAAACGCTAGATGACGGTATCTATGAAGGCGCTGAAGACCTGACAGTGACACTAACTGGAACAAGTGGTGCAGACTCTTCGTTGAATACGGCTTCTAAAGAGGCATCTGTTTCAGTCACAGATGAACAGACGGCACCAAAAGTGAGCATTGTTGCTGACCAAGATAGCGTCAACGAAGGTCAAACCGCAGGCTTTACTGTGAGCTTGGATCAAATCGCTGATGAGAAAGTAACGGTTGAGTTCGAATACTCTGGTACTGCTCAAGATGGTACTGACTTTACTGGCGTAGCAAGTATTGAAGTACCGGCAGGCCAGTCTTCTGTCGATCTAGACATCACTACGCTTACTGACGGCACTTACGAAGGTGCAGAGTCATTTACTGTCACCATTAAAGATGTGGAAGGTGCAGATGCAACGGCTTCGACAAACAACAGTGCGAGCGTGACAATTAATGACGCTCAGCAAGCACCGAAAGTCAGCATTGTTGCTGACACAAGCTCTACCGCTGAAGGTGGTGATGCGAACTTTACTGTAAGCATCGACCAGAAAGCGGATGAGGATGTCGTGGTGACATTCACGATTGGTGGTGATGTTAATAATGATGATTACACCGCGCCAAACACTTACACCGTGACTATTCCTGCGGGTCAAACTTCAGTAGACCTTGATATTGAGACGTTAGATGACGGTATCTATGAAGGCGCTGAAGATCTGACAGTGACACTAACTGAAACGAGTGGTGCTGACTCTTCGCTGAATACTGCTTCTAAAGAGGCATCTGTTTCTATCGCAGACGCTCAGCATGCGCCGGAGTTTATTTCTGACGGTGATCTTCCTGGCGATGCAGCAAACAATGATGTTTATGACTTTGGCACCGTAAATGAAAACAGTGTTAGTGGCACGGTTGTGGGTACGCTTGTTGCTGAAGATCTAGACAACGATGAACTTACTTACAGTTTTGCTAATGGAACAACAACGAACGGTCTATTTGATATCGACCCATCGACGGGTGAGGTTTCACTCAACAAGACTATTGATGATGTTGATTTAGGCGACTATACACTGCAGGTGAAGGTTGCCGATGGTACAGGTGGCGTAGACACAGCAGAGGTTAATGTTTCACTTGTAAACGTTAATGATGCACCAGAAGCTTCGCCTTCGTCAGTTACTACTCTAGAAGATTCCCGAGTTACTCTGGATTGGGCATCATTTGGCGTCACGGATGTCGACTCAGAAACATCGACGCTGTCTGTCCAAATTACATCGCTTCCTAGCGACGGTGCACTTGAGTACAAAGATGAGCAAGGAAATTGGCAGGCGGTTCAAACAGACCAAGTACTGAGTAAATCGCAGTTTGATGCCGATGGTGTACGTTTCACTCCAGAGGTAAATGAATCTGGTGATGACAGCTTCACTGGAAATGGGGTTGGTAACCAAGAAGGGAACTATGCGCAAATTGGTTTTAAACCAACGGATGGGGAAGATACGGGACAAGAATCTGTATTGACGATTGATGTTACCCCAGATGCAGATGCGCCGAATTTGGTTACAGTGACTCCAGGGTTATCTCTTCCTCAACAAGATTTCAACGTGACTTCTTGGACAAATGTCGTTGTTGGCTCTGATAACGGTCAAGGTGTTGCGGGACAAGTTTTGATTGATGCTATTGAAGCTTTAGATTTAGAAGATGGCAGCCAATCGACCACCACCAATGTTCAGGATACCGCGTCAGGGGCAACAGCAGCGGATGAAGCCGTATTAGTGACGGCGCTGGTCTACTTGGAAGCGGGAACCAGTTATGATTTTACTGGACGAGCAGATGACAGCTTAGCGATCAAAATTGGTGGAACACTGGTTGATGAAGCTCGTTGGGGTAATGGTAGGGGTGATATTAAGGGGGATGCGTTTGTACCTACATCTTCCGGATTTTACCCAATCGAAATCTACCATCACAACCAGAGTGGGCCTGGCAATTTTAATGTAGATGTCTCTATCAACGGCCAAACGGCAGTTGATTTAAGTAACAGCAACTTGTATGTGGTGAGTGACTCAGCTGCTTTGGACGCAGTCGATGTAAGAACTTCTGAGTTAAAAGAAGTAGACGGTGTTCAGTTCTACGAGACTTATGAAGTCAATGAAGGGTTGCAAGATACCGCTATTCCAATTTCAGAAATTAGAGCAAGCCTGACTGATACTGATGGCTCTGAATCACTTGCAGTGACATTAAAAGGTTTGCCAATTGGAGCGGTGCTCTCTGATGGAGCGAATTCTATTACGGTAGCGACGGTGAACGAAGCACTGGATGTTACAGGATGGTCACTTGACTCTTTGACGGTGACACCACCAGCGGGATCGCACGATGACTTTACCATTGCGGTAACGGCGACAAGTACAGAAAGCTCGAATGGTGATACTGAAGACTCACATGCCACGATTAATGTCGTCGTGCATGAAAATCTAGCGACAAACACAACTCGTGACGTGAGCATCACGAATGAAGATACCTCGCTACAGGGTAACGTTTTATTGAATGATACTGATGGCGATAATGTCCTATTGATCGACCATATTACAGTTAACAATACAGACTACGCTGTTGGTGAAACGGTCTCGCTAGATAGTGGTTCATTGGTGGTAAACCAAGACGGTAGCTACAAGTTCGAACCGGTTGAACATTGGTCTGGTGATGTTCCATCGATCACATACACCACGAACACCGGCGCTACAGAGACATTGGATATTGAGGTCGTTGCTGTCGCAGACGCGCCGAAAGTTACGATTTCAGTTGGGGAGCTGTCTAAGACCGACGCTGTCGATTCAAACCATGCTTCAGTTTCAACTGTTACTGAAAATACTTCAGCGCAGAATGATGTCATCGCTTCTGGTTTAGGCCTAGACAGCGTCTACCAAAAAGACAATCCGCCAGCTAACGTATCATTGGGTGATAACAATGACACATCGG
This sequence comes from Vibrio owensii CAIM 1854 = LMG 25443, assembly GCF_000817815.1. Taxonomy (GTDB): domain Bacteria; phylum Pseudomonadota; class Gammaproteobacteria; order Enterobacterales; family Vibrionaceae; genus Vibrio; species Vibrio owensii. The sequence goes on from NZ_JPRD01000025.1 coordinate 56,608, forward strand.
ACACAAATAGCTTATTTGTAGGTACGGACTACAACGATACCTTCTATGGTGGTGGCGGTGACGATGTCTTTGTCGGAGGTGGGCAGAATGACTCGTTCTACGGTGATGATGCTTCAACCAACACGGAGCATGACGGCACAGATACGGTTTATCTGACAGGCAACTTTAGCGATTACGAATTCACGTTTAAGAATAACCACGGTGGAGACGTACCATATTGGATCTTCTTGGATAAACGCTCGATAGACTCAGTGAATGACAACACAGGCCAAGAAGACCGAGGCGATCATTTGTACGAAATTGAACGTGTTGTTTTTGCAGATAAAGTCGTTGAACTTAACCCTAACGGTACCTACCAGGTACTGCAAGATCGTTGGATTCCTGTCGATGTCGGTGTTGACTTGGTCGATACTGATGGCAGTGAAATGGTAGGGCAAACGGTATTGGTAGATGGATTACCAGACGGGGTTGAATTACACGTTAATGGTCAGGTGGTGGCGCAAGAGGTGTCAGGAGGATATCTCATTGATACCGATGCTCAAGGGCAGGCATCATTTGAGATCAAAGTGCCATTCGATTATGACGGCAGCCTTGATTTCCCAATCAGTGTTACTGCAACAGCAATTGAATCTTCAAACGATGATTCAGCGAGTACAACGGAGTCCGCTGATTTAAGCGCTCGTGACTTTGAGTTAGAGTCGGGATCGCACGGTGATGACGCCATCTCTGGTAGTGCTGACCATGACCTTATTGTTGGTGATGTTCAGGGCTTAGAGATCATTGCTGGTCAGGACTACAACATTGCATTTGTACTTGATACCTCGGGCAGTATGGGAAGCTGGGTTGGCAACGCGAAAGATGAGATTCTTGACGTGTTTGATGAGTTGTTGGACTCAGTAAACCAAGGCGTTGAACCGGGAACCGTAAACATCATGCTTTCTGAGTTTGCTACTGGGGCGACGAAGGTGATTGAAGTGGATCTGAGTTCAGTAACTGCAAGAACTGATTTTGTCGAGGAACTCAATAAGATCGGTGATTACGGTAGTGGTAATACGAACTATGAATCTGGTTTGCAATCGGCAGTCGATTGGTTTGGTAGTCAGCCAAACGTCAATGGAGAAAATATCACATACTTTATTACCGACGGTCAGCCAAATACATACGATAAGCTCGACAATATAAAGCGTCCTGAATTCTCTAAAGTCATACTTGATGTGGGTGGTGACGGACAGCTTGTTACCTTGCAGGATGTTGTTAATGATAACAACTACAGTTATGGGCAAACCGTTAGCTATAAAGGCAATGTCTTAATCAACAGTGATGGGCATATTTTCTCGCCATTAACGGGGCAGAAAATCGGTGATATAGACCGTAAGAATGGAATCCTTGAATACGATGACAAAGGTGGAAGTTCTGTTCAGGCTCAGCATATGTATCAAGTGCTTGCGTTGCTATCAAGCGTTGAAGCGATAGGCCTTGGCAGTGGTGTATCAGAGAGTACGCTACAACAATACGATACTGACGGTGTGGTGGAGTCTGAAATTGATGTCACTAAACTGGCTGAAACAATACTAGGTCAAGACGTTCCATTGAAGCAGGGAGCTGATACGATCCACGGTGGAGATGGCGATGACATTCTTCTTGGTGACTTGATTGAGTTTGGCGGCAACGAGCAGGGAATCAGTGCTATCCAATCTCATGTCGCGCAAGAGACAGGACAGGATATTTCGACGGTTGATGCTGAGGCGATTCATGATTATGTCAAAGACAATATCGATGAATTTAATCAAAACCATCAAGGTGATAAAGCGGATACTCTGTATGGTCAGCAAGGCGATGATATCCTGTTTGGTCATGGTGGAAATGACATTTTGGTCGGTGGCTCGGGTGACGATATTCTGATTGGTGGTTCTGGTGAAGATACCTTCAAATTCGTCGATGACGGCTCAGGTATTCGTAATGGCGAGATAGATACGATCAAGGACTTCACGAAAGGTGAAGATAAGATCGATATCTCTGACTTACTTCATACTGATGACTCAGACTCGATTGACAGCTTACTAGCTAATAACGAGATCGGCCTTGAAGCTGATGGCGATAACTTGATTCTGACCATATCTGAATCTGATGGCTCAGCAAGTCAAAAAGTGGTGATTGAAGACGGCTCTAGCCAATACAGTGAATTCTTAAGTGATGGTTCTTTATCATCGGCAGATGGTAGCGCCATTCTTAACGATCTACTGAAAATCAACAACGATATGAGTTAGTCGATTTAAGGAAGGGGCGAGTATGCTCCTTCCGCTCTGGAGCGCCAACTAAAAAGGTCTAGCAAATGCTAGACCTTTTTATTAATGACTAGGACGAGACAACTAACTCTTAGGTAGGGTTGTGAAAATCGTCCATTCTTTCTTAACTTCGCCCTTGTAACCCACAACTGTTGCGGTTACTCGTCGGTTTAACGCATGGCTTGTTTCGTCGGTACCGGTTGATGCGAGCACAGTGTCGCCGTAACCAACAATGGTGACACGATTTGGACTAATGCCGTTTTGTAGCAATACGCGTCGTACATTTTCAGCACGGCGTTTAGACAAATCTAAGTTGTGTTCGGCAGTACCAGTTCGACTTGCGTAACCTTGAAGTTCAATTGATGTACTCGGGTACTCTTCCAAGAACTCAGAGAGTTCGCTAAGTTGCTGAGTGAAAACAGGGTTGATCTCATCCGAGTCATTAGCAAACAATACTCGAATCTGCATTTCTTGTGATGTTTTTAGATATTCACCACAACCATCATTATCAATCTCCGAACCCTGTGGTGTTCCAGGACACAAATCTCGAGCATTAATGACGCCATCACGATCATCGTCCAGCAAATCAGCAATTTGATCTGAAGTTGGGGTTTCAATGTACTCGTACTCATCACCGGTTTCGGTATTGGAATTCGAACTGCACGCTGAAATTAGGCAAGCCATGAAAAAAATAGGTATTACTTTCATATTAATACTCCACTTTCTCTAGCCACTCTTGCGGAATATCGACTCGCAAAGAGTTAAGCAGTTGTCCAGTCGCATTCATCACGCGGTATTTTGCGTATTGTTCTGCGTACTTGGCGTCCAAATAATCCTTACGAGCTTCGAACAACTCATTTTCGGTGTTGAGCAAATCAAGTAGGGTTCGTTTACCAATGCGGTATTGCTTTTCATAAGCGATAACGGTTTGAGCTGCTGAATCCACGTGGTCAGAAAGGAACTCTTTTTGTTGCAGTGTCAAATCCAACGCACTCCAAGAGAGCCTTAAACCTTCTTCAACGTTTTTATATGCAGAAGAGCGCAAATCTTTGGCTTTATTCAGTTGATAAGCAAAGTTTTCTGAGTTCGCTGCGTCGCTACCGCCGTTGTAAAGGTTGTACCTTAGTCTAAGCATTGCGAGAGTTTCGTCGCTGCGTCCTTCGATTCCATCAGCATCGTCACGCCATGTCTGCGAAGCTTCGACAGAAAGGGTTGGGTAGTTGACCCCTTTGGACTGTTTGTATTGAAACTTAGCGGAGTCAACATCAGCCACAGCGACCTTGATGACTGGATGCTGATCAAATGCAACACCGACGGCTTCATCTACTGTATATGGGATAAAATTAGAATCTGCGCGAGGGAAGATCAGCCCTTGAGGGGTCTGTCCCACAAGTCGCGTAAACTGGGTGTGGGTATCATAGAGGTTGTTTTGTGCCGCCGCTAAATTGCCATGCGCTTTCGCAAGACGAGCTTCTACCTGCGTTAGGTCGGCGGTTGAACCGATACCAGAATTCACACGCTTTTTGATGTCAGAGTAGATGCGTTTGTGAACCGCAAGGTTGTTCTCTGACAACGTCAGTATCTCATATGCTTTCACGGCTTCTAGATAGACGTTGGTGACTTCAAGCGCTTTGTCTGATGCATCGGCAAGCAGTTGATAGCGCAATGACTCAGCATCCGCTGCCGTGCGGTCGATGTCATTGAGAGTAGCAGAGCCATCCCATATCAACTGTGTCAACGTTACCGCTGCTTCTTTACGAGTTAAGTCTGTGTCTCCACGGCCTACACTGTCGGCAGGGTCAATGCCTTCATACCCGATGCCAGCGTCTAAGTCGATTTGAGGTAAATAAGCACCTGATGAAGACTCGTTCACATAACGACTACTGGTAAATTCGTTAAATGCCGCTTTCAAATCAGGGTTCGTTTTAAGCGTTAAAGCCACAGCCTGTTCCAAAGTTTGGCCGAAAATAGGGAATGACACTATTAGGCTACTGCAGCACGCTATACTTAGTCGGCTCCACTTCACGGCGGTTCTCCCAGATAAATCCATTCATTTTTGTCGCTCTCAAAATTGAGACTTGTCGACATTAAACAGCGATTTTGAACGCAAAGGCTCAACTCGCTGTTATCCCTAGGCTTTTGAGGTTAATTCTCAGTTTGATCCCTTATAACACCGTAGCATATATGACAAAGTTTGCTTATGTTTCGAATGATTATGCTGAAAAAAATGTCTGATTTTTTAAGATCATAGCAATTTTTAGAGTTGTCATCTTGAAGTGATGTCAATTTCCCGCCCCTAGGAAATACACAACCGCAATGCCGAAAACCCAAGCAATAAATACGTTTATTTTGACTAAACTATAGTCGTAAATGAAAGGGTGACAAACTTTTGACGCTGCAGCGTTCGAGTCGAGGTATTTATGGATAATGCAACCTTGCGCTCATTAATGGGCCAGATCGTAGTTATCGGATTGGATGGTAACTTAAGAGAGTTGGGACAGGGCGAAAGCCCAGCTCAGGGTGAAGTAGTAATTAACGAGTTATCAGCGAGTTCGGAGCCTACCATACAGGTCGTTTCTCAAGAAAACTCGGAACCAGTCAACATCACAGAGGACGTCGCGAGCGTCTTCGAAGCCATCGAGCAGGGTGATGACCCAACGCAATTAGGGGAAGAGTTTGAACCAGCTGCAGGTGAAAGTGACGGTTCTAGCCCTCAAGCGACAGGCGTTATAGATCGGACGGGGGCTGAACGCCTTGCTGCGACGGACTTTGAAACTATCGGTCTTGAATCTCTAGGTCTATCTGAAACACAAATTTTGTCCCTGCTAGAACTCTATTTCGGAGGCTTTTTCTCACAACCGAGTCAAATTGCTGACGTCATTATCCAAGACATATCTAGCCCAACAGTGAACGAAGGTGAAGACGTAAACTTTGACGTCACTCTTGATGCGCCAACAAGCGACGAGACCGAGTTAGTGTTTTCTTTGGATGATGGCAGTGCGTCAGGTGGACAAGAAGACAGTGGCGCTGATTTCCTCAATAATATTGTGACGATTACTTTTGAAGATGGCACAGAGCAGCAAGTGAGTGTCGATGAAAATGGTGATTTCATTATTGTTGTACCAAGCGAGACGACCACTTTTACTGTCACTGTACAAACGTTTAATGATGAACTTTTAGAGGGTGATGAAACTTTCACTCTCAGTGGTTCAACGCCAAATCAACAAGATCCCGTAACTGGCACAGCAACCATCAGCGATGATGGGAATGGTCCGGGAGAGAATCCTGATGATGATCGTCCTACTGTGCTTTCTATCTCAGATGTCACCGTTAATGAGGGAGAGCCTGCGGTTTTTGAGGTCGTCTTAAGCAATCAAAGTGAATATGAAACGTCTGTCACTCTTACACTTGCCGACGGCAGTGCAACAGGAGGGAGTGACTTCGATAACACATCTGTTTTGGTTACCTTCTCAGACGGTACGTCGCAATCTGTAAGTGTTGCAGAGGACGGCTCTTTCACAGTGATGGTTCCTGCAAATGATACTGACTTTTCTATCACGGTCGTAACGAACAATGATGAAATACTTGAAAGGGATGAAACGTTTACGCTCACTGCAAGTACACCTACTCAAGAAGAGCCCGCAGAAGGAACAGCAACCATAAGCGATGATGGTGATGGTCCTGGGCAAAATCCAGACGATGATCGACCTAATGTTGCATCTATTACGAATACAACAGTAAATGAGGGCGAGGCGGCTACGCTCGTCGTAAATCTCAGTAACCCGAGTACAACGAGCACTTTAGTCACCATGCAACTTGCAGGTGATACTGCGACAAGTGGTGTGGATTTTTCGGACACAACCGTCACGATCACGTTTTCAGATAATACCAGCGAAGTCGTGTTACTGAATCCGGACGGTACATTTGAGGTAAATGTACCCGAAAACACAACGACTTTCAGTGTTACGGTCGATACCTTCAACGACGATATTTTGGAAGGTGCGGAGACTTTCACCCTGACTGGTACAACATCGACACAAAGCACACCAGCACAAGGCACGGGTACCATTATTGATGATGGTACTGGCCCAGGCCCTGAGCCAGATGATGATCGCCCAGTTGTCGCTTCAATCACAGATGCAACCGTGAGCGAAGGAGATCCGGCTACATTAGATGTTACGTTAAGCAACCCAAGTACGACCGATACGGTTGTGAGCATGACGCTTGTTGATGGCACAGCCGACGGTGGCGTGGATTACACCGATACCTCAGTCACTATCACTTATGCAGACAATTCAACGCAAGTCGTGGCTGTAAATCCGGATGGCACATTCGATGTGACTGTTCCTGCAAACGACACCACTTACAGTGTTACTGTGAATACCACCGATGACAATGTGTTCGAGGGGCCTGAAACCTTTACGCTGTCTGGCGCAACATCGACTCAAAATACTCCGGTACAAGGAACAGGTACTATTGTTGATGATGGCAGTGGTCCGGGGCCTGAGCCAGATGATGACCGTCCAGTTGTTGCTTCAATTAGCAACGTGACAGTCAATGAAGGTGATCCTGCCACATTAGATGTCACCATGAGCAATCCGAGTACGATGGACACAGTTGTGAGCATGACACTCGCTGATGGTACAGCAGATGGTGGCGTGGACTACACCGACACCTCTGTCACCATTACTTATGCGGACAATTCAACGCAAGTTGTAGCAGTAAATCCGGATGGCACATTTGATGTGAACGTTCCTGCGAATGATACGACTTATAGCGTTACTGTGAATACTACCAATGACGATGTCTTCGAAGGTCCTGAAACCTTCACATTGTCCGGCGCAACATCGACTCAAAATACTCCAGCACAAGGCACAGGTACTATTGTCGATGACGGTAGTGGTCCGGGGCCTGAGCCAGATGATGACCGTCCAGTTGTTGCATCAATTAGCAGCGCGACAGTCAATGAAGGTGACCCAGCCACATTAGATGTCACCTTGAGCAATCCAAGCACGACTAATACTGTTGTGAGTATGACACTTGCTGATGGCACTGCTGACGGTGGCGTGGACTATACTGACACCTCTGTGACTATCACTTATGTAGATAACTCAACGCAAGTTGTGGCTGTAAATCCGGATGGCACATTCGATGTTACTGTGCCTGCGAATGATACGACCTACAGCGTTACTGTAAACACCATCAATGACACTGATTTTGAGAGTTCCGAAACCTTCACGCTTGATGGTGCAACCTCTATCCAAAATACGCCAGTGCAAGGTACTGGTACGATTTTAGATAACGACGCGCCTCCGGCCATCGGCAATGTGGTTGATGCGATTGTTTCTGAAGAAGGGTTACCTGATGGTATCGCCGATACTATGGGAGCTCCTTCAGACTCCACGAACTTGGCGAGTTTTGTTGGTTCATTCACAGTCAGTGATCCTGATACGACGAACGTCAGTGTTGTACTTTCCGGCCCCAATGGACTGGCATCTGGAGGTGAACCTGTTACTTGGTCTTGGAACGCCAATACTCAAACACTCACCGCATCGACGGCAAGTATTACTAGTGTAGCAACAGTCGTGTTGACAGAACCAAATGTAGCAGGCCAAGGAACATGGGGTTACACCATCACACTCTTAGAACCACTCGATCATCCAGTTAATGATGTCGAAGATTTGATCAACTTTGATTTGCAGATCTCAGTGAGTGATGGTCAAACCACGAGCTCCCAAAGTATGAACGTGGTTGTCGAGGATGACTGTCCACATGTTCCAACGTCTTCTCAAGCCGTAGATGTGTCGCTGGCAGATATACCGGAAATTCTCACCGGCAATATTAGTTTTGTTGGTAATGAATCCGATGCATTCAGCCGAACTTTCGGAGATGTCGAAGTGACTGCCTTGGGATTTTTGTCGAATGAGTCTACCGATCTTGGCGCCGCAGAGATTAATCAAACTTCATCAGGTATTGGTGTGAAAAGTGTCGGTAATAACGGTTATCCGCTTGCTAATGAGGTGGATTATCGTTTTGCCAATGATACTGGTGTCTCAGAGCAGTTGATCATCGACTTGGGCGATAAGATTGCCTTTGGTGCTGAAATCGAATTCGAGAAAATGTTTGGTGGTGAGTTAGAAGAAGGTCTTGCTTCTTTCTATCGCGATGGTGTTTTGATCGCACAGCAAGCCTTTAACTCTGATGCGGCAAGCGGTGATTATGCGGCTAACTTCAGTGTTCAACAGGGTGGTTTTGATAAGGTTATTCTTGAAGCCACAGGTAATGGGAATGGGCCAAACACTGCAGACAACAGTGACTTTACCGTCAAATCTATCACCTTTACTGGGGCTGACTCCGCCATTCCAATTGCAACAGCAGAGGGGAATTTAGGTGCACTCTATGGTGCTGATGGCCCAGGAAGTATCGTTCTTAATGGTGCCGAGAGTGGTCTAGAAACGCTTGATGGCGAGGCTATTAGTGTTGCGATTGATCCCCAAAACCCAAACAGATTAGTCGGTGAAGCGAACGGCGAGTTGGCGTTTGAAGTTCAATTAACGCCAAGCACCGGGAAGTGGGAGTTCTTCCAGTACGTACCTCTGACCTCTCCAAGTGGTGACGGTGATATCGACTTCAGTTACACGATTACCGATAACGATGGTGACAGTAAAACGGGGAATTTTGCGGTTAATCCATATGCGCCTCCGATTGTTGAAGGCGTCACGCTTAATGTTTCTGAAGAAGGTTTGGGTAATGCCATTGCCGATGACTTCGCGCTGAATGGTTTTATGGACACCACAGATTCAACGTTAGATATGGATCAGTTAACACTCGGTCAAACGGTTGACTCGGTCGCACTGAATGTCCCAACTGCGAACCTAACCAGTAATGGTGAGGCAATCACATGGACCTTGTCCAACAACGACCAATTGCTTGTTGGTTCAGCGGATGGAGGAGAGGTTATTAAGATTTCGGTCAATGATACGGGGGCAATCTCTACTGAACTTCTTGGCCCAATAGATCATCCAGATATTTCTGGCGAGGACTCTTTAAACATTGAGGTTCCTGTCGTTGTATCGAATGCACTTGGCTTGACGAACTCTGCGATAGCAAATGTTGTTATTGAAGATGATTCACCTGATTCGACATCCATTGTTCATGATGTGGTCGCGGAAACAAAAGAGAGCGCTAACGTTCAATTGATTATGGATGTTTCAGGCTCGATGCGTACGGGTAATCGCCTTCAAATAATGAAGGACTCGGCAGCTCAGTTATTAAATCAGTACGAATCGATTGGCCAAACTCGGGTTCAAATCATCAAATACAGTGGTTCGGCAACAACGTACGCTATTGCTGGGGCAACATGGTTAACCGTAGATGAAGCGAAAGCGTACATTGATACACTTACTGCTGGCGGTGCAACTAACTACAATCGCGCGATTAATGAAGCGAAGGACTCTTGGGGTGATGCGGGTAAATTACCTAGTGCATCAAACGTGAGCTACTTCTTATCTGATGGTCAACCAAATCCAGCCTCATCACTCATCAACGATGCTCGTGAGAACAGTTGGATAGATCACTTGACCGATTCTGATAATCAGATCACAGCGCTGGCTTATGGCATGGGCGTGAACCTGATGCCTGATCAGTTAGACCGTGTTGCTTACGATGGTTTCTTGAACCAAGACCTTGATGGTGTAGTCGTGCCTGACGTTACTCAGCTGCCTCCAGTTATGTTGCAGTCCGTGATTCAACCTGTTGGTGGTAACCTCATGTACACCACATCACCGGATACAGGTATTGGTGCAGATGGCGGTTACATCAGCGAAATAGAACATGACGGTGTCACTTATTCATTTGACGGTACAGACTTGACGGTTGTAGACAACAACAACGACATCTCACATGCGTTTGACGATGTCACGATGTTGCTCACTATCTACATCGACAGTAAGCACACGTTGGAAGTCGATTTGAATGATGGCGCATATGCCTTCTATGGTGCGGTAGGCGACACAGTAGAAACGTTAGACTTCGATTACGTGCTGACCGATAACGATGGTGACCAATCTGAAAATACACTTCAGTTTGTGATTGACGAAAATGGTGGCGTAAACGCGGCGAGCGGTGGTGCTGCGAACATCATTGAAGCGGAAGTGGATGTAAGCCATGACATTTTAATTGGTAATGACAACGAAGCGGACATATTTAGATGGGTTAATGACTCACTAGATTCCGGCACGGACTTGGTGCGTGGGTTTGAACGAGATCTCGACATTCTCGATCTAAACCAAGTTGTCGAAGATGCAGGGCATAACACCATTGAAGAGCTGCTCAATAGTATCGACCTAAATGTTGACGGCGAAGATCTATCGCTTGAAATCACCCACAACGAGGGTAATTCCATTCAAACGATCGTCATTGAAAAAGGAGCTTCCGAGTTTAGCGATTTGATCATCGGAAATATGGACTTTGAAAGAGATGTCTTATCGGCTCTCACAAAAGTTAATTTAGATTCATAACAAAAAAGGGCCAATAGGCCCTTTTTCTTTGCTTCAATTCTTTATCGTTGGCTATGACTAAGCCCGATTATAGAACCTTACATGCAAAACCTTTTAGGTAGAAACCTTCTGGGTAAGCCGTATCCGTTGGGTGATCAGCTGCTTGTTCAAAACGCTCTACAAACTTAACTTGGCGGTTTGCATCTACTGCGGCGTCAGCAATGATTTTTTGGAACAGAACTTGGTCCATTAAACCTGAGCAAGAGTAGGTAAGCAGCGTGCCGCCAGGGTTTAGAATTTGCATCGCCAACATGTTGATGTCTTTGTAGCCACGACATGCACCGTTTAGCTGCGCTTTACTTTCTGCAAACTTCGGTGGGTCCATGATCACAACATCGAATTTCGTACCTTGGTCACGGTATTCGCGTAGCAGTTTGAACACATCTGCGTTTAGGAACACAGCACGCTTTTTCGAGATATCAAACTCGTTCAGTTCTGCATTGAATTTTGCAGTATCTAGAGCTGGTTGTGATACGTCCGCGTTGATAACACGTTTCGCGCCACCTTTTAGTGCGTACAGGCCAAAACCGCCGGTGTAAGAGAAACAGTTCAGAACTTCTTTGTCTTTCACGTACTTCATCGCTTGTTGGCGGCTGTCACGTTGGTCTAGGTAGAAACCAGTTTTATGACCACCAACGATGTCTACGCTGATTTTTACGCCGTTCTCTTCAATCACCACTGATTTTGGTGGCTCTTCACTGTGCAGTACGCCAGTGGTTTCTTTCAAACCTTCTTTCTTACGTACCGCGACGTCTGAACGCTCGTAAACGTTGCAGTCTGGGAAACACTCAACCAAAGCATCAACAATCGCTTGCTTGTTGTATTCTGCGCCTGCACTTAGAAGCTGGCACACAAAGAAGTTTTGGTAACGGTCGATGGTAACGCCAGGCATACCATCAGACTCAGCTGCGATAAGACGGTAGCCAGTTAGGCCATCGCGCTCGATAATGTCTTCACGAAGAAGCTGAGCGTTGTTGAAACGCTTAACGAAGAAGGCTTTGTTGATTTCTTCTTTTTCAAAACTCCAGATACGAGCACGAATTTGAGAAGCTGGAGAATATGCCGCTTTAGCTAGCCATTTTCCGTCGTGAGTGAATACATCAACGGTTTCGCCAAGAGCAGGTTCGCCCTCAACTTTACTGATGCCTCGAGAGAAGATCCAAGGGTGCTTACGCTTAACCGATTTCTCACGACCTTTAACCAAATAGATAGCAGCTGTCATTTCTTTAGCTCTTGTTGAATTTTGAAAGGGGCGTATTGTCCGGGATGTTGCCCGCAAAAGCAATATCCATCGACAATCCAATCATTTGTAGAGGCTTTAATTATAAACTGATGAGTGGAGTTACGGCTGGGTTTTCCAGATACAAAAAAAGGCCACCGAAGTGACCCTAGTTATTCGTTTAAGCGATTAAGCCTTCAAGCCAGTCAGTAGCGACTCCATGGTGTCACTTTGAGCTCGAAGCTGCTCGACGTTTTGCGACGTTGTGCTGATCATCGTACATACATTGTTTGCTTGTATACGGATCTCTTCAACGCTTGATGCGATATTGTCTGCCACCACGCCTTGCTCCTCAGCTGCTGTCGCAATTTGAATGCTGCTGTCTGAGATAGTTTGGTTCTTGTCTGCTAGTGAGCCGATTTCGTGGTTCACTTCAGCCATCAGAGTTTGGCCTTCGTTCGCATTGTGAACCGTGACTTCCATCAGTTTAGTCAGTGATTGGCTGTTACGTTGTAGCGCTTCAATCATTGCTTGAATCTCAACTGTCGCTTGTTGAGTGCGGCCTGCAAGAGCACGGACTTCATCAGCAACAACCGCAAAGCCACGACCTTGTTCGCCTGCACGAGCCGCTTCAATTGCAGCGTTCAAGGCAAGTAGGTTAGTTTGCTCAGAGATACCGTTGATGGTTGTCACCACTTCATCGATCTGCGCCGCGTTTGCATCTAACTCTTCAACTGCTTGAGATGCCGATTGGATCTCAGTAGAAAGGTTCGAGATAGAGTGAAGGGTATTTTCCACTTTCACCTGACCTGATTGCGCGACGCTGCGAGCATCATCAGTTTGTGTGCTTGAGTCATGAGCCAACGTTGCCACTTCACGAATCGTGGAAGCCATCTGCTCTGTTGCACTTGCTAGTGAGTTGAGGTGCTCTTGTTGGGTATTTGAGATCTCAGAGCTGTTGTGGATCGAAAGGTTAAGGTCAGAGCTGATTTGCTGCATCAGCGCCACGGATTCTTGAATCGACTGAACCATCTTTTGTTCGCGATCCGCTACTTTGTCGATAGTAATTGCGATTTCGCTGAACTCATCACGAACACGGAAGAAATTCATACGCGCTGTTAGATCACCATCTGCCAGCGTGTTGAGCGCTTTGTTCATCGTAAACATCGCACCACCGATGAAAGTCATGATGTAGTAAACACCAATCGCGATGATGAACAGAGTCACAAGAATAATACTGACTTGCGCTGTAGAAAGTGCAGTCCATAAAGACTGTTCATGGTTTGCAACTAGGCTAAATGCGCCATTCAATACAGAAACAGAGTCTGGGCCAGTACCAAGGGTAACTGTCTCTGAGCCAGCAATAAGGTTTGCAACTTGAGATTGCGAAAGGTTGCCAGCCTCAATAAGTCCCTTCATTAACATCAACTCTTCCTGATACAGACCAGAAATCATAGCGTCAGCGGCACTATTCAGGACTAAAGTGAGAATGACTAATGCAAGAAGAGGAAGGAAGAAGAGCAAATAGAACTTTTCTTGAATTTTTAAATGGATGAGATACTTATCAATCCAACGGAAGGGAATTTCTTTCATAATTATTATAACCATATAAAAACCCACTATCCTTAGTGGGGTAAATAGACGCAATTAATATATCACTCAAATATAGGGAGCGGTATACGGATGGTACTAAAGTGTGAGAAGTTTCTGATAGTAGGTCACGTACAAGGGGTAGGATTTCGATACCACACATCGCATCAAGGATTGAAGCTCGGTTTGACGGGCTATGCGAAGAACCTAAACAACGGAGATGTTGAAGTGATTGCCTGTGGTACAGAAGAGCAAATTGAAGCGTTTTCGAAGTGGTTAGAAGAAGGACCGCGGACAGCGAGTGTGGACAGTGTCACTCAGGAAAGTGTGTCTTACAAACCTTTCCGCGGGTTTAAGATCTTATAGCTTTATAAGCTGCAATTTTGTAAGTGGTATTTTTAAACCAGAGCCTTACAAACATTTCGCTGGTTTAGGAAGGCCTGCCAATTTGGTTGCCTGTTTCGCTGGGCCTTTCTTAAACAGTTTGAACAGGTACTTGCTGTTACCTTTCTCAGGGCCGTGCGCCTTTTCCATCGCTTTCACAAGCATTCTTACTGCAGGTGAGGTGTTGAACTCTTCATAAAAGTCACGTACGAAGTGAACCACTTCTAAGTGCGCATCGGTAAGCTCGATCTCTTCATCTTTTGCTAGAAGCTCAATCATGCCTTCTTCCCACTGCGTGTGGTCGAGTAGGTAGCCTTGAGCGTCGGTTTCAATTTCTTTGCCGTTGTAAACGAACATAGCTTTGTTTCCGCTAAGTAACCATTGATACGTATAGGGTAGCGTAGAGCGAAGCTTAGACTCAACAAAAGAATCTTTGAAGGCTTCTGAGCGAAGTAAATTTACACAATTAATACCAGATAAAGAAAGTGACGGTAGAAGAGGTTGATTACTTTGATTATTCACAAAAATGTAAATTTATTCATCTTGTTAGAAAATTATCGGGGTGAGTATTTTGGTTTTTGCATGAATATTCTTTCATTTGAATGGCTGACGCCAAGTGTTCCGTTAGCGTCAGCCTCTTTTAAGTTTATGTCGGTTCATCAGGAACTAGGTTAGCAATCAAGTGTAGTGGCGACGCTTCGGTATATTTTGAGTAGCCAGCCGTGCCCACTTGTCTGGTTTTAAAAGAACCATAATATTGGACTGTTGTACTCGCATGTCCAATAGTGTCTTTCATACCGTTCCATGTTTTTGCAGATTCGGTGAATCCATACGCTTCAGTTTGGAACCACGTACCACCGTTTCTTGTACCAAATAGTACATTTCCCCAACGGTTAGGGAATAAGATTTCAAATTGTTCGTCATCACTTTGGTGGGATGACTTCCCAGTTCTAGAGCCACCGCGAGCCTGGCCTTGTTGTAAAATAGAGCGCCAATAGCGATAAAACATCTTGTTATCTTCAACTTCAACATGACCGCCTTTAAACACGATAGAGCCACCTTCCGTTCTCAACGTTGCACGATGATATAACTCTCTAATGTCGTTGATAACCTGAAGGTACTTCATGTTTTGCCCTTGAAAGTGAGCCTGATCTTTGAGTAATGCTTGGTAAATAGAATAAGCCGAATGTCCCAAAGCAGCGCCGCCCCAATCACTCCGGCTTTCATGCTTATCTGGTGCCGATAATCTCATGACGTTGATTCTTCCTTTTGTGTTGTATTTTATAAGATAGTTGCCGTAACCAACGATAGTAGAAAATTCAAAATATGCACATAGTTTTATACTTATTGTTTGGTTTTGGACGTAACGTCTCTTGAGGGGGATGCAAATAGAAAGAGGCAGATAGGGATAATGTAACAGGCGAGGGATATAAAAAAGCCCGAAGTAGAACTTCGGGCTTTTGATTTTTAGTTCAATCTAACGAATTAATCGTCGTTCATGATGCCTAGGATGCTTAGTAGGCTGATGAAGATGTTGTAGATT
This sequence comes from Vibrio owensii CAIM 1854 = LMG 25443, assembly GCF_000817815.1. GTDB lineage: Bacteria > Pseudomonadota > Gammaproteobacteria > Enterobacterales > Vibrionaceae > Vibrio > Vibrio owensii. Next base: position 72,187 of record NZ_JPRD01000025.1, read on the forward strand.
GAAACGTATAGCGTAATCGTTGCAGAGATGTAGTTTGTTTCGCCGCCACGGATGATGCCTTGAGTAGTCATCAGAATTGCCATGGTAGAGAACACAATGAACAAGCTGCTAAGTGCTAGATGCAGAATAGTTGATTGGATGAAGATGCTCGCAATCATACCTACAACTAGAACGACAAATAGTGACAACATAAGGCCGCCCATCATAGATAGGTCGCGCTTAGTTGTTAGAGCGTAAGCAGAAGCTGCCATGAATGACAGAGCGGTACCGCCTAGTGCTGTTAGAACAACGTCGCCCATACCAGCGCCGATGTACATATTTAGAATTGGACCGATGGTGTAACCCAAGAAGCCTGTGAATAAGAATGTAAACACTAGACCCATGCTGTTGTTACGGTTTTTCTCAGTCAAGAATAATAGACCGTAGAAACCAACCAACATCAGGATGATACCTGGACGTGGTAGGTTAAATGCCATAGACACGCCAGCCACAAGAGCTGACCATAGTAGAGTCATAGAAAGTAGTGCATATGTATTACGCAGTACTTTGTTGGTTTGTAGAGCACTCTCTTGAGTAGTAGTGCGAGAAAACATAGGACTGTTCATAATCTTCCTCTATAAGGGACTGTCTTATCTTTAATATATAGACATATATGGGCCCGATAGTTCAAAAAATCAAGCCCGCCACATGTATATCTAGAACAAAATAATAATAGAAATAATGTGTTATGTATGTGGCAACTTGTAACACAATATTACCGCCTTGCATAGCGAAGAAAGGCTTACTATTCAAAGCTCTGAAGCGCAGCTCACGAAGTAGGTTGCAAGATTGCGCGAATTTACAACATCTTGAATCAACTGGACTTTCGTAACATGAGTGAATGTCGACCAGTTAAGCAAACAAAAAGCGCTGATTTTGATGTCAGCGCTTTACAATTTTAGCTATGTATCTAAGTTTTAATGGTGAAGGATTTGAGCTAAGAAGTTCTGGGTTCGATCCGATTGCGGATTCTCGAAGAAGTCGACAGGGTTGTTCTCTTCGATGATTTCACCCGCATCCATAAAGATAACTCGGTCAGCCACTTCTTTAGCAAAACCCATTTCGTGCGTTACACACAACATGGTCATGCCTTCTTCTGCCAGTTCGACCATTACATCAAGCACCTCGCGCACCATCTCAGGGTCGAGTGCCGATGTCGGCTCATCAAATAGCATCACTTTAGGGCTCATACAAAGAGAGCGGGCGATCGCCACACGTTGTTGCTGACCACCGGAGAGCTGCCCCGGATACTTGTCGGCTTGGTCAGGGATCTTAACGCGTTCTAAGTACTGCATTGCGATGGCTTCGGCTTCTTCTTTTGGCATTTTCTTCACCCAGATAGGGGCAAGCGTACAATTCTCCAAAACCGTTAGATGAGGGAAGAGGTTAAAGTGCTGAAAACACATTCCCACTTCACGACGAACCGCCTCAATGTTTTTCAGGTCTTCTGTAAGTTCAGTGCCCGATACATAGATGCTACCAGCTTGATGTTCTTCGAGACGGTTGATACAGCGAATCATGGTCGATTTACCTGAGCCAGATGGACCACAGATAACGATTTTCTCGCCTTTCTTTACGTCTAGGTTGATGTTCTTTAGTACGTGAAACTCACCATACCACTTATTCATGTCCTTCAACTGGATCATATAATCTTGTTGTTGCGTCATAATACGTCCTTGATCTTAGTGAGTTATCGTTTGTGACCGGTATGCAATTTGTTTTCAAGCCATATCGAGTAACGCGACATGCCAAAACAGAATACCCAAAACACTAACGCGACAAATACATAACTTTCGGTTGCGAAACCTAACCACTCTGGGTCGGTATTCGCAGCTTGTCCAATGCCCAGCACGTCAAACATACCAATAATAAGCACAAGACTGGTGTCTTTAAACAGGCCGATAAACGTGTTCACGATAGAAGGGATAGTAATCTTCAGCGCCTGAGGCAAAATGATCAGTCCCATCTTTTTCCAGTAGGTAAGGCCGAGTGCGTCTGCAGCTTCATACTGGCCTTTAGGAATCGCCTGCAAACCACCACGTACCACCTCTGCCATATAAGCCGCACTGAACATGACCACACCGATTAGCGCACGGATAAGCTTGTCAGTTTCTGAGCCTTGAGCCAAGAACAGAGGCAGCATTACCGAGGCCATAAACAGAACGGTAATAAGCGGAACACCACGCCACACTTCAATGTAAACGGTACAGATACTGCGAATAATTGGCATATCTGAGCGTCGACCAAGAGCTAGGGCAACACCAATTGGAAGTGAAACCACGATACCAACGAGTGCGATGATCAACGTAACTAATAGACCACCCCATTTGTGTGTCTCAACGACTTCGAGACCAAATACGCCACCGTAAAGCAATGCGGCGATAATGAAAGGGTAAATGTTTACGAAGAACAACCAAATCCAAATGCGTTTTGGTGTTTTCTCGTAAGCGAGTAGCACTGTAAAGATCGCCAATGTGATGTAGAACAGGCGAGGGCGCCAGAGTTCAGCTTCTGGATAGAATCCATACATGAACTGCTCCCAACGCACGCTGATAAAAACCCAACATGCGCCTTCGCGTGTACAGTCATCTCTTGTTGTCCCGACCCAATCAGCATTAATGAACGCCCAATCAACGATATTCCAGAGTGCTGAGAATACGATGTAAGCAAGAATCAGTGTCACAATCGAGTTGATTGGGCCATTGAATAGATTTTTGCGTAGCCAACCTACGACACCAACCGTGTTTGCTGGCGGCGGGAGATCTGGCTGAAATTGATGTGTGCTCATATTATCTCTCCACCAGTGCCACTTTACGGTTGTACAGGTTCATCAACGCAGAAGTAATCAAACTCAACGTCAAGTAAACGCCCATGGTCATTGCGATGATTTCAATCGCTTGTCCGGTCTGGTTCAACGTGGTACCAGCAAATACAGAAACCAGATCTGGATAACCAATCGCCATCGCCAGCGAAGAGTTCTTGGTTAGGTTCAGGTATTGGCTAGTAAGAGGAGGGATGATGATACGTAATGCCTGAGGAATCACGACCAGCTTAAGCGTTTTTGTGCGTGGTAAACCAAGCGACATTGCTGCTTCAGTTTGGCCATGACTCACAGCGTTAATACCAGAGCGAACAATCTCAGCAATGAATGACGCGGTATAGACACTCAATGCCAATAGAAGTGCAGCCAGTTCAGGAATGATGCTGATGCCTCCTCGGAAGTTAAAGCCTTTTAACTCTGGGTACTGCAAAGAGATCGGCATACCTGCGATGAAGTAAACAATCAAAGGAAGCCCAACAACTAATCCAAGCGCAATTCGGCCCATTGGCGTTTGTTGACCCGTTAAACGCTGCTTATTGTTTGCCCACACGTTGATCAAAACCGTCGCAATGACGCCAAAGATCAGTGCAGCAATAACCAAGCCGCTTCCTGCTTCCATCACAGGAGCAGGGAAATACAAGCCACGAACGTTCAAAAAGATCGCTTCACCAAGGCTCATACTCTGTCTTGGTGATGGGAGCGCTTGAAGAACGGCGAAATACCAAAAAAAGATTTGTAGAAGTAGTGGGATATTTCGGAACGTTTCAATATATACCGCAGCTAATCGACTCACCAGCCAGTTGGAGGAGAGACGCGCGATACCCATAACAAAACCAATAACGGTTGCGAGGATAATACCAAGCACAGAAACCAGTGCGGTATTAAGAAGGCCAACGACAAAGGTGCGTCCATAAGAGAACGTTTCGTCGTATTCGATAAGAGTCAGGCCGATCCCAAAGCCTGCTTCTTGATTAAGGAAACCAAAACCTGTTGCGATACCACGAGCATCAAGATTGGTCAGTGCATTGTTGATGATTGTGTAAAAGAAAAATACCAGTGCGGCTACGGCAATGATCTGGAAAAGAGCGGAGCGAAAGGCTGGATTGTAAATCAGGCTCTTACTTCCGCTTGGTTTGGACATCGTACTTGGCGATGCATCATTCGTCGGTTTCATACAGCGATAACCTCAAACCCTTATTTATAGATTCACTCACGAAAAAGGGCGGCATAAACCGCCCTGTGATAATCGTTGTATTAGCGGATTGGTGGCGCGTACATGAAGCCGCCTGCATTCCATAGCGCGTTTACACCACGAGAAATTTTCAAAGGCGAACCTGTACCAACGGTACGCTCGAAGCTCTCACCGTAGTTACCGACTTGCTTGATAACTTGGTAGCCCCAATCGTCACGGATACCTAGGCCTTTACCTTTAGGGCCGTCCACACCAAGAATACGTTTGATGTTTGGATCTTTCGATTTCAACATCTCATCTGCGTTCTTAGAGGTAATGCCGTACTCTTCTGCGTTCACCATCGCAAATAGAGTCCACTTCGCGATATTGAACCATTGGTCGTCACCTTGACGTACGACTGGGCCTAGTGGCTCTTTAGAGATGATCTCAGGAAGAACGGTAGCAGAAGAAGGGTCTTTCAAATTCAGACGTAGCGCGTACAGACCAGATTGGTCAGTGGTTAGTACGTCACAGCGGCCAGCATCAAAACCTTTAGAAGTTTGCGCAGCAGTATCAAATACCACTGGTTTGTATGCCATGCCTTGGTTACGGAAGTAGTCTGCAAGGTTTAGCTCAGTTGTTGTACCTGATTGAACACATACTGATGCGCCATCAAGCTGTTTTGCACTTGAAACACCAAGGTCTTTCTTAACCATGAAACCTTGACCGTCGTAGTAGTTCACGCCGACAAAGTTCAGACCAAGAGCCGTATCACGGTGTAGTGTCCAGGTGGTGTTACGTGAAAGCACATCGATTTCACCCGATTGTAGTGCAGTGAATCGTTCTTTCGCGGTTAGGGGTACATACTTAACTTTCGTTTTATCCCCAAGAACGGCTGCAGCCAGTGCTTGGCAATATTCTACGTCGATACCTTCCCATTCACCTTTTGAGTTAGGGTTTGAGAAACCAGGTAGACCGGTACTAACGCCACAAGTAATAAAGCCTTGTTTTGTGACTTTGTCCAGAGTAGTGTCTGCTGCTTGAGCTGAAGTAGCCATCATGGCAGTAGAAGCCGCTACGACGGAAGCAAGAACTGTGAGTTTATTTGCCATTTGTATCCTTCCTGTATGATCCATGTTAAATCAGGAGCGACCTGATACAACGTGTCCTGTTCGTTTGTATTTTCGTCCTACGTGATTGATTTTAGAAGAAACGGTCATCGTCAAATCAATCAGTTATAAGCGTAGGAAAGGATCTGCTAATTCTCAAATATATAATTTAAAAAGAGTTTTGGAGAGAAGTCACAACGTTCCTTGCGATTTAGAATGACGAAATGTTAATTGTTTGTAAATAGTGCAACTAATTGTCAGATTGGTGCATCAGAACAATCGATAAAAGAGGGATTAAAACAAGAGGATAATAATTTGTTATTAAAAGTGTCATTAGTGTAGGGTGGCTATGTAAGCCGAAAATTTGAACAAATATTATTTGTGAAGTCGAAACAAGGTGAAGTGATTGCCCCATTTTTGGTAGCATGAATTTCGATAGTTATTTGAAGTGATCATGGATTGAAATGCGATATTTTCCTCTGTTCTTAGATTTAGTGAATAAACCCGTGCTGGTTGTTGGTGGCGGTGAAGTGGCGAGCCGCAAAGTTGAGGCGTTACTTAAGGCTGGTGCTGACATCACCATTGTGTCCCCAAGTCTTGTCGACTTTCTTGATAAACTTGCTCAAGAGCAGCAAGTGCATTGGATTCAACGTTTTTATTCAAGTGACCTTGTCACAAAGTCTTTCATTCAAGTGTGGGCAACCACAGATAACCCAGAACTGAATCATCAGGTCTATAAAGACGCAAAAGAGTTGGGCATCTTAGTCAACGTTGTAGACGACAAGCCTTACTGTGATTTCATTACGCCTTCAATGATTAATCGCGGACGTATTCAAATCGCTATCTCGAGTGGCGGTGCGTCTCCTGTACTGATCCGTAATATTCGAGAAAAGTTAGAAGCGATTCTGCCGCAAAATATGGGACTGATGGCGGAGTTTGCTAATTCAAAACGTAACTCGATTAAAGAAGCGCTACCAAGCGTCGATCTACGCCGTAAGTTTTGGGAGAACTATTTCTCTCATCCTGAAGTAGAAAACGCGCGAGATAATCGTGAGCTTGAAACCATCTATCAAGAAACCATGGCAAAGCCTCTGGATGAAACGGGAAGCTGCACTTGGATTCAAGTGGGTAAAGATGTAGAGATGCTGCCGATCAAGGCTGTACGATACATGCAGCAAGCAGAATTGGCTCTTTACTCAACCAAATGCGAAGCAGATGTAATGGAGCTGGTAAGAAGAGATGCGGAACGTGAGGCATTTTCTAGCGCAACTGAACTCTCTGACATGCTTAGAAAGGCCAAAGAAGAGCAACTTCGTGTTTGTGTATTCATCCCCCAAGGAACAAGTGAGTTTTCTCTCCTGCAAGGACAGGACCTTGTAATCTAATAAGAAGCGTACGTTCATAGCTTCTTGCAATAGTTAGAGGTTCAAAACAGACATACAAAAACGCCGACGAACACTTCGCCGGCGTTTTTTATTCCACTGTTCCCGTTCTCTTCATTAAGAGAATAGGAGAGCGCAATTAATCACGGAAGTTGTTGTACTGAAATGGGATACCCATCTCTGCTTCACGGATCGTTGCAATCGTCGCTTGCAAGTCGTCACGCTTCTTACCCGTTACGCGCAGTTTCTCGCCTTGGATAGACGTTTGAACTTTAAGCTTTGCGTCTTTGATTAGTTTAACTAGCTTTTTCGCTGTTGGCGTATCAATACCTTGGCGGAAAGCAACGTTTTGGTGCCAGTTCTTACCCGTCGCTTCTGGATTTTTTGCATCCATAGCGTTCGCATCAATGTTACGCTTCGCCAAGTGGCTACGTAGGATGTCACGCATTTGCTTAAGTTGGAACTCGCCTTCTGCTGACACTTTTACATTTTCTTCTACTAGCTCAAAGCTCGCATTCACATTGCGGAAATCGAAACGAGTAGACAATTCACGGTTAGCGTTATCAACCGCGTTACGTAGTTCAACGGTATCGATTTCTGAAACAATATCAAACGATGGCATGAAGATTCCTTGATTATCTTGTTATAGGGAAATTACTTACTGGATTTTACTGCTTCTGCCAGCATATCTAGCATAGTCACAGTATCATCCCAACCTAGACATGGGTCAGTAATCGACTGGCCGTAAGTTAGGTTGTGAATATCAGTCATTGGCTGATTGCCTTCTTTAATGAAGCTCTCTGCCATGATACCCGCAATGCGAGTACTGCCTGATTTAATCTGTTCACAAATGTCTTGTGCAACTTCAATTTGCTTGCGGTGCTGCTTCTGACAGTTTGCGTGGCTGAAGTCTACAATCAAACGTTGTGGCAAGTCGAATTCTGCAAGCGCTTCACACGCTTGTTTCACTGACGCTTCATCAAAGTTTGGACCTTTCTCACCACCACGAAGAATGATGTGACCATATGGGTTACCACTTGTGCGGTAAACTGTCATACGACCATTCTTATCTGGCGAGTAAAAGTAATGTGATGCTTTAGACGCACGAATCGCATCAATCGCAATTTTCACGTTACCGTTTGTACCGTTCTTGAAGCCAACTGGGCAAGATAGGGCAGACGCCATTTCACGGTGAATTTGTGACTCTGTTGTACGAGCGCCAATCGCGCCCCACGTAATCAGATCAGCAATGTACTGGCCTGTGATCATATCAAGAAACTCAGTAGCCGTTGCAAGACCAAGCTTGTTGATATCCAGTAGCAATTTACGAGCTTTATGAAGGCCAGCTTCAAGTGCGTATGAACCATCTAGGTTAGGGTCCGTGATAAGACCTTTCCAACCAACAACGGTACGAGGCTTCTCAAAGTAAGTACGCATAACGATGAACAGTTCATCTTTGTACTTATCTTGAATGTCCGCAAGACGAGTTGCGTAGTCAATTGCCGCTTCAGTGTCGTGCACTGAACATGGGCCAACGATAGCAAGGATACGGTCATCCTCACCAGTCAAAATCTTCTCAATTTGTCGACGAGATTGAGCAATACGGTCTGCTACATCATCAGTGATTGGATGTACGCTACCTAGCTCTGCGGGTGTCGGCATTGGACCCAAAGGTTGGGTTCTCAATTCATCTGTTTTAATAGGCATGTTATAGCTTTATTCTCTATTGCGAAGCGGTAAAGATAACGGAATTATAGTTAGGAATAAACCGTTTCACGGGATTCTTATCTAGTAAATACCGAAATGTATGTAATGCTGTGGCTTATCATAAATGATAGTTATGTATAAATGACAAAAACGGCGGCAGAGATCAATACATAGTCGTTTGAATTTATAACTAGTTTTTCTATTTAGTAACACGCAAATTTGGCATTTTAAGCGTTAGAGCTAGGTGTGGTGGGTGTTTCATATTCAACGTAAAGCCTTACAGGAAAGAAACCGATTGCTAAATTGCCTACGTAGATCGATTTCTCGTTAACATTTCTTTGACATTTTAGCGCTTCATTGATTAACTGGTCTGACTAGTCTGGTAAGGAGACCAAGATGTTATCTGCTGTTCGCCGTGCAAATCTTTACTTAAACCTTTTTGGCTTTTCTAAAGTTCCACTTATCTGGTTGTGTAGACCAAAGATCCTTGCCATCGATGATCAACACGTTGAAGTTAAAATTCCATTAAAGCGAAGAACGAAGAACCATCTCAATAGTATGTACTTTGGTGCGCTTGCTGTTGGTGCTGATGTCGCTGGTGGCTTTCTTGCTATGAGTAAAGCAGAAGAGCAGGGAGAGCGTATCTCTCTTGCTTTTAAAGGCGTGACAGCTGAGTTTCTAAAACGTCCTGAAGGCGACGTGCATTTTGTGTGTCACGATGGTCCATTGATTGATGAAATGTTGCGAATGACATTAGAAACTGGCGAACGTATCAATCGAGATGTGAAGATCACCGCCTTGTGTCCGAGCATTAATGGTAATGAACCTATGGCCGAGTTTTCTCTTACGCTTTCCATAAAAAAAGCAGCTAAAAAACAAGCTGCTTAGTTTCAGAATTCATATTGTGGACTTAGACCAGTTCGATTTTCTCAAGAGAGACGATCTTTGAACGGTTAAGCACGACCTTCCAACGGTAATAAACGGGCTCATCAGTGTGGTTGTCTTCTTTGACAATCACATTGAGAAGGTGGCGTTTCTCTACTGACTCTTTACTTACTTGCCCATCATTCAAACGATAGACTCGGTTCGAGCTCTTATCCATTAAACGAATAATAGGGCGCAAACTAATGTTCAGCGTCTCACGTGTTTGCTCGTAACCACTCAAGAACAACGACGTCGCCATCTCAGTCTTAGCATGGTAATGCAGGATTTGTTCTTCACGCTGAACCACACGCTTCTTACGAATGTTCTGAATACGATCCGGCAAACTTGAAAGCGAACGATAGTCTAACCATTCCAGCTTACGGCCAACGACTTTCTTCGTCGTCGGATCCATGTACTTCTTACGCCACTTTGGCTTACCTTTACGAATCCAACGCCACATTGCGTCACGCAAGTCGTCTTTAAAGATTTCACGTAGCGCATAGATAAACGACATCGCAATAATGAAAGACGCAGAAATCTCACCTAGGTAATCTCGCGCAAGGATAACGGTACTCGTCACAACGACCATCACAAGACCCGTCGCGATACCTTTGATCGCACGTTTGATGTTGTTACCCATCGACATCGTTTTTTCACGCAAAACAATTGGGTGCTCAATCAAACGTCTCAATAAGCGCATTTTGTTCGACAGACGTGTCACATCCTCAACGACGCTCGCTGAGTTGTAGTTATTCAACTTACGGTGCGCTTGCTCTTTTTCACACAGAGTAATCAAGCGTTCTTTGATCGTACTGTAATCGCCTTCACGAGGAAGATGAGCGACAAGGGATAGGAACTTTTGCTCGGTGTACCAAGATAAGTAATTATCAATGTTAACGTAGTAACGCTTGAGGTTTTCTTCGTAAGGAATCGAACGACGTAGACGCTTCAGGATGTCGAGCGTCAATTCAATCACTTCGTCCACTTCTTCCGCTGTTACGCTGTCACTATCATGTTTATTTAACGCAGCTACGGCTTTATCAAGCGCAATAACGTATTGATACGCAAACAAACTCAAACTGACGCGGTACTGGCGATTGGACAAACGACCACGTTTAGCAAGACGGCTGTGCACCAAAGGCAAAAGCACCTCTGTACTGTAGTAAGAACGTTTTTGCGTGATTGAAGTGTAGTAGAACTCGGATTCGCTGATGATGTCGGAATTTAAACCCAACTCTCCGGGTACGAAAACATAGATATCAAGGTCGAGCGTTTTACTCTTTGCCAATGCATGGCTAATTTTTAAGGTTACCGAGTCTTGTTTGTCGACAGTGACCAAGGAAAGCTCCTGATTTTGCTAAAGCATCCTATATCCAAAAGCGTCCGTTCATTGAAATAACTTAAGGGCGGGCTAGGATAAATTGTTGAACGAGCACAGCACAGCATAACAGAGAGGTTTGCTTTTCTCTCTGATTTTCTTGTTAGTTTGGGTATAATTCCCAGTAAATTTAAAAAGAGACAAACTCAATGATTAAAATTGGTCAAATTAACAGCTTAGAAGTCACTAAAACGGCTGATTTTGGCGTATTTTTGGATGGTGACGATTACGGCTCTGTCATGCTGCCTAATAAATATGTACCAGAGGGTACAAACGTAGGCGATCATATTGACGTATTTCTTTACTTTGATTCAGAAAGTCAGCTAGCTGCGACCATTGATAAACCCATCGCTCAAGTTGGCGAGTGGGGCCTAATGCAAGTTGAAGGTGTTAGCAGCACTGGTGCATTCGTTAATTGGGGTATTAAAGAAAAAGATCTTCTTATCCCGTTTAGTGAGCAACGTGCTCGCTTTACCGCTGGTCAAAACATTCTGGTTTACGTATACACAGATAAAGCATCTGGCCGTATCGTAGGTACAACCAAGTTCAATAAGTGGCTAGATAAAACGCCAGCAAACTATGAAGTGAACGAAGAAGTTAACCTCATCATCGCAGAACGCAGCCAACTTGGTTACAAGGCGATTGTAAACGGCGAGCACTGGGGCATGATCTTCCCATCTGATGTATTCGGAAAGCTGTTTATCGGTAAAAAGCTAAAAGGTTACATTAAGCAAATTCGTGAAGACGGTAAGATTGACTTAGCGCTACAAAAAGTTGGTGTCGCTAAGATGGATGACCTATCTAGTAAGATCGTTGAACTACTAGAGAAGAAGGGCGGTTTCTTGCCTCTTAACGATAAATCTTCTCCAGAAGCGATTTTTGACGCATTTCGCACGAGTAAAGGCACGTTCAAAAAGACCATCGGTGGTCTATACAAAGCAGGCAAAATCGTTATTGAGAAAGACGGAATTCGTCTCGCTGAATAAAGACTAAAGATGCAATTTGGCTGGTGGATCGCGTCTTAGTCGAAAAGATTTGAACGCGAATTGAAAAGTACCAGCGAAAAAAATGGCCCAAACTCGTCCTTATTTTGGGCCTAGGGGAAACGGCTCCTTTATAGAGCCTGCGCTAAACTTTTTGACCAACACATATTGTCGGTTAAACATAGAGAGAAATGCCGTTTCAAAGCGATGCTTTGATAACTTCAGTTTAGTACAGCGCACTCGGATCGCTAGTGAACCCAGTTCCAATCATGCTTTAGAACCAAAAAGCCATCGTAAATACGATGGCTTTTCATTTATTTATAGCATTTCACTTTGCTACTAAAATAAGTTCTTATCTCGCACTAATTCGCGTGGAAGACCATTTTTGATGCGGTTGCTTACCCATTTACCAAGGCCGATAATGGCACCTTCGTACTTCACAAGAACTTCGCCTTTACCTGTCTTCATCTCGGCTGGAAGGTTTTGAGGGCGAACATCACGACCCATATACCATTCACGCGCTTCTTCGATGGTTAGTTCAATCGCATTACTCTCATTACCTGTAGCGAGAGCTGTCGCAACTTGGTGCTGCCAGCGGTAACCGTTTTTATGGGCTTCAGCAATCTTGATGCCCATGCGAGAGAAACGCAGCTCGCCAATCATCGGCTCTAGTGCGTCTGGGAAAAGCCACACATCTTTATCACGAATCCAAACCGTGCTGTCTTCAGGCAGTTTGATATCCATTGCGTTTTGCAACTGCTTAGCGATCTCTGCAGATTCTTTGTTTGATGCTTTTGCAAATGGGAATTTACCCATGCGCTTCTTCACTTTTGGCGCTTCTACTACCGCAAGTTTACGAATTCGAGCGACGAAGAAGCCTTCACAGTCATAAACTTGAGGGAAGATGTGCAAGAATCCTTCTTCGGTTAGCGCAGCTTCTGCATTTTCAAACAGATCTTTTAAGCTCTCGAATTCAACAGCGTCACCGAATGTTTCTTTTAGATGATGACAAACTTGCTGGTTCTCTTCAGTGCTTAACGTACAGGTTGAGTAAATCATCACGCCACCTGGTTTTAGGGCATGGAACGCACTTTCAATCAGGTCTTTCTGTGTATCGGCAATTTCAATAACGGACGCTTGCGTCCAATTCTTCATTGCATCTTCATCTTTACGAACCGTACCTTCACCAGAACACGGCGCATCGAGTAGAACGGCGTCAAATTGCTCTGGGAGCCAGCCACCAAACACACGACCGTCGAAGTTGCTTAGTGCAGCGTTACGCACGCCACAGCGCTCAATGTTTGCATGAAGTACTTTTACTCGGCTTGCCGCGTATTCATTTGCAACCAAAACGCCTTCGTTATTCATCAACGCAGCGATTTGAGTCGTTTTTGAGCCTGGTGCCGCCGCAGTGTCGAGCACCGCGTCGTAAGCTTCTTCGTTCTTGAATAGGGCAGAGACAGGCATCATTGAGCTGGCTTCTTGGATGTAGAAAAGCCCTGACATGTGTTCAGCGGTGTTACCAAGTGGTACAACCGATTCATCCGCATCAATCCAAAAGCCCGTTTCACACCAAGGTACAGGAGAAAGCTTCCAGCCTTTTGCTTCTGCGCGCTCTAAAAACGCTTCAACGCTGATCTTAAGCGTATTAACACGAATGCTTTTTCGCAGTGGCTTTTGGCACGACGCGATAAAGTCTTCCATGTTGAGGTGAGCAGGGAGGATGGTTTGGATTTTTTCCAAAAAGGCTTCTGGGATGTAAACGTTAGGATGCAAAGTGAAATCTCGATTGCAGAATTTGCCGCAAATGATATACGAAAGCGAACCAGAAACGAATAGTCACAAAGGTTTGAGCAATAAAAAAGAGCAGCGATTGCTGCTCTTTAAGTCGTTATGGTAAATCCTACCGCATTATGGTTTTGGTATTGCTGTGCGCCACTGCGTCCAGCTTTCTTCCGCTTGCGGGTATAAGTAGAAAGATTGACCGCGCTCCGCCGCTGGCGGGATTTTCGATTGCTCAGGAGTAGAGAAAGCGATACCGCCACGCACTAAGCTGTCAAAAGTTCCTGCCTTTATGTTTGCGCCACCAAGACCGATGGAAACATCGACGCCAGAGACATTCCAGAACACACTGTTTTGACGAACTAAGTAGGCATACTCTGGTTGAATCTCGATTTTCGTTACCACTCGATCCGCAAATTCACCCAAACTTACATCCGTCACAGTACCGACTTCCATTTGACGATATAGGATAGGGGTACCAACTTGAACCGAGCCACGCTGTTCGCTCTGTAGTGTGAAAGAAATACCTTGTTCAGCTTGCTGGCTTTTCGCTAATTCAAACTTGAACTTCGCTGCGCCATTACCCGGCTCGACACTGATAGATTTCGACACCAAAGCGCCTAAATTTTTAACACCACCTAAGCCAATTTCTGGTTCTGTTAACCAGAAGTGTGACCCGGTAACGGCAATGTTGTCGACGTATTCAGGAAGGATACGAGCCGTAACCTCAACCATTTCTCGATGGAAGTTTGGAACAACCAAAGTAACTTCACCGACCTTAACACCTTGGTATTTGATAGGCGTTCCTTTCGCTACTTCCTGGCTTCCGTCGGTTTCAAGGGAAATCACACGGCCAAACTTACGGGCTTGGTTTTGGTCATTGTAAAGCTTCCAACGCTGGCCAATTTTATTCTCAATTCCCGGAACGGAATCAAATGCGATACCACCTTTAATAAGGGTCTTAAGAGGGTGCGCCTTTACGCTAATGCCAGCGAGCGATGCGTCAATTTCAACACCTGAGCGGTTCCAGAACACGGTTTGATCTGTAAGAAGGTGCGCATAACGATTTTCAATTGTCGCTTTTACAATGACACCACCATCGACCAAATTGAAATCGGAAATACTACCCACAGGCAAGTTACGGTAGAGCAGTGGGCTACCTTTTGAAATTGGTGGCAATTCAGAAGCAAATAGAGTCAGCGTTTTTGACCCTGTTTGGTTGTACTGCGCAAGATCCGCCAAAGAGGCACTTTGGAATAGTTGGTACTCTTTTTGGACCTTTTCTTGCCCTTGACTTACAAAGCTAATTGAACCCGTTAGAAGCTGTTTTGCAGGCGGAACGGTAACGCTAAGTCCAGATTCAGTCAGTTCAGCAGAAGCACTGCCAGTGACATAAAAGCGGTTGTTCGATTTGATCAGATGCTTGTATTCATTGTCGATTAGGACATCCATGAATACTTCATGCTTCGCTGCTAGTGCTTTTGCTTCATCCAGCAAGCCGACTTTTATAATCGAGCCAACCACAATACCTTTGTAAAGCACGTTTGCACCACTGTCTAAACCAAAAGAGTTGTCCGAGACGAGGCGAATGGCAATCGACTTCTGTTGTTGTTGGTTGAACACATTTTTGCGAATGGCGGTAAAGCGTCTTGAACGTTCACCTTCGCCCGGCACGATAGTTAAAAAGTTACCGCGTACAAGGTTTGCAATGTTCTCTACACCGGATAATGAGACTTTTGCTTCTTCTAGAACAAAGCGTGTTCCTGACGTTAGCATATCGCTAAACGCAGGCTGAATAGCTGCAGAAGCCAGAATCACTTCTCGACCTTCAGAAAGTTTTAAATCGGTGATTTGGCCAACTTCTAGGCCACGATACATAATAGGTGCACCTTCGCCACTGATTTTATTATCATCAGGAAGGGCGATTTTAATTAGAATACCTCGACCCGCTGTTTTCAGATCTTTGTATAAACGGAATTCGGTGTTCTCTTTGACTGGTTCACCGTCGTCTGGCGAATCTACCGCAATTGCGCCGCCAAGAAGGGCACTCATGCTTTCAAGCTGAACATCGACACCATCGAAACCGATACTCGCACCGATACCACTCACATTCCAGAAACGGCTGCGGCTGTTAATGATGTGTTGGTACTGCTCTTGAATGTTGGCTTGGATAGTAATGGATTTAGCGTCTTCATTTAGCTGATAGCTGAACACTTCACCGATCGGGATCTTTTTGTAGACAATCTGAGAACCAATGGAAACGCCGCCCAAGTCTCGGCTCTTCAATTTAATGTTCAAGCCTTGTGTCACGCGCAAATCTGTTGGTGCAGATTCAAGGGCATGGAAGGTAGTTTCGAACTTCTCGCCATCACCCGGCTGAATAGAGATGTAGTTACCAGAAACAAGAGCATCAAGACCAGACACGCCAGTTAAACTCGCTGTCGGTTTGACCAACCAAAAACGTGTTTTGTCGTTCAGTAATTTAGCGGCTTCTGGATAGATGTCTGCATCAACATAAATGCTGCCCAAGTCTTCAGACAAGTTGATATCTCGCACCATACCGACTTCTAAACCTTGATAGCGAATGGTGGTTCGCCCAGCGACTAAACCAGCCGCATCGGAGAAGTAGATTTGTACGCGTTGCCCGGCGTCATGAATCGATTTCACCACGAGCCAACCGGCTAACACCATGGTCAAAATCGGCAACAGCCAAAGAGGAGAGATACCTTTACTACTCTTTACCTCTGGCACATATGACGTTTGAGAACTGTTCTGATCACTCATTAATTGACTCTTTTTCTGATTGTGTTGGGGCTTGGTCCCAAATAAGCCTTGGGTCAATGCTCTCCGCCGCGAGCATTGTAAGTACGACAACAACACCAAACGCAACAGCGCCATAACCCGGAGTGAAGTCGAGAATTTGTCCACGATCGACCAATGTCATCATGATAGAAATAACAAATAAATCCATCACAGACCATTTACCGATCCATTTTACTGCAAAGTAAACCATCATTCGTTGTCTTCTGAACACCGAACGTTTGAATTTGATACATAGCAAGATGTAGGCAAGGCCAAGAATCTTAGCGACAGGCACGACGATACTCGCTACAAAAATGATGATAGCAATGCCGTACATACCGTTGTTCACCAATCCTGCAACGCCAGAGAATATCGTGTCTTCCAGACGTTTACCGTTTGTCAGCAGAATGGAGATAGGAATTAAGTTAGCAGGGAAGATAGCAATCGTTGCAGCGATTAAATAAGCCCACGTCTTCTGAATCGAATTTGGTTTGCGATGATACAGTTCGTGATGGCAACGACGACAACGTGAGCCTTCTGGTTGTGAAAGGTGACACTCATGACAATGAACATCTTTATGCTCGAAGTCGAAACTGAGCTCTGATTCCCATGACTCCCAGTAGCGACGGACGCTAATCCGAGAAATCAACAAAACAGTGAAGATTTGCAGTAGGACGAGGCCAATGAGCCCCGGTCCAACAAAAATATCTGAGTAATCTTGCAGCTTGAAACAGGAGATAGCGATGCTGACAAGGAAAACGTCCAACATTACCCAGTGTTTGAGATGTTGAATCAGCCATAGCGAAACACGAAGCCCTTTAAACCAGCGCTTATGTAATGACCAATGCGCTGTTACTACCGAGCTACATACGATTAATGGGGCCAACGAACTACAAAATAGAATAAGAATAGAAAGAAGAACAAACCCTTCTTGAAACAGTGTGATCATCCCAGATGGCAGTGTTGCAGGAATCATCACTCCAAACAGACGAATGCTGATGAAGTTAAAAAAGTGCGAAGGAATAAAAAGCAGAATACAAGTGACAGCGATTGCTAGGTTGCCAGATAAACTCGGACTACCACCACGGTACAACTGTGTACCGCAACGAGGGCAGTGTGCATTTTTACCACTAGGCAGATCGACAATATCGACAGGCAATTCGCAACCTTGGCACAAGCGAATGCTACTAGGTTGCATGGCGTGTTTAGACAGAGAGGTCACAACGACCTCTCTACATAGAATGGTTTAAGCGTGGGACTGAATGCCCCCATACAAGGTTTGATATAAGCCTTCTTGCTCAACGAGCTCACCATGGGTTCCTGTTTGCGTCACTCTTCCATCTTCAAGCACATAAATCAAATCGGCTTGTTTCACCGCAGATAAACGGTGGGCAACGATTAAAGTAGTTCGACCGCGTAAGAATTCAGTTAACGCCTTATGTAATGCCGCCTCTGTCGCGGTATCCAATGCAGACGTTGCTTCGTCTAGGATAACAAATTGTGGGTTACTCAGCACCATGCGTGCGATTGCTAAACGCTGACGTTGGCCGCCTGACAAGCGGATACCATTACGCCCAATCTGTGTATCCAAACCGTGGCTAAGTTGAGAAATGACGTCTTGCAGCTGCGCCACTTCTAGGGCACGCCACAGTGACATTTCATCGAAGTCGCCACCGAGGGTGAGATTATGCCTCAAGGAGTCATTAAATAGTATAGGTTGTTGTAAAACCACGGCAATTTTGTCGCGTATCACTTCAAAACTAATGTCATCGGTCAGTTCATCATTAAAACGGATAGAACCTGCGTTTTGACGGTAAACACCAATCAACAGTTGAATCAGCGTGGATTTGCCACCACCACTTGCACCGACCAGGGCCACCTTCTTACCGGCAGGAATGTGTAAAGATAGATCGTCCAACACTTTGTTTTCGTTGTTGTATGAAAAATCGACATGTTCAATTTTTACATCAACTTCTCGATTTTCTTTGAAAGGATTTACTTTCGAAACAGGTCTATGTTCTTCTTCCAATTCTAATAGGTCGTTAATACGCTTAAGCGCCGCTTTCGCACTGTACCAAGAGAATTGGATGCCCAAGAGTTCTTGTACCGGAGATAACATAAACCACAGGTAACCAAACACAGCAAAAATTTGACCAATGGTGAGGTCACTGAACATCACCATTAACATGGCAACGGCGCGGAATAGCTCAAAACCAATGAGAAAAAGAAGAAAAGAGACGCGACCAGCAGCTTCTGATTGCCAAGCGTATTTGTCGGCATCGATACGAACTTGGTCGGCACTGCCTTTGAGCTGCTGTAAGAATTCGCGTTCTTTGTTCGCTGCTCTCAATTGGTAAATGCCATCAAGCGTCTCAACCAGACGATTTTGGAAAATCTCAAAAGATTGGTTTTCCTTACGCTTTAGGTGTTTCACCATACTTCCCAATTTACGAGAGAAGTAGATAACAATAGGGTTCACCAGAAGGATAAATAGACCGAGTCGCCAATCGAGCCAAAGCAGAACAATGGCAGTACCAATCACGGTTAGAAAGCTAATAATGAATTTCGCTAACGTAGAACCAATAAATTTATCAATGGTCTCAATGTCGGTGATAAGGTGAGCGTTGATGCCGCCGCTGCCTTTGGTTTCGTACTGACGAATGCTAATACGACCAAGTTTGTCGATCATCTTGCTGCGCATTTCAAAGGTGATGGTCTTTGAAACCAGTGTGAATTGTCGACTTTGAAGAATGTTGAAAGCTTGGCTGCCTGCTCGCATGAGTACAACCAAAAAGAGAGTAAAGAAGATATAACCCGTAGGTGTATGCCACGCCTCAGGTAAAACCGCGTTCATCGCTGCAAGGCCAGATGCCGGTTTGTCCAATAAGACTTCATCCACCATCAGAGGCATAAGAAGAGGGATTGGAACACTAATCAAGGTCGCAAGTACGGCTATCAAGTTCGCTAGAATCAGCTTGGACTTGTGCTTTTTCACTTGTGTTATCAACCAAGAACGGCTAATAGTGTCGTTTTTCGGATTCATTGTAATTGAGAATAAGTCCTATTAAAAAGTAGGGCTGCATTGTAACGCCATACGATAAGAATGGAAGCCTAAATAAAAAGTAGGAAGTTAATATGAACATAGAACAATACCAAAGACTTACCAAGCAAGCTGTTGCGCTGATCGAATCAGAAAAAGACTACATTGCAAACCTAGCGAACATTAGTTCTCTACTATTTATGGAGCTGGACGACCTAAACTGGGCTGGCTTCTACCTTAAGAAGGGAGACGAACTGGTTCTTGGTCCTTTCCAAGGCAAGCCAGCATGTGTTCGCATTCCAATGGGGCGTGGTGTCTGTGGTACGGCTGCACAAACTAACAGCGTACAAAGAGTATACGATGTACATGAGTTTGAAGGTCACATTGCTTGTGATGCAGCGAGCAATTCAGAAATTGTGATTCCTTTTACTATCAATGGGGAAGTGGCTGGCGTGTTGGATGTTGATAGTCCAAATATCGGCCGATTCAATGAAATTGACGAAGAAGGTCTCACTCATTTTATGGTTGAAGTAGAAAAGCTGCTTAATTCGCACGCTAACGACGCATAAATTCGCCCTCGAGTGTGGTTTTTCCTTGGCATGTCACTATAATACGAGAATATTTTTTCTTAATGCTTCGCGGAAATCCGCTCAAACCAGGAACCCTCATGACTGAAAAGTTAAAAAACAGCAAAGAAGTTATCGCATACATTGCTGAATGTTTCCCTAAGTGCTTTACTTTAGAAGGTGAAGCAAAGCCTCTGAAAATTGGTATTTTTCAAGATCTTGCGGAACGTCTAAATGAAGACGAAAAAGTAAGCAAAACTCAGCTTCGTGCAGCGTTAAGACAGTACACTTCATCATGGCGTTACCTACACGGTGTAAAACCAGGTGCAGTACGTGTTGATCTAGATGGCAACCCATGTGGCGAGCTAGAAGAAGAACACGTAGAACACGCTAAAGCGACACTTGCTGAAAGCAAAGCGAAAGTTCAAGCTCGTCGTAAAGAACAAGCTCAGAAAGCTCGTGAAGAGGGTAAGGCGAAAGCGAAACCTGCGGCGAAAAAGCCTCAACAGCCTCGTCGTGCTAACAAACCAAAAGTACAAAAAGAAAGTAAGCCTGTAGAAACACGCGCGCTAAACGCTGACGAGATCACAATCGGCAACGCAGTAAACGTGAACATGGGCAAAGGAAACATGGCTGCGACCATTGTTGAAGTCAATAAGGAAGATGTACGTGTTCAACTTGCTAACGGCCTACAAATGGTTGTGAAAGCGGAGCACTTGCGCGCATAAGGGAGATACTCCTACGCATGAATTGCCGTTCAAAAGTGACACTGATTGCTGCTAGCTTCTGGCTAGCAGCATCAGCTCAGGCTCTAGAAGCCAAACTAAACAAAGATGATTTGCCGGTTCTTGCTCCTGAAGTTCAGCATGAAACAGCCAGCAAACGAGTGACTTCTCGATTTACCCGCTCTCATTATAAGCACTTCAATCTGAATGATGATTTCTCCAAAGCGATCTTTGAACGCTATGTAGAAATGCTTGATTACAATAGAAATATTTTTACTCAAGCCGATATCGATTCTTTCAAAGATTGGTCAATTAGCCTTGATGATCAGCTTAAAGCTGGCAACAACAAGATTGCATTTGATGTTTATAACCTTTCGATGCAGAAGCGTTTTGACCGTTTTGCCTACGCACTGACTCTACTCGATAAAGAAATCAAGTTTGATACTGACGAATCTATCGAACTGGATCGTTCTGAGGCCGCATGGCCTAAAAACGAAGCCGAGCTAAATGAGTTATGGCGCAAACGTGTTAAATACGATGCTCTAAACCTTAAAATGACTGGTAAAGAATGGCCAGAAATCAAAGAGGTTTTAGAGAAGCGTTACAACAACGCGATGAAACGCATTACGCAAACTCGCAACGAAGATGCTTTCCAACTTTACATGAATGCTTTCGCTCGTGAAGTTGATCCGCACACTAGCTACTTATCTCCTCGAAATGCAGAACAATTCCAATCAGAGATGAATTTGTCTCTTGAAGGTATTGGTGCCGTACTTCAAATGACCGATGACTACACAGTGATTCGATCTTTGGTTGCCGGCGGTCCTGCTTCTAAGAGCAAACAGTTGGGCGAGGGTGACCGCATCATCGGTGTTGGTCAAGATGGCGAAGAAGTTGTCGATGTCATTGGTTGGCGTCTTGATGACGTCGTTCAGTTAATCAAAGGCCCTAAGGGAACCAAAGTTAACCTACAAGTCTTGCCAGAAGGCAAAGATGCAAAGAGTTACGTTGTCACTATTGTTCGTGACAAAGTTCGCTTAGAAGACCGCGCGGTTAAATCTGAAATCATCGAAAAAGACGGTAAAAAGATTGGTGTTCTTGAAGTTCCAAGCTTCTACGTTGGTCTCTCGAAAGATACAGACAAACTGCTTGCTGAACTAAAAGCCAAGAACGTTGATGGCGTGATCGTTGATTTACGAAACAACGGTGGTGGTGCATTGACAGAAGCAACCGCTTTAACAGGTCTCTTTATTAAAGAGGGCCCGGTTGTTCAAGTTCGTGATAGCTACGGACGTATCAAGGTAAATGCAGATACCGATGGCCAAATAAGTTACGACGGCCCGCTAACTGTATTGATCAACCGTTACAGTGCTTCAGCGTCTGAGATCTTTGCGGCAGCAATGCAGGATTATAACCGTGCGATTATTCTTGGCGAAAACTCTTTCGGCAAGGGTACCGTTCAGCAACATCGTTCACTGAACCATATCTACGATCTTTTCGATAAAGAGCTTGGTTATGTTCAATACACGATTCAGAAGTTCTACCGCATTGATGGTGGTAGTACTCAGAACCGCGGTGTTGCACCAGACATCGCTTATCCAACGCCAGTTGAGCCAAGCGAAACAGGTGAAAGTGTTGAAGATAACGCGTTGCCTTGGGATAGCATTGATAAAGCAAAATATCAGACGTTCCCAAGTAACGACGCACTTGTGACTCAACTGACTGAACTTCACAACAAACGTATCGCAGATGAAATGGAATTCCGCTTCATCAAAGAAGATATTGAGAAGTACCGTAAAGAGAAAGACGATAACTTATTGTCTCTTAACGAGAAAGTTCGTGAAGATGAATCGGATAAAGCCGAGGCTCTACGTCTAGAGCGCATCAATGAACGTCAAGCTGCAATGGGTAAAGAACCATTCAAAACGCTTGATGATGTGCCAAAAGATTACGAAGCACCAGACGTTTATCTAGATGAATCCGTTGCTGTTATGGTCGATATGCTGAAAAGCTAATAATTCTGTCATAATGACTAACAATTCTGTGTATTAAGAGCGAGTCATAGCGACTCGCTCTTTTTTTTATGTGTATTTACCACTATGTTCAAACTGAATTCGGTGAATCCTACGCTTAATTTTCTCCAACAAATTACGTGATGTAGATCAAATATTTCGCGAAAACGAGATCTAGCACCTAAGCTAAAAGAAAACGATAAGGATACCGTTATGAAATGGTTCATTATTTTACTTAGCTTTTGCTGCTTTAGTGTTTCTAGTGCGGAAACCAACAAGGAAGACGAACTCAGTCACTTCGACACCCCGTTTTTGATCGGCGATTGGTACTTGATGAATCCCAACCCGGAAGAATCATCCGAGAATTTCCGTGCTATCAAATTGACCTTGGGTTCTGATTACACCTTTTCGATCGATATACAGAAAAAAGACTACTCAATAGACCATTGGGAAGGGATGTATAACGCCAATGAAGACACCATTGTTCTTGGTTTGAATACAGATGAACCGCAAATTTATGCATATCGAAACAATCACAACACACTAGATTTGAACGGTGTGACCTTCACAAAAGGACTATCAAATGCGCTTGCTGGCATTTGGTCCAGTTCACAAGTCGGTGGCGATGGTATGCTCGCCAATAACATCAATCAGATGGATTTGATTCTACAACCTGACTTTGTGTTTATGTTCCGTGTCGCGAACGATGAAGGTGAGGAGTCTGTCAAGCAGGGCGTGTTCTACACCGAGGGGGAACATTTGGTTCTTTTGTATGAAAACGGTGAACATGGTACGCGTTATGTACTCAATCAAAATGAGCTTACGATTAAGGATTCCAACGGTGATATGTACGCGGTTCTCAACCGAGTGACACCCTAAATGATTCATCATCATTATTTCACGCTAGGTTATTAATAGTGAAATGTTCTGATGTTGATTAAATGTTAAACAGAAAGCGGAGCTAAGCCACTAAAAGCTCCGTTTTTTTATATAAAGACTTGTATTCTGATACCACAACCCCTACAAATAGCTTATATCGTGATACCAGTAAGAGGTGTTTGAGCCTCTAGTCCTGGTATTTTTGTGGTTCTATATACAAGGATATATGGACATGTCTCAAGCTCCCCAAGCGAAATATCGCAAAGATTACAAATCGCCATCTCATGCCATCACGGACATTGACTTGACGTTTGATCTTTATGACAACGACACGATCGTTACAGCAGTATCAAAAGTAGTTCAAAAGGGTGAATCAACCACATTGGAACTCGACGGTGAAGGGCTAGAGCTACGCTCCGTAAAAGTAAACGGTGAAGATTGGGCTCACCATGAAGTAAAAGAAGCCTCTTTAGTGCTTACCGATTTGCCTGCGGAATTTGATTTAGAAATCGTTACTAAGATTGACCCGGAAGCAAACACTGCACTTGAAGGCCTTTACAAATCAGGTGGTGCGTTCTGTACGCAGTGTGAAGCAGAAGGCTTCCGTCGTATTACTTACTACCTAGACCGTCCAGACGTTCTTGCGAAATACACAACAAAAGTGATCGCAGACAAAGCCGTGTATCCATACCTATTAAGCAATGGTAACCGCGTAGCTGAAGGTGAGGTAGAAAATGGTCGTCATTGGGTTCAATGGCAAGACCCACACCCAAAACCAGCTTACTTGTTCGCATTAGTAGCCGGTGATTTCGATGTACTACGTGATAAATACACAACCACATCAGGTCGTGAAGTAGACCTAGAAATCTTTGTCGACAAAGGCAACCTAGATCGTGCTGGTCATGCGATGACTTCACTTATCAACTCAATGAAGTGGGATGAAGACCGCTTTGGTCTTGAGTATGACCTAGATATTTACATGATCGTGGCTGTTGATTTCTTCAACATGGGCGCGATGGAAAACAAAGGTCTAAACATCTTCAACTCGAAGTTTGTCCTTGCGAATGAAAAAACCGCGACTGACCGTGAATACCTTGGTATTGAGGCGGTAATCGGTCACGAATACTTCCACAACTGGACGGGTAACCGCGTGACTTGTCGTGACTGGTTCCAACTGAGTTTGAAAGAAGGCCTAACGGTATTCCGCGATCAAGAGTTCTCATCTGATCTTGGTTCACGTGCAGTAAACCGCATCGACAACGTTCGCATTATTCGCGGTCCTCAATTCGCGGAAGATTCAAGCCCAATGTCACACCCAATTCGTCCGGATAAAGTTATTGAAATGAATAACTTCTACACGCTAACCGTGTACGAAAAGGGCAGCGAAGTGATCCGCATGTATCATACGCTACTTGGCGAAGAAGGTTTCCAAAAAGGTATGAAACTGTACTTCGAGCGTCATGATGGTACTGCAGCAACGTGTGAAGATTTCGTTTCTGCAATGGAAGACGCAACGGGCGTTGACCTTAAGCAATTCCGCTTATGGTACAGCCAGTCTGGTACGCCAACACTTCGTGTAAACAGTGAATACAATGCGGAAGCAAAAACTTACGCACTAACGGTTGAGCAATTTACTGAAGCAACGCACGACCAAGCAGAAAAACAAGCGCTACATATTCCATTCGATATTGAGCTATACGCGCAAAACGGTGACGTGATTCCACTGGTTATCAACGGTGAATCGGTACACAACGTTCTGGACGTGAAGCAAGACAAGCAGACTTTCGTATTCGAAAACGTCGCAGAACAGCCAGTGCCATCATTGCTTCGTGAGTTCTCTGCACCGGTTAAATTGGAATACGATTACAGCGATGATGAGCTGATCTTCTTGATGAAGCACGCAACGAACGATTTTGCGCGTTGGGATGCAAGCCAAATGCTGCTAGCGAAGTACATTCGTCAAAACGTAACCAACGTTCAAGCAGGCGGTGAGGTTAAGCTATCAGAAGACTTAATCGATGCATTCCGTGGCGTGTTACTTGATGCGAATCTTGAGCCAGCGTTTATCGCACAAGTTCTGTCTTTACCTTCAATTAACGAAATCACTGGTTGGTACAAGCAGATTGATATTGATGCGGTAGATACGGTACTGAATGACATTACAGTGTCACTTTCTAAAGAGCTAGAAGATGAACTGAGTGCCACCTACCACGCATTGAACCAAGCAGAGTACAGCATTGATCACGACGTTATTGGCAAACGAGCTTTGCGTAACCAATGTCTGCAGTTCCTAGCTCATACAGAGAAGGGTAACGAACTAGCTAAAGCGCAATACGAGTCATCAAACAACATGACTGATACGATTGCGGCAATGAGTGCAGCAAACAATGCGCAACTTGCATGTCGTGAAGCCCTAATGGCTGACTACAGTGACAAGTGGAAGCACGATGGTCTGGTTATGGACAAATGGTTTGTTCTTCAGGGCAGCAACCCAGTTGAAAACGCACTTGAGAAAGTGAAAGAAACCATGAGCCACGAAGCATTTAGCTTGAAGAACCCGAACCGTACGCGTAGCTTGATTGGTTCTTTCTTAAACGCAAACCCAGTGCGCTTCCATGATAAATCAGGCTCTGGCTACCAGTTTGCTGGTGAGATCCTTCGTCAGTTGAACGATACCAACCCACAAGTGGCGTCTCGTATGATCGATCCTCTATTGAAGTTCCGTAAATACGATGAAGGTCGCCAAGCCCTTATCCGTGCAGAGCTTGAAAAGCTTAAAGCGATGGACAATTTAGCGAAAGACCTATTCGAAAAAGTGACTAAAGCACTAGACGAATAATCGACAAAAGAATAGGGTGGTCGTTATGATCACCCTAGTTTTTTGTTCTGACAATAGTCCATTCTCATGAACCAGTATTACTTCTCTCTCAACATCTCTTATCAAACATTTCTTTCACACTATTCCGGCGCCGCAAGTTCGGTACAAGTCATTACTGACAATGGTTTGAGAGTGCAACTAGATGCATCAAAATTTAGACCATTTCTTAGTCAATTAGGCGTTAGAGGTCGTTTTAGACTCACAACTGACCAAAATAATAAGTTTCTAAAGTTAGAAACTCTGTGATGCCTGATATTCCTAGTGAGTTAAACAGGAATCTTAGTCACATAATCAAACATTTCACCTCTTACCACTGCGAATTTTTGTTAAACATTTGTAATTATGCTTTTACAATAAGTGCATGCATTACCTATGCTTAGTTTCGAGGCTAAAACCCGAAGTTAAGTCCCCCTACAAAACAACAATTCTAATGTGGAGTGTGAATATGACCGCGCGTGAAAATGTAGTGCCGGTTCTGCTTGAAAAGGTATACCAACTAATTCAAGACAAACTCGAGCTTTCTCACCAACCGCTTGTAACTAAACTTGCTCAACACTTATTTAGCAACATTGCTGATGATGACTTGATTCAGCGAAATGAATCCGACCTTTATGGTGCCGTTGTTAGCCTGTGGCATCATATCAATGAAAAGAAACCAGAAGATATTTCTGTCAGGGTGTTCAACCCGACTGTCAGCCGCCAAGGTTGGCAATCAACTCACACTATTGTTGAAATTGTTGTACCGGATAGCCCGTTTTTGGTGGACTCCATCAAGATGGCGCTAACGCGACTCGACCTTGTTTCTCACTTGATGCTCAACAACCCAACGCAACTAGAACGCGACAAGAAAGGGCAAGTGACGGACGTAAATGGCGAGGGCGGCGTTCTTCAATCTCTATTCCACATCGAAGTAGACCGTTTAACCAGTAAAGATGAAATGCAAGCACTGAAAAATGAGTTGCTTACCATCTTATCAGACACGCGCTTAGTGGTTGATGATTGGAAACAAATGGTTGATAAACTTAAGATCGTTACTGATGATCTTGAAAAGAACAAAGATCGAGTTTCGATGAAGACCGATCGTTTAGATGAGACGATCGAATACCTACGTTGGTTAGGGGATCATAACTTCACCTTCATGGGTTACAAAGAGTATGATCTTGTTAGCGTCAATGGTGACACTGAGCTGCAACCTGTTAAAGAGAAAGGTCTTGGTCTCTTTGCCGATGACAATCGCATTCGCAGCATCAAGCTTTCTGAACTGTCCGACTCTGCGCGCCTAGAAGCGAAAAAGCCTTACGCATTGATCATCACTAAGGGCAATCAAGCATCTCGTATTCACCGCCCAGCTTACACTGACTACATTGGCGTTAAGAAATTCGATAAGAACGGTAAAGTGATTGGTGAGCACCGTTTCACAGGTCTTTACACTTCTGCTGTATACAACCAAGCCGTACAAAGTATTCCTCTGATCCGCGAGAAAGTGGATCGTATTCTAGAAGCGAGTGGTTACCGTAACGGATCGTACTCGTACAAAGCCCTGCACAACATTCTAGAAAACTACCCACGTGACGAATTACTTCAAGCTCGTGAAGAAGAGTTATTAGAAGTGGGGATGGGCGTCGTTCAAATGCAAGATCGTGACTTGTTACGTCTATTTGTTCGTAAAGACCCGTTTGGTCGATTCTTCAGCTGTATGGTTTACGTGACAAAAGATCGATACAACACAGAACTTCGTCGTCAAACGCAACGCATTCTTAAGCAGTACTTTGGCTGTGAACAAGAGGTTGAATTCACAACCTTCTTCTCAGAAAGCCCGTTGGCGAGAACCCATTACATTGTTCGTGTAGACAATAACAACATTGATGTAGACGTGAAAAAGATTGAGCAGAACTTAATGGAAGTATCGACTTCATGGGACGACCGCCTAAAAGAGTCTATCATTGCTAACTTTGGTGAAAGCAAAGGTCTTCCGCTTTCGAAAGAGTACATGAGCGCATTCCCACGTTCATATAAAGAAGACATGATGCCAGGTTCTGCGGTTGCAGATATCGAACGTCTAGAAGCGTTAAGCGACGACAACAAACTCGGTATGTTGTTCTATCGTCCGCAAGAAGAAGCGGCTGAATCGAAAGCAGTTCGCTTGAAGCTATACCACCGCGACGAGCCAATTCACCTATCCGACGTGATGCCAATGTTGGAAAACCTAGGGTTACGTGTGATCGGCGAATCTCCATATGAGATCGAAACCAACAATGGTCAAACGTTCTGGATCCTCGATTTCTCAATGCTGCATAAGAGCGACAAGACCGTTGATCTTCGTGAAGCTCGCGATCGTTTCCAGCAAGCCTTTGCTGCAATTTGGGCAGGTAATTTAGAGAGTGATGGCTTCAACCGCTTGTTGCTAGGCGCTTCACTGTCTGGTCGTGAAATTTCTATTCTTCGTGCATACGCTCGCTATATGCGCCAAGTTGGCTTCCCATTCAGCCAACAATACATTGAAGATACCCTGAGCCATTACCCAGATTTGGCTACAGGTTTGGTGAATCTGTTTGCTAAGCGATTCGATCCAAAACACAAGGGCAGTGAAAAAGGTCAGAACGATCTTATCAAGAAAATAACCGAGCAATTGGATCGTGTTGAAAGCCTAGATGATGATCGTATTATCCGTCGCTACATGGAAATGATCACGGCAACGCTACGGACTAACTACTACCAGTTGGACGAAAATAAACAGCCGAAACCTTGGTTATCACTGAAGATGAAACCAAGCGAAATCCCAGACATTCCTCAGCCTGTACCAGCGTTTGAAATCTTCGTGTACGCACCGGATATCGAGGGTGTACACCTACGTGGCGGTAAAGTCGCGCGTGGTGGTCTACGTTGGTCGGACCGTCAAGAAGATTTCCGTACGGAGATTCTTGGCCTAGTTAAAGCACAGCAAGTTAAGAACACGGTTATTGTCCCTGTGGGTGCAAAAGGTGGCTTCGTATGTAAACGTCAGCCAACTCTAACTAACCGTGATGAAATCTTTACTGAAGGTCAACGTTGTTACAAACGTTTTATTCGTGCGCTTCTTGATGTTTCCGATAACATCATCGAAGGCGAAGTCATTCCACCGAAGAGTGTTGTGCGTCACGATGAAGACGACCCATACTTGGTTGTTGCAGCCGATAAAGGTACAGCGACGTTCTCTGATTTGGCGAACTCTGTATCGGATGAGTACAACTTCTGGCTAGGTGATGCGTTTGCATCAGGCGGGTCTAACGGTTACGACCACAAAGCAATGGGTATCACTGCGAAAGGTGGTTGGGAATCGGTGAAACGCCACTTCCGTGAAATGGGCATCAACTGTCAAACCACTGACTTCACCGCAATTGGTGTTGGTGATATGGCGGGTGACGTATTTGGTAACGGTATGCTGCTATCTAAGCACATTCGTCTACAAGCTGCGTTCAACCATATGCACATCTTCATTGATCCAAATCCAGATTCAGCCACCAGCTGGGAAGAGCGTAATCGCTTGTTCAATCTACCACGATCAAGCTGGGAAGATTATAACGCCGAGTTGATCTCACAGGGAGGTGGTATTTTCTCTCGACGCTCTAAATCGATCCAACTGACGCCAGAAATCCAAAAAATGTTGGGCACTAAAAAAGCATCTCTTGCGCCAAACGATCTGATTAAGATGATCCTACAAATGGACGTGAATCTACTTTGGAATGGTGGTATCGGTACTTACGTTAAAGCTTCTAGCGAGACACACACTGATGTTGGCGACCGTGCAAACGACGTACTTCGCATCGATGGACGTGATTTGAAAGCGAAAGTCGTTGGTGAAGGCGGTAACTTGGGTATGACTCAGCTTGGCCGTATCGAGTACGCAACCACAGGTGGTCGTGTAAATACTGACTTTGTTGATAACGTTGGCGGCGTAGACTGTTCGGACAACGAAGTAAATATTAAGATCTTCTTGAACGGCCTTGTATCAAATGGCGATTTAACGGTTAAACAACGCAACCAGATTCTTGAATCGATGGAAGACGAAGTAGGCGAAATCGTATTGGACGATGCATACCGTCAATCTGAGTCGATTTCGGTGACTGAACAACAAGGTGTTGGCATCGTTAAAGAGCAAATCCGCTTTATTCACACTATGGAAAAAGCAGGATACTTGGATCGTGCTCTTGAGTACATTCCAGACGATGAAACCTTGATTGAGCGAGAAAAACAAGGTCTTGGTCTGACACGTCCTGAACTTTCAGTTCTAGTGGCTTACGGTAAGATGGTTCTGAAAGAGCAATTGGTTGCTGACGAAATCGCAAATGACGAATTCCACGGAAAACAACTGGTTGCTTACTTCCCAAGTGAGTTACGCCGTAACTATAAAGATCAGATGATAAATCACCCACTGCGTGCCGAAATCATCGCAACAGCTCTGGCAAACCAAATGGTTAATGAAATGGGCTGTAACTTCGTGACTCGTCTTCAAGAAGAGACGGGGGCGAGTGTCGTTGATATTGCGAACGCTTACAGTGCAACACGTGAGATCTTCGAACTGGAAGATATTCTTAAGCAAACTCGTGCACTCGATAACGTTGCAACTGCAGAAGCACAGTATGAGATCATGTTTTATGTACGTCGCGCATTGCGCCGTATCTCTCGTTGGTTACTTCGCAATCGCAGCGGTAAGAGCACAGTAACTGAGTTAGTTGCGCTATATAAAGACGATGTTCACACTATTACTGAAACGCTAGACACCATGCTAGTTGCATCAGAAGTGGAAGAGCATAACGAACTTGCTCAGAAATGGATTGAGCGCGGAGTAGAGGAGAAACTGGCACACCATGTAGCTCGTCTTTCTAGCCTACAGTCTGCACTGGATATTTCAACAGTAGCAAGCGAAACGGGTAAAACGGTTGAACAAGCCTCGAAGCTTTACTTTAATCTAGGTGACCGTTTATCACTTCACTGGTTCTTGAAACAGATCAATAGCCAAGCGGTTGATAATAACTGGCAAGCTCTTGCTCGTGCAGCATTCCGTGAGGACCTCGATTGGCAACAACGTCAATTGACTGCTCAAGTTCTAACTTGCGGCTGCTCAACAGAAGATCTAGACGTGATGCAAGCACTCGAAGATTGGATGACAACGAATGAATTGTCATTACATCGTTGGGAGAGCATCTTGAATGAATTCAAAGTTGGTTCCGTTCATGAGTTCGCTAAGTTCTCTGTTGCACTTCGAGAGTTGGTTCTACTTAACCTGAACTGTTCTTCGAACGAATAGGGTAAGTGACTTTAGCAAAAGCCTCGCAATCGCGGGGCTTTTTTATGTTCAAATCATTATAACTCCACACAACAAGTGACGACGTAACGTACAATTTGAGTTTTCCTGGCATGAAATCGTTTGCTTTTAAATAAAAAGCTAGCAATTTTGTATAGAGAATAGAGTGCTAATCAACTGTTTTTATGAACAAAATTAAAATGAGACATACTATTTTGCTGAATTCACTCATTTTCATTGAATTGCACTGAAAAACAGTAAATAATATTGACCCGTTTACACGGGGCTTTTTTCTTTCGGAGGCACAATGCTTTACCGTCTAGCCAGAACTGGCTTTTTCCAACTTGATGCCGAAAAGGCACATGATCTTGCAATCAAAAACTTCCAACGCTTTAACGGCACTCCTCTCGATCTTTTCTATCGTCAACAATTACCAAATCGTCCAGTAGAATGCATGGGGCTTACATTCCGTAACCCAGTGGGTCTTGCTGCTGGTTTGGACAAAAACGGCGAATGTATCGAAGCGTTTGACGCTATGGGCTTTGGTTTTGTCGAAGTTGGTACTGTTACGCCTCGTCCGCAACCAGGTAACGACAAGCCACGTTTGTTCCGCCTAGTTGAAGCGGAAGGTATCATCAACCGTATGGGCTTTAACAACCTAGGTGTGGATCATCTGGTTGAGAATGTGAAAAAGGCAAAATACAACTGCATTCTTGGTATCAACATTGGTAAAAATAAAGATACACCAATTGAGAAAGGGGCAGAGGACTACCTGATTTGTATGGAAAAAGTGTACGAGTATGCCGGTTACATCGCCGTGAACATCTCGTCACCAAATACACCAGGGCTTCGTTCACTTCAGTACGGTGAAGCGCTAGACGAATTGCTATCTGAACTCAAAGAGAAGCAAGCAGAACTTGCAGAAAAGCACGGTAAGTACGTACCACTTGCGCTAAAAATTGCACCGGATTTGAGTGATGACGAAATCAGCCAGATCTGTGAGTCGCTAATTAAGAATAACATCGACGGTGTGATTGCAACAAACACAACGCTTGATCGCACAGTCGTTGAAGGCATGAAACATGCGAACGAAGCGGGTGGTCTAAGCGGACGTCCGGTTCAATCTCGTTCAACAGAGGTTGTTCGTAAACTCCACGAAGAACTCGGCGACAAACTTCCGATCATTGGTGTGGGTGGTGTTGACTCTTACGTTGCAGCAAAAGAGAAAATGATGGCAGGCGCGCAACTTGTTCAGGTTTACACTGGTTTTATCTACCACGGACCTGGTCTCGTACGCGATATTGTTAAAAATCTATAAGATCAATCGCTAAATCGTTGAGAAATCGACGCTTGTTACTAAAAAAAGAGGAATTCGTTTCCTCTTTTTTTTTGTCCGTTCGTTTGTAAAATTTAAAAATCATGAGTAGGTAATTAAGCGTCTTACCTCTTATTGCTGTTTAACTAGTCACAAGAGAACGGAATAATGCTTAAACCCAGCGACAAATGGAATTGGTATTTTGACGAGCAGAAAGCTTGCCTAATGCTGGATTTAGGGGAGGAAATGATTTTCCAAACCAATCTATGCCGAAAGCTGTTGGTCAATTGTGCCTTCTCAGACAATGAATTCACCGTTGATGACGCAAGCGCGTTCCAAACGTACAACGAACGAATCCGCTGTCTCGACATCAACGAATACCGTCAAGCCGAACTTACGCTTTATTGCGTAGCCGCGAAACGCTTTCATAAGCCAGTCCAACCTAAGAGTTGGTTCTTCGATGCCCAATGCGATGGGCACGAGCCAGAAGAAGGGGACATGGTCTTTCTAACAAACCGATATTCAGAAGGTGTGTTCGTCGTCCTAGAGCCAGGTGAAACATCAAGCCTGTGTGCTTATGTTGGACAGGAAGAGTTCCTGCTAGACGGCAACAAAACGCTCCAGTTTGGTCAACCGATTAAAGTAATGCATGATCGCATGGTCTGTGCTAATCACTTATTCATGATGGCACCGATGGCGATGGTGGGTTAGTTTCCTTTTGATTTTTTCTTTAATTTCGTTCCTTTGTTTGCATTAATCGACCGTACTAGGTCGATTTTTTTTGCCTAGAATTTCCCAAATCTCTCCTAATACACGCTCCAAACTCACCCCTAGGTGAGGGGGATTTCGTATCTCATATATGAAGCAGCTCACTTTTATTTCACTTTTTTCATTTTAGCGTTTCCTTAAATTAGGCAACTTGGCGCTTAATATTTCACCTTTTATTCCTCTATATGTGCATTTTGTAAGTAAATTACACGCCAATAGCAATTTTGGTATAGACCATATTCACAGTAAATAAGTATTCACTTCTTCTAGAGGGCTTGTTCTTATTAGGTAGTGAAAAAGAGACGTATTTCTTGATGACAGACGTTGTGTTTTTACTTTCAGCAGGATGGGTTGGTGATGGATTGCGCTAATAAATCGAAAAAGCCTTTAAAAACGAGGCATTGATCGTAAAGTCAGGTATAATCAAAGCCATTTTTTATCGACGAAAGAACACTATGAATCAATATCTCGCGGTAACTTCAAATGGCATGGAAAACTTGCTTGTTGAAGAACTGACTAAACTAGGCATTGAAAACGCCAAACCAGTACAGGCAGGCGTAAAATTTAAAGCAACGAATGAACAGATTTACCGTTGCTGTTTGTGGAGCCGCTTGGCATCTCGATTTGTACGTGTTTTATCGGAGTTTACCTGTAACGACGACATGGACCTTTACCTGTCAACGTCTGCAATCAACTGGGTAAACCAATTCCATAGCTCAAAGCGCTTTGTGGTTGACTTCAACGGTACTAACCGCGAAATCCGCAACAGCCAATATGGTGCAATGAAAGTAAAAGATGGCATCGTAGACTGCTTTGAGAAGAAAGGACTTCCTCGTCCAAATATCAGCAAAGAGCGTCCCGATATCCGTGTTCACGTCCGCCTACACAAAGATAAGGCAATTCTTGGTGTGGACATGGTGGGTAGTGGTCTTCATCAACGTGGCTACCGTCCAGAATCTGGTCGAGCTCCGCTGCGTGAAACACTAGCAGCAGCTATCGTAATGCGTTGTGGTTGGGATGGTTCTCAACCGCTTCTAGATCCAATGTGTGGTTCTGGTACGTTGCTGATTGAAGCGGCAATGATGGCAGCGAACATGGCACCTGGCGTTAAACGCAAACAGTGGGGCTTTGAAGCACTAGAAGACTTTGAACCAGAGCTTTGGGCAGAGATTAAATCAGAGGCAAATGTACAGGCTCGACGCGGTGTCAAAAAAGTTGACGCTAAGTTTTTCGGCTTCGATAACGACCCGAAAGTACTGAAGGTTGCACAAGACAACGCTCGTAGAGCTGGCGTGGAAGAGCTGATTACATTTGCACAAGGTGATGCAGCAACGATTACTCGTCCAGCTGGTTTCGAAGCCGGCGTTATCGTTTCTAACCCGCCTTATGGTGAGCGTCTTGGTACTGAACCGGGTCTGATTGCCCTATACACAGCATTTGGTGGCCAGCTAAAAGCAGAGTTTGGCGGTTGTAAAGCATCTATCTTCTCTAGTTCAGATGAGCTACTAAGCTGTCTTCGTATGCGTGCGGACAAACAATTTAAATTGAACAATGGTGCGTTACCGTGTCACCAAAAGAACTACAGCATTGCAGAGCGCAGCGCTGACGAAGTAAAAGGCGCAGATACTAGCGTTCAGATCGCACCTGACTTCTCAAACCGTTTGAAGAAAAACATTGGTAAGATTGGTAAATGGGCTCGTAAAGAGAAACTAGACTGTTACCGTATCTACGATGCGGACCTTCCAGAATACAACGTAGCGATCGACGTGTACGGCGATCAAATCGTGATTCAAGAATACGCAGCACCTAAGAATATCCCTGAAGAAAAAGCCAAACGCCGTCTAACGGACATCATCCGTGCAACGATTCAAGTAACAGGCGTAGAAGCGAACAAAGTTGTACTGAAAGTTCGTGAGAAGCAGAAAGGCCGCAGTCAGTACCAAAAACTGGGGCAAGTTTCAGAGACACTTGAAGTGAACGAGTACGGCGTGAAGCTGATCGTAAACCTTCACGATTACCTAGACACTGGCTTGTTCTTGGATCATAAGATCACTCGTCGTCGCCTTGGCGAAATGGCACAAGGTAAAGACTTCCTTAACTTGTTTGCTTACACTGGTAGTGCGACAGTACACGCAGCCGTTGGTGGTGCTCGTTCTACAACTACGGTAGACATGTCTAACACGTACCTGAACTGGGCGAAAGACAACATGCAGCTAAATGGCCGTGTTGGTCGCCAGCATCGTTTTGAGCAAGCTGACTGTCTACAGTGGCTTGAGAACGCGAAAGGTGAATACGATCTTATCTTTATTGATCCACCGACGTTCTCTAACTCTAAACGCATGGAAACGTCGTTCGATGTGCAACGCGATCATATTAAGCTAATGACAAACCTTAAGCGCCTGTTGCGTGCTGGCGGGACGATTGTTTTCTCAAACAACAAACGTCACTTCAAGATGGACGAAGCAGGGCTTGCAGAACTGGGGTTGAAAGCGCAGAACATTTCTTCTCAAACTCTGCCATTGGATTTCTCTCGTAACAAACAGATTCATAACTGCTGGCTGGTTACCCACGCAGAATAGGGACGGAACAGTAAAAAGATGTTGAACGTGCTAACACTTTACAGCACTGAAGGATGCCATCTCTGTGAGATGGCGTTTGATCTCGTTGGTCAGATTGGCCTCGCCGAACAAACTCACATCGTCGACATTGCGTTCGACGATGTTCTCTTTTCTCGTTACGGCGTCACGATTCCCGTATTGAAATATCAAGATTCTGAGTTGAACTGGCCGTTTGACTTAGAACAACTTACACATTGGTTGGATAATAATGGCATTACTTACCATTCATAACGCGCAACTTGCATTTGGTGACCACCCATTGCTAGATAAAGCGGAGTTCGCTCTTCAAGAAAACGAACGCGTTTGTTTAGTTGGTCGTAACGGTGCAGGTAAGTCCACGTTAATGAAAGTGCTTGCCGGCGACATTTTGTTGGACGATGGCAAGATTCAAATCACTCAAGACGTAGTTGTTTCTCGACTTGAACAAGATCCACCACGCAATCAAGAGGGTACGGTTTACGAATACGTATCTGGTGGTTTAGCTGAAATCGGCGAACAGCTGAAGATCTACCATGATCTTCTCGATCTTGTGGCTCAGGACCCAAGTGAAAAGAACATTAATCGTCTTGCTAAGATTCAAGAGCAGTTGGATCATCTAAATGCTTGGCGCTTTGATGACCGTGTCAAGAACGTTCTGGGCGCTTTAAAGTTAAGCCCGGAAACCAAACTGACGGACTTATCTGGAGGTTGGCAACGCAAAGCCGCTCTGGCTCGTGCACTTGTTTGTGACCCTGATGTATTGCTTCTTGATGAGCCTACTAACCACCTTGATGTAACAACCATCGAATGGCTAGAGAACTTCCTAAAAGATTTCAAAGGCTCAATCATCTTTATTTCTCACGACCGTGCGTTCATCAAATCGATGGCGACACGCATCGTTGACTTAGATCGCGGTCAATTGGCTTCTTTCCCTGGTAATTACGATCAGTATCTGAATGACAAAGAAGAGATGCTTCGTGTTGAAGAAATGCAAAATGCAGAGTTCGACAAAAAGTTAGCTCAAGAAGAAGTGTGGATTCGTCAGGGGATTAAAGCGCGTCGTACCCGTAATGAAGGTCGTGTTCGCGCTCTTAAGAAGCTTCGTGAAGAACGTCGTGACCGTCGTGAAGTGCAAGGTAAAGTTAACCTTAACATCGACGATGCATCGCGCTCAGGCAAGATCGTCTTTGAAGCAGAGAACGTCTCTTTTGCTTTTGAAGGCAAAAAGATCGTGGATGACTTCAGCTTCAACATCATGCGTGGTGACCGAATCGCTCTGATTGGCCCTAACGGCTGTGGTAAAAGTACGGTTCTCAAGTTGTTACTAGGCCAGTTAGAGGCACAAGGTGGTCGTCTACATTGCGGCACAAAGCTAGAAGTAGCTTACTTCGACCAGTATCGTGAAATCCTCGATCCTGAAAAGACGGTTATCGATAACTTAGCGGATGGTAAGCAAGAAGTGATGGTGGGTGGCCGTCAGCGTCATGCATTGAGCTACCTGCAAGATTTCTTGTTCGCACCAAAACGTGCTCGTACGCCAGTAAAAGCGTTATCCGGCGGTGAAAAAAACCGTCTGTTGTTGGCTCGTATCTTATTGAAACCTAACAACTTGCTTATTCTGGACGAACCAACCAACGATTTGGACATCGAAACGTTGGAACTTTTAGAAGAAATGCTTGCCAATTATCAGGGTACGTTACTGTTAGTGAGTCACGATCGTGAGTTCGTAGACAATACAGTAACAACCAGCTGGATTTTTGAAGGTAACGGCGTAATCGAAGAGTTCGTTGGTGGTTATCACGATGCTAAACAGCAGCGTGATCAAGTTCTTGCTTCACGCGGTCAGGTTGAAAAAGCAACGAAGAAAGAGAAAGTGGTTGAGGAAACTCCCAAAACTACGCAACCTAAGAACAATTCGAAGAAGTTATCGTATAAGCTGCAAAGAGAATTAGAGGCTCTTCCAGCTAAACTAGAACAATTAGAGTCGGATATTGAGACGCTACAAGAACAAGTGAATGACCCAGAGTTCTTCACTAAATCTGTAGAACAGACTCAACCGGTATTGGAACAGCTCGCTGCAGTAGAGCAGGAGTTGGAAATCGCATTCGAGAGATGGGAAGAACTCGAAGCAATGCAACAGGACAGTTAAGAATTCAATGAATTGTAGTAACAAATTCAAATTAACCGCCGTCGCGATGATGGTTGGTACAGCAATGAATGCTAATGCAGCATTGTATCAAGTTATTGAAGTAGAACCGGAGTCAAACGGTGATATTGTTAATTACGAGACCGCTTATGGCGTTGCGATTCAGCAAGGTGATGTTCAGGATGTAAGCACTGGTTCACCGTTTGTCCATGGTTGTTTTGATTCCGCAGCTGGTTGTACGCCGGAACAGTTTAAACTTGCGATGGAAACTCGTACAACACCAATCTCTGCAGGTGAGATGGTAGATGGAGTTAGTTATCGCGAAGAAGTTCCGTTTGCAATGGACTCAGGTTTTTATTATGTACAAGAATACGATGACTTTGAGCGCTATTGCTACAATGAACGTCGTTACTCAACGTGCGAATCCTGGGCCTCTGTGCATTGGCAACCATGGAGCAAAGAGTTAGGCAAAGACTTTACAACAAACGCACTAGCGTTTGTTGAGGGTGATGACAGTGCTTATGAAAACAAGTACAACAATGTGATCAACAGCCTTACTGCTGAGGGTGAACCAGTTGGTAACCAGAGTGTGGTAAGCGAGTCGGATTCTTCTGAACTGGAAACACGAAATACTGTTGTTGCACCTGTGGTCCCTACGATTATTCCGAGTGACGAAGACGCAACTGTTGTAGCGAGCCGAGCATGGCGCACTGACGGCACATTTACTGTTGGTAGTATTTCGGAAGAAGCAGTAAATGATAATGGCACGCATCATACGTCAAAAGCTGCTATCTGGGATAAAACTGGTGCGGTGAGTCAAGTTGATTGGCCTAGCAACACCTCTCAAGATGGAGAGCGTTTGGCACAAGGCAGTATGCGTGGAGTGGTATCTGACGGACTCACAGTTTATGGTGTTGGCTACAATACTTACCCTGACGA
This sequence comes from Vibrio owensii CAIM 1854 = LMG 25443, assembly GCF_000817815.1. Lineage (GTDB taxonomy): Bacteria > Pseudomonadota > Gammaproteobacteria > Enterobacterales > Vibrionaceae > Vibrio > Vibrio owensii. The sequence continues at coordinate 111,434 of NZ_JPRD01000025.1, forward strand.
CAACTACATGAACGCTACCGTGTTTGTAGGTCAGTTAGCAACTTCTGGTGAAATTGCTGGCGTCGAGTGGGAAAACAAATTAGTAAGCGGCGCTGAACAACGTATTAGCGGTGATACTGTTCATACAAACTCGCGTTTAACAGATGTTAACTCAAACTTTGTCGCGATTGGTGAAGCGAAACGTTCTGGTGCTTATTTGATGCCAACAGGTTCTGCTCCAAATCGCCTTTTTGTTGTTGAAGACGTAAGGAAAGACTCTGTTGTTGCAGATTATCCAACTACAGGTATTTTCTTCAGTGGTGCTGGCGGTCACATGGGAGCGATCAACTCGTACAACGAGATCGTTGGTCAACTAGACGCTGAAACAACTCGTGAAGATGAAGGTAAGCCTCGTCGTAAACGCGGATTTATCTATCCATACGCACTTGGTGGAGAAGTTAGCGACCGTGCTAAAGAAATCTTCGATGGCAAAGCATGGTTCTTGGATAACCTGACGAACGGTGGAGATTTCTCTGCAGACAACAACGCGTTCCGCATCATTAATGCGACAGACATTAACGACGCTGGCGTTATTTCAGCCACTGCAATGAAGTGTGAAGGCGGATATAAGAGTACCGACCATAACGCGTCTTGTGATGGTACTGAAAAGATCGTTGCTGTTAAGTTGATGCCTATTGCCGGTGCTACTTCGGCAGATATCCAGCAGAGAAGTATCGAAGACGAGGCTTCTGAGCGCGAAGGTGCTGGCCTTGGATGGTTGGCTTTGACCATGCTTGGCTTGTTCGGGTTCCGTAGAAAATAGTCAGTAATTTTTAAATCAAGCAGAGGCTCACAGAAATGAACCTCTGCTTTTTTATGCCTTGAGAAAACGCGCAATTTGATCGATTCTTATAAATGGAGTCATAAAAACTCCATCAAAGTTTCACAGTAACAGTAGTACGTTTGTAAATGGACCTGTATGAGGAATTAACTATGAAGAGACAAAAGCGTGATCGCCTAGAACGAGCTCAATCTCAAGGCTATAAAGCTGGGTTGAATGGAAGGTCTCAAGAGGCTTGCCCATATCAACAAATTGACGCTCGGTCGTATTGGTTAGGTGGTTGGCGTGATGCCAGAGATGAAAAACAATCTGGTCTCTATAAATAACTCTCCACATACAAACAGAAGGATTTGAAAGGGCTCGTTAAGAGCCTTTTCTGCATTTGATGGATAGGAGTATAGTTATCTAACAAAGAAAAGGCCCCTTAAAGGAGCCTTCTTAAATAATTAAGAGTAGGAGACTAGAAGCTTGAAGTGTCTTGGAATAAGCCTACTTTCAGATCTTTTGCTACGTAGATCTCTTTGCCATCTACACAAACACGACCATCAGCTAGACCCATCACCAATTTACGGTTAACAACACGCTTCATGTGGATCTCATAAGTCACTTTTTTCGCTGTTGGTAGGATCTGACCAGTAAATTTCACTTCGCCAACCCCTAGAGCACGGCCTTTACCTTTACCGCCAACCCAGCCTAGGAAGAAACCAACAAGCTGCCACATTGCATCAAGGCCAAGACAGCCAGGCATTACTGGGTCGCCAGAGAAGTGACAGTCGAAGAACCAAAGGTCTGGAGTAATGTCCAATTCTGCTAGGATCAAACCTTTACCGAAATCACCTTCAGTCTCAGACATTTTTGTGATGCGGTCCATCATCAACATGTTTGGTGCTGGTAGCTGAGGACCTTGTGGCCAAAGTTCACCTTGGCTAGAAGCTAGAAGATCGTCACGGTTGTAAGAATCACGTTTGTTTTGCATTATCAATTACTCCAATTTTTGATAGCTGCATCTTAGTGAACACGTGTACGCTAAACAACTCCGATCAGTACTAGACAAACCAGTTTTTGATGCGCTCCACAATTCCGACTGGATGCTCATGTCTTTCAAAGTTTTCAATACGTTCAGCAATTTTACCGATGATGCTATCGTCTTCACCACGGAACGGTTTAGACATCAGAATAGGAATAGCTTCATCGACAGTAGAAACTGACCAAATATGAAACTCACCATTCTTAATACTTTTTATGACATCTTTATGTAGAGCGAGATGTTTTAGGTTGGATTTAGGCATAATTACGCCTTGCTCACCTGTAAAGCCTTGGTGTTTACATACTTGGTAAAAGCCTTCAATCTTCTCGTTCAAACCGCCAACGGCCTGTACACGACCAAATTGGTCTACCGCGCCAGTAACAGCGATCTGCTGGTTGACCGGAGATTCAGATAGGGCACTCACTAAACAACAAAGCTCTGCTAACGAGGCGCTGTCTCCGTCGACTTCACTGTATGATTGTTCGAATACGATCGAGGCAGAGTAAGGCAGAGGTTCATCTAGGTTCAGAGCAGAACTCACAAACGCTTGCATGATCATCATGCCTTTCGCGTGTAAGTTACCACCAAGCTCCGCTTTACGTTCAACATCTGAGATATCACCGTCACCAAAGTGAATAACACAGGAAATACGTGCAGGCTCACCATAAGAGACAGGGTGTCCAGCCATATCAATGACAGTGAGGCCATTAATTTGACCGACTTGCTCGCCAGTTGTTTCAATGATCACTTGTCCATCAAGGATATCGTCTACTGCGCGTTGTGGTAGGTACGATTCACGATAATATTTGTCATCAATTGCCTTATCAATATCATCAAATTCGATCACAGAAGCATTTGAATACTGACTAGCAAGAGCCAGCAATTGGCTGTGCCACATTACTCCGAGTGGTAAATAGTGTTGATCTTCGGTGTAGCGCATACCAGCGAGAATAAGCCTTCTAAACGCTTGAGAGCTCAACGCTGGGTATTGATAGCGTTGACATACCCAATTAACTAGACCGATGTAACTACGCAGGCTTTCTTCGGAAAGATGTATATCTTCTTCAACCTCGGTATACATGGTAATACCAGCCGAGAAGTCTTCGTCAATGTACTCAATTTCCGCTAACTGATTGCGATCACCCGTTATAACAAGCTTTACATCGTATTCTTGGCTGCCAAGCGGAGAAGACGCGATACGATTAGGTGTCAAATTGGTCGGTGCAAAGCTTCCACCTTGAATGGCTGCTTTAATACTTGGCCATCGAGCAGCATTCGCCAAAACTAAGTTTGCTGGAACAATAAGGTAACCACCATGCGCTTTGGCGATTAAACCTGATTCAAATGTTGTTTGCCCATCTAGATTGACACTATAACGATCGAACAGCTCTTTTCCGTCCAGCGATTCTGTAACAACGACAGGAGTATCTGTTGCCACCTGCAAAGCATCACGGATAAATCCGCGATAAACCGAGTTATCCGTGCAGTTAACTAGCAGTATGCGAGTTAGGCCTCTCACATTGACGAATCGACGGACGGTCGCTTCCAGTCTTGGTTGTAAATCAATAAATGACTTTAGCGGGAGTGAAGGAGCGTTGCTCAGAATTTCTTCGTACTGCTCAAAAGAGGGGGTGACATCTTGCCAGTTAACTTGGTTCATTCAAATTCATCGTAATTTAGTCTTGTGCGCATTATAGCGAAACGATGATCAACTCCCTAGTAACAATTTGACCTATCCAAAAATTCTGCAAATTCAGTTGATTAAACCTTCGACAAATGAGTGATCAACATCGATACTTTTATGAGTTTTAATTGCTGAATTTGTGCATCTGGGTTACGCTGTCACCATATGCGCACTAAGGGTCGGAAGGATGAAATATCAGCAGCTTGAGAATTTAGAATGTGGTTGGAAATGGAAGTACCTCATCAAAAAATGGAAAGATGGTGAAGCCATCACTCGATACATTGATACGAGTGAAGTTGATGCTGCTATTGCCGAACTACGAAAGTTAGAGCATGAGCCAACACAAGTGCTAACTTGGATAGAAAATCACATGTCAGAAGAGCTTGATAATAAGCTCAAACAGGCAATTCGTGCAAAGCGCAAACGTCACTTTAATGCTGAGCAAGTACACACGAAAAAGAAGTCAATTGATCTTGATTACCGAGTGTGGGAAAAGCTCTCAAACCGAGCCAATGAGTTAGGGTGTACATTATCAGACGCCATCGAATACCTTTTATCAGAAGCTTCAAGAAGTGAGAAAGCAAGTATGAAGGTATCATCTTTGAAAGAAGATTTGAGTAAATTGTTGTCCAGCTAAGGAGTATCAAATGCTTTATGTAATATTGATTGCTGCTGTTGTCATTTTTTGGCTTATCGCTGTAGATAGACCCATCTTAAAGGTTAAATTCGAGAAAGGGCATATATCTAACGTGAAAGGTCATATTCCACCTTCTTTTAAACACAACCTGCAAGACATCGCTGAGCATGATCCCTTTGATGGTGAGATGAAAGTCTACAATCAACGTACTGGTATGCGTTTAACTTTCTCTAAAGAAGTCCCTAAGAAAGTTCAACAGCGCATAAGAAACGTATTCCCTCACCAAGGTTTTAAGTCAACTAAAGGCAAGAAACGAGCTTAAGCATATTATCAGTTACTTGTTCATGTTAAACGGAGCGCATTAATTGCGCCCCGTTTTTATATTAACTAAGTCAGTGAGTTACAGTTTTAGCTTTGACTAACCAAAAGGTAACTCTATGCGATACACTGTCACGTTTTTGCTTGTGTTATTTAGTAACTCTGTTGCTAAAGCTGATGACTCACAGACCAATCCCGTAGCGAACAAAATCAAAGTAGCACTTCAAAAGAAAACCAACAGAAAGTTTGATGGTTACTACGGTTATTGTGACTTGATGATTGAGATGGAGCATAAAGGCAAGAGCGCCAAGATCAAAAAAGTAAACGGAAGTGGCGATAAACGCGTATGCCAGTTCGCTAAGTCAAATGTGAAAATAGGAAAACGTTATCGCTATAAATTCTCTGAAAAGTACATACGATTACACATAACAACGGGGGATTAGTATTTGCTAATTACATTTCGGTAAGTTCGAATTACTTATAACTGGAATTAATGTCACATTTCGTTTACTGCATGTGGCTTTATAGATAAACTTGCCGACAGGAAAATAAAACAACGTTAGGAATATCAGTTTGTTGCTCACACAAAAAAATTACACACAAGAAGCAATGGACATCGCGGCCAAAGTATCGCAAGAAGTAGAGCTTAGGCATGCAAAATGGCTAGCAAGCATGAACCACCAAGTGGACCAGTCACAGGTGGACAAGCTTCTCAGTTTACAAGGGCGCTATTGCGACGACGTCATCTTCAGTGAAGAAGACCGAGTTACACGTAACCAAAGAATACTTCTTATCTGTGAACAAGAGCGAGTCAAAGAAAAGCGGCAGGTTGTTGAAGATAGACAGAAAACACTGCAAACAGTGATAAATGACGTGTCTAAAGTTGCCGAGCGAATGTTATTGAAAAAGCTAGAAGCTCTACCTATTAATAAGTTATCTAGCAATCTACCAGCATTCGAACAATTTGCATCATTTGCCTATACGCCATCTCTGAGCCTGCAAAAACTGACTGATTTAGCCAACAGCAGTCACCCGTTAAGTTCAACAATCGCTGATCTCATTGAAAACTCGAGGCTACGTGAACGAGGCAGCGCGGCAAAGAACAACTCAGATGTTCGAATTGCGATCGGTCGCATAGGAGTTGAGAATTGCCGCAAGTTATTCCCAGTATTGATGGCGCGTCCAATGATGAGATGGTCAGACAATAATACTAAGGTTCTTACTCCGAAGTTTTGGCAGCAATTGGTTTTAACCGCCAACATCACCAAGATGCGATTGAATGAAACTGATATTCCTGACCCCGATTGCGGAGTTTTAATCGGAACGCTTCGAAGTCTCGGCAGTATCGTGCTCATTAACCATTTTACCGACACGTTTGAAGATGCACTCATTGAAGTCATGCTGAATTACAGAAAGACTAACCGTAAAGATGAGTACTACGCGTGTGCTGATGTCCGACCCAATTCAGCGTTCTTGCCTAAAGTCATTGTCGATATGGAAGCGCTGGTGACGAAACGACTTGTGGAAAGCTTCAACTGGCCGAAAAATGTAGAACACATTAAAGTCGCGATTCTAGAGGACATAGAAAATAAACCTGTCTTAGAACGCAGCGTATATGGTGCAGCTTTGGCACAGGCTAGGGCATATGCAATCTACGATAACTTATCAAGAAGTGAAGTGTTTGCGGAAAAGCACAAACCATTTTGGTTTGCTAACGTTCAAATATCTGGAGAAGCGTTATCATCCATTAGAATGAGCGCCCCTGGAAAGATGACTCTTTTGATGTAAAAGGGTTACGACGTCACATATATATTTAAGGCGACCACGTTTGGTCGCTTTTTTATTGCCTGAAAAAGAGAAACCTACAGATGATAAATCTGAGTTCTTTGGTTTTTTAAAAATGACTAAGCCTTAGTGACAATGTCACTCAAAGAAATGAGCAATATTAGAAGAACTAACGCCAAGTTTTAAAATATGACGGAGCTACTTATCTAATCTTGAAAGCATGTTTCTAAGGCGATGGATTCCCAAAGTGTTTCCAGAATCTTGAAATTTTTTACTGACGTGAGTGACACAATATAGGACGTGAAAAATAAAGTGCATCTTCAAACATAACCGATGCAACCCAATAACTACCAAAAGAACAGATAGAGAATAAGTTGGCTAAACAAACTAGTGCAAGGTCAGCATAAGAACAATTAACGAAGAACTAGAACAATTGGTAAATTAGATTTAGTGAAACACAAAACAGAAACAGAGCTGTTAGTTGTCACGCTGATCGCAACGAGAACCCAGCGATTCGTGGTATGTGGGAAAACATAGCAAAAAAGTATAACGGGCTTGGATTAACAGGAATTTCAATGGCTTGTGGTGGTTTGGCTATGGTGATTTCGAGTCCGTCAGAATCATTATTACAGTGCGCATTATATGTGTTATGTTAAATGAAATGTCCACGTACGCCAATTCTTCTCTAGTTTGGTCTTCTATCCCTCTCAGATTTTAAAATACAGCGCTTTTTGTAGGTGTCATTAAACATAATGGTGATTTACCATAAAATACTTAATATAGATCTTAATAATCTTACGATTGTTAAGATCTATATTAATGCGCTACGCGAGTTCTACTAGTGATTGGATTGCTTGGTAGATATCTTGTCTTCGTACTGGCTTCGAAACAAAGCCGTCCATGCCAGCTTTCATACATGTTATTTTGTCACTCTCAAGCGCATGCGCGGTCAAAGCAATGATTGGTGTGCTGATTCCTTTTTGTCTGATCAACCTTGTTGCAGTTATCCCATCCATTACTGGCATTGAGACGTCCATTAAAATTATATCGATACTTTGTCGTTGTTCTTCCAAGAACGTTAAAGCTTCTGCACCATTACTGGCGATAAAAACGTTATGCCCAAGCTTGTTTAAAATAAGCTTAATGACTAGTTGGTTTGATTCTGTGTCTTCTACGACAAGAAGATTCATCGCTTTTGATGGATGATTTTGCTCTATCTTTACGGGCCTTTCTTGATTATTCCTGGTTAACACCGGAATCCTGATTTTAAAGTGTGAGCCAACGTTCTCTTCACTTTTTACGCTGATTGTTCCGCGCATCATCTCAACCAGATGTTTGGTTATAGCGAGCCCCAAACCAGTACCACCAAACCTTCGTGTTATTGAACTGTCGCCTTGATGAAAAGCCGTGAAAAGATGGCCAATCTTAGCTTTTGGAATTCCGATGCCGGTATCAGCAACAGAAATCATGAGCTCGCTATCTTTTTCAATCACAGAGATATCGATGCCACCAAAGTCAGTAAATTTGCTTGCGTTGCCAATCAAGTTAAAGAGAATTTGAGACAAGCGTGTTGAATCAATCCAATATTGCTTGTTTTTATCAAGGTTACAATCGAACTCAAAACACAAATTCTTAGCTGTAGCCACTTGTTTTTGTTGAGAAATGATAAGGGTTACGGCGTCACTTAAATCAGTCCACTGTTCATTCAAATGAAAGCTACCAGACTCTATTTTTGACAAGTCGAGAATATCGCTAATGATTGCGAGAAGCAGATCAGCTGAGCGCTCCATCTGATTAAGAACTTCTGATTGGTCTTCGGTTAAAGTCGATTGTCTCAATATATCGAGCATGCCTAAAACCGAGTTTAATGGAGTTCGAATCTCATGGCTCATCATGGCCAGGAACTCGGACTTAGATTGGTTTGCTCTTTCCGCTTCTTCTCTTGCTTTTGCAAGTTGCGAGGTGCGGACCTCTACGATACGTTGTAACTTTTCTTTAGTTTCAATATCGATAACAGCCCTTTCAATCAAAGGCCTGAAACGTCGGAGCGTCTCTTTGTTTTCAATACTGAAATGCCCTTTTTGAGCGCCGACAAGTATGATGATCGTTTGCGTTACTTCAGACCTAATGCCAGTTAAAAGCATGGAGCTTACCTGACTTTTTATAAAGGAGTTTAGGCTCTCAAACTCCTTTAAACGCATAGGTTCGAACAACAAAATACACTCGCCGTTAAGCGCTCGCTCTGTTGCGTTACCTTGTAACCAACTTACCCTATCAAATACACTATTGGTTGATAAAAGAGTCTTGAAACTTTGGCGATTGCTGTCACGTGTAATTACGATAAAGTCATCAAAATCAATATACTTTTTCAGAACATTGTTCAGCCCTGAAAAAATCTCATGCCGGTTTCTGGCTTCACTCATTGCGGAAATTGCAGATAAGATTGCTTTGTTCTCGTCTGCTAGTAATTTCTCTCTTTGCCTCGCTTCTTTTAGCTCGACAAGTGCCTCTTGTAACGCTTCTTGTTGGTATATCTCTAAATATTTATCTTTCATAAGGTTTATGGAAAATTGCTGAAGATATCATCAAGTTTCCATGTCCATTTTCGCCACCTATAAATCTTCCTTGCTCACCAAAAGTAAACGGGCAAATAAAAGGTAGGTTCTCTAATTCCTGGTTAATTTGTTCACAAACACTATTAATATCCTGCTTTAAGTGCAGCATAGGACCCGCACAAAAGATATTGATGACCCCTATTTTTCGAGACTCTTCTAACTTTTGATTAAAAGCCGCGTTCACTACTCTCGCCGCTCTAGCTACGAGGTGCTGGCGACTTCCTTGCATGAGGGTTAACACTTCACCTTCTTCAATATTTGTGAAAAGCTCGATACCCCCCTGCTCTGTTTCTCTTATTGGGTGAGACAGCTTGTAGTAAGGCCTCTCGTAAAGGTGCCCTGCAATGCGTCCCAGAGGGTAAGCACTAGAGTTTGTAAATAGAAAGCTTTCTTCATCGGATTGCGTTTCTTGATGATTGGTCCACTTACGGTAGACATCTAATGCGGGTTGGTTATCTATTTCTAAAAGGCAGCGCCCTTTCGTTTTTGTTGCGATGCCAGTGATGTCTGTTGGTGAGTGCCCAGCGCTAAAAGCGGTATCAACTGGTTGGGATGAATAAAATAGTGTCAGACTTACGCCGTTCTGCTCGTATCCTTGTGAAGTGATTACAGACCAATTCCCTTTAACATTATTGTCGGCTGACGAACCACCAATAATGGGAACCAAAGTGCCAAAGCGTTCATCGATACATTCAATAATTGATTCTTCATTTCCTGGGGTTGCGTGAAGAAGGATCAGATTCGGTACTTCACCTACTCGATTCGCATGAAGAAGCGCCATATTAAGTGCGTCATCAACGCTTGTTTCTATATTATCCCCATAGGTTGCAATGCCCGTCCCATACGCGTGTTGACCGGAATCATAAATCGCAAGTACGGCAATAACAGGCCCTTGATGGTATCCATGATTGGTCATGATCGCTTGGCATGAGCTAGCTCCGTGAACGGTTACCTCAGGAAAGAGTTCAACGAACGCGTTTTGGATTTTTCTGAAATCATACTCCTCTGTGTAATAACAGATGAGATGGGATAAGTTGTCCGGACTCAACTCAGAGCGAAATTTCTCTATTGCTAAACATTCATCAGTAATATGAGTAAATAATGATTGGCACTGCATACGGTTTTATTATTGTTTATCACTTTACTGTTATACCATTGCGAAAATTAAGCGCTAGGCAAGAAAGTATTAATTGCACAAAGAAGATACAATTATCTCGCGTCAGATCTGATTTATAAATGAACTCGGACAATATTTTCGTTTATTTTGAGATTAATTGCTTTTGTCTCAGAAATAACGCTCCAATCAATCTCCCTATATTTATCATCTAAGTTAATAAAATTGCCAGATTGATTTAGATCAATTTTTACACTATCAGTTTCCGAGCTTTCAATCGAAAATCCTTCTGAAGCCTTGTTTATAGTGATCTTTGCTACCCCAATTGTTACATCACATCGCTGTTTTTGTGAACAATCCACCTCTCTATCTTGCTCATAAGTAAAGGTGCGCCAGAAAAAGGCACCAATTAAAAGACTGAGCATGATTAAGATTTGTGCAAGTCTTGCCTTTGTTAACTTTTGTGCAGCCATAATTCCTAATATCCTTGTTACAAACTTCAAACTTTTTAAATAAAAAATGATTTCCAGAGGCCTTGTAAGGTTACTACTCTGTCATTGAATTGTTAATTCAAGTATAGTGTCACGCTGAAAATGCCACTTTTTATTAAAGTCAGCAATGGAAATAAAGTGATGATAACACTTGAATTCTAGAGTTTACTTGGGTGGTGTTACGACGCAAGTCGTGTTGGAAGTAAAGTGTAGTTAATTAGAAATTGGAAGCATGCAAATGAGCCAAGTAAAGCAGCTTGAACAAAACTACAACTATACAGTCGTTCGCCAATTTACCCTTGTGACCATTTTATGGGGCATAGTTGGTATGGCTGTTGGTGTTTTGATTGCCGCTCAGTTAGTTTGGCCACAGCTAAACTTTGATACGCCGTGGTTGACGTACAGTCGTTTACGTCCATTGCATACTAATGCGGTAATTTTTGCGTTTGGTACCAGTGCCCTGTTCGCGACATCTTATTATGTTGTTCAGCGCACCTGTCAAACTCGTCTTTTTGGTGGCCCACTCGTTGCCTTCACCTTTTGGGGTTGGCAAGCAATCATCTTAGCCGCAGCAATCACCCTACCTCTAGGTTTAACCTCTGGTAAGGAATATGCTGAGCTAGAATGGCCAATCGATATCGCAATCGCGATTGTATGGGTGTCTTACGCGGTCGTGTTCTTCGGAACATTGGTCAAACGTAATACCTCTCACATCTACGTGGCTAACTGGTTCTTCGGTGCCTTTATCCTTACAGTAGCAGTACTTCACATCGTGAACAGCATGGCTATCCCTGTGTCACTTGGTAAATCTTACTCGATTTACTCTGGTGCAGTGGATGCGATGGTTCAATGGTGGTATGGACACAATGCGGTAGGTTTCCTACTGACCGCTGGTTTCCTAGGTATGATGTACTACTTTGTCCCTAAACAAGCTGAACGTCCTGTTTACTCTTACCGTTTATCTATCGTTCACTTTTGGGCACTGATCTCTCTATACATTTGGGCTGGCCCTCACCACCTGCATTACACAGCACTACCAGACTGGACTCAGTCTCTAGGTATGGTGATGTCTTTGGTTCTATTTGCTCCGTCTTGGGGTGGTATGATCAATGGTATTATGACGCTGTCTGGCGCATGGCATAAGCTTCGCTACGACCCTATCCTGCGTTTCCTAATTGTTTCATTGTCTTTCTACGGTATGTCTACTTTCGAAGGTCCAATGATGTCAATCAAGACTGTAAACGCGCTATCGCACTACACAGACTGGACCATTGGTCACGTTCACTCCGGTGCATTAGGTTGGGTTGCAATGGTTTCAATTGGTTCTGTGTACCACCTTGTTCCACGTCTATTTGGTCAAGAGCGCATGTACTCGGTTAGCCTAATCAATGTTCACTTCTGGTTGGCGACTATTGGTACTGTTCTTTACATCGTAGCAATGTGGATCTCAGGTGTAATGCAAGGCCTGATGTGGCGTGCAGTTAACTCTGACGGCACACTAACTTACAGCTTTGTTGAATCTGTAGAAGCATCTTACCCGTTCTACTTCGTACGTTTCCTAGGTGGTTTCATCTTCCTATTCGGTATGTTCTTAATGGCATACAACACGTACAAGACGGTAACTGCGCCTAAAGAAAGCTTAAAAGCTATCCCTCAACCGGCATAAGGAGATTAAAGAATGAGTAATAATTCGAATAATCGCCACGAAATCCTAGAACGCAATGTCGGTTTGTTGGCTATTTTCATCGTCTTTGCAATCAGTTGGGGTGCGCTTGTTGAAATCACTCCTCTGATTTTCCAGAAGCAAACGACGGAGCCTGTAGAAAATCTACGAGCTTACACTCCTCTGGAAATGGAAGGTCGTGACATATACATCCGTGAAGGTTGTAACGTGTGTCACAGCCAGATGATTCGTCCTTTCCGTTCTGAAACAGAGCGCTACGGTCACTACTCTGTCGCTGGTGAGAGCGTTTGGGAACACCCATTCCTATGGGGTTCTAAGCGTACAGGTCCAGATTTGGCACGCGTAGGTGGACGTTACTCTGACGAATGGCATCGTGTTCACCTTATTGACCCGCGAGAGCTAGTACCAGAATCAAACATGCCAGGCTTCCCTTGGCTTGAAGAGAACGTACTAGACGGCAAACTGACACAGAAGAAACTAGAAATCTTCCGTGACCAGTTCGGTGTCCCTTATAAGGATGAAGAAATCGCGAATGCGGCTAAAGAAGTAGAAGGTAAAACAGAGATGGATGCAATCATCGCTTACCTTCAGTCTCTTGGTCATGCAATGAAGTAAGGGGGTCATATGGATTTCGGTACAATTCATAGTATTTATACCGTTGTGCTCTTCGCTAGTTTTATTGGCATCGTATGGTGGGCATTTGGTAAGAAGCGTAAAGCACGCTTTGAGGAAGATGCTAACTTGGTGTTTGCTGACGAAGAACAAACGACCCCAAATAACCAAGGAGTGAAGAAGTAATGACTACATTCTGGAGTCTCTGGATTATCGTGATTACTGTCGGTACGCTAGTAGGCTGTGCGATCCTCCTGACTTGGTGCGCTAAAGACAAAATGGGCGTCGAGGAAGGGGAAGACATGGGCCACGAGTACGATGGTATTCGCGAGCTTAATAACCCTCTACCAAAATGGTGGACATACTTGTTTGTGAGCACGTTTGTGTTTGCTGCTGTATACCTGACCCTATTTCCAGGTCTAGGTAGCTTCAAAGGTGTCCTAAACTGGCAGAGTTCAGATCAAACTGTACGTACGTTGGAAGAGTCGAAAGAAGCCATCGCACGAGCACAAGAAAACAAGCAACTTAACCAATACGCTAAAGAGCTAGATGATGCTGATGCATACTTCGGTGAAGCATTCCGCGCACTTGCTCACAACGCAGATGGTCTACGCCTTATCCCTGAGATTGCGCAAGATCCTGAAGCAATTAAAGTTGGTCAACGTTTGTTCCTACAGAACTGTTCGCAATGTCATGGCTCTGATGCTCGTGGTCAAAAAGGCTTCCCTAACCTAACTGACGACGCATGGCTATACGGCGGTGAGCCAGCGGCTATCGTTACAACTATCATGCAAGGTCGTATCGGTCAGATGCCAGCGTGGAAAGATGCACTTGGTGAACAAGGTGTTCAAGAAGTCGTAAGCTACACGTTAAGCCTTTCTGGTCGTAAAGTGAACGCACGTGAAGCGGAAGCCGGCAAAGCTCGTTTCGTTGTGTGTGCAGCTTGTCACGGCACCGATGGTAAAGGTAACCCTGCTGTAGGTGCGCCAGACCTAACTGACCAAGATTGGTTATTCGGCGATTCACGCGCTGCAGTAACAGAAACAGTTATGAACGGTCGCTCTGGTGTAATGCCTGCTTGGAAGGACATCCTAGGCGAAGACAAAGTTCAACTTGTCGCGGCATACGTCTGGAGTTTAAGCAACTCTGACAATAAGTAACATTTCAATAACAGCCCCTTTCATAGGGGCTGTCTTTCCTTTAAATTTAAAGCCTTACATTTTTTCATTTAGCTGTTGAGAACTTTTTTATGGTAAAGCCTTGGTATAAACAATTTTGGCCGTGGTTCCTGATCATCCTGCCTTTAACCGTTGTGGTATGGACAATCGTTACAGTGGTCGTATTCGCCAACAACTCTGTTTCTTTGGTCGCCGAGGATTACTATAAAAAAGGCAAAGGTATCAACATCGACATCAGTAAAATGAATGTCGCTCGAGACCTTGGTCTTAATGCTACCGTTTCGTCAGATGACAACACAGTGGTTATCTCCTTCAACAAAGGAGAATTGCCACACTTCCCTGCACTAACCGCTACGTTCACGCACCGTACTCTACCAGATCGTGACTTTACTAAGCTTCTTACGGCTGATGCGACTGGCAATTATCGTTTAATGCCTGAAAGTTCCATTCAAGGCCCTTGGTTTGTCGAACTTGAACCACATAACAAAGAATGGATGATTCAAGGTCGAGTCGAGTTCCCAGCACAACCAACAACTTTGATGAAGTAAGTCTATGTGTAAATCCTGTTATCACTGTGGTGAAGATGTACCAGCCAACACGGATTTCAAAGTAGAAATATTGGGCGAAATTCGCGACATGTGTTGCCCGGGCTGTGAAACCGTGGCTCAAACGATTGTCGATAGTGGTCTTGTATCCTATTACCAATACCGTACTGCACCAGCAGAAAAGGCGGATCTAGTCCCTGAGCAACTCCAAGCCCTTATCCATTATGACAACGAGGACGTTCAGTCAGAATTTGTTCGCAACCATGAGAACACTTCTGAAGTCACGCTCTCGTTGGAGGGCGTCTCATGCGCCGCTTGTGCTTGGTTGATTGAAAAACAAGTGTCGGGTGTTAAAGGCCTAGCCTCCATTCGTGTAAACACCACGACTAACCGTGCTCTACTCGCTTGGGATAAAACTCAAGTTCGACTTAGTGAACTGCTGTCGGTCATTCATAAACTCGGTTACAAAGCCGCCCCTTTTGAAGCAGATAAACAAGAAGCGGCTTACCACCATACGATGAAGCAGTACCTGTATCGTTTGGGTATCGCAGGTCTTGCAACCATGCAAGTAATGATGCTGGCAGTCGCGCTGTATTTGGAAGTTTTTGGTGATTTAGAGCCCGAGTTTAAAAACTACTTCCGCTGGGTGAGCTTAATTTTTGCAACCCCTGTGCTCCTATATTCTGCGCTCCCTTTCTATCTCAATGCATGGCGAAGCATTAGGGGTCGAACGCTTGGTATGGATGTTCCGGTATCTATAGCATTGATCTTCGCTTATGTGGCAAGCTTAGTTGCAACAGTGACTGAACAAGGTGAAGTTTTCTTTGAATCTATCTCGATGTTTACCTTCTTCTTGTTGGTTGGCCGATTCTTAGAAATGCGGGCTCGACGCAAAGCAGCTGCAGCTAGTGGTAACCTTCTAAAACTCATCCCTGCGATTGCCACGACGTTAGACGGTGAACAAATCCCGGTGAAAACGTTAAAGATTGGCGATTGTATCCGCGTTCTTCCTGGCGAGCACATTCCTGCCGATGGCAAAGTAATTTCTGGTCGCATCCATATCGACGAGTCCATGCTTACTGGTGAGTCGGTTCACGTGGTTAAGAAAGCCGGAGATGCGGTTTACGCTGGCACACTAAATGGTGAAGAGTCGTTTGAGTTAGAAGTGACGAACTCGAAAGCAGACTCTATGATTTCTAACATTGTTCGTCTTCAAGACGAAGCCCAGCACTCCAAGCCTAAGATTGCTGAAATCGCTGACGTCGTGGCACGTTATTTCGTAGGCGCGATATTAATCATTTCCGCAGGCACTTGGTTCTATTGGCATCAGACTAAACCTGATGATGCGTTCTGGATTATGCTGTCTGTCTTAGTAGCCACTTGCCCATGTGCCCTATCTTTGGCAACCCCAACCGCGCTAACTTGCGCTACCTCTCGTATGGGCAACTTTGGTATTTTGCTGCGTAAAGGTCATGTATTCGAAACGCTATGTAAGATTAATCATCTTGTCGTGGATAAGACAGGTACCTTGACCAAAGGCGACATAGAAATTAGTCAAACCCAGACCTTCGCTGGCTTCAATGAAACTGAAGCACTTGCGATTGCATCGGCACTTGAAGCGCACGCAAACCACCCGATTGCTCGCGCATTCTCAGGGTTTGGTCAAGAAGACGTTACCGTGAGCGATGTTCAAAACATCATTGGTTCTGGTATTCAAGGTGTATGGAACAACAAGGCGGTAAAAATTGGTAGTGCCACCTTCGTAGTTGGTGAAAACCGAGATGAGAGTAACGCTGTATATCTTTCTGTAGCCGAAGAGCACGTTGCAACCTTCTATTACCGCGACCCTATTCGTAAAGAGAGTAAAGCCTTCATTCAACGCTTTGCAGACGCCGGCATCAAAACAACCTTGTTGACAGGCGACTCACTTCAAAATGCGCAGCCTGTTGCGAATGAAATGGGTATTGACCATGTGATCGCATCGGCAAAACCAGAAGACAAACTCGCGTATCTTAAAGGGCTAGATCAAAACGACATAACCATGATGGTTGGTGATGGTATCAATGATGCACCAACGCTTGCTGGAGCTCACCTATCCGTTGCGATGGGTGGTGGTACCGATGTAGCTAAAGCCTCTGCAGATATGACGCTTCTTGGCGACAACTTAGAGAAGCTTTTAGAGGCTAGATTGCTTGCAATACGTACAAGAAAGATAATCCGAGAAAACTTGGCTTGGTCTTTGGGCTACAACCTGCTAATTTTGCCACTGGCAGTTGCAGGCTTGGTCGCTCCATACGTTGCTGTTGTGGGTATGTCAGCAAGCTCTATTATTGTTGTATCCAACTCGTTGCGACTGCTTAAAGAGAAGTAAGTGAGAGATCAAACATGGAAAGTCTTTACATATTAATCCCTATCGCCATTGTATTGGTCTGTGTCGCCGTTGCCATCTTCCTTTGGGCTGTTCGTAGTGATCAGTTTGAAGACCTAGAGCGACAAGGTCACAACATTCTTCTTGATGAAGACGAAAAACCAAATAACAAAAAACAATAGCGTTACTCTATGAGTCCAGATTTTATTGGCGCGTTTATGATCGGTCTCGTTGGGGCCGGTCATTGTATGGGAATGTGTGGCGGTATCGCCTCGTTACTCTCCATGGGTGCACCGAACAACAAACCATCTTCTTCTATTCCTCTTTTCTATAACTTTGGCAGGCTTTCCAGCTACGCTTTGATTGGCGCTATTGTTGGTGGTGCTATATCAGGCCTTTCAGAATTGAGCGGTTTAACCCAATCTCTCGCTTGGCTTCGATTTGTCGCTGCAATTTTCATGATCTTAGTTGCGCTCTACATTGCCAAATGGTGGCAAGGACTGCTTGTTGTTGAAAAAGCAGGTCAGTATATCTGGAAGTTTATCTCTCCTGCAGGCAAGCGCCTGTTGCCGCTAAAACATCCGACGCACGCATTCCCATTTGGTTTCATTTGGGGATGGTTACCATGTGGCTTAGTTTACTCAGCACTCACATGGTCTGCTGTTTCAGGGAGTGCATTGAACGGTGGATTAATTATGTTGGCGTTTGGTTTGGGTACTCTGCCCTCGATGCTCGCGATCGGATACGGTGCCACTCATTTTCAGAAACTGCAAAAGTCGTTAATATTTAGAAACATCTCAGCATTAATCCTCATAACTTATGGCGTGTATACTGCCGCCGGAGCTATGCGAATGCTTGGTTTCATATAATATGAAAGTCGTTTTCGATAATTTTTTTGCTACCCTTTAGAAGTAAGCAGTGATAAAATATTGATGTATATCAAATAGTGAAAGGTTGTTATGATTTCTGAAAAACCTGCAACAAAGCGTATCCAATCAGGCGGTTGCGCGATTCATTGCCAAGATTGTAGCATTAGCCAACTGTGTATTCCGTTTACTCTTAACGAGTCTGAATTGGATCAGTTGGATCAAATCATCGAGCGTAAAAAGCCAATCCAAAAAGGCCAAGAGCTTTTTAAAGCAGGTGATGAGCTAAAATCTCTGTACGCTATCCGCTCTGGTACTATCAAGAGCTACACCATTACAGAACAAGGCGATGAGCAAATCACTGCGTTTCACTTAGCGGGTGACCTTGTAGGTTTTGACGCAATCACAGGCGATCTACACCCTAGCTTTGCTCAAGCACTTGAAACATCAATGGTATGTGAGATTCCTTACGAAATCCTTGATGACCTATCAGGAAAAATGCCTAAACTTCGCCAACAGATCATGCGTCTGATGAGTAACGAAATTAAAGGCGACCAAGAGATGATCCTTCTGCTTTCTAAAAAGAATGCTGAAGAGCGTCTTGCGGCTTTCCTATACAACCTATCGACACGTTTCTCTCAACGTGGCTTTAGCCCAAGAGAATTCCGTCTAACCATGACTCGTGGTGACATCGGTAACTACCTTGGCTTGACAGTTGAGACCATCAGTCGCCTACTTGGCCGCTTCCAGAAATCTGAAATTCTGAGCGTAAAAGGTAAGTACATCACCATCTTAGACCATGATGCATTGATGGAACTTGCTGGCGTCAGCAAAGACTAATTTGCCCTATCAATTGATGTAGCTCGAAAATGAGCTACATCATATTTCTTCTAAAATCCCTTCGAAAGTCCTCAAATTCTTCCTCAAACTGAGCTACAGTAAAAATGTACCTTGTGTACTCCAATATACTGATTTACCTTATATTCGGTATTTGGTTTTACAATAATAAGTGGGCTTAGATATGAGTATATACAGTAAGATCCTTGTTGTTGCTGACATCAATAATGATGAGCAGCCAGCACTTGCAAGAGCAGTTCAACTCGCTCGAAAAAGTGTATCCAGAAGCCGAATCACTTTCTTTCTGTCAATCTACGATTTTTCGTATGACATGACCTCAATGCTGTCGGTCGATGAAAGAGATGCTATGCGTCGCGGTGTTATCCACCAACGTGAACAATGGATGCGTAAGATAGCCCAACCGTATTTAGACGATAGCTTCGACTTTGATGTTTGTGTTGTTTGGCATAATCGCCCTTATGAAGCGATCATTGCTGAAGTCTTTGCTGGCGGTCACGACATTGTTATTAAGGGAACGCGTAAACACGATGTTCTAGAATCCGTCATTTTCACTCCTACAGATTGGCATTTGTTGCGTAAGTGCCCTATCCCTGTGCTTCTAATTAAGAACTCCGATTGGCCAGAGCACGCGAAGATTCTCGCGTCTGTTCATGTTGGTTCGGAAAACCCAACGCACATTGATTTGAACGACTCAATGGTCGAGCGCCTTAAAGAAATCACCAATCGTCTCGATGCTGAACCGTATCTCGTTAATGCCTATCCGGTTACTCCGGCGAATATTACGATTGAATTGCCTGAGTTTGACCCAACAACTTACACAGATGCAGTTCGCGGGCACCACCTAACAGCAATGAAAGCACTTCGCCAAAAGCACGGTTTGGATGAAGAGCAAACAATCGTTGAACAAGGTCTACCAGAAGACATTATCCCTGCAACGGCAGAAAAGCTAAATGCAGCAATGGTTATTCTTGGCACGACTGGTCGTACGGGGCTTTCTGCGGTGTTTATTGGTAACACAGCGGAGCATGTGATTGATAAAATCAATTGCGACGTACTGGCATTAAAACCAAACGGTTACATCAGTCCGCTTGATCCGAATACAGCGACATAACAGCGCTTGTTTTTGAAATAATATAGAAATGAAAATCCCCCAATTGTTGGGGGATTTTTTTATTCTGTTCACGGCCCTAAGCACGCAAATTAAAAAGGAGGCTAATTTAGCCTCCTTTTTTCGAATTAGATGTTGGTTACATCGATAAACATTGATTCGTCGATGTTGGTCGAAGAAACTACGGCTTCACTGAATTCGTATTCTTCGCGATTTCCTTCACGGTCCAGTGGAAGGTTTTCAAAGTCGAACAATTCACGGTCAGCAAGCTGGCTTGGGCTTACGTTCTGGATTGACTTGAAGATAGCTTCTACGCGACCAGGTGTTTTCTTATCCCAATCGATCAACATTGCTTTAATCGATTGACGTTGAAGGTTCTCTTGAGAGCCACACAGGTTACAAGGAATGATTGGGAACTCTTTGTGCTCTGCGTATTTGATCAGGTCTTTCTCACGACAGTAAGTCAACGGACGAATTACAACGTTACGGCCGTCGTCTGAACGAAGCTTTGGAGGCATCGCTTTAAGGCGTGAGCCATGGAACATGTTCAAGAACATAGTCTCAACAATGTCGTCCATGTGGTGACCAAGTGCTAGTTTGGTCGCACCGATCTTCTCAGCGAAAGAGTAAAGCGTGCCGCGGCGAAGACGCGAACACAGGCCACAAGTCGTTTTGCCTTCTGGCACTTTTTCTTTAACCACTGAGTAAGTGTCCTTGTCTACGATGTAGTAAGGAATGTTCAGTGTTTCAAAGTAATCTGGAAGAATGTGCTCAGGGAAACCTGGCTGTTTCTGGTCAAGGTTAACCGCAACCACTTCAAACTTGATTGGTGCTGCCTTTTGTAGATTCAACAGGATATCAAGCATCGCAAATGAATCTTTACCACCACTAATACATGCCATCACAACATCGCCTTCTTCGATCATGTTGTAATCAGTAATGGCATTTCCAACATTTCTTCTTAGACGCTTCTGAAGCTTGTTGAATTCTAGGGTTTCTTTTCTTGTATCTACTTGGTTCATTGCGGGCTCTCACATCGCCGATAAATCGACTAGGGCTTCCTAACATGGGTTTCTATGGGGCGTGGATTATACGAGCTTTTTACGCAGGATTAAATG
Source organism: Vibrio owensii CAIM 1854 = LMG 25443 (assembly GCF_000817815.1). GTDB lineage: Bacteria > Pseudomonadota > Gammaproteobacteria > Enterobacterales > Vibrionaceae > Vibrio > Vibrio owensii. The sequence goes on from NZ_JPRD01000025.1 coordinate 132,262, forward strand.
TTTGTGTGACCGAGTCGTCAATAAATGCACTCTAAAACAGCGCGATGGGCAATAAAAATAACAAAGAGCCGCAATTGCAGCTCTTCAAAAATCAAATCACGATTATTTTTTCGCGTTTGGCAGATAAGGTAGGACACGAGTCGTTGGCTGAGGCAAAGTCATATAACCTCCAACCCCAATGTCACTCAAAGCCACCTGGACTTTACCATTCACAATGGCTTTTTCTGTGCCATCGGAGAATGTGATAGTGTCATTCAAGTCATCCGCAAATTCCATGGTCACACCTTGTACCTCTGGAGTGAACCAACCAGCAAACATACCGCCTAAATCTTCAAGTAACGCCTGCATTTGTGGCATCAAAGGCGTAAGTTGCTCGTAAGATACGTTACCCTGTAATGGCTCTTTGGTCATCACAACTAAAGAGTAATCACATCGTGTGTCTTTCGGCGTTTGGACGAAGACAAGTGGGTTCGCAGACTTCAAGTTCTTGTCGATCGGAATGGGAAGCTCTTTAGAAGCTGGAATCACAAACTCTTCGTAATGCTCTTCTTTTTCCATCCATGCTTTTTCTATCTCACACAGTTGCTTAGTATCTGCATCGACAAAAAAGACACCGACTTTAACGTCGTCATGTCCTTCTTTCGCATTGTTCTTCAATTGTGTGTAGAGCTTAGAGTACGTAAACATGTATTCTTGCGCGTGAGTTGCAGGCGATGCTAAGACCAGTACCGCACTGCCTAGTAAACTTAGGCTTAACTTCTTCATCCGATCTGTTATTTCTTCTATTGTGTCCAGTAAGCGTTATTGTGACGAATCATCGCACGTAAGTCATTAACGTAAGCGATGCCACGTTCGGAATACGCAAGCAAACCATGAGTTAGCTCCGATGCCGTCGCCACAGATAACAAATCCTTGTGTTTCCTTGCTAAGTTAGCGCGAATGTCGCGTAAATCAGCGTAAGCACGGTTGCGATTCACATTCATAAAGTAGCCGTGCACCGACTCTTGTATTGTGTCGAATTTTTCTACTTCATGCGTTTTTCCTGCCCCACGATGTGCCGGGACAATTCCGCAGCCCTTCTTATAACACCATTGGCCAAACAAGTTGTTTGCTTGAGTGGCAAAACGAGAGGTTCCCCACGCAGATTCATTGGCGGCTTGGGTTAAAACCAACGCCTCAGGTAACACGTTGACGCGCTTGAACATTTCATCTAGCCAAGCTTGTGTCACTGTACCTTCTTGCAATGGGTAAGAGTAAAGCGAAGCCAAGCGTTCAGCGTAAGAGGTTTGCTCAGCGCTCACCTCGCCGATTTTTAAAGACGTTAGGAATGCACGCTCCTTCTCGATTCGTTGATTTTCTAACGCTATTTTCGGTCGAAGGAAGTCGAAGAACGCTGTCTTCTTATCTTTCGTGTCCTTAATCGAGTTGAAATCAGGAATGTCACCAATATAAGGGAGGTTAGACAAGTCTGGGTGTGTTACTGGGCCGTGAACTACCTGCGAGTCAATCGCATTGCGATATTCGCGGTCGTAGTGCAAATATGGTCCTACAGAAACAAAAGTGGCGGCTATTGTGATAGCCGCCACTCGTAAACTCATTGATTTTAAAGATTTAGGCATCAAACACCTGAGAGTTACCATCGTGATCGTTATCATTTTGCTGTGTCGCTACGATCTTTAACTTAATACCAAACATTTCGCGGTACAGGATTCCCTTCAAATGGAAGAAGAACGGTAGCACGAAGATCAAGCCAATTCCGTAGAACATTGCAGCAACAATAAACATCAACATCACGCCTAAGTAAAGCCCTGCGACCACAAAAAGCTTCTTGTTGATTGCACGAAGTGACAAGAGAAGTGACTGCATTGGCGGCACTCTTTTCTCACAAATCAATAAGATAGAATGACTAAACGCTAAAGAAAGGTACAGAGACAGCAATGGGAAAATCATTCCCGCTACACCCTGCATCATCAAGCTAAACAGCGTTGCTAGAATAACTGGTACCGTAAACTGAAGGCCTTTGCCCACATGACGGATCTTGGTTCGTAACCCAGCAACGTGGCTCATCGCCATTAAGCTGATACCAGCATAAATCGGCGCGCTGATCACTTCGTAACTAAAGTTAGCCACATAAATAGCGGAAACGATGTCAGTGGTGAAAGATTCTGGGTCTTGAATAGCATCAAGGATTACGGCTGGATCACCCAGTTGAAGTTGCAGTGCGATATAGAAGATACCCAACTGTACGAAAAGCAAAAGGATAATCGCAGGTGAGAAGGACAAAAACTGTTGAATGGTGGTGCGCCAAGCTTCACTAAAAACGGCTGCTGCTTTTAGTTCATACTTGCCAGAAAGAGCTCGCTCTACACTCCCTCCAAGATTGAAATCTTTCTCAAAATCGTTGTTCATATTTAATCCAAGGCTAACTTGTAAGATTTTTTCTGGAAAACCAGTTAATTAATAAGGGCGTCATTATAAAGAAATCTTTCCACGTCTAAAATCATAAGTCGGCCTCAATACTTGCAAAATCTGCTATTTGGTCGATAATTAACCACTCGCAAATCCATGAAATTGAAAACATTTGCTGAAGAAATTAATGCCTTGCTTATGTATAGCGGAAAATTGAATACCCCCATAAAAACAGTATGGTAAGGAATGTTTACTTTTTCCTGCAAAATTTTTTCTGTTTCAAGATAAGAAAATGCTTTGATTTCACAATTTTGGTGATTATGATGCGCGCCTCAAAAGTGAATGACTAATGTCACATCAATTGGTCGAAACCCAATTTGAACGTGGGAGAAATACAGACGTTGAACGCTAAACAGCAAGCAGGAAAGCCAGTAGTTCGTCTATCTGGTATTAGCAAAAGTTTCGATGGCAAGGAAATCATCGGTAATTTAAATCTGGATGTTAATCATGGTGAGTTTCTGACGATTCTTGGTCCTTCTGGTTGTGGTAAAACAACAGTTTTACGCATGATCGCGGGCTTTGAGACGGCAGATAACGGTCAAATCGTATTAGATGACCAAGATGTAACACAGGTTCCTGCAGAGCAAAGGCACGTCAACACGGTATTTCAGAGTTACGCACTCTTCCCTCATATGACCGTATTTGAAAACGTTGCTTTTGGTCTTCGCATGCAGAAAACACCTGCTGCAGAGATCGAGCCACGAGTTATGGATGCGCTACGCATGGTTCGCCTAGAAAAAATGGCACAGCGTAAGCCTCACCAACTTTCTGGTGGTCAGCAACAACGTATCGCCATTGCGCGTGCGGTTGTGAACAAGCCAAAAGTACTGCTGCTAGATGAATCTCTATCTGCACTTGATTACAAACTACGTAAGCAAATGCAAATCGAGCTTAAACAGCTACAGCGTCAACTTGGTATTACCTTTATCTTCGTTACGCACGATCAGGAAGAAGCCCTATCGATGTCTGACCGTATTATTGTTATGCGCGACGGTGTTATCGAACAAGATGGCTCTCCACGTGAGATCTACGAAGAACCTAAGAACCTATTTGTTGCTCGCTTTATCGGTGAGATCAACGTATTCAACGCAACCATGCTAGATCGTATCGACGAGAAACGTATTCGTGCAGAGATTGAAGGTGTTGAATCCGTTGTTTACTACGATCAAGAAGCACAAGCCGGTGACAAACTACAAGTACTACTTCGCCCAGAAGACTTACGAATCGAAGAGATCAAAGAGTCTGAAGAAAAAGGCATCGTAGGTCACGTAACTGAGCGTACCTATAAAGGTATGACGCTTGATTCTGTTATCCAGTTGGATTCAGGCATGCGCGTGATGGTAAGCGAATTCTTTAACGAAGATGATCCAGATGTGGACCACTCTCTCGGCCAGAAAGTCGCTATTACTTGGGTTGAGAGCTGGGAGGTAGTACTAAATGATAAGCAAGAAGCTTAATCTTCAGAACGCGATCATTACCCTAATCGTTGGTTGGTTAACACTGTTTGTGTTAGTACCAAACCTAATGATTATCGGTACAAGTTTCTTGACGCGTGATGAAGCGAACCTCATTGAATTAACGTTTACATTCGACAACTATCTTCGCCTACTCGATCCTTTGTACGCAAAGGTGCTGATGCACTCTTTTTACATGGCGATCATCGCAACTTTGTTGTGTTTGGTGATTGGTTATCCATTTGCTTACATCGTAGCGAAAATGCCTGAAAAATGGCGTCCGTTCATGTTGTTCTTGGTGATTGTACCGTTCTGGACTAACTCTCTTATCCGTACTTACGGCTTAAAGATTGTTCTAGGTACTCAAGGCATTTTGAACAAGTCGTTGATGGCAATGGAAATCATCGATAAGCCGATGCGTTTAATGTATACCGAAACAGCAGTAATGATTGGTCTTGTGTACATCTTGCTTCCATTTATGATTTTGCCGCTTTACTCGGCAATCGAGAAGTTAGACAACACATACATCGAGGCAGCAAAAGACCTTGGTGCGAACAAGTTTCAAACCATTACACGCGTTATTCTACCTCTGACAATGCCTGGCATTATCGGTGGCTGTTTGTTGGTTCTGTTACCTGCACTAGGTATGTTCTACATCTCTGACCTTCTTGGCGGTGCGAAGAACCTACTGATCGGTAACGTCATTAAGAGCCAAGTATTGAACGCTCGTGACTGGCCATTTGGTGCAGCGACCAGTATCGCCCTCACCTTCGCAATGGCTGTGATGCTTTACGCTTACTACAGAGCAGGCAAACTATTGAATAAGAAAGTGGAGCTAGACTAATGGGACGCACAGTTAGATTTAGCTTTATGGCGCTGGTGTATGCATTTTTGTATCTGCCAATCATCGTCTTAATTGTTAACTCATTTAATGCCAACAAATTTGGTATGAAATGGGGCGGTTTCACCACGAAATGGTACGAAACTTTAGTAAATAACGACAGCCTAATGCAGGCTGCATGGCACTCATTGAACGTAGCGGTATTTTCAGCGACAGCAGCAACCATTATTGGTAGCTTGACGGCTGTTGCTCTATTCCGTTACTCGTTCAAAGGTAAAGGCGCGGTAAACGGCATGCTGTTTGTCGTAATGATGTCTCCTGATATTGTAATGGCGATTTCATTACTTGCTCTGTTCCTTGTATTGGGCGTACAGCTTGGCTTCTTTACTCTATTGATTGCTCACATCACCTTCTGTCTACCGTTCGTTGTGGTAACAGTGTACAGCCGCTTAAATGGCTTTGATGTGAAAATGTTGGAAGTTGCAAAAGACCTTGGTGCAAGCGAATGGGTTATCTTGAAACAGATCATCCTTCCTCTTGCTAAACCAGCGGTTGCTGCAGGTTGGCTACTGAGCTTTACTCTGTCTCTGGACGACGTAATTATCAGCTCGTTCGTAACAGGTCCAACATACGAAATCTTGCCATTGAAAATTTACTCAATGGTTAAGGTGGGCATTTCACCGGAAGTGAACGCCCTAGCAACGGTGATGTTGATTGTTTCTTTGGTCTTGGTAGTAATTTCTCAGTTGCTAGCAAGAGAAAAAGTGAAGTAGAATCCGCTCCCGTTAACATCACGAAACAGAATGGTTACATGCCATTCTGTTTTTCTATCTATCGTCCAAAATTGGACAACGTTTGGTTTGGAGCTAACGTCAATGAAAAAATGGGCTACTCTATTAGCTGGTAGTGCATGTGCGCTTTCTCTGTTCTCTGGTACAGCGGCAGCGGATGATAAAGAATTAGTATTTATGAACTGGGGTCCTTACATCAACAGTAATATCCTAGAGCAATTTACTAAAGAAACTGGCATCAAAGTGATCTACTCGACTTACGAGTCGAACGAAACTTTGTATGCAAAGCTAAAAACTCATAACCAAGGTTATGATCTAGTAGTACCTTCAACGTACTTCGTAGCGAAGATGCGTGACGAAGGCATGCTACAAAAGATCGATAAGACTAAGCTGAAAAACTTCGGCAACCTAGATAAAAACTACCTAGACAAGCCTTACGATCCAAATAACGACTACTCTATTCCACACGTTGTTGCGATTACAGGTCTAGCGGTTAACGCAGATATGTACGATCCAAACGACTTCCAAAGCTGGGCTGACCTATGGAAGCCTGAACTTGAAGGTCAAGTAATGCTGATGGACGACACTCGTGAAGTGTTCCACATTGCACTACGCAAACTGGGTTACTCAGGTAACTCTACGGATCCAAAACAAATCGATGAAGCGTACGCAGAGCTACAAAAGCTAATGCCTAACGTTCTAGTATTTAACTCTGACAACCCAGGCGCACCATACATGTCTGGCGAAGTTGGCGTTGGTATGCTTTGGAACGGTAGCGCAGCAGCCGCTCAAAACGAAGGCATGAACCTGAAACTTGTATTCCCTAAAGAAGGCGGTATCGGTTGGGTAGATAACTTCGCAATCTCTTCTGGTGCGAAGAACGTTGAAGCGGCTCACAAGATGATCGACTTCCTACTACGTCCAGAAATCGCAGAGCAGATCTCAGCGGATACGGGTTATCTAACGGCGGTTGCAGAATCTAACGCTAAATTCAAAGACGTTGCACCACTGTTCCCTTCTCAAGAAGACCTTGACCGCGTTGAATGGCAAGACTCTGTTGGCGACATGACAGTGAAGTACGAAGACTACTTCCTGAAGCTAAAAGCGGGTCAATAATCTGATCTTGCTTAATAAGCCATCTACTAAATGAAAATAGGCAGCAATACGCTGCCTATTTTTGTAATTGACTGATATAATTGTATGTTGCTAGGTTTATTTGACTCGAGTTCAAGCATTACTGCCTATTTGGGTCGTAATGTTGGTTTTCGTCGCTCAAATAAACAGGATTGTGCTTATCGCAATTTGGCTCAAACCAGTATCTGTTACTAGTATTGATTTGTCCTGTTGCTGAACAAAACGGAAATAAAATGAAAAGTAAATTCTACGCAAGCGCACTGTGTGCGGCGACGCTAATCGCTACCCCTGCAATGGCTGCTGATCAAGAACTGTATTTCTACAACTGGTCGGAATACATTCCAAACGAAGTTCTTGAAGACTTTACAAAAGAAACCGGCATCAAAGTTATCTACTCTACGTACGAGTCTAACGAAAGCATGTACGCGAAGTTGAAAACTCAAGGTTCTGGTTACGACTTGGTAGTACCGTCTACCTATTTCGTATCTAAAATGCGTAAAGAAGGCATGCTGCAAAAGATCGACAAAGAGAAACTGTCTCACTTTGCTGATCTAGACACTAACTTCCTGAACAAGCCGTTCGACCCGAACAACAACTACTCTATCCCATACATTTGGGGTGCGACCGGTATTGGTATCAATGCTGACATGCTAGACAAGTCATCGGTTTCTAAATGGGACGATTTCTGGGATAGCAAGTGGGAAGGTCAACTAATGCTGATGGATGATTCTCGCGAAGTATTCCACATTGCATTGACTAAGCTTGGTTACTCGCCAAACACGACTAACCCAGACGAGATCAAAGCGGCTTACGAAGAACTGAAAAAGCTAATGCCAAACGTGTTGGTATTCAACTCAGACTTCCCAGCGAACCCATACCTAGCAGGTGAAGTATCACTTGGTATGCTTTGGAATGGTTCTGCTTACATGGCTCGTCAAGAAGGCGCGAACATCGACATCATCTGGCCAGAAAAAGGCACTATCTTCTGGATGGACAGCCTAGCAATTCCAGCTGGAGCGAAGAACGTTGATGCAGCTCATAAGATGATCGACTTCCTACTACGTCCTGAGAACGCAGCTAAGATTGCACTAGAGATTGGTTACCCTACTCCAGTGAAAACAGCGCACGACCTACTACCGAAAGAATTTGCTAACGATCCAAGCATCTTCCCACCACAAGAAGTGATGGACAGTGGTACATGGCAAGACGAAGTTGGTGAAGCAAGCGTGCTTTACGATGAGTACTTCCAAAAGCTAAAAGTAGACAACTAATCAGTCTGTCGAAATAGTTTAGAAAAGCGGCTTCGGTCGCTTTTCTTGTATCTGAAGATCGCTATTTGTGGCTCAATCCATACTGCTCGAATGACAAAGCATCAGAATACAAAGTTTCAAAATACAAAAAGGCATCGAATCACTCGATGCCTTTGTTAAAGAAGGTTCTATCCGTTTAATTAAGCGCTGGCTTCGTTTTCCAGAGCAAGAATTTCGTCAACCAATTTTGGCACTTCAATACTTGCTTTACCGTAACGCTTCTCTTCAAACTCACTCTCGACGGCACTTGGCTCTAAATTGATTTCAATCGTATGTGCACCATGCATCTTCGCATCATGTACAAAGCCTGCGGCTGGATAGACGACACCAGAAGTACCGATAGAAATAAACAAATCCGCCTCTTCCAGTGCCGCATATATCTCACCCATGCGCAGTGGCATTTCACCGAACCAAACAATGTGTGGACGCATTTGAGCCGGAATTTGGCAGCAATGGCATAACTCTCCAGTCTCAATGTCTTCTGAATGCTCGATGACTTGATTGGATTCGCTGCAACGCGCTTTGAGCAATTCACCGTGCATGTGAATGATATTAGCGCTACCGCCTCTCTCGTGCAGATTATCGATGTTTTGAGTGATGATAGTCACTTTGCCTTCCAACTGCTCTTCTAAGCGTCCTAGCGCGATATGGGCCGCATTCGGCTTGATATCTTCACCTTGCAGCTTTTTACGACGTTGGTTATAAAAGCTCTGAACCAAATCCGGATCACGCAAGAAGCCTTCCGGTGTTGCGACATCCTCGATACGGTGATTCTCCCAGAGACCATCTTGAGCTCGAAATGTTTGAATACCAGACTCAGCCGAGATGCCAGCCCCAGTAAGTACGACAATATTTCTGTATGGGAAATTCATAACCGATCCTTGTTGCTCTTTTTTATTAAGCTTAACACCGATAGAAAAACAACAATAGCAATAAGGATTAGACCATGGTCGTAAGCCTGCTGATTTGCCTCTAATTTCTGTTTAAAAACTGATGGAATCACTCCGTCTTTCAGGCATAAAAAAGCCCCGCGATGGCGAGGCTTTTGAGCAAAGATTCCGTTTTACAGGTTTGGACCTGTAGACGGTCTGTGAGGCATATTGTTGCGCAGTTGGTTCATACCTTGGTACATGCGTAGGAACCACACAAGAATCGCTAGCGTTGCGAACAGCATACCTACCCAAGGGATGAAGTAAGCTACCGTGTCTAGCAAGCTGCTGTGTACCCAATAGTCACTTACGCCAACCAACACACCATTCGATGTTGCCACTGTTACGATCAATACAACAAAGAACGTGAAGTACAGGAAGAATGTGCGAATCAAGCCGTAGTAATGTGAGTTCACTACGTCGCTATCTTCGCCTTTATCCAAGCGGTAGCCCGCGTAAATGATTGCGATAACGCCTGAGATCAAAAACGTAAACGGGGTCAAACAACTCAGGATGTACGCAACCCAAATCCCGTTATGAGGTTTGTTCATTCGCTTTCGCTCCTTTTGGTTCCGTGTTTGCCGTATCTGTTTCGCCCATCGCTTCTTTGGATTTCACTTCTTCATACCAGAGATCGTGGTGTTCTTTCGCCCATGTTTCGTCAACTTCACCGGTAACCATACCTTCTAACGCACCTTCCATACCGAATAGACCGATGTAGATGTGGAAGATAAAGCCACAGATTAGAATCAGTGCCGAAATCGCGTGAACAAGGTTAGACAATTCCATATCGCGACGAGTTTGGCCGAAAATTGGGAAGTCCAGAATTAAGCCACTCACTGCAGCGATAGCACCGAAGAAGATCAACAACCAGTAGATCGCCTTTTCACCACCGTTCGAGAAACCAGCCGATGGGTGCGTACCTTTATGTTTACCAACCATACCGCCCATTTTCATGAACCAACGGATGTCTGTCATGTTAGGGATAGATTTGCGCCACCACTTCAGTAGAACAAACACCAGCAAGATGAAGAACAGCGGACCCATGTAGTTATGGTACTGCTTCGCCAACATAACGATGAAGCCCCAGAACTCAGTGGGTACGTACGGCTTCAAGAAGTGCTTACCGTAAACCAGCATTAAACCACTGAATGCCAGCGTTAAGAAGGTAAACGCCATGCTCCAGTGTAGTGCGCGGTCTAGTCGAGACCAGCGTTTCATCTTCTTGCCAGTACGTGGCTTGCTTAGCATCAGAGGACCAACGAAAACGTAGGCCATGATAACCATTGCGATACTACCGAAAATCGCGACAGCGCCCGCAGGAGACATCCATTTCTCTTTAAGAATGTACCAAGTCTCACCCGGAGTACTGATCAGCACACCGTGTTCCGCTGATTTCGACGTGGTATAGCCTTCTTGCCCCTCTTTGACCTGACGCCAAAAGTCTGCACCTGCAAGTTGCGTCATCTCCTGTTGTACCACTGGAGATGTGTCTTCTTGCGCAGACGCTGGCATCGCAAAGGTCAGCAGTAATGCTGTCATCATCGACAGCATTACAAGAGACGCACGTTTAAGAGTATTTAACATGTGTCTCTCCTACTTAGCTTTTAGTTGCGTCGTAAGAAAGATCGTTACCGTCTGTCCAACCTGCGTTTTTCGCACCGCGCTCAACCACACGTTGACGGAAAATGTCAGAAACTTTCTCTGCATCACCCGCTAGCAGTGCTTTTGTTGAACAAAGTGACGCACACATAGGTAGCTTACCTTCAGCAATACGGTTCGCGCCGTACTTCTCACGCTCTTCTAGAGAACCTGGTTCTGTGTTTGGGCCACCTGCACAGAAAGTACATTTGTCCATTTTGCCACGCTCACCGAACGATGCTTGTTTCGGGAACTGAGGCGCACCGAATGGACAAGCGAACAGACAGTAACCACAACCGATACAAAGATCTTTGTTGTGAAGGACGATGCCATCTTCTGTGTGCTCGAAACAGTCAGCTGGACAAACCGCCATACAAGGCGCGTCTGTACAATGCATACAAGCTACAGAGATTGAGTTTTCGCCTGGTTCACCGTCGTTCAGTGTTACTACGCGGCGACGTTGAATACCCCACTCAAGCGCATCATCGTTTTCGTTCTTACATGCAGTAACACAGCCGTTACACTCGATACAGCGTTTGGTGTCACATAGGAATTTCATTCGTGCCATTGTCAGACTCCTTACGCTTTACGAATGTTACATAGGGTTACTTTAGTTTCCTGCATCAAAGTAACAGGGTCGTAACCGTAAGTGGTTGCCGTGTTGGCTGCTTCACCAACAACATAAGGGTCCGTACCTTCTGGGTACTTAGAACGTAGGTCTTCACCTTCGAACTTACCGCCGAAGTGGAACGGAATGAACGCCAGACCCGGTTTAACACGACGAGTGACCATCGCTTTCACCTTGATGCGACCTTTTTCTGCGCCTTCAACCCAAACGTCATCGCCATCTTTGAAGCCAAGATCGTTTGCGTCTTTCGGGTTCACTTCAACAAACATTTCTTGTTGAAGTTCAGCAAGCCATGGGTTTGAACGAGTCTCTTCACCACCGCCTTCGTACTCAACCAGACGACCAGAAGTCAAGATGATTGGGTATTCACCAGACTTGTCTTCTTTCTGGATAGACTTGTAAAGCGTTGGTACACGGAAGATAGCTTCTTTGTCGTCCCAAGTTGGGTAATCCGTTACAAGGTCACGACGAGGCGTGTATAGCGGCTCACGGTGTAGCGGTACGCGGTCTGGGAATGTCCAAACAATCGCACGCGCTTTAGCGTTACCAAATGGGATACAACCGTGCTTGATTGCTACGCGTTGGATACCACCAGACAGGTCAGTTTTCCAGTTTTTACCTTCCGCTGCTGCTTTTTCTTCAGCCGTTAGGTCGTCCCACCAACCAAGCTGTTTGATTAGCTTGTCAGAGAATTCTGGGTAACCGTCTTTGATTTCACAGCCTTTTGAGTAGCTGTCTTCAGCAAGTAGGCTTTGACCTTCAAACTCAACACCGAAACGCGTACGGAAGTTACCGCCACCCTCTGCAACCGTCTTCGACGTATCGTACAGAATGTGTGTGCCTGGGTGTTTCATCTCTGGCGTACCCCAACATGGCCAAGGTAGACCGTAAGTCTCACCATTCACAGGACCACCTTCTGCCTCTAGAGACGTTTTGTGGAATGTATGCCAGTTTTGTTGGTGCGCTTTTAGACGCTCCGGGCTTTGACCTGTGTAACCGATGGTCCACATGCCTTTGTTGAATTCGCGCGTGATGTCTTCGATCACTGGCTGGTTGTTCTCAACACGGATGTTTTTGAACAGCAGATCTTCATAACCTAGCTTCTTGGTTAGCAGGTACATGATTTCGTGGTCAGGTTTAGATTCGAACAATGGCTCGATAACCTGATCACGCCACTGAAGTGAGCGGTTAGATGCTGTCACACTGCCGTGTGTTTCGAACTGAGTTGTTGCAGGAAGCAGGTAAACGCCGTCAGTACGATCGTTCATTACCGCTGCGACAGTTGGGTATGGGTCAACAATAACCATCATATCCAGCTTTTGCATCGCTTTCTTAATTTCAGGACCACGAGTCTGAGAGTTTACTGCGTGACCCCAGTAGAACATGGCGCGGATGTTTTCACGTTGACGAATGTTGTCTTTGTTTTCAAGAACACCATCCACCCAACGAGATACAGGGATACCTGCACTGTTCATTGGTTTTTGACCACCGTAAGCGTTGTCATCGAAACGACCTTTCACCCACTCGTAATCGATTTCCCACACTTTTGACCAGTGACGCCATGAACCTTCAGACAGACCGTAGTAGCCTGGTAGTGTGTCAGATAGTACGCCAAGGTCAGTTGCACCCTGTACGTTATCGTGACCACGGAAGATGTTCGCACCGCCGCCCGATTTACCGATGTTACCTAGCGCAAGCTCAAGTACACAGTAAGCACGTGTGTTGTTGTTACCAGTCGTATGCTGAGTACCACCCATACACCAAACGATACAACCCGGACGGTTTTCAGAAAGCAGTTTCGCTGTTTGGTAAACTTCAGACTCAGGAACGCCAGTTACGCGCTCAACTTCTGCTGGTGTCCACTTAGCTACTTCTGCACGGATTTCATCCATACCGAATACACGTTGACGGATGAACTCTTTATCTTCCCAGTTGTTCGCAAAGACATGCCACAGCACGCCCCAAATGAACGCAACGTCAGAACCCGGACGTAGCGATACGTAGTGATCCGATTTTGCAGCTGTACGAGTACGACGAGGATCCGCAACAACGATCTTACAATTGTTCTTCTCTTTCGCGATTAGGATGTGCTGCATCGCAACAGGGTGCGCTTCTGCAGGGTTTGAACCAATGAACAGCATCGACTTACAGTTGTGCATGTCATTGAAAGAGTTGGTCATCGCACCGTAACCCCAAGTGTTTGCTACACCTGCTACGGTTGTTGAGTGACAGATACGCGCTTGGTGGTCAACGTTGTTGGTACCCCAAAGCGACGCCATCTTACGGAACATGTACGCTTGTTCGTTGTTGTGCTTCGCACTACCCAACCAGTAAACGGAATCTGGACCCGACTCTTTGCGGATGTCCATCACCTTGTTACCGATTTCTTCGATCGCTTGATCCCAAGAAAGCTTCTTCCACTTACCGTTTTCAAGCTTCATTGGGTATTTCAGGCGACGCTCACCGTGACCGTGTTCACGCAGTGCTGCGCCTTTTGCACAGTGTCCACCAGCGTTGAATGGGTGGTCGAATGCAGGCTCTTGACCTGTCCACACGCCGTTTTGAACTTCAGCGTAGATACCACAACCTACAGAACAGTGAGAACAGATGGTACGTTTTACTTCTGTTTTCGCTTCTGGATCCACCGATTTAGCTTGTGCTTTCTTCATCATGCCCGGTGCAAAAAGACTTGCACCTACAACCGCACCACCAGCAGCAAGCGAGGTGTTTTTCATGAATGCACGGCGAGAAACGCCAAGCTGATTGGTTTCTTTGCTCACACTGTCGGAGCGTTTGACAAGTTTCATCCGTTATCTCCTAAAGTGTGTCGTAGTAATCGCGAATGTGTTGAGTTTCACGATACCCTTTCTTCTTCACGTCTTTTTCAGAAGGCTCAACCGTTTCTGAAGCGCTTGCCACTTTTGTTGTTCCAGCGACAACCGCACCAGCTACGGCTGCAGTCGTTAAGCCTTTCAGGAGATCCCTACGGCTTGTGTTTATTTCTTTATTATCTTTCATCATTGCTTCCTTACCTTACGGTAGATCTTTGGAGGCTATTGCCCCTCTATCGATATGACCAAGTACTGCTCGATTACTCGTAATCAGTGACGTTTTTCACATCAATTTTTAATTTGTGCTTACTGCTTTTGGTGTTCACGCTAAAGCGCACTTGTTCCAGTGTTAAGAACGCCTCACACAGTTGAGCTGCTGGCTTATAAAAGTTCGCGCTCTCTGCGTTTTCTAGTTGCTGAGTGAAAGAGTTGAACCAAGGTGCGATGTGTTTGTTAAACACCGCTTGTTGAAGATCTTCTTCTTCACCCGTTAGCATCGACATCACTTCACAAAGTGCTGCGATGTGGTCTTCCGGCTCTTTCACATTTTCATCGCGCTCGAAACCAAGCAGTTCCAAATCGTGACGAATTTCAGCCAGTGGTTTTTCCATCATTGCACCCGTCATGTGCCATGAGCCAAACGGCATCACTTCACCACGACCGATACCAATGAAAAGATCTTGGTATTCATCTTCTAGCGCTTCACGGTTGGAATCTTTTGCCGCTTGCTGAAGTGCAATCCACGCTTTTTGCATTGCGCTTTCTGATGGCTCAACTTCTAGAGAAGTCAGGAACTCGATCATTTCCTCACTTGGAGCGCTACGGAAAAGCGCAGACAAAACCAAGTAGATCTCTGTTCTCAGTGTTTGTTCTTGTTCTCGTTGTGTATCCACTGCGAGCTCCTAGTATTTCAGTTGTTTCATTGGGTCTTCTGCCATCGACTCAAACATGTCGATCACACGGCAGTCTTCACACATCGCGATACGATTAATCGCCGCTTCATCAGAGAAATGAGAGTGACCGCGTAACTTGTTTTGTAGCATGTCGATCATAGACTGAGGTGCGAATGGCTTATGACAGCGAATACATTCCGCTGCTTTCTCTTCGTGAATCACAACCGCTTTTTGGCGCTCTTCTTTCACCCAGTTCATGCGTGGCGTTAGAGTCAGAACTTTCTCTGGACATGCCTTTTCACACAAACCACATTGAATACAATCTTGTTCAACGAATTTAAGTGATGGAGATTCACCGTCGGTATGAAGCGCACGTGTTGGACAAACCGCCACACAGCTCATACACAACGTACAATCTTTGCTCTCACAAGAAACATTGCCGTAAGGCGCGTTCGCAGGCAGTTCAACAATGTTCTCAACAGGAATACGAGAAGAAGACATCGCATCCAACGCAGTAAACAGACGCTGACGCTTGTTACCTTGAAGATCGCCAAGAGCAAGATCGAATGAATCTGTACATAGTGTTGGAGGACCTTCACGAAGCGATTCCAAGTAAAGGATATCGATGGTCTCTTTTGCGATACCAAGTTGATCCAATAGCTCTTGCGCGATACCTACTTCGTTGTTCAGAACACGAATGATGGTTGCAGGCATAAAGCGAGAAGCTGCAAATAGTACTTGCGTCGCGCCATTAACTAGAGCGGCGAACCATGTATCGATACCGATAGAAGGCAGCTCTTCAACCACAATTGGAATCACGTTATCTGGTAGCGCATTAAGTGCCATCACGTTGTAAGTCTCGTGACGAGAACTACAGATAAGAACGATAGGATCCAGACCGCCCGCTTGCTCGTAGTTCGCTAGCGTGCGTTCAATGAATTTTTGCGTATCTTCAGGATTAGGTAGCGCGTAATGAATCGCTTCTGTCGGACAAGCCGTTGCACAAGTACCCACGCCCTGACATAGATATGGGTTAATCTCGATGCGATGACCCGTTTTATCACTGCCTTCACTTGATAGCGCGCCAGCAGGACAAGCATCGACACAACGCTCACAACCTTTTACGCCACGAGAACTGTGTGCACATAGATCAGTGTCCAGACGGAAGAACTTTGGCTTATCAAACGTACCCATTAGTGTTGGGATTTCTTCTAGCGCTTCTGCCAGTTTTGGATAACCGCGCCCTACTGGGTAGTAACCCGGAACAGGGACCTCTTCTGACATACAGCTGCTTAGACAAAGATCGAGAACAACATCGAAACAATCACTATTAATAGCGACTTTTGCTAGGTTGCTTGTTAGACCGTTATTTTCGATAAGCACTTCAAACGTACCTAGGAAACCAGAAACCTGAACAGAGTTTGCAAAGTACAGTTCTGGACTGGTGCCTTTCTCTCCGTCTGTAGAAAGAAGTGTCAGGCTGTTCATTTGAGATAGCTGCGCGGCTGCACTCTCAATGATGGCAGTCGGTCCAACAATCAGTGTATTACCGCCACTCTCGTAGCTCACCGTTGGTGGAATAAGGTTGGTCAACTCTACGGTATTCTCAAACGCATACAGACGCGCTTTACCGTTATTGGAAGTTGCTTGTTCTAATAGTTGTTTCAACATTGCTCAGTTCCATTTATACGCATGGATAGTTTCTTCCATCTTTCATTGTAGTTAGCGCAGGCGATTCTGCTGATTAACTCGTCAGTAACTACCCCTTTTAGGTAGTCCCACCCGGGTTATCACTGCCTGTTGGGCAAATGGTCTAACTTCAACAAGAATGGTAATGAGCAACAGATAGCAAATGTCGTGCCAATTAAATATCAGCTAATTTTCAATAGGTTAGCTATTTATCTTAGAAATTGTAGGGATAAAAAAACCGACTGAGACATTTTGTCTCAGCCGGTTCATTGAGCGTTTAGTCAAAATGTACCTATTCTTTGTGTGGTATATTTTGTCCCACCTCTTCAGGGGCTAGTTTTGTCTCTAGAATATCACTTTCATTAGATGCTGTATTTATATCCAGTTCTTTTTGTTCTTCGGGAATTTCGGCACCTTCAGCAAGTTCTACATCAGCCGATTCAATATCACTTTCTTCATGAGATTCAGTTGATTGTGTCGTTTCTTCTGCTGGTTCTTCTTCCGTTTTCTCTTTCACCCAATCACGAAGTGTTTCAGCCACCCCTTCAGAAAGCGACTTGAGGTTACTGTAATCATCGTCGTAATCATCCAAACCATCGCGAACGTTAAACTCTTCTGACAAGAACATCTTACGCAGTGCGGCTTTCTTAACGCTCTCTGAAGCCTCAGACACTAATAGCTGCGCTACGGACATCTCTTCAGGATCAGTAGTTTCGTTTGATGCCTGTTGAGATTCAGTCTCTGTCGCAGAAGCCTCAGTAGCTAATGCTTGCGCTTCAGTGCTTAATTCTTCATGAGCTTGTGCGGTTTCTGGTTCAGTAGATTCAACAGACTCCACGACCTTAGCGTCTGTAGGCTCGGTTGTGGTTTCTTCTAATTTACGTTTCGACCAACGGCTAAAAAAACTAGTTGCCATTTGCTCTGCCCGCTCCTTTGCGTTTCTTACGTCTTACTTCTAACAATTCACCGTGGCGCCCAATAAAGGCTTCCATCCAAGCTTGAATAGCTAACGGCATATCATTAGATAATACTAGGTTATCGCCATCCATATATTGCGCAGCGACAGTTTGAGACGCCGTAAGCAATTGAATCGTCGGTGTATCACCAGAGTCGACATTATCCATAACCAAAAAAAGCTTTGGTTGCTGCGAGCTCAGGTTAAAGCGGTAATCGGTGCGCTCGTCTTTGTGCAATTGCAACAAGCACACGTGTTGAGTGTCTTCGGTTGGGTTAATTTCAAATCCCGTCAGTTGCCATTGGGTCGTGACCCAAATACCGGTACTGATCTCATGCTCTACAAGATCCACGCCTATCGACCATGAATCTTCATTTTTCTCGAACTGTTTCTTATCCGACATAACTCACCCAGTTTGTTCTATGTTGGCTTTAAGACAGAAAAGGACATTTTGTACTTTGCTTTCAACCATTTTAGCGGTACAAAGCAATAAACGCGCCAGATTAAGCCTTACCTTCGCTAAGCTCATAAGTTCAAAACTAGTAGAAATTCAAATTAGCACCTGTGTCATTGCTGCGATATCGCAGAATTAATCCAGAATCGAAGCAATGCCTCGCAATTTTCCTTATAACAGCTATTTTGGAATGAGAATTGCTTTGTTGTAGCGTTAAGACGAATAGACCCATTAATCGGCTCTCTCATTCATTAGGACATGACTGTGGTAAAACCAAACATTATTAAAACCAGTGAAAATCCCCTACAGACCATCGAAGTAGAAGTGTTTGACGAATACGGTGAGAAGCTAACTAAGCAAATCGCCTGTGAGCGCCCTCTTACGGTGATGTTGAACTGGAAGGAAGTCGTTACGCTAATGACGCTTGGCTCTCGTCCTGAAGCGCTTGTGTTGGGTTATTTGAAGAACCAGAGCTTCTTGTCTGATCCTGAAGCGATTGAATCGGTCATTATTGACTGGGAAACGCACTCAGCTGCGGTTATCACCAAAGAAAATACCGAGCACCTAGAAGGCGCGCTGAAGAAGAAAACGGTGACGTCTGGCTGTGGTCAAGGCACTATGTACGGCAACGTGATGAAGCAGCTAGAAAATTACCAAGTCCCACAAGTGCCTTTGAAGCAATCTGAAATCTACGCGGCGCTTGAAGCATTGACGCATTATAACGATACCTACAAAAAAGCGGGCGCTGTGCATGGCTGTGCTGTGTGTAAAGGCAACGAAGTGCTGTCTTTTGTGGAAGATGTTGGTCGTCACAACGCAGTTGATACGCTAGCGGGTGAAATGTGGCTTAATCAAGAAACGGGGGAAGATAAAATTTTCTACACAACGGGGCGCCTTACATCAGAGATGGTGATTAAAGTGGCGCAGATGGGTATCCCTGTTTTGCTTTCTCGCTCGGGTGTAACTCAAATGGGTTTGGATCTGGCGAAAAAGTTTGGCATCACTACTATCGCTCGTGCGAAAGGCTTACGTTTCCAAGTCTTCACTGGTGCAGAGAAGATTGATTTTGACGTGAAGGGAAATCAATAACTCATCATTAATTCACCAAATGAGTTAGACTTAAGTCATCATGTGGATTCACAAAGGATGTGAACTATGAACAACGATCAGCTGTGGAATTATCTACTCACCCCAAGCGGCATCATCGTTTCGATGATCATTACCTTCGGGCTCGTTGGGATTTATGCTTATCTAATGAGGCAATTTAAGGATTGAACGCCACAATATAGCGCTAGCAAAGCATTAGCACTAACACAGAATAGACATAAAAAAAGACCTCGCAATGAGGTCTTTTTCTTTATTCGGAAGAAGGATTAGCCTTCGATACCACGAGATTTTAGGAACTCAGAGTAAGTACCTTTAAAGTCTGTGATTTTACCATCGCGGATTTCGATGATGCGTGTTGCTAGCGAGTCTACGAATACACGGTCGTGCGATACGAAGAACAATGTGCCTTTGTACTGCTCTAGTGCCGTGTTCAATGATTCGATCGATTCCATGTCCATGTGGTTGGTTGGTTCGTCCATTAGCAGCATGTTTGGTTTGTGCATCATTAGCTTACCAAGCAGCATACGACCTTGTTCGCCACCAGACAGTACTTTTACTGACTTCTTGATGTCATCTTGACCAAACAGCATACGACCTAGGAAACTACGAACCACTTGCTCGTCATCGCCTTCTTGACGCCATTGACCCATCCAATCCGTTAGGTTTAGGTCTTCTTCGAAGTCGTGTGCGTGGTCTTGCGCGTAGTAACCGATGTTCGCGTTTTCAGACCATTTGAACTCACCTGTACGTGGTTCTAGTACACCAGCGAGCGTGTTTAGCAAGGTTGTTTTACCCACACCGTTCTCACCGATGATTGCAACGCGCTCACCAACTTCAAAAATCGCATTGAAGTTAGCAAACAGGTCGTCTTCAAAACCTTGGCTTAGGTTTTCAACAATCAGAGCGTTACGGAATAGCTCTTTAGACTGCTCAAAACGAATGAATGGGTTTTGACGGCTAGACGCTTTTACTTCGTCCAGTTTGATCTTGTCGATTTGCTTAGCACGAGATGTTGCTTGTTTTGCTTTCGATGCGTTTGCAGAGAAACGTGCAACGAACGTTTGTAGCTCGGCGATTTGTGCTTTCTTCTTCGCGTTGTCGTTTAGTAGACGTTCGCGAGCTTGAGAAGCCGCAGTCATGTACTCATCGTAGTTGCCTGGGTAAACACGTAGCTCACCGTAATCCAAGTCAGCCATGTGCGTACATACTGAGTTTAGGAAGTGACGGTCGTGTGAAATGATGATCATTGTGCAGTTACGCGCGTTTAGCGTGTCTTCCAACCAACGGATAGTGTCCATATCCAAGTTGTTGGTTGGTTCGTCAAGAAGCATTACGTCTGGGTCTGCGAATAAAACCTGCGCTAGAAGCACACGAAGTTTCCAACCCGGTGCAACTTCACTCATTAGACCGAAGTGTTGCTCCATTGGAATACCTACAGCAAGAAGAAGCTCACCCGCTTTTGCTTCTGCCATGTAACCGTCCATTTCCGCGAACTGAACTTCTAGGTCAGCCACTTTCATGCCGTCTTCTTCGCTCATTTCAGCAAGTGAGTAGATACGGTCACGCTCTTGCTTCACTTCCCATAGCTCTTTATGACCCATAATTACTGTATCGATTACAGTGAATTCTTCGTATGCGAACTGGTCCTGGTTCAGTTTTGCAACGCGCTCGTTTGGATCGTAGCTTACGTTACCACTTGTTTGTTCAAGCTCACCGCTCAGGATTTTCATAAAGGTTGATTTACCACAACCGTTAGCCCCAATTAAGCCGTAGCGGTTACCTTCGCCGAACTTAACTGAGATGTTTTCAAATAGCGGCTTAGCGCCAAATTGTTGAGTAATATTCGCTGTGGAAATCAAAACCTTTACCTTAGCAATTCAAGTTTATTGGGAAAAACCGCGCAACGTTACTGCTTAAGGCTACACACTTCAAGTTTTGTTTTTATTAATTAATGAGAAAAAGCACTGTTTAGCGAACTGATTTTTGAGATTTGGCTAACATAAACCTTGCTAAATTTAAGTGTTCTCACTCTAACCGACTCAAAACTGAGACATAAATCCGTCATGACTAACCATTGACATACCCCATGAAATTGGGTTTATAGTGCGTCCCCTTTTATCAATTCCGTACGTTATTCCTTTATTAAGCGTCAGTCTCTATTAAAGAATCGAAACTAAACGTACGGTCATTGGGTAAAACTCGCATATCGCGATAAAGCAACTACACTAACTCTAACCTTCTAAGTTTTAAGAGAATTTTATGCATTTCATGGCGCGCATTTTAATGCTAGTCGGTCTCGTGCTTTCTTTACCCGCTCACGCTGAGTGGGAGTACGAATTCCAACCTGAGCCTCAAGTCTTGCCTGTAGCGCAAGAGATCGCTCAGGAGATCAATAAGCTGCCAGAGCCTTTGTTTATGTCTGACCAAGACAAACGTAAGGTCAACCAACTGCTCAATGCAGTAATGAGTGAGCAGCGCAAGCAAACCCTTATCTTTGCTCAACACTTAAAGACATTCCGTGAGTCTGGTGAAGACAAAGAATGGTTTGAGACGCAATCCAGTTACCTTACGGTCAACAGCCTAGGTCAAAGCAAAGAACGTTTATTAGAGCTAACCGACCCTATCACGCACGACAAATTGACCGGTTTTGGTCCTTATGGTGTTACGCAGTTTAAGCAAGAGTGGCGTCAAACTCGGCTTAACGTTGAATACTTGGTGTTCTTCCAGATTCGTTCTTTCAAATCTCTGATTAAAGAAATTCTGATTTCACCGATTCCGGTTGTTTGGGCTGGCATCAAAGTGTTGTTTATCTATTTCGGTCTGGTCTGGTGGTTAACCAATAGCAAGCGCATCATTACCCTATTCCGCGAAACGCAGCTAGATAACGTTGCCAAACCGCCAATTTGGGTTCGTTTGATTTGGTATATCAGCCGCGCGCACAGAGCAATTGCTTGGTTGATTGCGATTACGCTCTCGCTTCGAGTGCTATCAGAAATCCCAAGCTTGCAGCATTTGATCATTCTAGAAATCTTCACTTGGTGGGTTCTAGGTGGTTCTATCGCGATTAGCTTTATTCTCGAGTTTGCTTATCGCAACAGTCGCAGCACTAGCCAAGAAGTGATTGCCCTGCGCCTTTCGACCATTCGTCGTTACGTTTGGAGCGCTATTGTTGCTGGCGTAATTCTTCAAATCTCGATTCGTACGCTGGGTAAAGGCACCATCTACTCGTGGATCTACAGCGCGCTGTTCTTCTGGTTTGTATTGGTGACGCTGTCGGTATTGCGCCTATGGCGTAAAAAGGTATTTGAAGTCGCGGAGAAGCTCTCTGATCGTCCTGTGTGGGTAAACTGGTCTATTCGTCGTAAAGACACCTTGTTTCTAAGCATCATTGGTACGGCTATATGTGCCGTGTGGATTACGCTGCATAGCTTCAAACACCGTATTGTCGCAATGCTGTCTAACTACACCATGTTTAGCCAAGCGTTGGCATACTTGTTCCGCATCGAAGTTGCCAAACAAACAGGTAACAAAGGCGGTGATACCAACCTAGTAAGAATCAAAGGCGAGCAAACATTCGAGTATATTCTTCCTGGTAGCGAAGACAGCGAGTTGGTCGAGTATGCCTCAGACGAAGTCAAGCAACTGTCTAAATACATGCTGACAGATAGTCCTGCGGTATGTGTAATTTCTGGTGAACGTGGCGTTGGTACAACGACCTTCCTTCGTACGATCCTGAACAAAGTGAAGAACGCCAAACCGCTTTATCTAAACTGCCCATATGCAGGCTACAGTGAACTACTAAAAGAACTGGCTCTACAACTTGGTTTGGAGGAAGACGCGTCTGAGATTCAGGTTCTTGCGCATTTACGTAAAAGTGACACGCCTTACCTTATTGCAGTTGATAACGCCCAGCGCTTAGTTAAGCCAATGGTAGGCGGTTTAAGCGGTTTGATTAAACTGACTAATCTACTTCGTCGTTCTAAGAAAAATCACCGCGTTGTCATGGCGATTGAGAAAGCAAGTTGGCGTTTTGTCGACCGCGCTCGTGGCGAACGTCTGTTGTTTGACTGGGTGGCGTTTATGCCGCGCTGGAGTGAAAAACAACTGTCTGCGCTGTTTGATACGCGTATTAACCAAGAGATTGAGAACCCAGTAACGTTTGATGGTCTTGTCGTCCCTAAGCAATGGGACCAAGAAGACATCACGGAAGAAGAACGTGCTAAACAAGGTTTCTACCGTATTCTGTGGCATTACTCAGATGGTAATCCAACGGTTGCGCTACGTTTCTTCCGCCTGTCTCTTCGTCAGAACAAAGAGACGCAACAAGTGGTGGTTCGATTGTTCCACGCACCAGAGTCTCAAGAGCTAGAGAAAATGCCGAAGCCAATGCTAGCCGTGCTGCGCTCAATTGTTCAGCTTGAAGTGGCGTCGCCGGAAGAGTTGTCTGAGTGTACTCAGCTAAGTATTGCGGAAGTTATTGGTACTCTGCGCTACTTCCAAAGCCGCGGCTTTATTGAGTGGAGCGAAGACAAAGCTCGCGTGTCGGATCATTGGTTCCGTCACATTACCAACGTTCTCGACCGTCAACATTTATTGGTGAAATAACGATGAAAAAACTACTCACCGTATTAGCGTTATCGCTATTAAGCACCTCTGCATTGGCGACTGAAGACATCGCGAGTGTGGATAATATCTCGCAAATCGCTAGCCTAATTCGTTGGAGCGGCGTGTTCTTCTCCATCATTGTGATTGCCTCAACGTGGCTATTGCTTAAGTTCATGAACTCGATGGTAGAAAGTATTGGTAGCCAGTTCGTACAATACCGCATGGTGCTACAGAAGCTTCAATCTTTCTTGCAGTTCTTTATCTACTTAACCGCTGGCTCTGTCGTGTTTATGATGAGTTTCCGTATTAACGATCAAATCCTTGCTTTGATTGGTGGTACGTTAGCAGTTTCGGTTGGTTTCGCCTTGAAAGATCTAGCCGCATCCTTCATCGCGGGTATGACGGTTATGGTGGATCGCCCGTTCCAAGTTGGTGACCGCGTCACGTTCGAAGGTAACTACGGCGATATCATTGCGATTGGTTTGCGCTCTGTGCGTATGCGCACCCTAACCGATGACATCATTACGATTCCAAACAACAAGTTCTTGAGTGAAGTTGTGGTCAGCGGTAACTACGGTGCGCTGGATATGCAGGTGGTGATTCCGTTTTATGTCGGCATGAATGAAGACATTACGTTAGCGCGTGACTTGATTCAGGAAGCGGCGTCTTCAAGTCGTTATATCCACCTACCTAAGCCGGTAACGGTTCTTGTCAAGCAGACCATTACGGAAAACTACTTGGCAATTCAACTAACGTGTAAGGCTTATGTGGTAGATACCGCTTACGAGAAATTGTTTGAAACCGACATTACTCTGCGTGTGATGAAAGAGTTCAAAAAGCACGGTATCAATCCTCCGAAGATTGCAGTGCATACGGGTTAATTCAACGTATTCCTCTCGCCTTTAGAGGCGACAGATACAAAAAGGGTCAGTGATTTACACTGACCCTTTTCTTTGCGCGTTACGAATTGGAATCGCCGGTTAAGCGATATTCGTTACCTCAAGCAGTAGCTCGGCTTTCTTTGGCAGGTAGATACTGAACGTACTGCCTTTGCCCCATTCCGATTCAGCTTTTAGCTCGCCGCCTGTTTGACTAAGAATACTTTGCGAAACAGAAAGCCCTAGCCCGGTACCGTCGCGTTTAGTGGTATAGAACGGAGAGAAGATACGACTTAAGTTTTCTGGCTTGATACCGCAACCTTCGTCAGTGACATGAATCGCGGCACCTTTCAGTTCGCCGTCTTCAATCCAATCTTCACTCACGACGGTTAGCTTGCCTTTGCCGTCCATCGCGTGAATGCCATTCATCTGCAAGTTCACCAGAATCTGCAGCAAGTGGTGGCGGTTGATCTCGACCGAGGTATGGGCTTGTAAATCGGTGACAAAATCGATGTCGCGCTTTTTAGTGCCGGTTTTAACCAGCGTAATACTCTCATCGATAATTGGATTCACGTGCTGCCACGTAATTTCGTCTTGTACACCGCCCTGACGGCTGTATTGCAGTAAGCTGCGCGTGATATTACGAATACGGTCAATTTGAGCGTGAATCGCATCAATCTCTTCCTGAACGCGGCTTGCCTCTTCACCTAGCTCAAACTGAATCAATTCAACGTTACCCAGAATCACTGCGGTTGGGTTGTTAATCTCGTGGGCGATCCCAGCAGTCAACTCACCCAGTGCGGCAAGCTTTTCGTTGACGACCAGTTTGTCACGGGTTTGGTTGAGCAGTTGAATATGAAGTTCAAGCTCTTCAGTTTTGTCTTTCAAACTCGCCGTACGTTGTTGAACTTTACCTTCCAGCTCCATGGCGGAGTTCTTCAGCTCGACTTTGCGATCTTCCAAAGCATCAAGCATGTTATCGAACTGACGCGCTAACTGAGCGAGTTCGTGGTGTTCATCCAGCCCTAATGGACCAATGCGCTTTTCTTTACCCAACTGGACAAGCTTCACGACTTTGTAGATGCGCTCGATTGGACGGAATAGATCACGAGAACCGCGATACACCATCACGCCAGAAACTAAGAGCAACATTAAGGTAATCAAGCTAATCTCAACGATATTTGTCATATACGCTTTGACGAATGGCCACATCAAGTAACCGGTGTAGAGCATACCAATGACATTGTCGTACTGGTCTTTGATTGGTTGATAAGCAGTGATGTACCAAGCATCGTAAACAAACGCGCGATCGACCCATTGCTCACCTTCCGCCAATACCTTGTTGTATACCTCTGAACTCACCCGCGTACCGATAGCGCGACCTAAACGTTGGTCACTGTCTAAGGGAACGTTGGTGCTGACGCGAAGATCATCCAAAAATACCGTCAGAGTCCCCACGGGACGGAGGGTGTCGTTATCACTCAAATAGATAAGATCACGAATTTGATCGACCAATACCGTGCTGTTGTTAAGCAGCAAACCGCCATCTAAGAAGCCAATTAAGTCGTTCTGTTGGCTGTAAACTGGGATCACAGTTCGGCTCACCAAGCCACGCGCTTCCACTCCACCATTCTTTAGAATCGGTACTTCAGCACGTTTGGCGAGTTCAGGGTCTAGCTTTTCCAGCTCTTTTCTGTCGAGAACATCGAAGAAAGATTCGCGCTTAGTTAAATCCATAAAGCGGAATTTGTTTTCCATCGAATTAACACGTTGGAAGGACAAAAAGTCCAAACCGTAGCGTTTTTTCTGTGCAGTCACCCACTTTTGCAACTCTGCTTGTGGGACATTTTGATTCACTCGGGTACGGAAGTCATAAGAGTCCGCGAACGATTTCACGTAGTTCGCCTGCTTTTGTTGCAGCAACGTAATACTGTTATTAGCAACGCCCAAACGTTCCGATACGTCTAACAACGCGTTTTGCCACGTATAATGAATCGACCAATAGATCGTAATGCCGATAAGGGCTATCAGCGTTAGAAAGATTGGCGCAGATGTCAAAATCAACAGTCGATAACGCACCATGGTTTTGAATCGGTACGTCCATTTAGACAATCCTTTGTGTTGCTGCCAACTACTACTCGGCATAATCCTCGTCCTCAGAATCCCACTCTTTGTATTTGCGCTCTAGCGTTTTTCGTGCCACTCCTAAATCTCGAGCCGCCGCCGACTTGTTGCCTTCGTGCAAATTAACCAATTGTTGGATATGCGCTTTTTCCACTTCTTTTAGTGTCCAAGTGTTTGGATAGCCTTCACCAGAGAACTCTTTGCCCTCTTTGAAGGTTGGCAATTCTTCACTGTGTGACACGGTAATGGAGACATTAGGTAAAGCATGACCGCCATTGAGTTCACGCCAGTGATGCGCAGGCGGTTTACCTAACAAAATACAACGCTCGATGAGGTTTTTAAGTTCGCGAATGTTACCTGGCCATTCGTACTCACTCATCGCTTCCATATCTTCATGCGCCCACTTCGGTGCTTGCATACCCAGCTCACTGGTCAGCATATTGCTGAAATATGGAACCAGTTCAAACAAGTCTGTTTTACGCTCACGTAGAGGGGCAACTTCAATCTTCAGCACGTTCAAACGGTAGTAAAGGTCGCTACGGAAGTTACCTTTGTTGACCTCTTCTTGCAGGTTGCGGTTGGTCGCCGCGACAATACGAACATCAATGCTAATTTCACGCTCAGAACCAACCGGACGAATGGTGCGCTGCTCTAACACGCGTAGCAGTGACGCTTGCATGGACAAAGGCATCTCACCGATTTCGTCAAGGAATAATGTGCCGCCATTGGCTACGCGGAAAAGACCTTCGCGAGATTTCTTAGCGCCAGTAAAAGCCCCTGAGGTATGACCGAATAGCTCACTCTCTAAAAGCTCTGGTGCAATCGCGCCACAGTTAAGTGGGACGAATGGACCTGTTCGACCGCTTGCTTGGTGAATGCCTCTCGCTATCAACTCTTTACCGGTGCCCGACTCACCTTCCACTAGGACAGATGCGCGAGACGGCGCAAATTGAGTGATCAGTTGTTTGAGCTGGCGAGTTTTTTCCGAACCGCCAATAATCTCTGAGGTGTTGTGACGCTGATAGTCACGCTTCATCGCGTATTGCATGCGTTCGTTCAAACGGCGATCCATACAACGACTGACCGCTTTCAGCATCTGTTCTAGGTTAAACGGCTTGAGGATAAAGTCCGACGCACCAAGCTGTAGGGCTCGAATCGCAATTTCCAAATCCGCGTAGCCTGTCATAAAGATGACATCCGCGCGTTTGTCGTCATCTTCAAACGCCTCTTCCCATTCAATCCCTGAACGCCCCGGCAGGTTGATATCTAACAGAATCAAATCGTAGTGGCGTGAGTTACGTAGCTCTTCCGCTTCTTCAATGCTGCCCGCTGTATCGACTTGAGAAAACAGCTTGCCCAGAGCCTTTTTAAGGATGGCTTGCATACCGAGTTCGTCATCAACGACCAGTACTGAAAAAGCGTTGTATTGTTGGTTTGTACTAATATGGGATTGAGTAGACATATTTACCCCAGTTGGATTTGAATGGGACAGAGTGTACCAAGTTTAAACAGAGATACCCTACAAAAAGTGCGACATTTTGTACCAACGCAAATTTTTATGCAAATAAGTCCATGAATTAGCGCATAAATCAAACATTTTGAGCTTGTAAAATGTTGGCATCTTGTTTGCTATATGGAGTGTCCAAGTGGTCTCAGGATGCGGGAGACATCAACGCGTAATCATCGCTTCTCGCTCCCTCACCCTAAGGTGACTTGTGATATGAGCGCGCTATGACGCTCTGGCGACTTCTTTAGTAACCCAAGACTTTAGAAGCCAAAGAATCATTGGAAAGGAAACAACTAAAATGAAAAAAATTGCGCTGACTCTAGCTGCAACGTCAATCACTCTTGTAAGCTACTCTGCTTTTTCAGCTCAAGATGGCGAACACATTCGCCTGGCAACAACAACAAGTACTTACCACTCTGGCTTACTGGACTACCTACTTCCTCAATTTGAAAAAGACACTGGCTACAAAGTGGATATCATCGCGGCGGGCACTGGTAAAGCGCTGAAGATGGGTGAAAACGGCGACGTTGATTTGGTAATGACACACGCTCCTAAAGCAGAAGGTGTGTTTGTTGAGAATGGCTACGGCGTCCTTCCACGTAAACTGATGTACAACGACTTCGTTATCGTTGGCCCTAAGTCTGACCCAGCACAAGTGAAAGATGATGCATCCGTACTCGACGTATTCAAAGAGATCGCAAACAAAGATGCAACTTTCATCTCTCGTGGCGATGATTCCGGTACACACAAAAAAGAATTGGGCATTTGGGCGCAAACTAAGATGGAACCAAACTTTGGTGGCTACCGCAGCGTAGGCCAAGGTATGGGTCCTACTCTGAATATGGCTTCAGAGATGCAAGGCTACACCATGACTGACCGTGGTACATGGTTGGCTTACCAAAACAAATTGGATCTTGCGATTCTATTCCAAGGCGACGAAAAACTGTTTAACCCATACCAAGTGATTTTGGTTAACCCAGAGCGTTACCCAACCATCAACTACCAAGGTGCGAAGGCGTTCAGTGACTGGTTAGTGAATCCGCACGGTCAAGAGCTGATCAACAGCTTCCGTCTGAATGGTAAACAATTGTTCGTTGCGAATGCTGAGACCAAATAACGCAATATGAATCTTGCTGATACAACACTAGAAGCCTTGCGCTTACTGGTGAATTTTGATGCAGACCTATGGGAGATCGTTGCGGTCTCCTTTAGTGTTTCTATTACGGCAATATCTTTGGTGGTATTGCCGTCTATTTTGATGTCCTTTGTCCTCGCCTACACCGACTTTCGTGGTAAGTGGTTCTTGCTGTCCATTGTGAACACCTTACAGGCGGTGCCAACGGTCGTAATCGGTTTGCTGCTCTACATGCTGCTATCGAGAGCGGGACCTTTGGGTGATTGGCAAATGCTGTTTACGCAAAAAGCCATGATCTTAGGACAAATGATCGTCTGTTTTCCGGTTCTGGTTTCCATGATGCACGGTGCGCTTCAATCGAGTGACCGTCGCGCGGTTGAAACGGCGATTACGTTAGGAGCGTCAATACCTCGTATCGCTGCTACTATGATCTGGGAGACACGTTTTCCTTTATTGGCGGCTATCATTGCGGGATTCTCACGAATCGTCACAGAGGTAGGTTGTTCAATGATGGTTGGTGGCAACATTATGGGCGTAACCCGTAATATTCCGACGGCCATTGCTATGGAAAGTAGTAAAGGTGCTTTTGCGCAAGGAGTTGCATTAGGAATTGTATTACTATCGTTAGCGTTAGCGCTCAACTTCCTCTTATCGAGCATGAGAGGCAAAGGCTATCTAAGAACATGAAGCAAGCAATCGACTCGCCATCGACCCAATGTAAGGGTGAATTATGACTATAAAAATTACCGCCGAGCAATTGTCCATGCGCTTTAAAGAGCGTGTGCTTTTCCACATCCCTGAATTAGCCATTGGTCCCAACGACGCGATTTACCTAAAAGGTGACAATGGCGTTGGTAAAACCACCCTACTCAAGATCCTTGCGGGTTTACTCAAGCCTTCAACGGGGAAAGTGGTGGCTCCAAAAGATACTTGGTTGAAGAAGTGGACGCGTCGCAATGGTCGTGTTGACGTGATTTATCTCCATCAGTCTCCTTACCTTTTTGACGGCACTGTGTACGAAAACGTCGTTTATGGAGTTAAATATCAACAAGACACGGCAAAAGATAAGCGAGCTCAAGTTATTAGTGCGCTGCGCATGGTAGGGTTAGAAACCTTAGCCGACGAACACATCTCTGTATTGTCCGGCGGTGAAAAGCAACGCGTAGCAATGGCACGAGCTTGGATTTTAAAACCATCGATTTTGTTGATGGACGAACCAAGTGCCTCTCTCGACCAAGAGTCGATTGAACGTCTGGTTATCATGGCAAAAGATCTGCTTGATCGTGGCTCTAGTATTGTTGTGACTAGCCACCAAGCGAACGCGTTGACGGATTTATGTAAAAAACAGTGGTGGATTAAAGACAAGACTTTGATAGAGTCTCCACTCTTGTATGTCATACCAAAAGAAACATCCCAAGAGAACGCATATGCTTCAGCCAACACAAACTAGTTGGGTCATTTTGGCTGGTGGTCAAGCCAGCCGTATGGGTGGAAAGGACAAAGGTCTGATCGAACTGAATCAGAAGCCACTCATCGAACACGTTATCGAACGTTTATCTCCGCAAACACCACGCATTCTAATCAATGCGAACCGAAACCAAGACGCCTACCGTGCGTTTGGTTTCGTCTTCAGCGATCAATTTAAAGATTTCCCAGGTCCGATGGGCGGTATCCACGCGGGCTTGGTTCATGCAGAAACCGATTGGGTTGGCTTCGTCCCTTGCGACAGCCCACAAATCAACACCGACCTTGTTGAACGTTTTTGTAATGCAGTAAAAGAAGACACCGATATTTTGGTTGCTCATGATGGCGATCACCAACAGCCCGTCTTCACGCTTTACCACAAGCGCGTACTGCCAAAGCTGACCGCGTTTTTAGAACGTGGCGATCGTAAAATCATCCTACTCTATAAAGAGTGCAACACCAGTTACGTTGACTTTAGCGACTCACCAAACTGTTTCGTCAACTTAAATACGCCTGAAGAATTGGCGCAATTTGGACAACTCGAATCATGAAACACACGCTAAACATCCCTATTCTTGGTTTTGCTGCCTACTCTGGTACGGGCAAAACTACGCTACTTGAAGCATTGCTACCAAAGTTAACCGACGCAGGTTTACGCATCGGTATGCTAAAGCACGCCCACCATAACTTCGATGTCGACCAACCGGGCAAAGACAGCCACCGCCTACGTAAAGCAGGCGCATCGCAAATGCTGATCTCTTCTCGTAACCGCTTCGCGCTGATGACAGAAACACCAGAGTCAGAATCTGAGTTTGATTACCTACTGACGCGATTTGATGAAGACAAGCTAGACGTGGTTCTAGTGGAAGGCTGCAAAAACATTGCCTTTCCTAAGATCGAATTACACCGTGAAGAAGTCGGCAAGCCTTGGCTTTATCCAAACGATGAAAACATCATCGCGATTGCTTCAGACAGCGGCGAATTGGGATCTGAACTGCCACAAATGAACATCAACGATCTTGAAGCAATTGCCCAGTTCGTTATTCAGTATGTTCAAGAGGCGAAAGCACCAAAGAGTAAAGAGAAAGAAGGTGCTTGCTGTGATACCCTTTCTCCGGCTTTCCTTTCTGTCGTTCAAGGACAAGAAAAGATCCTATCTTTGGTGAACACAGTTGCTGAAACCGAAGCGTGCAAGATTGAAAATGCATACGGTCGTGTGCTAGCAGACCACGTGGTGTCACCAGTTAACGTGCCGCAATACACCAACTCTGCGATGGATGGTTACGCTATTCGCGGTGATGACATCGAGCGCGACAACTACCGAGTGGTTGCTGAAGTGATGGCGGGTCACGCTTACGATCAACCTGTGGAAGTTGGTCAAGCGGTTAAGATCATGACGGGCGCCCCAACACCTATCAATGGTGATACCGTTGTTATGCGTGAACAGGCAACACAGCATGGCGATACAGTCACGTTCAATGGTGCAAGCATCAAAACCGGTCAAAACGTTCGTCAAGCGGGTGAAGACTTAGCAATTGGTAGCGATGTGTTTACCGCAGGCACTCGCCTAGCCTCCCCTGAGATGGGCATGATTGCTTCTCTTGGCTTTGGTGAAGCCAATGTGTTCCGCAAGTTGAAAGTTGCTGTGTTCTCTACCGGTGACGAAGTGCAAGCGCCAGGTACAGATCAGAAAGCGAATTCAATCTACGATTCAAACCGTTTCACTATCATGGGTATGTTAGAGAAGCTAGGTTGCGAGATCTTGGATTTCGGAATTCTAGAAGACAACGAGAAGTTGATGATTGAAGCGCTCGAAAATGCTTCTGCGCAAGCCGACGTAGTGATGACTTCTGGCGGCGTATCCGTTGGCGATGCAGATTACATTAAGCTGGCATTGGACAAACTGGGGCAAATTGATTTCTGGCGTATCAACATGCGTCCTGGTCGTCCGCTTGCGTTCGGTCAAATCAACGATAAACCTTTCTTTGGTTTGCCGGGTAACCCTGTTGCCGTGATGGTTTCATTCATCAACTTTGTTGAGCCTGCGCTGCGTAAGATGCAAGGTGAACAAGGCTGGAAGCCACTCAAAGTCAGTGCCATTGCCACAGAAAACCTCCGTTCTCGCCAAGGTCGTACCGAGTTTAGTCGCGGTATCTACGAACTCGACGAAACAGGTCGTCTAACGGTCCGCACAACGGGTAAACAAGGCTCTGGTATCTTGCGCTCAATGAGCGAGGCAAACTGCCTGATCGAAATCTCCCCTGCTGTTGATACAGTAAAAACGGGAGAAAGCGTGACAATTATCCCACTTCAAGGCAGAATCTAGCCCAACTAAAAATGAGAAGGTCAGCACGTCTGACCTTTTTATTGATGACAGAAAAACTTTTCAGAGAGACAGCTATGGCTCGCACCATTCTTTACACTTACAAAGACCAAGACAAAGAACTGACGTTCTCATACCAGCAACACCGCAATATTCAAGAAGCGGTTGCAGAAGCAGAAGGTATCGATATCACTGAGTTCCTAAAGATGGAGCAACAAATCGAAGCAGTATCTGATACTAAAGCGGTGCGCAACTACCGTGATAACTACTTCAGAAAATTAGGCTTTAGCAAAATCACCCTAGCTCAAAAAGAAAACTTGGGTGTAGGCAAAAAGAACAAATAAGCCAAGCGACACAGATCAAAACAAAAACTCGCGATTCGTCGCGAGTTTTTTTATACCTATTCTTTTTGTTCGTACTCTATAAGTAAAAAGCCCCGTTTCACCTTAAAGGAAAACGAGGCTTTCAATATAGGTCTTATGTATTTTCGCTTACCGAAAACTCAGACGATTATTTGATGTTTAGGAACGCAGCACCACGTACGCCGCCTGAATCACCGTGTTTTGCTTTGATGATCTTTGGACATTTCGCGACAGAAAGCAGGTACTTAGGAATACGCTTTGGCATCTCTTCGTAAATCAGTTCGAAGTTAGATAGACCGCCGCCTAGTACAACAACGTGCGGGTCAGTCGCAGTAAACAGGTTCGCAAAGCAGATTGCGAGAAGCTCCATAAAGCGCTCAACGTGCTCAACCGCTTTTGCTTCACCTTCTGCGTTTGCTTTGATAATGTCGATCGCTTTCTTCTCTTCGCCGTAGTAATGCGCGTAAAGAAGCTCAAAACCTCGACCAGACAGGTAGCTATCTAGACAACCTTTCTTTTCGCAACCACAACCTAGTAAAGGCGCGTTTTCGCCTAGGTGGAACCAAGCGTCGATA
Organism: Vibrio owensii CAIM 1854 = LMG 25443; assembly: GCF_000817815.1. Taxonomy (GTDB): domain Bacteria; phylum Pseudomonadota; class Gammaproteobacteria; order Enterobacterales; family Vibrionaceae; genus Vibrio; species Vibrio owensii. The sequence goes on from NZ_JPRD01000025.1 coordinate 166,361, forward strand.
GGAAGACGTGTATGACCTACCTCACCCGCAACGTGGTTACGGCCAGAGAACACTTTACCTTCGTAGATAAAGCCGCCGCCAAAACCCGTACCAAGGATCAAACCTAGTACAGATGGTTCGTCTTGAAGGTCTTCATCCCATGCTTCAGAAAGCGCGAAACAGTTTGCATCGTTTTCGATTTTTACGCTGCGACCGATTTTAGCTTCCAGATCCGCACGAAGTGATTTGCCTTTTGCTGCAGGTACATTAACCGTTAGTACAGTTGCGTCATCCGCATCTTCCATGCCAGGAAGACCAAGACCAATCGTACCTTCACAACCAAATTCCGCATCGTATTTGTTAACCAGACCTGCAATGGTTTCTACCAGCAAATCGTAGTTGTCTGTTGGTGTTGGTACACGTTCAGTTGCTACACGCTCAAGTTTTTCGTTAAACGCACCAAACTCGATTTTAGTGCCACCGACATCAAAGCCGTAATACATGCAATTCTCTCCTAAAATGCTCAAACGACTCCCAAAATATGCTGGAGTCAAAAAGATAAACTTTAGGCATTATCCATATCTGTACGCCTGCAAACCGTGACGGAATGCAGATTTATCCCCTCGTTGAAGCCAGTTGAACAACAAGCCATCAACAAAAGTTCATTCCTTAGAGTTAGCTCTCGATTTTAGCCCACTCTTTGAAACGTTTCAGATGCGGTCGAGACCAGTCGGTTTTTACTCGAGTTTTCGTCAGCATGTAGGTTTCACGGAAGGCTTCAAACCACAATTGCAGACACTCCGAAGCTTGCTCTTCACCTGCTTGTTTGAATACTAACGTCGCGACTTCTGCAGTAGACAGATGCTGCTCATTGTCCGAGCGACGCATAATGTATTCAGACAGTGATTCCGGCTCAATAGAAAGCACAGGTAAAGATTTAAGAAACTCTGAACGGCGGAAGATCTTACGTGCCTCACGCCAACTGCCATCAATGAAGATCAGTAACCATTTTTTGTCCGAACCATCGGATGCCTTCAATCGCTCCGGATTCAAACCATCCAATAAACGCTCAGGCTCATCCACGTAATCTGCAGGGAAGACAACCACAGGTTGATAAGCATCGTTCTCTAGCAATGCCAACATCTCTTCAGAAGGTTCGGTACGATTCCATTGATACACGTAGGTCTCTTGAATCGTATCAGCAATAAGACGCCCAGTATTACTTGGCTTAAACACTTCGTTTTCCGATACGATCAGCATGCAGGCAATATTGGATTCAATGTTCGGCTGAATCTCGCACAAACAATATTGTTCAGAAACCTGACAATAAGGACAGCGAACCACTTTACAACCGCGAGCGTTAAACGGCTTCGTTGAGATAGATTGACGGTGCTGGTATAAACGATGGAAAGCGTGGATTCTCATGGATAGAAAGTGCCAGTTGTTAGGGTCTTCATAAAGTAGAGCGCGATTCTACTTGCATAGAGGGTTAGTCTCAAGAAATGCTGATAAACGGACGGACATTCACATTCCTTTCTTCTCGTTGAAAGATACGCTGGAGTGTTAAGGTCTTAACAAATAAGCGAATCAAACAAGGAAATTAGTGTGCCCGAAACTGCATTTAACGACCCTTCTTGGCTACGACTCAGCATCTTCATTGGTGTTTTGTTGCTGTGCACCTTGTGGGAAAACAAGCGACCGAGAAAGCAGCTGACTGTCGACCGTTCATTTCGCTGGTTTAACAACCTCACATTGGTCGCACTAAATAGTGTCGTTATTGCCATAGTTATGCCGATTGCGGCCTTTCAAGCGGCCATCATCGCTTATGAAAACCATTGGGGCCTACTCAATGCTCTTGCCTTCCCGACTTGGTTAAATGTGCTGATAACCGTTGTGCTACTCGATCTCATCATCTACCTACAGCATTTAGTCTTCCATCGAGTTAAACCGCTATGGAAGCTTCACCGCATGCATCATGCTGACTTGGATATCGATGTCACAACCGGGACACGATTCCACCCGATAGAAATCATTCTCTCTATGGTGGTAAAAATCGCCGCTGTGTTTACTTTAGGCGTCTCTCCTATTGGCATCGTTGTGTTTGAAATCGTATTGAATGCCAGCACCATGTTTAACCATAGCAATGCAAAGCTGCCACTGCCTTGGGACGCGACGTTACGTAAGTTGGTTGTGACACCAGACATGCATCGCGTTCACCACTCCGTCATCGTGCGCGAGACACATTCAAACTTTGGCTTCTTCTTGTCTATCTGGGATCGCTTGTTTGGCACATATCGAGCTCAACCGGAGTTAGGACATGATGATGTTGTGATTGGTGTTCCAGAGATTCGCGACAAAGACGAGCAAAGATTAGATAAACTGATTACCCAGCCATTTCGTTACAAAGAAAAGTCTTCCTCATGAGCCGCTCAATGAAAGTGAATGTGTTTGGAAAAGTCGTGCTTGCGGAATGCAAAGATGGGATTTGGACGCTTTATATCGATTCGGAAACTTCGATAAAGCGCCCAATCAGAGACTTTGTAGTGCCGCCCTTTCTTGATGAGGACGAGTTACTGACCTACCTAGATGATATGTATCACGAACACGCGACCGCAACTCATCCCAATGTATTTCGGATTGAGTAGCCCATTTTAACTTCCGTAGCTGGACGACCATTGGTTAACGAGAACAACGAAGAAGACTCTGTTTGCAGCACTTCAAAACCGAGTGCTTTGAAAATCTCAACATTACCCGTTTCTTCCACACACCAGACACTCAAAGCATTCACTGAGCTATGTAACTTACATAAAGCCACAATCAAGCGACGAGCGATTCCTTGTTTGCGAGATGCACTTTCAACAGCCAGTCCTGAGAATTGCAGCTCGTCGTCTGTAAGTTTGACTTTGACGCAACCAACGATTCTACCTTCAAGATAATAAGCATAATTGACCCATTCATCTTTGCTTGAAGTCGGTTTCGCGGCTTTATTTGGAGAGTAGATTGCTCTCAATTCTTGAAAGCAATCTCTAGTAAGGGATACTACCGAAGGGTTTTCACTCGAAACGCGTTTAAGCATTTTCTATTTTAATGAGCTTAGGCTTTAATCAAATCGCGTTTTTTATTTGATTGGGTCACACCAACAAACAAACCGATAATCCCAAGAACAATTGAAGAGATGGCGAACACGCTCACATCTTGTTGTTTGTTGATGGCGGCGTACACAAACGCAATGCCAAAAAAGATTGCGCCAAAACTAAAGCCCGATAGCGCGGCAAAAACACCGAAGCTCGCCAGCTCCTTAAAGTTATCCATAACACTTCCCTGTTTAAATATACGTAATATCGAATAAAACAATTACCGGAATATCTGACGTGAGTGGCGATGCTTTTGCGAATTCCACAGCCAAATTGATACTCCAATAGAAAACCCTAATAACAACGTTTGCCATTGCAGTTGTCCACTGCTCTCCAATACGCCCAATCCATAGTGCGCATAAGAGTTAAAGCCTACGCTGCTCAACATAATCAATAACAGTAAAACCAACCCAGTCCGGCGGTGCCTAATCAGCAAATAAACGGCGAGTAAATCAAGGAGGCCAAGGGCGCTCCAATACATGTTTAACCAGCCTGGGGCAAAATCGTAAGGCAAAAAGCCATCGACAATATTGTCGTAAATGTGGATGACACCACCCACGGTCAGGCAAAGGCATAGGAGAAACAGTACGAATTTATCCATTATCGTTTCCTTTCCTTATCTGAATGAATGCGCAAAGCATATAGAAATCAGCTAAATAATTGTAATTTCGACGCCATTTTTGAGAGCGACAGTGCCTTTAAACCGTACGTGAGAGGTTGAAAGAACAACAATGGCTGTTCTTCCTTATCATTTCGCTCCTGATAAAAGCATAGCGTTTGGTTTGATGGTTCGCTTGAAAGCTTAGTTAACCTCTATTGACCCTTTCTGTGCCTGCATCGTTATTGTGTATGGTAGGAATAAAGTATCAGCCAACGCTGAAAAAGCAGTATCAAACACAAAGAAAGGCACCCCATCCAGTTTGGGACCCGTGTTTTCAGAATAGCTAGGCTCACCATTCAACAAACACATGTTGTAATTCACTCCACTATAAACTCTTGGAATTTCCTTGCAGTAGCTCTGCTCCCCCTCATGAGCGATTCTCACATGATTGTTTGTTGGGTTTAGGGTCTCTATCGTTGCACAACCTTGCAACACAATGGCTGCCAATATGACGAGTCGTTTTTTCATGAACTTTCCTTGTTTGTACTTCCTTCGTGAGAATGATTTACGTATTTCTTTGCTTACTGCTGATACACGTGAGATGTGACGTTTGGATGTGGTTTAGAAGCTGCAACAAATCTCCAGTGAAATTGTCGGGAACGAGTAATAGTCGAACGTCAATGTTGTTCCCCCTTTTTAGCCTTCGCATCAATGAACACAAACTTCATTGAAGGAGGAAAGATAAAGGCATCATCACATCGATAACCTCTTAGCCAAACACCATCATCTCGCTTACGCAGATACAAACCTCTGGGATAGGTGTCTTTCTGCTCAAGAGGCAAAGAAGCGATTGTTATGTATTCGTCTTTTGTGAGCGAAATACCTTGAAGTAATAAGTATGGTGCGACGGCGAGCGGACAAGGCTCTAGCCCTTTCAGAGCTCCATGAGTAAGAAGCTCAGCCAACGTTGCTCCAAAAGGTGCCCCCAATTCCGAAGGCGTTGTTACCAATACAGACACTATCTGGCCACGTTGTTTGGTTTGTATCATTTGATCTTCAAACAGCTGTAAGGCAAACGGATTAAATTGAATGCGTAGTTCTTTGAGTTCTTGAAGCAACTCTGCATTCGTGTGATTACCGATTTCAATTTTCACTTCATTGCCCCAATGCGGATAAACTCACGAACCTGCTCTAAAGCACGTTGAAAAACAGGGTGAGCATGGGAAGAAATGTCTTTTGTCACCCCATGCCAAAAGAATTCGAAATCATGCCCACCATCATCTTGAGTGTGGAAGACCCAATGCTCCGGCAACTCTTCACATTCACACAAAACGAAATGCCAAAGCTGCTCTTGAAACCCACTCTCCCAAGCCCCTAAGTAGGTTGTGTGATTGACCAATTCGATGCCCGACTCTTCTGCCAATTCTCTTTTTGCCGCACTGAAGAAGTCGCAATCGAAGAGTTCAACAGTGCCTTTCACCAACTGAACGCCCGCAAGAGGATGTTTGAAAAGAAGAATCTCGCGGTTTTGTTTTCGCAACACCAGAGGACACACTTTATCAACCAAAGAATACCTCCTCGCTCTGAAGGCATATTTGTTTCGCTTCGACTGGAAAGAGAGGTAACATGGCTAGTTCAGTAAAGCTCACCCATCTCAAAATATATTGATTGGAAACCGAGCGCCTTTGTAGTTCGGGGCCATTACCTAGCGTAGGGGTGGCTGAGCCGATATGGGATAAGAAGTAATGATCCATTCGGCCTTGATTTTGGATCTGAAACACAGGAGTGAGCGATGTTAGTTCAATAGAGGTTTCTTCCAGTGCCTCGCGTTTCGCCGCTTCAGAAAGAATTTCTCCATCCTCTACACTACCGCCAGGAAACACCCAATAGTGTCTATCGCCCTTCACTCGTTCAATCAATAAAACTTCTCGGTGATCGTTTATTAATATTAAACTTGCTCGCTCCGGCATTCATCTCACTCCCCTGATTTAACGGAACATTCTAACAATCTTGAGGCGATAACAAAGAGTTAACAAATTCCTTTAACACATTTCTCTTGTGCCGTTAATCAAATTGCGATTTGGGTCACTAACTCTTGGCATCAAAAAAAATAAATAGGCAGAGCGATTGCCCTAATGCCGTTCACTTAAG
>NZ_JPRD01000026.1 GCF_000817815.1 Vibrio owensii CAIM 1854 = LMG 25443
CAGATTGATAGGTCTATATTTTTAAAGAACTTTTCTAACTAACTCACCGCCTCAGCGCCTCGTCGTTAGGGGTGCGTATCTTACGCTTCCCAATTTGAGAGTCAAGCATTTTTTCAAATTCTTTTTTCTCTCTTCCCGACTCGCTGTGTGACTTTCGTCTCACTCCGTGTCGGTGGATGCGCAGTATAGGGAATCCAGAAATGAGCGCAACCCTTTTTTTGAAAAAAACATTCCAAGCGGTTACTTATCCATCAAATGCGTAATATCTGCATATTTCTTCGTCACATTTGAGACATATCACAGCAATTGGTTGGAAAAACACCAACCATATACGTAAGATCCATGTGTCTATTTTGTTAATAGGCAGCCAATCTCTTTATCATCTATATGTAGTAATCAAAATGACGTCTAAAAAAAATCTGATCTTGTGTGCTGGGTTGGCGGTCATTGGGGGAATCATCTTCTCTCAGTTACCTGTGCCACCTGCCTTGAGCTTTGTTATCGGTGTTGTCGCTACTGCTTTTCTTTTTTCACTTTCTAGCAAAACACCTGTTCTTCAATCTTCGGATTCCGATCCTTCAACTAAAACGCTGTATGTCGGCAACCTTCCTTATAAGGCAAATGAGAGTCACGTTCGTGATTTGTTTGCTGAGTATGGTCAGGTTTACGCAGTACGCTTAATGAAAGATAAGCGCACTGGTAAAAGAAGAGGGTTCGGTTTTGTAGTGATGGCTGCGGCAGATGCAAAACCTGCTATCGCTAAACTCAATGAGAAGGAATATATGGATCGTACGCTTAAAGTACGTATCGCTAACGACCCTAAACACCCGGATGGCGGTAAACCTGAACAGGATTAAATCCTAAGTTCGCCAAACAGGTATTCAGTGCATCTTCTTGCCAAGGAGGTGCACTGGCATAAATCTTCTTGCTCCCCTCCTCTTTACTCTCTTCCTTCATATCACTTGTTAGTAATGCCTTTACTCGACGAGCAATGGCCTCACCAGAATCAACTAACGTAACCTCTCCACCTAACGCTTGATGGATTTCGTCTTTTATTAGAGGAAAGTGAGTACAACCTAGCACTGCAACGTCCACTTTATTACGCAGTGGGAGAAGAATGCTTTCCAGCTCTGGAAGAGAGATGCTTTCACCACGTAGCTTTTCTTCTGCCATATCCACTAATCGAGTAGAGCCTAATAACTCGACTGGTTTACCTTGGGCAAAGTCGCGGATAAGTTCATGGGTATATTGACGAGTTACGGTCGCAGGCGTAGCAATGAGTCCTACACCTTGAGAAGCGAGTAACGAGGCAGGCTTAATCGCAGGCACCACACCGACAACTGGAATAGATAGATTCGCACGCAGTGATGGCAGCACTATGGTACTTGCTGTATTGCAGGCGATGACGACGATGTCAGCTTGATGCTCTTCGACCAACGCTGCCACCAGCTTATTAACGCGAGCAATCAACACATCTTGATCGAGTTCGCCATACGGATAGGCTTCGTTATCGAACAGATACAAGTAATCCATGTGTGGTAGAAGTCGGTGGATTTCTTGGAAGACCGATAGCCCTCCGACACCGGAATCAAACACTAGGACTTTTTTCTTACTTGATGTTCGCACGAGTCTTACCTGCAAATTAGAGACTCGGCGATCATACTGGTTAGATTTGTTTTGGCAATGCTTTGGCTTGGTATCTTTGATGGCTGAATCGCTCCCCTATTTCCACTTCAAGCTTAGTCAATTCTATATGTCCTTGAAATGACGGGGTTGATGTCACCAATGTATGGAATTCGCCATCTTCTCCGCAGGGATCAATATGACCGGGCAATGACTCAATCAGCGCTTTGTCATACCAACGTCCACACCACTCGGGCGGCAACACCTCTCCATCGGTGGTAATTAACATGGTTTGAATACCACGCTCGACAATTTCAAATGCCAATGCCTTGCTCTCTTCCCCCAGTAATGGGAATACGCACTCCCAACCGGCAGGTTCAATATAGCTGCGACGATAGTCTGCAATGCCATTACAGAACATATCGCCAAACGCGACCGCTTCTACATTCAGTCCGCTGCTTTGTAATGCATTAACGATCGTTGATTGATAAATGTCGTTACTCGGAAACACTTCAGGCAGTTCGATAGTTATGAGCGGAAGGCCAAGTAAATCAGCCTGCATTTGCACGACCTCAAGCGGGGTTGCTTGGAAAGGCACTTCTTCATCTACATAGGTGGTGTACAAACCAACTACCTGATAGTGCGGATTTTCGTTTAGTCGCTCTAACGTTAACGTGGAGTCTTTTCCACTCGACCAGCTGATCACGACACGTTTCGGTTTTGTCATCTATTTTCCTTGTTACCTATTTCCACCCGTACCCGACTCACAATAAGAAAGACCGCCGATGTGGCGGTCTTGTTGGAATCAATTAGAAGCGGTAATCCGCAGAGACAAAGTACTGACGACCCGGTGTAGCGTAACCCGTGTACATCTCGTAATCTTTATCAAAAGCGTTACTTAGTTTCGCATTCACATCCCAGTTTTGGTTCACCGCATAAGACGCAGTGAAGTTCCATAGGCTGTAACTCGGCAGTCTTGTGTTGCCATTAAAGCGTTCACCTTGGTAAAGGTACTGCGAGCCCAACGTCCATTGGTCAAACGTCGCGTAAGCGTTCCACTTAGCACCACGCTTAGAGCGGTATGCTAGCTGGGTATCTTCTGCACCAGATTTATCGACAGAGTCTTTATAATCTAGGTAGAACTCATGAGATACGATATCTGTATCGAGCTTCACTTCTAGTTCGACGCCTTTGATCTCGGCTTCACCGACGTTTTGCATGCCGGAGCCTTCCCAAATCAACATGTTTTCAATTTGGTTGTAGTAACCCGTCACCGTCCAATCAACAATTGATACGCCTCCAGAGACAGAGATCTCCGTGTTTTCTGACTCTTCCGGTTTTAGGTTTGGCATTTCGTAACCCGGATAGTACAAGTCAACAAAACTCGGCGCGCGAAAAGCGGTACCGTGGCTCAGCGTTAACTCGTAACCTTCGTAAAACGTCCAACCCGCAGCAGTTTGCCACGTAGTATTGTTACCAAACTGGTTGTTGTCGTCATTACGTACGCTTGCCTCTAATGTCCATACATCATAAGCGTATTGAGCAATAGCGCTAACACCGAAGTTGGTTCTTGGGTTCTTTTCTGGATCGTAACTCTGAGAAGGTCCCCAATCACTTGGTGCAATGTAGCCCTTTGCGAGTTTTTCTGTGCGGTAATCCAAACCACCGCCAACACTCAGCTCCTCGGTAACACTGTACGAGTTCAACCAAATCGCATTGAACTGCTCAATAGCAACGTGATCGCCCGCCGTTTTGCTTTGACCTGATTTGTGGTCGTAGTTGTCTTGTTGACCATAAGCCAACTTCAATTCAGATGAGTAAACGTCTTTGTTGTATTCCAACGACAAGTCGGCGCCGACATATTCTACTTCACCGGTTTTCTTTTCGTGCTTATCAACCGTGCCCCAAGCTGGGTTGCCATAGCTACTATTGTCGTAGTCATATTCATTGTCGTAAGCACTCAACCCAACGTAACCAGATAAGTTCTCAGAGAAGTTTTGTTGGTAGCCTAGTTTAAGGTTGAGCGTTTCAAAGCCGTGCTCGTCACCATCGTTCACACCCGGTAGAGGTTTAACGTTAAAACCATCTGTTTTCTCGTAACCGAGCACACCCTTAAAGTGTTTACCGTCACCTACGGGCTTAGAGACAACAAACGTGCCTTTCTTGTGATTCTCCGACCCATACCCTGCCGAGACACGGCTCGCGTCATTATCAATGTCTGCACGAGTAATAATGTTGATTACACCAGAAATCGCTTCCGAACCATAAATAGAGGCACGCGCACCACGAATGTAGTCGACACGTTCAATAGAGTTAATTGGAAATTGGTTGAAGTCGATACCACCCATGATTGCACGAGGCATACGAACCCCATCAACCAAAACGAGTACCTGAGATGAACTGCCACCACGAACAAACAGCGAAGCACTTTGACCACGACCGCCGTATTGGGCAACTTCGATACTCGGTAAAGTTCGGAATACATCAAACAAGCTATCAGCCTGAAGGCGTTTGATATCTTCTTTGGTTACCGTAACGGTTTGTGCGAGCACCGCACCGTCAACTTGTTTGAATCGGTTTGCAGTAACCACAACCGTTTCGTCTGCGGAGGCTTCTTGGGCCTGTAAATAAAAGGTAGGTGAAAGCAGCGATGCACACGTGATCGCAAGAAATGTTTTTCTCATTGTATTGTCCTAAGTCGCGTAATTCCTACTGAGCCCTACTCGTATTGAGCAGTCCAGTGCTGTGGCTCAGTTGCTGGCAGGTATTCGGACTTAAGAGCGAGGTTACACCATCCTACTTGCTCGACTTCCCACATAAACTAATGCAGTGTCTTGATGAGCGTTCGTTCTCTTTTACCGCTGCGCGTCAGTTCTGGATTTCCACCAGATTCCCATTTCAGCCATCTAGATTGCTAGAGAGCACCAGCTTGGGGCAAATACTATTAAGCTATTGATTATTTGTCCAGCCAATATTAGCCCTCACAATTGTAACGTTTTGGTTCATTTCGTCCTCAACTGACACAGAACACACTATCTTTAAATCAATTGGGGCACAAAACTGGACATCCTATTGAGATTGAATAAAATCTGCGCTCTTAAATTGAATGCACCATAAAAGGTAAGATCATGGCTACTCTTGATGTAAATCCACAACGCTACCAAGAACAACTGGCTAAAAAAGTCGAACGTCTCACTGATATGTTCGCGCCATACAACGTGCCAGAACTGGAAGTGTTTGAATCACCAGAGCAGCACTACCGTATGCGTGCTGAGTTCCGTGTTTGGCATGAGGGTGAAGACCTTTACTACATCATGTTCAACCAAGAAACTCGTGAAAAATACCGCGTTGACCAATTCCCAGCAGCAAGCCGTCTGATCAACGACCTGATGCCACTATTGGTTGAAGCGATGAAAGACAACGAATCGCTACGTCGCAAACTGTTCCAAGTGGATTTCCTATCGACGTTAAGCGGTGAGATTCTGGTTTCACTGCTTTACCATCGCCAACTTGATGAAGAGTGGATTGAAAACGCAAAGGCCCTTAAGCAACGTTTGAATGATGAAGGCTTCAACCTAAACATCATTGGTCGTGCTCGTAAAATGAAGATTGTCCTAGACCGTGACTACGTGATCGAGAAGCTAGACGTGAATGGTCAAAGCTACATCTACCAACAAGTTGAAAACAGCTTCACTCAACCGAACGGTAAAGTCGCAGAGAAAATGTTGGAATGGGCAGTCGACTGCGCTCAAGAAAGCACTGGCGACTTACTAGAACTTTACTGTGGTAACGGTAACTTCTCTCTGGCGCTGGCACAAAACTTCGATCGCGTTCTCGCAACAGAGCTAGCGAAGCCATCTGTGGTTTCTGCGCAATACAACATTGCAGCAAACGAGATTGATAACGTACAAATCCTACGTCTATCAGCAGAAGAGTTTACTCAAGCAATCGAAGGTAAGCGTGAATTCCGCCGCCTACAAGATGCAGGTGTGGATCTGAAGAGCTACAACTGCAACACGATTTTTGTCGATCCACCGCGTTCAGGTATGGATGTCGACACTTGTAAGATGGTGCAAGGTTACGAGCGCATCATGTACATCTCTTGTAACCCAGAGACACTAAAAGAGAACTTGGACATTCTATGTGAAACCCACAACGTGACGCGTTTTGCACTGTTTGACCAATTCCCTTACACACACCACATGGAAGCAGGTGTACTGTTGGAACGCAAAGCGTAATCCACCAGCCTCAGGCATAAAAAAAGCGAGCTCAATGGCTCGCTTTTTTGTTGGATTCGTTTTGCTTATTCAGCGGTCGTCTTCTTTTCCATGAAACCCAGTTTCTTACCGATCCACGCTAAGAGAATCATTGAAACCAGAATTGCGAAGAAGTTAGAACCTGCTTCTGGGTATTGCGCTTTAATAAACGCAGAGTGACCAAATGCACCAACGAAGAAACACGCCAGACCTACAAGTGGAATATCTTCTGATACTGGGTTGTTAAGGTATTCTTGGTACAGCGCCTGTACAGCTAGCACGAGTGCAATCAGAGGGAAGATTGAAAAAGACACTTCGCTCATGGTCAACCATGACAACAAAGCATCACCACACATACCTGCAACCAGTGCCAAAATCAGCGTTTTCTTTTCAGATTTATTTCCATTCGACATTATTCTATCCCGCCTTTTAATCGGTTACGTTCACGTTCTTTGCGATACCAATAGGCCCCTTTGGCTATCATTCGCAATTGCATGATCAATCGCTCGGCGAGTTCATCGCGCTCGCGTCGATCTAAATCTAAAGCTTCCGCACCAGAGCTAAACACCAAAGTAACCGACGCCTCTGCTTGAGTGAACGCCTCTTCTTTGGTCATACCGGTGCTCATTAAGTACTCAGTTAATTCTGCCGCAAAATGCTGAATTTCTCGAGCGACGGCAGTACGAAATTCAGAGGAAGTGCCGGAGCGCTCACGCAACAATAAGCGGAAAACGTTAGGACTACTTTCAATGAATTCCATGAAGGTTTCAACTGAAGTTCGAATCACACTGCCTTCTTTGACAATACGCTGACGCGCCTGACGCATCAGTTGTCGCAACAACAAACCACCTTCATCAACCATGGTTAAGCCCAGCTCATCCATGTCTTTGAAGTGACGATAAAAAGAAGTCGGTGCAATTCCTGCCTCTCGAGCAACCTCACGCAAGCTGAGATTGGAAAAGCTGCGATCCGCACTGAGTTGATTAAATGCCGCATCGATCAACGATCGACGTGTTTTTTCTTTTTGCTGCGCGCGGATTCCCATCGATTTCATTCTTTAACTTGCTCTTTTTCTATTGGGTACGAGAGCTTCAATATAACGCATATCGCACCCACGTATAAAGCGACGTTATCTGCCGATAAGCGGCGAGCACGTTACTATTGCCATGCACCCAATTGCAATTGTCTCGCTTCAAATAGTAGACATACAGCATACCAATTAGTTCTTTTGGGCGATTCTGCGTGATCACTTCCACTCTCTAGCAGGCATTGCGTGTTCCCAATAGAGTAAATGAGTTAAAATCCCGCTACAGCAATGTTAAGCAAATATAACAAGGAAGACATCATGGCGCATGCTAATCACTATGACGTGATCGTAATTGGTAGTGGCCCTGGCGGTGAAGGGGCGGCAATGGGATTGACCAAAGCCGGACTGAATGTTGCCATCGTAGAAAAGGAAAGCAGTGTTGGTGGCGGTTGTACGCACTGGGGAACCATACCATCCAAGGCATTGCGTCATGCGGTCAGCCGTATCATCGAATTCAATAGCAACCCATTATTCTGCCGTAATAACACCAGCCTTCATGCAACATTTTCTGACATTTTAGGTCATGCGAAATCGGTCATTGATAAGCAAACTCGACTTCGTCAGGGCTTTTATGACCGCAATTCATGCACACTGTTGTTTGGTACTGCGCGCTTTATCGATAACTACTCCATCGCCGTCATGCAAAGCGATGGTACAGAAGAAGTGTACTCAGCGGATAAATTTGTTATCGCGACAGGATCTCGTCCATACCAACCAAATGACGTCGACTTTTTGCATGAACGCATCTACGACAGCGACTCTATCCTGAGCCTGAAACACGACCCTCGCCACATCATCATTTACGGTGCGGGTGTGATTGGTTGTGAATACGCCTCAATCTTCCGTGGTTTAGGCGTGAAGACCGACTTGATTAACACTCGCGACCGTCTGCTCTCTTTCCTAGATAACGAGGTCTCGGATGCACTGTCTTACCACTTCTGGAACAGTGGCGTGGTAATTCGTAACGATGAAACATTCGAGAAAATCGAAGGCACTGAAGATGGTGTTATCGTGCATCTTCAATCAGGTAAGAAGATGAAAGCCGATTGCCTACTGTATGCTAACGGTCGAACGGGTAACACAGACAAACTCAACTTACCTGCGGTTGGACTTGAAGGTGATTCTCGCGGACAACTCAAAGTAGATGGTAACTACCGTACAGAAGTGGAACACATCTACGCAGTCGGTGATGTGATTGGCTACCCTAGCCTAGCGAGTGCAGCGTATGACCAAGGTCGTTTCGTGGCACAAGCCATCACTAAAGGACAAGCTGACGGCAATCTGATTGATGACATCCCAACGGGTATCTACACCATTCCAGAAATCAGCTCAGTGGGTAAAACCGAGCAAGAACTGACTGCGGCGAAAGTGCCTTACGAGGTGGGACGCTCTTCGTTCAAGCATCTCGCTCGTGCACAGATTGCAGGTAAAGACATCGGCAGCTTGAAAATCCTCTTCCATCGCGAAACCAAAGAGATTCTTGGTATTCACTGCTTTGGTGAGCGCGCCGCGGAAATCATCCACATCGGTCAGGCCATCATGGAACAAAAAGGTGAAGCCAATACGATTGAATACTTCGTCAATACCACCTTCAACTACCCGACGATGGCAGAAGCGTATCGCGTAGCGGCACTGAACGGTTTGAACCGATTATTCTAATTCAATTGGGTTGCCATGATCCAAAAGCAAAAACAGCAGGTTTCGACCTGCTGTTTTTTTATGTGTAACTAGGCAAGAAAGCGACCCTTGCGCCATTGATAGAAGAAAATAGCGCCGAGTCCAATCCCTCGCATTGCCATGAAACTGGTCATCGCAAACCACAGCGCATGGTTTTGCCAGCCAGAGAACAAAAAGAAAATCGCAAAGAAACAACAAGTCGCCACGAACATACTGTTTCGCATGTCTTTACCTTTAGTGGCACCAACAAAGATGCCATCAAACAGGAAGCACCACATCGACGCCAATGGCATAACCACCAACCAAGGCAGATACACCGACGCTTGCTGCTGCACCGCTTCAATCGAAGTGATCATGGCGATCAAGTGCGATCCCGCCAAACCAAATACCGCAGTCAAACCTAAACAGATGATCAGACTCCAGAAGAAAGTACCAATCAACGAAGCACTGAGTTGCGCTCGGTCTTTGGCACCGATCGCTTTGCCAACCATGGCCTCCATGGCATAGGCAAATCCGTCCATGCCATAGGAAATCATCATCAAGAAACTCATCAATACCGCATTAGCCGCAACCACATCATCACCAAAGCTCGCACCTTGGAAAGTCATAAAGCTAAACGTAGCTTGTAAACATAGCGAGCGTAAGAAGATATCGCGATTGAGTTTTACGACCCGCCCTAGCCCATGTTGAGTATCGGTTAGCAGGCTCTTAGGTGATGGCAACTGACGCGATCGCCATGTTTTCCACACACACATCAAGCCAAACGCCATGCCTGAGTAATCAGCGATTACCGATGCCAGCGCTGCGCCTTCTACTTTCCAGCCTAAGCCAATAACAAACAGTAAGTCGAGCGCAATATTGGTCACGTTGGTGATGATCACCATCCACATTGGAGCTTTGGAGTTTTGCGTTCCGAGTAGCCAGCCCAACAACACAAAGTTCATCAGCGCTGCGGGGGCGCTCCATACACGGATAGCAAAATACTGTATACCATAGTGCTTCACTTCCGCACTGGCATCACTCCAACCAAATATCAGATCTGCGATCGGATTATGGGCAATAAGGAAGACTAACGCAAACAACAGTGCCATCAGTGAGCCTTGCATAAACACCAACGCGAGTTGTTTTCGGTCCTCACTACCGTAGGACTGCGCCGCTAATCCAGTAGTCGACATACGTAAGAAGCCAAGCAACCAAAACGTCACACTGATCATGGTACTGCCCAATGCAACGCCGCCCAGATACCAAGCGTGTTCAAGGTGACCGATCACCGCAGCGTCAACCAACCCCAAGAGTGGAACAGTAATATTCGACAGCACCATAGGGATAGCGAGCGCTAACACTTGGCGATGCACTTGAGGATTCGATAAAGGAGAGAAGATAGAGTTTGTCACAGGCACCTCGTTGTTTAGATCAGCGAGTGTACCTGAGTACTAAGGGTCTGTTGACCTTTAGAGCTTATTTTTGCAGCTGTTTGTGGGTTCTCACTATTCAATCAAAAAAAGAAAAAAGTTTGAAATGCAGCCACTCAGTACAGGAAGGCCACAAAGCTGCCCAAGGGTTCGAGCTGGGCGCCCCCACTAAAAGCGCTTTACTCTTTGTTGATAGGTCATTGCTTAGAGTGACTAAGCGGCTAACAACTAGCCGTCCGCCTATCGTCGCGATTAAAACGCTTTTATCTCGAACAAAATTTAACCGCAAAAGGTAAACAGACCCTCGTGCCTAGCCAATTACCACTTGATGTGAACGAGAACTGGCGTGAGGCGATGCTTCAACATTGGGATCTTATTCAACCAACGTTGCCATGCTTTCCAACGTGAGCAGAATCGGCCGAATGGCGAGAAGGCTTTGACCCATTGTGCCCATGGCAGCCAATGCAGTACTTGTTGTGCTGGAGCTTCAAAACCATGTGCGTACGTGTCTGAACCGAGCTTCTGACCCCATTTACTTTCGGTTAAGTCACCTGCTAGTACCATGCACACTTCTGCCGATACAAAATGACGACCCAGAGTTTGGATGAAAGTCGCAACGCGCGATTCATCACAATCGAGTAAAGCCATCTCACACAAAATCAATACTGGTGCTTTTTCTGGAATGCGTAATTCATCTAACCAACCCATGTCTTCTACGCTGCCGCAACGATGCTCGTAGCGTTCGTTTTTATGAAACAATCGCTGACGCCAAACCAGATTCTCGGTGACATCCAGTTCAATCCAGTGACAACGACCATTGTCCAAACGGTAGAAACGCGTATCTAAGCCCGCACCAACGTTAATGATCCAAGCGTCTGAGTGTTGTTGAAGAAAGTGACTGACCTGCTGATCGCACAGCTGAGTCAAAGTCACGTGCAGCAGCTGCTTCTGATCGACGTCGCCACTGATGCAATCTGGTGCCATCTTGCAGCTCAAGCACGCTTTTGCAGCGATCGGATCGTACACCAAGCCGTTATCGACCAAGCTTTCGCGGCTGCGCAAAAACAACGGTTTCAACAGATGATTAGGTACGTGATGTTGAGGCTTGGACATGGGCATTTCCTTGCGCCGAAAAGAAAATGGTTAAATGGAATTAGATGATAATAAATCTCAATATCACTTGCAAGTTTTAACGCAACAACCAAACGCTCTGAATCAGGCCGAGCGTAACTATGCTCGGAAGAAAAGAAATATGCTTTGAAGACAATAAAAATGGAATAGAAAGTGCAGAAAACACAAAGCCCAGCAGAACGCTGGGCTTTATTAGAATGCTTGAGGTAAAAACCTACATCCAGTCGGTGTTACGGATGATGCCAACCGCCAGACCTTCAATCGTCAGATGTTGCGACGTTAGGTCAACTTGGATTGGTGAAAACTCTTCGTTCTCTGCATGCAGCAGAACCGTAGAACCTTTGCGCTCTAGACGCTTCACCGTCACATCATCATCAACACGTGCAACCACAACTTGACCGTCGCGCACGTCTTGGGTTTTGTGCACAGCCAGCAAGTCGCCGTCCATAATACCGATGTCTTTCATACTTTCGCCGTTTACGCGAAGTAGGAAGTCTGCTTTTGGTTTGAACATAGCAGGATCCACTTGGTAGTGAGACTCCACATGCTCTTGAGCCAGAATCGGCTCACCAGCAGCAACTTGACCAATCAAAGGCAGACCTTGATCGTCGTTTGCCGCATCTTCAAGTAGGATTCGGATCCCGCGAGATGCGCCTGGAATAATTTCAATCGCTTGTTTACGAGCAAGCGCTTTTAGGTGTTCTTCTGCGGCATTCGCAGAGCGGAAGCCAAGCTCACGCGCAATCTCTGCACGAGTTGGTGGCATTCCGGTGTCTTCGATTTTGCTTTTAATCAAATCGAAGACTTGTTGTTGGCGTGGCGTTAACGGCTTCATATGTCACCTGTCTTTTTATACAGTTAACTGTGAGTATATCCAGTAAATGGACAAATGAAAACCCAATTGGTTGTTTTTTAATTTATTTGTGTAGGCAAGAGTTTCATTGGAACTTTTTCCATTAAGTTGAAACTCAACTCCACAGCAAATTTATATAGTCAGCAGTTCACATTTCGCTTGCTAGGAGCACAAATGAGTACTCGAAATGTTCCTAAATATGCAGATAGGCAATACAAGCTATTAGTGCTCAAAACATAAGAAAAATGATTAACAACACTCAAAATGGTAGTTATAGCATTGTTTAATAAGGCATAATGCTAGACTATCTTGGTTACTAGCTTTGGAGGAGAGACTCCTCTTGTTGCTGACTAACCCTATTTTTTATCTCTTTTGAGTCCAGTTAAATGATTATAGAAAAGCTCCATATTGAAAAATTCCGAGGTTTCAAAAATTCTACTTTTACATTGGGCGAGTATGTAACCTTAATCGCGGGTCAAAACGGGACTCAAAAAAGCACTTTGCTTGGAATGATTTCACAACCTTTTACAATAACAGACAAAGAAAATCCTCTTTACGGTGAAAAGCCGCTATCAGGGGATAGTTTCCGTTCTGGATTTAGAGATAAATTTCGGCTATCGCCTACCTTTGATCTTCCCAAAGAGCACGAGTGGACTATTTATTTAAAGGGAGAAGATGATCCCTTCACGGTGCAAAGTATGTTGAGGGATAAGAAAAGTAATCAAATCCGTTTTTGGAAGAAATCAAACAGACAAGCAGGCAGTGGGTACATTCAAATACCTGTTATCTATCTGAGCCTAAAACGTTTAATACCACTTGGCGAAGAAGACGAAAAGAAAACGTCTACAAGTAGCACCGTAGCCCTAACAGCGGATGAAGTAGTTTGGTTCTCGAACCATTACAAAAAAATAATGATAAACCAAACAGAGCAGCTATCATCGGTTGATTACGTAAACAGCCCTAATAAAGATACTCTTGCCGTCACTACGCAGGATTATGACTGGAATACAAACTCGGCTGGCCAAGACAACATTGGTAAGATTTTGTTGGCAATTCTTTCATTTAAAAGGCTAAAAGAAAAGTATCCACAAGCTTATAAAGGTGGGTTATTAGCTATAGATGAAATAGATGCAACACTGTACCCAGGGTCTCAAGTAAAACTCCTAGAAGAGTTTGGTACATTCTGCAAAGACCTTAAGATCCAACTTGTAGCGACTACACATTCATTACAGCTTTTGGAAAAGGCAGATAAACTAAAGAAATCTAGAACAAAACTCTACAACACCGTATATCTCAAGAGACAAGATAAACAAATTTTGATCGATGATACGCTGGAATATGAAAGGATCGTACACAACTTAAATGTTTCTTTAGGTGGCAAACCACAACCAAAACCAAAAATCACGGTTTTTACTGAAGATCCAGAGTGTATTCATTTTACTAAAGCCTTACTCGGAAACAAATTTAAACTAGACTTTTCTAAGGTTAGCTTAGGCTGTAAGAACTATATCCACATGGCCACTCGTAAAGTCCCAAGTTTTATTTTCCCTAACTCTATCATTGTATTAGATGGTGATGCAGAGGAAAGCCTGAGGAACAAGCGATTAAAAAACTTTATTACACTACCAGGCACGTTAAATCCGGAAGGGATGCTCGCAACTTATCTACATTCGTTAGCAGATGCGGACTCATTCTGGAGTTCAAAACTTCCAGATTACACCAAGCAAGTTTGCTTCCGCGACTTTCCATTAGAAGTCATTCTATCTGATCGGAGCCAAGCAAAACGTTGGTACAATCAGCAACTTGAAACTGGTGCGTGGGGACAAAGAGCAAGCCACCTATTTAAAAGCTACTTACCAACAATATTGGAGGAGAAAGAGCTGTTCATAGAGAAATTTGAGAAAATATATCAAGATATTGAAAAGGCCAAAGCACTATAAAGTGCTTCAACCTTCTTTTGAGCCAGAGTCGTTCTGAAATATCAGGCGCCTCTGCTTGTTTCAAAGGCCACTCGCGTAGCCACATCTAAAACTTTCCCGCCAGGTACTCTGCTGATAGACGCATTCCTATGAGCCATTATTACCGGGACTAAAGAGCCTTCATACAGGTCAGACTCGAAAATTTGTACCATTTTGAACACTCGGTCTAAATCTTGATAGTTTTCTGGAATGCATTTCTCTTTCTTAAATACTTCTGAAGGAGATTTGTTTCCAAAGGCATAAGGTATCCCTAGGGCAAAAACGTTGCCTTTAGGAGAATGATAGATTAGATCCTGACCAAAATATGTTTCATTTCCAAAGTTTGAATTTTCATCCACCGGAGACAAATATGAGTTTCTATAATTATCGTCAACAAATCGATAGGCGTTTCTTGGTAAATGTCTAGCAATCAACTGGCAATGTTCCGCTAAAACGCCCTGCTTCTGTATCCCTATAATAAGTATTGGTTGCAATCCATTCTTTATAAGCTTCTTATTGGCCCACCATATGAGATACTGCATTGGTCTACTAATCCATGCTGGTTGCCCAAATAGAGCAAGAGGTCCGTCAATAAAGAAACATACATCTGACAAAGTTCCTATGTAATCTCCTTTAAGGCAATTTATGATTGTGTGTGCAATCAAAAGCATTTCAGACACATTCATTATTCTGCTCAAACCACCAGACAAGCCACCATGATCTGTGACAGTTTCATACAACCTTAGTCCATCAGATGAGTAGACACTTTCACCACACTCTGGACATATCGTTTGTTTATCTGACTTAGAAATAACAAAGCCTTTAAGCTTTTTTGCGACCTCTGGATAATCCCTACAAACTGGCTGATAATCACAATTGGGGCATTTGCTTACGATAATATATCGAGAGCCATTTAGCTTAAACCCTTGTTTTCCAGACACTTTATTGTCATCAACGCCAATTCCATCGGACTGAAAACAAGCCAATTGGTACAAAGTATCAAGTAATGTTCCTGCCTGTGGAAGCTTTGTACTTGGGCTATCCAGCTCTTCAAACAACCTGAGCCGGAAGCCATTGACAACCGAATTAGATCCTTTATACCGAAGATTGGAGCTAGGTAAACACATCGTAAGAGCTTTTGTGTCTTGTTCTAGCTCGCTTTTCTTAAAAGGGTCGATGTATCTAGTAGGCGAGTCACTGAGGCTCAAGTATTTAGTCAGATTAATCAATAGAGATGCTATTTTGACATACCCAACTTTTGTTGAAGGCAACTTTTCATTCATGCATGCTTCATAAAAACTCCCATCGCTCGCATGAACATATTTAGGCAAAGCACCAGTATATGCATTAGCAATGATGAAGTTAGATGCAATTTGTTTGGCAGCCTCAGTCGAGGGTTCCTTCAGATAGTCACTCTGCGCAACTAAAGCTTTGAAGTCGGGATTCTTGAGGAATTCGGCCTGAGCATGCTTACCTGCTCCTTGATTTGTAAATGGCATGCTCAGTCCTCCAGCATATCGCTAAAGAACTTTTCATCACTGTCTACCAGCGAATTTTCTGCATCTATTTTACCACTTTCGCCCCCCTTCAACTGCTGCTTGAGGTGCTCGGGAGAAAAAAGGTCAATTTGTGTCGGAATTACGTATGGTGACGAAAGGGTTTTTACCCTAGCAAAGCCTACATCTTGGGCTCTTTTTAGTGAAAGAGTGAAATCTGAAAAGTCATAGAATTTCCCAAGAACTCGTAGTTCATCATCATTGTTCAAATGCGTAACTATCCAGTTCTCAGTATTTGCCATTATATTAGATTGAATTGAGGATGGCTCTTGAGTGGCGTACACTAAAGCAATATTTGCTTTTGCCCCTTCTTTCGCAATTCTGGGCCAGGTTTCATCAGGTTCAGCGTTCTTACCTATCAAGTTATGAGCTTCTTCGACGTACAAAACAATATTTGGGCATTGCTCACCAGCATGAAAAGTACCCATTGATTTATCAAATATGCTTCTTGAAATACGCTCAGCTAAAGATTCTCGAATACTAGATTTACCCACGGATAAATCAATTATGACAATTTTACCTGCAACTAGTAATTCATAAATGTCACTAGCGACATCTTCTGCCCCATGAATACTATGAAATTCTGCAACTGGATTTAGATAAACACGGCTCTTTATAAAGCCTCCGTTATCACCTTTACTTTGAAGGAGGTTTACAATAGATTTTAGTTCTTCATCAAACCAAGGGTCTGAAGAAGCATCTCTTTGTAATTTGCTCCAAAAGCCTGTTTTCCTCTCATCAGGATCGAACTCTTTACGAATAATCCTATCCGCATCTCTAGCATCAGAAAGAAATTTCTTAGCCTTCTTCCATTCTACTGGTTTGGATAAATCACCGTAGTATTCTTTAGCTAAATCAATCAATTCTGGTTGCGTTAGTTTTTTACCCTCAGCATGATCATCAATGTAACTTTTCTGAGTGGTGACTAATACCTGACGCATGATCGAGCTAGCTGGTTTTATACTGATTTTTAGATCACTTGGTGTTTGAAAGCCAGTGCTAGCCATCAGAACCTTAAATGCCTCAATCCTTCTCTCTCTCCTAGATTTTTCACTCGGGTCTTCAAGCTCTGAGGATTCTAGAGACATCCCTGACAAAGTTGAAATATCAGCAGCTAAATTAGAATATTGCTTCAGCTCTTCTTGTATTATGTTTAAGCCGATTTGAGGGTGTTCAAAGAAATTGTTTCGCAGGTCTTTGAAGCTTTCTTTTGGGGGCTTGGTGGCTCGATAACAAACAACATTATCTTGAAATATATCAGCTATTGATGAACCGTCATCCTGAGAGTTCGCATTTGCATACTCACCATTGATATCAAAGATACACTGACCAATTCTGACTTTGTTCTTCACTCCAGTTAAAGCAACAGAAGAAGATAGTGTTTTCACCATATTTGATTTACCCGTTCGGGTCATACCAAAAACACCAGTTCTACGTGACAGAAAGTCGATAGGATTGACACCCACCTTCACAAGAGCATTATGGTTCTCTCTATGCAGTCGATCTGTCGATGTATATCGAACCGTACCCAGATCAAATGGTAAAGGTGGTGTGTCTGATTGGAAACCTAATTGCTCAGCTTTTTTTAAAGCTTGTGTTTTTCTAATAGGATCTACGAAGTTGACTATAGTTTCTAAAGCTTCTGATGTTGGTTTATATACCCTTAAATGTGAAGCTGAGGCGAAGTTTTCAATATCGGCACCTAAGTTGAGAACGCCGTTTTTTAAATAGAATGAACCTATAACCCGACACTTAAGAGCTCCAAACTGTAGCTCGGTATGAGTGAAGTGATCAAAGCCATCGTATTCATCAAAGTCAAAACTATCGCTACCCTTTCTTTTTGCCCTTTCTACTTGAGTCCTTTTCGTATAGCTATCGATCATTGCATCCAACTTAGCTCGATCAATCGACATTTCAGAGGGGCCCATAACTCTCAGCAATATGACTTCTCGATCTATTTTAGGCGTCTCTGCATAGTTTCCGGCATAAAAGGCTGATGCGACAAGGAAACTGTTCATTGGGATGCCTGCAACAGATTCTTTCCAGAAATCATTCGATAAGAAAACTGCTTCTTCGAAATTAATAGAAAGCATGAACCCTACATGGTTCTCAACATCTACTAGCTTTGTCAGGGGGTTAGAGTTCGTAATTGAGTTATGATGCAATGCTGACATTAAAGCCTCTCTGAAAAATCATCAAAGAGTACAATATACATAGACAATCAAAGCTTTAATGTGCACTGCGCCCAGTTTTATACTGGTTCTTTAGATTTATAATTCGATTTCGTAAGGTCTAATGTAGAAGAAAGCCTTAAACCCTTGCTTGCAACCATTAGCTCTGTACCTTTTCGCTTGTTCGCAGCACTGTAATTCAAGCTAAAGCTGTATTGACGAAAATCACGGTAAAGCTGTCTGATATAAGGTGAGTAGTCGTATGTTAACATCCATTTTGATTTAATCTGCTTAATCGCATCACAAAGCTCCACGTGATCCGAAGGTTCATAAAAGTTAGTGTATAAACTTTGACCTTTAACAAAGTAAGGTGGATCAATGCAAAAGAAGACTTTCTCTTCGATTTCATCAACTTCAGTAATAAAGTCCAACGCATCTTTGTTGTACAAATTAATCCTATCTTTGTGCAACGCTATGGTTCTAATTTTTTCTAATAACCCTAACTTATTGAAACGGCAATCCAGTGAGTATTTGCTGTTTTGTTCTAACCCACCGATGACACCTGCCTTCTCTATAATGCCTGAACGATTGGTTCTATTGAGGAAGAAAGACGAAAAACCGAGAATCAGTGGATCCTGATACTTTTTGTCAGCCTGAACTTCTTTTTGTCTATGCCACTCTTCTATTGTGATATCTGTAGTTTTAATTAACTCAATAAACTCATCCGTATGATTTAGAATAGCATACCAAAAAGCCCAAACTGAGCGATCATAGTCATTTATATGGATATCACTAACTACACCTTTTAGGAGTAGTGATAAGGCTAACCCAGCTCCACCAGCATATGGCTCAGAGTAGTGCGCCCCTCTAAGCCCATTATCTTTGATAATCCTTTCTACCATTGGTGTTATAGCTGTTTTTCCACCAGGATATCGTAAAGGTGAAGGTGTTACTGGCATTAATGTCTCCCCAAAAGTTAAGAGGGGATTTTAACATCAGTAGTGCTAGACAGATACAAGACTGACAATAAATTTGTAGCCTTGAACTAAGAGGGTAACATAAGCATGTAACTTTACCTTACTCGCCCACTTCATCGTGCCTTAATAGGACATTACGTATAAAGGCAAGACTAAATGCTAAACGCCATCATAGCGCCTTCTTAAGAGAATGATTCTAGTTCTCAGAGTAGGATACCTGTAGATAAGCAATTTTTGATGTGTTTGGAACCCATCAAAAGTCCCCACTTTTTTGTATCTCCGTTCTTTCTATGACAAATGTTAGCCATATGGCTAACACTCAACTCTTTCAATCGCATGTTAGCCATATAGATAACATGCTCCGTAAACTGCCTTAGACAGATTGTGCGTATTTCATTCTCCAGCAACCAATCATTAAACGTTTAGCAGCAGATCATACGTCCCAAATAACCAGTTCATCAGAAAGTAGAGGGGTTAATGTCGACTAACTAAAAACACAAACTAGAACTTCAAGTCTTTAGTCGTTAAGCCGAGCTTACCTAGTCCTCTATGATAGCGTTTTTCTATAGTGTCTACTTTCTCACGACTAACCAAAGCTATATGCTCAAGACTCTCACCCGATAGCCTAGCGAATATCACGCTTTGCTCTTTACTGTTGACCCTTCTCTGATTCATGAGATCTATTAAGCGATTTCTATCTATCCCTTTTAGCTCGACAACTGCACCCTCAACTTGCAAAACACTGGAATTGCTTGTCATCCATTCCTCATCAGACCTTAAATCATCATTTGGACGAGAACTCCGTGCCCGAACAGCGAATTTTTTTCCCACTTCCTTAGAGCGCATTTCCAATAGATATTCGTCAGAAATCAAATCGTCATAATCCGTATCATCAGCTTCTGTATCCAGAGACCATCTCTTCAGTCGCGTATTGCAAGCTCTAATTACAGCTTGGTGTAAGCACTTGGCTAAGTAGCTTTCGCTATCTTTGTATCTCTGCCAAAGCACTAGTTGTCGCTCCCTAGCTTTGTCTTCAGTATCAAAAAACTCTGTTTTCTCACTTTTGATACCTTTCAACAGCGATATAGTTGCATCTGAAAGAAAATCTTCCGCCATATCAATGTGTTCATTTGAACTATCGCCGATGAACGAATGTAGTTTCTTTTTCACTATTCCTTGGGAACTCAATTTCACTTTTTCTCGAGCTTCAAAGATAGCCAAAGAAAACTCATCAATGTCTTCCTTGCTTAATGACATTTTTGGATTTTTTATCATTTTATCCACTGCAAAATCACCTGTGATTTTCTTCCCTTCAGAGCTCCATTATCCCCATGAAAGAAAAAAATTAAATTTTTTTGTCCGGTTTTTTTCATTTGTTAGATATCTCTTATAGAAGTTCGAAAAGTGTCAAAAACCCTCATTCAACTTCGATGAACGACAAGTTTCTTCAACGCACAAAATGACAATTAAATTACTTATAAAAATATTAAATATCAGTAATTTGAGAAAATTTTGAATTTGTGTTTTTGCAGTTTTTGTACAACGTTTGAAGTGCAATTGTTCAATAAACAAACAAAAAAGAAGCTTAGACGAACCAACTGAAATGAGAGAATGAAAATGCTTACAAGAAAATTAGACAAAACTAGTCGCGTTAAACCAACAATTGCTTTTTACTCTCGCAAGAACCGTTCAATGATGCTTTGCGAAAGTCGATTGGAAGCAGATGCATTGCTTCAACTAGAATTTAACGACAATGTTCTTCGATACATTACGCAACCTTGTAGTGTTACATATCATAACCATTATCCCCCTCGACGATACACCCCAGATGTACTCGTAGCTTATCGAGATGGGACATATCGTTTTCTCGAAATCAAACCTTACAGCAAAGCTGAAAAAGACAAGTTCACAGCTAAGCTGCTAACTCTTCAATCATATTTTCTTGAAGAAATTGGCCATCCTTTAGAACTCGTAACAGACAAAGAAATTAGAGTTGGAAAAAGCGCTGTAAATCTACGTCTTCTCTACCGTTTTCTTGATGTCTCTATTGATGAAGAAACCACCAAGCAAGTTCTTCAAGAGGCAAAAGCACTTAACAAAATTACCGTCGCAAACGTCGAAAATCTATTTGCTAACTATGGCAAAGACGTTGCTTGCGCCTGGAGCTTAATCGCAAATCAAAAGCTGAAATACAACCATAAGTTCTTATTGAATCGAACATCACAATTGGAGGTGGCGGCATGAGTTATACATATATCCTAGAAGCAGGCATGCGAATAAACTGGAATGGTCAGTCGTATCTCATCAGAGCTTTTGAGCCTGACTTTGCTGTTCTTGAAAACTCGAAAGGCCAGAAATGTACTTTTGAGCCGAAAGTGATATTTGAAGATTACGCAACAGGAACACTAAAGCTCGAGTTAAAATCTGCACCAGTTGTCTATCAACCACTCACATCTCAGGTGCACATTGAACAAGCTGAGCTTATGAATAGCTATCTCAATGCACTCGACAACGAGCTTAACCCTCGATCGCGAAAAGTGATCAAAAAAATCATTAATAAGGTTGCTAAAGACAACAACTATTCTGCTGAACAAGTCCCTTCAGATTCAAAGTTATATCGGTGGTACAACTCATGGATTGAGAACAACCGCAGCGTCGTTCCTTTAATTGTTAAAGCTAAGAAAAAACGAAAGTCTCAAATTGACCAGCGCGTTTTTGCTCTCGCTGATCAAGTGATTTGGGATGAATACATGCAACTGAATGGTGTCTCTCGAGCACAGGTGTTTCGTATTTATCAAAAACGTCACCGTGAAACTTATCCGGATTTACGTGAAATCAGTCAATCAAGATTTTACGAACTGTTTGATGAACTCAACCCAGTAGAAGTAACTATCGCTCGAGAAGGTCGTGATGCCGCACGTAAGTTTAAACGCACTAATCTTAACGTATTCGTTGCTGAGTACATGGGAGAAAGGTATGAAACTGATGCTGTTCACTTCAATATCGGTATCTATGACGCAACGACAGGTAACTACATTGGAACTCCCATCGTTTATATCTCAATAGATGTATTTACACGATATGTAACTGGCTACAGCATCAGTTACAGCCCTGCCACTGGTAAAAAGAAGAAAAACTCTGAATCAGCCGCCGATGTTATAGCCCTTCTCAAAAATATGGCCACCCCTAAAGCCCATAGAGAGTACCTTAAAAACACATGGGAGTATCTAGGGTTACCAAGCTACATTGTGTGTGATGCTGGGCCTGCGTTTCGCGCTAAGCCAGTGATCTCTTTGCTAGCAGCAATGAAGTGCGAACACCATACAACAGAAACTGCTTCTCCTTGGAAGAAACCCTTTGTCGAGCGCTTCAACCGAACTTTGCGAGATCATTTTGCAAAAAAACTACCAGGCTATATGGGCCGACGTATCGAAGATAAACAATTCGATGAAACGTTGGTAAAGATGGCGAAACTAACTGCTGATGAATTTAAAGAGAGCTTGGAAAAATTCATTGTAGATGTTTATCACCAAAATTCACATCGCGGGTTGGATGGTCTAAGCCCAGCGCAGGCTGTATCTCACGCACAGAAAAGAACATTCCCAGCACTCGTCCCTAACATGAACACTTTGGATGTATTGGGCGGTGTCGAATTTAAAGGCACGATTCAGACTTACTCTGGCATTCAAAAAAATAGCCTGCATTATCAATCTACAGAGCTGCGCTCGCTTTATAACCGACTTTCGAGATATGAGACCAAAGGTAATCCGAAAGTCACTTACCTTTACGACATCAATGACATAAGCAAAATTGCAGTAATTGATCCGGATACAATGGAAGCGTTTTCTGTTCCTTGTACACACCCACATATCGAATGCGGCTTGTCATTATACGAATACAAAGCCAATAAACAGGCTGTACTGGAAGGCACTTATCAAGTTTTAGAGCGCTCTACTTTTGCGGCTAAGCGCAACACTGATTCAACTTCTGCTAACTCAGAACCCCGTAGCTCAAGCGCTAAAAAGGGTACTCCCAAAGGTCATACAATATCCATTTCTGGTCATCAAAGCGACGAAGAGATGGCTGCACTAATTGACTCTCAACAAAGCCGAATTGCCAAAGACTTTAGCGATAGCTTGATAAAAGAAAACCATTTTGAAGGGGTGACTGAGCAAAAAACGAGACGAAAACGCAGCAACATCAGACAAGGAGAGTAAGAATGACTGCACCAGAACTAAAACCAGAAACCAAATTGTTTAACTCAGTTGTATGTGAGCATGTTGCATATGTTGAAGCCTTTAACACGGTTCAACGATTACATAGATATCAAGGGCAAGTCAAAGCGGCACTTTTGCTCGGGGACTATGGCTGCGGTAAAAGCTTTTTCTGTAAACAGTATGCCAACAAATTTTCTGTCCCCCCGTCTGAAGAAATAAGCCCAGTCCCGGTGCTTTATGCTGAAATACAACCAGGTACTAAAACGGGCGGTCTTGTGGGTGGAATGCTTGAAAGTCTTGGAGATCCAGTGCCTTACTCGGGCACAGTTGCAAATAGAGGCAATCGTCTGCTCAAGTTAATGCACGAACTTAAAGTATCATTGGTTATTTTAGATGAAGTTCAAGAATTATTGCCGTCATACGTCAACAAAGAATCAGCGCCGATCGTTCGCCAAATAAAGTGGCTAATGAACAAATCTAAAGTCCCATTTGTGCTTTGTGGACATAACGAGGCAAAGAGCCTACATAGTGATAACTCTCAGCTACGGAGTCGAATTCAATCAGTTATAAAGTTTTCGAACTTTTCTTGTCTTAATGAGGATGCTCAATTTGACTTTGCTGACTACATGCAAGGGCTGTTTGATGTGTTTCCGCGAAAATTACATTCTAGTCTCGCCGTTTTAGAACAAGATAAATCTGGGGACTTTTATCTAAAAAAGGACATTAGCAATCTTTTACGGTTCTGCCTAGCCACTAGAGGAGTACCTAGGTACATCAACTCACTACTAACTAACATAATTGAGGAGACTGAACCTGGCGAATTAATCACCAATGCACATTTTGCGGCGTCTTGGCAAACTGTTTTAATTGATAGTAACGGCTATAGAAAAACGCCCAAAAATCCATTTACGATGAGTGTTAGCTCTGTAAAGAGCGCCTTAAGAGATGCGTCTCTTTATCCTAAATCGAAGGGACAGGTGTATGACTAAAATATTTCCGGTTCGTTATAGACCTAAAAAGCACGAGTCTTTCAGAGGCTACATTCTCCGAATTGCATGGCACAACGGTTATGACTCGTTGCACACTTTGCATAGAATCATTGGTGAACACTATCGAACGCATTACGACGGAAATATTTCAAGCATTACCAAAGCACTTTCTGCTGCTATTAACTTAGATCAGTCAGCTTTGGAAGCCTACTTCAACTTCGAACTAGATTTTGCTGTTGATAGTGCAAGAGCAATAGCAGATATTCGATATCAAGGAGCTCGTATATGCCCATATTGCATTCAAGAGAAAGTTCTGATTGACGAAAGTTGGCAGCTTGCTCACAACACACACTGTTCAACGCATAACGTTGCTCTGATCAATACCTGTCCAGGCTGTGGAGATGAACTAACATGGAGCCCGGAGTTATTCGATGGCTGTACAAACCAAAAGTGTGAATTCAGATGGACGTCGTTTAGTTTTCTACCAACTGAAATACCTAACTTTCAGTTAGCGGAGAGTCTGCTAATTGGGCATGAAAGAAAAGAGTTTCTGCAACAACTCTATCAGGCATTCGTATATACAATGCGCCCTTTTGATTGTATGTATGACAACTATAAAACTCTGCCAAGTGGTATAGACAATATTCAAAGTAGATTTTCGGTCGCTTACACGTTACTTAGAAGCAACGAGTTCAGAGAAGAGTGGCTACTCAGACGAAGAAATTTCTTAGAAAAGTCATCGCATGCTACTAACAATATTTGCATAAATGCGATACAGCCGGTCATTAATTCCATCCAAAAGGACTGGCTCCCTAAGGCTAACGGCTGCGAATATATTGATTGCTTAGAAACTCACAAAGCCATCCCCGAAGCGCGTTATCAACGTCTCAACTCAATAGGGGAAGCTAGGTTTCAGCTCAAAATTAGTGATGTTTCAAATATCTTAGAAATATCAAAAGCAGCGGTTATTTATCTAGCCAAGCAAGGCATGATTCCAGCTGAAAAATCGTCGAAATATGACTGTACTTACTTATTCGATTTCAGAGATGTTATGGCTTTTATTGCATCTTTTACTGAACGGGCACAGCCTATCAATCAGCCCACACCTGATATGCTCAACATGGAATATGTAAAAAAGAAATCATGTTACTTCGACATAGCAGATACCTTAGCCGAAGGTATTATTTTTAAAGCATTAGCAGATTCGTCTCTGCAACTGTTTGTCATAGCGGGCTCTAGATGGAAATTATCAGACTTATATTTCAATCAAGAGCAAATTTTTGAAAGGCTGGAGAGTATCTTTGCTCTGTCTTTTCAAGATGTGTATCCAAAGACAAAAATGAGAGAAATCTGTGGATTCAACGAAGCTCAGTACTATGCGTTTCGAGAGGTATTTTATGAAAAGTTAGTACTGAAGAAAAATCAACATCGTTACATCGCTCCGGAAACATTGAAAAACTTTTTTGAAGAGAATGTTCTTTTGAACAGATGGTCTATGCTTCGTAACTTGGATGTCTCCGAAGTCTTAACTAAGCTCAACAACTCAAGCATCTCTTATTCGTATCCATCTCTGCTAAAAGACGGCATCTTCATCATCCCAAAATCAAAGTCTCACCTTCTATAGCCTAAGGCACTTCACTTCAAAAAATAAATCCAGCCATTCTGCTGGATTTATTAACATCCCCTTATATCTCTGCTAGTATTTTAATCAGCACTCCATATTAGGCATGTTTTTGCTAACTTCCGCTCATTTCAAAGCGGTTTCAGTGCATTTATCCACTATGTAAATTTCAGTTTTAGCTGGAAAAACTAAGCTAAGTTCCAGAGCTTAACTGGAAAAAGAGCATGCTTAGGTAATTTCTTAACTGGAATACCACCTTTAACTTATTGATCTTCCGTTCCCGGTAATTCCACTCTTAACTGCTGCCTACATTTGCGCCAGTTTCAGATCCCATCCACAAACCTCAAGTGAGCATGCGTTTTAAACGCGCAATAAGCAATTCGTCTAATGAAAGCAACAACCTAGGGGTTCGACTAATTTCCGCTCAATAAAATTAAAAGGTTTGACCAGTTTCTGGTATCCTTGCTGCGCTTAAATTTTATCGCCTAGGCTTATTTCTATAGCCGTACCTATTACCTTCTCTTTAGAAGAAGGCAAAGCGGACACTGAAATAAGGTTAGGCTTGTTTGAATACCTATTGAGGCTGTGAACTTTATGTCTTCTGGACAATCATTTTCACGTTCATTACTAAAACTACCTTTATCGGTAATGGTAAAGGGCACCACAATCCCATCGAATCCGATTGATGATCTCAACATCGACCTCACTAAACCGATTGTGTATGCCTTGCCGTTCCGTTCGAACGTGGATTTGCTGACACTGCAAAAACAAGCTTTGAGTCTTGGTCTGCCTGACCCGCTCAGTCCATTGGAAATCAATGGAAAGACATTAACTCGTTACGTGTTTATCGCGTCTCGTCCAACCGTGATGAGCAACGATAACGATGTACCGAGTGAGTCTGTTTCTCTATTTACAGAGTTACTAGAACTGCACAAACTCGACAGCGAGTTAGACGTGCAAATGATCCCTGCAACTGTGCTTTGGGGTCGTAAGCCAGGTAAAGAAGAAAACCACAAGCCGTACCTGCAACCAATGAATGGTCCGCAAAAAGCAAAAGCGGTCATGGCAGCTGGTCGTGACTGTTTGGTGCGTTTTAGCCCAGTGGTTTCACTGCGTTACATGGCAGACTCTCACGGCACTGACAGCGCTATCGCACACAAGCTTGCTCGTGTTGCACGTATCCACTTCTCTCGTCAGAAGCTTGCGGCATCCGGTCCAAATCTGCCTCAACGCCAAGTGCTGTTTGCACGCTTAATGAAATCGCCAGCGATTGAAAAAGCAATTGAAGACGAAGCGCAAAGCAAAAACATTTCGATCGAGAAAGCACGCAAAGAAGCCCATGACATCATGGATGAGATTGCAGCGGACTTCTCGTATGGTTTGGTGAAAAATGGCGATCGTATTCTTGGCTGGTTGTGGACGAAGCTGTACCAAGGTCTGCACATCAACAACGCTTCGACCGTTCGTCGCCTAGCGCAAGATGGTCATGAGATCGTGTATGTACCATGTCACCGCAGTCACATGGACTACCTACTGCTTTCTTACGTTCTATACCATGAAGGTATGGTGCCACCGCACATTGCTGCGGGTATTAACCTGAACTTCTTCCCTGCGGGTCCAATCTTCCGTCGTGGTGGTGCGTTCTTTATTCGTCGTAGCTTTAAAGGCAACAAGCTGTACTCAACGATTTTCCGTGAGTACCTATCAGAGCTGTTTGCTAAAGGTTACTCGGTAGAGTACTTCAGTGAAGGTGGTCGTTCACGTACTGGTCGTCTGCTTCAAGCAAAAACCGGTATGTTGGCAATGACGATTCAAGCCATGCTACGCGGTCTAAACCGTCCAGTAACTCTAGTGCCTGTTTACATCGGTTACGAGCACGTAATGGAAGTGGGCACTTACGCCAAAGAACTTCGCGGTTCACGCAAAGAGAAAGAAAACGCAGGTCTCGTACTGCGTACTCTGCGTAAGCTGCGCAACTTTGGCCTTGGTTACGTCAACTTCGGTGAGCCGATTCAGCTAAACCAATACCTGAATGAACACGCTCCTGAGTGGACGAAAGACATCGATCGCATGGGCGGCAGCAAACCACAATGGATGAACCCTGTGGTTAACGGTCTGGCAAACAAGATGATGACGCACATTAACGATGCGGCAGCGACTAACGCGCTAACTCTATGTGCGACCGCATTATTGGCCTCTCGTCAGCGTGCATTATCTCGTGACTCTTTGATCAACCAGATTGAGTGCTACCTGAAGCTACTTAAGAACAACCCATACTCAAACACTTCAACGGTTCCAACAGAAACGGCTGAAGAGTTGGTAGATCACGCTATCTCACTTGATAAGTTTGTGATTGAAACCGACACCATGGGTGACATCATTTCGCTGGATCGTAGCCAGTCGATTCTGATGACTTACTACCGCAACAACATCATTCACCTGTTCGCCCTACCTTCATTGATTGCTCAAATGATTATTCGTCAACGCAACGTGACCGTAGAGAAGATTCAAGAAAACGTTACTCAAATCTACCCATTCCTGAAAAAAGAGCTGTTTCTAAGCTATAAGGAAGAAGAGTTGAACGAGTTGGTCGTGAAGATTTTGAACGAGTTCATTGAGCAGAAGATGGTTTGCCAAGATGGTGACAAACTGGAAATTAACCAGTCAAACAACCAATCATTGGTTCTGTTGGGTCGTACTATCACAGAAACACTGCAACGCTACTCTATCGCAATGAACCTACTGGTGGCAGACCAAGAGCTGGGTAAATCTGACCTTGAGCAGAAGAGCCAAGATATTGCACAGCGTTTGGGTCGTCTGCACGGCATCAACGCACCAGAGTTCTTCGATAAAGGTGTATTTACTGCGATGTTCAATACGCTGAAAGAGCAACAATACCTAGATAGCGACGGTAACTGTGACCTTGAGAAGACACAGCAATTTGCCAAACTGCTGTTTGCTCTGCTTTACCCAGAAGTGAAGTTGACCATCGAAGAGAGTATCCACCAGCTGCAAGCATAGTTCGCTTAAGCTCGATACTCATCTCGACAAAAACACAAAAGGCATCCAATCGGATGCCTTTTTTCTATCTGAGTGTCTGTACTATGCCGTTACCAGAAAGCGATAACCAGGCCGACCGCAATAACCATTCCCACATAGTTATTGTTAAGGAAGGCTCTGAAACACAAGTCGCGATCTCGATGGCGAATCAAATGTTGTTGGTACACAAACAATGAAGCAGCCACCAGAATCGTCCAGTAGTAGCTTTGGCCAAGTTCATAGTGCTGACCAAGCAACACCAACATCGCCAAGGTAATCAACTGTAGAACGCCAATCACCAGTTTATCGTGGCGACCAAATAAGATAGCCGTTGATTTGATGCCAATTTTTAAATCATCATCTCGGTCGACCATCGCGTATTGAGTGTCGTAGGCAATAGTCCACAAAGCATTAATCGCAAACACAAACCACACAATCAAAGGCAATTCGCCTGTTTGTGCTGCCCACGCCATCGGAATCGCCCAACTAAAAGCCAAACCTAAAAACAGCTGCGGCAAATGGGTGTAGCGCTTCATAAATGGATAAATGAACGCCAAAAAGATGCCAGCGAAGGAGAGTTTGATCGTCAGCGGGTTCATGGTCAGCACTAATAAGAAAGAGCTGATACCCAAAACCAAAAATAGACCAATCGCTTCTTTCGAGGTCACTTTACCCGATGGTAAAGGACGCTGTTTGGTGCGTTTCACATGCCCATCAACTTTACGGTCGGCAAAGTCGTTAATCACACAACCGGCGCTACGCATTAGGAACACGCCTAACACAAACACGATGAGTACATTCCAACTTGGTATGCCTTGGGCGGCAATCACAAGTGCCCAAACCGTCGGCCACAATAACAAGAGTGAGCCAATTGGGCGGTCCATTCGCATCAGTTGCCAATATGCTTTGGCTTTGTCTGCGGACATTTACACCTTCTCCTTAGCGTAAACTGGTGAATTTGTTAAGAATAACTCAGCAACCAGCATGGGTTTGTGATTCATCCACAGTCTTGAGCGTCGCGCTAAAAAGCGC
Source organism: Vibrio owensii CAIM 1854 = LMG 25443 (assembly GCF_000817815.1). GTDB lineage: Bacteria > Pseudomonadota > Gammaproteobacteria > Enterobacterales > Vibrionaceae > Vibrio > Vibrio owensii. Next base: position 29,600 of record NZ_JPRD01000026.1, read on the forward strand.
CCCTGTGGCAAGCTAACCCATCCCATTTGCAGAGCATCGCGTTCAACGTTATCGGCGCTGAACACAGTTAAACCCAGCGGGATATCTCCTTGCTGAGCTAAGTCATATTGTTGATCGACCAAGGTTGAACGAGGAATGAGCGTGCGGCCAATAACCCAATCCGTATTGTCGCCACATAAAATCACCTCTCTCAGTAGGCAATCTTGCTCAGACAATAGCTGGCTCTCATCCTGTTTTAACGTCTTGGCTGTGACGATCTGATTGTGCAGCAATTCCACTGTTAAGCGTTGGCAATGCTGACCTAAACGACGTGACAAAGAGCCCTGTTCTTCAAGCCAATGCTTGGCGAATTCGCTAGGGAATTCAAAATCTTCGGGGTTTTGCCACTCTACTTCCAATAAAGAAGTAAGATAGAGTGATGTCGGCTGATTCATACTAGTATTCAATTGGAGGCTTTATGCGTACAATAAAGCAACAACTTACCGTCTTATTGAAACCGTAAGTTCCGTTATTTGTTTTAGACGGTCTATTGTATCAAGACTGAAGCGATTCGAATATCGCGATCCAGAGAAAGAAAAGTTAGAAATATGTACAAACGTTATGTAGCCCAAATTATTTTCGCGCTAAGTCTGCTTATTTCAGCACCAAGTTGGGCTGAATCAGAAGAAGCTGCACCTAAGTTAACCTACTTCACGCTAGAACCCGATTTGACCACAAACTTCTACACCAAAGGCAACAAACTGGGTTATGTGCAAGTACGTATCGACATCATGGTTATGAGCCAACAAGACCTTGCGGTTGTAGAACATCACCAACCACTGATCCGCGATGCGGTGATTGAGCTTCTAGGCAAGCAAACAGAAGATACGATCAAGTCTTTGTCTGGCCGTGAAGATCTGCGCAAAACTCTGGTGAAAGAGCTCAACGAGACCTTGCTGCCAGAGACTGGCAAAACCATCATTGCTGATTTGCTGTTTACCAAATACCTTTATCAATAGTGTGAACAGCTAAAGCTGACGAGCTCATCTCTATAAGCGAAAGACAGATAAACAAAAGACCGCCGATTGGCGGTCTTTTTTGTTGGTATCTATAAATCATTAACTCAGGAGGCTTGTTGGTATTTCTGCTTACCGGAATCAAACAGCGCAATCGCCATACCTGAAAGCAAACCCACCAAGTGTGCCGTATTAGCAATCGCCATAAATGGCTGAACAAAACCAAGCACTAGCCACACCAACATAAAGCCAATAATAGGTTTAGGCAGTGTTAAACCGAGATGTGGGCAACGGTAGCCAAGGAGCCACAAGTAACCAAGCAGCGCATAAACCACACCAGATAAACCACCGAAGTTTGCCCCTTCCACATAAAACTGCCCCGCACCAGATAGTGCTGCAGAGATAAAGAAGATTTGCAGTAACTTACCAGAACTCAAACGGCGCTCGATATCCCCGCCCAATTGCCACCACCACAAGAGGTTGAACACAATATGGGTAACAGAGAAGTGCAGCAGTGCATGACTAACCCAACGCCAGAGCTGCCACTGTTGTCCTTCGAAAGCCGGGAAATGGAGAAGAGCAAACACGCCATCACCAAAACCGAACATCTGCAAAAAGTAGATAACCGTACAAACGGCCATGATCAATAAGGTCACGGGGCCCGCTTTGGCTTTTACCATGCCCATGATACTCGGGCTGGAATAATGGAATTTACTCTTACGAGTATCGGCAACGTCCCACGAGGCGGCGCTGTATTTCGAAGCAGAGGGATTCGCTAAAAACTGCTTTAGTTCTGCTTCAACTTCAATTTCATGCTGTGCGTCTGCCAGCCAAAGTGCAAACTGCCCTTCACCTTCTGGCATCATCTGGATATCTATCTTGCGCGATGCCATGTAATCAATGAAGGCTTGCGCCATACGTGGATTATTTAACGTTACCAATCTCTTCATTAACTTCTCACTATCGGTAGTTCTGCTCGTTGCCAGGCTTCAAAGCCACCATCCACACTGTACACCTGTTCGAAGCCTTGGTTAACCAAATATTGCGCCGCACCTTGACTACTAATGCCGTGGTAGCACATCACGAGGATTGGTTGTTCGAATTCCACATCGTTCATGAAAGGAACGATCGAATCATTAGTCAGATGAAAAGCAGACTCGGCATGCGCCACAGCAAAAGATTGTGGGTCACGAATATCAACAAGCTTTGCTTCACCTTGTTCGAGCAATGCTTGAGCGCCTTGTACATCGATATGTTGAAACTGGTCCATTTACTTTCTCTATGTAGTTTTCGTTATTGACGCCATTGTAACCTATCCAAAGCCAAACTTAGACACAGAGATAGTCAGGGCATTAAACGCTGTACATATTCGCACCGTTTGTGGATAAATCTGTGAATTGCGTTGATAAAGTATATTTGGATCATTTGATCCACAATATGTAGTAATGATCTTGATCTAACTGTGTGTATATTTACAACTATCCCCAAACCAAAAACTGCTTCAAAGCCTTATTTTGTCCGGCTTTAGAACAGTTGATGAATAATTACTTCACAGAGTTATACACAGGTAGCACAGATAAATTAGATCGCAAACGCTGTCTATTTTCGATCGAAAATAAAAAAGCCGAGATCACATGATCTCGGCTTTCTATGAAAATCTTACTTGAGATTAGAAGCGAAAGTTAGAACTCACCAACAGCAAGTTTCAATTTCTTCATCGCGTTCTTTTCTAGCTGACGAATACGCTCAGCAGAAACACCAAACTCATCGGCAAGGTCTTGCAAGGTTGCTTTCTCGTCATCTAACCAGCGAGAACGAACAATGCGCTGGCTGCGCTCATCTAGACTTGCAAGTGCATGGCCTAGACGGTTATTGGTGTGTGTTTCCCAGTTTGCAGCTTCAATGTTATCAGCAACATCAGAAGACTTATCTTCTAGGTACACCATTGGCGCTGTGTACGAGTTTGCGCTGTCGTCATCGTCCATTGGCATATCAAACGTCGAGTCTACAGCCGCTAGACGAGATTCCATTTCGCGAACTTCAGAAGGCTCTACACCTAGCTCACGTGCAACAGTTTCTACTTCACCGTTGTTGAACCAACCTAGACGTTTTTTCGACTTACGTAGATTGAAGAACAACTTACGCTGTGCCTTGGTTGTTGCGATCTTAACGATACGCCAGTTACGCAGCACGTATTCATGGATCTCAGCTTTGATCCAGTGAACAGCGAAAGACACCAAACGCACACCCACTTCTGGGTTGAAGCGCTTAACAGCCTTCATAAGACCGATGTTGCCCTCTTGCACTAAGTCTGCCATCGGCAAGCCATAGCCTGAGTAGCCACGAGCAACGTGAACAACGAATCGTAGGTGTGACAAGATCAGGCCTTTCGCCGCATCTATCTCACCGTTGTAGTGTAATCTTTCTGCCAGCCCACGCTCTTCTTCTGGTGTCAGCATTGGGTAGCTGTTTACAGAACGGATATAGCTATCAAGGCTATCTTGCGTGACTAGAGCCATCGGATACGCTTCTTTTGTCATTCAATTCCTCATCAATCTCTGATCTGGAGCATTACATTGCAATTTAGCTTGGCCATCTTGAACTCAAAATGAACAAGTTTCAAGAAGGGCGAGTAATTATCCATAAACAAATAGTCTATACAAGGGGTAAAAATTAGCTTGTGCTAATAAATTCCAAGTATAAGACCTTTATCACCTAAACTGGTTCAATTTCTTTCAGGTGACGCTGCGCGGATACTCGAGCGGCAATACAACCTAATAGACTACCAGTCATGATTAGTAGTAGAGATTCATCCCAGCTCAAGCCAATCAAGCGGAATTGACTGTCGTAAAGCGAGGCTAATTGTTCAACCGCATTGTTCATAACAACCGTAATCAATGCCGTCACTAGCCACGCAATGCTGGCCCCAAGAACACCGAACCACATGCCAGTGTATAAGTAAGGGCGCAGAATGAAGCTGTCGGTTGCACCAATCAGCTTCATGGTTTGAATCTCTTCTTTGTTCGCCAGCACATTAAAGCGCAATGTATTGCCGACGATTAAAAATACAGCACCCAACATCAGCACTGTCAGGGTGATGACAATAATGCTAGCAAGGGTTTTTATCGCATCAAGGCGCGCTAGCCAGTCTTCATCGAGCCTAACGTCGGTAACGTCTTGTTGCTCACGAACTTCTTTAGCAAGCGACTGAATATCACTTTTTTGTTCTGAATCTGGCGTAATCACCAACACACCAGGAAGCGCATAACCACTCAATAAGCTCAACGCTTGGTCAAAGCCGGCGTATTGGCTTAAATCAGATAGACCTTGTTGCGGCGAAATATATTCCACCTCTTTTACCAAAGGCCAAGTTTCAATCTGATCTTTTAGCACCATCACACGCGCGTCAGGCATGCCCTCGACTAAGTAAGCACTTACTTGGGATGGCGACGCGACGTCTTGCGCAGCACTCGCCACGTTTTTACCCAGCAAATACAAACAAGCCGGCATCGCTAACGCTACCGAAATGACGGCCAAGGTAAGAATGTTACCTAATGGACGACGCCATAATGCGCCAAAAGAAGATTTTGCTTGTTTTACATGGACAGAGAAAAAACCATCGGTATTTGCACGCTTGGCACTGCGACCTTTCCCTTTTTTCTGGGTGCGCTTGTTACCTACCATAGTCTTCTACCTCACTTAGGAAGCCTTGGTTCAATTCAAAATGGCGATATTGTGGGCGAGTGTTTACTAACCCGATATCGTGCGTCGCAAGAAGGATCGTTACGCCTGCACGGTTAAATTCTTCGAATAGTCGTAACACACGGTTAGACAATTCTGGATCGAGGTTACCAGTTGGCTCATCCGCCACCAGTAAGGTTGGTCGATTCACGACAGCGCGTGCGATACCAACTCGTTGCTGTTCACCACCAGAGAGCTGGCTTGGCAAACAACGGGCTTTATCAAGCAAGCCCGTTTTATCCAACGCCGCAGAAACACGGCGTTTGATTTCGTTTTCAGAAATCGACTCGATGCGCATTGGCAGCGCGACATTGTCGAAGACGCTGCGATCCATCAATAAACGGTGATCTTGGAAAACAATCCCGATGTTGCGACGTAAGAACGGAATGTCTTTGTTTGGGATACGCGTGATGTCGTGGCCATTAAAATGGACTTTGCCATCGGTTGGACGCTCTATCGCACATATCAGTTTCAACAAGGTACTTTTACCTGCTCCGGAATGTCCGCCTAAAAACGCCATTTCTCCGCGTCGAAGGTGAAAGTCGACTTTCTGCAAAGCTTGTCGACCACCTCGGTAAGCTTTGCTCACTTGCTGAAATTTGATCACCGTTGATTTCCTCTAACTCTTGTTATTCTTCGCGGCTAAACAGAGCGTCAATGAACTCTTGAGTTTCAAATGGACGCAAGTCTTCAATGCCTTCGCCTACACCAATATAGCGAATTGGAATTTCGAACTGATCAGCAATAGCAAAGATAACGCCACCTTTCGCCGTACCATCCAGCTTAGTCAATGTAATCCCGGTTAGAGGGGCAACATCACTGAAAAGTTTCGCTTGGCTAATCGCATTTTGACCTGTACCTGCGTCTAGCGTCAGCATGATCTCGTGTGGTGCAGAGTCATCAATCTTCTTCATCACACGCACGATCTTACGCAACTCTTCCATTAGGTTGGCTTTGTTTTGTAGACGACCTGCAGTATCGGCAATAACAACATCCACACCGCGTGCTTTTGCCGCTTCAATCGCATCGTAGATAACGGAAGCACTGTCAGCACCTGTGTGCTGAGCAATCACAGGAACGTTATTACGCTCACCCCAAACTTGTAGTTGCTCTACGGCTGCGGCGCGGAAAGTATCGCCCGCTGCAAGCATGACTTTTTTACCTTGGCTTTGGAATTGCTTCGCTAGCTTACCGATTGTCGTTGTCTTACCAACACCATTCACACCGACCATTAAGATAACGTAAGGCGTTTTGTTGGTATCGATCTCAAGCGGTTGCTCTACTTTAGATAGGATTTCGGCCATCTCTTCTTTTAGCAAGCCGTAAAGCGCTTCGCCATCTTTCAAATCACCGCGAGAGGCTTTCTCTGTCAGGTTATTGATGATTTTCGTGGTGGTATTCATACCCACGTCGGCGATAAGCAACTGTTCTTCTAATTCTTCGAAAAGGTCTTCATCGATTTTTTTACCGCTGAACAAACCGAAGAAACCCGCACCAATGTTTGCCTTGGTGCGACTTAGGCTACGCTTCAGACGAGCAAAGAAGCTTTCGGTTGGCTTTTCTTGTTCTTGGACACGAGGCGCAACCGGCACTTGTGGCTCTTCTGCTTCTGCTTCTGCTTCTGCTTCTGCTTC
>NZ_JPRD01000027.1 GCF_000817815.1 Vibrio owensii CAIM 1854 = LMG 25443
AACAGGAAAACATAATGAGTACATTGTTCAGCAATACCCCCTCCGTCACGGTTTTAGATAACCGTGGGCTGTCAGTGCGTGATATCGCATACTACCGCCACCCTGATAAGCCAGGCACGGCACAGACACGCATTACGCATCACCAGTACGATACACGTGGCGTTCTAAAGCAAAGTGCAGACCATCGTTTGCACCTGAGCGGAAAGGCAAACTTCCACTACTTGACTGACCTTACAGGTCAAGTTCTACGTACTCAGGGCGTAGATAATGGTACCTCGTTCAGTCTCAGCGATACCGCTGGACGAGCTTTCATTGCTGTCAGTAATATAAGCACAGCGGCCGACGGATCGGAGGACAAGAGCCATGCGGTGACTCGAACTTGGCAATATGAGGGGGCGTCATTACCAGGTCGTCCACTGAGTATCACAGAGCAAGTCACCGGGGATGCCGCCCGTATCACAGAGCGATTTGTGTATGCGAGTAATACAGAAGCGGAAAAGGCCCAAAACCTCGCCGGTCAGTGCATTAGCCACTACGATACGGCGGGCTTAGTCCAGACCGACAGCATTGCTCTTACTGGAGTTGCTCTCTCTGTCAGTCGCCGTTTATTGAAAGATGCCGATAATCCAGATGTTGTAGCAGATTGGCAGGGAGGAGACGCTTCTGTTTGGAATGACCAACTCAGTAAAGAGGACTATGTCACGCTAACCACATCCGATGCCACAGGCACAGTGTTAACCACGACCGACACCAAAGGCAACGTACAACGAGTGGCGTACGATGTATCGGGCTTGATGTCAGGCAGTTGGCTGACCCTGAAAGGGAAAGCAGAACAAACCATTGTAAAATCCTTGATGTACTCAGCAGCAGGACAAAAACTGCGTGAAGAGCAGGGTAACGGCGTGGTTACGACATACTCGTATGAGCCAGAAACACAACGTTTAATTGGGATAAGAACAGAGCGTCCGACAGGGCATGCTCTTGGTGCGAAGGTGTTGCAAGACCTTCGCTACGAATATGACCCAGTAGGTAACGTGGTAACAATCAATAATGATGCAGAAGAGACCCGCTTTTGGCGCAATCAGAAAGTGGTACCGAAAAATACCTATACTTACGATAGCCTCTATCAGTTGGTCCAAGCTACTGGTCGTGAAATGGCCAATGCCGGCCAGCAAAGCAATCACTTACCGTCTGCAACAATCCCCCTCTCATCAGACAGCTCAGCGTACACAAACTACACCCGCACTTATACTTATGACGATGCAGGAAACTTAATCAAAGTCAACCACAGCGCACCGGCAACGAGCAATTACTATACAACCACTTTCACCGTAAGCGACAGCAGCAACCGAAGTGTCCAGAGTACGCTGACGGAAAACGCTTCGGACGTCGATGAGTTCTTTACCGTGGGCGGCCAACAAAAACAGCTGCAATTAGGGCAACACCTTATCTGGACGCCGCGCAATGAATTGCTGAAGGTAACGCCAGTCGCGCGTGATAGTGACATGGATGACGTAGAGAGCTACCGCTATGATGCGGGCAGCCAACGCCTGTTAAAAGTCAGCAAACAAAAGGCAGCGAGTAGTGTACAGACATTACGGGCACTTTATTTACCAGGGATAGAGTTACGCAGCGTAGCGCAGGACAACACAGAAACGGAAAGCTTGCAGGTTATTACTATAGGTGAGGCAGGTCGAGCTCAAGTACGAGTGTTGCACTGGGAAAAGGGAGGGCCAAGTGAGATAAGTAATGACCAAGTCAGGTACAGTTACGACAGTCTTATCGGTAGCTGCAATCTAGAGGTAGACAGCAGTGGTCACGTCATCAGTATGGAAGAGTATTATCCGTATGGGGGGACAGCTATTTTAAC